>NZ_CP050137.1:810000-2220000 GCF_013344685.1 Sphingomonas sp. CL5.1
GCAACGGTGCGACCGGCGCGGTGATCCTGTCCGCCGCCTTCCTGATCGCGGTGCGCTGGGGGCCTGTCGGGCTGGGCTGGGCGTGGATCTGCGCCTATCCGCTCTATCTTGGCTTCACCTGCCGACGGTCGCTGCCGGTGATCGGCACGAACCTGACGCGTGTCGCGGGAGCGATCGCGCCGCCGCTGGCGGCCGCCTCGGCGATGGCGGTGGTGGTGCTGCTGGTCGATGCGGAGTTACCCCGGCTCGCACCGGCACCGCATCTGGCTGCGCTGGTCGCGGTGGGGGCGGCGGTATATGGCGGCGCGCTGTTCGCCTTCGCGCGCGGGACGATCGAGGAGCTGGTGGCGTTGGTCCGGCGGTGAGGAGCGAACCCTCGCCGCGTGCCGCCGGACGCGGCAAAGCGGCGCCCTCTGGCGCGCTTTGTTGCGCCGGTCGCGCTTGGCTGCGTGCGAATTAGCTTCGCCAATTCGTCTCGCATGTTGCGCGATGGTGGGCGGTGACGGGCTCGAACCGCCGACCCTCTCGGTGTAAACGAGATGCTCTACCAACTGAGCTAACCGCCCTCGCCCGCCGCCGATGGCAGAGCAAGCGCCGCATCGCAAGCCTCAGACGAGCGGCAGCCCCATCGCGCGGGCCGTGCCGACATAAGCGCGCATCCCGTCCAGCGCGTCGCGCGTCAGCCCCATGAAGGCGCGGCGGCGGTCGAACGGGTCCGGGCGACGCTCGAACAGACCTGCGTCGCTCATCCGCGCGATCCAGCGCAGCGCGGTGGTCGGCGGCACGGCGGCGGCGATGCACAGGCTGGAAACCGAAACCTCCGCCCGCTCCAGATGCGCGGCGAACAGATCGAGCATCATATCCCACGCCGGGTCCTCGAACAGCCCCTTGCCGAACTGGCGATCGCGTAGCCGCCGCGCGCGGATGACCTGCCGGATCTCGCTGGCCTCGACCGCGATCGGCTCCTCGGGCCGCGCCGCGAAGACCGGCCGCACATCGGCGACCGACGATTCGGACGCGAAGGGCCGCGGCGCTTCCTGCGGCCGGCTGAGCCGCGCAAGCACGTCCGCGATCCGCGCCACCTCGGCATTGAGCCGCGCCAGCCGCGCCGCCTCGCTCTCGGCGATGCGATCGTGGAGCGGGGCGCCGTGGATCGCGCGCCATACCGAAACCGCCGCTGCCCATTCGGCCGGCTCCGGATCGCACATCAGCTCGACATGCCGCCCGACCAGCCCGGCGGCGGCGATGTCGATCTGCGCGGGCGAAACGCCGGCGATGATCGCCAGCTCGCGCCCGGCGGCAAGCCCATCGATGCGATAGAGCGTCGAGGCCAGCCGCTCGTCATCCACCTCGCGCGCGTCGAGCAGCAGCAGCGGCGCGGCGGCGGTCGCCTCAAGATGATCGAGCGCCTCGCCCCAGCCGACGCTCGCCATCACGCGGCCGCCGGTCGCGATCACCGCGTCGCGCAACGGATCGTCGCGGGTATAGCCCGGTGTCGCGACGATCAACGCGTCGAATCCCGCCGTCGCCCCCGCCGGCTCCATCATATCGTGAAACATCCCCGTTTCTCCCGATCATGCAATGATCGGCAGCAAATTACGCAAACCACCGAATTGGCGCAGCCTATCCGCCTCCACTTTGAATGCACCGCCCGGTGCAGGCGGCCATTATATCCGAAACGGAGGTATCGGCGGTACGTCAGTCAAGGGACTTGACGATTTCCTCGACCATCTTCTTGGCGTCGGCGAGAAGCATCATCGTGTTGTCCATGTAGAAGACGTCGTTGTCGACGCCAGCATAGCCGACGCCGCCCATCGATCGCTTCACGAACAGCACTGTCTTGGCCTTCTCCACGTCGAGCACCGGCATGCCGTAGATCGGCGAGGTCTTGTCGGTCTTGGCGGCCGGGTTGGTCACGTCGTTGGCGCCGATCACGAAGGCCACGTCGGTCTGCGCGAACTCGGAGTTGATGTCCTCCAACTCGAACACCTCGTCATAAGGCACGTTCGCCTCGGCGAGCAGCACGTTCATATGGCCGGGCATGCGCCCCGCGACCGGGTGGATGGCGTATTTCACGCGGACGCCATGTTCCTTGAGCTTGTCCGCCATCTCGCGCAGCGCATGCTGCGCCTGCGCCACCGCCATGCCGTAGCCGGGGACGATGATGACCTGCTCAGCTTGCGACATCAGGAACGCGGCATCCTCAGCCGATCCGCGCTTCCATGGACGATCGACCTTGGCCGCGCCGCCGCCCGACGCTGCCTCCGCGCCGAACCCGCCGGCGATCACGCTGATGAAGCTGCGGTTCATCGCCCGGCACATGATGTAGCTGAGGATCGCGCCCGACGAGCCGACCAAAGCGCCGGTGATGATCATCGCGGTATTGTGCAGCGTGAAGCCCATCGCCGCCGCCGCCCAGCCAGAGTAGCTGTTGAGCATCGACACCACGACCGGCATGTCCGCGCCGCCGATCGGGATGATGAGCAGGAAGCCGATCGCGAAGCTCAGCACCGTCACGGTCCAGAACACCCACGGCGCCTGATCCTGCGTGAAATAGGCGATCAGGATGAGGATGCCGACGAGCGTGCCGAGGTTGAGCACATGGCGAGCGGGCAGCAGGATCGGCGCGCCGCCCATGTTGCCGTTCAGCTTGGCGAAGGCGATGACCGAGCCGGAGAAGGTGATCGCGCCGATCGCGACGCCGAGACCCATCTCGATCCGGCTGACGGTGAGGATCTGCCCCGCCGCATCGACGATGCCGAACGCGGCCGGGTTAAGATAGGCGGCGCACGCGACCAGCACCGCCGCGAGGCCGACAAGACTGTGGAACGCCGCGACGAGTTGCGGCATCGCCGTCATCGCGATCCTGCGCGCGGTGGTGATGCCGATCGCCGCGCCGATGCCGATCGCGACGAGGATCAGGCCCGCCGTGCCCCAGTCGATATCGAGGCCGTGCCCGACCGCATCATAGGATGCCTCGGCGAGACGCGGCGCGTGCGTTACCAGCGTCGTCACCACCGCTACGCCCATGCCGATCATGCCGAAGCGGTTGCCGCGCTGGCTCGACGTCGGGCTGGACAGCCCGCGCAGCGCGAGGATGAAGCACACGCCGGCAATCAGATAGGCCAATGCCGCCCAGGGATTCACCGCGACGTGTTCCATCCTACCCCCTAAATTCAGTCACCATGCGCGCCGTGCGCCCAACGCCGGACGATGCCGATGCGACGATCACTTCTGCGCGGCCGCCGGCCGCTCCTTCTTCTTGTACATCGCCAGCATCCGCTGGGTGACGGCGAAGCCGCCGAAGATGTTCACGCTGGCCAGCATCACCGCGACCAGCCCGAGCCATTTCGAGCTGGCGCTGCCCGACGCCGCCGAGGCGATCAGCGCGCCGACGATGATGACGGAGGAGATCGCATTGGTCACCGCCATCAGCGGCGTGTGGAGGGCGGGCGTGACCGACCAGACGACATAATAGCCGACGAAGCACGCCAGCACGAAGATCGACAGGATCGCGATGAAATCCATTTGCTCAGCCCCCCACCTTGCGCTCGGCCTTCGCGACGATATCCGCCGCGCACCGCGCCAGTTGCGCCTCGCGGCAGGTGCCGCTCATCGAGGCAAGCCGGCGCGACGACAGGTTGCTCCCCGGCTCGACCAGATCGACCATGTAGCCGAAGCGGTCGCCCTTCGGCGTGACGTTGCCGAGGATCACCAGCGACAGGCCGGTCTTGTCGTCCCCGCCCGCCGCGCGCAGCTTCCTCGCGTTGCCGAGGCTCTCGATCAGCGCATCCGACAATCGCTGCGTCAGCGCGTCGTCGCCGGTGGCGCGCACGTCGACCGGCCGGCGCTCAGCCGGCTGCGACGCGGCGGCCGCGAGCAGCATCAGAAACGCGCCGATCACCCGAGCAGCCTTTCGTTGACCACCTTGCCGTCCTTGGTCAGCCGTATAGCGTCGCCGATCTCGGCATCCAGCACCGGGCGGCCCGCTTCCTTGTCCCAGAAGGCGGAGAGGAAATTATAGAGGTTGCGCGCGAACAGCGCCGAGGCGTCCGCCGCCAGCCGCGAGGGCACGTTACGATGCCCGACGATCTTCACGCCGTGCCGCTCGACCACCTCGCCGGCGACCGCGCCCTCGACATTGCCGCCCTGCTCCACCGCGAGATCGACGATCACGCTGCCGGGCCGCATCGTCGCGACCTGCGCGTCGGTGATGAGGCGCGGCGCGGCGCGGCCGGGGATCAGCGCGGTGGTGATGACGATGTCCTGTTTCGCGATATGCCCGGACACCAGTTCGGCCTGCGCCTTCTGATATTCGGGCGACATCTCGGTGGCATAGCCGCCCGAGCCTTCGCCCTCGATGCCCGCGACATTCTCGACGAAGATCGGCTTGGCGCCGAGCGACTGGATCTGCTCCTTCGTGGCGGAACGCACGTCGGTCGCCGACACCTGCGCGCCGAGCCGCCGCGCGGTGGCGATCGCCTGCAAGCCGGCGACGCCCACGCCCATCACGAACACCTTGGCGGCGGTGACGGTGCCCGCCGCCGTCATCATCATCGGGAAGGCGCGGCCATATTCGGCCGCCGCGTCCAGCACCGCCTTGTAGCCCGACAGGTTCGACTGCGACGACAATATGTCCATCGACTGCGCGCGGGTGATACGCGGCATGAACTCCATCGCCAGCGCCTCGATCCCCGCCGCCGCATAGGCATCAACCCGCGCGCGCTCCCCGAACGGGTTCAGCCCGGCGGCAAGCCACACGCCCGGCTTCACGCCGGCCAGCGTCGCCGGATCAGGCCCCTGCACGCCGAGCAATATGTCCGCATCCGCGATCACGCCCGCGCGGTCGCCGAGCGTCGCGCCTGCTTCGGCATAGCCCTGGTCGGCGATATCGGCGGTGGCCCCTGCCCCGCGCTCGACGGCGACATCCGCCCCCAGCGCGACGAACTTCTTCACCGTTTCGGGCGTTGCGGCGACACGCCGTTCGCCGCCCGCGGTTTCCTTCAGGACGGCGATCTTCATGGGATCAGTGGATCAGCCAGATGACCAGCGCGGCAAGAAGCCCCACGCCGATCGTTCCCCACTTGAGCAGGTTCATAACCCCTTGGTAGGTCGAAACATGCGCCTTTATGTCGGAGTTGTCGGCCACCGGGTCCTCCCGCTTTCCCTGATTCGCCTCGTTCCTTATCGACGCTTGCCGCCGGCCTCAAGCCCGTCCGCCACGCAACGGCGGTGCTTAAGCCGGCTTTTACCGATAGCGGCGTATCTGCCGAATCCGTCCCTGCCGTATCGGAATGGAACGAAAGAATGACGCGTAACGGGCAACGGCTACTGATGTTGATCGACGACGAACCGGGCCAGCGCCGGCTGGTGGCGGCGCTCGCGGCGCGTGGTGGCTGGCGCACCCTGTTCGCCGACGACGCGGAAATGGCAATCGCCACGCTCGGCACGCAGGACGGGATGCGGCTCGATGCGATCGTACTCGATCATCACGGCGAGGACGACGCCACGGCCATGCTGCTCGGCGAGTTGCGCGCGCGCCGCCCGGCGCTGCCGGTGCTGGTGACGGCGGCCAACGGCTCCGTCGCGCACGCAGTGAACGCGATGCGCGCGGGGGCGACCGATTTCCTGGTCCGGCCGATCGCGCCCGAACGGCTGCTCGCCGCGCTCGAGGCCGCCGTCGCCGGCACCGAGGCGGGCGAGTTGCGCCCGCTGACCGAGAAGATCCCGGCGATGCTGGGCTTCGACGAGATCGTCGGTTCCGCCCCCGATTTCCGCGCCGCGCTGGCGATCGCGGCCAAGGCGGCGCGCGCGCGCGTCGCGGTGTTGATCGAGGGCGAGGGCGGCGTCGGCAAGGAAGTGGTGGCGGAGGCTATCCACGCCGCTTCGCCGCGCGGCCGCAAGCCGATGATCACGCTGAATTGCGGCGGGATTCCCGCCAACCTCGTCGAAAGCGAACTGTTCGGGCACGAGCCGGGCGCGTTCACCGGCGCGTTCGATCGCAAGATCGGCAAGCTGGTCGATGCCGACGGCGGCACGATCTTCCTCGACGATATCGGCCAGATGCCGGCGGACGCGCAGGTGAAGCTGCTACACCTGCTGCAATCGGGCGAGGTGCAGCCGATCGGCGCGCGCCATGCCCGCGAGGTGGACGTGCGCGTGATCGCCGCGACCGACAGGAACCTGGGCGAGGAAGTGGAACAGGGCCGCTTCCGCGAGGACCTTTACTACCGGCTCAACGCCGTGCAGGTGACGATCCCGCCGTTGCGCGACCGCACCGGCGACATCCCCGCGCTGGCCCGCCACCTGCTCGCCCGCATCGCCCGCCAGCCGGGGCTGCGGCAGCTCGGCATCACCGACGACGCGCTCGCGCTGCTGGTCGAATATGACTGGCCGGGCAATGTCCGCCAGCTCCAGAACGCGCTGTTCCGCGCCGCCGTATTGTGCGAGGGCGACGCGCTGACGCGCGGCGACTTCCCGCAGATCGCCGCGCTCGCCGCCCGCCGCGACACCGCGCCGAGCACGCAGCGGATGGCGACCTCGGGCGGCGTCACCCTGTTCCGCGCCGACGGCCACCTGCGCGCGCTGGAGGAGATCGAGGCGGACGTGATCCGCCTCGCCATCGGCCATTATCGCGGGCGCATGACCGAAGTCGCCCGGCGGCTCGGCATCGGCCGCTCGACGCTCTATCGCAAGCTGGTCGAGCTGGGGATCGACAACGCCGCCTGAGCCGCGGCGCGTCAACCGATCCGGTCGATCCAGCGCGGCAGGTCCGCCAGGCGCTCCAGCACCGCGAACCGCGCGCGATCCTCGGGCGGGGCGGCTGCCTCGTGCGTCCAGCCGCCGGGCTGCGGGATGAACGCCGCCCAGGCGCCGGCGGCGAGCGCGGGCAGCACGTCGGAGCGCATCGAATCGCCCGCCATCACGCATCGGTCGGGCCGCGCGCCATGCCGGGCGAACAGGCGGCGAAAGGTTTCCGGTGTCTTGTCGCTGACGATCTCGATCGCGGAGAAGCGGCTGCCCAGCCCGGAGGCGGCAAGCTTCATCTCCTGATGCAGCAGGTCGCCCTTCGTCACCAGCACCAGCCGCCCGCGCGTCTCCAGCTCCGCCAGCGTGTCCTCGATCCCGTCGAACAGCTCGACCGGGTGGGCGAGCAGGGTCCGTCCCGCCGCCAGTATCCCGCGCACCGCCGACAGCGGCAGCGCGTCACCGCCCAGTTCCAGCGCCGCCTCGATCATCGACAGCGTGAAGCTCTTGGCGCCATAGCCATAGAGCGCGAGGTTGCGCAGCTCGACCGCCGCCATCGTCTCGCGCGCGATCCCCGCCTCGGCGAAGGGCGCGAGCATCGCCACCAGCGCCTCCTCGGCGGCGGCGAAGAAGCGCATATTGTGCCACAGGGTATCGTCGGCATCGAGGCAGATCAGGTCGACAGGCATGACGCGCGCGCTAAACGATCCGCGCTCAGCCGACGAGCGCGCGATCCCTGAGGCCGCGCCATACGCGCAAGGCCTGCACCGTCTCCGCGACGTCATGGACGCGCAGGAGCTGGACGCCGGCATCCGCGCCCTTCATCGCCAGCGCGATCGAGCCACCGAGCCGCTCGCCCACCGGCGCCTCGTTCGACAGCGCCCCGATCATCCGCTTGCGGCTCGCCCCCAGCATGATCGGGCAGCCGAGGCCGTGGAACAGCGCCAGATTGTTGACCAGCGCGAGGTTGTCGGCGAGCGACTTGCCGAAGCCGATGCCGGGATCGACGATGATCCGCGCCCGATCGACGCCCCCGGCGACCACCGCCGCGACGCGCGCCTCCAGCCAGTCGAACACCTCGCCGACCACGTCGGCATAGCCCGATCCGCCGTGCGGCCCAGCTTGCGGATCGGGCGAGTGCATCAGGATCACCGGGCAGCCCGCGCGCGCGACGATGCCGAGCGAGCGCTCGTCCCACAGCAGCGCCGACACGTCGTTGACGATTTGTGCGCCGGCCGCGAGCGCCGCTTCCATCACCAGCGCCTTGCGCGTGTCGATCGAGACCAGCGCGCCGGCCGCCGCCAGCCGCCCCGCCACCGGCGCCACGCGCTTCGCCTCATCGCCTTCCCATATCAAAGGCGCGCCGGGGCGGGTCGATTCGCCGCCGAGGTCGACCAGCGCCGCGCCAGCCGCGAGCATGTCCACGCCGGCTCCCGCCGCGCCCGCCGGGTCGTCGACATGCGCGCCGCCGTCGGAGAAGCTGTCCGGCGTCACGTTGAGGATGCCGGCCACCAGCGGCTGGTCGAAGCGCAGCACGCGCTCGCCGAGCGTCAGCGGCGGTCGCGGCGCGGTGATGCGCTGGTGGAGCAGCATGGCGCGCTCGCCGCAGCCGGCGATCTCCGCCACCGGCACGATGCGCCGGCCAGCGCCCTCGCGCAGCTCATAGGCCGCGAACCACAGCATCCCGCCCGCCAGCCGCGCGACGCTGCCGTCCGGCAGGCCGACCGGCGTATCGACGAAGTGAATCGGGCGGAGGTGCAACGCGCCGATCAGATCTGCGTCGCGAGCAGGTAGGTCTGCCGCAGCGCGTCTATCGGCTTCAGCGCGCCTTCCGCCTCGTAATGCCAGAAGGTCCAGCCGTTGCACGCCGGCGCGCCCTGCAAGGTCGCGCCGAGCTTGTGGATCGAGCCGATCGCGCCGCAATCGCTGGAAAGGCTGCCGTCGGCGCGCACCGCCGCGCGGAAGCGGCGCTTCGCGTCGGTGACGACGCTCCCCGCCGGCAGCAGGCCGTTCTCGACCAGCACGCCGAACGCCACCTTCGGCTGCTGCTTGGGCGACTGCATCGTGGAGAGCGCGGATTCGTCGAGCGGCAGCGCGTCGGTGATGCGCTCGATCGCAGCGGCGCAATAGCCCGGCTCGCGCTCGATCCCGATCCAGCGCCGCCCGAGCCGCTTCGCCACCGCGCCGGTGGTGCCGGTGCCGAAGAACGGATCGAGCACCACGTCGCCCGGCTGGGTGCAGGCGAGCAGGATGCGATAGAGCAAGGCCTCCGGCTTCTGCGTCGGGTGGACCTTCTGCCCGTCCTTCTTCAGCCGCTCCTGCCCGCCGCAGATCGGGAACTCCCAGTCGGAGCGCATCTGAAGCTCGTCGTTGAGCGTCTTCATGCTGCGGTAGTTGAAGGTGTATTTCGCCTTCTCGCCCTTCGACGCCCAGATCAGCGTCTCGTGCGCGTTGGTGAAGCGGGTGCCGCGGAAGTTCGGCATCGGGTTGGCCTTGCGCCACACGATGTCGTTGAGGATCCAGTAGCCGAGGTCCTGCACCGCCGTGCCGACGCGGAAGATATTGTGATAGCTGCCGATCACCCAGATCGTGCCGTTGTCCTTCAGGATGCGGTGCGCCTCCGCCAGCCACGCGCGGGTGAAGGCGTCATAGGCGGCGAAGGTGTCGAACTTGTCCCAATCGTCGGTCACGGCGTCGACATGACTGCCGTCCGGCCGGAACAGCTCGCCGCCGAGCTGGAGGTTGTAGGGCGGATCGGCGAAGATCATGTCCACCGACTTCGCCGGCAGCGATTTCATCGTCGCGATGCAATCCCCCATGAGGATCTGGTCGAGCGGCAGCGCGACCTCGTCGGCGCGCCCGCGCTTCGCCGCAACCTTTTCGATGACCCCCATGCAATCCCCCGTCGTGAAGCGCCAGAAGCGCGAAGCAGGTGGAATCCGTCAAGCGATCAATGGTTAACGCATAGCGTTACGAAATCGTTAACAGAGCGGAACATTTCGTGGCCGCCGGCAGATGTTGAGTCCGGGGAGTCCCGCTTGACTCAACATCTCGCGGTGTCACTCGAAAGACTCACCGGCGGCCGCGACGACGATTTTTTCTCCTTTTCGCCTCCGCGACCGGAAAATGCGCCGGGCGATTCGGGAAAGGCCCGCCGAATCACGAACGAATCACAGCGGCAGTTCGGCCTGCGCGACCGGCGCGAAGCTGCGGCGATGGAGCGGCGACGGCCCGTGCTCGCGCAGCGCGCGCTGGTGCGCCGGGCTGCCATAGCCCTTGTTCGAGGCCCAGCCGTAATGCGGCCAGGTCTCGTGGTGGCGCAACATGATCGTGTCGCGGGTATGCTTGGCGACGATCGAGGCGGCGGCGATCGACAGCGACAGGGCGTCGCCCCCGACCAGCGCGGTCGCGGCATAGCCCCAGCGCGGCAGGCGGTTGCCGTCGACCAGCACATGGCCCGGCTCGCGCCCGAGCAGCGCCGCCACCTGATCCACCGCGATCGTCATCGCCTTCATCGTCGCCCAATAGATGTTGAGCGTGTCGATCTCGTCGGCCTCGACCACGCCGACGCCGACGATCGCGCAACCGGTGATCCGCGCGCAGAGCCGCTCGCGCTCGGCGGCGGGTAGCTTCTTCGAATCGTCGATGCCGCGCGGCACGCCCCTCGCCGGCAACACCACGGCGGCGGCCACCACCGGCCCGGCGAGCGGCCCGCGCCCCGCCTCGTCCACGCCGGCGACGGGCGGCAGGCAGAGTCGTTCGTGCTTCAATCCGGGCATGGCAGACGCCATGGCGGGAAACGCCGGTTCTCGCCAGCGTGATAGAGACAGAGCGCATTGCCGGCGGGATCGGCCAGCCGCGCCTCGCGCCAGCCCCACGGACGGTCGAGCGGATCGGCCACCGCGATGCCGCGCGCACGGGCGGCGGCGACGGCCGCGTCGAGGTCCGCCACCTCGATGAACACCAGCGGCCGCCCGCCGATCTCCGCCGCCGCCTCGATCGACAGGGTGACGCCGCCGGCGCTCTCGAACCGGGCGTAGCGGCCGTCGCTGTCGACGATCGGGGTCAGCCCCAACGCGCGATAGAAAGCGAAGCTGGCGGCATGATCGGTCGCCGGCAGCGTGATCTGGTTGGGGGTCGCGCCACCGGGATCGACATCGAGCCGCACGCGATGATGCCCCATCGGCCCGTGCCCCGCGCCGAAGCCGGGCGCCTCGCGCAGCGCGATCCGCACGAACAGCCGCGCGCGATCGATCGCTTCCGCCAGCGGCAGCCCGCGCCCCAGCCCGGCGGCGATCGCGCTGGCCAGCGTGCAGCCGGTGCCGTGGGTGTGCGGCGTGTCGATCCGCTCGCCTTCCCACACGCGCCGCGCGCCGGACGGCTCGATCAGCGTGTCGGCGATCGTGTCGCCCTCGGCATGGCCACCCTTGAGCAGCACCGCCGCGCCATGCGCGCGAATCGCCTCCACGCCGCCCAGCGCCGCCGCCTCGGGCAGGTTCGGCGTGACCAGCGTCGCGATCCGCATCAGCCGCGCGAACGCCGCGATCGTCGCCGCGTCCGCCAGCACCGAGCCGGAGGTCGCCACCATCACCGGATCGAACACCACCGGCACGCCGGGCAGCTCTTCCAGCACGCCGGCCACCGCCTCGGCCGTCTCCGCCGCGCCGATCATGCCGATCTTGACCGAATCGACGCCGAGATCGTCGATCACCGAGCGCATCTGCGCCACCACCATCGCCGGCGGCACGGCATGGATCGCCTGCACCCCCAATGTGTTCTGCGCGGTGATTGCGGCGATCGCGGTCATCGAATGGCCGCCGAGCATCGTCACCGTGCGGATATCGGCCTGGATGCCCGCGCCCCCGCCCGAATCGGAGCCGGCGACGATCAGCACACGCGGGACCATCGCGCTCATCCCTTGAAGCGGCGCCGGGTGTCCGCGGGGAATTTCTTCAGCGCCGCGCCGACCCGCGCCGGCCGGTCGAGCAATTCGCCGCCGCAGTTCGGGCAACGCTCGTCGAGTTGCTCCACGCAATCGGCGCAGAAGGTGCATTCGAACGAGCAGATGAAGGCGCCGCCCTCATCCGCTGGCAAATCGACGCCGCAGCGTTCGCAATCGGGGCGCATCTCAAGCATGAAGCTGGCATAGAGCGACGAGGAAAGGGGAGACAAGTATGCGCATGATCGCTTTGGCGCTCGCGCTGGCGGCCGCATCGGGTGCGCATGGGGAGACGCGCTATGTCCACGCCGGGCGGCTGATCGACACCGAGCATGGCAAGGTGCTGACCGACCAGCGCATCGACATCGCCGACGATCGCGTGACGGCGGTCGGCCCGTGGTCGCCGCCGCCGGCCGGCGCGCGCGTGATCGACTGGTCGGCGCTGACCGTGCTGCCCGGCCTGATCGATTGCCACACCCATGTCTCGGACGGCTATGCGGACAGCAGCGATCCGGCGGAGGCGCTGCACCATTCCGCCGCCGCGACGATCCTGAAGGGCGCGCGCCGCGCCCGCGAGACGCTGGAGGCTGGCTTCACCACCGTCCGCGACGTCGGCGTGTTCCGCGGCCTTTCGGACGTGGCATTGCGCGACGCGATCGCGGCGGGCGACGTGACCGGCCCGCGCATGGTGGTGGCCGGGGCCTATATCACCATCCCCAACGGCGGCGGCGCGGTGACGGGCGCCGCGCCCGACGTGCCGGTGCCGCCGGACATGCGGCTCGGCTATGTCCGCACCGCCGACGATGCGCGCAACGCGGTGGACATGCTGTTCAGCCGTGGCGCGGACTTCATCAAGATGATCGCCACCGGCGCGGTGCTGGCGGTCGGCTCGACCCCCGGCGCGCTGGAGCTGACGCCGGAGGAGATGCAGGCCGCCTGCGACGCGGCAAAGCGCCATGGCAGCTATTGCATCGCCCATGCCCATGGTGCGGAGGGCATCAAGGCCGCGATCCGCGCCGGCGCGCGCTCGATCGAGCATGCCAGCCTGATCGACGACGAGGGCCTGCGCATGGCGAAAGAGGCGGGCGTGTGGCTCGACATGGACATCTACGATGGCGACTGGATCGACGCGGAGGGGACGAAGAACGGCTGGCCCGCCGAATATCTCCAGAAGAACCGCGATACCACCGAGGCGCAGCGGCAGGGCTTCGCCAAGGCGGTGAAGATGGGCGTGAAGCTCTCCTTCGGCACCGATGCGGGCGTCTATCCCCACGGCCTCAACGCGCGGCAGTTCGCCTATATGGTGCGCTACGGCATGACGCCGATGCAGGCGATCCAGTCCGCCACCGTGGTATCGGCGGCGCTGCTACGCAGGAGCGCGGACGTCGGCGCGCTGTCGCCGGGCCATTATGCGGACATGGTCGCGGTGGCCGGCGATCCGCTCACGGACGTGCGCGTGCTGGAGAAGGTGACGCATGTGATGAAGGGGGGCGAGGTGGTGCGGTGAAACCGCCCTTCAGAATCTCCCCCGCTTGCCCTGCACGATCGCGACGGCCCCGACCAGAAGGCAACTCGCGATGATGAAATTCTGGCTGTCGAGCAGATCCCATCGATCGGCGACCAGAAGGCTCGGCGCATCGGCCAAACCGTGCAGGCCGATGCAGATCAACAGGTTGCCGGTAGCGCAATAGAGCAGGGCCAGCGCCACGCCCGCGATGAACAGGCCGGTCAACGCGGAAGCGTCCAGTCCGGGAATTGCCGGCAGGTGCATGGCGGCGAACGCGGCCTGCGACAGGATGACGGCGAGGATCAGCGAAACCGATCGGCCCGCCCCGATCCTGCCGAGCCTCAATGCGATCTGGCGCATCAGCACGCCGCGAAACAGCATCTCCTCCAGCAAGGCGGTGCCCAAGGTGGTGCCGAGCCACTGCCCCACAACCCCCAAAGGCCTGGCGGACCAGGCCGGATCGATCCGCAAACTCCCCGCCTTCATCGCCGCAAGCGCCTCGAGCAGATTGACGCCGATCCAGATCGCCGCCGTGAAGGCGATGGCCGGGCCGATGCGGCCGACAAGCCCGAGATCGCGCAGCCGCTGCTTCCCGAATACGGCCAATATCCCGATGGCCGCCGCGCTGATCGTCAGATTGGCGACCAGCGTCGGCGCGACCAGCCCGCCGGTCGCCTTGCGCACGATCCCCAGCGCGCCCGACGGGAACACCAGACGGACGAACACGAGTTGCAGGGCGACGAACACCACGGCCACGAGCGCCATCAGCGCCCATGAAACCGGCTTCGGCATCGCCAGCCGATTCAGCATCGCCCCGCCTCTACGCCGCCGCCTTCACCGCCTCGCACACCCGGTCCACCACCGCTTCGACGTGCGCGCGATCGTCGCCCTCGGCCATCACGCGGATCACCGGCTCGGTGCCCGAGGCGCGGATCACGAGGCGGCCTCGCCCCTCCAGCTCCGCTTCCGCCGCCGCGATCGCAGCCTTCACCGCCGCCGTGTCGAGCGGCTTCGCGCCGCGTTCGAAGCGGACGTTCTTGAGCAATTGCGGCAGCGGATCGAAGCGATGGAGCACCTCGCTCGCGAGCGCGCCGGCGCGCTGCACCTCGGCGAGGATCTGGAGCGCAGCCACCAGCCCGTCGCCGGTGGTGCCGTAATCCGACAGGATGATATGCCCGGACTGCTCGCCGCCGACGTTGTAGCCGCGCGCGCGCATCGTCTCCAGCACGTAGCGGTCGCCGACGCCGGTGCGCACCAGCCCCAGCCCCTGCGCGGAGAGATGCCGTTCCAGCCCGAGATTCGACATCACCGTCGCCACCAGTCCGCCACCGGCGAGCCGCCCGGCGCGGGCGAAACCGGTGGCGATCGTCGCCATGAGCTGATCGCCGTCGACCACCGCGCCCTTCTCGTCGACCACGATCAGCCGGTCGGCATCGCCGTCGAGCGCGATGCCGATCGCCGCCCCGCTCGCCACCACGGTCTCGGACAAGGTCTGCGGCGCGGTCGAGCCGACGCCATCGTTGATGTTGCGCCCGTTCGGCGTCACGCCGATCGCGACGATCTCCGCCCCCAGCTCCCACAGGGCGGCGGGCGCGACCTGATAGGCGGCGCCGTTGGCGCAATCTACCACCACCTTCATCCCGTCGAGGCGAAGGTCGTCGGGGAAGGTGGACTTGGCGAAGTGGATGTAGCGGCCCTGCGCGTCGTCGATCCGCCGCGCGCGGCCGATCTGCGCGGCGGGCGCGAGCGGCACCGCGCCCTGGTCCACGCCGTCGATCAGCGCCTCGATCTCGGCTTCCGCCTCGTCGGATAATTTGTAGCCGTCCGGGCCGAACAGCTTGATCCCGTTGTCGGCGAAGGGATTGTGGCTGGCGGAGATCATCACGCCCAGATCGGCGCGCATCGACTGCGTCAGCATCGCCACCGCCGGGGTGGGCATCGGCCCGGTCATCACCACGTCCATGCCGACGCTGGTGAAGCCCGCGACCAGCGCGGATTCGAGCATGTAGCCGGACAATCGCGTATCCTTGCCGATCAGCACGCGATGGCGATGGTCGCCGCGCTGGAAATAGGTGCCGGCCGCCATGCCGACCTTCATCGCCATCGCCGCCGTCATCGGCGCGAGGTTGGTGAGGCCGCGAATCCCGTCGGTGCCGAAATATTTTCTTGCCATCGCCTGCGTCCGGTTCCCCTATCGGCTCCCTGCCAGGGGCTGATAGCGTCGCGCGGCGAAAAGGGCGAGCCAGAAGGAACTCAAGGATCAGAATGTCCCCATCCACCCGCATCCTGCTCGCGCTGATCGCTGGCATCGTCGCCGGCATCCTGATCGCCGGCTTCGCGCCGCAAGCGGTCGATCCGGTCACGTCCGTCGCCGGGCCGATCGGACAGGCGTGGCTCAACGGCCTGCAGATGACGATCGTGCCCCTCGTCTTCTCGCTGCTCGTCACCGGCGTCGCGGCGACGGCGGAGGCGGCGCAGGCGGGAAAGCTCGCGGGGCGGGCGGTCGGCCTTTACCTGATCGTCATGGCGGCGTCGGCGATCGCGGCCGCCTTCCTGACGCCGCTGTTCCTGCAACTCGCGCCGCTGCCGGTGGAGTCCGCCGCCGCGCTGCGCCGCGCGCTGGCGGGGGCGGAGACGGTGCAGCCGGTGCCCCCGGTGGGCGACTTCATCGCCGGCATCATCCCGGCCAATGCGCTGAAGGCGTCGGCGGACAGCAATTTCCTGTCGATGATCGTCTTCGCGCTGGTGTTCGCCTTCGCGCTGATGCGGATCGACGCGGGGCTGCGCGATCTCGTCACCCGCCTGTTCTCGGGCATCCGCGACGCGATGCTGGTGGTGATCGGCTGGGTGCTGTGGATCGGGCCGCTCGGCGTGTTCGCGCTGGCGCTGGTGGTCGGCGCGAAGGCGGGAGGAGGCGCGTTCCACGCGCTGGTCCATTATATCCTCACCGTCTCGGCGGTGGGGCTGGTGGTGTCGCTGGTCGCCTATCCGCTCGCGGTGATCGGCGGGCGGGTAGGCCTCGCCCATTACGTTCGCGCCGGGCTGTCGACGCAGGCGGTGGCGATCTCGACGCAATCCTCTCTCGCCTCGCTGCCGGCGATGCTGGCCAGTTCGCGCGCGATGGGGGTGCCGGTGGCGACCGCCGGCGTCACGCTGCCGCTCGCCGTCGCGATCCTGCGCGCAACCGGGCCGGCGATGAACTTCGCGGTGGCGATCTATGTCGCGACCTGGTTCGGCGTGCCGCTCCACGCCGCGACGCTGGCGGCGGGCGCGCTGGTGGCGATGCTCACCTCGCTCGGCTCGGTCAGCCTGCCGGGCACGGTGAGCTTCATCGGCGCGATCTCCCCGGTCTGCGCGACGCTCGGGGCGCCCGTCGCGCCGCTCGGGCTGCTCGTCGCGGTGGAGACGATGCCGGACATTGTGCGCACGCTCGGCAACGTCATGTGGGATCTCGCCACCACCGTCACGCTGGCGCGCGGCCAGCGCGTCGTGGAGGATGAGGCGGATACGATCGTGGAAGGGATCGAGGCATGAAATACCGCAATCTGGGGGACGGGCTGAAGGTTTCCGCGATCGGCATCGGCTGCATGCCGATGGCGAGCAAGTCGGGCGGCCGCCTCAACTACGGCCATGCCGACGACGCCGAGAGCATCGCCACCATCCACCGCGCGATCGATCTGGGCGTCACCTTCTTCGACACCGCCGAAGTCTATGGCCCGCTGACCAACGAGGAGCTGCTCGGCAAGGCGATCCGGGGCAAGCGCGACGGGCTGGTGATCGCCACCAAGTTCGGGCTGATGGGGCCAAAGGGCGATTTCGCGGTCGATTCGCATCCCGCCAACATTCGCCGCGCGTGCGAGGGGTCGCTGAAGCGGCTTGGGGTCGATACGATCGATCTTTTCTATCAGCACCGCGTCGATCCGAACGTGCCGATCGGGGAAGTGATCGAGACGATGGCGGCGCTGAAGCGCGAGGGGAAGATCCGCCATATCGGCCTGTCGGAAGCCGGCGCCGGCACGATCCGCGCCGCCGCCGCGGTCCATCCGATCGCCGCGCTGCAAAGCGAATATTCGCTGTGGGAACGCGATATCGAGGCGGAGATCCTGCCCGTCTGCCGCGAGCTGGGCATCGGGCTGGTGCCGTACAGCCCGCTCGGGCGCGGCTTCCTGACCGGGCAGATCAGCTCGCGCGCCGATCTGGAGGAAGGCGACTATCGCCTCAACGACCCGCGCTATTCGGAGGAGAATTTCGCCGCCAACATGAAGATCGTCGCGGTGGCGAGGGAGATCGCGGCGGCGCATGGCGCCAGCCCCGCGCAGGTCGCGCTGGCATGGCTGCTGGCGCAGGGGCCGGACGTGGCGCCGATCCCCGGATCGAAGCGCCGCGCGACGATGGAGGATTCGGTCGCGGCGGCGGAGCTGGCGCTGACCGCCGACGACCTTGCCCGGCTGGAGGCGGTCGCCCCGCGCGGCGGCACCGCCGGCCCGCGCTATGGCGAGCGTGCGATGGCGATGACGCGGATTTGAGCATCCGGACGGTAGATGTTATTGACAGCAGTGTGAGCAGCGCTTATTGACATTGTTGTCAGTAAGGAGTGATTCGATGGCCGCCACCCTTCCTCCCCTCCCCGGCACCACGGGCCGCCGCGACTGGCGCACCGCCTTCGCCGCGATCCGCAAGCTGCTCGCCAATGGCGACGATACGGTGCAGGTGTTCCGCATCATGCGCGCGCTCAACGTCGGCGCGACCGAGCAGGGCTATGCCCGGCTGATCGCCACCGAACGGGGCGGGCGGATCGCCTATGACCAGGTCGAGCTGGCGGAGGTGTTTTCCCAGCCCGGCTTCGCCAGCCAGTTCGCCCCCGGCACGATCGGCGCCGCCTATCGCGACTTCCTCGAATCGACCGGCTATTCCGCCGACGGCCTCGCCGACGTCAGCCGCGAGGGCACCGACAGCGAGGATATGCCGCACCCTTATGCGTGGTTCGGCCGCCGCGTGCGCGACACCCATGACATCTGGCATGTGATGACCGGCTACAAGGCCGACGAGAGCCTCGGCGAGGCGGCGCTGGTGGCGTTCAGCTACGCGCAGGTCGGCGGGCTGGGCTGGGCGTTCATCGCCGCCGCCGCCGCGCTCAAGAGCCTGCGCGTCACGAAGGGCACGCTCTTCGCCAGGGCGGTGTGGGAAGGCTATCGCCACGGCCGCGCCGCGCAATGGCTGTCGGGCGAGGATTATCTGACGCTGCTCCACGAGCCGATCGAGGCCGCGCGGCAGCGGCTGGGCATCCGCGAGCCGAAAATATATCTGGAGGCGCAACGCGTGCTGGGGCCGGAGATGGCCTCCTATCTCAGCGACCGGCGCGAGAAGGACGCGGCGATCACGTCCGAGCCGCCGCGCCTCGCCGCCTGATTCCGCTCCCGCTCCCTCGGGAGAGATGGTGGAGGGGGGGCCACGGCGCGCCATGTCCCGTTGGCGCGCCGCCCCTCCATCGACGGCGCGACTGGCGCCGCCCCCGCATCAGCGCCTATGGCGGGTGCGATGCTCGACCGGCTCGTCCTCTCCGATTTCCGCAACCATGACGCGCTGACGCTCGCGCCGGCGCGCGGCTTCGTGGTGCTGACCGGGCCGAACGGCGCGGGGAAGACCAATGTGCTGGAAGCGGTGTCGCTGCTCGCGCCGGGCCGGGGCCTGCGCCGCGCCGCGCTGGGCGAGATCGCGCGCACCGGCGCGGGCGGCTTCGGCGTCGCCGCGACGCTGGCCGACGGGACGGAGATCGCCACCGGCACGCTGCCAGGCGCGCCGGAACGCCGCGTGGTGCGGATCAACGGCGCGGCATCGGCCGCCAATGCGCTGGCCGAACGGCTCTCGATAATATGGCTCACCCCGGCGATGGATCGGCTATTCACAGAGCCAGCCTCCACCCGCCGCCAGTTCCTCGACCGGCTCGCGCTGGCGCTGTTCCCCGGCCATGCCGTCCATGCCGCGCGCTACGATGCGGCGATGCGCAGCCGCAACAGGCTGCTGGGAGAGGAGCACCCCGATCGCGAATGGCTCGGCGCGCTCGAACGACGCATGGCCGAGCATGGCGCGGCGCTCGACGCGGTGCGGCGCGAGACAGTGGTGGCGCTCGCCGAACGGCTGGCGGCGCAACCGGCGGGCGATTTTCCGCGCGCCGGGCTGGCGCTGGAGGGGTGGAGCGGCGACGCTGGCGATCTCGCGGAGCAGCTCCGCACCGGCCGCGCGCGCGACGCAGCCGCCGGACGCGCGCTAGCGGGGCCGCATCGCGTCGACCTGCTGGCGTGGCATCTGGAGAAGGATCGCGCCGCCGCGCTCGCCTCCACCGGTGAGCAGAAGGCGCTGATGTTCGGCATCGTCCTCGCCCATGCCGAGCTGGTCACGGCGCGCACCGGAGCGCCGCCGGTCATGCTGCTCGACGAAGTGGCGGCGCATCTCGATCCCGCGCGCCGCGCCGCCCTGTTCGCGCGGCTCGGCGGATGCGGACAGGTGTGGATGACCGGAACCGAGCAGGCGCTGTTCGCCGAAATCGGCGGCGACGCGACGCGGATCGCGCTCGGCTGAGCCCCGGACAAGGAAAAGCCGCCGCCGGATACGACCGGCGGCGGCATCCAATATCTGTCGCGTGCTCAGGCGATCGAGGCGCGCGCGTCGCGGCGGCGGCGCATCACGGCGCCGATCCCGCCGAAGCCGAGGATCATCAACCCCCAGGTCGCCGGCTCCGGCACCCCGCCGCCGGTCAGCAGCGAGACGTTGTCGAGCGCCGCGCCATAGGCTCCGGCATCCTGCGACCCAAAGGACAAGGTCGTCGACGCGCCCTGCGCGACGAAATTGTAGGTATATTGCGCCCAGCCCATGTTCGTCTTGTCGAACGAGCTCGAATCGAAGGTGAACAGCTGACCGGCATTGCCGGTTGCCCCGACCAGCACGGATTTGGTGACGGGCGCGCCGTCCGTATTGCCGGCCAGCCAGAAGGTGACGTTGTAGAGCGTGCCCGCGACCGTGTCGAAGGTCTGCTCGATGCCGCCCTGCGCATTGCCGTTGAGGTCGATGCTGCGGCCGCCGTCCTGCGCCTGCCAATAGCTGCCGATATAATCGACGCTGTTGCCGGTCGCGGTCCAGCCGGTGATCGAGCTGGAATCACCGCCAGCGACGGTAGTGTAGGTGCCGGGCGCGACGCCGCTCTCGAAACTTCCGTTGACGAATGCCGCGGCATTCGCGCCGGCCGGAAGCGCGAGCGCCGCGCCGGCCGCTGTGAGGGCGAGAATATAACGCATGGTCGATACCCCTTACTAAGGTCGACCGAACCGGTTGAAACAACGCGGATCTGTCGACAGTTTCCACCTTGGTGGGAGACGCTGGCTAGCAGGGTAAACCGCACGTTAAGATGAATGTTGCGCCGGACCGTCCCGGAAATGGCCCGCTTCGCCCGGAAATGAGCCAATCACGCGGCGAGGGGGAGATCACCCGCCGCCTGATTCGCGCGCCGCCTGGGTGTAGATCACCTGCCAGCGGCCGCCGCGTTTCGCCCACACATCCGCGAAGCGCAGCCTGGCCTCGTAGCGCTTCCCACCGTCCGTGCCGCGCAGTAGCGCGACGCCCCCCATCACCGCGCCGCCCGGCCAGACCTTCTCGACCGGCCGTTCCACGGTGAACGGCTCCAGCGTGAAGCCGGGCGCGGTGTAGTCGCGGATCAGTTCCGCCTTGCTCTCGATCGCGCCGCCGGAGTTCACCAGCGTATAATCGTCCGCCAGCAACCGCTCCAGCGCGGCACGGTCGCCCTTCACCTGCGCCTCGTCATAGGCGCGCACCGCCGCCGCCAGATCGGCCGGCACGGCGGGGGCGGCGGCGAGCAGCGCCACGATCAGCATCAGTCCCATTCCACTCTCCCATTTCGCTTTCGTTACGCGGGTGTCGTGCCTATATAATCGGCATGGCAGAACCCCAGAATGCGGAATACGGCGCCTCCTCGATCAAGGTGCTGAAGGGCCTCGACGCGGTGCGCAAGCGTCCGGGCATGTATATCGGCGACACCGATGACGGCTCGGGCCTGCATCATATGGTGTTCGAGGTGTCCGACAATGCGATCGACGAGGCGCTCGCCGGCCATTGCGACCGGATCGACATCACGCTCAACGCGGACGGCTCCGTCTCCGTGACCGACAACGGGCGCGGCATCCCCACCGGCATCCATCCGGAGGAAGGCGTCTCGGCGGCCGAGGTCATCATGACCCAGCTCCACGCCGGCGGGAAGTTCGAGAACACGTCCGACGACAATGCCTATAAGGTGTCGGGCGGACTGCACGGCGTGGGCGTCTCGGTCGTCAACGCGCTCAGCGAATGGCTGGACCTCACAATCTGGCGCGACGGGGAGGAGCATTACATGCGCTTCGCCCATGGCGACGCTGTTGCCCCGCTCAAGGTGGTCGGCAAGGTGGAGGGCAAGAAGGGTACGCGCGTCACCTTCCTGCCCAGCCCCTCGACATTCAAGATCACCGAGTTCGATTTCGAGAAGCTGGAGCACCGCTATCGTGAGCTGGCGTTCCTCAATTCCGGCGTGCGGCTGTTCCTCACCGACGCGCGGCACGAGGAACCGAAGACGATCGAGCTTTATTACGAGGGCGGGATCGCCGCCTTCGTGAAGTGGCTCGATCGCGCCAAGACTCCGCTGATTCCCGAGCCGATCGCCATCACCGGCGACCGCGACGACATCGGCATCGACGTCGCGCTGGAGTGGAACGACAGCTATTACGAGAATGTCCTGTGCTTCACCAACAACATCCCGCAGCGTGACGGCGGCACCCACCTCGCCGCGTTCCGCTCGGCGCTGACGCGCACGCTCAACGGCTATGCCGACAAGTCCGGCATCCTGAAGAAGGAGAAGGTCACCCTCCAGGGCGACGACATGCGCGAGGGGTTGACCGCGATCGTCTCGGTCAAGCTGCCCGATCCGAAATTCTCCTCGCAGACCAAGGACAAGCTGGTCAGCTCCGAGGTGCGCCAGCCGCTCGAAAGCCTGATGGCGGACAAGATGGCGGAATGGCTGGAGGAAAATCCCGCCCACGCCCGCACGATCATCCAGAAGATCATCGACGCCGCCGCCGCGCGCGAGGCGGCGCGCAAGGCGCGCGAGGCGAGCCGCAAGTCGGTGATGGGCATCGCCAGCCTGCCCGGCAAGCTCGCCGATTGTCAGGAGAAGGACCCGGCCAAGTCCGAGCTGTTCCTCGTCGAGGGCGATTCGGCCGGCGGCTCGGCCAAGCAGGGCCGCGACCGGCATTTCCAGGCGATCCTGCCCTTGCGCGGCAAGATTCTCAACGTCGAGCGCGCGCGTTTCGACCGGATGCTCGGCAGCCGCGAGATCGGCACGCTCATCCAGGCGATGGGCACCGGCATCGGCCGCGACGAGTTCAATGCCGATAAGCTGCGCTACCACAAGATCGTCATCATGACCGACGCGGACGTGGACGGCGCGCATATCCGCACGCTGCTGCTCACCTTCTTCTACCGCCAGATGCCGGAGCTGATCGAGCGCGGGCACCTCTACATCGCGCAGCCGCCGCTCTACAAGGCGACACGGGGGCGGTCCGAGGTTTACCTCAAGGACGAGAAGGCGCTGGACGATTATCTGGTCGAGGCAGGCGTCGCCGCGACGGTGCTGGAAACGGCGGGCGGCGCACGGTCCGGGCAGGACCTGACCGTGCTCGTCGAGCATGCGCGGCGGATGCG
Organism: Sphingomonas sp. CL5.1; assembly: GCF_013344685.1. Lineage (NCBI taxonomy): Bacteria > Pseudomonadati > Pseudomonadota > Alphaproteobacteria > Sphingomonadales > Sphingomonadaceae > Sphingomonas > Sphingomonas sp. CL5.1. The sequence continues at coordinate 832,935 of NZ_CP050137.1, forward strand.
CACGCTGATGCGATACGTCCCGCGCCGCTACGATCCGGTCATCATCGAGGCGCTGGCGCTGGCGGGCGCGCTCGACCCCGAGCTGGATCGGGCGGCGCGCGCGGCGACGGTGGCGGAGGTGACGCGCCGGCTCGACGCGGGCGACCGCGAGGCGCGCTGGTCGGCGCGGATCACCGACGAGGGCGGCATCCACTTCGAGCGGCTGTGGCGCGGCGTGACCGATCATCACATCGTCGAGGCGGCGTTCCTCGGCTCTACCGAGGCGCGCAAGTTGCACGCGTTGGCGAGCGAGCAGGCCGAAGCTTTCGCCATGGCGGGCAAGCTGGCGCCGCTGAAGGGCGCGGCGTCGGCCGAGGATGTCGCCGATGCGGACGAGGAAGGCGAGCAGGCCGCGACGATCGGCAAGGGCGAATCGCTCGTCGCCCGGCCGTCGCAATTGCTGGAGGCGATCTTCGCGGCGGGACGCAAGGGGCTGTCGATCCAGCGCTACAAGGGGCTGGGCGAGATGAACCCGGAGCAGCTCTGGGAAACCACGCTCGACCCGACCAACCGCTCGATGCTGCGTGTGGCGATCGATCAGGCCGACGTGGCCGACGAGATCTTCACCCGCCTGATGGGCGACGTGGTCGAGCCGCGCCGCGAGTTCATCCAGGAAAACGCGTTGTCGGTCGCCAATCTCGACGTGTGAGTTTCGTCAGGCCCCGCTCTTTCGCGAGCGGGGTCAGCTTCGCGATCAGAACCACGCCCGCACGCCGAGCACCAGCGCCGCGCCGCCGGCATCCTCCCCGCTCGCGCGGGCGAAATCGGCGGTGCGCCCGGCCTTGCGCCGCCACAACACGCCGACATAGGGCGCGAACTCGCGCGCGATCTCGTAGCGCAGCCGCAGGCCTAGTTCCGCCTCGCTCAACCCCGCGCCGATGCCGGCGGCGGCCACGTCCTGCGCGGCGAGGTTCAGGTCGATGCGTGGCTGGAGGATTAGCCGATCTGTCACGCGCTGGTCGTAATAGGCGCCGAGGCGCGCGGTCAGTTCGCCCCTGGTCGACAGGAAAGCGGCGGCGTCCAGTTCGAACCAGTAAGGCGCGAGGCCCTCCACCCCGATCGTCGCATAAGTGCGCGGGGCGGCGGCGCGGAAATCCTGCCGCACACCGGCCTGAAGGTTGAAATACGGCCCCACCGCGCGGCTGTAGAGCGCCTGCGCCTCGCCCTCGTCGAGCCGCCCGCCGAACGCGCCCGCTCCTTCGCTCTTGACGACGAGGCGGTTGACGTCCCCACCGAACCAGCCCTCGCCGCTCCAGCGATAGCCGTCCGGCCCCGCGCCGATGCGCGCTTCGGCGAGGTCGATCATCACTTGCGAGAAGGCCATGCCGCCATGCTCGCGCCGCAGCGCGGCGCGCGATGCGGCCATGGCGTCAGCGCCCCAGAAACGGTCGGCATAGTCCGCAGCGGTCGCGGGCGGCGGTGGCGCGTTTCCGGCGGGGAGTGCCGTCCCGCCGCCCATCGCTTGCGGCATGGCGTGCCCGGCATGGGGATCGGGTTTGCAATGCCCCATCGCGGCGTGTTCGGGCGGACATTGCGGATCGCCCGTGGCGGGCATCGGCGCGGGCGGCGCGGCCGGCTTGCAATGGCCCATCGCCGCGTGTTCCGGAGGGCATAAGGGAGGAGCCGGGGCGGCGGACATCGTCATGCCGTCGTGCCCGGCGTGGTCCATCTCCTGCGCCTGTGCCACACCACTCGCGAGCAACGCGGCCACCCCCAGCGGAAGCAGTGCCCGCCTCACGCCGCCTCTCCCTCACGCGGGCGGACCGAGACGATCTGCATCATCCCGGCGTGCATGTGATAGAGCAGGTGGCAGTGGAACGCCCAGTCGCCCACCGCATCGGTCGTCACGTCGAACGTCACCGTGCCGCCGGGCTGGACCTGCACCGTATGCTTGCGCGGCGCATGATCGCCATGGCCGGTGACAAGCTCGAAGAAATGCCCGTGCAGGTGGATCGGGTGGCCCATCATCGTGTCGTTGACCAGCGTCACGCGGACGCGCTCGTCCTTGGCGAAGGGGATCGGCGCGGTCACCGCGCTCAGCTTCTCGCCGTCGAACGCCCACATATAGCGTTCCATGTTGCCGGTGAGGTGGATGCGCATCTGCCGATCGGGCGCGCGCACGTCCGGGTTGCGCGCCTTCGCGACGAGATCGCGATAGGTGAGCACGCGATGCCCGGCATCGGCCAGCCCCTGCCCCGGCTCCCCGGTGCGATCGACGGGCATGGGGGAGATGGTCTGGACGGCGGGGGTCTTCCTCACCTCCGGCGCGTTGGCGAAATCGCGCATCGAATGCTTCATCGCGCCGTGATCCATGCCGGGCATGTCCATGCCGGCCATATCCATTCCCCGCATGTCCATGCTCCCCATGTCCATGCCCCCCATGTCCATGCCCATGTCGCGCATCGTCGCGAGCGGGCGCGGGCGGAGCGGGGGCACCTCGCCCGCCATCCCCGCGCGCGGGGCGAGCGTGGCGCGCGCCATGCCGGAGCGGTCGATGCTTTCGCCGACGATCGTCCAGGCGCGATCCTCGCGAGGCTCGACGATCAGGTCGTAGGTCTCGGCGACCGCCACCTGCAATTCGTCGACCGTCACCGGCCGCACGTCCTGCCCGTCGGCCTGAACCACCGTCAGCGGCAGGCCGGGGATGCGCAGGTTGAAGGTGGTCATCGCCGAGGCGTTGACGACGCGCAGCCGCACCCGCTCGCCGGGCGCGAACAGCGCGGTCCAGTTATCCTCCGGCCCGTGGCCGTTGACGAGATAGGTGTAGGTGCTGGCGGTGACGTCCGAGATATCGGTCGGGTCCATCCGCATCGCCGCCCATTTCAGCCGCTCGCCTTCGCGCTGGTCCCGCCCCGCGAGCAACCCGGCGAGCGTCTGCCGCCTTCTGTTGAAATAACCGCCCTGCAGCTTGAGCTTGCGGAAGATCGCATGGGGATGGAGCGGGCTGTGATCCGACAGCACGATCACATGCTCGCGGTCCGAGACGATCGGGTCCGCGCCCGCCGGGTCGATCACGATCGGGCCGTAATGGCCCATCTGCTCCTGAAGCCCCGAATGGCTGTGATACCAATAGGTGCCCGACTGGACGATCGGGAAGCGATAGGTGAAGGTCTCGCCCGGCCTGATCCCCGGAAAGCTGATACCCGGCACGCCATCCATCTCCGCCGGCAGGAGCAGGCCGTGCCAGTGGATCGAGCTGTCCTCGTCCAGCGCATTCTCGACATGCAGCCGCACCTGCTGCCCCTCGCGCAAGCGGATCAGCGGCGCGGGGACGGTGCCGTTGATGCCGATCGCATGGCTTTCCCGGCCATCGACCATCAGCATCCGGCGCGCGATGCGCAGGTGGATGTCCTCCCCCGAAAGCGACGGCAGCGGCCCGACGATGCCGGGCGACACCGGCCGCGCCCACGCGGGGAAGGCGGCCGCGGCGCCAAGCAGGGCGCTGCCGCGCAGCAGGCCACGGCGATCGAGGGCGATGGTCATCGTTGCTCCCGGACAGGTCACGGCGGGAGGTAGGGCGGCGGACGCCCGCTGTCACCCCGCGCCGAGCATCGCCGCGATCTGCGCCTCGGCGATCGCCCGCGCCTCCGCCGCGTCGAGCACGTCGGGCGAGAGGCACAATTCCAGCCACAATCCGTCGACCAGCGCGGTGATCGCGATCGCGGCGCGGCGGCGCGCGGCGGGGGCGATCCCGCAATCGCCGAGCAGCCGCTCCAGCCCGGCGCGGAAATGGCCATATTGCTCGTCGTGCAGCCGCGCCACGTCGTCTCGCGCGATGACGAGGCTCCAGAACGCCACCCAGGTCGCGAGCAGGGCACGGTCGGCGATCGGCGGGGCGAAGCTCGCCGCGACATAAGCGGAAAGGCGCGCGCGCGGATCGTCGCCCGCCCCCGCCACCGCCGCGTCGAGCGCCGCCGTCACCGCCGCGCCGACATAGGCGTAGGTCGCCGCGATCAGCGCATCCATGCCGCCGAAATGATGCGTGACGAGGCCGGGCGACACCCCCGCCTCCTGCGCGATCGCGCGCACCGATGCGCCCGCCGCCCCGTCGCGCGCCAGCACGCGCGTCGCCGCCGCGATCAGCGACTTGCGGCGCTCGTCCGCGTCGGTGCGGGTGAAAGCGGGGATATTGCGCATGGGCGGAGCTTATTATACGTTTGTATAGCAAGCAACCGGAGTCGCGCTTCATGGCCACCCTCGCCCAGCCGTTCGCCGACCCCGATGCAAATTATTCGCTGCCGGGCTGGATCTACACCGACGCGGAGTTCTTCGAGGTTGAGATGGCGCGGGTGATCCGCCCGTCGTGGCAGATCGTCTGCCACGAGAGCGATCTCGCCACGCCGGGCGAATGGCGCACGATCGCCTATCTCGGCGAGCAGATGATGGCGGTGCGCGGCGAGGACGGGGCGATCCGCGCCTTCCACAACGTCTGCCGCCACCGCGCGATGCGCATCATGGAGGGCGATGCCGGCTGCGCCAGGAAGCTGGTCTGCCCCTATCACGCCTGGACCTATGAGCTGGACGGGCGGCTTTCCGGCGTGCCGATGAAGCGCGACTATCCGGCGCTCCGGCTGGAGGACAATGGGCTGGTGCCGGTCGAGGTCTCGACGTGGCGCGGCTTCGTCTTCGTCCGGCTGGAGGATGACGGCGGCCCCTCGGTCGCGGAGATGATGGCGCCCTACGACCACGAGATCGCGCCCTATCGCTTCGAGGAGATGCGCCGCATCGGCGACGTGCGCCTGCGCGACCGGGCGGTGAACTGGAAGAACGTCGGCGACAATTATTCCGACAACCTCCACATCCCCGTCGCGCATGACGGTCTGACGCGGCTGTTCGGCAAGAGCTATGCGATCGAAGCCGCCGGCTGGGTGGACAAGATGAGCGGCGGGCTGGTCGATCGCCCGTCTGACAATATGTGGGAGCGCTTCTACCAGAAGCATCTGCCGCGCGTGGATCATCTGCCGGAGGAGAACCAGCGGCTGTGGCTCTATTACAAGCTGTGGCCGAACATGGCGTTCGACATCTACGCCGACCAGATCGATTTCATGCAGTGGCTGCCGCTGTCGCCGACGACCTGCGTGCTGCGCGAGATGTGCTTCGCGCTTCCCGATGAGCGGCGCGAGATGAAGCTGGCGCGCTATGCCAACTGGCGGATCAACCGCGTCGTCAACGCCGAGGACACCTGGCTGATCGAGCGCGTCCAGCAGGGCATGGCCTCGCAAAGCTATACGGTCGGCCCGATCGGCGCGAGCGAGGTGTGCCTGCGCAGCTTCGCGGCGAAGATCAGGGACCGGATACCGGAGGCGCGGCTGCATCGCGCGCCGCCGCCCGGCTGGTCGCGGCGGCCGCGCGGGGTTTGAGACAAGGAAGAATTGGGGTTCGGGGAAGGCAATGACAAAGAAATACGACGCGATCATCATCGGCGGCGGGCACAACGGCCTCGTCTGCGCCTTCTATCTCGCCCGCGCAGGCATGAAGGTGCGCGTGCTGGAGCGGCGGCATGTCGTCGGCGGGGCGGCGGTGACGGAGGAGTTCCACCCCGGTTTCCGCAATTCCACCGCCAGCTACACCGTCAGCCTGCTCCGCCCCAGGGTGATCGCGGACATGAAGCTGCACGATCGCGGCTTCCGCATCATCGAGCGCACCATCTCGAACTTCTTCCCGTTCGCGGACACCTATCTCAAGCTCGGCGGCGGCACCGCGCGGACGCAGGCGGAATTCGCGCGCTTCAACAAGAAGGACGCCGAGACCTACCCGCATTACGACGCCGCGCTGGAGAAGGTGGCGCAGGTGTTGCGCGACCTTGCGCTGAAAGTGCCGCCCAACGTCGGCGGGGGCCTGCGCGCGCTGATGTCCGGCGCGTCGCAGGGCTGGCCGCTCGCCAGGATGGGGATCGAGGCGCAGCGCGACCTGCTCGACGTGTTCACCAAATCGGCGCGCGATTTCCTCGACGGCTGGTATGAAGACGATCACGTCAAGACCGCCTTCGCCTTCGATGCGGTGGTGGGCAATTTCGCCGGCGTCTCCACGCCCGGATCGGCCTATGTCCTGCTCCACCACGTCTTCGGCGAGGTGAACGGCAAGTTCGGCGCATGGGGACATTCCGTCGGCGGGATGGGCGCGATCACGCAGGCGATGGCGCGCGCGTGCGAGGATGCCGGGGTCGAGATCAGCCTCGAGGCGCCGGTCGATCGCGTGCTGGTCGACGGCGGCAAGGCGGTGGGCGTGCGGCTGGAGAGCGGCGAGGAGATCGCGGCGAAGATCGTCGCGGCCAATGTCGGCCCGGCCCTGCTCTATCGCCGGATGGTCGATCCGTCCGACCTGCCGGGCGATTTCAACTGGCGAATGGACAATTACAAGGTCGGCTCCGGCACGTTCCGCATGAACGTCGCATTGTCCGAGCTGCCCGACTTTACCGTGCTGCCGGGCAGGGACAAGGCGGAGCATCACACCGCCGGCATCATCATCGCGCCGGGCATGGATTACATGGACGAGGCGTATGACGACGCGCGGAAGTTCGGCTGGTCGAAGAAGCCGATCGTCGAGATGAAGATACCGACCACGGTGGACGACAGCCTCGCGCCGCCGGGTCAGCACGTCGCCAGCCTGTTCTGCCAGCAATTCTCGCCGGTGCTGTCCGAAGGGCGCTCGTGGGACGACGTGCGCGAGGAGGTGGCGGACCTCATCATCGACACGGTCAACGACCATGCCCCCAATTTCAAGGCGAGCGTGATCGCGCGGCAGATCCATTCGCCGCTCGATCTGGAGCGCAAGTTCGGGCTGATCGGCGGCGATATCTTCCACGGGCACATGAGCCTCGACCAGCTCTGGGCGGCGCGCCCGGTGCTCGGGCACGGCGATTACCGCTCGCCGGTGAAGGGCCTCTACATGTGCGGATCGGGCACGCATCCCGGCGGCGGCGTCACCGGCGCGCCGGGGCACAATGCCGCGCACGAGATATTGCGCGACCGCTCGCTGGTCGGGCGCTTCCTGCCGCTCTGACATGATCCACTACGACCGCCGCCGCCAGTCGCTCGCCGCCGCGCTCGCGGCGCTGGCCGGCTATGTCGACGCGATCGGCTTCGTGAAGCTCGGCGGCCTGTTCGTCTCCTTCATGAGCGGCAACACGACGCGCATGGCGGTGGGGCTGGCCGGCGGCTCGGCGGTGGCCGGGGTGGCGGCCGGGCTGATCGTGGCGTTCCTCGCCGGGGTGGTGGCGGGAGCGCTGGTCGCCGCCACCACCGGCACCGCGCGCAAGGCGGCGGTGCTCTCGCTGACGGCGGCGCTGCTCGCGCTGGCGGCGGCGATGGACCGGTTCATCGCCGGCGGCTGGACCGCTCTGGCGATGGCGGCGGCGATGGGCACGATCAACAACGTCTTCCTGCGCAACGGCGAGGTTTCGGTGGGCGTCACCTATATGACCGGCACGCTCGTCAAGCTCGGCCAGCGCGTCGCCGCCGCCTTGCTGGGCGACGATGCGGGCGGCTGGATCGCCTATCTGCGGCTGTGGCTCGGGCTGCTGGCGGGGGCGGTGAGCGGCGCCTTGCTCTATCCGCGCATCGGCTCGCTCAGCGTCGCGCTGGCGGCGGCGGTCGCGGCGGTGCTGGCGCTGGCGGCGCGACGGCTCGGCCCATCCGACCCCTATCCGCGCCGCACCCACCAATAGACCGGCAGGCCAAGCGCAAGCAGCGCCAGCCCCCACAGGTCTGCCTTCAGCCCCAGCCCCCAGGTCATCCACGCGACGAAGCCGGCCGCGACCGCCGCCGCGAGCGTCACCGCCACGTCGCCGCGCAGCAGCTTCAGCGCCGCGAGCGCGCTGGCGAGATAGGCGAGCATCCCCGCCGCGAGGCTGATCGAGGCGATGTCGGAGAACAGATCGCCGGTCTTGCCGGTATAGTTCAGCGCCATCACCAGCGTCACCAGCACGCCGGAGACGAGATGCGCGCGCGCCGGCGTGCCGTGCGCGCTCTCCTTGCCGAACCACGCCGGGAACACGCCGCCGCGCGCCATCGCCCACGGCATCTCGCCTTGCAGCAGGATGAAGCCGTTGAGCGCGCCGAACGCGCTGACCGCCGCGAACAGCGCCACCAGATCGCCCGTCCCGCCGCCGAGAGTGCGGGCGAGGAAGGCGGCGACCGGCGCGGGCGATGCGGCGATCTCTCCACGCGGCATCATCAGCGCGATCGCGGCCGCGACGGCGAAATAGACCACGCCGGTCAGCGCGGTGCCGGCCAGCGTCACCAGCGGCACGACGCGTTCGGCGTTCTCCACCTTGTCGGCCGGAACGGTCGCCGACTCGACGCCGAGGAAGCCCCAGAATGTCAGCGCCGCAGCGCCCGCCACCGCTCCCGCGCCGACCGGCACCGGCGGATTGGCGGCGAGCGCGCCCGAGCCGTCGCGCAGCAGCAGCCACGCGGCGAGCAGCACCACGCCGGCAAGCGGCACCAGCTTCACGCCCGCCGTCACCATCTGCACCCGGCCCGCCAGCCCGACGCCGTGGATGTTGACCGCGACCAGTCCCCAGATCAGCGCCAGCGCGACGAGGATCGCGGGGAGGCCGCCGCCGATCGCGGGGAAGGGCACGCTGAGCGCGCTCACCACCGCCACGGCGACCGCGCCGTTGCCGGCCCAGACCAGCACCCAATAGCTCCACGCCACCGCGAAACCGACCGCCGGGCCGAATGCCGCATTGGCAAAGGCGTAAGGACCGCCCGCCGCCGGGATCGCCGCCGCCAGCCGCGCGAAGACGAAGGCGAGGCACATCGCGCCGCCGATCGTCACCCCCCAGCCGATCATCGCGTTCGCGCCGAGCGGGGCGAGCGTCGCGGGCAGGAGATAGATGCCCGAGCCGATCATGTTGCCGACGACCAGCGCCAGCGCCGCCCACAGCCCCAGCGCGCGCTTGTCCCGCATCCCCGCCCCTTCTTCGCTCGTCGTCGCAAGGTGTGCGGCAAGCGCGCGCGGGCGGCAAGCCCGGCCGGCGACGTTAACCGCGTCTTAGCCGCGCTGCTTTACCCCGCTCCCGATCGCAACCGTGCCGGAGCCGATGCTGAGGCCCATTCTCCTTGCCGTGCCAACGCTCGTGCTGGCGACCTCCTGCGTGCCGCAGGCGGAAGCGCCGAGCTATACGCCCGCGCCGGGGACGGCGGCGGCGCGTCCGGTGAAGAACCCACGCGAATTGCTCCAGCGGCTCGATCTCGACGTGCCGGCCGATCTCGTCGAGGAAACCGCGCTGGCGCGATTCGCGCGGCCGGCGGTGCTCAACGCCGCGCCCGCCTTCAACCCGGGCGACCAATCCACCGACGACGCGGCGCGCGCGCTCGATTGCCTGACGCAGGCGGTCTATTACGAGGCGCGCTCCGAGCCGCTCGACGGCGAGCGCGCGGTGGCACAGGTGGTGCTCAACCGCGTGCGCGACCGCGCCTTCCCCAAGAGCGTGTGCGGCGTCGTTTATCAGGGATCGAACCGCAACACCGGCTGCCAGTTCACCTTCACCTGCGACGGATCGCTGCTGCGCCCGCGCGAGCCGGGGGCGTGGGAGCGCGCCCGCGCGGTGGCGGCGGCGGCGCTGTCGGGCGAGGTCTATGCCCCGGTCGGCTCGGCGACGCATTACCATGCCAATTATGTGCAGCCGTGGTGGGCGGCGAGCCTCACGCGGATCGGCGCGATCGGCAACCACATCTTCTACCGCTGGCGCGACGCGATGGAGAACGCCCTCGCCTTCCGCCAGCGCTATGACGGCGTGGAGCCGGAGGTCGGATCGAGCCTCGCCGTGGCGGATGCGCTGGGGGTGACGGTGCACCGCGACGGCGACGCGGCGGAAAGCGGCGGCAACGAGACGGTCGGGTCCGTGACGATCCACCGCAGCGGCGCGAAGACGGCGGTGGCGGATGCCGGCGCGGCGAAGCTCGTCCCGCCCGCCGCGCGCTCGACGATCAGCGCCGGGGTGCGCGTCCACCGCGACGTCGCGCCGCCGGAGGAAATCGACGGCGACGACCAAAGCGCGGGCTGACCGGCCGTCCGACGATCAGCCGAGACGCGCCGCGTGCCAGCGGAGGTGGTCCTCCATGAAGGTCGAAATGAAATAATAGCTGTGGTCGTAACCCGGCTGCATCCTGAGCATCAGCGGGATACCCGCCCTTTCGCATGCCGCCGCGAGCAGATCGGGCTTCAACTGCCCCTCGAGGAACTGGTCCGCCGCGCCCTGATCGACCAGCAGGCCCGGCACCCGCGCGCCGTCCTCGATCAGCGCCACGGCGTCGTGCTTGCGCCACGCCGCGCGGTCCGGCCCGAGATAACCTCCGAGCGCCTTCTCGCCCCACGGCACCTGCCCCGGCGCGACGATCGGCGCAAAGGCGGAGACGGCGCGATAGCGCTCGGGGAAGGTAAGCCCGATGGTCAGCGCGCCGTGGCCGCCCATCGAATGGCCCATGATCGACTGTCGCGCCATGTCCGCCGGGAAATGCTCCCCGACCAAGGCTGGCAGCTCGCGCGTAACATAGGACCACATCCGGTAATTGGCCGCCCACGGCGCCTGCGTCGCATCGACGTAGAAGCCCGCGCCCAGCCCGAAATCATAGGCGCCGTCGGGATCGTCCGGCACGCCCTCGCCGCGCGGCGAGGTATCGGGCGCGACGAGGATCAGGCCAAGCTCGGCGCAGGCGCGGCGGAACTCGCCCTTCTCGGTCACATTGGCGTGGGTGCAGGTGAGGCCGGAAAGATACCACACCACCGGCAACCTCGCGCCGGCCTCATGCGGCGGGACATAGACGGAGAAGGTCATCTCCGTCCCGGTCGCGGCGGAGACGTGGCGATAGACGCCCTGCGTGCCGCCGAATGCCGCGTTGGTGGAGACGGTCTCCATCAATAGACCACGACCGAGCGGATGCTCTCGCCCGCGTGCATCAGGTCGAAGCCCTTGTTGATCTCCTCCAGCGAGAGGCGATGCGTAATCATCGGATCGATCTGGATCAGGCCGTTCATATACCAGTCGACGATCTTGGGCACGTCGGTGCGTCCGCGCGCACCGCCGAACGCGGTGCCCTTCCACACGCGCCCGGTGACGAGCTGGAACGGGCGGGTGGAGATTTCCTTGCCCGATTCGGCGACCCCGATCACGATCGATTCGCCCCAGCCGCGGTGCGCCGATTCCAGCGCCTGCCGCATGACGACCGTATTGCCGGTGCAGTCGAACGTATAGTCGCCGCCGCCGTCGGTGATCGCGATCAGGTGCTGCACCACGTCGCCCACGTCCTTGGGGTTCACGAAATCGGTCATGCCGAACTGGCGGCCCCAGCCCTCGCGGTCCGGGTTGATGTCGACGCCGATGATCTGCGCCGCGCCGGCGAATTTCGCGCCCTGGATCACGTTGAGGCCGATGCCGCCCAGCCCGAACACGATCACCGTCGCGCCCGGCTCCACCTTCGCCGTGTTGACCACCGCGCCGACGCCGGTCGTGACGCCGCAGCCGATGTAGCAGCTCGTGTCGAACGGCGCGTCGGGGCGGATCTTCGCCACCGCGATCTCCGGCAGCACGGTGAAGTTCGAGAAGGTCGAGCAGCCCATGTAATGATAGATGGTCTGACCCTTGTAGCTGAACCGGCTCGTCCCGTCCGGCATCAGCCCCTTGCCCTGCGTCGCGCGGATCGCGGTGCACAGGTTGGTCTTCTGGCTGAGGCACGACTTACACTGGCGGCATTCCGGCGTGTAGAGCGGGATGACGTGATCGTCCGGCGCGACGCTCGTCACGCCCGGCCCCACCTCGCGCACGACACCGCAGCCCTCATGACCGAGGATCGAGGGGAACAGCCCCTCGCTGTCCAGCCCGTCGAGCGTATAGGCGTCGGTGTGGCAGATGCCGGTGGCCATGATCTCGACCAGCACCTCGCCGGCCTTCGGCCCCTCAAGGTCCAGTTCCACGATCTCCAGCGGCTTCTTCGCCTCGAATGCGACGGCGGCGCGGGTCTTCATCTCGGGCAGGCTCCTGTCTTAAGCGGCGATCATCTCCTTAAGCGGAACGGCGGCGTCGGCAAGCCGCTCCGGCGCGATCGCCGCGCCCGCCAGCACCAGCGCGCGGCCCTGCACGTAATCCTTCGTCGCGTTGACGCAGTCGAGCGCGATCACCCGGCCCTGCTTCAGATAGACGATGCTGAACGAGCGCGCCGCCGTGTCGCCGCGCACCACCACCTGATCGTGCCCGGTGGACAGGCCGACGGTCTGGAGCTTCAGGTCGTATTGATTGGACCAGAACCACGGCACCGCCTCATAGGGCGCGGGTTCGCCGGTGACCGACTTCGCCACCGTCGTCGCCTGATCGTTGGCGTTCTGCACCGATTCGAGCCGGATGCGCGCGCCGCCGGCAAAGCCGCTCTCATGCGCGGCGCAATCGCCGATCGCGTAGATGTCGGGCAGGCTGGTGCGGCAATGCGCGTCAACATCCACGCCGTTGCCGCCCGCCGCGCCGGCCGCGAGCAGCGGCTCGACGGAGGGAACGATGCCGATGCCGACGATCACCATCTCGCACGGCAGCAGCTCGCCGTCCGCCAGCCTCACGCCGGAGACGGCGCCGTCGCGCTCCTCCAGCCCGGCGACCATCGCGCCGAGCCGCACCTCCACGCCATGCGCGCGATGCTCCGCCTCGTAGAAGCGCGACAACGGCTCGCCGGCGACACGCGCGAGGACGCGGGGCAGCGCCTCCAGCACCGTCACCCGCTTGCCGAGCTTGGACAGCACCGCCGCCGCCTCCAGCCCGATATAGCCGCCGCCGATCACGACCACGCGATCGGTCGTCTCAAGCTCGCCCATCAGCCGGTCGACATCGGCGCGGGTGCGCACGGCATGGACACCGGCAAGGTCGTGCCCGTCGCAGGTCAGCCGGCGCGGGCTGCCGCCGGTGGCCCAGATCAGGGTACCGTAGCCGATCGTCGCGCCGTCCGCCGTCGTCACCCGATGCGCGGCCGGATCGACCGCCGTGACGCGTCGGCCGAGCAGCATCGTCACCTGCTTGTCCGCCCAGAACACCGCCGGGCGGATCAGGATGCGTTCGAACTCCTTCTCGCGCGAAAGATAGTCCTTGGAGAGCGGCGGGCGTTCATAGGGCAGTTCCGGCTCGTCGCCGACGATCGCGATCGTCCCGGCGAACTTGCGCTGCCTGAGCGCCACCGCCGCCTGCGCGCCGCCATGCCCGCCGCCCACGATCAATATGTCGAAATGCTCGCCCATCCGCCCGCTCTCCGCTTTCCCCGCCCCACCACGCGAAAGCGCCGCGCGAGTCAATGACAGAACTGTCACTTGCCTTGCTCCGCATCGGCCATATGTCGGCGACTGGAGAATGGCGATGAACCTGCTGCTGGTGGAAGACGACGAAGGCTATGCCGCCACGCTGGCCGAGGAGCTGCGCGCGCTCGATCATCAGGTGACGATCGCGCCGACCGGGGGCGCGGCGCTCCAGATCGCGGATCGCGAGCCGTTCGACGCCGCGATCATCGACCGGCTGCTGCCGCAGATGGACGGCACCGCCGTGCTCCGCCGCCTGCGCGAAAGCGGCAAGATGCTGCCCGTGGTGATGCTGAGCGCGCTCGGCCGCTCCGCCGAGAAGGTCGAGGGGCTGGAGGCGGGCGCCGACGATTATGTCGTGAAGCCCACCCCGGCGGCGGAGCTGGACGCGCGGCTCAAGGCGCTGCTGCGCGGCCGGCAATGGACCGCCGGCGGGGGCGACACGATCCGCGTCCGCGATATCACGGTAAGCCCGGCGCGGTTCCGCGCCTGGCGGGGCGAGCGCCCGCTCGATCTCGTGCGGCTGGAGCTGAACCTGCTTGCCGAACTGGCGCGCAACGCCGGCACGGTGCTGACCCGCGCGATGCTGATCGAGCGCGTCTGGGGCTATGATTTCGAACCGACCACCAACATCGTCGACGTGCAGATCCGCGCGCTGCGCCGCAAGCTGATGGCGGACGGGGAGGACGATCCGATCGTCACCGTGCGCGGCGTCGGCTACATGCTGCGCGACTGACCATGCCGGCGTTGCGATCGCTGCGATCGCTGACGCTCGCCTTCCTCGCCGCCTTCCTGATCGCGGTGGCGCTGACCGGCTTCGCCACGCATCGCGCGATGCAGCGCGCGATCGTCGATCTGGTCGACAAGCGCATCGCCGCGATCAGCGACGATATCCTCGGCGATCCGCCGTCGGGCGACGCGCGCGTCATCGCGACGCATATCGCGTCGGTCTCGCGCGAGCGCGACACGGGCGACATCGGCCTGATGCTGAGCGACGCGCGCGGGCGCTGGCTGGCCGGCAACGTGCGGCTCGCCCGGCCGCTGCCGCACGGCTATGCGACACTGGCGCGCAGCGACCGCATCACCGGGCTTTCGGCGGGCCGCGCACTGGTGCGCGACGCGGGCGGCGGCCTCACGCTGACCACGATCGCGGAGACCGAGCCGATCGACAAGGAGGGGCGGGCGCGGGGCCTGCCCTATCTGTTCGGGTTCGGCGCGATCGTGGCGATCGTCGTGATCGGCGTGGTCCTGTTCGTCTCGCTGGTCAGCCGGCGGATCGGCGAGGTGCGCGAGACGGCGCGCGCGATCATCGACGGCGACATGCAGCGCCGCCTGCCGGTCGATCCGGCTGGAGGCGCCTTCGCGGAGCAGGCGGCGACCTTCAACCGGATGCTCGATCGCATCGCCGGGCTGATGGCGGAGATCAGCAACGTCAGCAACGATATCGCGCACGACATGCGCACCCCGCTTGCCCGGCTGCGCGGCCGGCTCGCGCTGATCGCGCGGCGGCCCGAGGCGGCGCGGTTGCATGACGAGATCGCGGAGGCGATCGCGCAATGCGACGCGCTGCTCGCGATGTTCGCCGCCACCTTGCGCATCGCGGAGGTTGAGGGGGGTGATCGCCGCGCCGGTTTCGCCCCGCTCGACCTTGGGCGACTGGCCGCGGAATTCGGGGAGATGATGGCGCCGGTCGCGGGCGAGACGGGCCATCGCCTCGTCGTCGGGCGGTGCGAACCGGCGCGCGTGTCGGGCGACCGCCAGTTGCTCAGTCAGACACTGATGAACCTCGTCGAAAATGCGCTGCGCCACACGCCGGCCGGCGCGACGATCACGCTCGACGTGGCGGACATCGGAGGCGAGGCCGCGCTGACGGTGCGCGATGACGGGCCGGGCATCCCGGCGGCGGAACGTGCCCGCGCGCTGCGGCGCTTCGGCCGGCTGGAACCGAGCCGTAACCGCGCCGGGCATGGGCTGGGCCTGCCGCTCGCCGATGCGGTGGCACGGCTGCATCGCGGCACGCTCACGCTCGGCGACGCCGCGCCGGGCCTGATCGTCACGATCCGCCTGCCGCTCGACCGGGCATGAAAAAGGGGCGGGAGGCATCGCCCCGCCCCTCTTTCGATTACTGTCGTGACGATCAGAAGTTGATCGAGCCTTCAATGCCGAAGGTGCGCGGCGGATTGAAGTTGGCGTAATAGCCCAGGGTCTTGGCGTTCTCGTTGCTGACCCGGTATTTATGCTGTTCGTTGAACAGGTTGCGGGTCCATACCGATACGGTCAGCTTCTGTCCGCCGCCCGCCAGCGTGATATCGGTCAGCGCGAGCCGGCCGTTCACCACGAAGCTCGAGTCGGTCTTCAGGTCCTGATCCTGGAAGCTGTACTGCGCGTCGGCGTAATTGGCGTCGAGGTGCAGGCGCAGATTGCTCTCGCTGCCGACCGGGATCGAATAGTCGATATAGCCCGACGCGGCGTTGGGCGGGGTATAGACGGTGAACACCGCCGTCGGCTTGCCGAAATTGACGCCCGGCAGCGGGTTCGGCGTGACCGGCACCATCGCATAGGTATAGGCATAGGACGCGCCGAGGGTGAGGTTGTCGATCGGCCGCACGGTCAGGTCGGCCTCGACGCCCCGGATCTTCGAGATGCCGGGCGCGTTGGCGGTATCCTGTGTATGCAGGTTGAAGGTCGGGTTCGGGGTGGTGGTGCCCGGCAGATACTGGTTGGTGTCGACATAATCGAAGTCGATCTGCGTGCCCGACCGGTCCATGATATAGCCGGCGAGGTTCAGGCGGACGCGATTGTCGAGCAGGTCCATCTTCGCGCCGATCTCATAGGCCTTGACCGTCTCCGGGCCGAAGGCGCCGAAATCCGACGAGCGGTCGTTCGCGCCGCCGGCGCGATAGCCGGTGGAATATTTGGCGTAGAGGTTGATGCCCCGCGCCGCGTCGAACGCGAGCGTGACCATCGGGTCGAACCGGTCCTTCTTGTAGTGAAGCTTCCAGTCGGTCGCGACACCGGACACGAGGTAGAGCGTGCCGTCGCGCTTGTCGTGGGTGAAGCGGCCGCCGGCGGTCAGGTGCAGCGCGGGCGCCCAGTCCGGCGTGTAGGTGAACTGGCCGAACGCCGCGTAGCTGCGCGCGCGGGCGACGCTGGCACGTTGCAGGAAGCGCGAATTATAGTCCCAGCCGTTGTTGCCCGAGGTGATCGTCCCGAACACCTGCGACGGCAGGATCGTATAGGCCGTGCCGTCGGCGTTCCACTGGTTCGACGACGGGGTCGCCGCCGATTCCCGCGCCTGCTCGTAGAAATAATAGAGGCCCGCGACATAATCGAGCTGCGGGATGCTGCCGACCGCCTGGATCTCCTGGCTGAACTGGTTCTGGTAGAGATCGGACAGCGAATAGCGGCTGAACTTGCCGTTGGGCGAGAAGGGCACGCGCTCCGGGCCGCCCGAATTGTCGAACTGGTTGGTCGAGACCTTGCGCCAAGCGGTGATCGAACGCAGCTCCAGCGCGTCCGACAGATGGTATTTCAGGTTGATGCCGACGCCTTGCGTCTTGTCCACCGACCATTGTTGCGGCACGCCGACATCGGCGACGTCCTGGCGCTCGGGATGCACGCCGACCAGCCTGGGGAGCGGATTGATGCACGGCGCCGACGGGCAGGTCAGCGCGCCGTTGGCGAGCGTGGCGACCGTATAGCCCAGCGGGTTGTAGTTCACGAGCTGGCTGAAGAACGGCGTGTTCTTGTCGGTGGCCTTGTCGAAGGTGAAGTCCGCGGTGAAATCGGTCGTCGGCGTCCAGCGCGCGGCGATGCGGCCGCCGACGCGGTCATAGGCGTTCCAGCCGATCTGGCCGGCGAGCCGGTTCTTCGTGGTCGGGTCCTGATGCTGGTAGACGCCGTCCACCTTGATCGCGACATTGTGCCACTCGGGCAGGTCGATATGCGCCTCGCCGGTATAGGCGCCGTAATTGCCCACGCCCGCGCTGACGCGGCCGCCGAACTCGCCGGACGGCCCCCTGGTGACGATGCTGACCGCGCCACCCTCGGTATTGCGGCCGAACAGCGTGCCCTGCGGCCCCTTGAGCACCTCGATCCGCTCGACGTCGAACAGGGCGGCGTTGAGGCCCTGCGAACGGCCGAGATAGACGCCGTCGATATAGACGCCGACGCCCGGCTCGCGCGCGGTCTGGTTCTGGTCGAACGGCACGATGCCGCGGATGCCGACCGTCAGCGCGGACTGGCGCGCCTCGAAGGTCGCGACGCGCAGCGAGGGGACGCCGCCGTCGGCGAAGTCGATCAGGCTCTGGATGTGGCGGTCCCGCATGACCGTCGGATCGACCACGGCCATCGCGATCGGCGTCTTCTGCAGGCTTGTCTCGCGCTTGGTGGCGGTGACCACGACATCCTCGAGGCCGCGTTCGGCCGGTTCGGCGGCGGCCGGCTCGGCAGGCGCGGCATCGGCCGGCGCCGGGGCGGCGTGGGCCAGGACAGGCAGCGCGAGCAGCGCGGCACCGGCGAGAAGACGCAGGCGCGTCCGCGAAAGAATCGTCATGTCGTGTTTCCCCATCTCCGGGCGGCATCGGCCCGCGTGGGCGCCCTATGGGCGTGGCGCTGCATCCCGGTGACATATCGGTGACACCCGCCGACCTATTCGGTTCATTTTCATTTCATCTTTCGACGAACCGCGCGGGAATACGGCGGCTATCGGGGAGATCGATCGTCGGGGCCGGGCGACGGAGTGAGACGAGTGGAAGGCCGGACCGCGAACTTGCCGCGGGCGAAGATCAACGCGTCTGAAGATCAACGCGTCTAGCGCCGCGCTTTGCGAGGCAAGATCATCGGGAAAACGGGCCGCGCCATACGACCTACGCGAATCATCGCGTGAAGAAAGGCGATCGGCGATCGCGCCGGGCGGTCAGCCCAGCAGCGCGAAAGCAGCGCCGAAGATCAGCAGGGCGATGCCGCTCGCGCAGGCCAACAGGCCCACGTTGCACTGGCACACCTCCGCGTTGATCCGCTCCATCATCCATCTCCGGTCCGTCGGGGCGCTCTGGCGGCGTCATGCGACAGGACTGGAGGAGCTTATCACTTGCGCGCGCGGACGCAAGCGCGCGATCACTTCTCCTGCAAGGTCTCGACCAGCCGGCCGAGCAGCGCCGCGAGCCGGGCGCGCTCGTCCTCGCTCAGCCCCGCGAATTGCTCGGTCAGCAGCCGCTTGCGCAGCGGCTCGCCGGCGGCGACCGCGCGCGCGCCGGCCGGGGTGATCGCGACCCGCTTGACGCGGCGGTCGTCCGGATCGGCGGTGCGCACGATCAGCCCGTCGCGCTCCATGCCGTCGAGCGCGTCGGTGACGGTGCGCGGCGCGAGATCGAACAGCTCGGCGATATCGGCGGCGCGCGCGGCGCCTTCCTGCGCCTGGACGAACATCAGCATCTTCGTGCGGGCGAGAGACGTTCCTTCCTGCGCCAGCGCCCGATTCAACCGGCGGTGGATATGGAGATAGGCGCCCGCGAGACCCTTCATGAGCTGATCGTCGTTTTTCATGAGGAACCTCAATACATGGTCTTGCATTATTCCGCAACCGCGACCATTTGAGCGCCCGCCCATCGCATTCGGGAATCACCATGGCCGACCAGACGCCTGAAGACACCGCGCAGCAACCGACGGAGGATCGCCCCTCCGCGCTCAAGAACCCGCGCGTCCGCGGCATCCTCCTCGTCGCGCTGGCGCTGGTGGTGATCGCCGGCATCGCGTGGTTCGCGCGCTACGAAAGCTATGGCAAATACCAGCAATCGACCAACGACGCCTATGTCCAGGCCGATGCGGTGACCGTCTCGCCCAAGGTTTCCGGCTATGTCGACAAGGTGTTCGTCGCCGACAACCAGACGGTGAAGGCCGGGGAGCCGCTGCTCCAGATCGATTCGCGCGACTATAACGCGCAAGCCGCGCAGAGCCGGGCGCAGATCGATGTCGCCAACGCCGATGCCGCAGGCGTCCGCGCGCAGATCGGCGAGCAGCAGGCGGCGATCGCCCGCGCCCGCGCCGATCTCGCCGCCGCGCGCACCGACGCCGCCTTCGCCCGCAACGAGGTGACGCGCTACCAGCCGCTCGCGGCAACCGGCGCGGAGACGCGCGAGCGGCTGGCGCAACTGAGGAACCAGGCGGCCCAGGCCGACGCCAAGGTCGCCGCCGCCGAGGCCGCGCTGGCCAGCGCGGAGCGGCGCGTCGGCACCTTGCAGGCGCAGGTGAAGCAGGCGCTGGCGCAGGGCGAGGGCGCGCGGGCGCAGCTCGCCGCCGCCAACACCAATGTCGGGGCGACGCTGATCCGCGCCGCGATCGACGGGCGGGTCGGCAACAAGACGGTGCGGCAGGGCCAGTTCGTGCAGGCCGCGACCAGGCTGATGACGCTGGTGCCGATGCGCGACCTCTATATCGACGCCAATTTCAAGGAGACGCAGCTCGGCCTGATGCGCATCGGCCAGCCGGTGAAGGTGTCGGTCGATGCCTTGCCGGGCGTCGAGATCCCGGGCCGCGTCGCCAGCGTCTCGCCGGGCACGGGGGCGCAATTCTCGGTGCTGCCGCCGCAGAACGCGACCGGCAATTTCACCAAGATCGTCCAGCGCGTGCCGGTGCGGATCGCGATCAGCCCGGGGCCGGAGACGCGCGCGCTGCTCGTGCCGGGCATGTCGGTCGACGTCAGCGTCGACACGCGCTCGGCGAAGGGCGCGGCCGATCGCATCAAACGCGAGCAGCAACAGCATAACGAGCGGATCGGGCAATGAGCGCGATCACCGCCGACGCGCCCGGCGACGGCGGCAAGACGCCGGCCACGCCGACGCGGGCGCTGCCGCAGCGCGCCGACGCCGCCGCATGGCTGGCGGTGGCGGCAGGCAGCCTCGGCGCGATGATGGCGACGCTCGACATCTCGATCGTCAATTCCTCGCTGCCGACGATCCAGGGCGAGATCGGCGCGAGCGCGACCGAGGGGACGTGGATCGCCACCGCCTATCTGGTGGCGGAGATCATCATCATCCCGCTCTCCGCGTGGCTGGAGCGGATGCTGGGGCTGCGCACCTTCCTGCTGATCGCGGCGACCCTGTTCACCGGCTTCTCGATGCTGTGCGGCGTCTCGACCAACCTGACGATGATGATCGTCGGGCGCGTCGGGCAGGGCTTCACCGGCGGCGCGCTGATCCCCACCGCGATGACGATCATCGCGACGCGCCTGCCGCGCGCGCAGCAGCCGATCGGCAATGCGCTGTTCGGCGTCACCGCAATCCTCGGGCCGGTGCTCGGCCCGCTGGTCGGCGGCTGGCTGACCGAGAATGTGAGCTGGCACTACGCCTTCTTCATCAACCTGCCGGTGGGCATGACCCTGGTCACGCTGCTGCTCGTCACCATGCCGCATCGCAAGGCGCATCTCGGCGAACTGCTCAACGCCGACTGGCTGGGCATCGCCGGCCTCGCGCTCGGCCTCGGCGGGCTGACCGTGGTGCTGGAGGAAGGGCAGCGCGAGCAATGGTTCCAGAGCCATGAGATCGTCATGCTCTCGATCCTCTCCGCGATCGGCTTCATCCTGCTGTTCGCGGGGCAGATTTTCGCGCGGCGGCCGGTGATCAAGCTCAGCCTGCTGCTCGATCGCCAGTTCGGCTCGGTGGCGATGATGGGCATCGTCGTCGGCATGGTGCTCTACGGCACCTCCTATGTGATCCCGCAGTTCCTCGCCGCGATCGCCGATTATGACGCGCTCCAGTCGGGCAAGGTGGTGCTGCTGTCGGGCATTCCCAGCCTGATGCTGATGCCCTTCACGCCGCTGATGATCCGCCATCTCGATATCCGCATCGCGGTGGCGGCGGGGATGCTCATCATGGCGACGAGCTGCTGGCTGGACACGACGCTGACCGCGCAATCGGTGGGCAGCGCCTTCGTCGAATCGCAATTGCTGCGCGGCGTGGGCACGATCCTGTGCTTCCTGTTCCTCAACCAGGCGGCGATCGCCTCCGTTCCCCCGGAGGATGCCGGCGACGCGGCCGGGCTGTTCAACGCGGTGCGCAACCTCGGCGGTTCGTTCGCGCTCGCCGGGATCGCGACGGTGCAGGACCAGCGATTGTGGCTGCACAGCCGGCGGATGGAGGAATCGCTCGATGCCAATTCGGGAATGGTGCAGGATTATCTCGGCGCGCTGGGACAGGCGCTCGGCGGCGCCGACGCGGCGCTGCGCGCGATGGCCGGCACGATCCAGCGCGACGCGCTGGTGATGACGTTCAACGACATCTTCTGGCTGCTCGCGGTCGGCATCCTGTGCGTGATCCCGCTAGTCCTGTTCCTGCGGCCGCTGCCCAAGGGGCAGTCGATCGCGATGCACTGAGGTTTTCCGCAATGCGCACTCCCCTCGCCCTGCTGCCGCTCGTCGCGCTCGCGGCCTGCACGGTCGGCCCGGACTATGCCGGCCCCTCCTCCGCCGGCGCGGTCAGGCCGCCGGCCGGCTTCGTCCGCGCCGCCGACGGCGCCAGCACCGCCGCCCCGTCCGTCGCGCCGTGGTGGAGCGCGCTCGGCGACGCGACGCTCGACGAGCTGGAGCGCCGCGCGCTCGCCGCCAACCCCGATGTGCAGGTGGCGGAGGCGCGGCTGAAGCAGGCGCGCGCCGGGTTGCGCCTGGAGCGCGCCAACGCCCTGCCGAGCGGCAGCGCCAACGCGACCTATCTCCACGCGCAGCTCCCCGGTTTCGACCTCGGCGGATCGGGTGGGGGCGGGTCGACCGCGCTCGATCTCTACAACGCCGGCTTCGACGCGAGCTGGGAGATCGACCTGTTCGGCGGGCAGCGCCGCAAGGTGGAAGCGGCGCGCGCCTCGATCGGCGCGGCCGAAGCCAATGTCGCCGACGCGCAGGTGAGCCTCACCGCCGAGGTGGGGCAGGCCTATGTCAACCTGCGCGACCGCCAGCAGCGCATCGTGCTAGCGCGGCAGGCGGCGGAGCGGCAGCGCGACATGCTGAAGCTGACCGAGCAGCGCGAGGCGGCGGGCACCGCCTCCGCGCTGGACGTCGAGCGGCTGAGGGGGCTGGTCGAGCAGAGCGACGCGGCGATCCTGCCGCTCACCGCCGAGCGCGACGCCTATCTCAACGCGCTCGCGGTGCTGGCGGGCGAGGCGCCGGGCGCGCTCGACGCGCTGCTGGGCGAGGCGCGCGCGGTGCCGCTGCCGCCGGCCGAGGTGGCGGTCGGCGATCCGGCCGCCCTGCTCCAGCGCCGCCCCGACGTGCGCGCGGCGGAACGCCAGCTCGCCGCCGCCACCGCGAAGATCGGCGTGGCGGAGGCGGCGAAATTCCCGCGCCTCAGCTTCATGGGGCTGATCGGGATCGGCGGCAGCAAGCCGGGCGACCTGCTCGATCTAGGCAACCTTTCAGCGATCGCCGCGCCGCAGCTTTCGTGGAACTTCCTCGATTTCGGGCGCAATGCCGCGCGCGTCGGGCAGGCGGAGGGCGCGCGCGACGAGGCGGCGGCGCAATATCGCGGCGCGGTGCTCGGCGCGCTCCGGGACGCGGAGGATTCGCTGTCGCGCTATGCCGCGCGGCGGCTGACCGTGGCGAGCGCGGCGCGCGGCCTCGCCACCGCCGATCGCTCGGCCAGGCTGATGCGCCAGCGTTTCGACGCCGGCACCGCGACGCTGATCGACGTGCTCGACGCCGAGCGCCAGCGCGTCTCGGCCGAACAGGCGCTGAGCCAGGCGACGGCGGCGATGACCGCCGATTACGTCGCGCTCCAGAAGGCACTCGGACTTGGGTGGCAGGAGGTCAATCCTCCACGAAGCTGAGCGCGGATAGCCCGCGCTCGCGATCGTTGACCAGCAGCGCGCGCCCGTCCGGCGCGGCGGAGCGTTGCGGGCAGGCGGCGCGCAGGCAGGCGCGGCAACCGAGGCCGATCGGCGTCGCCGCGCCGTTCAGCTCCAGCCCGCGGGCGGCGGCGAGGCTTCCGGCCTGCTCCGCCGCGACACCCAGCCCGACCGCGAATTCCGCCACCACCTCGTGCGGCGCGGCATCGGCACGGCTGCCGGGCGCGCCGGCGGTGCGCGCCTGCGTGAACCAGCGCGTGCCGTCCTCCAGCTCCACCAGCTGCACCGCCAGCGCGCCGGGCCGGTCGAAGGCGTGGTGGAGCCGCCACAAGGGGCAGCGCCCATCCGCCTGCACCAATGGCGCGGCGCTCGCCCCGGCATAGCGTTTCGAGGCCTGCCCGGCGCGGTCGATGCGGATCATGAAGAAGGCGAGGCCACGCGCACCAACGCGTTGCAGCGTGGTGAGCCGATGCGCGACCTGCTCGAAGCTCGCGCCGAAGCGGCGTTGGAGCACGCTCACGTCATAGCCGGTCGCCTCGCACGCGCGCAGGAAGCGGGCGTAGGGCATCATCGCCGCCGCCGCGAAATAGCTCGCGAGGTGGCGGCGGAACAGTCGCTCGGCGTTGCGATCGGCCAGGCCGGCGCCGCGCGCGAGCGCGTCGATCTCGGCCCGCGCCTCGAGCTGCGCGAGTTGCGCCGCCAGCGCGAAGGTGCGCGCGGGCGGATCGAGCGTCTCGCTCAACTGCAATTGCCGCGCGTGGAGATCGAGCCGGCGCAGCAGGTCCGGCATCACGTCGATCGGCAGGATGCGGATCGACAGGCCGTGCTTGACGCGCAGCCGCTCGACCAGCGCTGCGTAAAGGTCCGCGCCGACCAGCCGCAATTCGTCCGCCAGTGCCTCCGCCGCCGCGTCGAGATCGGGGAAATGATTGCGCCAGCGTTCGATCTCACGACGCACGGCGGTCATCGCATCGTCGCGCCCCTCGCCGGCCGGCGCGCCGCCGCCGGCGCGATCGAAGGCGCGCGCGAACGCCTCCGCCCCGCCCGGCGCGGCGGCGAGCCATTCCTCCACCTCGTGCCGGTCGATCTCCAGATCGGCGAACAGCGGATCGGCGAGCCGCCGCCGGATCGCCGCCGCGCCGCCGCCCGGCTCCCCCGCCGCCAGCGCGCGCGGATCGAAATCGAACTGCTCGGCCATCTTCACCAGCAGCGCGGCCGGGAGGGCGCGCTGGTTGCGCTCGATCAGATTGAGGTAGCTCGGTGAAATCCCGAGCATTTCCGCCATCGCCGCCTGCGTCAGCCCGGTGCGCCGCCGCAGCCGCCGCACCGCATGACCCGCCAGCAGCTTGTCCCGCGCCATCGCCCAATCTCTCTGTAAATTACTTTACAATAATACCCGTATTAACGACATTTCGGCGACGTTGCGACACGATTTCTGTGCGATTCAGTCTCTCAACGCGTATTTTGGTCGATTATCGCACTTCCATCGGCGGAAACGTCGAACGCAAAGGAGCCGCGACATGACCAAGGAACCGCAGCGCAGCCGCGCCGTCTTCTCGACCGAGGATTTCGAGCTGATGAAGGAAGCGGTCGCCCATTACGTCAGGCAGATCGCGGACGATCCCCGTTCGGCGAAATTCTCCAACCTCTATCACCGCCTCGGCCGGCTCGGCTGAGCAATCGCTTCCTGGGGAGGAAGGTGTCCGCCGGCGCCTCCGGGCGTCGGCGGACATTTCCATCCCGATCACGACATCGAAGGAATCCCGAGCATGACCTATCAGGAACAGATCGCCGGCGCGGACAAGCTGATCCGCGGCTTCAACGGAACGTGGGACGGCATCGACGCGGAGGCGGTCGCGCGGATGCAGCTCCAGAACCGCTTCCGCACGGGCCTCGACATCGCGCGCCATACCGCCGCGATCATGCGCCGCGACATGGCCGCCTATGACGCCGACCCGGCCAATTACACCCAGTCGCTCGGCTGCTGGCACGGCTTCATCGGGCAGCAGAAGCTCATCTCGATCAAGAAGCATTTCGGCACGACCAAGGGGAAATACCTCTATCTCTCCGGCTGGATGGTCGCCGCGCTGCGCAGCGAGTTCGGCCCGCTGCCGGACCAGTCGATGCACGAGAAGACCAGCGTGCCCGCGCTGATCGAGGAGCTTTATACCTTCCTGAAGCAGGCCGACGCGCGCGAGCTGAGCCTGATGTTCCGCGATCTCGACAAGGCGCGCGCCGCCGGCAACGAGGTGGAGGCGCAGCGCCTCACCCATGCGATCGACAATTACGAGACGCATGTCGTGCCGATCATCGCCGATATCGACGCGGGCTTCGGCAATGCCGAGGCGACCTATCTGCTCGCCAAGAAGATGATCGAGGCGGGGGCCTGCGCGCTCCAGATCGAGAATCAGGTGTCCGACGAGAAGCAGTGCGGCCACCAGGACGGCAAGGTGACCGTGCCGCACGAGGACTTCCTCCAGAAGGTCCGCGCCTGCCGCTACGCCTTCCTCGAGCTGGGCGTGGAGGACGGGATCATCGTCACCCGCACCGATTCGCTGGGCGCGGGCCTCACCAAGCAGATCGCGTTCAGCAAGGAAAAGGGCGATCTCGGCGACCAGTATAACGCCTTCCTCGATTGCGAGGAGGTGACCGACCTCTCCACCCTGCGCGGCGACGTGGTGATCGAGCGCGGCGGCAAGCTGGTGCGGCCGAAGCGGCTGCCGTCGAACCTCTACCAGTTCCGCGAGGGCACGGGGGCGGATCGCTGCGTGCTCGATTGCATCACCTCGCTCCAGAACGGCGCGGACCTGCTGTGGATCGAGACGGAGAAGCCGCATATCGAGCAGATCGCGAGCATGGTCGATCGCATCCGCGAGGCGGTGCCGAACGCGAAGCTGGTCTACAACAACTCGCCGAGCTTCAACTGGACGCTCAACTTCCGCCAGCAGGTCTATGATCGCTGGGCGGCGGAAGGAAAGGACGTCTCCGCCTATGACCGCGCCAAGCTGATGAGTGTCGATTACGACGACACCGATCTGGCGCGCGAGGCCGACGAGAAGATCCGCACCTTCCAGAAGGACGCGGCCGCGCGGGCGGGGATCTTCCACCACCTCATCACGCTGCCGACCTATCACACGGCGGCGCTGAGCACCGACAATCTCGCGAAGGAATATTTCGGCGAGGCGGCGATGCTCGGCTATGTGAAGGGCGTGCAGCGGCAGGAGATTCGCCAGGGCATCGCCTGCGTGAAGCACCAGAACATGTCGGGCAGCGACATCGGCGACGATCACAAGGAATATTTCGCCGGGGAGGCCGCGCTGAAGGCTGGTGGCGCACACAACACGATGAACCAGTTCGCGGCCTGACCCGCACGCGGGTAGCCAAGGCTATCCGCGAGACGGGACAGGCCCGGCCGGCGGCGGGTGCTTCGTCACCCGCCGTCCGACGGCGCGGCTTCGCCGCGCCGCTCTCGCGTTTGACGCCCCCTCAACATTCCACCACGTTCACCGCCAGCCCGCCGAGGCTCGTCTCCTTGTATTTCGAGCGCATGTCCTCGCCGGTCTGGCGCATCGTCTCGATCACCTGATCGAGGCTGACGATGTGCCGCCCGTCGCCGTGCAGCGCGAGATAGGCGGCGTTGATCGCCTTGATCGCGCCCATCGTGTTGCGCTCGATGCAGGGGATCTGCACCAGCCCGCCGATCGGGTCGCAGGTGAGGCCGAGATTGTGCTCCATCCCGATCTCGGCGGCATTCTCGACCTGCGCGTTATTGCCGCCGAGCGCGGCGACCAGCCCGCCCGCCGCCATCGAGCAGGCGACGCCGACCTCGCCCTGACACCCCATCTCCGCCGCCGAGATCGAGGCACGCTTCTTGTAGAGCATCCCGATCGCCGCCGCCGTCAGCAGCAGCCGGCGCACGCCGTCGCGCGTCGCGCCGTGGACGAAGGTCTCGTAATAGCGCAGCACCGCCGGGATCACCCCGGCCGCGCCGTTGGTCGGCGCGGTGACGACGCGGCCGCCGGCGGCATTCTCCTCGTTCACCGCCAGCGCCCACAGGCTGACCCATTCGAACACCAGGCTGGGGTCGCTACGCGGACCGCGCTCCAGCAGCTTCTCGCGGATCGCGCGGGCGCGGCGCTTGACCTTCAGCCCGCCGGGCAGTTCGCCGGTCGCCGCGCAGCCGCGCTCGATCGAACCGCACATCGCGTCGTGCACGCGATCGAGGAAGGCGTCGGTCTCCGCATCCCCGCGCCACGCCGCCTCGTTGGCGCGGACGATATCGGCGATCGCCATATCCTCCGCCGCGCCGATCGCGAGCAGTTCGGCCGCCGAGCCGAAGGGGTGGCGCGGCTGGCGATTGGCGCGTTCCGGCTCCGCGCCCTCCTGCCGGATCACCCCGCCGCCGATCGAATAATAGCGGCGCGCGACCTCGCTGCCGTCGGGCAGCGCGGCGGTGAACACCATCGCATTGGGGTGGCCGGGCAGGAAGCCGGGGCGGAACAGCAGGTCGCCCGCGATGTCGAACGGGATCGGCAGGCGCCCGTCGAGCGCCAGCCGCCCCTCGGCCGCGATCGCCGCGATCAGCCCCTCTACCGCCTCGGGATCGACCGTCTCCGGCGTCTCGCCCGACAGGCCGAGCAGCACCGCGCGATCACTGTGGTGCCCGCGCCCGGTGAGCGAGAGCGAGCCGAACAATTCGCATTGCACCCGCACCGGCGCCAGCCCGGCATCGATCATCTCGGCCGCGAACGCCTTGGCCGCACGCATCGGCCCCACAGTATGCGAGCTGGACGGCCCGATGCCGATCGTGAACAATTCGGTGACGCTGACGGCGGACGGCTGGTCGGCGGAGAGCGGATGCTTCTTGCGGGGCATGCCCGCGTCTTAGGATCCGGCGCGGCGCTACGCCAGCGGCGTCGCATCCAGCCGGAGGCGCAGCAGCGCCCCGCCGCCCGCGCTGCTCCCGGTTTCCAGCACGCCGCCGCACACGCCGAGGATGCGCTCGACGATCGACAGGCCCAGCCCGGCACTGTCGCTGCGCGCGGTGTCGCCCCGGCGGAAGCGGCGCGCGACGGGATCGCGCGCGTCGACCGCGAGGCCGGGGCCGTCATCCTCCACCGTCACGCTGCCGTCCGGCGCGGCGGAGACGACGATCGACGTTCCGGCCGGCGTGTGGCGCACCGCATTGTCGATCAGGTTGGTGATCGCGATCAGCAGCAGTTCCGCCACCCCGCGCACGCGGCTTGGCGGCGTGTCCGGCTCCTCGAAGGCGATGCTGTGGCCCGAGCGATAGACGATCGGCACCATCGCCTCCACCGCGTCGCGCGCCAGCGCGGCCGGGTCGATCATCGCGAGCTGCGGATGCAGCCGGTCGATCGCGGCGAGGTCGATGAGCTGGCGGATGACGTGATTGGCCTGATCGACCGCGCGGCCGATCTGGTCGCGCTCCGGCGATGCGGGAAGCTGCTCCAGCCGCAGCGAGATCAGCGCCAGCGGGGTGCGCAATTCATGCGCGACATTGCCGACGAAATCGCCCTGCGCGCGATAGCCCGCCTCCAGCCGGTCGAGCGCGCGATTGGTGGCATGGACCAGCGGCATCGCCTCGCTCGGCATCCGCGCTTCCTCGATCCGTCCGTCGAGGCGCGGCAGGCCGATCGCATCGGCGTCGGCGGCCGCGTCGCGGAACATGCCCGTCACGTGGCGCAGCACGATGAACGACAGCAGCAGCGAGCCGAGCAGCGCCGCGCCGATCACCCAGGCGAAGCGACGCAGGAAGGAGCGGACGACATCGTCGACGATCTCCTCCGGGTGGGTGCGGTCCTGCGCCACCACCACCCAGCCCGGCCCGCCGCCGGGCAATGCCACCGGCCGGGTGAGCACGTCGTACCGGCCCCAGGTGACGAAGCGCCGCGCCGCGCCGTGCGGCAGGTCGTCCAGGTCGAACGGCAGCGCCTGCGGCCGCGCCTGCAGCGCGTTGCCGTGCGTATCGAACAGCGCGAAGAACCGGTCGCCCCGGTCGCGCGGCCCCTTGCCCACCGCATCGCCCCGCACGAACGCCTCCGCCTCGCGCTCCAGCCGGGCGGAGATGAAGGTGCCGGCGGTGTCGTTCAGCATCCGCGACAGCAGCAGCGGCAGCGCGACCGCCACCATCAGGACGATCGCGATCTGCCCGAGCAGCAGCTTGCCGAACAACGAACGGGGGAGGCGGAGCATCATGGAGTGGATAGCATGTATCCGATCCCGCGCACCGTCTGCACCTTCACCGCCGCGCAATCCTCCAGCTTGCGGCGGACGCGGTGGACATAGACGTCGACCGCGTTCGAGCCGAGCGCGTCGCCCGCGCCGAAGAGCTGGTCCGCCAGCACGCGCTTCGGCACGACATGGCCGGCGCGGCGCATCAGCAGCTCGAGCAGCTCCACCTCGCGCACCGACAGCGGCACCGGCGCGCCGGCCGCGCGCACCTCGCGGCTGCGCGTGTCGAGCGTCAGGTCGGCGGCGCGCAGCACGTCCTCGACATAGCCGCCCTGCCGCCTGAGGATCGCCGACAGCCGCGCGTGCAGCTCGACGAACAGGAACGGCTTCACGAGATAATCGTCGGCGCCGCTTTCCAGCCCGAGCACGCGCATCTCCCCCGCCCCACGCGCGCTGAGCACGATCACCGGCACGGTGCGGCGCTGCGCGCGCAGGCGGCGGAGCAGCGCCAGCCCGTCCTCGTCGGGCAGCCCGAGATCGAGCACCATCGCGGCATAATCGGTGGTGGTGACGAGCTGCTCAGCATCGCGCGCGGTGCTGGCGATATCGCAGCGGATGTCGCGCTTCAGGAACGCGGCGGCGAGCGCCTCGGCCAGCTCGCGATTGTCGTCGACGATCAGCAGGCGCACCGCGGGTCGCCTAGAGCCACAGCAGCGACACAGCGCCGAGCAGCAGGAGTTGCGCGGCGAGGAACAGCCGGTCGGCGATATCCTCCCACCAGTCCGACCCGCCGCGAATCGACTGATAGGAGAAGAAGCAGCTCGCCGTGAGCAGCACCGCCGCGCCGAGCGCCGCCTCGTCCGCGAAGGAGCGGTCGCCATAAGCGGTGAGCTTCAGCCCGGTGATGATGACGAACGTCACCCCCAGCAGGTTGGAGGCGCCGTTCAGAATGTGATGGCTCTTGGCGGCCGGCAGCGGAGGGCCGGCCGGCGCCTCCTCCTGCTTCCCGGCGCTGTCGGGCTGCTCCATCGCTCGGGCGGCGCCCGCTCATCGTGACGGCGGGAAGGTGGCGTCGATGCTGCCGCCGCCCGGCACCTGGCACTGGCCCTCCCCGCCGCCGCTCATCCCGCTCGACGGGCGGATCAGCGTGAAGCGGCAACGCATGCGGCCGTTCGGGCCGGACAGATTGGCCAGCACCTTGCCGGAATAATGCGTCACGAAGTCCTGCGACGGGCCCCAATAGCCCCAGCCGCCGCCCCAACCGCCCCAGCCGCCCCAGCCCCGGCCCCAACCCCAGCCGCGATAGGGACCGATCGGCCCCCAGCCGGCCCATAGCGGGCCAAGCTCGTCGACGCGGGTTTCCTGCGTGATCTGGAAGAAGGTGCCGGCATAGGTCTGGCCGTTGGCGAGCTGCGCGGTCATCTCGCCGGTGCGCGCGCCCTGCGCTTTCCAGTTGAAGGTAGCGGTCAGGCCCGAGGTGCCGGAATCACCGACGCCCGTGCCCATGGTGGTACACCCGGCGAGCGCGCCGGCGGCGACCAGCGCCACCAGCGGAAGGGAGGACATTCTCGAAACCGTGGCCATCGCAATCTCTCCTGCAACCCCGGTGACGCACGATCGCGCCAGTCCCCCGCTTGTTCCATGAAGATGCTGACACGCGCCTTACGACGCGCCCGGTTTTCATTGCCACGGCAGGCCGCCCGCCCTACGGCCCGGACGCGAAATCACAGGAGACTGCCCCCATGCGCCCCAGCGGCCGCGCCCCCGATCAGATGCGCGCGATCACCATCGAGCCCCATTTCACCCGCCATGCGGAAGGATCGGTGCTGATCGGCTTCGGCGACACCAGGGTGCTCGTCACCGCCAGCGTGGAGGAGCGCGTCCCGCCGTTCCTGCGCGGCAAGGGACAGGGCTGGGTCACCGCCGAATACGGCATGCTGCCCCGCGCCACCCATACGCGCGGCAGCCGCGAGGCGGCGAAGGGCAAGCAATCCGGGCGCACGCAGGAAATCCAGCGGCTGATCGGCCGCTCGCTGCGCGCCGTCACCGACATGGCGGCGCTGGGCGAGCGGCAAATCACGCTGGACTGCGACGTGATCCAGGCGGACGGCGGCACGCGCACCGCCTCGATCTCCGGCGCGTGGGTGGCGCTGCGGCTGGCGGTCAACGGGCTGCTGCGCGAGGGCAAGCTGACGCGCGACCCGATCGGCCAGAAGGTCGCGGCGGTGAGCTGCGGCATCTATCAGGGCAATCCGGTGCTGGACCTCGATTACGACGAGGATTCGAACGCCGACGCCGACGCCAATTTCGTGCTGCTCGAGAATGGCCATATCGCCGAGGCGCAGGCCACCGCCGAACACGCCACCTATGACGAGGAGGCGTTGCTGCGCCTGCTCCGCCTCGCGCGGATCGGTTGCGGCGAGATCTTCGCGGCGCAGGCGAAGGCGGTCGCATGAGTGGCGAAGGCGATCAGCCACAGGCGATCCGCAAGCTCGCCGCCGGCAAGCTGGTGATCGCCAGCCACAATCCCGGCAAGGTGCGCGAGATCGCCGAGCTGCTCGCCGGGCACGGGCTGGAGGTGGTTTCCGCCAGGGCGCTCGACCTGCCCGAGCCGGAGGAGACCGGCACCACCTTCGTCGCGAACGCCGAGTTGAAGGCGCGCGCGGCGGCGGACCTTTCCGGCCTGCCCGCGCTGGCCGACGATTCGGGGCTGTGCGTCGAGGCGCTGGGCGGCGATCCCGGCATCTTCTCCGCGCGCTGGGCGGGCGAGGCGAAGGATTTCGACGTGGCGATGCGACGGGTCGAGGACAATCTCGGCCGGCTCGACAATCCGCCGCGCGACGCGCATTTCGTCTGCGCGCTGGCGCTGGCGTGGCCGGACGGGCATGTCGAATGGTTCGAGGGCAGGGTCGACGGCACGCTCGTCTGGCCGCCGCGCGGCGACAGGGGCTTCGGCTACGACCCGATGTTCCTGCCGGACGGCGAGAACGAGACGTTCGGCGAGATGGACCAGGCGCGCAAGCACGACATCAGCCACCGCGCCGATGCGTTCCGGCAACTCGTCGCGGCGGTGTTCTGAAGTGATGAAGTGATAAGGCCACTCCCCTTCAGGGGAGCGGCTATCAGCGGTCAGCGCGTCGGAACGGGCGTGTCCCCGGAATAATCGTAGAACCCCCGCCCGGTCTTGCGGCCATACCAGCCGGCCTCGACATATTTCACCAGCAGCGGCGCGGGGCGGAACTTGGGGTCGCCGGTGCCCTCGAACAGCACGCGGGTGATCTCCAGGCACGTGTCCAGCCCGATGAAATCGGCCAGCGTCAGCGGCCCCATCGGATGATTGAGGCCGAGCTGGCAGGCGAGGTCGATGTCGCGGATCGTCGCGACGCCCTCGCCCAGCGCGAAGCACGCCTCGTTGAGCATCGGCATCAGCACGCGGTTGACGATGAAGCCCGGCGCGTCGTTGGCGTGGACGACCTGCTTGCCCAGCGCCTGCGCGAATTGCTCGACCAGCTTCACCGTCGCGTCGGCGGTGGCGAGGCCGCGGATCACCTCGATCAACCCCATCACCGGCACCGGGTTGAAGAAGTGCACGCCGATGAAGCGCGCCGCGTCCGGCGACGCCTGCGCCAGCCGCGTGATCGGGATCGACGAGGTGTTCGAGGCGAGCACCGCATCCTTGCCCAGCACCTTGCCGACCTCGGCGAAGATCGCGCGCTTGATCTCCTCGCGCTCGGTCGCCGCCTCGATCACCAATGCGCAGGGCGACATCGCGGCGAGGCCGTCGGCCGGCTCGATCCGCGCCAGAAGCTGGTCGCGCGCCTCGCCCTCGATCTTGCCTTTCTCCACGTCGCGCGCCAGCCGCCTGGCGATCCCCGCCTTGCCCGCCTCGGCGCGCGCCCTGTCGACGTCGGCGAGCAGGACGCGATAGCCCGCCTGCGCGGCGACCTGCGCGATCCCCGCGCCCATCTGCCCCGCACCGATCACGCCAACTGACTGCATCTGTCGCCTCCGCTCGAAAACCCGCCGGTCGCATAGCGGGTTTCGCGCGCGACGCCAGCCGGGTTAGGAAGCGGCATGACAAGCCGCATCGCGATCCTCATGCTGCTCGCGCTCGCCGGCTGCTCGGACGAACCGGCCAACGTCACCTCGCGCACCGGGACGAGCGAGGTGCGCGCGCGGCCGTCGGCGACGCCCGAGGCTCAGCGGCCGAACGCGCCCGCGCGATAGAGCAGGGTGACGGCCACGCGGCGGTTGCGCGGGTCGGCGGGATTGTCGGTGATGATCGGCTCGCGGTCGGCGACGCCCTCGATGCGGTTGAAGCGCGCCTCCGGGATGCCGGCCAGCGCGAGCCGGCGGCGCGTCGCCTCGGCGCGGCCGGTGGCGAGCGTCCAGTTGTTCATCGCGCGCGGATCGCCATAGGGCACCGAATCGGTGTGCCCCCGGATCATGATCGGGTTGCCGGTATGCGCGATGCTGTCGCCGACCATGCCGATCAGCTCCGACGCGGCCGGCTCCAGCACGGTCGTGCCGAGCGCGAACATCGAATAATTGGCGTCGTCGATCAGGTCGATGCGCATCCCGTCCTGCGTCATCACGAAGCGGATGTGGCGCGAAAGCTTGCTGAGGCTGGCGCTGGCCGCGATCCGCTCCAGCACCTGGCGGCGCAGCGCGGCGAAATTCCTGCGGTCCTCGGCGGCGACCGATTCGGGGCTGCGCAGCGAGCCTTTCTTGCCCGCGCCCATCTGCTTGCCGCCGGCATTGTTGTCGATCCGCGCGACCAGCGTCGGCAGGCGCGAATTGCCGTCCTCCGGCCCCGTCTTCTGGTCGCTGACGACCGACTTGCCGCCGAACAGGCCCGAGCCGCCGATGCCCAGCGACTTGGTGTTGAGGATGGTCGGCGCGAAATAGTCGGCGATGCCCTTGCGCTGCTTCTCGGTCGTCGCGCCGAGCAGCCACAGCAGCAGGAAGAAGGCCATCATCGCCGTCACGAAATCGGCATAGGCAACCTTCCACGCGCCACCGTGATGGCCCCCGCCACCTTCGATGTAGATTTTCTTGTAGATGATCTTGGGCGGCTGGTTCGAGCCGTGCGGCGCGCGCGCGGCCATTTAGCTGGCTCCCTGCGGTCGCGCGGCGAAGCTCGCAAGGACGCCAGGCATCACCGGCCCCGCAACCCGTCGAACACCTCGGCGAAGCCGGGCTGGTTCTTGTGCGCGATGCCGGAGCGGGCGGCCTCGATCACCAGCGGCTGCGGATGGCCGTGCAGCGAGGCGACGATGATCTGCTTCACGACATGATAGATCGCGGCATCCGCCTCGATCACCTGCTTCAGCCGGTTGGCGAGCGGGCTGACGATGCCATAGGCGAGCAGCACGCCCATGAACGTGCCGACCAGCGCCGAGCCGATCATCGCGCCGAGGATCGACGGCGGCTTGTCGATCGATCCCATCGTCTTGACGATGCCGAGCACCGCCGCGACGATGCCCAATGCGGGCAGCGCGTCGGCGAGGCTGCTCAGCGTGTGCTGCGGCCCCTCGACCTCGTGGTGGTGGGTCTTGATGGCGTTGTCCATCACCTCCTCCACGGCATGAACGTCGAGCGTGCCGGAGGAAACGACGACCAGCCGCAGCGTGTCGGCGATCAGGTTGACCAGCGTATGATCGGCGAGCAGGCGCGGATATTCGGCGAAGACGGCGGAGGACTTGGGGTCCTCGACATGCGGCTCGAGCGCGATCGGCCCTTCCATCCGCAGCATCTTCATCAGCTTCGAGACGAGGAAGATCGTGTCGAGATAATCCTGCTTCTTGTATTTCGGCCCCTTGAACACCTTGGCGAGGCCCCCGCCCATCGCCTTCAGCTCCTTGCCCGAATTGCCGATGATGAGCGCGCCGGCCGCCGCGCCGCCGATGATGAGCAATTCGTGCGGGATCGCCTCGAACACCGGGCCGAGCGCGCCGCCGGTGATGGCGAAGCCGCCGAAGACCATGCCGAGGAGGACAACGAGGCCAATGGCCGGAAACATTCGAAAACCCCCCGGGCAGTCAATCAGTTGGTTCGTGGTTACCGCGCGTTCGTCGCCATCCGGTTAACCAGCCTTGTTTTTAATTGCGTGCCGCGTGCCGCGCTCACTTCAGATAATCGAACAGCGACATGCTGGAGAGCTTGGTGAAGCTCGCCTGCGTCGCCTGGAGCACGGTCATCGTCTTTTGCAGCTCGGTGATCGCGGTCGAATAATCGAAGCCGTCGACATCGGTGCGCGCCTGCGACCGATCGATCTTGGCGCTGGCGATCTGCCCCGAGACGATATCGACCCGCGCCGCCCGCGCGCCGATCGACGATTGCGTCGCGGTGACCTGGTCCGACACCTTCTTGAGCGTGTCCGTGGCGGCGGCCGGAACATCGCCGCCGCCGTTGAGCGCGGCGACGATCGCGGTGATCGCCGATCCGAGATCGCTCGTACTGGTCTTGAGGAAATTGGCGGCGTTGTTGCTCGTCTGCACCGACTGGCCGTCGCCGATCGGGATCGCGGACGTCTCGCCGTTGGCGAAGGAGAGCGAGCCGTCGTCGTTCCGCGTCACCGCCGTGTCGCCGCTCTGCCCGCCGAACAGCGGGCCACCACGCATGTCGGTGGTATTGGCGGTGCCGAGGATCGAGGTGAGCAGGTCCGATATCTGCGTGGCGATCGCGGCCTTGCCGTCCGCCGACAGCGTGCCGTTGCCCGCCTGCACCACGAGCGTCGATATCTGCTGGAGCTGGTCGCCGATCTGGCCGAGCGACGTGTCCGCCTGCTGCAACACCGATTTCGCCACCGAGATATTGGCGGTGTACGCGCTGTCGTTGGCGTCGGCGAGCGACAGGTTTTGCAGCCGCTGCCACCCGACGCTGTCGTCGGACGGCGCGAGGATGTTGGTCTCGGAGGTGATCTGCTGGTTCAGCCGGTCGGCCTGACCGGTGAGCGAACGCATGGTGGTCGCCGTGCGGTCATAGAACAGGCTGGTGGAGGGAGCGATCGTCATCAGCGGATATCCAGGATTGTCTGGAACGTGTCGCGCGCCACCTGGATGACGCGGCTCGACGCGGAATAGGCCTGCTGGAAGCGCAGCAGATCGACCGCCTCGGTATCGAGATCGACGCCCGAAACCGCGTCACGCGCCGAGACGGCGCCGTCGTGGATCGCGCTCTGCGCGCTGGCCACGGTATTGCGGTTGGCGAGCGCGGCGGCGTTGGCGGAGACGATCGTGGTCACCTTGTTCTCGAACCCGCCGGTCGAGCGCAGCGTATCGAACTGCACGATGTTGCTGTTGTCGCGCGTCCCCCCGCCGACGGCGGCGGCGGCGATGCCGTTGGGGTCGGTCAGCGCGAGCGACACGTCGGTCGGCGCGGCGCCGACGCTGAACATCGGCTGGCCGGCGCTGTTGTTCAGATCGCGGCCCTGCGCCTGGAGCGCGTTGACGCCGTTGACGAAGCCGGTGGCGAGATCGTTGAGCTGGTCGCGGGTGTCGGCGATGCGCTGCGCCCCGTCGACGATTCCGCCGAGCGCGCCGCCGTTCGGCGTCAGCACCGAATAATTGCCGTTGCTCTGCACCGCGAAGGAGACGGTGCCGGCAGCGTTGCGCGCATAGGTGACGGTCGCGGCATCGGTGCCGGACACCAGCACCGGGCCGCCCGATCCGCCGCCGCGCACCGTGGCGCGGCCGGCGTCGTCGAAGGTGACGTTGACGTCGACCAGCGCGCTCATCTGATCGAGGATCGAATCGCGCTGGTCCAGAAGGTTGGCCGACTGGGCCGTATTCGCGCCGGCGCGCCCCAGACCGTCGTTCACCTTGGCGAGCGAGGTGGCCAACGTGCTGAGGCTGGCGGTCGCCTGATCGGCGGTTGCGTCGAGATCGGCGGTCACCTGCGCCAGCGCGTTGCCGGTGGCGGTGAAGGCATTGGCGACGGTGGTGGCGTTCTCCAGCATCGTCGCGCGCGGCGCCGCCGACGCGGGATCGGCGGCGACCGACTTGGCGGCGTTGAAGAAATTGGTCAGGCTGGTCGACAGGTCCGGCCCGGTCAGCGCCGACTGGATGCGGTCCAGCCATACCGATCCCGCCTGCGTCCGCGCGAGATCGGCGCCGGAGGAGCGCACCGCTTCCGCCTTGAACATGTCCGACGCGCGATTCACCCCAGCCGCGATCGAGCCATAGCCGTTCATCGCATTGGCGGCGGTGAAGAGCGTGGTCGGCGCGCCGACCTCCTTCACGTCGACCGTGCGGCGCGAATAGGACGAATTGCCGACGTTCGCGATGTTCTCCGACACCGTCGAAAGCGCCGTCTGATACGTGCGCACGCCCGAGGCGCCGATGGAGAGCAGGTCGGCCATCAGCTCTTGGTGGGGGCGGCGTGGTTAAGATCGGGTTGAGAACGCGCGAGGAAGTCGGTCATCGCCTTGCCGATGCCTATCGGGGCATGCTCCGCCATCTGCTGCACGACCTTCTGGTCCTGCATGTCGCGGAAGGTGTCGAGCGCCTGGCTGTCGAACAGCGGATCGGCCAGCTTCGCCTGCCGCATCGATTTCAGCATCATGCCGGTGAACACCGATTCGAACTGCTGCCCCGCCTTGGCGAGATTCTCCTTCGACGCGGTACGAGACAGGCCGGTGTCCAGCCCCGTCGCGCCGGTGATCTGCGTCCTGGCGACCGCGCTGGCGACACTGTCGGTCATAGCACCACCAGATCCGCTTTCAGCGCGCCGGCTTCCTTCAGCGCCTCGAGGATCGCGACAAGGTCCGCCGGCGACGCGCCGATCGCGTTCACCGCCTTCACCACGTCGGCGAGCTTCGGTCCCGGCGCGAGCAGGAACATGGGTCGGCGCTCCTCGTCGACCGAGACGCGCGATTTCTGCTGAACCGCGGTCTGGCCCTGGCTGAACGGGCCAGGCTGGCTGACCCGCTGGTTCTCGTCGATGCGCACGGTCAGCTTCCCGTGCGTCACCGCGGCCGGACCGACCCGCACCGCTGAGTTAATAACGACCGTTCCCGTCCGGGCATTAACAATTACTTTTGCGGACGGCTCGGCGGCGACCACATCGAGGTTCTCGATCTCCGACATCAACGTCGCGCGCACGTCCGCCCCGAGCGGCGCCTTCACCGCGATCGACACCCCGTCCTTCGCCTCCGCCGAACCCGCGCCGAGCCGCCGGTTGATCGCCGCCGCGACATTCTGCGCGGTGGTGAAATCGGCGCGCGCGAGGTTGAAGGTGAGCATCGGCGTCTGGTCGAAGCCGGTCGCCACCGCGCGCTCGACGGTCGCCCCTTCGGGAATGCGGCCGGTGGAGGGGACGTTGACGACGATCTGCGATCCGTCCTTGCCCTCCGCGCCCAGCCCGCCGACCGCGAGATTGCCCTGCGCCATCGCATAGACCTGCCCGTCGGCGCCGAGCAGCGGCGTCAGCACCAGCGCGCCGCCGCGCAGCGACTTGGCCTTGCCCAGCGAGGCGACGGTGATGTCGATCCGCTGCCCCGGCTTGGCGAAGGCGGGCAAGTCCGCCGTGACCATCACCACGGCGGCGTTCTTCAGCCCCGGATTGACGTTCGAGGGAAGCTGGAGGCCGAAGCGCGAGGCGACGGCCTTCACCGACTGGACGGTGAATTCGAGATTGTCGTCGCCCGTCCCCGGCAGCCCGACGACGATGCCGTAGCCGGTGAGCTGGTTGGAGCGGATGCCCTGGAAGCCCCCGAGGTCCTTGATGCGATCGGCCGAGGCCGGGCTGGCCGACAGGATCGCGACCAGCAGCGCGAGCGCCGCCAGCCACCAGATCTCGCGATCCGAGCGGATCGAGCGGCGCGGGCGCGGGAAGGGAGAAGCGAGGCTGTGCATCAGAACGGGCTCACCACCTGGAAGAAGCGGCTCAGCCAGCCCTGGCGGCTGGCGCGGGCGACGTCGCCCTTGCCGGTATAGGCGATCTGCGCATCGGCGACGCGCGTCGAGGGCACGCTGTTGTCGAGGTCGATGTCGGCGGTGCGGACGATGCCCTTGATCTGCACCACCTCGTCGCCGCGATTGAGCGTGACGTGCTTCTGCCCCCGCACCAGCAAGGTGCCGTTGGGATAGACCTGCGCCACCGTCACCGAGATCGCACCACTGAGCGAATTGGCCTGATCGGTGGTGCCGGCGCCGGTGAAATTGCGCGTGCCGCTGGCCGAGGCGTCGGTCGACTTGAACAGCGAGAGCGGGCCGGTGCTCGGCGGGGTGATGCCGAAGCCGCCGCCCGAATCGAGCTTCGACGAGGCGGACTTGGAGGCGGCGGTGCGCTCGACCAGCACGATCGTCAGCAGGTCGCCGACGCGGCGCGCGCGCCACCCCTCGTGCAGCGCGGCATAGCCGCTCGCCACCTGGAAGATCGCGCCGTTGGGCTGCGCGTCGGCCGCCGGCTGCGGCAGCGGCGCGAGGCGGGCGGCGGTGAAATCCTCCGCCGGCGCCTTCTTGCCGAACAGCTTCGCGTCGGCCGCCGACGTAGCGAGGAGCGCGGCGGCGAGGCCGGCGAGGGAAAGGGAAGCGCGCATCGTGTCCGGTCCTGGCATCAGATGTTCTGGTTGACGTATTTGAGCATGTCGTCGGTCGCCGAGATCATCTTGGAATTGACCTCATAGGCGCGCTGCGTCTCGATCATGTCGACCAGTTCCTCGACGACATTGACGTTCGACGCCTCCAGCATCCCCTGCCGCACGGTGCCGCGCCCGTTCTCGCCCGGCACGCCGAGATCGGCCGCGCCCGAGGCCGCGGTCTCCTTGACGTAATTGTCCCCCGCGCTCTGGAGGCCGGCGGCGTTGGGGAAGTTGGCGACCTGTATCTGTCCCAGCGTCTGCGCCGCGGTCTGCCCCGGCAACGTCGCGGAGACGGTGCCGTCGGTGCCGATCGTGATCGAGCTGGCGCCCTGCGGGATGGTGATCCCCGGCATCACCTGATAGCCGTCGCTGGTGACGAGCAGCCCCTCCGGCGAGCGCGAGAAATTGCCCGCGCGGGTATAGCCCAGCTCGCCGCTCGGCATCTGCACCTGGAAATAGCCGTCGCCGTCGATCGCCATGTCGAGGCTGTTGCCGGTGGTGTTGAGCGAGCCTTCGGTGTCGATCCGCGCGGTGCCCTGCACGCGCACGCCCGTGCCGAGGTTGAGGCCGGTGGCATATTGCGTCGATTGCGTCGATTGCGCGCCCGGCGCGGTCACCACCTGATAGCCGAGTGTCGCGAAATTCGCGCGGTCGCGCTTGAACGCGGTGGTGTTCACGTTCGCCAGATTGTTCGAGATGACACGCATGCGCATGTCCTGGGCGTCCAGCCCGGTGCGCGCGATGTGCATGGCAGCGGTGGTCATCGTCTATCTTCCTCAGCTCGGCAGGCGCATCACGGATGCGGCGCCTTCGTCCATGTCCTTGGCGTTCTTGAGCAGGCTGGCCTGCACCTCGTAGCTGCGCTGGTTCTCGATCATGTCGACCAGCGCCTGCGTCATGTTGACGTTCGACCCCTCGAGCGTGCCCGAGACGACCTGCCCGTCGAGATTCTCCGGCAGCGCGCCGCCGCCGCGGACGTGGAGCAGGTTGTCCAGCCCCTTCACGGTATCGGCGCCGGTGTCGGAGACGAGCTTGATCTTGTCGATCACCTGCGGCTTGCCGCTGGCGTCGCCCTGCGGCACGATCGAGATCGAGCCGTCCGACCCGATCGACAGCGAATTGTACGGCGGAATGGTGATCGGGCCGGACTGGCCCATCACCAGGAAGCCATCGCCGGTCTGGAGCGTGCCGGACGCGGAGACGGAAAGATCGCCGCGCCGCGTATAGGCCTCGCCGCCGTCGGGCGCCTGCACCGCGATCCAGTCGTCGCGGCCCGAAACCGCCACGTCGAGGCTGCGCCCGGTGGAGATCAGCGCGCCCTGCTGGCGATCGGCATCCGTCACCTCCGACGAGGTGGGCGAGCGCGCCATCAGCGACGCGCCGCCGCCCTTGAGCTGGATCTGGTCGAACACCACGCGATCGGCGCGGAAGCCGGTGGTGGAGACGTTGGCCATGTTGTTGGCGATCGCCGCCTGCGCCTGCATGTGCGCGCGCAGGCCGGTCGCCGCCGTATAGACCAGTTTGTCCATCTACGCCTCCCGCGCCCTTCCCGCGATCACGACCGGATGTTCAGGATCGTCTGCGAGATCTGGTTGTCGGTATCGAGCGCCTTGGAATTCGCCTGGAAATTGCGCTGCGCCGCGATCAGGTTGACCAGTTCCTCGGTGATGTCGACGTTCGACCGCTCGATCGTGCCGGTCATCAGCGAGCCGAGGCCGTTCTGGCTGGCCGATCCCGCCACCGCGTCGCCCGACAGGCCGGTCGCCTGCCAGTAGCTCGACCCGATCTGCCGGAGGCCGGCCGGATTGGCGAAGTTGATGATCGCCACCTTGCCGAGATTGCGCACGTCGCCATTCGAATAGCTCGCCTTGACCAGGCCGGTCTCGTCGATCGTCACGCCCGCGATCTGGCCGACCGAGGACCCGTCCTGCGAGCGCGCAGAGACGTTGAACGGCGAGGCGATCATCGTGGTCGAGGAACCGAAATCGACCGTCACGGTCTGCGCCGCGGTCGCGCCCGAGGGGGTGACCGGATCGAAGGTGTTGGTATTGCCCGAGGTGAGCTGCCCGGCGCTGTTGAACGTCAGCGTCGTGCCCGGCGTGCCGCCGGTGGTGAGCTGCTGGTCGCCGATGTAGCTGTAGGCCGCCCAGGTGCTGTTGCCCGACGCGTCCGGCAGGCTCTCGCGCTTGAAATAGGTCGTCATCGTCAGCGCGTTGCCGTTCGCGTCATAGACGGTGCTCGACGTCGAATTGTTGTAGCTCGTCGGATCGAACCGGTCGAAGGTCGAATTGGTCGGCAGGCCGGTGCTGGACGACAGGTTGAGCGTGTATTTCACGTTCGACGTGGCGACCGCGACGCCGCTGGTCGCCGGAAGCTGGAGCGAGACGGTCGAATCGAGGCCGGACGCGACCACCGCGCCCGAACCGTCGACCGGATAGACCTGGAGATGCCCGCCGTTCGAATCGACGACATAATGGTTGGCGTCGACGCTGAAGCCGCCGTTGCGGGTGAAGTTCACCTTCGCCGCCTCCGGATCGGGCTTCACCGCGAAGAAGCCGTCGCCGGAGATCGCGAGATCGAGCGCGTTGCCGGACTGGGTGAAGCTGCCCTGCGTGAACTGCTGGATATTGCCCTTCACCACCACGCCCGAGCCGACCATCGAGGTCGGCGAGGTGGAGATGTTG
Source organism: Sphingomonas sp. CL5.1 (assembly GCF_013344685.1). Lineage (NCBI taxonomy): Bacteria > Pseudomonadati > Pseudomonadota > Alphaproteobacteria > Sphingomonadales > Sphingomonadaceae > Sphingomonas > Sphingomonas sp. CL5.1. The sequence goes on from NZ_CP050137.1 coordinate 875,541, forward strand.
CTGGCGATCACGTCGGCGAACTCACTGCGCGACTTCTTGAAGCCGTTGGTGGCGACGTTGGCGAGATTGTGGCTGATGACCGACATGTCGGTCTGCGCCGCCTGAAGGCCGGTGAGCGAGGTGTAGAAGGCCATGGGGGTTTGCTCCTGTGAAAATCAGCCGATCTGGCGAACGGCGGAGGCGTCGGTGTCGCCGATGCCGGGAAGGGTGAGGACGGCGCTGCCGCTGGTGGTGGAAACCGACGTGACCGGCGCCCAGACGAGGCCCGTCGCGGCAACGGTGGCGCCGTTGTCCTGCGCGGTGACCGTCACGTTGAACGGGCCGGTGCCGGCGTCGGCGCCCTGGTCGGTCGTGCCGTCCCAGTCATAGTTGACGGTGCCCTTGGACTGCGCGCCCAGCTTGATCGTCTTGAGCACCTCGCCGTTCGAGCCGGTGATGGTGACGTTGACGTTCGTCGCATCCCCGCCCAGCTCGACCGCGCCGGTGATGCCGCCCGAGGTGCGGCCATAGGCGACGTTGCCGGGCACCAGCACATTCTTGCCGATATAGCTCACCGCGTCGGCCGTGGTGGTGGCGCCCAGCTTGTCGGCGATCGCCTTCAGCGTCGTCGACATGTCCGAAATGCCGGCGAGCGAGGAGAATTGTGCCATCTGCGCGACCATCTGGGTGTTGTCGACCGGCGAGAACGGGTCCTGGTTCTGCATCTGCGCCGTCATCAGCTTCAGGAAATCGGCCTGGCCGAGCGTGGTCTGGCCGGTGGTGTTGGCGGTCGAGGAGCTGTTGGTCGATCGGGCGATGCCGAGCGAGGCGAGCGTCGAATCGAACGTGCTGTCGGTGGTCGTGGTCATCTATCAGCGCCCCAATTTGATGGTGTCGAGGATCAACGACTTGGCGGTGTTCATCACCTCGACGTTGTTCTGGTAGCTGCGCGCCGTCTCCATCATGTCGACCAGCTCGCGGGTCTCGTCGACGGCGGCCTCGTAGATATTGCCGTCCTTGTCGGCGATCGGATTGGTCGGGTCGTAGCGCTTGGTCGGCGTGCTCCCGGCGGTGACGACCTGCACGGCGTCCACCGTCGACATGCCGGACGCCGCGTCGTAGCTGGTGCGGAACACCGGCTTGATCGTGCGATAGGCTTCCGCCTCCGAACCGGCGATGCCGCCGGCATTGGCGAGGTTCGACGCGGTGGTGTTCATCCGCACGAGCTGCGCGGACATCGCGCGCCCGGCGACCTGGAAGATCGAGAGCGGCTGGGCCATGCTCATTCTCCCTTCAGCGCGCGGGTGATCTGGCCGATCCGCCCGTTCAGGAAGGACAATGTCGTCTGATACTGGACGGCGTTCTCGGCGAAGGCGGTCTGCTCCTGGCTGAGATCGACGGTGTTGCCGTCCATCGACGGCTCGAGCGGCACGCGATATTTCACGCTCGCGTCGAAGCCGCTGTCGCCGGACTGCTCGACCGCGCCCAGCGCCTGCTGGAAGTTGACGTCGCGCGCCTTGAAGCCTGGGGTGGAGGCGTTGGCGATGTTCGACGCGAGCAGCCCCATGCGCTGCGAGCGCACCTGGAGGGCGGCGGCGTGAACTCCGAACAACGTGTCGCTGGCCATCGGCCCGGTCTCCTGCACGGGAATGTGCGCGGGACTATCAGCAAGGGGCGTGCCAATTGCCGGCGCGACGGCGCGAGATGCGTGGTGGCGCGGGGAAGCGGCAAGATGTTGCCGGGCGGCCGGCAACGGTTGCCGCCTGGCGGCCGGGCGGGCGGCCCCTCCCCCCGCGGCCGGCAATTGGCACGCACCTTGCGGAAAGGCGGGCATGACCCCAGGCACGTTCCTAGATCCCTATGCGGCGGTGATCGTCGGCGGCGGCACGATCGTCGCGGCGATGCTGCGCACGCCGTCCGCCGATCTGGCGCGCGCGCTGAAGGCGCTCGTCACGCTGCCGCGCCGCGATTTCAGCGCCGAGCCGCTGCTGGAGCAGGTCCATTCGCTATCGCGCATCGCGCGCCGCCACGGCACGATCGCGCTCGACCGCACGGTGATCGTCGATCCCGACCTTGCCGCCGGCATCGCGATGATCGTCGACGGCGAGGGCGGCGAGACGGTCACGCGGGAATTGCGCCACCGCCGCCGCGCGCGGATCGAGCGTCACGCCGCCGCCGCCGACGCCTGGGCCGGCATGGCCGAAGCCGCGCCCGCGATGGGCATGGTCGGCACGCTCGTCGGCCTCGTCGCGATGTTCACCCAGATGAGCGACCCGCGCGCGATCGGTCAGGCGATGGCGGTGGCGCTGCTCGCCACGCTTTACGGCGCGATCATCGCCAACCTCGTCGCCATGCCGGTCGCCAGCCGGCTGCGCGCCGCCGCGCGCGCCGAAGCGTTCGAGCGCGCCCGGCTGGAAGCGCCGCTCGCCGCGCTCGCCACGCGCGAGGCGCCGCGCGTGATCGCCCCGGTCAGCTTCTCGCCCGCGCGCGAGGAGGCATCGTGACCGACGCCGACGCCTTCGACGAGTTTCCGGCGCGCGCGCCGGGCCGCCCGCTGTGGCTGATAACGCTCGCCGATCTCGCGCTCCTGCTGGTCGGCTTCTTCGTGCTGCTGCAGGCGAATCATCATCTCGACCCGCGCCGCCTCGCCAACGGGATGCGCGAAGGTTTCGGCGCCAGCGCGCAACCGGTGAGCACGCCGGCGCCGCCCGCGATGCCGCTCGCCGCCAATGCGCTCGGCGGCTTCGCGCCCGGCTCGGCCGCGCTGCCGGCGCCGCCCGACGCGCTGGTCGGCTGGGCGCGGGATGCCGCGCGCGACCCGCGCGTCGCGCTCACCGTCACCGGCGGCACCGACGGCACCCCGGCCGATGTCGACCCCTCCACCGGCAGCGCCGCGGTGCTCGCCGCCGACCGCGCCCGCGCGGTCGCCGCCGCGCTGGGGCAGGTCGCGCCCGGCCGCGTCCTCGTCGCCACCACCAACCGCCCCGGCCAACGCCGGGTCACCGTCACGCTTGCATTCGCAGGCGAAGGAAATGCCCGATGATCGCTCTCGTCCTGCTCGCCGCAGCCGCCTCTTTCCAGGATATCACCGCGCTCGATCGCGGGGTCGCCTCCTTCACCGGGCGGCCGATCGGGGAGGAGGGCGGCGCGCGCGCACCGGTCGATTCGCGCCTGCGCCTCGCGCAATGCCCGATGGTGTCGATGGCGTGGCGCACCGACGCGCATGACGCGGTGGTCGTCACCTGCACCGGGCCGGAATGGCGCGTCTTCGTGCCGGTGGTGATGCCGGCGCGCACCACGATCATCTCCTCCCCCGCCGCGCCCGCCGTGGCGCGGAACGCGGAGAAGGTCATCAAGCGCGGCGACCCGCTGACGATCGAGGCCGGATCGGACGGCTTCTCGATCACGCGCGAAGGCGTCGCGATGGGCGACGCCGCCGCCGGCGAGCGCCTGATGGTGAAGGTGGACAACAGCCGCGCGCCGGTCCAGGCGGTCGCGGTCGAGCCGGGCCGCGCGACGCTGCCGGGCTGGACCGGGCAGTGATGCGGCCCCTCGCCCCGGCGCCGCGAAAAAAGTTTCTAAAACTTTTCCGCCAGCCGCCGTTTATCGCCATGTCAGCGAAACCGGGAAGGTGCGGACATGGTGGATTCGATCGGCGCGAAGCCTGTCACGACAAACGACCTGCCGGTCGTGCCGGTCGTGCGCGTCCAGGCTACCGATGCGGTGCCGGCGGTCTCCGGCCAGTCCGATACCGCGGTGTCGCAGAGCCGGCAGCCGCAGACGCTCGCCTCGCAGCTTGCCGCGAAGCCGCCGGTCGATGCCGACCGCGTGAAGCGGATCAAGGAAGCATTGGCGAACGGCACTTTCCCCATTTCCCCAGCGACGCTCGCCGACCGGCTGATCGCGCTGCGCTACGACTGGCTGTCCAATGACCCGGCGTGACGCGCTGATCCGCGTGATCGAGACGCTTCATGCCGAGATCGCGGCGCTGAAGACGAACGACATCGCCGGGCTGGAACGCGCGACGGCGGACAAGCTCGCCGCGATCGAGACGCTCCGCGCGCTCGGCGACGGCCCCGCCGGTCCCGAGCTTCGCGAGCTGGCGACCGAGGCGGACCGGCTCAACGAGACGTGCCGCATCTATGTCAACCTGATGGCCGCCAACGTCCGCCGCCGGCTTCAGATGCTGACCGGCGAAGGCGGCAACGCCTATCGGCGCGGGCCGGTCGCGGCTTACGCCTGATCCCCGCCGCCGCGCTGGCGGGCGGGTTGGTTAACGAATTGGCACGATCCTTGCTGCGTTGATCCCGAACAGGGAACCGACGCGATACGATGACCGTCAACGCCATTGCCTCGAATGCCGGCCGCATCCAGTCCGCGATCCAGCGGGCGGCGGCGCGCACCGGAATCGATTTCGACTATCTTCTCGGCCAGGCCAAGGTCGAAAGCGGCCTCAACGCCACCGCCTCCGCCGCGACCTCCTCGGCGCGCGGGCTGTATCAGTTCGTCGAGCAGAGCTGGCTGTCGGTGATGAAGCAGCACGGCGGCGAATACGGCCTCGGCTGGGCCGCCGACGCGATCAGCCGCAACGCGTCCGGCCGCATGACGGTGAGCGACAGCGCGACGAAACAGGCGATCCTCGCGCTGCGCAACAACCCGGAGATCGCCTCGGCGATGGCCGCCGAGCACGCCTCCGACAACAAGGACGCGCTGGAAAGCGCCACCGGCCGCCAGGCGACCGGCACCGACCTCTATATGGCGCATTTCCTCGGGCTGGGCGGCGCGCGGCGCTTCCTCGCCAATATGCAGAGCAATCCCGGCACCAGCGCCGCCGGCCTGTTCCCGGCCGCCGCGCGCGCCAATCGCGGCGTGTTCTACAACAGCGACGGCAGCGCGCGATCGCTGTCCGACGTCTATCAGCGCTTCGCCGCCAAGCTGGGCGACGGGGCCGGCAATGCCGGCAACACCGGCAATTCCTTGCCGGCGGTGCAATTCGCCGCGCAGGCGCTCGACATGGACGGCGCCACCGTCGTCACCGGCGCGAACCAAAGCGCGACCGACGCGCTGAGCTGGGCCAGCGCCGCGCTCGGCGCGCGCGGCGGGCAGGCGCAGGCGGCGAGCCTGCTGCGCCCGACGCCGGACACCGCGCGGCTGGCGTACATGATGCTCGCAAGGATGGGGGGCTAAGCCGCGATGAAATTCCTCGGCAATCCCCGCGCCGCCGCGCTGCCGCTGGCGATCCTGCTGCTGGTCGTCGTGATGGTGGTGCCGATCCCGGCGGCGCTGCTCGACGTGTTCTTCGTCGCCAATATCGCCATCAGCCTCGCGGTGCTGATGGTGGCATTGAACGCGCAGAAGCCGCTCGACTTCTCCGCCTTCCCGACGGTGCTGCTGTTCGCCACCCTGTTCCGGCTCGGCCTCAACGTCGCCTCCACCCGCGTCGTGCTGGTCCACGGCCACGAGGGGGAGAGCGCGGCGGGCCATGTGATCGAGGCGTTCGGCACCTTCCTGATCGGCGGCGACTATGTCGTCGGCATCTTCGTCTTCGCGATCCTGATGATCATCAACCTGATCGTGGTGACCAAGGGCGCCGGCCGCGTCTCCGAGGTGTCGGCGCGCTTCACGCTCGACGCGCTGCCGGGCAAGCAGATGGCGATCGACGCCGACCTCAACGCGGGCCTCATCACCCCCGACGAGGCCAAGAAGCGCCGTGTCGAGGTGGCGACCGAGGCGGATTTCTACGGATCGATGGACGGTTCGTCGAAGTTCGTGAAAGGCGATGCCATCGCCGCGATCCTGATCCTCGCGGCGAACATCATTGGCGGGCTGATCCTAGGCCCGGTCAGCCATGGCATGTCGATCGGCGCGGCGGCCAAGGGCTATACGCTGCTGGCGATCGGCGACGCGCTGGTCGCGCAGCTTCCCAGCCTGATGCTGTCGATCGCCGCCGCCGCGATCGTCACCCGCGTCTCGTCAGACAAGGATCTCGCCGGGCAGATCGGCAGCCAGTTCGGATCGCCGCGCACCTGGACGCCGGTGGCGGGAATTCTGTTCCTGCTCGGCGTGCTGCCGGGGATGCCGCATCTGGTGATCCTGCCCGCCGCCGCGATCGCCGGCTTCACCGCGTGGAAGCTGCGCCAGATCGCCAACCGCCCCGCCCCGGTGACGGAGGTGAAACCCGAGCCGGTCGACCAATCCCGCATCGGCTGGGACGAGGTGACGGACGGGATGATGATCAACCTCGATATCGGCTATGGCCTCGTGCCGCTGGTCGACGAGCGCAAGGGCAGCCCGCTGATGTCGCGGATCACCGGCGTCAGGCGCCAGCTCTCCAAGGAACTCGGCTTCGTCGTGCCGCAGGTGAAGGTGCGCGACGACATCAACCTCGCGCCTTATACCTATCGCCTGCTGGTCGGCGGCGTGGTGCTGGGCGAGGACCAGGTCTCGCCCGACGAGATGCTGGCGCTCGACACCGGCACCGGCTTCGGCGACCTCAAGGGCAAGAAGGCGAAGGACCCGACCTTCGGCCTCGACGCGACATGGATCGCGCCGGGCGACGCCGATGCCGCGACCGGCGCCGGCTATCTGGTGGTCGATTCGGGCACCGTCATCGCGACGCACCTCAATCATGTCCTCGGCGCGAATGCCGCCGACCTCTTGAGCGCGGACGAGACGCAGGCGCTGCTGGACGGCCTCAAGGAGCGCAACCCGCAGCTTGTCGCCTCGCTCTCGCCGCAGCCGTTGCCGATCACCACGCTGACGACGGTGCTGCGCAGCCTGCTCGCCGAGGGCGTGCCGCTCCGGGAGTTCCGCCGCATCGCCTCCGCGATCGCGGTCGTCGCGCAGAAGACGCAGGACGCCGAGGAGATTGTCGAGCTGATCCGCCCCGAGCTTGGCCCCCTCATTATCCAGAAACTGTGCGGCGTGCGCGAGCCGCTGCGCGTGATGACGCTGGAGGGCCAGCTCGAAGGGCTGCTGGGGCAAGCGGTGCGCGGCGATCCGGCGCGCCGGCATGTGATCGAGCCGGACCTCGGCCGCCGCATCGTCGATGCGCTGCAACGCGCCGCCCAGCCGCTCGTCAACGAAGCGAAGCCTTTCGCGCTGGTCGTCCAGCCGGCGATCCGCGTCGCGATCCGCAAACTCGTCAAAACCGTGCTGCCGGATACCCCTGTCATGAGCTTCTTCGAAGTACCGGAAGACAAGGCCGTCGAGGTTGTCGCCATCATCGGCGCGCCGGAAGCGCTGCCCGCATGAGCGCGGAGCTGCCGCACCGCGACGCCTTCGCCGGCGCCGCCCCGCTCACCTATAGTCCGCGCGCGCGGGCGAAGGAGGAGAACGCGCTGGTCCACGAGCATCTGCCGCTGGTCCGGCGGCTGGCGTGGCATGTCCACGGCAGCGTCTCGACGGCGGTGGAGGTGGAGGACCTGGTGCAGGTCGGCCTCGTCGCGCTGGTCGAGGCGGCCGCCGCGTTCGAGGATCGCGGGCAGGTGACGTTCCGCCAATATCTCACGACGCGGCTGCGCGGCGCGATGATCGACGAACTACGCCGCCACGCCGCGATGACGCGCGGCGCGATCCGCCGCCGCCGCGATTATCGGCGTGTGACCGGCCAGCTCGCGGGCGAGCTCGGCCGCGCCCCGACCGACGCCGAGACGGCCGCGCGGCTGGGCGTGACGGTGGAGAAGCTCCGCGCCGAATATGCCACCGCCGAGGCGGTCCGCTTCGACCCGATCGACGAGGTCTATGCCGACGACCAGCCCTGGTTCGCCAGCGACGAGCCGAGCGCGTTCGACCAGCTCGCCGAGGGCGAGGTGCGCGACCTGCTGACCGACGCGGTTGCCGCGCTGCCCGAGCGGGAGCGGCTGGTGATCCACCTCTATCACGTCGAGGAGTTGAACCTCGAGGAGATCGGGCAGGTGCTGGGCGTCGGCGCGGCACGCGTCTGCCAGATCAAGTCCGCCGCGCACGCGAGGCTGAAGAAGGTCCTGACGCCGCGCTGATTCTTCCCCTCCCCCGGGGGGACGGGATTTCCAGCACATCCGCACGAACGAAAACCCCGGCAACCTTGCGGCTGCCGGGGTTCGCAATCGGCTCCGACACCCTTTGGGGGGGCGGCGCCGAAACCGATCACTCGCTTACTGGAGCAGCTTGAGCACGCCCTGTTGCGACTGGTTGGCCTGCGCGAGCATCGCGGTCGACGCCTGGCTCAGGATCTGCGCCTTGGCGAGGTTGGTCGATTCGGTCGAGAAGTCGGCGTCCTCGATCCGGCTCTGCGCGTCGGACAGGTTGGTGACGTTCGAGGTCAGGTTGTTGACCGCCGATTCGAGCTGGTTCTGCGACGCACCGAGCCCGGCGCGCGTGCTGGCGATCTCGGTGACCGCATCGTCGAACTTGCCGAGATCGGTGATCGGCGTCGTGTCGCTCGCCGCGGCGGTGACGATGGTGGTCTTGCTGGTCGCCGCGGTCAGGTTCGTCGACAGATCGAGCGTCACGGTGTCGGACGTGTTCGCGCCCGCCTGGATCGTCACGCTGCCGCTCGTGCCGGCGGTGCCGTCGAACAGATGCTGGTTGTTGAACACGGTGTTCTTGAGCACAGAGTCGATCTGGGTGGCGAGCGCCTTCTGCTCCTTGGCGATGTTCGCCTTGTCGTCCGACGAATAGGTGTCGTTGCCGGCCTGCACCGCCAGTTCGCGCATGCGCTGGAGCATGTTGGTCACTTCGTCCAGCGCGCCTTCGGCGGTCTGCGCCATCGAGATGCCGTCATTGGCGTTGCGGATGCCCTGGCTCATGCCGCGGATCTGCGAGGTCATCGACGCGGCGATGGCGAGGCCGGCGGCATCGTCCTTGGCCGAGTTGATGCGCTTGCCCGTCGAAAGGCGCTCCATCGCGGTCGAAAGCGCGCTGTTCGCGCTGACCGAGGCCGCAGTGGCGCGCATTGCGGCGGTGTTGGTTGCGATAACCGTCATAATAGTTCTCCGTCGTGGCTGACGGGTCCGCCGCCCCCCGATGTGCGGATGGCCGGGCCGTCACCACCCGAAACGGCCGGGCGCCGACGCGATTTAGCACTCGCCTGCAAAAAAACCGCCGTCCCCCGGCCAATGCGCGGGCACGCGCGCGCGCCACATGCGCTTGCACACGAGGGCACGCCGCGACCGCGCGCGCCCGGAAAAAATCTGCCGGCCGGCAACGTCCTATACCGGTCGTTAACCTTTTTCCCCCAACTTCATCGCACAGGGAACGAGGGGGAAAATGCGCTCGATCATTCCATCGCCGGCAATCGCCGAACGCCATGTCGCGCTCGTGTCGTCGCTGCGCGCTCAGGGCTTCGCGCTCGAGAAGCCCGGCACGCGCGCCACGGCCGGAACGATGTGGCTCGTCGCGCCCGGCGAACCCGCGCCCGCCCCCGCCCGGACCGTCGTGATCGGGGAGGGCGCCCGCGCGGTGGTCCCGCCGCGTGACGGCGCCCCGGCGCGCATCGCGTTCGGCCGCGAGGACGCGCTGGTGGGCAATGCCTTCGCCCGCGCGCTGGTCGCCGGGCCGGACAGCCCGACCGCCGCCGACCCGGAAAGCCTCGCGCTGTTCGCGCTGGCCGAGCGCGTGGCGGAGGCCGACATCACCGTGCTCATCAACGGCCCCACCGGCACCGGCAAGGAAGTGCTGGCGCGGACGATCCACATGAATTCCGCGCGCCGCGACGGCCCGTTCGTCGCGATCAACTGCGCCGCCCTCCCCGAGACGATGCTGGAGGCGATGCTGTTCGGCCACCAGAAGGGCGCGTTCACCGGCGCCTCCTCCGGCGGCGAGGGCTTCTTCCGCGCGGCACACGGCGGCACGATCCTGCTCGACGAGATCGCGGAGATGCCGCTGGCGCTGCAATCCAAGCTGCTGCGCGTGCTGCAGGAGCGCGAGGTGGTGCCGATCGGCGCGACCCAGCCCATTCCGGTGGACGTGCGCGTCATCGCCTGCGCCAACCGCGACCTCCAGAACGAGGTGGCGGAGGGCCGCTTCCGGGCCGACCTCTATTACCGCCTGTCGGTCTTCCCGCTCGCCACCAAGGCGCTGGCGGAGCGGCCGCAGGACATCCCCGCGCTCGCCGCGACGATGATCCTGCGCCATGCCGGCAAGCGCGCGATCGTGCCCTGGCCGTCGGCCGAGGCGCTCGCCGCGCTGGCCGCGCACGATTGGCCAGGCAACGTGCGCGAGCTGGAGAATGTGATCCAGCGCGCCCTGCTATTCGCTGCCGGCGACACGATCGAGGCAAGCCACATCGTGTTCGACCGCGCCGCCGCCCCGATGCGCGCCGCCAACGAGGCGGCGACCCTGGGCAAGGTGGTGCAGCTTTCCGAATTCGCCGCGATCCGCGAGACGCTGAAGGCGTGCAACGGCAGCCGGATCGAGACCGCGCGGCGGCTCGGCATCTCCGAGCGCACGTTGCGCTATCGCCTGGCCAAGGCGCGCGAGCAGGGCGAGGATATCGCCGCACCGCATAGCCGGGTGGCGTCGGCATGAGCGGCATCGACAGCCTCGGCGGGATCGACCGGGTGATGGCGCTGCGCGCGCAGATCCTGGAACGCAACCAGGCGCTGTCGCGCGCCAGCCAGTCGGTCGGCGCGCCGCAGGCCGGCGGCACGTCCGCCGCCGCGCCCTCGACCAGCTTCGCGCAATCGATGGAGAGCGCGCTCTCCAAGGTCAACGATACGCAAGTGAAGGCGAACGCCCTCTCCGAATCCTATGAACGCGGCGAGACCGTCGACATCGCCAAGGTGATGCTGGCGCGTCAGGAAGCCTCGGTCGGCTTCGAGGCGACGCTGCAGGTCCGCAACAAGATCCTGTCCGCCTACAAGGACATCATGAGCATGCCGGTGTAAGACATGGCCAACGCACTTACCCCCGCAAACCCGGTGATCCCCGAGAGGTTCGCCAATCCGCTCCGGCAGATCCAGGGCATGCTCGCGCAGCCCGCGGTGCGCCGCGCCGGGCCGATGGCCCTGCTGATCGGCCTGATCGGCGCGGCCGCGCTCGCCTGGTCGATGTTGTCGACGCCGCCGCAGAAGACGCTGTTCTCCGGCCTCGCCGACAGCGACAAGGCCGCCGTCACCGCCGCGCTGACCACCGCGAACATCAAGAGCCATGTCGATACCGGCACGGATTCGATCACGGTGGCGGACGAGGATTACGCCAAGGCGCGGATGCTGCTCGCCGGGCAGGGCCTGCCCAAGACCGCGCCGGCCGGCTACGCCATCCTCGACCAGCTTCCGATGGGCGTGTCCCGCGCCGTCGAGGGCGAGCGGCTGCGGCAGGCGCGCGAGACGGAGATCGCGCGCTCGATCCAGGAGATCGACGCGGTCGTCGAGGCGCGGGTGCATCTCGCCACGCCCGAAGCCAGCGTGTTCGTGCGCGACAATGCCGCGCCTTCCGCCTCGGTGGTGCTGAAGCTCCAGCCGGGGCGGTCGCTGTCCGACGCGCAGGTCGCCTCGATCGTCAACCTCGTCGCCTCGTCGGTGCCGGGGATGAAGCCGGACAATGTCACGGTGGTCGACCAGATGGGCGCCTTGCTGTCCAAATCCGGCGGCCAGGCCGACAACGGCAGCGAGCAGCGCATCCGCTTCCAGCGCCAGATCGAGGACAAGTATCGCCAGCAGCTCATCCAGCTCCTGACGCCGCTGGTCGGCGCGGGCAATTTCACCGCCGAGGTGCAGGCCGACGTCAACCTCGACGAGACGCAGGCGACGCGCGAAAGCTATGACAAGCAGGGCGCGCTGCGCGCCGAGGCGGGCAACTGGACGGGCAATCAGGCGCCGAACGGCGCGCAGACGCCCGGCGGCATCCCCGGCGCGCTGAGCAACACCCCGCCGCCGGCCAGCATGTTGCAGAAGCCGCAGCCCGCGACCGGCGACAGCGGCCAGCCGCAGCCGGCCGCCTCGCCGACGCCGGTCGCCGGCGGCCCCGCGCCCGACGCCAACAAGCAGTCCGACCAGTTCCAGCGCGCCTATGACCTCGGCAAGGAAGTGTCGGTGACGCGCGCCGCGCCGGGCGGGATCAAGCGCCTGTCGGTCGCCGTCCTGCTGCGCGACCCGGACAAGGGCCGGCGCACCGCGATGGAGATCGGCCAGATCACCGACCTGGTGAAGTCGGCGGTCGGCTTCGACGCCAACCGGCAGGACAATGTCACCGTCATCAGCAAGAAGTTCGCCGATGCCGCCGACGCCGCCGGCGGGCCGAAATGGTATGACAACAGCTGGCTGCCGATGATCGCGCGCAACCTGACCGCGATCGTCATCGCGCTGCTGGTGCTGCTGCTCGGCGTCCGCCCGCTCGCCGCCGCGCTGATGAAGAAGCGCGAGGAAGCCGCCGTCCCCGGCGCAAGGCCCGCGCTGGTCGGGCCGGACGGGATGCCGATGGGCAGCGCGACCGGCGAGGGCGGCGGCGCCGAGGGCGGCATCCGCGTCACCGGCCCGGTCGGCATCGACGAACTCGAAAGCGCGCAAAGCTATGAGGAGCGCGTCGGCGCGGTGCGCGGCTTCACTCGCGACAATCCCGCCCGCGCCGCGCTGGCGGTGCGCGACATGATCAAGGCGGACGCGCGGTGAACGCGCCGACGACCGCCCCCACAACGGCCCTCGTCCGCAGCTTCAGCGGCGTCGAGCGCGCCGCCGTGCTGATGATGCTGGTCGGCGAGGAGGAAGCCGCCGCGATCCTCCAGAAGCTGGAGCCGGACGAGGTGCGCCAGCTCGGCAAGGCGATGTTCACCGTCGCCGACGTCAGCGAGGCGGAGGTGGCGGGCGTGCTCGACGATTTCGTCGGCCGCGCGCGCGAGCGCACCGGCATCGCCTTCGACCCGCGCCCGAAGATCGAGGCGGTGATGCACCGCGCGCTCGGCCAGGAAAAGGCCGACAGCGTGCTTGCCCGCATCACCCCGGCCGAGGCGGCGTGCGAGATCGACCTGCTCGACTGGCTCGACGCGAGCGAGATCGCCGGCATGATCGAGAAGGAGCATCCGCAGATCGCCGCCGTGCTGATCGCCAACCTCGATCCGTCGGTCGGCAGCCAGGTGCTGGAGCTGCTGCCCGATGCGGCGCAACCGGAAATCCTGCACCGCATCGCCAAGCTCGGCCCGATCACACCGGAAGCGGTGGAGACGCTGCGCCACATGCTCGCCAATCGCAGCGGCGCGGGCCAGCAGGCGACGCAGGTGCAGCTAGGCGGCACGCGCGAGGCGGCGAAGATCCTGCAAAGCGCGCGCAAGGCGACCGAGCAGCGCGTGATGCCCAAGCTGTTCAAGCTCGACAAGGAAACCGCCAAGGCGATCGAGGAGGCGATGTTCGTGTTCGACAACCTGCTCGACATGGACGACAAGAACCTCGGCACGCTGATCCGCAACATCGATGGCGACATCCTGACCCGCGCGCTGAAGGGCGTGGACGAGGCGGCGCGCAGCCGCTTCCTCGGCTGCATGTCGGCCCGCGCGGCCGATGGCATTCGCGACGAGATGGAAGCGCGCGGCCCGATGAAGCTCTCCGAGGTGCTGGAGGCGCAGAAGGCGATCATCCAGATCGCGCGCAACCTGGCCAAGGACGGCACGATCCAGATGGGCGGCGGCGAGGACGATTATGTCTGAACACGCCTTCGTCGCGGGCCTTTCCGCGCGGCACGACGACGCCGCGATCCGCCTGCAACGCATGTTCGCGGAGCAGCCGAGCGGCTTCGCCCCGGCCGATCTCATCGCGCGGATCAGGCAGGCGTTCGGCGGCGGCGAGACCGGCGAGGCGCCGCGCGGCTATGCGCCGGCCAACCGCGACGCCGCGCCGACCAAGGGCTGGGACCCGCTCGATTCGGACGCGGAGCCGACGCCGTTCATCGATCCGGCCGAGGTGGCGCGGCAGGCGGCGCACGACGCCGGCTTCGCCGAGGGCCTCGCCGCCGCGCGCGCCGAACTGGGCGAAGCGGCGGAACGCGACCGCGCGATGCTCGCCCGTCTGGTCGAGGCGCTGCGTTCCGACACGCGGATCGATCGCGAGCAACTCGCGCGCAACCTGCGCCAGACGGTGCTGCATCTCGTGACGCGGCTGGTCGGCGAGGCGGGCGTGTCCGGCCCGCTGCTCGCAGCACGGGTCAATGCCGCGACCGACCTGCTGGCGGATACGGCGGAGAGCGCGATCCTGCGCGTCAATCCGGCCGACGTCGCGCTGCTGGAAGGCCATCTGCCCGACACGGTCTTCGCGGCCGGCGACGCCAGCGTGGCGCGCGGCAGCTTCGTGATGGAGGCCGCCTCGACCATCGTGGAGGACGGGCCGGACCTGTGGCTGGAGCAGCTCGCCCGGACGATGGACAAGGTGGCGCTGCCCGACGGCGACGCGTGCTGATGCTCAACCTGTTCGCCGACGATTATCTCACCGCGCTGGCCGATGCCGATTTCCGGCCCGCGCCCAAGGTCTCCGGCCGGCTCGCCTCGTTCGACGGGCTGCTGATGGAGGCGATCGGGCTGAACCTGCCGGTCGGCACCGTCTGCCAGGTCGGCGGGAAGGGCGCGGGCGTCGAGGCCGAGGTGATCGGCTTCCGCAACGGCCGCACCCTGCTGATGAACCTCGGCGGCCCGGCCGCGCTGCTGCCGCAGGCCCCGGTGCGCCCGATCGGCCCGCCGGGCGAGGCGGAGGTCGGCGCGGCACTGCTCGGCCGCGTGGTCGATGGCGCGGGGCGGCCGATCGACGGGCTGGGCGCGATCCGGGGCGCGGGCACATGGCCACTCGCCGGCAAGCTCCAGTCGCCGCTCGATCGCGGGCGCGTGCTCCAGCCGCTCGACGTCGGCGTGCGCGCGATCAACGGGCTGCTGACGATCGGCAAGGGACAGCGCATCGGCATCATGGCCGGATCGGGCGTCGGCAAATCGGTGCTGCTCGGCATGATGGTGCGCGCGGCGAGGGCGGACGTGATCGTCATCGGCCTGATCGGCGAGCGCAGCCGCGAGGTGGCCGACTTCCTCGAGACCAAGGTGGCGGGCGAGGCGCGCGCGAAAAGCGTCGTCGTCGCGGTGCCGGCCAATCATTCGCCGGTGCTGCGCATCCGCGGCGCGCTGCGCGCCACCGCCATCGCCGAAGCGTTCCGCGCCGAGGGCAAGGACGTGCTGCTCATCATGGATTCGCTGACCCGCGTCGCCCATGCCGGGCGCGAGATCGGGCTGGCGCTGGGCGAGCCGGCATCGGCGCGCGGCTATCCGCCGTCGGCGATCGCGATGCTGCCCAACCTGATCGAGCGCGCCGGGACGGACGTCACCTCCGGCGGGTCGATCACCGCGATCTACACCGTGCTGGCGGACGGCGACGACGGCAACGACCCGGTGGTCGATTCGGCGCGCTCGATCCTCGACGGGCATATCGTGCTGAGCCGCGCGCTGGCCGAACGCGCGGTCTATCCCGCGATCGACGTGTCGAAATCGGTGAGCCGCGTGATGACCGACATCGCCGCGCCCGCGCACCTGCGCGCCGCGCGCGTGCTGCGCCGCCACCTCGCCACCTATGAGGAGAATCGCGATCTGGTGCTGATGGGCGCCTATCGCAGCGGCAGCGACCCGGAGATCGACGCCGCCATAGCCTATCACCCCGCCGTGATGGAGTTCGTGCGGCAGGACGCCGACGCGATCGTGCCGCTGGAGGATTCGGTCGCCGAACTGACCGGCGTGTTCGGCGATGGCTGACGGCTTTCATTTGCAGGCGGCGCCGGCCCGCTCCCCCACCCGGCCTCCCATAGCATATCCTGAACGGGAGGCCGGGCGGGGGAGCGGGCCGGCGCCGGAAACCGATCATGGCTGATCCCGCCAGGCTCGCGCGGGTGCTGCGGGTACGCACGCTCCAGCTCGGTCTCGCGCAGGCGGAGGAGATGCGCGCGCGGGCGGCGCACGAGCAGGAATCGGCGCTGTCGTCGCGCATCGCTCGGCTGGCGGAGGAGGTCTCGCCGGTGGAGGATCGCGCGGCGGGCTTCTCGCTCGCGGCGGCGGCGCATTACCGCGACCGGCTGCACCGCTCCGCCGAGACCGCCGCCAACCGCGTCCGCACCGCCGAGGCGGAGGCCGCGCGCGCCGCCGAGGCGACCCGCGCCGCGAAGCGCGACCAGAGCGCGGTGGAGAAACTGATCGAGCGCGGGCTGGCCGAAGCGGCGCTGCGCGAGATCCGCGCGCTGCGCGATGCGCCGCCGACGCGGAAAATCCGGCACGATCCTTGCTGAACGGTCCCACGGGACCAATCCCGGCGACACGCAGGTGCTCATGACCGCAGTTTCAACCCTGGCACTGACGACCCCCAAGACCGGGATTCCGATCGCCGCGCCCGGCGTGGCGCCGTCCGCGATCGCGTTCCTCGCGCTGCTGGCGCCCGTGGCGGACATGCCGGACGGCGCGCCCGATCCCCGGCAGAAGGATGCCGCGCCCGGCAAGGATTTGCCGGACGGCGACGACGACGATCAGGCGGCCGCCCTCGCATGGGTCGCGCCGGCGCTAGCCTCGATCCTGGTCGCCCCGACCACTTCGCCCGCGCCCGCCAAGGCGGATGCGGAGGCATTGCCGGTGACGGCGCCAGCCTCGCGCCCGCAGATGCAGCTTCCCGTCATTGCCGATCAGGAGCCGGCCTTGCCGGTGCAGGCCACGGGCTCGTCGGTGGTCGGCGCTCCGCAGCCCGGTCTCGCCGCGCCGTCGGGCGCGATCGCCGCGAACTCCTTGTCGACGCCATCTCCGGTCACGGCACCCGCTACCGTTCCCGCGATGCCGGACAAGGTCGCGGCGATGCAATCGTCGCCAGCGGCCACGCCCCGCGCGACGATCGAATCGCAACCGGGCGCATCCGCCGTTCCCCTCGCGATCGCGGCGCCAGCACCGGCCGAGCCGCAGGTGACACGGATCGCGCCAGCCGCGCAGGTGTTCGCCGCCGCGATCCAGCGCGCCGCCGTCGAGGACCGCCCGGCGACCGGGCAGCCGGTGCTCGCCGCGCCGCCCGCCGGCACCGACAACACGCTCCACGCGGTCGCCGCGACCGCCGATTCGCGCCACGCCGCGCTCGACATGAAGCAGGACAACTGGCCGCAGCAGATGATCCAGCGGATCGACGCGCTGCGCGACGCCGCCAACGCCAACGACGCCAGCATCCGCCTGATCCCCGACGCGCTCGGCAAGATCGACGTGACGCTGAAGCGCGAGGGCGACGGCGTCTCGGTGCGGCTCGACGCGCATCAGCCGGAAACGCGGCAGATCCTCGCCGACGCGCAGCCGCGCCTGACGGAACTGGCCGAAGCGCGCGGGATCAAGCTCTCCGCCACCACCGGCGGCGGCGCCGACACCGCCGGGCAGACGCTGTCACAGCAACAACAGCAGCAGCGCGCCCATCAATCCGCCGCCACGCCCGCCGCGCCGCCGCGCGCGACGGCCGAGGCGGACGACACCGTCGCGGCCGAAGGCCGCATCGCCTGACACCCGAGGACAACCAAATGAGCGACACCGAAGCCAAGCCCGACGCGCCGGCCAAGAAGAAAGGCAAGCTGCCCAAGATCATCATGCTGGGGGTCGGCGCGCTGGCGCTGGTCGGCGGCGGCGTCGGGGCGGGGCTGTATGCCGCCGGCTCCGGGCTGATCGGCGGCAAGACGAAAGCCGAGGCGACCGGCCCGCGCCTCGTCCCCAAGAGCGAGCAGAAGCGCCCCGGCGACGGCAAGGACGAAGGCGGCCACGGCGGCGGCGAGAGCGCCGAGGCCAAGCCGGCGGAGAATCACGGCATGCCCACCCCGGCCGGCGAGGGCGGCGACCGCTATGCCTCCAATTACTACGCGATGGAGAAGGACTTCACCGCCAACCTCCAGGATTCGGTGCATTTCCTCCAGGTCGGCATCGCCATCTCCACGCCTTACGACGACACCGTCATCCGCAACATCAAGACCAACGACATCGCCGTGCGCTCCGCCGTGCTGATGACGCTGGGCGACACCAGCGAGGATCAGGTGTTCAGCTCGCAGGGCAAGGAAGTGCTGGCGAAGCGGCTCGCCGCCGCGATCAACAAGGTTCTTAAGGAAAAGGAAGGATTCGGCGGCGTTGGTAACGTCTACTTTACCAATTTCGTTGTTCAGTGAGCAGGCATGGTTAACGCCGCTTCACCTTCTGACGCCGAACGTCGCGAGCGCGCCCGCACCGAAACCGTCCAGCCGGGCGGACTGGGGCAGGCGAAGCTCAATCCGTTCGGCGACCTGCACACGTTGCAGCACCTCTCCGCGCGCCTCGCGCGGAGCCTGCGCGGCGTGTTCGAGCCGGTGCTCCGGCAGGAGGTGAGGACATGGGCGGAGCCGCTGATGGTGCAGCGCTTCGCCGATTACCGCGTCGAGCGCCCGGACCAGCTCACCGCATGGCTGCCGCTCGGCATGGACGAGCGCACCGCGCTCTGCGTGCTCGACGGCCGCTTCGTGCTGGAGCTGCTCGACCTGTTCTTCGGCGGGATCGGCCATGTGCCGGCCGAGCTGCCGCACGAATTCTCGCCCGCCGCCGAGGCGATGGTGGCGCGGCTCGGCGAGATGATCGCCACCCCGCTCGCCGCCGCGTGGGAGCCGCTGGCGCGCGTCCACTTCACGGTCGGCCGCTGCGAGGCCAATGCCGCGATGCTCACCAATATCGAGGCGGATGATGCGATGATCGTCACCCGCTTCGGCATCGCGCGCGGCCAGGCCAAGCCGGTGTTCATCGATCTCGTCTATCCGGTCACGGCGCTGAAGCCGCACGGCACCGCGCTGACCGGCAAGGTCGTCGCCAAGTCGGTCGAGCAGGACGCGCAATGGACCGCCGCGCTCACCCGCGCGGCGATGCAGGTGCGCTTCCCGGTCCGCTCCGTCCTCGCCGAGCCGGTCATCAGCCTCGCCCGACTAATGGAGCTGAAGCCCGGCGACGTCATCCCGATCCATTTCACCAACGACGTGCCGGTGATGGTCGGCAACGACCGGCTCGGCACCGGCACCGTCGGCACCGCCAACGGCCATGCCGCCATCCGCCTCACCAAACTCGCGAGCCTTGAAGGAACCAACGCATGAACGACATGGCCGGCGCCTTTCCGGTCGACCCCGACGCCTCCGGCGCGGTGGCCGCCAATTTCCGGCTGTTGCAGGATGTCGACGTCAAGCTGACGGTCGAGATCGGCTCGGCCCAGCTCACGCTGCGCGAATTGCTCGCGCTCGGCGAATCGAGCGTGATCGAGCTGGACCGGCAGGCCAACGAGTTGCTCGAGGTGTTCGTCAACGGCACGCTGATCGGGCGCGGCGAGGTGGTGACTGTCGGCGAGCGTTTCGGCGTGCGCATGACCGAGCTAGTCAATCCCGAGAAGCGCGGCTGATCCGGCGATGATGTGGGCCTATGTCCTGAAGCTGGTGATCCTGCTGCCGCTCGTATGCGGCCTGATGATCGGCTCGCTCTATCTGTGGCGGCGGCTGGAGAGCCGCTTGCCCGGCAAGTCGCCCACGCGGATGATCGCGGTGCGCGAGACGATGATGATCTCGCCCAGCGTCCGCCTCGCGGTGGTCGATTTCGAAGGCTCGCGCCTGCTCGTCTCGGTCGGGCGCGGCGGCGTGACTTTGGTCGACAAGACCGTCGCGCGGGGCGAGATCGCATGAGCCTGACGCGCACCGGCGACGGCCCGATGCTGTTCCGCGCGCGGCCCGCGCGGGCGCGCGGCGGCTTCTCATGGGGCAAGGCGGCGCTGGCGCTGCTCGCCATCGCGGTGGCGCTGATGATCGCCCTCCCCGCCTTCGCGCAGGTGACGCCGCCGGCCGCACCCGCCGCCCCGGCGGCGCCGGGCGTCGGCGACGCGGTGGATCGCGCGCTTGGCCAGCTTTCCAGCGGCGCGGCGTCGGGGCGGACGGGCAGCGGCTCGCTCTCGCTGTCGTTGCAGGTCCTCATCATCATGGGCCTGCTGACGATCCTGCCGGGCATCATCCTGATGATGACCAGCTTCACGCGGATCATCATCGTGCTGTCGCTGCTGCGGCAGGCGCTGGGTTTGCAGCAGACGCCGCCCAACCAGGTGCTGATCGGCCTGTCGCTGTTCCTGTCCTTCTTCGTGATGGCCCCCGCGATCAACCAGATCAACGCCAATGCGATCCAGCCCTATGCCGCCGGCAAGCTGGCCGGCACGGACATGATAAGGACCGCCGGCGAGCCGCTCCACGCCTTCATGACCAAGCAGACGCGGGTGAAGGATCTCACCATGTTCGCCGAGATGGCGAAATCCGGCCCCTACGCCAATCCCAAGGACGTGCCCTATTCGGTGCTGCTCCCCGCCTTCGTGACGAGCGAGCTGAAAACCGCGTTCCAGATCGGCTTCCTGATCTTCCTGCCGTTCATCGTCATCGACCTGGTGGTGGCGACGGTGCTCATGTCGCTCGGCATGATGATGCTGTCGCCGTCGATCATCTCGCTGCCGTTCAAGCTGCTGCTATTCGTCCTCGTCGACGGCTGGGCGCTGACGATGGGCAGCCTCGCCAACAGTTTCGCCACATGAGGCGGTGCCGGCCGGCGCCGCGAAGGACCGACAATGGCTGACGCAGATTATTTCCTCACCGTCGCGAACCAGACGATGTGGGTGCTGGCGCTCGCCGCCGCCCCGATCCTGATCCCGGCGCTCGTCTCCGGCCTGATCTTCGGCATGATCCAGGCGGCGACCTCGATCAACGAGCAGACGCTGACCTTCGTCCCCAAGCTGATCGTCGTGGCGATATCGATCATGGTGTTCGGCGGGATGATCATGGGGCTGCTGAGCGACTTCACGATCGACATCTTCAACCGCATCCCGGACCTGGTGCGCTGATCCATGCTCGGCTTCGGCCTCGCGATCGAGCCGCAGCTCTGGGCGCTCATCTTCGTGATGGTGCGCGTGGGGAGCGCGTTCGTCGCCGCGCCCGTGTTCGGCAACCTGTCCGTACCCTTGCCGGTGCGCGTCGCGCTGTCGGGCGCGATCGGCGTACTGGTGCTGGCGAGCCACCCGATCCAGCCGCCGGCGCAGATCTTCGCGGTGACCACCTTCCTTTCCGTCGCGGCGGAGGCGCTGGTCGGCCTCGCGCTCGGCTTCGTGCTCCAGATCGCCTTCGCCGCGCCGCTGGTGGCGGGCGAGGTGATCGGCGGATCGATGGGCATCGGCTTCGCCAACATGCTCGATCCCAATTCGGGCCGCTCGTCACCGGCGATCGGACAGTTCCTGTCGGTGATGCTGACCCTGCTGTTCCTGTCGCTCGACGGGCACCTCGTCCTCGTCGACATGATCCTCAGGAGCTATACCGCGCTGCCGCCCGGCGCGGCATGGCTGGCGACCGGGCAGATGCGCGACATCGCGATGTTCGGCGGCTACACCTTCCTCGCCGGCCTGCTGCTGGCGCTGCCGGTCGGCTTCCTGCTCTTGTGCCTCAACCTCGTGGTGGGGATGCTGTCGCGCTCCGCGCCGGCGCTCAACCTGTTCGCGGTCGGCCTGCCCGCCAGCCTCGCGGTCGGCGTCGTCAGCCTCGCGATCGCCTTTCCCGCGATGGGTGATTACATGCAGGTGATGATCCGCGAGGCGCTCGCGGCCACCTCCTCGCTGGTGCTCGGCTGATGGCGGAGCAGTTCGGCGAACGGACGGAAGCCCCAACCCAGAAGCGTCGCAAGGACGCGCGCGAACGCGGCGAGCTGCTCAAGAGCCGCGACTTCGCCACCGCGCTGGTCGTGCTGGCGGGCGTCGCCTGGGTCGCGCTGTTCGGATCGTCGCTGCTCAAGGCGTGCAAGGCGGTGATGGCGGCGGCCTTCCGCTTCGATCGCGGCGACGTGGAGGATTTCCAGCCGTGGCGCCCGCTGGTGGAGGCCGGATGGCAGCTCGCCCCGGCGCTCGGCTCGCTGTTCGCGATCACCATCGCGGCGGGGATATTGAGCCAGGCGGCGCTCGGCTCGTTCGGCTTCAACGGCGGGCTGCTCGCGCCCAAGGCGTCGCGCATCAACCCGGCCTCCGGCCTCAAGCGCATCTTCGGCCCGACCGGGTGGATCGAGCTGGGCAAGTCGCTGCTCAAGGTGGTGCTGCTCGGATCGGTCGGCGCGTGGCTGCTGATGTCCTCCTCGCGCACGATGTTCGGCCTCGCCTCCTCCGACGTGGAGACGGCGGTGGGGACGCTGGGCGGCACGCTGACGCATATCCTGATCGTCATGGCGCTGGGCCTCGTCGCGATCGCGATGGTCGACGTGCCGGTGCAGATCGTCCAGCTCCTCGGCAAGCTGCGCATGACCAAGCAGGAGGTGAAGGACGAGCACAAGGAAAGCGAGGGCAACCCCGAGCTGAAGGGCCAGATCCGGGCCAAGCAGCGCGCGATCCTCTCCCGCTCGATGAAGAAGGCGCTGGCGGAGGCGCATGTCGTGCTGACCAACCCGACGCATTTCGCGGTCGCGCTGCGCTACGATCGCGGGCAGGATCAGGTGCCGGTGGTGGTGGCCAAGGGGCGCGGCGCGACCGCGCTGGCGATCCGCGAGACGGCGGCCGACTATGCGGTGCCGGTGCTGGAATATCCGCAGCTCGCCCGCGCCGTCTATTATACCAGCCGCGAGGGGCAGGAGATCCGCGACGACCTCTATCTCGCGATCGCGACGGTGCTGGCCTTCGTATTCAACCTCAATGCCGCGATGGGCGGCCGCGCGCCGCCGGCGATCGAGGTGCCGCCGACCGCCCGGTTCGACGAAAATGGCGTGAAACAGGGGTAAAGATCGACCGGCTCCGGTCGTTTGGAGACTCATCATGACGACCACGAGCAGCACCGGCAGCACGTCGACCACGACGGCGACGACATCGACGACCGCGGCGGCCACCACCGCCAGCGTCAACGCATCCGCCGCGCAGCAGCTCCTGAGCTCGCTCAACAGCGGCTCCGGCGTCGACACCTCATCGCTCGTCACCTCGCTGGTCAACGCGCAGTTCGCCACCAAGGTCGCCGCGCTCCAGGCCAAATCCGACGCGCTGACCACCAAGATCTCCGACGTTTCGACGCTCAAGGGCCAGATCAGCGATTTCGCGGGCGCGCTGGAGAGCCTCGTCAAGGGCGGCACGCTCGTCTCGCAGCCGGCCAGCTCCAACCCGGCGGCGGTGAGCGTGACGCCGCTGGTCGGCGCGAAGCTCGACGGGCTGAGCGGCAGCATCACCGTGAGCCAGCTCGCCAGCGCGCAGACGGCGGTCAGCACCACCGCGCTCGCCAGCCGCAACGCGGCGGTCGGCACCGGGCAGCTCACCCTGACGCTGGGCACCGCGACCTATAATGCCGACGGCTCGATGGCTTCCTTCGCGGCCGGCAGCGGCACGCCGACGACGATCACGATCGACAGCAGCAACAATTCGCTCAACGAGCTTGCCGCGTCGATCAACAAGGCGGGCGCGGGCGTCACCGCCTCGGTCATCACCGACGCGGACGGCTCCGCCTATCTCTCGCTCAAGGGCGCGAGCGGCGCGGCGCAGGCCTTCACGCTGACCGCCACCACCGACGACGACGGCACGCTGTCCGCGTTCAACGTCGGCCCCGGTACGGCGATGCGGATCGCCAGCCCGGCGCAGAACGCCAAGCTGACCCTGGACGGCGTGGCGGTGGAACGGACCAGCAATGCGATCAACGATCTGGTGCAGGGGCTGCAGATCAACCTGACCGCCACCTCGTCCACGCCGGTCACCCTGTCGTCCACCACGCCGACGACCGCGCTGAACAACGCCGTCAACGATTTCGTCGACACCTTCAATCAGGTGTTCGCCGCGCTCAAGACGCAGATCGACCCGATCAACGGCGACCTGCGCGCCGATTCCGCCGCGCAGGCGCTCTATGGCTCGCTGCGCAGGCTGACGACGCAAACGCTGGTCTCGAACGCAGCGCCGGGCACGCCCGCCACGCTCGCCGATCTCGGCGTCACCACCAATCGTGACGGCTCGCTTTCGGTCGATGCGACCAAGCTGACCAACGCGGTCACCAGCAACCCCGCCGCGGTGGAGGCGATCTTCTCCTATGCGACGATCGGCTCCGATGGGTTGAACGCCGCGATGCAATCGATCAAGGCCAGCGCGATCAGCACCGTCTATGGTCTCGGCGCTTCCGCCGTCACCTATACCAAGGCGCAGGGCGACATCGCCACGCAGCAGGACGACCTCACCGCCCAGCAGCAGCAGATGAGCGACCGGCTGACGCAGCAGTTCGCGGCGATGAACGCGAAGGTCGCCGCGTACAAGTCGACCCAGGCGTATATGACGCAGCAGATCAGCATGTGGACCAAGTCGGGCAGCAACTGACGATGGCCTATGCGAGCGCGCTGCTGCGCAATCCGGCGCAGACCTATCGCGAGATCGACCTTGCCGGGCGCACCGCCAACGCGGACGGCCCGGCGCTGGTGTCGCTGCTCTACGAGGAATTGATCCAGGCGCTGCGCGTCGCCGCCTGGGCGGCCGAGCGCGGCCAGCAGGAGACCAGGAGCGAGCGCGTGACGCGCGCCATCGCGATCCTGTTCGCGCTGGAGGCCAATCTCGATTTCGAGAAAGGCGGCGAGGTCTCGACGACGCTCGCGCGGCTCTACGCCGGCGCGCGCGGCGAGGTGATCCGCGCCAGCATCGGGCAGGACGGCGCGCCGTTTCGCATGGTCGCCGACAATCTCGCCGAGATCGCCGCCGCCTGGGCACAGGCGCGCGCGGCGTAATTTCGGGGGGCACCGCCGCCCGGCCCTCGCGATCAACCGTTCGCCCCGCGACTCGCGGATT
Organism: Sphingomonas sp. CL5.1; assembly: GCF_013344685.1. Classification (NCBI taxonomy): domain Bacteria; kingdom Pseudomonadati; phylum Pseudomonadota; class Alphaproteobacteria; order Sphingomonadales; family Sphingomonadaceae; genus Sphingomonas; species Sphingomonas sp. CL5.1. Next base: position 900,266 of record NZ_CP050137.1, read on the forward strand.
CCGGCCCTTTCGACTCTTGACCGCGTGATTCGCCCTCTGTCATCATGCGGTCATCGGCCGCGTCGTAAGGGCGGCGCGACACGGTATCGAAAGGAACACCGGCTTGTTCCATCCCGATCTGATCCGCCATCCGGACAGTTGCCCGACGCTCGTCCTGAACGCCGATTACACGCCGCTTTCCTATTACCCGCTCTCGATCTGGCCGTGGCAGACGGCGGTGAAGGCGGTGTTCCTCGATCGCGTCGATATCGTCGCACACTACGAGCGCGAGGTGCGCAGCCCGACCCGGTCGATCAGGCTGCCCTCGGTGATCGCGCTCAAGCAATATGTGCGGCCGTCGCAATTCCCGGCCTTCACCCGCTTCAACCTGTTCCTGCGCGACAGGTTCGCCTGCCAATATTGCGGCTCGACGCATCGCGACCTGACGTTCGATCATGTCGTGCCGCGTGCTTATGGCGGGCGGACGACATGGGAGAATGTCGTCACCGCCTGCGCGCCGTGCAACCTGCGCAAGGGCGGCCGCACGCCGGGGGAGGCGAAGATGCCGCTGCATATCGAGCCGATCCGCCCGACGAGCTGGCATCTGCAGGAGCACGGCCGCCGCTTCCCGCCCAATTACCTGCACGAGACGTGGCACGACTGGCTCTATTGGGACGTCGAGCTGGAGGCGTGACACCTCAGCCAAATCCCCCGCCGCCGGGCGTCTCGATCACGAAGCGGTCGCCCGCCGCCAGCGCCGCCTGATCGCGGCCACCGAGCATCTCGCGCTCGCCGCCGTGGCGCTCCACCCATTGCCGGCCGGGCGCGCCGTCGCCGCCGCCGGCCAGGCCGAAGGGGGCGATCACGCGGCGCGAGGCGACGATCGTGGCGGTCATCGGCTCCAGCGCGGTGATCGCGCGGACCACGCCGTGGCCGCCGCGATGCCGCCCCGCGCCGCCCGAGCCGCGCCGGATCGCGAACGTGTCTAGCCGCACCGGATAGCGCATCTCCAATATCTCCGGATCGGTGATGCGCGTGTTGGTCATGTGCGTGTGCACCGCGCTCGCGCCGTCGAAATCGGGGCCGGCGCCCGAACCGCCGCAGATCGTCTCATAATATTGGAAGCGGTCGTTGCCGAACAGGAAGTTGTTCATCGTCCCCTGTGAGGCCGCCTCCGCGCCGAGCGCGCCGAGCAGCGCGTTGCATACCGCCTGGCTCACCTCGGTATTGCCCGCCACCACCGCGCTGCCGGGCGGCGGCGAAAGGAAGCTCCCCTCCGGCAGGATGATCGTCAGCGGCGCGAGGCAGCCCTCGTTGAGCGGCAGATCCTCGCCGACGAGGCAGCGGAAGGCGTAGAGCACCACCGCGCGCGTCACCGCCGGGGGCGCGTTGAAATTGCCCGTGCTGGCGGGACTGGTGCCGGTGAAGTCGATCGTCGCGGCGCGGGCGGCGTGATCGACCGTCACCGTCACCGCGATCCGCGCGCCGTCATCCATCGGATAGTCGAAGCCACCATCCGACAGGCGGGTGATGACGCGGCGGATGCTCTCCTCCGCATTGGCCATCACATGGCCCATATAGGCGGAGACCATCGGCCAGCCGCGCGCTTCCACCAGCGCGCGCAACTCGGCGATGCCGGTCTCGTTGGCGGCGAGCTGCGCCTTGATGTCCGCGACGTTCACGTCCGGGCTGCGCGCCGGCCAGCGCGCGCTTGCGAGCAGGGCGCGGAACTCGGCCTCGCGCATCTCCCCGCCCTCGACCAGCAGGAAATCGTCGATGACGACGCCCTCGTCCTCCAGCGTGCGCGAATCCGGCGGGGTGGAGCCGGGGGTGAGGCCGCCGATATCGGCATGGTGCCCGCGATTGGCGACGAAGAAGCGGATGTGCTTCCCCGCCTCGTCGAACACCGGAGAGATCACCGTCACGTCCGGCAGGTGCGTGCCGCCATTGAACGGATTGTTGAGCGCCACCGCGTCGCCGGGCCTGAGCGTGCCGCCCCGGCCGGCGATCACCGCGCGCACGCTCTCCCCCATCGCGCCAAGATGGACCGGGACGTGCGGCGCATTGGCGATCAGGTTGCCGGCGGCGTCGAACAAGGCGCAGGAGAAATCGAGCCGCTCCTTCATGTTGACGCTGCTGGAGGTGTTGCGCAGCACCACGCCCATCCGGTCCGCGATGCCCATGAACTGCGCGTTGAACAGTTCGAGCTGCACCGGATCAGCCACCGAAGGATCGTCCGTGGCGAGACGCGCGGCGCTTTCGTGGTGGAGGATCAACTCGCCCTGCCCCCCCACCTCCAGCCGCCAGCCGGGTTCGACCAATGTGGTGGCGATCGCCTCGCGGATCAGCGCGGGGCCGGCGATGCGGTCGCCGGGGCGCAAGGCGTCGCGGTCGTGGACAGGAGCCTGATGCGCACGCCCATCGCTCCATAGCGCGATCGTCTCCAGCGGCGCGGGGAGCGGGCCCTGGCGCGGGGCCAGCGGCGGCATGGCGACGGGCGTGCCGGGCAGGATCGCCTCCACCACCACGCTCTCCGCGACGATCGCGCGGTCGGGGCTGACGAAGCCGAAGCGCGCGCGGTGCGCCGCCTCGAACGCCGCGCGCATTTCCGTCAGTGTACCGACAGGGGCGGGGAGCGCGGTGTCGGTGCCCGCGTAACGCAGGTTGACGCTCGTCTCGCGCCGCGCATCGCCGCCCACCTCGCGCGCGGCCTCTTCGCCGAGCGTTTCCGCCAGCGCGTCGATCTCCGCCAGCGCCGCTTCGTCCAGCGCGCGTTCGAGCGAGCGCTGGCGCATCGCCGACTGGTCCGCCAGCCCCATGCCATAGGCGGAGAGCACGCCCGCGAAGGGATGGATCAGCACGGTGCGCATCCCCAGGGTCTCCGCGACCTTGCAGGCGTGCTGCCCGCCCGCGCCGCCGAAACATTGCAGCACGAAGCGCGTGGCGTCCTCGCCGCGCTCCAGCACGACGCGCTTGATCGCGGCGGCCATGTTGGCGACCGCGATCGTCAGGAAACCCTCCGCCACGTCGCGCGGCTCCTGCGGGCGGCCGGTGGCGGCGGCGATCTCGTCGGCCAGCGCGGCGAAGCGCGCCTCCACCGCCGCGCGATCGAGCGGGAGGTTGCCGTCAGGCCCGAAGATCGCGGGGAAGTGATCCGGCTGGATCTTGCCCGTCATCACATTGGCGTCGGTGACCGTGAGCGGGCCGCCACGCCGATAGCAGGCGGGGCCGGGGCTCGCGCCCGCGCTGTCCGGCCCGACGCGATAGCGCGCGCCGTCGAAATGTAGGATCGATCCGCCGCCCGCCGCGACCGTCTCGATCGCCATCATCGGCACGCGCAGCTCGACGCCCGCCACCTCGGTGTCGAAGGCGCGCTCGAAGCGGCCGGCGTAGAGCATCACGTCGGTGGACGTTCCACCCATGTCGAAGCCGATCACGCGATCGAACCCCGCCGCCTCCGCCGTCCGCGCCGCCGCGACCACGCCGCCCGCCGGGCCAGAGAGGATCGCGTCCTTGCCCTGAAAGGCGCGCGCGTCGGCCAGCCCGCCGTTCGACTGCATGAAGGCGAGCGGCGTGTCGCCCAGCGCGCTCGCCACCGTGTCGACATAGCGGCGCAGCACGGGGGAGAGATAGGCATCCACCACGCTCGTCCGCCCGCGCGCGACGAGGCCGGTGAGCGGGCTGACCCCGTGGCTCGCCGAAACCTGCGCGAAGCCCGCCTCGCGCGCCAGCGCCGCCACACGGCGTTCGGTTTCGGGGAAAGCCCAGGCATGGGCGAGCGCGATCGCCACCGCCTCGATCCCCTCGGCGCGGCGGCGGGCGAGCATCGCGCGCACCGCCTCCTCATCGAGCGGGACGAGCGTGTTGCCCGCCGCGTCGATCCGCCCGCCGATCTCCTCCACCGCTTCGTGCAGCGGCGCGGGCAGGCGGATCGCGAGGTCGAACAGGCGGGGCCGCGCCTGATTGCCGATCGTCAGCAGGTCCGCGAAGCCCCGGTCGACCACCAGCAGCGTCCGCGCCCCCTTACGCTCCAGCAGCGCGTTGGTGGCGACGGTGGTGCCCATCTTGACCTGATCGATCAGCGCAGCCGGAAGCGCCGCGTCATCCGCCACGCCCAGCGCCGCGCGGATGCCGGCGATCGCGGCATCGTCATAGCGTTCAGGATTCTCGCTCAGCAGCTTCGAGGTGGAGAGCGTGCCGTCCGGCGCGCGGGCGACGATATCGGTGAAGGTGCCGCCCCGATCGATCCAGAACTGCCAGCCCACCGAAACCTCCAATTTATCGATAAATTATCAATGATACGATCATCAATCGTTGACAAGTCGGATTCGACGCGCAAACTTCGACCGGGCTCAGGAGAAGGGGAAGGCGATATGAAGCGCGCGATCGTTTCCTCGGCGCATCTGGCCGATGGCGCGGCGCCCGCCTTGTCGGAGCTGGAGTTCAGCCTCACCCTCGCCGCGACCGCCTATCAGCGCTGGCTCGCGCGCTGCGCGCTGGCGGCGGGCGCGCCGCTCTCGCCGATCGAGGTGCTAATCCTCCACACCGTCCGCCATCGCGACCGGCCGAAGCGGCTCGGCGACATCACGCTCGTCCTCGATATCGAGGATACGCACCTCGCCACCTATGCGATCCGCAAGCTGGAAAAGGCGCGCTTCGTGGAGACGCGGCGGCTGGGCAAGGAGAAGCTTGTCGTCGCGACCGAGGCGGGGGTGGTGTTCTGCGACGCCTATCGCGAGGTTCGCGAGCGGCTGCTCGCCGACGCGGTGGCGGCGGAAGGGCCGGGGGACGCCGCGCTATCCGACGCAGCCGATCTGCTGCGGCGCATCTCGGGCCAGTACAACCAGGCGGCACGCGCCGCCGCTACGCTCTAGGAAAGGGAAGGCGATGCTGGTCCTGTCCGGGATCGCGATCATCGTCGTCGGCTTCGCGCTGGGGGTCAATCCGCTGCTGGTGGTGACGCTCGCCGCGTTCGCCAGCGCGATGGCCGCTGGGCACGGGCCGGTCGAGGTGATCGGCATGATCGGCAAGGCATTCGTCGACGGGCGCTTCCTCGCGGTGGCGTGGCTGGCGCTGCCGACGATCGGGCTGCTGGAGCGCGCCGGGCTGCGCGATCATGCGCGGGCGCTGGTGCGGCGGCTGCGCGGGGCGACCACCGGGCGCGTGCTGCTCGGCTATCTCGCGCTACGCCAACTCACCGCGTCGCTCGGCCTCACCTCGCTCGGCGGGCATGTGCAGATGGTGCGGCCGATCGTCGCGCCAATGGCGGAGGGCGCGGCCGAGCGCGATGGCGAGGCGCCCGATGGGGACACGCGTGAGCTGATCCGCGCCAATGCCGCCGCCGTCGACAATATCGGGCTGTTCTTCGGCGAGGACGTATTCATCGCGATCGGCTCGATCCTGCTGATCCGCGCGGTGCTGGAGCAGAACGGCATCGTCGTCGCGCCGCTGCATGTCGCGATCTGGGCGATCCCGACCGCGATCTCGGCCTTCCTGATCCACGGCGCGCGGCTGCTGCTGCTCGATCGCCGGCTGAGGAAGCGCGCCGCGTGATCGGGCTGGACGCGATCGGCGCGGTCGCGGGGCTGCTGCCGGCGGCGGTGGCGGTCCACCACGCCGCGCATCGCACCACGCCGGGCTGGTGGCGCAGCGCGAGCTTCTGGGCGCTGTTCGCCGCCAGCCTGATCGCCGGGCCGTGGCTGCCCGATGTGGCGAACGGGGTGATCGTGCTGGCGCTGGTCGCGCTCGCCACCGCCGGCCTCAGGCCCGCGGCGGTCCCCACCACCAGCGATGCGGAGCGCGCGGCGAGCGCCCGGCGGCTGGGATCGCGGCTGTTCCTTCCCGCCTTGTGCATCCCGGTGGTGACGCTGGCCGGCACGTTGCTGCTTCCGGACGGCAAGGTCGCCGGCCATGCGCTGATCGATCCGAAGCAGGTGACGCTCGTCTCGCTCGCCGCCGGGGCGATCGTCGCGCTCGGCTTCGCGATCCGCCTGACCCGCGCGCCGCGCGCCGCGCCGGCGGCGGAGGCGCGGCGGCTGACCGATGCGATCGGCTGGACGATGATCCTGCCGCAGATGCTCGCCGCGCTCGGCGGGATCTTCGCCGTCGCCAATGTCGGCAAGTGGATCGCGGCGGGCGTCACCAGCGTGATGCCGCTCGACACGCCGGCAATCGCGGCGGTCGCCTATTGCCTCGGCATGGCGCTGTTCACGATCGTGATGGGCAACGCCTTCGCCGCCTTTCCGATCATGACGGCGGGGATCGGCCTGCCCTTCATCATTCACCAGTTCGGCGGCGATCCCGCGCCGGTGGCGGCGCTGGGGATGCTCTCCGGCTTCTGCGGCACGCTGATGACGCCGATGGCGGCGAACTTCAACATCGTGCCCGTCGCCGCGCTGGAATTGCGCGACAAGCACGGCGTGATCCGCGTGCAGATACCGACCGCGCTGGTGCTCCTCGCCGTCAATATCGCGATCCTGACGATCTTCGTCCTGCCCGGAACCCATCGATGACCCATGATCTCACCGCCGACCGCGCCGGCCAGTTCGCGCGCATCGCGCTCGGCCATGTCGCGCGCGAATACCCGCACAAGGCGGACCATGTGATGACCGGCGACGGCGATATCTATACGCCGCGCGCGGTCCATTCGATCTTCTTCGGCAGCTTCGACTGGCATAGCTGCGTCCACGGATACTGGCTGCTCGCGCGGGTGCGGCGGCTGTTCCCCGATCTGCCCGAGGCGGCGCGGACCGACGCGCTGTTCGCCGACGCCTTCACGCCCGCGAAGGTGGAGGCCGAGCGCGCCTATCTCGATCGCCCGGCCGCGCGCGGGTTCGAGCGGCCCTATGGCTGGGCGTGGCTGCTGATGCTCGCGGCGGAGCTGCGGCTGGGCGGCTCGCCGCACGAGGCGACGTTGCGGCCACTCGCCGAAGCCTTCGTGCGGCGCTTTCACGATTTCCTGCCGCTGCTCACCTATCCGGTGCGCGCCGGGACGCATGCCAACACCGCTTTCGCGCTGGTGCTGGCGGCTCGTTATGCGGAAGTGACGGGCGACGCCTCGCTGCGCGCGTTGCTCGCGGACCGGGCACGCGACTGGTTCGGCGCGGATCGCGATGCGCAAGGCTGGGAACCGGGCGGCGACGACTTCCTCTCGCCGACGCTGATGGAGGCGAGCGCGATGGCCGCGCTGATGCCGCCGGGCGACTTCCGCGCGTGGCTAGCCGGCTTCCTCCCGCGCCTCGCCGCGCGCGAGCCGGCGACGCTGTTCAGCCCCGCGATCGTCAGCGACCGCAGCGACGGCAAGATCGCGCATCTCGACGGCCTCAACCTCAGCCGCGCCTGGGCGTTCCGCGCCATCGCCGACGCGAGCGACCAGCCGGCGAACCTGCGCGACGCCGCCGACCGTCACCTCGCCGCCGCGCTGGACGAGGTGGCGGGCGATTACATGGGCGAGCATTGGCTGGCGAGCTTCGCGCTGCTCGCGCTGACCGGCTGAAACTGGCGGCAAAAGCCGCCTCGCGCGTCCATAAGATATCCTTCCCTGAACCAACCGGACGACAGTTTTCGATGCGCAAGACCCTGCTGATGCTCGCCACCGTCCTTGCCGCCCTGCCGGCGACGGCGCAGATCACGCCCTCGATCCCGGACGACGCCCCCGTGACGTCGATCCCGCAGGTAGCGCCCGGCTTCGACGTGGCGGCGGCGAAGGCGCGCATCGCCGCATCGCTGGACAAGCAATATCCGCACCTCGACGCGCTCTACAAGGATCTGCACCAGCATCCGGAGGTGAGCTTCCAGGAGGTACGCACCGCCGGCATCCTCGCCGCGGAGATGCGCAGGCTGGGCTTCACCGTGACGGAGAAGGTGGGCAAGACGGGCATCGTCGCGATCCTGAAGAACGGCGAGGGGCCGGTCGTGATGGTGCGCACCGAGCTCGACGCGTTGCCGCTGGAGGAGAAGACCGGCCTGCCCTATGCCAGCCGCGCGCAGCAGACGGTCGACGGCAAGCTGACCTATGTCGACCATGCCTGCGGGCATGACAGCCATATGGCGTGGTGGATCGGCGCGGCGACCGCGCTGGTGGCGATGAAGGACCAGTGGCACGGCACCCTGATGTTCATCGGCCAGCCCGCCGAGGAGACGCTGCTCGGCGCCAAGGCGATGATCGAGGACGGGCTATTCAAGCGCTGGCCGAAGCCCGACTACGGCTTCGCCGCGCACGTCGGCCCCGATCAGGTCGGCCGCGTGGTGGTGAAGGAAGGCGCGGTCACCTCCGCCTCCGACAAGGTCAACATCACCTTCAACGGGGTCGGCGCGCACGGCTCGATGCCCGACAAGAGCATCGATCCGGTGGTGATGGGCAGCCGCTTCGTGATGGACGTGCAGACGATCATCAGCCGCGAGCGCGATCCCAACCTGTTCGGCGTGATCTCGGTCGGCAGCTTCCATGCCGGGACGGTCGGCAACATCATCCCCGATCACGCCGACCTGCAACTGACGGTGCGCTCCCGCGATGCGGCGACGCGCAAGCTGCTGCTCGACGGCATCACCCGCACCGCGCGCGCGGTGGCGGAGATGGCGCGCGCACCAGAACCGGCGGTGGCGCATCCGGCGGGCACCGGCGTGGTCAACAACGATGCGGCGCTGTCGGCGCGCACCGCTTCCGTGCTCGCGGCGGCGTTCGGCAAGGATGTCGCCTTCGTGCCGACGACCATGCCGGGCGGCAACGCCAGCGAGGACTATGCCGCGTTCATCGAGGCCGGCGTGCCCTCCGTTTTCCTCGCGGTCGGCGGCTACGATCCGGCGATGATCGCGCGCTACAAGGCGGAAGGGAAGCCGGTGCCGGTCAACCACTCGCCGTTTTTCGCGCCGGTGCCCGAGCCGACGATCAAGCGCGGCGCGGAAACGCTGGCGCTGGCGGTGCTGGGGGTGGCGGGCAACGGCGTGACGGCGAAATAATTACCGGTCAGGCGTGCCCATCGGCATGATCGTCCTCGTCGATCCAGAGGACGTGGGAATCGATCTCCAGCCTGAGCACCGCCCGCAGCGCCTCGACGCGCGCGCGGATCTCCTCACGCCGCGCGTCGTTCGCCTGTCGCTCGGCATAGAGCAGCTCGGCGAGGTCGATCGCGCCGAGCCGGTTGCCGGTGCGCGTGCGCTCGGCCACCGCCTGCGCGCGGGCGGCCGCCTCGCGCAGCGATCGCCAGCCGTCGATCCGCCCGCGCGCCAGCGCGACGTCCGCCGCCGCGATCGCCGCGATCGAGCGGCGGACGGCGGCGAGATCGCTCACCGCCGCCGATGACTGCGCCGCCGCCTCGTCGGCCAGATAGCGGCGATAGCCTCCGCCGAGCGGCATGGACGCGACCAGCCCGATGCCGCGCTCCATTCCGCCGCGTTCGCTGAACGCGCGCACGCCGAGCGAGGGGTCGGCGACACGATCCGCCCGCGCGCGCCGCGCGGCGAAGCCGAGCCGGTCCGCCTCCGCCTGCGCGGCCTCGATCTCGTGGCTGCGCTCGATCACCAGCCGGCCGAGCGTGGCGAAGCCCTCCGCCGGTTCGTCCGGCTCGGCAGGCGCCGGGGCGGCCTGCGGCAGCGGGATCGAGGGGAAATTGGCGCGCAGCGTCGCTTCCGCCTCCGCCAGCGCAGCCCTCGATTCGGCAAGCTGCCCCCGCGCGCGCGCCACCGCCGCGCGCGCCTGATCGACATCCAGCGCGGCGGCATCGCGCAATTGCGCGCGCCGCTCGACCGCCCCCGCCTCGCGCTCCAGACTGGCGAGATTGCGCGTATCGCTGTCGGCCAGCGCGGTCGCGCCGATCCAGTCGAGCCACAAGCGCGCCAGTTCCAGCGCGGCCTGGTGGCGCGCATCGGCCATGCGGTTTTGCGCCGCCGCGACGCCCGCTTCGCCGGTGCGGCGATCGAGCGCCGCCTTGCCCGGCAGGCGGACCGCGCGGGTGAGCGTCGCGTCGAACTCGGCATAATCGCCTTCGCGATCGACGCTGCGGCGCACGGCGCTGCCCGTCAGCACGATCTCGTGACTGCCCTTCGCCAATGCCCCGGCCTGCGCGCGCGCCACCCCGACGCGATGTCCGGCGGCCAGCACGGCGGGGTGATTGTCGAGCGCCACGCGCACCGTCTCGGGCGGCGGCAGCGACCGGCGCGCGTCGCGCGGCTCGGCATGGGATGCGCTCGCGGCCAGCGCCAGCCACAACAGATGCTTCATGCCAACCTGCCTCGCGCGATAACCGGGGTCGCGTACCAGCGCACCGGGCCGCCGCGCCGCAACGTCTCCACCACAGCGACCAGCATGGCGAGCCGGCTCTCCGCGACGATCAGCTCGACCGCGCGGCGATCGAGCCGCCCGGTGACCCGCTCGGCGGTGGTGGCGTCGGAGAAGTCGCGGCCCAGCACCGCCTCGGCACGGACATGTACCGGCCCCTCGCCCGCCGCATGCAGCGCTTCGGCGATCGGCGCCGCGTCACTCGCGGCGCAGTGGAATGTCAGCAGCAACTCAGCCATCGCCGCGCTCCCGCGCGGATTCGCCGAACCGCTCGAACAGCATCGGCAGCAGGATCAACGTCAGCAACGTGGACGTCACCAGCCCGCCGATCACGACGATGGCCAGCGGCCGCTGGATCTCCGATCCGGGGCCGGTGGCGAATAGCAGCGGCACCAGCCCGAAGGCGGTGATGCTCGCGGTCATCAGCACCGGGCGCAGTCGCCGCTCGGCGCCGACGCGCACCGCCTCAACCATCGCCATGCCGTCGGCGCGGAGCTGGCGGAAACAGGCGACCAGCACCAGCCCGTTGAGCACGGCGATACCGAGCAGCGCGATGAACCCGACAGAGGCGGGCACCGACAGATATTGCCCCGACAGCCACAAGGCGACGATCCCGCCGACCATCGCGAACGGGATGTTGACGAGGATCAGCAGCGATGCGCGCAGCGAGCGGAGCGTCACGAGCAGCACGACCAGGATCAGGACGAGCGCGACCGGCACCACCAGCGACAGCCGCGCGGCGGCGCGCTGCTGGTTCTCGAACTGCCCGCCCCAGACGAGGCGGTAGCCGGCCGGCAGCGCCACCTTCGCCGCCACCGCCCGTTTAGCGTCCTCGACATAACCGACGAGATCGCGACCGGCGACAAACGCCTGCACCAGCGCATAGCGCGAGCCGTTCTCGTGATCGATCTTCACCGGCCCCGCCACCGGCCGGATCGCGGCAAGGTCGCTGACGCGCACCGTCCTACCCTCCGGCGAGCGCAGCAACAGGTCGGTGAACAGCCGGGGATCGTCGCGCAGCGCATCGCCGCCGCGGATCACGATCGGCGTGCGCCGCGCGCCTTCCGCGACGATCCCCGTGCGCATCCCCTCGAGCTGGATGCGCAGCGCATCCTCGATGGTCTCGATCGAGAAGCCGGCGCGTCCCGCCGCCAGCCGGTCGATATCGATCTGGAGGTAATCGACGCGCTCGTTGGCGACGGTCATCACCTCGGTCGCGCCGCGCGTTTCCTGAAGCGCGCGCTGGACTTGCCCCGCCAGGCGGCCGAGCGTCGCGCCGTCCGGCCCGAAGATCTTGACGGCCAGATCGCCGCGCGCGCCGGTCAGCATCTCGGAAACGCGCATCTCGATCGGCTGGGTGAAGCTCGCCTCGATCCCCGGCAGGCGCTGCATCGCCGCGCGCATCGCCTCGACGATCTCCTCCTTCGTGCCGCGCCATTCCGCGCGCGGACGCAGCGTGACGAAGGCGTCGCTTTCGTTGAGGCCCATCGGATCCAGCCCCAGCTCGTCCGATCCGACGCGCGAGATCACACGCTCCACCTCGGGGACATGATCGATCAGCGCGCGCTGCGCCGCTGTGTCGCCGCGCACCGAATGGGCTAGGCCGATGCTCGGGTTCTTGACCGTCTGCATGACGACCGAGCCTTCGTCCATCTGCGGCATGAAGGTCTTGCCGACCGCGCCATAGGCGATCACCGCCACCGCCAGCCCAGCGCCGGCGACGCCATAGACCAGCCGCTTGCGCGCGAAGGCGGCGGCGAGCAGCGCGCGGTAGCGCGGGGTCAGCACGCGCATGATCCACGGATCGGCATGGGCGCCCGCCTTCAGCCCGAACGAGGCGAGTACCGGCACCAGGGTGAGCGCCAGCACCAGCGAGCCGACCAGCGCGAAGATGATGGTGAGCGCGACCGGTGCGAACAATTTCCCTTCCAGCCCTTCCAGCGAAACGAGCGGCAGGAACACCAGCGCGATAATCAGCAGGCCGGCGGAGACCGGCACCACCACGTCGCCGGTCGCGCGGAAAACGTGGTTGAGGCGCGGCGCGCCATCCCCGTCGTGCGCATGGGACAGGCGCTCGACGACATTCTCCACCACCACCACCGCGCCATCGACCAGCATCCCGATCGCAATGGCGAGGCCGCCGAGGCTCATCAGATTGGCGGTCAGCCCCCAGAAGCGCATCAGGAGGAAAGTGACCAGCGCCGCCATCGGCAGCGTCACCGCGACGATCGCCGCCGCTCGCCAGTCGCCGAGGAACAGGATCAGCAACACGACGACCAGCACCGTCGCCTCCAGCAGCGCATGCTCGACCGTGCCCACCGCGCGGGCGATCAGGTCCGAACGGTCATAGAAGACGTCGATCCTGGTGCCGGGCGGCAGGCCGCGCGACAGTTCCGCGAGCCGTTCCTTGACGCCTGCGACCACCTTGCGCGCATCGGCGCCGCGCAGCGCGACCACCAGCCCCTCGACCGTCTCGCCGCGCGCATCGCCGCTCAGCGCGCCGTAGCGGGTCAGGCTGCCCGTGCCGACGCTCGCGATATCGCCGAGCCGCAGGACGTGCCCGTCGCGCGCGCGGATCACCAGCGCCTCCAGGTCCGCGACGGTGCGGATCGCGCCGACCGCGCGGACGATCAGCGCGTCCTCGCCGTTGCCCAGCCGCCCCGCGCCGTCGTTGCGGTTGCCCGCCTCGATCGCCGCCTTCACCTCGGCCAGCGTCAACCCGGCCGAGGCGACGGCGATCGGGTCCGGCCGCACCTCGAAGGTGCGGACATAGCCGCCCAGCACGTTGACGTCCGCCACCCCCGGCACGGTGCGCAGCGCCGGCCGGATCGTCCAGTCGAGCAGGGTGCGCTTTTCCTCCAGGCTGAGCGGGCCGGCGATCGTGAACATGAACAGCTCGGAAAGCGGGGTGGAGATCGGCGCCAGCCCGCCGCCGATCGACGCGGGCAGATCGCCCATCACACCGGCCAGCCGCTCGCTCACCTGCTGACGCGCCCAATAGATGTCGGTGCCGTCGTCGAAGTCGATCGTCAGGTCGGCCATCGCATATTTGGCGGTCGCCCGCATCACCGCCTGCCGGGGGATGCCGAGCATCTCCTGCTCGATCGGCGCGATGACGCGGGTCTCGACCTCCTCGGGCGTCATGCCGGGCGCCTTGAGGACGATCTTCACCTGCGTCGGCGCGATATCGGGATAGGCGTCGATCGGCAGGGTGGCGAAAGTCCACGCCCCCAGCGCGCCGACGGCCAACGCCGCCGCGACGACGAGCAGCCGGAACGACAAGGCCCATGCGACCAGCCCGCGCAGCATCGCCCGCCCTCAGTTCGCGGCGGCGAGCATCTTCAGCTCGCTCAGCCCGGCGCTGACCACGCGCTCGCCCGCGCGCAGGCCGCTGGTGACGATGGCGCGGTCGCCCGCGCCGTGGACGGTGCTGACGGCGCGGGTCGCGACCCCGCCGCGCGCGATCACGAACACCGTCGCGCGGCCGTCGATATCGACCACCGATCGCGCGGGGATGCTCACCGCGCCCGCCGGGGCCGGGCCATCGATCGTCACCGGCATCGCGCCGCCGGCAACCACGCCGGGCGCGGCCGGCAGGCTGGCGGTGACGGTGGTCGAGCGCGTCTCTGGATCGAGCGCGCCGCCAACCGCCAGCACCGTGCCGACGCCATGATCGCCGACCCGCACGCGCATGCCGGGGCGGACGGTGCCGAACAGCCGCTCGGGGAGCTGCGCCGTCACCTGCAACGCGCCGCCGCCGTCGATCACGAACGGCGCGGCACCGACATCCAGCGCCTTGCCGGTCTCGGCGGTCATGCTGCTGATCCGGCCGGTGATCGGCGCGACGAGCGTATAGCCCGCGCCGCCGCCATGCGCCCCGCCGGCGAGCGCGATCAGCCGCGCCTGCTCGCCGACGTCCACATCGCTCTGCCGCGCGAGCGCATTGGCCTGATCGGCGCGGGCCGGGGCGATGATGCCTTCGCGGGAAAGCCGCGCCAGCCGCGCCGCGTCGGCGCGCGCGAGCACCTGACGCGACCGGGCACGCGCGAGATCGGCGTTGAGGCCCACCATGTCGCGGCTGGCGACAGTGGCGAGCGGCTGGCCGGCGCGCACCTCCTCCCCGTCGACCACGAACACCCGCGTGACCACTCCGGCAAGCTGCGCGGCGACCGCGACGCGGGCATTGGGCGGCGGAACGATCCGCGCCGGGAGCACCGCGACGGGAACGGTCGCCGCCGCCTCCGCGACCGCCAGTTCCAGCCCCAGTGCGCGCATCTGATCCGGGCGCAGCGTGATGAAGTCCGCGCGCTTCGCGGCGGCGGGCGGCCCATCGGCCGGCGTCGCCAGCTTCGCGCCGGGCGACAGCCACCACAACCCGGCGACCGCCAGCGCGGCGGCGGCCGATCCGCCGATCATCCAGGTGCGACGTTCCATGTCCCGCCGCTAGGACAGGTTACTGACGTCAATCTGACGACGCCGGCTCCATCGGGAAGCCGAGCCGGATTTCGCGCCGCTCCCCGTCGGCGCTCAGCGTGCCGCCGTGCGCGCGCATGATGCGGTCGACGATCGCCAGCCCCAGCCCGGCGCCATGCTTGCTCGCGTGATCGGCGCGGCGATGACGCTCCACCAGCTCTCTCAGCCGCGTCTCGCTCAACCCCGCGCCCTCATCACGCACCGCGATCACCCGGTCGGCGGTGACGCGAACGGTCACGCGGCCGCCCTCCGGGGTTACGCGCAGCGCATTCTCGATCAGGTTGCGCAGCGCCGCCGCGATCGCCTCGCCGCGCCCGCGCGCCGGCACCGGCGCGTCGGCCTCCAGCTCGATCCGCACCCCGCGATCGAAGGCGATCGGGGCGAGCCGCGCGATCACCGCCGCCGCGATATCGGCGAGGTCCACCGCCACCGGCTTGAGCTGCGCCGCGCGATCGGCGTCGATCTGGGCGAGCAGCATGAGCTGGTCGATCAGCCGCCGCATCTGCGCCACGTCGCCGCGCAGCCGATGCGCCTCCGGGTGATCGAGCCGGTCCAGCTCCAGCGACAGCAGGGTGAGCGGCGTGCGCAATTCGTGCGCCACGTCCGCCGCGAACGCCTCGTGCATCCCGGCGGTGCGATCGACGCGATCGAGCACGCGGTTGATCGCGTCGGCGAAGGGGCGCGCCTCCATCGGGAAATCGGTGGTGTCGACGCGCACCCCGCGCGCGTCGCCGGTGCGCGCGTCGATCGTCCGCGCGGCGTCGATCAGCGGGCGCACCGAGGTGGTGATCGCCCAGCGCCCGGCCATTGCCATCGGCACGATCAGCACCGCCATCGGCAGCAGCACATGCTCCGCGAGCTGATGGAACACCTCCACCAGTGCGGCGCGGTTGGAGAGGTTGTTGAAGGCGTCGCTGAAGGTGAGGCGGAACTCGATGCCGATGAAAACCAGCAACAGCAGCGCGCCCAGCCCGC
The DNA here is from genome assembly GCF_013344685.1 of Sphingomonas sp. CL5.1. NCBI lineage: Bacteria > Pseudomonadati > Pseudomonadota > Alphaproteobacteria > Sphingomonadales > Sphingomonadaceae > Sphingomonas > Sphingomonas sp. CL5.1. Next base: position 915,969 of record NZ_CP050137.1, read on the forward strand.
CGACCAGCGCGAGGCTGCGCGTCAGGCGGCTGATGATCGACGGCACCGGCGTCACGCCGCGCCTTCGCGCAGGAGGTAGCCGACCCCGCGTATCGTGTGCAGGCAGCCGCTCGCCCCGGCTTCCTCCAGCTTGCGCCGCAGCCGCGAGACGGTGGCCTCGATCGCGTTGGGGGTCACCGCCTCGTCGAACGTGTAGAGCGCATCCTCGATCGCCCGCCGCCGCACGACCTGTCCCGCCCGGCGCAGCAGCAGTTCGAGCAGCGCCGTCTCGCGCCGGGTGAGATCGAGCGTGACGTCGCCGGCGGTGGCGACATGCGCGGCGGCGTCGAAGCGGATCGCGCCGACCGCCAGCGCGGTCTCCTGCCGCGCGCCTGGCCGGCGCAGCATCGCGCGCATCCGCGCGGCCAGCTCGTCCATCGCGAACGGCTTGGGGAGATAATCGTCGGCGCCGGCGTCCAGCCCCTTCACGCGATCCTCCAAGGCGTCGCGCGCGGTGAGGATCAGCGACGGCGGCGCATCGGCGGAACGGCGGTGGGCGAGCCATTCCAGCCCGTCGCCATCGGGCAGGCCGAGATCGAGCACGAGGCCGTCGAACGCGGCGATGCCGAGCGCGTCGTCGGCCGCCGCGAGGCTGTGCGCGACGTCGCAGACGTGGCCGCGCTCGCCCAGCCCGCCGGCGATGAGGGCGGCGAGGCGCGGATTATCCTCCACGATCAGGATGCGCGCCATCGTCCGCCCGCGACCTATGCCGCCGTGCGATAGAGCCACGCGGCGCAGGCGAGGTCCTGCACGATCGAGCCGAGCGACTTGTAGATCGTCACTTCCCGCGCGTCGCGCCGGCCCGGCGCGATGCCGGCATAGACCGCGCCGATCTCGGCAAGGACGTGATCGTCATCGACCAGCCCGGCCGCCTTCGCGCGGAGGAATTCCGCGCCCTGCGCCAGCACGCCCTCGCGGTGATCGGGAAAGAAGCGCGCGCGGCGGACCAGCGCGTTGTCGATCTCCGCCGGCCCGGCGCGGCTCGATCCGACGACATTGAGATGCGTGCCGGGGGCGATATCGTCGTCGCGCAGGATCGGCTCCGCCGCCGCCGTGGTGGTGCAGATGATATCGGCATCGCGCACCGCCTCGGCGGGAGTCGGCGCGACTTCCACCGGCAGTGCGAGCGCGTCCGCGATCCGCCCGGCAAGGCCCGCCGCCGCCTCCCTGTCGCGGCCCCAGATCGCGATGCGCGCCAGCGGGCGGACGTGGCGGATCGCCAGCGCGTGCTGCCACGCCTGCTCGCCGGTGCCGAGGATGGCGAGCCGCGACGCGTCGGCGCGCGCCAGCGCATCGGTCGCGGCGGCGGAGGCGCAGGCGGTGCGGATCGCCGTCACCTCGCCCGCATCGACGACGCACACCGGCGCGCCGCTTCCGCGATCGAACAGCAGGATCGCGCCCTGATGCGAGCGCCCCCGCGCGGCGGCGGCGGGGAAGACGCTCACCAGCTTCGCGCCGAAGCCCGCGCCGTCGAGCGCGCCGGGCATCACGCCGAACGCATCGCCGCCGCCGAGATCGATGATCCCGCGCAACAATTGCTTCGAGCGTCCGCCCGACAGCGCCATCATCGCCTCGCGCATCAGCGCGATGCACGCCGGATGGTCGAGCCTGCGCGCGACTTCCTCCGCACCGATCACGATCATCGCGTCAGCCGCCCCATATTTCCTCGGCGTAGCGCAGGAAGTTCAGCCCGAGGATCTTCTCCACCCGGCGCGGCGGATAGCCCTTGGCCGCCAGCAGCCGCGCGAGCTTGCAGAACTGGTCCGGCCCGCGCAGGTCGACGACGAAGGGATAGGTGTCCGGCCCCTCCCCGGTCGCGCTGATCCCGGCGGCGCGGCGCTGGGCGTTCTCCGCCGCCAGCATCGCGCCATAGGTCTTGAGATCGTCGATCTGCGTCACCGTGCCATCGGTGCCGATGCCGACATGATCCTCTCCGCAGACGTTCACCGCATGATCGATATGCGCCACCACCTCTGCGGCGGTGGCGTGGCCGGTCCTGTCGAGGAACGGCATGAAATAGATGCCGACGAAGCCGCCCTTCTCCGCCACCAGCCGCAATTCCTCGTCGGTCTTGTTGCGCGGCAGATCGGTGACGGCACGGCAGCCGGTGTGATTGATCGAGATCGGCGCGCGCGAGGCCCGCGCCGCCTCGAGGCAGGTCCGCTGGCCGCTGTGCGACAGATCGACCATCACCCGGCGATCGTTCAGCCGCGCGATCACCTCGCGGCCGAACGGGGTGATCCCGCGATTCTCCGGCGCCATCGATCCATCGCCGATCTGGTTGGCCGGATTGTAGGTGAGCTGGAACACGCGCACGCCGAGATCGGTGAAAACGTCGACCCGCGTCGCGTCCTTCCCCATCATCGCGCAATTCTGGAAGCCGTAGAGCAGGCCGATCTTTCTCTCCGCATGGGCGCGGCGGATATCGGCGGCGGACAGGATCTTCATCAGGTCGCGCGGATTCTCGCGGATCATCCGGTCGGTCGTGGCGATGTCGCGCACCGTCGCCTCGAACGGCTCCTCCGGCCCGGCGACATAGCCGAGCGTGACGTTGACCGCCGTCAGCCCGGAGGCGTGCGCCTCCGCCAGCACGCGCGGGGTGATCGCGCTGCGCGTGTCGCTGGTCGGGTGATTGGGGTCGCCCAGCCCGCCGAGCGCATTGACGATGATCCAGTCGGCGATCGGCCAGCCCGCGATCGGATCGCCTGCCCCTTCCGCCGCCAGCACCGGCGCGGACGCCATCCCCAGCGCCGCGAGCGCCCCTGCCCGCGTCACGAACGCGCGTCGATCAATCGCCATCGTCATCCCCCAGTTCCACCCCGGTCACCGGACGGTAATCGGCGCGCGGCCAGGCGCGGCCGCGCTTCACCGTCATCTCGATCGCGCGGATATTGGCGATGTCGGCCAGCGGGTCGCGCGTCAGCACGACGAAATTGGCGAGCTTGCCCTTTTCCACCGATCCCATCTCGTCGCCCTGCCCCGCCGCCCGCGCGCCGACCAGCGTCGCCGAGCGGATCACCTGAAGCGGCGGCATCCCGACGTCGTGCGCGAGGAAGAGCAGTTCGTCATGCACCTCCGGCCATTGCTGGTCCGCGCCATAATTGTGATCGGTGCCGGTGGAGATCGGCACGCCGGCGCGCCATGCCTGCTGCGTCAGCCGGATCGTCGCGGGGCCGGTGCAGCGCAGCGGGCGCCGCTCCGGATGCGCCTTGCGCTCGGCATCGTAGCGCACGAACAGGCTGCCGGTCGCGTCGAGGATCGTGCCGCGCTTCAGCATCTCGCGATAGAGGCCGGCGATCACCGGATCGTCGCCCTGCTTCGCCAGCAGCGCCTCGTTGACCGGCGTGTGATCCTCGTAAGAGGCGAGCATCACCGGCTCCGCCTGATAGGCGAGATAGCAGACATGGCTCACCGTATCGGGGCCAGCGGCGATCACGTCGGCCGGGCGGGTGGGGAAGACCGCGCTGTGCGCCCACACCCTGATATGCTGGCGATGCGCCTCCTCGGCGATCGCCTTGACCAGATGGGGCGGCAGGTCGGCGTAGATCTTGATCGCCGTCGCGGCGGTGCCGCGCGCCAGCGTCACCGCCGTCCGAAGGTCGGTCGCGTCGTCGATCGACTGCATCCACGGCGCGCTGCCCGGCGTCGCCCCGACCGACACCGCCAGCACGCGCCGGTCCTGGAAGAAGGGCGGCCCGGCCATCAGCGCGGCGTAATAGATATCGGGCGCGGGGATTTCCCCGGTCAGCGCCCCGCGGCTCAGCTCGCCGACCGGGCGCAGATCGTCCGCCATGTCGCGCACCGCCGTGACGCCGCCGAACAGGTCGCGGCGGAGCAGCGCCCTGGCGCGGGTGTTGTTCGGCGGCGTCGCGAGATGGACGTGGCTGTCGATCAGGCCGGGGATGACATAGCGCCCGGCGAGATCGACGCGCCGCGCCGCCGCCCCCCCGGCGATCGACCCGCGCGGCCCCACCGCCACGATCCGCTCGCCGCGCACGAGGATGTCCTCGTGCGGACGAGCGGGCGCGCCGGTGCCGTCGATGACGGTGGCGTCGGCATAGAGCGTCAGATCGCCCTCCGCCGCCGCCACCGGCGCGGCGACCATGCCGATCGCCGCTATCCCCCACGCCAGCCGCGAAAACCGCCGAAGCGAATGCCTGATGACCCTGTTCACACCACCATGGCTAAGTGAACACGGCCCGTTGCGCTAGTAGCGATCGATCCCCAGCCCGGCCGGATCGACCGCGGCCGCCGTGCCGCCGATCAGGCTGGCGATCAGATGGCCGGAGCCGCACGCCATCGTCCAGCCCAAGGTGCCGTGGCCGGTGTTGAGGAACAGGTTCGCCACCGGCGTCGCGCCGATCACCGGGGGGCCGTCCGGCGTCATCGGGCGCAGGCCGCTCCAGAAATTCGTCTCGCCATCGACCTTCGCGCCGCCGGGGAACAGATCGGTGAGCGAATGGAGCAAGGTCGCCTGCCGCCGCGCTGGCAGGCCGCGGTCGAAGCCCGAGATTTCCGCCATGCCGCCGACGCGCACCCGGTCGCCGAGCCGGGTGATCGCGATCTTGTAGCTTTCGTCGAGCAGGGTCGATACCGGCGCGCGCTCGGGATCGGCGACCGGGACGGTGATCGAATAACCCTTCACCGGATAGACGGGCAGCGTGAGGCCGAACGGCTTGAGCAGCGGCGGCGAATAGCTCGCCAGCGCGACGAGATACGCATCGCCACGCACCACGCCGGCGTTGGTCCTGACGCCGGAGACGCGGCCGCCATCGCGCTCCAGCGCCTCGATCGTCGTATTGTAGCGAAACTCCACCCCGGCCGCCGCCACCCGCTCGGCCAGCGCGCGGGTGAACATGCGGCAGTCGCCGGTCTCGTCGCCGGGCAGGCGCAGGCCGCCGACGAACTTGTCGCTGGTCGCGGCGAGGCCCGGCTCGGCGGCGACGCAGCCGGCGCGGTCGAGCAATTCATAGTCCACGCCGAAATCGTCCAGCACCGCCATGTCCTTGGCCGCGCTGGCAAGCTGCTTTTCGGTGCGGAAAAGCTGGAGCGTGCCTTGCTCCCGCTCGTCATAGGCGATGCCGAGCGTCCCGCGCAGCCGCTTCAGCTCGTCGCGGCTGAACTCGGCCAGCCCGACCATCCGGCTCTTGTTGAGCGCGTAGCGCGCCTCGGTGCAGTTGCGCAGCATCATCGCCAGCCAGCGCAGCATCGCCGCGTCGGGCTTCGGCCGCAGGATCAGCGGGGCATGCTTCATCAGCAGCCAGCGCACCGCCTTCTGCGGGATGCCCGGCGCTGCCCAGGGCGAGGCGTAGCCGGGCGAGACCTCACCGGCGTTGGCGAAGCTGGTTTCGAGCGCCGGGCCGGGCTGCCGGTCGATCACCGTCACCTCGTGCCCGGCCTGCGACAGATAATAGGCCGAGGTGACGCCGATCACGCCGGCGCCAAGGACGATCACTCTCATTGCTGCGCTCCATCGACATAAAGGCGCCGGTGACGCCGGCCGAGCTGGGTGAGGATTTCATAGGAGATCGTGCCGGCATCGCCGGCCACGTCGTCGAGCGACTGCGACGGGCCGAGCAATTCGACGGAATCGCCCTCCGCCAGCGCATCGTCGGGCAGCGAGGAGATATCGACCGTCAGGCTGTCCATCGAGACGCGCCCGACGATCGGCAACCGCTGCCCGCGATGCCAGGCCGCGCCGCGGCCGCTCAGATGGCGCGGCCAGCCGTCGGCATAGCCGATGCCGATCGTGGCGAGCCGGCGACGCTCGCTGGCGACATAATCGAGACCATAGCCGACACCGGTGCCCGCGCCGATCTCGCGGATCTGGATGACGCGCGCCGACAGCGCCGCGACGGGACGCAACCCTTCGGCCAACGCGCTCGGCGGCGCGCCATAGAGTGCGATGCCGGCGCGGGCGACGTCGCAATGGAAGCCGTCCGGCAGGAACGAGCCGCCACTGTTCGCGATCGAGGCGGGGACGCCGGGGAACAGCGCGCGCGCCGCCGCGAATCGCGCGAGCTGCGCGGCATTGGCGGGATTGCCCGGCTCGTCGGCGCAGGCGAGGTGCGTCATCAGCAGCCGCAGCGGCACCTCGCGCGCGAAGCCGGCGTCGCCCGTTAGCGCCTCCACCGCCGCCGCGTCGAGGCCGAGCCGCGACATGCCGCTGTCGATCTGCAACGCCGCCGGCAGCGCCGAGCCCCGTTCGCGGGCAAGGGCGCGCCAGCGCGCGACCTGGCTGGCCGAATTGAGCACCGGCACGAAGCCGCGATCGGCGCATAGAGCCTCGCATCCCGGATCGAGGCCGTTGAGGATGAAGATGTCGCCGGCCGTGCCGAGCGCCGCGCGCAGCGCGATCGCCTCACAAAGCTGCGCGACGAAGAAGATGCCGCAACCAGCATCGCGCAGCACCGGCGCGACCCACGCCGCGCCGAGGCCATAGGCGTCGGCCTTGACCACCGCGCCGCAGGCGGCGGGGGCGACGCGCGCGGCGAGCAGGCGGTAATTGGCGCGGATCGCATCCAGATCGATCGTCAGCCGGCTCGAGCCGGTCGCGCAGACGTCATTCGCCATCGGGCATCCTCCGCGGCGGAGAATGGCAGCGATCGGCGCGAATCTTTCGCCGATTTGACGTGCAATGCTGCTCGAAACGCGGCTATGTCGCAGAATCTTCGATCAGATGGCATATCCTGCATGTCCACCCTCGACGACGCCGATCGCCGCATCCTGACGCAGCTTCGCCTCAACGCACGGATCACCAACAGCGCGCTGGCCGAGGCGGTGGGGCTTTCCGCCTCCGCCTGCCTGCGCCGCGTGAAGCTGCTGGAGCAATCGGGCGTGATCCGGGGCTATACCGCGATCGTCGCCGGGGCGGGGCCGGACGAGGGCACGGTGGCGATCGTGCAGGTCGAGCTGGAGCGGCAGACCGAGGAATATCTCGTCCGCTTCGAGCGCGCGCTGCGCCACCATCCCGAAGTGCGCGAATGGTATCTGATGACCGGCGCGGGGGATTATGTGCTGCGCGTGCAGATCGCGGGGATGGAGGAATATGCCGCCTTCCACCGCGACGTGCTGACGCGGTTGCCCGGCGTCACGCGGATCACCTCCAGCTTCGCGATGCGCGGCAACCGGCGGGCGTGAACGGCGGCGTTTGACTCGCGGCGGCGCGCGCGACATCATCGCGCGATGCAGGCCAGCCGCCGTCTTTTCCGTTTCCGCCGCCACGGGGGGCAGCTTCTCGCGGGCATCTAGCCCCGGGTTCCGGCGCGACATGCCCCGAACCCGGGGCACCCGACCGGCAGCGCGCCAGACGCGCGCGATCCCTCATTCGCGGAAAAGAGCACCATGACGAGCAGCAAGGCGACGAGACGTCCGCCGATCCACATGATCGATACTGAGGCAGACAGGCTGACCGATCTGGCGATCGGGGCGGAGGATCGCCTGCCCGAGGTCAGCGAGATGCTGCTGGAGGAAATCGGCCGCGCCAATGTCCACACCGCCGCGCGCATCCCGCGCGACGTGGTGACGATGCACGCCCGCGTCGAGTTCATCGACGAGGCGAACGGCGCGACGCGCATCGTGCAGCTCGTCTGGCCGAAGGAAGCCGATATCTCGGCCGGGCGGGTTTCGATCCTCACGCCGGTCGGCGCGGGGCTGATCGGGCTGCGCGAGGGCCAGTCGATCCTGTGGCCCGATCGCGAAGGGCATCGCCGCGCGCTCACCATCGTCAAGGTGACGCAGACGGCCGGGGCGGCGTGACGCGAAACGACCGCCGGCGATTGGTGCCGGCGGCCGCTCGATCCGCTTCTTACCAGAAGAAGTTGCGGATCACGTCCACGACGACACCGCGACGATAGTCTATCAGCAGCACGTCGTTATAATGGCGCACCCAGCGCGTATAGGGATGCGCCGGCGGCAGGCGATAGCGCCACGGATCGACGATCCAGTAACGCTGGCCGTAATAGCTCGGCGCGATCCGCGTGCCGACGCGGAAATTCTGGTAGCGGAACGGCGCGCTCCAGTTGCCGCGTGCATAAAGCGAGCGGTTCTGGTTGCGCCACGCGCGCCAGTCGTCGCGCGCCCAGACGCGGTTGCGGTCCTCCGTCAGGTTCCGGCGCGCGTCGTGCAGGTCGCGCTGCTCGCGGCGCACGTCGTGGCGGTCGCCGTAACGGCGCGCCTGGTTCAGCTCATGCTGCTGCTGGCGGACGTCCTGGCGGTCGCGGCGCAAATCCTGATAGGTCTGCGCGGAGGCGACCGCCGGGAAGGCGGTGGCGGCCATCAGCACGCCGATCATCAACTTACGCATTATCGTTCTCCTTTTCCCTCGGCGGCACGGCGAGAACGCCGCGTCGCGACGGATCGGCTTATCGCAACGCGCCGCTGAATGCGCTGCGAACGCGTTGGTCAGGAAGGAGCAAGGTGGCGCGTTACGGCGTGTCACGCCCGCCGGGCGTCGGGCCGCCCATGCCGGCGGCGCCGACCGCGCCGATGTTGCCGAACAGGTCGGAGAAGAAGCTGCGCTTGCGGCCCAGCGTCGGCGTCGTCTTCTTCATCGGCGTGATCGAGGCGACCTGCTCCTTGCCTGAACGGCGCACCGCCGTCACCGTGCCGTTGCGATCGAAGCTGATCTGCATGGTGAGCTGGTCCTTCACCTTCGGCAGATTGTAGGCGAGGTTCCGGCTGTCGCGCGAGATATAATACCAGTCGCCCTGGTTGAACTGCGCGGCGAAGGTCGGGTGGCCGAGCGTGGCGAGCACCGAATCGCGATTGTCGACCCCCGGCTGGATCGAATTCACCAGATCGGCATCGACGACATAGCCCTGATGCGAGCGGAGCGGGGTGCAGCCCGCGAGCACGATCCCAGCGAGCGCGGCGATCAGGATGGGTTGGCGCATGGATACTCCGCGAACGTGACGGTTGCGCGGCACATTGCGTCCGCAGCCGAACGCCTCAATATGCCGGGCGGCAGGACGACACAAGGCAATGACGAGAAGGACGGGAACAGGCGTGGGATTCCTCGACAGGTTGCGCGGCAGATTCGGCAAGACGCCGGACCGGGATGCGGCGCTGCCGCTGTATCGGGCGGTGGTGGCGCGCGCGCGCCAGCCGCACTGGTATCTGGAGGGCGCGGTGCCCGACACGCTCGACGGGCGATTCGACATGGTGGCGGCGATCGCCGCCTTCGTGCTGCTGCGGCTGGAGGACGATCCGGCGGCGGCGCAGATGAGCGCGCACCTCACCGAGCGGTTTATCGACGACATGGACGCGCAGGTGCGCCAGATCGGCTTCGGCGACATGGTGGTGGGCAAGCAGGTCGGGCGGATGATGGGGATGCTCGGCGGGCGGCTCGGCGCCTATCGCGAGGGTGTGGCCGAGGGCACGCTGGACGAGGCGCTGGCGCGCAACCTGTGGCGGGGCGAACCGCCCGCCGCTGCCGCGGTGGCGCATGTCCGCGACCGTCTGCTCGCGTTCCACGCCGCGCTGAAAGCGGTGCCGCTCGACGCGCTCGACCGGGGAGAATTGCCATGATGCCGGAGTTTTCCCGTCCCGAGCGGCTCGACACGATCGGCGGCGAGCCGCGCGAGGTGACGATCTCCGCCGACGCCGGGGAACGCCGCCGGCTCGCCGCGCGCTTCGGGCTGGTCGGGATCGAGCGGCTGGAGGCGACCTTCACGATCCGCCGCGACATCGCCGGCATCCGCGCCGACGGCCGCGTCACGGCGGCGGTGACGCAGGCGTGCTCGGTGACCGGCGACCCGCTGCCGGCGACGGTGGACGAGGCGGTCGCGCTGCGCTTCGTCCCGCCAGGCGAATCGGGCGAGGAAATCGAGCTGGACGAGAACGCGCTCGACACGATCGAGATCGAGGGCGGCGCGATCGACCTCGGCGAAGCGGCGGCGGAGACGCTGGCGCTGGCGCTCGATCCCTTTCCGCGCGGCCCGCGCGCGGCGGAGGCGCTGCGCGAGGCCGGCGTGGCGGCGGAGGATCAGGCCGGCCCGTTCGGCGCGCTCGCGGCGTTGAAGGGGAAATTGGGGAAGTAGCGCGAAAAGTCGCGCTCAGTCCGCCCCCGGCCCCAGCGCGGCGTCCACATCGCGCGGGCGGACGAATCGGGTGAGCGTCGCGCGGCCCGGCGCGGCATCGCCCCAGTCGTCGATGTCGAAGGTGAGTTCCGCCAGCGTCGCGGTGGGGTATTTCTCCTCCACCTCCTCGCGCAGCGCCCCGCCGCCGTGCGGCACGAGCAGCAGCACCAGATCCTCCAGCCCCGGATTGTGGCCGACCAGCAGCAGACGTTCCGCATCGCCCGGCGTCTCGCGCACCACGTCGAGCAGCATCGCGGAGGAGGCGAGATAGATGCGCCGGTCCCACGCCGGGTCGATCGGCGCGCCATAACCGGCGGCGACCTCCCCGATCGTCTCGACGACGCGCACCGCCGGCGAGGCGACGACATGATCGAAGGCGAGGCCGAGCGCGCGCATGTGCCGCCCCATCGCCTTGGCGGCGCGATGCCCCTTGGCATTCAGCGGGCGATCGAAATCGCGCGCGACCGGATCGTCCCACCCGGATTTGGCGTGGCGCAGCAGCGTCAGCGTCTTCACGAGGGGAATTCTCCGTCAGTTCGGGTCGGCGGGAGCAGCCTCATGCCCCAGACGCGCGCCGGAGGAAAGACGCTGCCGCACCCGCGCGATCGCTTCGTCGAGCGGCACGCGCGCGATCGCCACGCCCGGCGGGAAGGCGGAAAGCTGCCGCGACGGCATCGCCGCCGAGAGCAACACGAATGCCCCGCGATCCCGCGCCGAGCGGATCAGCCGCCCGAACGCCTGCGCCAGCCGCGCGCGCACGATGCGGTCGTCATAGGCGCTGCCGCCGCCCGCCAGCCGCCGCGCGGCGTGGAGCACGCTCGGCTTGGGCCACGGCACGCCCTCCATCACCACCAGCCGCAGCGAATCGCCCGGCACGTCCATGCCGTCGCGCAACGCATCGGTGCCGAGCAGCGAGGCGTGCGGATCGTCACGGAAGATATCGACCAACGTGCCCGTGTCGATCGGATCGACGTGCTGCGCGTGGAGCGGCAGGCCGGCGCGCGCCAGCCGGTCGGCGATCGCGGCATGGACGCCGCGCAGCCGGCGGATCGCGGTGAACAGCCCGAGCGTGCCGCCGCCCGCCGCCTCGATCAGCCGCGCATAGGCGTTGGCGAGCGCGGCCTGATCGCCGCGCTTCACGTCGGTGACGATCAGCACCTCGGCGCAGGCGGCGTAATCGAACGGGCTGGCCGCCTCGAATCGCTCCGGCGGCATGGAGAGATGCGGCGCGCCGACCCGCGCCTCCGCAGTGTGCCAGTCGCCCCCGGCGGTGAGCGTGGCGGAGGTGACGAGCGCGCCGTGCGCGGGCTTCAGCACCACCTCCGCGAAAGGCCGCGTCGGATCGAGCCAGTGGCGGTGGAGGCCGATGTCGAACTCGCGCCCCTCAATCCGGTCCACCGCCAGCCAGTCGACGAAATCGGCATCGGCCGGCCCGCCGATCCGCGCGAGCAGTGACAGCCACGCCGCCACCGTCTCCGCGCGCCAGCCGAGCGAGGCGATCGCGCCCTCGATCCGCGCGCGCGCCTGCCCATCCATCCAGTCCGGCGCCTCGGCCAGCACCGCCTCCAGCCGTTTGCCGAGCGTCACCAACGGGCGGAGCAAGGCGTCGAGCGCCTGCGCGGCCGGGCCGGCGGCGTCGATCAGCGCGGGCGGCGGCTCGGCGATCTCGGTCTCTAGCCCATAGCCAGCATCGCCCGGCTGCTCCGCGCGGGCATAGACCACGCCGCGCACCGCCGCGAGCAACGCCTCGACCGGGCCGAACGGCGCGCCCTCCGCCAGCCGCGCCAGCCAGCCGTCGCTCGTCAGCGCCTGCGCCGCCGTCACCGCGTCTCCGATGGCGCGCCCGCCCGCCTCGTCATAGCTCGCCACGTCGGACAATCGCGCCGCCAGCCCACGCCGCCGCCCCCGCCCGCTTCCCTCCGGGCCGAGCACCCAGCGGCGCAGCTCGATCGCCTCCTGCCCCGTCAGCGCGGTGGAGAACATCGCGTCGGCGGCGTCGAACAGGTGATGGCCCTCGTCGAACACGTAGCGCGTCGGGCGAGTCGCGGTTTCCCGCCCGCGCGCGGCGTTGACCATCACCAAGGCATGATTGGCGATGACGATATCCGCCTCCACCGAGGCGCGCGCGGCATGCTCGATGAAGCATTTCCGGTAATGCGGGCAGCCGGCATAGACGCACTCGCCGCGCCGGTCGGTCAGCGCCGCCGTGCCGTTGCGGCGGAACAGGGTGACGAGCCAGCCGGGCAGGTCGCCCCCCACCATGTCGCCATCCGCGCTATAGGCCGCCCAGCGCGCCACCATCTGCGCGAGGATCGCCGCGCGGCCGGAGAACCCGCCCTGCAACGCATCCTCCAGGTTGAGCAGGCAAAGGTAGTTCTCGCGTCCCTTGCGGGTGACGACGCGCGCCTTGCGCACGGTCGCATCGGGATGGAGCCGCACCGTCTCGTGCGAAAGCTGGCGTTGCAGCGCCTTGGTATAGGTGCTGATCCACACCGCGCCCTGCGCCTGCTCCGCCCACAGCGAGGCGGGGGCGAGATACCCGAGCGTCTTGCCGATCCCCGTCCCCGCCTCCGCCAGCACGAGATTGGGCGATTCGCGCGCGACTCGCGGGGCGAAGGCATCGGCGGCGGCATCGGCATAAGCGCGCTGGCCGGGGCGCGGCTCGCGGTTCGCGCCGGTGAGGCGCGCCAGCCGCTCCTGCACCGCATCGCCGTCGAGCGCGATCGTGCGCGGCATCGGACGCGGCGCGGCTTCCTCCCATTCCGGCAGACGTGAGAACAGCCAGCGCTCCGCATCGCGCGGCCGCACGATGCGGTCGGCGAGCAGTGGTGCCCACGGCCAGCGCAGGCGGAACAGCGTTTGCGCAGCGGTCCATGCGCCCTCACGCTCGGGCCAGTCGCCCTCGGGAATCGCGAGCAGCCGCGCTGCGGCCGCCAGCAGGAAGGGCGCGACCGCCGCGTCATTCTCGGGCGGCTCCAGCCCGGCGGCGGCGGCGAGCCCCTTGGGCGTCGGCACCATGAATTGCGCCGGCCGCAGGAAAGCGAACAGCTCCAGCAGGTCCAGCCCCGAAAGCTCGCCATAGCCGAGTCGCTGCCCGATCAACGGCGCGTTGAGCAGGATCACCGGCGTATCGGCGGCGATGCGGATCGCCTCCCCGCGCCCGATCGCGCGCACCTTCCCGGCCTCGGCGATCCACACGCCGGAATGGCTGGCATGCAGCGCGGGATAAGGGAGAACGGTCACGACCGCCGGTTAGAACAAATGCGAAACCCACGCCAGCCCATGCACCTTGGGGTGGATTCCCGTCCCCCCGTGTGCTTTAGGCCGCCCGTTTCCTATATGGTGAGGCCACGCATCCCATGAACATCCATGAATATCAGGCCAAGGAACTGCTCGCGAAGTTCGGCGTCCCCGTTCCCGCCGGCTATGCCGCGATGACCGTCGACGAGGCGGTCGAGGCTTCGAAGAAGCTTCCGGGGCCGCTCTATGTCGTCAAGGCGCAAATCCACGCCGGCGGCCGCGGCAAGGGCAAGTTCAAGGAGCTGCCGGCCGACGCCAAGGGCGGCGTCCGCCTCGCCAAAACGGCCGAGGAAGTGCGCGCCGCCGCCGCCGACATGCTCGGCAACACGCTCGTCACGGTGCAGACCGGCGAGCACGGCAAGCAGGTCAACCGCCTCTACGTCACTGACGGCGTGGACATCGCCAAGGAATTCTACCTCGCGGTGCTGGTCGATCGCGCCACCGGCCGCGTCGCCTTCGTCGTCTCCACCGAGGGCGGCATGGACATCGAGACGGTCGCACACGACACGCCGGAGAAGATCCATACCTTCGACGTCGATCCCGCGACCGGTTTCATGCCGCATCACGGCCGCGCCGTCGCCAACGCGCTGGGCCTGACCGGCGACCTCGCCAAGCAGGCCGAGAAGCTCGCCTCGAAGGTGTATGACGCCTTCCTCGGCACCGACGCCTCGCAGATCGAGATCAACCCGCTCGCCGTCACCGACGACGGCAAGCTGATGGTGCTCGACGCGAAGGTCGGCTTCGACGGCAATGCGATGTTCCGCCACAAGGACCTCGCCGAGCTGCGCGACGAGACGGAGGAGGACCCGGCCGAGCTGGAAGCCTCCAAATACGATCTCGCCTATATCAAGCTCGACGGCGACATCGGCTGCATGGTGAACGGCGCCGGCCTCGCCATGGCGACGATGGACATCATCAAGCTCAACGGCATGTTCCCGGCCAACTTCCTCGACGTGGGCGGCGGCGCCACCACCGAGAAGGTGACGGCGGCGTTCAAGATCATCCTCGCCGATCCGGCGGTGAAGGGCATCCTCGTCAATATCTTCGGCGGGATCATGCGCTGCGACACGATCGCCGAAGGCATCGTCGCGGCGGCGAAGGAAGTGAACCTCTCGGTGCCGCTGGTCGTGCGGCTCGAGGGCACCAATGTCGAGCAGGGCAAGGCGATCCTCGCCGGCTCCGGCCTCGCGATCGTCCCGGCCAACGATCTGGGCGATGCGGCGAGGAAGATCGTCGCCGAGGTGAAGAAGGCGGCCTAATCCGCGCGCGCGAGCAGCGTCGCTGCCCGCGAGACGAGCAGGGCCGGCCCGCATCCGCCGGTCCAGGAAAAGGGGCGGGAACCCGATAGCGGGTTTTCCCGCCCCTTCGCTATTTCGCGGATGGCACGCCCTCTTCGCTGATGCTCTTGTTGACGGCCGCTGCCATCGCGATGTTCCGGGCGAGGCCGGTCGGGTCGCTGCCGCCCTTCACGATGACACCCTCGATCGGTTGGCTTCGGTTTCGGGCCGCCGATGCCTCGACGCACTTTCCGCCCTTGATGGCGATACCCGGAATCGGATTGCCGCGCGCCGCGCCAAAGGTTCACCCGATCCCCCCGAAAGGACGTTTGGGCTGGACTCACGTCGATTCTGCTGCATTAGCGAACCCACTGTTCGAAGATAGCGCCAATGGAGACACAGCCGATGAAGGTGCTGGTTCCGGTCAAGCGAGTGCTTGACTATAATGTGAAGCCTCGCGTGAAGGCGGACGGGTCGGGCGTCGACCTCGCCAACGTGAAGATGTCGATGAACCCGTTCGACGAGATCGCGGTCGAGGAAGCGATCCGCCTGAAGGAAAAGGGCGTCGCGACCGAGATCGTCGCGGTGTCGATCGGCGAGGCGAAGTGCCAGGAGACGCTGCGCACCGCGCTGGCGATGGGCGCGGACCGCGCGATCCTCGTCCAGACCGACGAGAAGGCCGAGCCGCTGGCGATCGCCAAGATCCTCGCGAAGATCGCGGGCGAGGAGCAGCCGGGCCTCATCATCCTCGGCAAGCAGGCGATCGACGACGACAACAACCAGACCGGCCAGATGCTCGCCGGCCTGCTCGGCTGGGGTCAGGGCACCTTCGCGTCGAAGGTCGAGGTTTCGGGCGAGACGGTGAAGGTCACGCGCGAGGTCGACGGCGGGCTTGAGACGGATTCGTTCAAGCTCCCGGCGATCGTCACCACCGATCTGCGCCTCAACGAGCCGCGCTACGCCTCGCTGCCGAACATCATGAAGGCCAAGTCAAAGCCGCTCGCGACCAAGTCGCCGGCCGATTACGGCGTCGATGTCGCGCCGCGCCTCACCACGCTCAAGGTGGTCGAGCCGCCGAAGCGCACCGCCGGCGTGAAGGTCGCCGATGTCGATGAGCTGGTCGCGAAACTCAAGGCGATGGGAGTGGCGAAGTGAAGACGCTCGTTTGGGTCGAACATGACGGCAGTGCCGTCAAGGACGCCACGCTCTCCGCGGTAACCGCCGCGTCGAAGCTGGGCGAGGTGCATCTGCTGGTCGCCGGGCAGGGCGTCGGCGCGGTGGCCGATCAGGCCGCGAAGATCGCGGGCGTCGGCAAGGTGCATGTCGCGGACGACGCGGCTTACGCCCACGCGCTGGCCGAGAATGTCGCGCCGCTGGTCGTCGAGCTGATGGGCCACCATGACGCGTTCGCCGTCCCCGCCACCAGCAACGGCAAGAACATCGCGCCGCGCGTCGCCGCGCTGCTCGATGTGATGCAGATCAGCGACGTGCTGTCGGTCGAGGGGCCGGACACGTTCACGCGCCCGATCTACGCCGGCAACGCAATCGCGACGGTGCAGACCAAGGACGCCAAGAAGGTCATCACCGTGCGCGGCACCGCGTTCGAGAAGGCCGCGCCGGAAGGCGGCTCGGGTACGGTCGAGGCGGTCGCGGCGACCGGCGACAAGGGTCTCTCGACCTTCGAGGGCCAGGAGATCGCCAAGTCGGAGCGCCCCGAACTCACCTCGGCGAAGATCATCGTCTCCGGCGGCCGCGCGCTCCAGAACAGCGAGAACTTCCACGCGATCATCGAGCCGCTCGCCGACAAGCTCGGCGCAGGCGTCGGCGCGAGCCGCGCGGCGGTGGATGCGGGTTATGTGCCGAACGACTATCAGGTCGGCCAGACCGGCAAGATCGTCGCGCCGGAAGTCTATATCGCGATCGGCATCTCCGGCGCGATCCAGCACCTTGCCGGCATGAAGGACTCCAAGACCATCATCGCCATCAACAAGGACGAGGACGCCCCGATCTTCCAGGTCGCCGACATCGGCCTGGTCGGCGACCTGTTCAAGGTGGTGCCGGAGCTGACGCAGAAGCTGTGAGGCATGGAGCCTAGCTCCATGCCGGTGCCTGAGCATATCTAGGCACCCAGCCGGCCAGCCCCGCCACAGCGGCACCCGACGACGCGGGATTAATCCCCGTGCCCGTCCAATGAAAAGAATGAAAAGAAGGCGGTGTCCCGGACCGGACGCCGCCTTCTTTTATTGAGCGCTTGCCTCGATATAGTTGTATGATACAACCATATTGGGAGAGGAAGCCGGTATGGAAGCCACCACGCAATTGGTCGAGGATATACGCGACGTATCGCGTGCGATCGTGCGTCAGTGGGGCTTCATGGGTGGGAGCTTCGCGGGGACCGAGCTTTCGCCATCCGCCGTCCACGCGCTGATCGAGATCGAGCGCGGCGACCTCACCGCACGTGATCTCGGCACGCGCCTGCGCCTCGAAAAATCCAGCGTGAGCAGGATGTTGCGGAAGCTCATCGACGCAGGTGACATCAGCGAGGAAGCGGGCGAGGACGACGGCCGCATGAAAATCCTCTCGCTCACCCCGGAAGGAAAGCGCCGCGTCGCGGCGATCCATGCCTTTGCCGATGCGCAGGTGATCGAGGCGCTCGGGCGGCTGCGGCCGGAGCAGGCGCGCGCCGTTCTGGAGGGGTTGCGCCTCTACGCAAGCGCGCTCACCGGTGAGGGCGCCGCGGGGGCGCCTCCCGCCATCGCCATCGCGCGCGGCTATCGCACCGGGCTGGTCGCGCGGGTCACGGAGATGCACGCGCTTTATTATTCCCGCGAAACCGGCTTCGGCCAGCATTTCGAGAGCGTCGTGGCGACCGGCCTCGCGGACCTGTGCAACAGGCTGGAAAACCCGCGCAACGCCATCTGGTCGGCGCTGCGCGGAGAAGAGGTGGTCGGCTCGATCTCGATCGACGGCGAGGATCTCGGCGGCGACATCGCGCATTTGCGGTATTTCATCGCGGCGGACGATGCGCGCGGCGCTGGAGTCGGGCGCAGGTTGCTCTGCGCCGCGATGACCTTCGTCGACGAGCAGGATTTCGCTGAAACCCATTTGTGGACAGTAAGCGGTCTGGCGGCGGCGCGGCACCTCTACGAGAGCTTCGGCTTCACCTGCGTCGAGCAATGGTCCGGCCGGCAATGGGGGCCGGAGATGACCGAGCAGCGCTTCGTCCGGCCACGCCAACACGGATGAGGCGGTGCTGGCGCCGACGGAATCGCATGCTAACCTTGCCCGCATGATCCTCCCGCTGCTTCTCGCCACCGCGCCGGCGCAATCCGCGCCACCGCCCGCTCCGCCTCCCGTGGCCGCCGGGCAATGGCCCACGCAGGAAGGCGATTTCCTCATCCGCGATTTCACCTTCCGTTCGGGAGAGAAGCTGGCCGAACTGAAGCTCCACTACACCACGCTCGGTACCCCGCATCGCAACGCGGCGGGCGAGATCGACAATGCGGTGATGGTGCTCCACGGCACTGGCGGCACGGGCAGGCAATTCCTCCAGCCGCAATTCGCCGACGAGCTGTACGGCGCCGGCCGACCGCTCGACATCACGCGCTATTTCATCATCCTGCCCGACAATATCGGGCACGGCGGCTCCTCCAAACCGTCTGACGGGATGCGCATGGCCTTCCCGCATTACGACTATGACGACATGGTCGCGGCGCAGCACCGGCTGCTCGCCGAGCATTTCGGCATCCGCAAGATGCGCCTCATCATGGGCACGTCGATGGGCTGCATGCACAGCTTCATCTGGGCGGAGACCTATCCCGATTACGCCCGCGCGCTGATGCCGATGGCGTGCGAGCCGGTGCGGATCGCGGGACTCAACCGCATGTGGCGACAGCTAGCGATCGACGCGATCGAGCAGGACCCGGCGTGGCACGGCGGCAATTACACCAGCCAGCCGGCGCAGGGCGTGCGCGGCGCGGCCTCGCTGCTGTTCATCGCCGGCAGCGCGCCGCTCTACCTCCAGTCGGCCTATCCCACCCGCGACGCGGCGGTATCCTATGCGCGCGAGAAAGTGGCCGGATCGATCAGGGGAATCGACGCCAACGACCTGATCTATCAGCTCGATTCATCCCGCACCTATGATCCGTGGCCGAAGCTGGAGACGATCACGGCGCCGATGACGTGGATCAATTCGGCCGACGATTTCATCAACCCGCGCAATCTCGATTTTCCGAATCAGGCGGTGAAGCGGATGCCCCACACCCGTTTCCGCCTGATCGCGGAAAGCGCCGACACGCGCGGGCATGGCACGCACACCTGGGCGAAGTTCTGGAAACAGGATCTCGCCGATCTCCTGGCGCGTACCGCGCCCTGACCGTCGTGAGGCCGCTTGTCGCGAGCCGCGCGGCTGGATAGGCGCAAGGCCATGCGCGCCCTGTTCCTGCTCGCCGCCCTGCTCCTCTCCCTCCCCGCCGCCGCGCAGCGCGCGGATCGCGCGACGCCCGGCTTCGTGCGGGTGCGGCTGGAGACGGCGCTGGGCAATATCGTGCTGGCGCTGGACGCCAGGCACGCGCCGATCTCGACCGACAATTTCATGCGCTACGTCGACGACGGGCGATTCGACGGGATCAGCTTCTATCGCGTCGCGCGCAGCAAGCTGGCGCCGAAGTTCGGCTTCATCCAATCCGGCATCCGCACCGACGCGCGGCGCTTCCTCGACACGATCGCCCACGAGCCGACCAGCAAGACCGGCATCCGCCATCTCGACATGACGATCTCGATGGCACGGCGCGGGGAGCCGGGATCGGCCAATGGCAACTGGTTCATCACCGTCGGCGCGATGCCGTCGATGGACGCCAGCCCCGGCCATCCCGGGTACGCCGCGTTCGGACGCGTCGTCGGCGGGCAGGATGTGGTGCGCCGTATCCTCGCGCAGCCGACCGGCGGCGGGATGGGCGGGACGCTGCTGATGAAGCCGGTCTATGTCCGCCGCGCGGTGCGGCTCGACGGGGTAGCGAAGCCGACCGGTCGCCCGCGTCCGTGGATCATCGAGGGGCGCAAGGACGGATGATGCGTCGCCGCCTCGTCATCACCGGCCGGGTGCAGGGCGTATTCTATCGCGACTGGTTCGTCGCCGAGATGCGCCGGCTGGGCGTGCGCGGCTGGGTGCGCAACCGGCTCGACCGTTCAGTGGAGGCGGTGGTCGAGGGGAGCGAGGAAGCCATTGCCGCCGCGATCGCGCGGGCGCGCCAGGGTTCTCCGGCGGCGCACGTCGACGATGTCGTGGTGAGCGACGACGCGCCGGCCGACTTGCCCGAAACCTTCGCGAAGCGCCCGACCGTCTGACCTCAGCCCTGCGGCGGCGCCATCTCGATCGCCGGGCCGCTCGGCGCGGTGGCGCTGTTCGCCTGATAAGCGATCGTCAGCGCCCAGCCAGCGAGGATCGCGGTGACGATCCATGTCCCCACCGCGCCCGTCGCGCGGAGCGGATTCGGCGCGGGGCGCATGATCCCGATCGGATGCGCGATGCGGGCGATGACGAACACCACCGTCAGGACCCACAGCCACAGCGATGGTCCTCGCGCCAGCTCGATCAACCCGGTGAGGATCAGCACGAACGGCGCATATTCGGCGAAATTGGCGTGGGCGCGCATTCCCGCCAGCATCTCCGGCTTACCGCCGTCGCCGAGCATTACCCCCTGCATCCGCCCGCGCACCAGCCGCAGCCCCAGCCACAGGTTGATCAGCCCGCAGGCGGCGGCCAGCACCAGCGTTACCGGAAGCAGCATCCCATATTCCCCATGTCGTTATCGTGGCGAAAGACTGCCACTTGCCCGCGCCGCTTGCAACGCAGCGATATTCCGGTATAGGCGCGTGACTTCGCGATGCGCCCGGCCGCCCGGCGCGGCCGGCGTGTCTGTCGGCTGCGTTCGAGTTGTTCCGGGCGAATCGCCTCCTTTTGAACTGAATACGGATCAAGGTGCCGCGATGGCCGTCCCCAAGCGAAAGACTTCCCCCTCCCGCCGTGGCATGCGCCGCGCGCACGATGCGCTCTCGGTGGAGGCGTTCCAAGAATGCCCGAACTGCGGCGAGTTGAAGCGCCCGCATAATCTTTGCCCGTCCTGCGGCCATTACAACGGACGCGAAGTCGTTTCCGTCGAGGGCTGATAGCCCGGCCAAACAGGGGGTCGCTGCTTCATGTCCGACAGTTCCTGGATCGCCGTCGATGCGATGGGCGGTGACGAAGGGCTGGCGGTCATGCTTGCGGGCGTGGCGCGCGCGCGCCGCCAGTTCGAGGGGATGAAGTTCCTGCTCGTCGGCGACGAGGCGGCGATTCGCGACGGGCTGAAGACGCATCCGAACCTCAGCAACAATGCCGAGATCGTCCACGCCCCCGACGTCGTCGGGTCGAGCGAGACGGCCGGCAAGGCGCTGCGCCGCGCGCGGACGACCTCGATGGGCATCGCGATCGACTGCGTGAAGCAGGGCCGCGCGGGCGCCGCGGTGTCCTCCGGCAACACCGGGGCGCTGATGGCGATGGCGAAGCTGGCGCTGCGCACCATGCCGGGAATCGACCGGCCAGCGCTGGCGGCGATGCTGCCCTCGCTCGGCGACAATGACGTGGTGATGCTCGATCTCGGCGCGAATACCGAGTGCGATGCGCGCAACCTCATGCAGTTCGCGGTGATGGGCGCTGCCTACGCCCGCACCACCCTGGACCTCGCCAGCCCGCGCGTCGCGCTGCTCAACATCGGCAGCGAGGACCAGAAGGGCACCGAGGAGATTCGCGACGCCGCGCAGGGCCTGCGCGACGCGACTCACCTGCCGATGCGCTTTACCGGCTTCATCGAGGGCGACCAGATCGCGCGCGGCCATGTCGACGTGATCGTGTGCGACGGCTTCTCCGGCAATATCGCGCTCAAGACCGCCGAGGGCACCGCGCGATTCGTCGCGGACCTGCTCAAGCGCGCCTTCACCTCCTCGGTGCGCTCGAAGATCGGCTTCCTGATCTCGCGCCCGGCGACGCAATTGCTGCGCGACCATCTCGATCCCAACAATCACAACGGCGCGGTCTTCCTCGGCCTCAACGGGCTGGTGCTGAAGAGCCACGGCGGCGCGAACGAGCTGGGCGTGGCGACGGCGATCGGCAATGCGGCCAAGATGGTGAAGGCCGATCTCGCGCGGCGCATCGCCGAGGACCTCGGCAATTTCGAAAAGCAGGCGGCATGATACGGAGCGTCATCACCGGAACCGGCTCGGCGCTGCCGGCGCGACGCGTCTCGAACGCCGAGCTGGCGGAGATGGTCGACACCTCCGACGAGTGGATCGTCGAGCGCACCGGCATCCGCTTCCGCCACCTCGCCGGGCCGGACGAAACCACCGCGACGCTCGCCACCGACGCCGCCAAGGCGGCGCTGGCCGCCGCCGGGGTGCGCGCGCAGGACATCGACCTGATCGTGCTGGCCACCGCCACGCCCGACCAGACCTTTCCCGCCACCGCCACCAAGGTGCAGGCCGCGCTGGGCATCGACGATTGCACCGCGTTCGACGTCGCGGCGGTCTGCTCCGGCTTCCTCTACGCGGTGCAGGTGGCGGACAGCATGATCCGCGCCTCCGCGCACCGCAAGGCGCTGGTGATCGGCGCGGAGACGTTCAGCCGCATCCTCGACTGGGAGGATCGCGCCACCTGCGTATTGTTCGGCGATGGCGCCGGCGCGATCGTGCTGGAGGCGCAGGAGAGCATGGAAACCGGCGGGCGCGGCATCCTTGCCACGCGGCTCCACGCCGACGGGCGGCACAACGAGCTGCTCTATGTCGACGGCGGTCCCTCGACCACCGGCACGGTCGGCAAGGTGCGCATGAAGGGACGCGAGGTGTTCCGCCATGCGGTCGTCAACCTCGCGACGGTGATGGGCGAATCCCTCGCCGCCGCCGGGCTGACGGCGGAGCAGGTCGACTGGGTGGTGCCGCATCAGGCCAATGCCCGCATCCTCGACGCCACCGCGCGCAAGCTCGGGCTGCCGGCGGAAAAGGTGGTGATGACGGTCGACCGTCATGCCAACACCTCCGCCGCCTCGGTGCCGCTCGCGCTCGATACGGCGGTGCGCGACGGACGCATCGCGCAGGGGCAGATCGTGGTGCTGGAGGCGATGGGCGGCGGCTTCACCTGGGGGGCGTCGGTCGTCCGCTTCTGAAACGGGACAAGAGCCGGTAACAAAACCCTTTCTGCCCGCCCCCCGGAGTGATAACCTAATGATCTAGTCACCATTCCGGGGGGAGTGAGGCGGGAATGAGCGAGGCAGGCACCTTGACGCGAGCGGATCTGTCGGAGGCATTGCACCGACAGGTAGGGCTTTCGCGCGCGGATTCAGCGCGATTGGTGGAACAGGTGCTGGACATGCTGGGCGACGCGCTCGCCAACGGCGAGAACGTCAAGATTTCCGGCTTCGGCACTTTCGTCCTGCGCGACAAGGGCGAGCGGATCGGGCGCAATCCCAAGACCGGCGTGGAAGTGCCAATCGCGCCGCGCCGCGTGCTCACCTTCCGCGCCAGCCAGATGATGCGCGATCGCATCGTCGCCGCGGGGTAGGCATTGAGCGGTCCGGACGCCAAGGCAGCGGGCGCATTACGGACGATCGGTGAAGTCGCGGCCGCCACCGGCCTGCCGCAGCATGTGCTGCGCTATTGGGAAACGCGCTTTCCGCAGCTCCGCCCGCTGACCCGAGCGGGGAACCGGCGATATTACCGGCCCGAGGACGTGGCGCTGGTCGAGCGGATCGACGGGCTGCTCAACCGCGACGGCTATACCGTGAAGGGCGTGCAGAAGCTGCTGGCGAGCGAGGGGAAGCGCGCGGCGCCGGCGCCGGCTGTGGTGGCGCATGATGGCGCATCGCTGCGCGCGGTGCGGACGATGCTGCAACGGGCATTGGATGAGGATGGGGCTTGAGGCGCGGTTTCGACAGCCTGCGCCAGCGCAAGCTGGCAGGCGCTAGCCGCATCGCCTGAAGCTTATGGCCCGAACTTCCATTGAGGTGACGGAAGGAAGTAGCGGCCAACGCCCCACTTACAACCTCTTGCGGGCTTTGCTGGCATTCCCGATTGCGGTCATTCGCGCCAAGAGTACATTGTCGGCATGATGGCAAACGCCCGCACGTTGGCAATCATGCTGTTAGCGCCCCCGCTAGTTCTCTTGCTCTGGGCACATCTCATACATCCGATTGTGTCGAACTTAGATCTACTCGCAGTCTTCTCGGCAGGTATCATCGGGTTAGCCGGCGCGGCGACGGCCCCTTGGTCGGCGAAGGTCAAAACAACCGTCGTCGTCGCCTACATCGTCTTGGCTGTAGCAACCCTCCCGTTCATGACGCTGCTAGCCGTCTGCTCGACTGGTGATTGTTTGTAGCGTCGCGGCAGCTTTTCAGGTTCCAGGCTCGAAAGCCACCAAGCCTGTCGATCCCTCACCTCGCCGCAGCCCGCGCGCCAGCATCGCGGCGATCTGGTCGGCGATGTCGGCGATCGGGGCGTCCTCCGCCCACACGCCGAAGCGCAGGCCGAGGAACACGTTCATCCCCATGATCGCCCAGGCGTGGACCTCGCCCGCCTCCTCGATCAGCTCGCCGCGCGCCGCCGCCGCCTGAAGCCGCTCGCCAATGCGCTCCGCCGTGCTGGAATAGTGCCGGCGGAAGCTTTCGGGGTCGACGAACTCGGCCTCGTCGATGATGCGGTAGATCTCCTTGTGGCCGCGCACGAATTCCAGGAACGTCTCCAGCCCGGCGCGTTCCGCCGCGATCTGGTCCGGCGCGGCGCGGATCGCGGGGCCGACGCGGTCGCGCACCTGATCGGACATGTCGCTTACCAGCGCGCGGAACACCGCGTCCTTCGAATCGAACCAGGTGTAGAAGCTGCCCAGCGCCACCCCCGCGCGGCGTGTGATCCCGCTGATCGAGGCGGCGTGGAAACCGTGCTCGCCGAATTCCACCGCCGCCGCATCGAGAATCGCGCGTTGCGTGCGCTCGCCCCGCGCGGTGCGCGGGCGCTTGCCGTCCGTGGCGGCGCCGCCGTTCCGGGTGTGGCTTTCAGGCCCCACTTTCCCGCCTTCGCTCATCCCCGCTCCACATCCAAGTTGAATCCTGGTTCAAGTTTCATTATTACGTCTCCGTCCAGCGCACAAGCTCGCAACCGGGCGCGGCGCAGCATAGGGGAGGTTTTCACCTTGTTCACGTTCGTCCGTTCCGATGCGCTGCTCCGCTGCGGCGTCGCCGCGCTCGCGCTTGTGGCCGGAGCGCCCGCGCTGGCGCAGGAAGCGCCGCAGCCCGCCGCCGACGATACGCTCGCCGCCAACCAGGATATCGTCGTCACCGCCCGCAAGCGCGCTGAGCGACTGCTCGACGTGCCGATCGCGGTCACCGCGCTCACCGGCGACCAGCTCGCCAAGCAGGGAACGGTCGACCTTTCGGGCGTGCAGGGGACCATCCCCAACGTCAATCTGGTGCAGGGGCGCGGCTCCACGTCCAATGCCAACATCTTCATCCGCGGCGTCGGCCAGCCCGACGCGTTGCAGACGTTCGATCCGGCGGTCGGCGTCTATGTCGACGGCGTCTATATGAGCCGTATCCAGGGCGCGCTGTTCAACCTGTTCGACGTCGATCATGTCGAGGTGCTGCGCGGTCCGCAGGGCACGCTCTACGGCAAGAACACGATCGGCGGCGCGGTGAGCATCATCAGCCGCAAGCCGGACACCGACCAGATCCGTGCGATGGGCTCGTTCACCTATGGCAGCTACAATCAGGTGCTGGCGAACGGCTATGTCTCCGTGCCGCTGGTCGAGGACAAGCTCGCGCTGAGCCTCGCCGGCGTCTACGACAAGCGCGACGGCACCGTCACCGATCCGCTGACCGACCGCAAATACAACGACCGCAACACGCAGGCCGGCCGCGCCATCCTACGCGCGACGCCGAGCGACCGGGTCGAGCTGATCCTCGAGGGCGACTACACCCATCAGGACACCGCGCCGACGCTTGGCTACGCCACCGCGCCGCTCATCAACGTGGTCTATAATTCGACCTTCACCGGCGTCGCCGCCGTCCCGGTGGTGTCGCCGGCCTATCCCTATGGCCCGTACAACTACAAAGCATCGACCAGCCTGAAGCCGGGCCAAGGCCAGAAACTGGAGCATTGGGGCACGTCGTTCACCGCGAACATCGAGCTGAGTGACGCCTTCTCGGTCACCTCGATCACCGGCTATCGCAAGCTCAGCCCTGATTATTACATCGATTTCGATGCGACCCAGTTGCAGGTCGCCGACGCCTTCGTCGGCGTGCGGCAGCATCAGTTCAGCCAGGAACTGCAGCTTAAGTACAACAGCGACAAGCTGAAGGGCGTGTTCGGTCTCTATTATCTCGACGAGAGCGTGCGCTCGCATCAGGAATCCTACGACGACAATTATCTGCAGATGCAGATCGCCGGCGTGAACTATCCGCTGACCTTCCAGCGCTACATCGACGACCGGCAGAACACCAAGAGCTATGCCGCGTTCGGCCAGTTCACCTATGACTTCACCGAGAAGCTCTCGCTGACGGCGGGCCTGCGCTACACCAAGGAGCGCAAGCGTTATTTCCGCACCACCACCGCCTATCTGGCCGGGGCGCAGTTCGGCGCGACCTATGAATTCCCGAACAGCCTGCCCGCGCCCTACAACGATCTCGACCATGTCGATTTCGACGCATGGACGCCGATGGCGACGCTCTCGTACAAGCCGACGCCGGACACGCTGATTTATGCGACAGCCTCGCGCGGCTTCAAGTCGGGCGGGTTCAACGGCCGCGCCAACAGCGACGCGGACGTGACGCAGAATATCGACGGCAAGCTCGTCTATGTCCCCTATTTCAAGCCGGAAACGGTGTGGACCTATGAAGGCGGCGCGAAGGGCAGCTTCCTCAATGGCCGCGTCTCGCTTGCGGGTGATGTATTCTATTCCGATTACCGCGACTTCCAAGCGCGCGTCGGGGGCGGCGTGACCGGGATTGCCGGCGGCTCCTTCCCTGTGGTCAATGCCGGCAAGCTGCGCATGTGGGGCGTCGAGGCGGAGATCGCGGTGCGGCCGACCCGCGAATGGTCGATCCGCAGCAGCTTCGGTTATCTCAATTCCAAGTATCTGGAATTCAACGACGGACGCCGCGCGCCTTCCTTCTCCTGCAACCCGACCGGGCAGCAGATCACCTGCAAGCCCGCCTTCGCGCCGCCGATCAACTTCTCGGTCGCGAGCGATTACGCCATTCCGCTCGGCAATGCCGGTTCGCTAACCTTCGGCGGCGACGCGCGGTTCGTGGACAAGCAATGGCTGTCGGTCGACAACCGGCAGGGGCTGATGGAGCCGGGCTATTGGCTGGTCAACGCCTTCGTCCAGTATGACGCGCCGGGCGGCAAATGGTATCTGCGCGGGCAGGTGAAGAACCTGACCAAGTCGATCTACCTCACCGACGCGCAGGAATTCTCCAGCGTCGGCAACATCCAGACCGCTTATTACGGCGATCCGCGCACCTGGAGCGGAACGGTCGGCTTCCGCTTCTGATCGCGCCAGTGTTAAAGGGGGAGAAGGGGTCGGCAACGTCCGGCCCCTTTTCGTATCGGGAGGGGAGCGAATGATCGATCGCGAACGGCCGGGCTATCCCGGACTGGTGCTGGTGATGCTGCTGGCGGTCTATACGTTCAACTTCCTCGACCGGCAGATACTCGGCATCCTCGCCAAGCCGATCCAGCAGGACCTCGGCCTCGACGACGCGCAGTTCGGCGCGATCGGCGGCATCGCCTTCGCATTGCTCTATTCGTGCCTCGGCGTGCCGCTGGCGCTGCTGGCCGACCGGATCGGCAAGACGAAGGTGATCGCCGCGTCGCTGATCGTGTGGAGCGGCTTCACCGCCTTGTGCGGCATGGCGGGCAGCTTCTGGCATCTGTTCCTCTACCGGCTAGGCGTCGGCGTCGGCGAGGCGGGGGGCGTCGCGCCTTCCTATGCGCTGATCGCCGATTATTATCCGATCGAGCGGCGCGCACGGGCGCTCGCGATCTATTCGATGGGCATCCCGATCGGGCTGGCGTGCGGCGTGCTGCTGGGCGCCTATATCGCCGCGCTGGTGAACTGGCGGGTGGCGTTCCTGACGGTTGGCCTAGCCGGCATCGTGCTCGCGCCGGTCTTCCTGTGGATCGTGCGCGACCGGCCGCGGCCCGCGCCGGTCGCGACGGCGGAGCGCGTGCCCCTGCTCGCGGTGTTCCCGATCCTCGCGGCCAAGCCCGCCTTCTGGCTGATGGCGTTCGGCGCGGGGTTCAGCTCGCTCGCCGGCTACGGCCTGGCGTTGTGGGTGCCGAAGATTCTGATGGTCCGCTACGACTGGGGGCTGATCACCGCCGGGCAGTTCATAGGATCGCTGCTGCTGATCGGCGGCGCGGGCGGCGTGTTCATGGGCGGCGTGCTGGCGGACCGGCTCGGCAAGGGCGATCGCGGCTGGTATGTGAAGCTGCCCGCCTTCGCCTGGCTGATCACCGCGCCGACCTTCGCGATCGGGCTGGCCACCCCCTCGCCGGCGCTGGCTTGGATATGCCTGCTGATCCCGAACGGGCTGAACATCCTGTGGCTCGGGCCGATCACCACCGCGGTGCAGCATCTCGCCCCATCGCACATGCGCGCGAGCGCCTCGGGCGCGTTCCTGCTCATCAATAACCTCGTCGGGCTGGGCATCGGCCCGTGGCTGCTCGGCGCGATCTCGGTGGCGCTGAAGGCGCAATATGGCGACGATTCGCTGCGCTATGCGGCGATCATCGGCGTCAGCTTCTACCTGCTCGCGGCGGTGCTGGGGCTGCTGGCGGTCAGGTCGCTGCGGCGCGGGTGGATCGAAGAGCGCGCCTGATCCTCACCGCTCGCGCGTCGCGGCGAACCTCACTTTGGGATAGCGATCGGCGACATAATTCACCTCCCACGCGCTCTTGGCGAGGAACACGGGGTTGCCGTCGCGATCCTTCGCCATCGCCGTGCGGTTGAGATCGGCGAAGTCCTTGAGCGCGCCCAGATCGTCGCTGGAGACCCAGCGCGCGGTGTCGAACGGCGCAGGCTCCAGCCCGGCGGCGACCTTATATTCCGCCTCCAGCCGCGAGATCAGCACATCGAGCTGGAGCTGCCCGACCACGCCGATGATCCAGTTCGATCCGATCTCGGGATAGAAGACCTGCGTCACCCCTTCCTCGGCCATGTCGTCGAGCGCCTTGCGGAGCTGCTTGGTCTTGGTCGGGTCCTTCAGCGCGACGCGGCGCAGGATCTCCGGCGCGAAATTGGGCAGGCCGGTGAAGCGCACGTCGGCGCGCTCCGACAGCGTATCCCCCACCCGCAGCGTGCCGTGGTTGGGGATGCCGATGATGTCGCCGGGATAGGCCTCGTCCGCGATCTCGCGGTCCTGCGCGAAGAACAGGATCGGCGAATGGACCGCGATCGGCTTGCCATGCCCGGTCGGCGTCAGCTTCATGCCGCGCTTGAACACGCCCGAGCAGAGCCGCATGAAGGCGATGCGGTCGCGGTGCTGCGGGTCCATGTTCGCCTGCACCTTGAAGACGAAGCCGGTGACTTCCTTCTCCTCCGGGCTGACCGGGGCAGGCTCGGCCGGCTGCGGACGCGGCGGCGGGGCGTAATCGGCAAGCGCCGCGATCAGTTCCGCCGGCCCGAAATCCTTGAGCGCGGAGCCGAAATAGACCGGCGTGAGGTCGCCGTGCCGATATGCCTCAGCATCGAATGCGGCATAGCCCGCCTGCGCCAGTTCCACCTCCTCACGCACGTCGTCAGGCAGGATCGGCTCGGCATCAACCTTGCCCTGGAAGGTGCGGCTGTCGCCCTCCGGCCGGCTGATCGACCAGCGTTGCAGGTCGAGCACGCCCTCGAACGTGCCGCCCATGCCGACCGGCCAGCTCATCGGCGCGACGTCCAGCGCCAGCACATCGGCGATCTCGTCGAGCAGTTCGAACGGCGCGCGGCCCTCGCGATCGACCTTGTTGACGAAGGTGATGATCGGCACCGAGCGCAGCCGGCATACCTCGAACAATTTGCGCGTCTGCGCCTCGATGCCGCGCGCCGCGTCGATCACCATTACCGCCGAATCGACTGCGGTGAGGGTGCGATAGGTGTCCTCGCTGAAATCCTCGTGCCCCGGCGTGTCGAGCAGGTTGAAGGTCACGCCGTCCTTCTCGAACGTCATCACGGAGGAGGTGACGGAGATGCCGCGCTGCTGCTCGATCTTCATCCAGTCCGATCGCGCGCGACGGTTCGCCCCGCGCGCCTTCACCTCGCCCGCGAGGTGGATCGCGCCTCCGACGTAGAGCAATTTCTCCGTCAGCGTGGTCTTGCCGGCGTCCGGGTGGGAGATGATCGCGAAGGTGCGGCGGGGGGAAGTCATGGCGAAGGCTTTCGTGAGGCCGGAACGGGATGCGCGGAAAGGGAAGGACGCGCCGGTTACGATTCGGCCAGCAACGTCACGCGCATCGCGATCCGCTTCGCCGCGCCGGGCGCGACCTCGAACACGCCGGGCTTGTCGCGGAAATCGCCCGTGAAGCCGGCGGGATCGGCGATGCCGTGCCACGGCTCGATGCAAATGAAGTGCGCGCCCGGCCTCGTCCAGATGCCGAGCATCGGCGTGTCGGGGAAGGCGATCTCCAGCCCGTCGCCGCCCGCGCCGCGATAGGTCACGCGGTCGGAGTGGAGGGGGTCCCAGATCAGCGCGTCATTGACGAACAGGTCATCGCGCAATTCCAGCACGCGTCCGTCGAGTGGCGAGGGGCGCGGCTCCGGCGCGATCTGGCCGTCGGCGTCGATCTTGCGCAGCGCCTCCGACTCGTCGGCGGAGAAGGTGATGCGATGCGCCTCCTTCGCGCCGCCGCTGGGCAGCGGCCAAGCGAAGGCAGGGTGGAAGCCGAAGCTCGCCGGAAGCGGCGCATCGCCCGGATTGCTTATGGCCACATCGACCGACAACGCCGCGTCCGCGATACTGAACGTCACCTCCAACCGGAAGGCGAAGGGATAGCAGGCGCGCGTCTCCGCCGTATCAGTCAGCACGAAGGTCGCGCGGTTCGCCGCCTGTTCCGTCACCGCGAAGGTCATCCGCCGCGCGAAGCCGTGCTGCTTCATGGGGTAAGCGCGGCCATCGACGCGGATCGTCTCGCCGGCCGGCTTGCCGACCACCGGGAACAGCAACGGCGCGCGGCCAGTCCAGAAAGCCGGATCGGCATCAGTCATCAGCTCGCGGCCAGCGGCGTCCTTCAGCGACGACAATTCCGCGCCGAGCGGATTGATCGCCGCCGTCAGCCCGCCACCCGCGATGACGACCCATTCAGCCACGCAGGACCGCGCCCTGCTTCGCCGCCGCCGCCACCACCTTGTCGGCGATCGCCTTCAGCTCGGCATCGGTGAAGCTCTTGTCGCCCGGCTGGAGCATCACCTCCAGCGCGACCGATTTCCGGCCTTCCTCCACGCCAGCGCCGGTGAACACGTCGAACACTCGCGCCGAGACGATCGCCGCCTTGTCCGCGCCCTTCGCCGCGCGAGCGAGCGTGTCGGCCGACACCTCCGCCGGCACGAGGAAGGCGAAATCGCGCCGCACCGGCTGGAGCGCCGGCGGGGCATAGGCCGGGCGCATGAAACCCGCGCCACGCTTCGCCGGGATAGCGTCGAGGTAGATTTCCACCGCCGCCACCGCGCCGTCGAGGTCGAACGCCGCGATCGTGCGCGGGTGGAGCATCCCGAACGCCGCCAGCACCGTCTTCGGCCCGAGCCGCAGCGTGCCGGACTGGCCCGGATGCCACGCATCGCCAGCCTCGCCGAACACTTGCAGATTCTCCACCGGCGCGCCTGCCGCCGCGAGCAAGGCCAGCGCCTCCGCCTTGGCGTCAAACGCATCGAACGCGGCGGCCTTGCCCGCACGCCAGCCGCGCGGGCGACGGTCTCCGGTCAGCACCAGCCCGAGCGTCGGCCGCTCGGCATCGGCGAGATAGCGCCGGCCGATCTCGAACAGGCGGACACTCCCCGCCCCGCGCTTCACGTTACGCGCGGCGGCCGAGAGCAGCCCCGGCAGCAGCGACGGACGCATGACCTTCAGATCCTCGCTGATCGGATTGGCGAGCGTCCATGCGCCGCCGCCGAACACCGCGGCTTCTTTCTCGCTGAGGAAGCTCCACGTCACCGCCTCGTCCAGCCCGCGCGCGGCGGCGGCGCGGCGGACGCGGCGCTCCAGCTTCTGCTCGGGGGTAGCGGTCGGCTTCGCGACGCCCGGTGCGCGGTCGAGCGGAACCGGGGGGACGTTGTCGATCCCCTCGATGCGGATCACTTCCTCGACCAGATCGGCTGGACCGTCGATATCGCGCCGCCATGTCGGGGGCGTGACCTGCCAGTCCGCCGTCACCGTGAAGCCGAGCGATTCGAGGATCGCGCGCTGCCGCTCCGGCGCGACGGCGAGGCCGCCGAGCGTCTCCGCCCGCGCCGGATCATAAGCGTAGCTGCGCGTGCCGAGCGGCGCCTCGCCCGCGCGCGTGATCGCGGAGGGCGTGCCGCCGCAATGCTCCAACACCAGCCGCGTCGCGATGGCGAGGCCGTCGTCGAGGAACGCCGGGTCCACCCCGCGCTCGAACCGCTGGCGCGCGTCGCTGGTCAGCGCGAGCTTCTGGCCGGTGCGGGCGATATGGTCGGGATCGAAATACGCGCATTCGATCAGCACGTCGGTCGTCGCATCCGACACGCCCGAATCCTCGCCGCCCATGATGCCGCCGATATCGTGGACGTGTTTGTCGTCCGCGATCACCGTCATCGTTGGGTCGAGCGTATAGGTCTTGCCGTTCAAGGCCAGCACCGTCTCGTCCTCGCGCGCCCTGCGGGCGACGAGCGCGCCGGTCAGCTTCGCGCGGTCATAGACGTGCAGCGGGCGGCCAAGATCGATCGAGACGAAATTGGTGATGTCCACCAGCATCGAGATTGGCTTCTGCCCGATCGCGTTGAGCTTCTGCCGCATCCATTCCGGCGACGCGCCGTTGGCGACGCCCGACACAGCCTGCGCATAGAAAGCGGGACAGCCTTCGGGATCGTCGGTCCGCACGTCCGGCGCGGGGTCGTCGCCCGGCACCGGCGCGATTGCGGCACGATAGACCTCCGCCAGCGGCCGCAGCGTCCCCAGCCCCGCCGCCGCCAGATCGCGCGCGATGCCGCGCACGCCCATGCAGTCCTGCCGGTTGGGCGTGATCGCCACGTCGATCACCGGATCGTCGAGGCCAGCGTAGGCGGGATAAGACGTGCCGACCGGCGCATCGGCGGGAAGCTCGATGATGCCGTCATGATCGTCGCCCAACTCCAGTTCGCGGCTGGAGCACATCATGCCGTTCGATTCGACGCCCCGGATCGCCGCGACCTTCAGCACCATGCCGTTCGCCGGCACCGTCGCGCCCGGCATCCCGAACACGCCGACCAACTCCGCGCGGGCGTTAGGTGCGCCGCACACCACCTGCAGCGGACCATCGCCGGCATCGACCGACAGCACCTGCAGCTTGTCCGCCTGCGGGTGGCGCTCGGCGGTCAGCACCTTCGCGATGCGGAAGGCCGCCAGCTTCTCGCCCGGATTGTCGACTCCTTCGACCTCCAGCCCGATCCGCGTCAGCCCCTCGACGATCGCGTCGAGCGTGGCGTCGGTATCGAGATGCTCCTTGAGCCAGCCCAAAGTGAACTTCATGCGCCCACTCCCCCGCTCAGCGTCGGCACGTCGAGCGCCGAGAATCCGTAATGTTTCAGCCAGCGGATATCGCCGTCGAAGAAGGCGCGCAGATCATCCATGCCGTATTTCAGCATCGCCAGCCGATCGATCCCGCAGCCGAAGGCGAAGCCTTGCCACTCGTCCGGATCGAGCCCGCAGGCGGCGATCACCCTGGGGTGGACCATGCCGGAACCGAGCACCTCCATCCAGCCGCCGCCGGAGCCGCCGATGACGCGCTTGCCCTTCTCCAGCGTATAGCCGACGTCGACCTCCGCCGATGGCTCGGTGAACGGGAAATAGCTCGGGCGCAGGCGCAGCACGATATCGTCGCGCTCGAAGAACGCCTTGAGGAACGTCTCCAGCGTCCATTTGAGGTGGCCGAGCGTGATCCCCTTGTCGATCACCAGCCCCTCGACCTGATGGAACATCGGCGTGTGCGTCGCGTCGCTGTCGGAGCGATAGGTGCGGCCCGGCGCGATGATGCGGATCGGCGGCTTCTGGGCGAGCATCGTGCGGATCTGCACGGGCGAGGTGTGCGTGCGCAGCAGCATCCTGGGCGAGGAACCGAGCCCGGCCGGCGGCGAGCCAAGCTCGCCGTCCGACGACGGGCCTTGCCCGTCGCGGGCCGTTCTCGCCTGCGGCTCGAAATAGAAGGTGTCGTGCATCGCGCGCGCCGGGTGGCTTTCCGGGATGTTGAGCGCGGTGAAATTATGCCAGTCATCCTCAATCTCCGGCCCCGTCGCCACCGCGAAGCCGAGATCGGCGAAGATTTCCGCCAGCTCATCCATCACCTGGCTGACCGGATGGATCGTCCCCGCCAGCGGCGCATCGACCGGCAGCGTCATGTCCAGCCGCTCGCCCGCCAGCCGCGCGTCCAGCGCCGCCGCGTCCAGCGCCGCCTTGCGCGTGGCGATCGCGCTAGTCAGTTCAGCGCGATATTGATGCACGAGCGGGCCGATAACAACGCGCTCCTCTGCGGTCATCTGGCCAAGCTTCTTCAATTCAGCGGTCAGCACGCCTTGCTTTCCGAGAACTGCAACGCGGAGAACCTCAAGCGCCGTCAAATCCGGTGCGGCGTCTACCTGATGAAGATAGGATTCGAGGTAAGTAAGGTCAGACATCTCTCGTTTCCAAAAACCGTTCGCCCTGAGGTTGTCGAAGGGCTGCACTTCTTCGAAGAAAGAGCAGGGCTTCAACAAGCTCAGCCCGAACGGGAGCTCAGAATTCCGAACGGGTCGATACACGCGCTGTAATCATCCCCGCCGGGCACGCAAAGGGCGCGGGTGTCGCCACCCACGCCCTCATTCCGTCGCTACAGTCGAAGGAGCGTTACGCCGCCTGGGGCAGAGCCGCCTTCGCCTGCGCGACGATGGCGGTAAACGCCTCGCCCTCGTGCATCGCGATGTCGGCCAGCACCTTGCGATCCAGCTCGATGCCGGCCAGCTTCAGGCCGTGCATGAACTGGCTGTAGGTCAGCCCCTCGGCGCGGACGCCGGCGTTGATGCGCTGGATCCACAGGCCGCGGAAGGTGCGCTTCTTCACCTTGCGGTCGCGATAGGCGTACTGGCCGGCCTTCTCGACCGCCTGCCGCGCGACGCGGATCGTGTTCTTGCGGCGGCCGCGGTAGCCCTTGGCCTGCTCCAGAATGTTCTTGTGCTTGGCGCGGGTGGTAACACCCCGTTTGACGCGTGCCATCTCTACACCCTCCTCAGTTCAGGCCGTATGGCGCCCAGGCCTTCACGGTCTTCGTGTCGGCGTCCGACAGCACGGTGGTGCCGCGGTTCTGGCGGATATACTTGCCGTTGTGGCTGATGAGGCGGTGGCGCTTGCCGGCGACGCCGTGCTTGAGCTTTCCGGTCGCGGTGAGCTTGAAGCGCTTCTTCACGCCGCTCTTGGTCTTGAGCTTGGGCATTTTCGTCCTTTCTGTTCGGGCGAGGTCAAAACGGCCGCGGCAGCCCTTGTGGCCGGGCCGTTCGTCATGATCCTCGCGCGGGAAGCGGGGCCTTTAGCGGCGGCGCGCGGAAAAAGCAACCGAGGCCGCCGCGCTAGTATCCGGCCGCCAGTCGCGAGCGGATATCGCGACAGCCCGCCGCGATCAGCGCGCCCAGCGCATCCTCATCGACCGGCTTGCCATAGCGCAGCTTCACATGCCGCATGCGCTTGCCGGTGCCTTCGAGCAGGCCCGCCGGATCGGGCAGCGCCGCGCCATGGAAGAAGCCGACGTTCACATGCGCGCTGAAGGCGTCGACGTAACCGAACGCCGCGTCGCCGACACATGCCGTGGGATGGCCGTCGTGCAGCAGCCCGCCGACGTCTGCTCCGCACGCGAGCATGCGCGCGAACCAGCGCCCGGCGAGCGCCCGCAAACCATCGTGATCCGCCGCGAACCACGCCTCGACCCGCGCATCACGCCGGGTTGCGCCCGAAAGCCGGAAAAGCCGGTCTTCATCCACGCAGCTCAGCCCGCCTCGACCTTCGCCGATTTCGGCAACTCGATCGGGCGGCGATCCTCCTCGAAGATGCCGTTCTTCACCCATGTACCGTGCGCGTGGGCAGTGGCCAGCACCTCCCATCCGTCATGTCCGGGCCAGCTTCGTACCCGCACGATCTGCTGCGCGAAGGCGCGATTCGGCTCCATCATCACCCAGCCGAGCGGGCGCGCCGCCGTCGCCCGCGCGCCGGCCGCCGCCGTCGCCGCGCGGATGCGATTCGCGCTATCCTCCGGCAGATATTGCCAGACGACCGAATGCATCAGCACCCTCGTGACGCCCGCCTGCTGCGGCTCCGCGAGCCGCGCCTCCAGCCAGTCGGCGGCATCCGCCCGCACCAGCTCGACCCCACGCTCGCGCTGCATCGCGATCGCGCGGGTCAGCCGCTCCGCCCGCGCGGACGTCTCCGGCCAGACATAGGCGAGGAGCCGCGCCTCCACCGCCGGATCGGTCGCATCGAGCGGCTGGATGTCGCAACCGCGCACCGAGACGATCTCCATCTCGGCCGGCGCGAGCGGCTCGCCGCGCCATTCGGGGCGTATCGTCACCGGCGAATCGGGCGGCCCGAAGCGCGTCCCGCCGAGATCGAAGGCATAACGGTCGATCAGCAGGTTGAGGCCCGCGCTCGATCCGATCTCCAGCAACTCGATCCTCGGGCCATGCCGCCGCGCTATCTCCATCAGCCCGACCATCAGCGCGCCCGAGCGCCCCGGTTCATTGGTCTGCGGCGGACCGTCGAGCCATGGGACCAGCTCCTCGTCGTGCTTCACCAGCGCGGCGTTGAGCGCCGCCGCGATCGCATCAAGCTCCATGATCTTGCCCGCGAACACCGCCGCCAGCCCTTCGTCCCGTCGCTCGCGCACCAGCGCGTGCAGCCCGCCGCACAGGCGCAACGGCAAGGCGTCGCGAGTCGGCTCGCCCGGCCAATCGAGCACCCGCACCCCGGTGCGGCTGTCGCGCCTCAGCCCGTCCGCGATCGCAGCGCACAGCCGCGCATACATCGGCGCGTCCATGTGGCGGCAGTAGAATTCCTGGATGCGAAACGCCTCGCGAACTTCAGCTTCCGTCGCCATACGCGCCCTCCTGCGCCAATATCGCCGCTTATTGCGCCTCCCCACGCCCCCGCGTAAAGGCCGCGCCCGTGAGCGAACCGATCGTCATCGCTGTCCCCAAGGGCCGCATCCTCAGCGAGGCGCTGCCGCTGCTCGCGCGCGCCGGCATCGTGCCAGAGGCCGCGTTCGGCGACGAGGACAGTCGCGCGCTACGCTTCCGCACCGAAACGCCGGCAATCGAGCTGATCCGCGTCCGCGCCTTCGACGTCGCCACCTTCGTCGCGCACGGCGCGGCGCAGCTCGGCATCGTCGGGTCGGACGTGCTGGCCGAATTCGCCTATTCGGAGCTGTACGCGCCGGTCGACCTCGCCATCGGCCATTGCCGCCTGTCGATCGCCGAGCCGGCGGCGCTGGCCGAGCGCGATGATCCGCGCGGCTGGAGCCATGTGCGGGTCGCGACCAAATACCCCCACGTCACCGCCGAGCATTTCGCGCGGCGCGGCGTGCAGGCGGAGTGCATCAAGCTCAACGGCGCGATGGAGCTTGCCCCCACGCTCGGCCTCGCGCCGCGCATCGTCGATCTCGTCTCCTCCGGCCGCACGCTGAAGGAGAACGGCCTCGTCGAGGTGGAGACGATCATGGAAGTCTCCTCCCGCCTCGTCGTCAACCGTGCCGCGATGAAGACGCGCGCCGGGGTGGTGCCCTTGGTCGAGGCGTTCCGGCGCGCGGTGGAGGCATGATCCGGCTCGACGCCTCCGCGAGCGGCTTCGCGCAGGACTTCGCGGCGCTGGTCGATGCGCGGCGCGAGTCGGACGCTGATGTGGCGCGCGACGTGGCCGCGATCCTGCGCGCGGTGCGTGACGGGGGCGATGCGGCGCTGCGCGATCTCACCCGGAAGTTCGACCGCCACGATCTCGACGCGACCAGCTGGCGGATCGCGGCGGAGGATTGCGCCACCGCCTTCGCCGATCTCTCCCCCGATCTGCGCGCCGCGCTGGAACTCGCCGCTTCGCGCATCCGCGCCTATCATGAGAAGCAGCGGCCGGACGATCTCGCCTTCACCGACGAAGCCGGCGTGCGGCTCGGCGCGCGGTGGCGCGCGGTGGACGCGGCGGGCGTCTATGTCCCCGGCGGGCGCGCGGCCTATCCCTCGAC
This sequence comes from Sphingomonas sp. CL5.1, assembly GCF_013344685.1. Classification (NCBI taxonomy): domain Bacteria; kingdom Pseudomonadati; phylum Pseudomonadota; class Alphaproteobacteria; order Sphingomonadales; family Sphingomonadaceae; genus Sphingomonas; species Sphingomonas sp. CL5.1. The sequence goes on from NZ_CP050137.1 coordinate 954,124, forward strand.
CCTGCTGATGAATGCGATTCCCGCGAAGGTCGCGGGGGTCGAGCGGCTGGTGGTGGTGACGCCGACGCCGGACGGGGAGGTCAATCCGCTCGTGCTGGCCGCCGCGCATCTGGCGGGCGCGGACGAAGTGTGGCGCATCGGCGGCGCGCAGGCGATCGCGGCACTGGCGTGGGGGACGGAGAGGATCGCGCGTGTCGATGTCGTCACCGGCCCCGGCAACGCCTGGGTCGCGGAAGCGAAGCGGCAGGTCTATGGCATGGTCGGCATCGACATGGTGGCGGGTCCGAGCGAGATCGTCGTGATCGCCGACGGCGCCAACGACCCGGACTGGATCGCCGCCGACCTGCTCAGCCAGGCCGAGCATGACGTGACCACCCAGTCGATCCTGTTCACCGACGACGCGGGTTTCGCGGACAAGGTCGCGGCGGCGGTGGAGCACCAGCTCGCCACGCTGCCGACGGGCGAGACGGCGCGCGTCGCATGGGAAACGAACGGCGCGATCATTCTGGTACCCGCGCTCGCCGATGCCTGCCCGCTCACCGACGCGCTCGCCCCCGAGCATGTCGAGATCGCGACCGACGATCCCGACGCTTTGTTCGACCGGCTGCGCCACGCCGGCTCCGCCTTCCTCGGCCGGCACACGCCGGAGGCGATCGGCGATTATGTCGCCGGCCCGAATCACGTTCTCCCCACCGGCCGCCGCGCCCGATTCGCCAGCGGCCTCGGCGTCACCGACTTCATGAAGCGTACCAGCTTCCTCCAGCTCGACGCCGACGCGCTGGGCAAGCTCGGCCCGGCGACGGTGGCGCTTGCCAATGCGGAGGGACTGCCCGCCCATGCCGCGTCGGTGGCGCTGCGGCTCGCCAAACGCTGACCGGCGCTCTAAAGGCCCGTCCCATGTCCCGTACCGCAGCACGATCGAAGGCCCGCGCCGCCGCGCGTCTCGCCGCCGTCCAGGCGCTCTATCAGCATGAGATGGAAAAGACGCCGGTGCCGGCGCTGCTCCACGAATTCCACCAGCACCGGCTCGGCGCGACGATCGAGGGCGTCGAATATGCCGAGGCCGACGTCATGTTCTTTGACGATATCGTGCAGGGCGCGACCGCCCGCGCGGCAGAGATCGACGCGCTGATCGAGCCGAAGCTGCAAGGCTGGACGCTGGCGCGGCTCGACAAGCCGATGAAGGCGATCCTGCGCTGCGGCGCCTATGAGCTGCTGGCGCGAGGCGACGTGGCGGTGGGCACGGCGATCAGCGAATATGTCGATGTCGCCCACGCCTTCTACGACCGGCGCGAGGCGGGGTTCGTCAACGGCCTGCTCGACGCGATCGCGAAGGACGTGCGCGCCTGATGGGAGAGCTGGTCAACCTCCGCCTCGCGCGCAAGGCGAAGCGCCGCGCGACGGAGGAAGCGATCGCCGCCGCGAATCGCGCCGCCTTCGGGCGGACGAAGGGAGAGAAGCTCGCCGATCGCGCGGAACGCGGGCGGGCCGAACGGGCGCTGGACGGCGCGAAGCGCGGCGATTGACCGTCACCAGGCGAAAGCCGGGACGGCAGCGGCGGTCAGGCGTCGGCCGCGCGCGTCAGGCTGAGGAACACGTCCTCCAGATCGGGTTCTTTGGTCGATACGTCGACGATCCCCAGCCCCGCGCCCTGCACGGCGGCGAGCACCTGCCCGGCGTTCACCTTGTCCTTCTGATAGGTGATCTCCAGCGTCCGCCCGCCCTTCAGCGCGATCTTGCCGAAGTCCGGCGATTGCGGCGCTTCGGCGAGATCGCGGTCGACCGTCACCGCGACCACCTTCTCCTGCGCCTTACCGACCAGCTCGCGGGTCGGCTCGTTGGCGATCAACCGGCCGTGGTTGATGATCGCGATCCGGTCGCAAAGCTCCTCCGCTTCCTCCAGATAATGCGTCGTCAGCACCACCGTCACGCCCTGCTCGTTGAGGCGGCGGACATAGCTCCACAATTGCTGGCGCAGCTCGATATCGACGCCGGCGGTCGGCTCGTCAAGCACCAGCACCGGCGGCGAATGGACCATCGCCTTCGCCACCATCAGCCGCCGCTTCATGCCGCCGGAAAGCGTGCGGGCATAAGCGTTGGCTTTGTCCTCCAGATGGACGGCGCGCAGCAGCTCCATCGACTGGCGCTGCCCCTTGGGCACGCCGTACAGCCCGGCCTGTATCTCCAGCGTCTCGAACGGCGTGAAGAAGGGATCGAACAGGATTTCCTGGTTGACGATGCCGATCGAGGCCTTGGCGTTGCGCGGATGCTGGTCGATGTCGAAGCCCCAGATCGACGCCGAGCCGCTGGTCTTGCGCACCAGCCCGGCGAGGATGTTGATGAGCGTCGATTTCCCCGCGCCGTTCGGCCCGAGCAGGCCGAAGATCGTCCCCGCCGGCACATCGAACGTCACGCCGTCCAGCGCGCGCTTGCCTCCCTGATAAGTCTTGCACAGGTCCCGGATGGCGATGGCGGCGTCGGTCATGGCGGGCGCATTTACGGTGCGCGGCGGGCGATTGCTAGGCCGCGCGGGTGTTGCTAATCGCATCGGCCATGTTGCCGCCACCCGAAACCACCCGCGTCTCCCACCGCCGCGTCGCCTGCGACGGCGCGCATGACGGCCTGCCCGCCGCGCTCGGCCATCCGCGCGTCTGGCTGGAGATCGACGAAACCGGCTATGTCGATTGCGGCTATTGCGACCGGCGCTTCATCCTGATCGGCGGCCCGGCCGACGGGGTGGACCAGTCGACCCTCCCGGATCACGGGGATGGCGCGGGCCGCTGAACCTTCGCGGCTTTGCCGTGGCGCATTTCGCCCCTATCTATCAGCGATGACCGCCACCGATCCCCGCTCGTTCCTCTATCGCGACACGCTCGATCCCGAGGCCGCGAAGCGCCTGACCGCCGATGCGCTCGCCGCCGCCGACGATGGCGAGCTGTACCTGCAATATCGCAAGTCGGAGGCGTTCGGCTTCGACGACGGGCGGCTCAAGACGGCAAGCTACGACACGCATTCCGGCTTCGGCCTGCGCGCCGTCTCGGGCGAGATGACCGCCTTCGCGCACGCCAATGAGCTGTCCGAAGCCGCGATCAAACGCGCCGCCGAGACGATGGCGCTGATCGATCCGGCCACGGGCGCCAAGGCCGCGCCGCCGCAGCATACCAACCGCCATCTCTACACCGACGCCGACCCGCTCGATCTCGTGCCCTTCGCCGACAAGGTGAATTTGTGCCAGTCGATCGACGCCGCCGCGCGCGCCCGCGATCCGCGCGTCGCGCAGGTGTCGGTCGGTCTCAGCGGCACATGGAGCGTGGTGGAGATCGTCCGCCCCGACGGCTTCGTCGCCACCGACATCCGCCCGCTGGTGCGGCTCAACGTGCAGATCGTGGTGGAGCAGAACGGCCGCCGCGAGACGGGGACGTTCGGCATCGGCGGCCGCTACCTCTATGATTCGCTGTTCGACGAGAAGACGTGGAACCGCGCGATCGACGAGGCGCTGGCGCAGGCGTTGGTGAACCTCGAATCGGTCGATGCGCCCGCGGGCGAGTTCACCGTGCTGCTCGGGCCGGGCTGGCCGGGCGTGCTGCTGCACGAGGCGATCGGGCATGGGCTTGAGGGCGATTTCAACCGCAAGGGCACTTCCGCCTTCTCCGGGCGGATCGGCGAGCAGGTCGCGGCGCGCGGCGTCACCGTGGTCGACGACGGCTCGATCAAGGACCGGCGCGGCAGCCTGTCGATCGACGACGAAGGCACGCCGACCGGCGAGACGGTGCTGATCGAGGACGGCATCCTCAAGGGCTATATGCAGGATCGCCTCAACGCCCGGCTGATGGGCGTCGCGCCGACCGGCAACGGCCGCCGCGAGAGCTTCGCCCACGCGCCGATGCCGCGCATGACCAACACTTTCATGAAGGCCGGCACGGACGATCCCGCCGAGCTGCTGAGCCGGGTGAAGAACGGCATCTTCGCCAAGTCGTTCGGCGGCGGGCAGGTCGATATCGTCTCGGGCAAGTTCGTCTTCTCCTGCACCGAGGCGTACAAGGTCGAGAACGGCCGGCTCGGCGCGCCGATCAAGGGCGCGACGCTGATCGGCGACGGCCCGACGGTGCTGACCAGGGTGCTCGGCGTCGGCAATGATTTCGCGCTCGACGAGGGCGTCGGCATGTGCGGCAAGGGCGGGCAGAGCGTCCCCGCCGGCGTCGGCCAACCGACATTGCTGGTGAAGGGATTGACGGTGGGCGGCACCGCCGCCTGAGCACCCCGCGAAGCCGCTGGATTTCCCGCCCGTCTCCCGTCATCATCGGCTCGGGAGCAAACGGGGAAAGGCGCGCGATGCGTCACTTTTGGCATGCGGCCGGGCTGATCGCAGCGGCCGCATCGTGGCTGCCGGAGACCGCGCGGGCGGAGGAATGCAAGGTCGCCAAATACGGCACGCTGCCGGTGGAGATGGCCGGGCTGCGCGCGACCACCCACGTCGGGATCAACGGGCGGGACACGCGCTTCATTCTCGATACCGGCGCCTTCTTCAACACGATGCCCCGCGCCACGGCCGAGGCGCTGGCGCTGAAGCGCGAGCCGGCACCGCCCGGCTTCTACCTCACCGGCATCGGCGGCAGCGCCTCGGTCGAACTGACCCGCGTCAAGGATTTCGGCATCCTCGGCACGACGATGCACGACGTCGCCTTCCTGGTCGGTGGATCGGATGCTGGCGCGGGGCTACTCGGGGCCAACCTGCTCAATTTCGCCGATGCCGAGGCCGATCTGGCGCATGGTCAATATACGCTGTTCAAGACGACCGGATGCGGCAAGCGCGCGCTCGCCTATTGGGCGCAGGACGGGAATTATCGGGTCGCGGACCTGATCGCGGGTGAAAGCCGCCTGGACCGCACCCCGACCCTTTATGTGACGGTCAACGGCCATCGCGTAAAGGCGGCGCTGGACAGCGGGGCGGTCTCCACGCTCATCACCCGCCGCGCCGCCGAGCGCGCCGGCATCGACCTGACGGCGCCAGACGTGCAGGCGAGCTATGCCGCGCACGGCATCGGCACAAAATCCTATCGATCGTGGACGGTGCGCGTCGCCGCTTATTCGATCGGCACCGAAACGATCCAGCACGCGCAGATGCAGGTGATGGACGGCGATATGGGCAGCAGCGCCAACGCGCCGGAGATGCTGCTGGGGATCGATTTCTTCCTCGCCCACCGCATGTTCATCGCGAACAGCCAGCGGAAGCTCTATTTCACCTATAACGGCGGCCGCGTCTTCTCGCTGTCCAAGGCCCCGACCGGCAGCGACAAGCCCGCCGCCGACGGTGCCGACACGGCTGGCGGACCGAAGACCGCCGCCGATTATGCCTTGCGCGGCCGCGCCTCGCTGTCGCGCGGGGAGCCGGCCAAGGCGCTGACCGATCTCGACGCGGCGATCCGGCTCGATCCCGACAAGCCCGATTATTATCTCGCCCGCGCGCAGGCCCACATGCACGAGCGTCAGCGGGAGCAGGCGCTGGCGGATCTCGATCGCGCGCTGGCGCTCGCGCCGCGGGATATCGAGGCGCTGCTTCTGCGCGCACGGATCAACTTCCGCCGCAAGGACCAAGCCGCCGCGCTGCGCGACGTGGATGCGGCGAATGGCATCGCCACCCCCGGCTCGCCACAGGCGCGTCAGGTGGCGACCGCCTATATCGCGCTCGACCAACCGGATCGCGCGCTGCCGCTGCTCGATGCGTGGATCAGGCTCCACCGCGACGACGGCACGCTCGGCAATGCGCTGAACGAGCGCTGCTGGGCGCGCGGCCTCGCCGGCCAGATGCTCGACGGCGCGCTGGACGATTGCCGCAAGGCGATCCGACGCGACGGGCCGAAGCCGGGCTATCTCGATAGCCTCGGCCTCGTGCAGTTGCGGCTCGGCCATTATGCCGAGGCGGTCGACGCTTATGGCAAGGCGGCGCAGCAACTCTCATCGAACCCGTGGACGCGATACGGGCTGGGGCTGGCGCGGCTGCGCAGCGGCGACACCGCCGGCGGCAATGCCGACATCGCCGCCGCCAAGGCGCTGGACAAGGATATCGCGGAGCAATTCGCCAAATTCGGCATTGAGGCGATGTAGCAAGGCGAGGCGCGATGGCCGAATTCTTCCCCGATCTCACCAACGACCACCGCGCCTTCATCGCGCGCCAGCCGGTGTTCTTCGTCGCCACGGCGGCGGCCGGCGGGCGGATCAACCTCAGCCCCAAGGGGATGGACACGTTCCGCGTGCTCGGCGCGGACACGGTCGCCTATCTCGATCTCGGCGGATCGGGGAACGAGACGCAGGCGCATCTCGCCGTCGACGGGCGGATCACGATCATGTTCTGCGCCTTCGACAATCCCGCGCTGATCCTGCGCATCTACGGCCGGGGCCGCTTCGTCGTCGCGGGCGATGCGGGCTATGCTGATCTCGCCGCGCATTTCCCCCCGCTGCCCGGCCAGCGGCAGGTGTTCGTCATCGCGGTGGAGAGCGTGCAGACATCGTGCGGCTGGGGCGTGCCGCGCATGACGCTGGAGGCGGAGCGGCAGACCCTGGTCAAATATCACGCGCAGCAGGACCCGGCAGCGCGGCTGGAAAGGATCGCCGGGCGCACGCGCAGCATCGACGGCCTGCCGGTGCGCGTGCAGACCGAGATTCCGGCGGTGAAGCCATGAGCCTCGTCGAACTCGGCCGCTACGACCGCAACCTCGCCAATATTCTCGTCGGCCGGCTGGAGAGCGAGGGGATACCGGCGGTCGCCTTCGATCAGGACGCGAGCATCGCCGACGGAAGCTGGTTGCTGATCCCGGTGCGCGTGATGGTCGATGCCGATGACCTCGAACAGGCGAGGCGCATCGTCGGCGCTGCCTGATTCTTGGGCAGCATTTCGCAACTGCACAAAAATTTGCCGCCGGATACCCGCCGAACGCCGCCGCGCGGCGGGCGAAGCGCCCCCGCGCGCATCTGGCACGACAGTTGCGAAGCGCTCCAGCGGGCAAACCGAAAGGGGGCGCGGATGAAGCTGATCATTGCCGTCATCAAGCCGTTCAAGCTGGAGGAGGTGCGCGAGGCGCTCACCGCCCTCGGCGTGGCCGGCATGACCGTCACCGAAGTCAAGGGATTCGGCCGGCAGAAGGGCCAGACCGAAATCTATCGAGGAGCCGAATACAGCACCAACATGGTGCCGAAGATCAGGATCGAGGTGGTTTGCCCCACCTCGATCGCGGACCGCGTGGTCGAGACGATCCAGGCCACCGCGCACACCGGCGCGATCGGCGACGGCAAGATCTTCGTTCTCGACGTGGGCCATGCGGTGCGCATTCGCACCGGCGAAACCGACGATATCGCGCTGTGAAGGGGGTGAACATGAAGCACGCTTTCCGAACCGCCGGCGCCCTCGCGCTCGGCGCCGTGGCGCTCGCCGCGCTGCCCGCCTGGGCGCAGGCGGCGGCGACACCGAAACCCGTCGTCAACAGCGGCGACACTGCATGGATGCTCACCTCCACGCTGCTCGTGCTGCTGATGATCCTCCCCGGCCTCGCATTGTTCTACGGTGGCCTCACGCGGGCGAAGAACATGTTGTCGACCATGACGCAGATCGGCGCGGCGGCCTGCCTCGCCATGCTGATATGGGTGGCGTGGGGCTATACGATGGCCTTCGGCGACGGCGGCAGCTTCGTCGGCGGTTTCGGCAAATTGTTCCTCGCCGGCGTCACGCCGGATTCGGTCTCGGGCACGATCCCCGAATATGTCTTCGCCTGCTTCCAGATGACCTTCGCGGCGATCACGCTCGCGCTGGTGCTGGGCGGCACGGTCGAGCGGATGAAGTTCGCGGCGGTGATGGTGTTCGGCCTTATCTGGCTGACGATCGTCTATTTCCCGATCGCCCATATGGTCTGGGCGCCGGGCGGCCTGTTCTTCGCGATGGGCGCCCTCGACTTCGCGGGCGGCACGGTGGTGCACATCAACGCCGGCGTCTCCGCGCTGGTCGCCGCTTTGATCCTCGGCAAGCGCATCGGCTACCCGACCGAACGGATCGTGCCGCATTCGCTGACGCTGACCGGCGTCGGCACCGGGCTGCTGTGGGTCGGCTGGTTCGGCTTCAACGCCGGCTCGGCGCTCGCCGCCAATGGCTCGGCTGGACTCGCGATGATCAACACCTTCGTCGCCACCGCCGCCGCCGCGCTGGCGTGGATGCTGGTCGAGCGCGTCAACGGCCACAAGGGCTCGGCGCTCGGCTTCTGCTCCGGCATCGTCGCCGGGCTGGTCGCGGTGACGCCGGCGGCGGGCAATTCCGGCCCTTTCGGCGCGATCGTGCTGGGCGCGGTCGCCTCGGTGGTGTGTTTCTATGCGGTCACGGTGCTGAAGCCGCGGCTCGGCTATGACGATTCGCTCGACGCCTTCGGCATCCACGGCATCGGCGGGATGATCGGCGCGCTCGGTACCGCGATCGTCTATGCCCCGACGCTCGGTGGCCCCGGCAAGTCCGATTACGCGATCGGCGGCCAACTCGGGACGCAGGCGGCGGCGGTGCTCACGACGATCGTCTGGGCGTCGATCGGCACCGTCATCGCGATCTACATCGCCAGGGCGCTCACCGGATTGCGCGTCCGGCCCGAAGTGGAGCGCGAGGGCCTTGACCTCGGCGAGCACGGCGAGCGCGCCTACGACCATTGATCCGATCGGGGCGGGCGCGTTGCCCGCCCCCACCGACGTTCCTCCTGCGGACGACCCTTTGCCCGGTGCGCGAGCGCCGGGCGCTTTGTCATGCCAGCGCGGCCGCGACCGCCGCCTGCGCATGGAGCGTGGTGGTGTCGAACAGCGGAACCGCGCTGTCGGTCGCATCGACCAGCAGCATGATCTCGGTGCAGCCGAGGATCACCGCCTCCGCCCCCGCCGCGACGAGCCGCGCGATCACCTGCCGGAACACCGCGCGCGATTCGGGGCGGACGATCCCGGCGACCAGTTCCTCGTAGATGATGCGGTGGATCGCGGTACGGTCGCCGGCCGCCGGCACCAGCACCTCGATGCCGTCGCGTTCGCGCAGCCGCCCCTTGTAGAAATCCTGCTCCATCGTGAAAGCGGTGCCGAGCAGCCCGACGCGACGGAGGCCCCGCGCGGCGATGCGCGCGGCGGTGGGGTCGGCGATGTGCAGCAGCGGCACGGACACCGCCCGCTCCACTTCCCCGGCGAGCCGGTGCATCGTATTGGTGCAGATCAGCAGCAGGTCCGCTCCGGCCCGTTCGAGCCGCGTTGCCGCATCGACCAGCCGCTCGCCAAGCGCCGGCCAGTTCCCGCGATGCTGCAATCGCTCGATCTCCGCGAAGTCGAACGACCATAACAGGCAGCGCGCCGAAGCGGTCGGGCCGATCGCATCGCGCACCCCCTGGTTGATCAGGCGATAATATTGCGCGGAGCTTTCCCAGCTCATCCCGCCGATCAGCCCGATCATCCTCATCGCATCATCCTTTCGGCAGGCTGATCTCGAACATCGTGGGCCAGCGCTTGCCGGTGACGAACAGCCGGCGCTTCGCCGCGTCCCAGGCGATGCCGTTGGCGACCGCCTCGATATCGTCGCTGATGCCGATCTCCGCGACGATCGCGCGCAGGTCGATGATCGCGGTGACGCGGCCGCTCGCCGGGTCGATGCGGACGATGAACGGCGCGCGCCAGATATTCGCGAGGATCGCGCCGTCGACCGCCTCCAGCTCGTTGAGCTGATCGACCGGCTTGCCGTTCAGCGTCACCGCGATGCGGCGGCGCACCGCGAAGCTGGCCGGATCGTGGACGGTCAGCGTCGCGCTGCCGTCCGAGCGGACAAGCGAATCGCCGAGCGTCGTCAGTCCCCAGCCCTCGCCGCGATAATGCGCGGTGCCGGTGCGCTTCAGCGTCGCCGTATTCCAGCGATAGGCGGTGCCGCCGTGCCAGGTGAGGCTGACCAGCCCGCCCTTCCATGCCGCCAGCCCCTCGCCGAAGACGCCGGGGGGGATCGTGCCGCGCGCCATCACCCGCCCGGTGGCGAGATCGACGCGGCGCACGTCGGATTGCCCCTCCAGCCCGACGCTCTCGTAGAGATAGCCGCGATGCCAGATCAGCCCCTCGGTGAACGCCTCGCGATCATGCGGGAAGCGCGCGACGATCGTCGGCACCAGCACCGCCGGGGCGGTGTCGGCCGGCGGCGGCGCATCGGCGGCGGTCAGCGCGGGGACGGCGAGCAGGAGCAGGGGGAACAGGCGCATCTTCGTTCCCGGCGTCGGGAGAGAAACGGAAACGGCCCGCCCGACGTCAGTCGGACGGGCCGCTATCTGTCGGATCGACCGATCAGCTCGACTGCTGCAGGTTCACCGCGGCATATTTGCCGCGACGATCGACCTCGATCTCGAACGAGAGGCGATCACCTTCGTTGAGGCCGGGAAGACCCGCGCGCTCGACCGCCGAGATGTGGACGAACGCATCCGGCTGGCCGTCATCGCGCTGGATGAAGCCGAAGCCCTTCATCGCGTTGAAGAACTTGACCGTGCCGGTCGCCTTCTCTCCGGTGAGCTGACGCTGCGCGCCACCCGCACCGCCGGCGCCGCCGGCACCACCACGCGGAGCGCCGAAGCCGCCATCGCGCGGCGCACGTTCCTCGACCGGCAGCGGCTCGCCCTCGATCTTCAGCTCGGTGGCCGAGATGCGGCCGCCGCGATCGACGAGGGTGAAGCCGAGCGGCTGGCCCTCGGCCAGACCGGTCAGCCCGGCCTGCTCGACCGCCGAGATGTGGACGAACACGTCCTCGCCGCCGTCATCGCGCACGATGAAGCCGAAGCCCTTCTGTCCGTTGAAGAACTTTACGACGCCGGTGCCTTCGCCGACGACCTGCGGCGGCATCCCGCGACCGCCGCCGAAGCCGCCGCCGCCGCCACCACCGAAGCCGCCACCGCCGCCGCCGCCGCGGAATCCACCGCCGCCGCCGCTACGGAAGCCGCCGCCACCGCCGCCGCCGAAGCCGCCGCGATCACCACCAAAACCGCCGCCGCCGAAGCCGCCACGGTCGCCGAAGCCACCGCCGAAATCGCCGCCGCCGAATTCTTCGCCGCCGCCGCCGAAATTGTCGCGCTTGTCACGGCCACGTCCGCCACGCTGCCCGCGGCTACCTCTGTCGAAACCCATAAACCCCGTTCGTCTTCCCGTCCGCCCGACTTCGCCGTCAAGAGGTGCACGCCGGACGGCGAACAGCAAGCATACCTCTTCGGGCGCCAAACCTTTTGCGCCACAGTGCCGTCATAGCCCAGCTTTGTTCTCACCGCGAACGGAATCGTGAGCGGCCGTGCGTTTTACATGTCGATACTTGCGATACTGTCGCAGCATAAGCACAGCCCGGCGCATCAGGACATGTCCGGGCGATCGATTCGCCCCGTTCCGGCACAATGCCGCGACGATGATTTTCCTAACGATTCGCCCGTTTTGCCGGCAATCCCGCGTCATCGCGCGATTCGGGGCCATTGAGCGACGTCGGCGTGGGCGCTAGGGCGGCGCAATGACAGTGTATTTCCACGAAGAAGACCTTCCCGTCGACGTGTTCGCGCCCGGCGACGCCATCGCGGTCGACACCGAGACGATGGGACTCGTCACCCCACGCGACCGGCTGTGCGTCGTCCAGCTTTCGGACGGACGCGGCGACGAGCATCTCGTGCGGTTCTCGCCCGGATCGGATTATGCCGCGCCGAACCTGCGCGCGGTGCTGGCCGATCCGGCGCGGCTCAAGCTCTATCATTTCGCGCGCTTCGATCTGGCGGCGATCCGACACTATCTCGGCGTGGTCGCCGCGCCGGTCTATTGCACCAAGATCGCCTCGCGGCTGGTGCGCACCTACACCGACCGCCACGGGCTGAAGGAACTGGTGCGCGAGTTGCTGGGACAGGATATCTCCAAGCAGCAGCAATCGTCCGACTGGGGCGGGCCGGAACTGTCCGACGCGCAGAAGGATTATGCCGCTTCGGATGTGCGCTTCCTGCATCAGCTCAAGGAGGAACTCGATCGCCGGCTGGAGCGCGAGGGGCGCATGACGCTCGCGCGGGGCTGCTTCGATTTCCTGCCGCACCGCGCCGCGCTGGACCTCGCCGGCTGGCCGGAGGTCGATATCTTCGCGCATGTCTGAGGCGGCCGCCCCGATGTTCGACGCGCGCCGGCGCTGGGCGCTGCCCGGCAGCGCGCACGATCGCATCGTGGCGACCGCGAACTGGGTCCTGCCGGTGCTGATCGGCGTGCTCACCGCCTTCCTGGTGATGGCCCCGCTCACCACCGGGGGCGACGTTTCCTTTGTGCTCGACAAGAACAAGGTGGAGGTCGCGAAGGAGCGGCTGAAGATCCAGTCGGCGCGCTATCGCGGGGAGGATGGCAAGGGCCAGCCGTTCGAGCTGACCGCCGGCTCCGCGATCCAGAAAAGCTCGGCCGAGCCGATCGTCCGGCTCCAGAAGCTCGCCGCCGACATCCGGCTGAGCGACGGCCCCGCCTCGCTGGTCGCGAACCAGGGGCGCTACAACATGGATACCGAGCAGGTGACGATGGAGGGGCCGATCGCCTTCCGCGCACCCGACGGCTATACGCTCGACACCCATGACGCGACGGTCGATCTCAAGACGCGCCGGCTGCAATCGGGCGGCGCGGTGACCGGCACGGTGCGGCAGGGCACGTTCAGCGCCAACCGGCTGGACGCAGACCTCGACACGCATACCGTGACGCTGACCGGCAACGCGCGCTTGCACATCGTGCCGAGAGGCACGAGATAGCGGCCGCATGAAGCGCCTCGCCCTCCCGCTGCTCCTCGTCGCCGCCACCGCCGGGGCGCAGACGCGTCACGATTCGAACGCCCCGATCGATTTCGGCGCGAACCAGATTCAGCTTCAGGACAAGGCGAATCGCGCCGTGCTGACCGGCAACGTCACGGTCAGGCAGGCCGAGATGACGCTCAACGCGCAGCGCATGACGGTCGCCTATACCGGGCAGGTGGTCGACGGGAATCCGCAGGTCTCGCGGCTCGATGCGTCGGGCGGCGTGGTGGTGCGGCGGCCGAACCAGCTCGCGAAGAGCCAGTTCGCGGTCTATGACCTCAACCGCCATGTCATCACGATGATCGGCGCGGTCTCGCTGCAACAGGGCGGATCGAACACGGTCAACGGCGGGCGGCTGACGATGAACCTCGATACCGGGCGTGCCGTGATCGACGGCTCGGCCGCCGCCCCGGCGACCGGCACCCTGCCCGGCGGCAACGTGACCAGCGCGCCCTCCGGCCGCGTCACGGGCACCTTCTCGGTGCCCAAGCGCGCCAGCGGCACGAGCGCCACGCCGTCCGACGGCAGGAACTGACGCGCGCCGCCGCGCTTTCGTCGCGCCGGGGCTTTCATCTCGATGCCGGCTCGGGCAAAAGGCCATGCATGAATCCTGCCAACCGCGTAACCACGCGCCGCCCGGCAACCAACCAACCGCGAGGTCAGCGCGACCATGGATGACGTGACCAGCCTGGAGATAGTCGAGCCGATCGCTGAGCCGCCCGTGGTGAACGGCCTGCAGGCGGTGTCGATCGCCAAGAGCTACGACAAGCGCGTCGTGCTGACCGACGTCTCCGTCTCGGTCGGGCGCGGCGAGGTGATCGGGCTGCTCGGGCCGAACGGCGCGGGCAAGACGACCTGCTTCTATTCGGTGATGGGACTGGTGAAGCCCGATGCCGGGCGCATCATGCTCGACGGACAGGACATCACCGGCCTGCCGATGTACCGCCGCGCGATCCTCGGCCTCGGCTATCTGCCGCAGGAAACCTCGATCTTCCGCGGGCTGACGATCGAGAAGAACATCCTCGCCGTGCTGGAGCTTAACATCAGCGATCCGGTGAAGCGGCAGGAGCGGCTCGACCGGCTGCTGGAGGAGTTCGGCCTCACCCGGCTGCGCGCGGCGCCGGCGATGGCGTTGTCCGGCGGCGAGCGGCGGCGAGCGGAGATCGCCCGCGCGCTGGCGGCCGACCCGACGATCATGCTGCTCGACGAGCCGTTCGCGGGGATCGACCCGATCTCGATCGCCGACATCCGCGATCTGGTGAAAGACCTGAAGCGCCGCGACATTGGCGTGCTCATCACCGACCACAACGTCCGCGAGACGCTCGATATCGTCGACCGCGCCTATATCATCTACGACGGCCGCGTGCTGTTCACCGGCTCGCCGGAAGAGCTGGTCGCCGACGCCAACGTGCGGCGGCTGTATCTCGGCGAGGGATTCTCGCTCTGATGCCGTGGCTCGGCCTCGCCTCGCGCGCGGCGCCGGCCCGCTTCCGCAGCCGGCCTCCTAACGGCGGTATTCTATGGGAGGCCGGGTGCGGGAGCGGGCCGGCGCCGCACCTCAAATAATGTCGCTCGCTCCGCGCCTCGATCTGCGCCAGTCGCAATCGCTGGTGATGACGCCGCAGCTCCAGCAGGCGATCAGGCTGCTGGCGCTGTCCAACCTCGAGATCGAGGGTGTCATCGCCGAGGAGCTGGAGAAGAACCCGCTGCTCGAGGCGACTGCCCCCGCCGATGATGCGCCGCCGGTCGAGCGCGAGCCGGTCGAGGCCGCGCGCGACGAGCCGGCCGGGGCGGACGAGCTGGTGATGAGCGGCGAGGCGGCGGGCGAATCGCTCGACGTGGATATCGCCGCCGAGCGTTTCGACGACGCGCCCGCCGATTCGATCGGTCTCGGCGACGCGGGCGCGGGCGGCATGGCGGGCGAGGACGCGCCGGACCTCGACGCTTTCGCGGAAGGTCCACCGAGCCTCGCCGACCATCTCGCCGGGCAGGCCGGCCATGTCCTGTCGGGCACGGACCTCATCGTCGCGCAGCATCTGATCGACCTGATCGACGAGACCGGATATCTCACCGCCAATCTGCTCGACGTGTCGGCCCGGCTCGGCGTGCCGCTGGCGCTGGTCGAGCGGGTGCTGGCGGTGATCCAGACCTTCGATCCCACCGGCGTCGGCGCGCGCGACCTCGCCGAGTGCATTGCGTTGCAGGCGAAGGAGGCCGATCGCTACGATCCCTGCATGGCGCGGCTGATTGACCATCTCGACCTGCTCGCGCGCGGGGAGATCGCCCGCCTGAAGCGCATCTGCCAGGTCGACGACGAGGACATGGCGGACATGATCCGCGAGCTGCGCGGCTATGACCCCAAGCCCGGCTGCCGCTATGGCGGGGAGCCGGCCCCGGCGGTGGTGCCGGACCTGTTCGTGGCGCGCACGCGAGGCGGCTGGGCGATCGAGATCAACAACGCCACCCTGCCGCGCGTGCTGGTCAACCGGCGCTATTACGGCGAGCTGGCGCGGGGGCCGCAGGACAAGGCGTCGAAGGCGTGGCTCAGCGATTGCCTCGCCAGCGCCAACTGGCTGGTCAAGGCGCTCGACCAGCGCCAGCGCACGATCATCCGCGTCGCCACTGAGATCGTGAAGCAGCAGGAGGCGTTCTTCCTCAAGGGCGTCGCGCATCTGCGCCCGCTGACGCTGCGGCAGGTGGCCGACGCGATCGAGATGCACGAATCGACCGTCAGCCGCGTCACCAGCAACAAATATCTGAGCTGCGCGCGCGGGCAGTTCGAGCTGAAGTATTTCTTCACCTCCGCGATCCAGGCGGCGGACGGGGGCGAGGCGGTGTCGGCGGAGGCGGTTAAGTCCGCGATCCGCGCGCTGATCCAGAACGAGGGCACGAAGGTGCTGTCCGACGATACTTTGGTCGAGCTGCTCAACGCCAGGGGTTTCGACATCGCGCGGCGCACCGTGGCGAAATATCGCGAGTCGATGGGCATCGGCAGCTCGGTGCAGCGCCGCCGGCAGAAGGCGCTTGAGGGGGTGGGCTAGAAGCTTCCCTCCCATCGTCATGCCGGGCCGATCCGGCGTCCCGAATCACACGCGATGGCATTTGCGGCTCCGGATGCTGACATTCGTCAGCATGACAAGACATGTGGCGCGCACATCACCCCACCGCCTCGCGCAACCATGACGTCACCGCCTGGATTCGCGGCGTCGCCTGCCCGTCGGCGTGCATCACCAGCCAGAAGGCGCGGGTCAGCGCGATATGCGGCAGGACGGGCATCAGCCGCGCATCGGCCGCGCCGATGAAGTCGGGCAGGATGCCGATCGCCGCCCCCGCCGCGATCATCCGGTGCTGCACGTTGATGCTGGTGCTGCGCAGCCGCGCGACGAGGCCGTCATGCACCTCCGACAGATAATCGAGTTCCGGCGCATGGAGATGCTCGGGCACGTAGCTCGCCAGCACATGCCGCTCCAGCGCCGCCGCCGTCTCCGGCGCGCCGGCCGCCGCGAGATAGCCGGGCGCCGCGTAGAGCCGCAGCCGGTAATCCACCAGTCGCGCCACGACGAGCTGACGGTTGCGCGGCCGGGCGAGCATCACCGCGATATCCGCCTCGCGCTTCGACGGATCGAGCAGGCCGGACGCGGTGATGAGATCGAGCCGGATGCGCGGATGCGCCGCCGCGAACCCCGGCAGGCGCGGCGCCAGCACATGCGTCGCCAGCCCCTCCGCCACGCTCAGCCTGACGTGCCCCGCCGCGCCATGCGCCGCTTCCCCCTCCGTCGCGGCGGCGATGGCGGCGTCGATCGTCTCGGCGTGATGGAGCAGGGCCTGCCCCGCCTCGGACAGCCGGCGCTCCCCCGCCACCGTCTCGAACAGGGGGGCGCCGATCGCGCCCTCCAGCCGCGCGAGCCTGCGCCCGACAGTGGTCGCATCCACCCCGAGTGCCCGCGCCGCGGGCGCGATCCGCCCGGCATGGGCCACCGCGAGGAAGATGCGCAGATCGTCCCAATTCCTCATAAATCCTTCATCCGTCGCCGCTCCAGCCCGCTCCCCCACCCCGCCTCCCATTCAAAAATACTGACGCGGGAGGCGGGGTGGGGGAGCGGCTGGCACCGTAATGCAAAAACGCATCCCATCCCGGCAAATTAAGCGGGTTGAGTGCATATTTGCCGCACGGCTACAACCCCCGCCGATACGAATCCGACGGAGAGGCAGCCATGCGCATCATCGACCATCATATCGCCGGCCACACCGGCGGCGGCGCGGGCCGCACCGGCGACGTGTTCGATCCCAACACCGGCAAGGTGCAGGCGCGGGTGAACCTCGGCACGCGGGCCGATCTCGACCGCGCCGTCGCCGCCGCGCAGGCCGCGCAGCCCGGCTGGGCCGCGACCAATCCGCAGCGCCGCGCGCGCGTGATGTTCCGCTTCAAGGAACTGGTCGAGGCGAACATGCAGAGCCTCGCCGAATTGCTCGCCTCCGAGCACGGCAAGGTCGTCGCCGACGCGAAGGGCGATATCCAGCGCGGGCTTGAGGTGGTGGAATTCGCCTGCGGCATTCCGCACGTCCTCAAGGGCGAATATACGCAAGGGGCCGGCCCCGGCATCGACGTCTATTCGATGCGTCAGCCGCTCGGCATCGGCGCGGGCATCACCCCGTTCAACTTCCCGGCGATGATCCCGCTGTGGATGGGCGCGGTGGCGACGGCGTGTGGCAACGCCTTCATCCTCAAGCCCTCGGAGCGCGATCCCTCGCTGCCGGTGCGGCTTTCCGAGCTGTTTCTGGAGGCCGGGATGCCGGAGGGCATCTTCCAGGTCGTCCACGGCGACAAGGAGATGGTCGACGCGATCCTCGACCATCCGGCGATCGCGGCGGTGAGCTTCGTCGGCTCCTCCGACATCGCGCATTACGTCTATCGACGCGGCGTGGACGCGGGCAAGCGCGTGCAGGCGATGGGCGGCGCGAAGAACCACGGCATCGTCATGCCCGACGCCGATCTCGACCAGGTGGTGGCGGACCTTACCGGCGCGGCGTTCGGCTCGGCGGGCGAGCGCTGCATGGCGCTGCCCGTGGTGGTGCCGGTGGGGGACGGGACGGCGGACGCGCTGCGCGAGAAGCTGATCCCGGCGATCGACAAGCTGCGCGTCGGCGTCTCCACCGATGCGGAGGCGCATTACGGCCCGGTCGTGACGGCGCAGCACCGCGCGCGGATCGAGCAATGGATCCAGACCGGCGTCGACGAGGGCGCGGAACTGGTGGTCGACGGGCGCGGCTTCACGCTTCAAGGCCATGAGGAAGGCTTCTTCATCGGCCCGACCCTGTTCGATCGCGTCACCCCGCAGATGAGCGCATACAAGGAGGAAATATTCGGCCCGGTCCTCCAGATCGTCCGCGCGCCCGATTTCGAGACGGCGCTCAGGCTGCCGAGCGATCACCAGTACGGCAACGGCGTCGCGATCTTCACCCGCAATGGCCACGCCGCGCGCGAGTTCGCCGCGCGGGTGAATGTCGGCATGGTCGGCATCAACGTGCCGATCCCGGTGCCGGTCGCCTACCACACCTTCGGCGGCTGGAAGCGCTCCGCGTTCGGCGACACCAACCAGCATGGCATGGAAGGCGTGAAGTTCTGGACCAAGGTGAAGACGGTGACGCAGCGCTGGCCGGACGGCGGGGCATCGGGCGATAGTGCCTTCATTATTCCCACGATGGGATGATAGGCAGCCGACATGACCAACCAGTTTGACCTCACCGACGAGCAGCGCGAGATCCAGGAGCTGGCGCGCCGCTTCACCGCCGATCGCATCACGCCTTTCGCGGGCGAGTGGGACGAGACGCGGCATTACCCCGTCGATGTGTGGAAGGCGGCAGGCGAGCTTGGCTTCGGCGCGATCTATGTCGGCGAGGAATCCGGCGGGATCGGCCTCGGGCGGCTGGACGCGGCGCTCATCATGGAGGCGATGGCCTATGGCTGCCCCGCGACCAGCGCCTATGTCTCGATCCACAATATGGCGACGTGGATGATCGACCGCTTCGGCGACAAGGCGCTGAAGGATCGCTTTCTCCCCGATCTCGTCTCGATGAACAAGATCGCCAGCTATTGCCTGACCGAACCCGGCTCCGGTTCCGACGCCGCCGCGCTCAAGACGAGTGCGCGGCGGGAGGGCGATCATTACGTCATCAACGGCACCAAGCAGTTCATCTCCGGCGCGGGCTATAACGACATCTACGTCTGCATGGTCCGCACGAGCGAGGAGAAGGCGAAGGGCATCTCCTGCCTGGTGATCGAGAAGGACACGCCGGGCCTGTCGTTCGGCGCGCCGGAGAAGAAGCTCGGCTGGAACGCTTCGCCCACCGCGCAGGTGATCTTCGAGGATTGCCGCGTGCCGATGGAGAATCGCGTCGGCGCGGAGGGCGACGGCTTCCGCTTCGCGATGGCGGGGCTGGACGGCGGGCGGCTCAACATCGGCGCCTGCTCGCTCGGCGGGGCGCAGCGCTGCCTCGACGAGGCGGTGAAATATACCAAGGAGCGGCAGCAGTTCGGCCAGTCGATCGCCGATTTCCAGAACACCCAGTTCACGCTCGCCGACATGGCGACCGATCTGGAGGCGGCGCGCGCGCTGCTCTACCTCGCGGCCGCCAAGGTCAACGCCAACGCGCCGGACAAGTCGCGCTTCTCGGCGATGGCGAAGCGGCTGGCGACCGACAATGGATCGAGCATCGTCGATCGCGCGCTCCAGCTCCACGGGGGCTACGGCTATCTGCGCGATTATCCGATCGAGCGTTTCTGGCGCGACCTGCGCGTCCATTCGATTCTGGAGGGGACCAATCAGGTGATGCGGATGATCGTCGGGCGGGAGCTGACACGGCAATGAGCGAGGTGATCGTCGAGAAAGACGGCGCGGTCGGCCGCATCCGGCTCAATCGCCCCAAGGCACTCCACGCGCTCAACACCGCGATGTGCGAGTCCGTGCTGGACGCGCTGGAGGCATGGCGCGGCGACGATGCGGTGCGCGTCGTCACGATAGACCATGCCGAAGGTCGCGGCTTCTGCGCGGGCGGCGATATCCGCATGCTGGCGGAGAGCGGCGCGAAGGACGGGGCGGAGGCGCGCGCCTTCTTCCATACCGAATATCGCATGAACCACCGGCTGTTCACCTACGCCAAGGATATCGTGGCGTTCATGGACGGGATCACGATGGGCGGCGGCGTCGGCATCTCGCAGCCGTGCCGCTATCGCGTCGCGACGGAGAACACGCGGCTCGCCATGCCGGAGACGGGGATCGGGCTGTTCCCGGACGTGGGCGGCGGCTGGTATCTCTCGCGCCTGCCGGGGCGGACCGGGCAGTATCTGGCGCTGACCGGGCATCGGCTCGACGGCTCGGAATGCCTCGCGCTCGGCCTCGCCACGCATTACCTGCCCGCCGAGCGATTGCCGGAGGCCAAGGCGCGGATCGCGCAGGGTCCGCAGGCGGTGCTGGATTCGCTCGCCGTCCCAGCGCCGGAGGCCGCGATCCTCGCGCGCCGGGCGGAGATCGACCGGCTGTTCGCCTCCGACCGGCTGGAGGAGATCTTCGCCGCGCTCGCCGCCGACGACAGCGACTTCGCGCGCGAGACGCTGGCGATCCTCAGAACCAAATCGCCGCAGACCATGAAGGTCAGCCTCAAACTGCTGCTCGACGGCAAGGCGATGCCGACGTTCGAGGACGAGATGCGGCAGGAATATGCGGTTGGCGGCCGCGTCGTGCAGCGCCACGATTTCCTCGAAGGCGTGCGCGCGGTGATCGTCGACAAGGACAATGCGCCGAAATGGAACCCGCCGACGCCGGAGGGGGTGAGCGACCATCTGATCGACCAGATTTTCGCGCCGCTCCCCGATGCGGAGGCGTGGACGCCGAACTGACGCTCGCCGTCCCGGCGAGGGTCCCATCAAAGTATTACTTTGATGGGCGCCCGAAAGCTGGGATCTCGTGCCACACAGGGCCGCGCTTGCGGCCCGCGATCCCGGCTTTCGCGGGGATGACGGAGGAACGAAATGCCCGATTACGCCAATATCCTGGTCGAGCAGCGCGGCGCTGTGACGCTCGTCACGCTCAACCGGCCGCAGGCGCTGAACGCGCTCAATTCGGATGTGCTTGCGGACCTGTCAGCAGCGTTCGGCGCCTATGACAGGGACGAGGGTCAGCGCTGCCTCGTCCTCACCGGCGCGGGCGAGAAGGCGTTCGCGGCCGGCGCGGACATCAAGCAGATGGCCGACATGGCCGCCGCCGATTTCTTCCTCCAGGATTTCTTCGCCGGCTGGCAGACCGGAGTGGTCGCGACGCGCAAGCCGTGGATCGCCGCCGTCAACGGCTTCGCGCTCGGCGGCGGGTGCGAGCTGGCGATGATGGCGGACTTCATCATCGCCGCCGACACCGCGAAGTTCGGCCAGCCCGAGATCAAGCTCGGCGTCGCCCCCGGCATGGGCGGGTCGCAGCGGCTGACGCGCGCGATCGGCAAGGCCAAGGCGATGGAGATGTGCCTCACCGGCCGGATGATGGGCGCCGACGAAGCGGAGCGCGCCGGCCTCGTCGCCCGCGTCGTGCCGCTCGCCACGCTGGTGGAGGAAGCGCTCAAGACCGCCGAGACGATCGCCGCGATGCCACCGATGGCGGCGATGGTGAACAAGGAACTGGTGAACACCGCGTTCGAGACGTTCCTGTCGCAAGGCATCGTCACCGAGCGCCGGCTGTTCCAGATCCTCACCGCCACCGAGGACAAGGCCGAGGGCATGGCCGCCTTCATCGAAAAGCGCGCCGGGGTGTGGAAGGGCCGGTAACCCTCGGCGGCTTCGGGCGTTCAGAACACGGAAAGAGGATGCAGTAGATGGCGCGCGTCGGTTTCATCGGGCTGGGCAACATGGGCGGCGGCATGGCCGCCAACCTCGCGAAGAAGGGGCATGACGTCCGCGCCTTCGATCTGTCGGCGGAGGCGCTGGACAAGGCGAAGGCCGCCGGCTGCCTGCCGGTCGGCTCCGCGCGCGAGGCGGCGGAGGGCGCCGAAGCGGTCGTCACCATGCTGCCCGCCGGCACGCATGTCGAGCAGGTCTATGGCGAGAGCGTGCTCGACGTCGCGCTGCCCTCCGCGATCCTGATCGATTGCTCGACGATCGACGTGGCGACCGCCAGGCGTG
Organism: Sphingomonas sp. CL5.1; assembly: GCF_013344685.1. Classification (NCBI taxonomy): domain Bacteria; kingdom Pseudomonadati; phylum Pseudomonadota; class Alphaproteobacteria; order Sphingomonadales; family Sphingomonadaceae; genus Sphingomonas; species Sphingomonas sp. CL5.1. The sequence continues at coordinate 976,108 of NZ_CP050137.1, forward strand.
TTGCCGATCAGGCGGCGGCCAAGGGGCTGATGGCGGTCGACGCCCCCGTCTCTGGCGGGATCGCGGCGGCCAATGCCGGCACGCTCACCTTCATGGTCGGCGGTGCGGCGCAGGCGTTCGAGCGGGCGGAACCCTTCCTCGCCGACATGGGCAAGGCGGTGATCCATGCCGGCGCGAACGGCGCGGGGCAGGTGGCGAAGATCTGCAACAACATGATCCTCGGCGCGGAGATGATCGCGACGTGCGAGGCGTTCCTGCTGGCGCGGAAACTTGGATTGGAAGCGCAGGCGTTCTTCAATATCGCCAGCGTGTCGTCGGGGCAAAGCTGGTCGATGACGAGCTATTGCCCCGTCCCCGGCGTCGGCCCGGAGACGCCTGCCGACCATGATTATCAGGGCGGGTTCGCCGCCGCGCTGATGCTCAAGGACCTGCGGCTCGCGATGGAGGCCGCCGGCAGCGTCGGAGCGGAAGTGCCGATGGGCGCGCGGGCGCGGGAGCTTTACGAGGCCTATGCCGGCGCGGGCCATGGCGCGCGCGATTTCTCCGGCATCATCAACATGCTGAACCGCAAGCCGTGAGCGTCGCCTTCCGCCGCGAGAGCGACGAGGAGCACAAGGAGCCGCGCTTCGAGCTGCCGATCCCGCCGGGGCCGAACCTCGTCACGCCGCGCGGCCGGGCGCTGATCGACGAGCGGATCGCGGAACTGGAGGCGGCGCAGGATGGCGCCGAAGAAGCGCGCCGCGAGGAGATCGCGCGCGACCTGCGCTATTGGCGAACGCGCCGCGTCACCGCGATCCTCGCGCCACCGCCGCCGGCGGACGAGGCGGCCTTCGGCAGTCGCGTGCGCTTCACGCTCGACGGCGCCGAGCGAACGATCGAGATCGTCGGCGACGACGAGGCCGACCCGGTGGCAGGGAAGATCGCCTTCTCCGCTCCGCTCGCCCGCGCGCTGATCGGGGCGGGCGAGGGCGACCTGCTACCGTTCGCCGGGCGCGAGGATGCGATCGAGGTGGTGGCGATCGAATCGCCTCGCGCCGCCTGATCGCTTGGGGACTCACGCACGCAACTGATTCCCCCTTCACCAAGCCGGCAAAATCGTCCCGATTCGGGGCGTTAATCGCTCGTTAACCTGCGTTGACTCGCTAGCGAGCGCGGCGTTACCTAGCGAAACGGGAGCCACTCTTGGATGATTCTGGGAGGATTTCTTATGAAAATCCGACACGTTTGTGCTGCGCTCGGCGCACTGGCAATGCCAGCGGTCGCGAGTGCGGGAACAGTCGATACAAGCTTCACGACCGATGGCACGGTGGCCCGTTGCGACGATTGTTATACGAGCGCCATCTCCCCGGGCTTCTCGCTGAACTTCTTCGGCAACACCTACAGCAGCTTCTACGTCAGCAATAACGGCTATATCACCTTCCAATATGGCACCGGCGGCTACACGCCCTACGGCCTGGGATCGGGCTACTCCGGGCAACCGATCATCGCCCCGTTCTTTGCCGATGTCGATACGCGCCCGTCCAACGGCGGCACCGTGACCTATGGCAGCGGCACCTACGCAGGTCAGAACGCCTATGCGGTGACATGGAACAGCGTCGGATATTATCCGGAGCAGACCGACAAGCTGAACACTTTCCAGCTCGTCCTCACGGACCGGTCGGATGTCGGGACAGGCGATTTCGACATCTATTTCAACTATGACCAGACCCAGTGGGAAACCGGCAGCGCGAGCGGCGGCAGCGGTGGTTTCGGCGGCACGCCCGCGGCGGCCGGCTTCAACGCCGGCACCGGCAACGCCAGCGGCACCTACTATCAGATTCCCGGCTCGCTCACGACGGGGAGCTTCGAGGACAACGGCACCAATCCGCTGATCGGGCAGACGAACGACAATGTTCCCGGGCAATATTTGTTCCAGGTCCGCGCCGGCCAGGTCATTGTCCCGCCGCCGACCGGCGGGGTGCCGGAGCCGGCGACCTGGGCGATGATGATCCTGGGCTTCGGCGCCGTCGGAGGAATAATGCGCCGGCGGCGGACGACGACGCTGCGCTTCGCCTGACGGATCTGTGAATGTCGATAACGGCCGGGCCTTCCCCGGCCGTTGTCATTTCCGCGACGCCCGGTTCCCGGAAACACGCCGGCCGAATGCGGCAGGCGCTCCTCGTCGTCGCCGCCGGCCGCGACTTCGCCCGCATCGGGCGACAGCGAACGGCGGCCATCATCGTCGGCCCCTTGCCGCTGAGCACGGGGTCGTTACAGCAAGCGCCGGGCCGCACGCCGGCCCGGCGGGGGGAAGGGACAGGCGAGGATGGCGACGATCGCTGATCAAGGCGGTGCGGGGCAAGACCATGACGCGCCGCCGTCCGAGGCGGACATCCGCCTCGTCATCTCCGCCTCCGCGCTCGGCACCGTGTTCGAATGGTATGATTTCTTCATCTACGGCACGCTCGCCGCTTCGGGGATCATCGGGCGCACCTTCTTCCCGGCGGGGAACGAGATGCTCCAGACGCTGCTCGCCTGGGCGGGCTTCGCGGTCGGTTTCGGCTTCCGCCCGATCGGCGCAGCGCTGTTCGGCTATCTCGGCGACCGGCTGGGGCGCAAATACACCTTCCTCGTCACCATCACGCTGATGGGCGTCGCCACCGCCGGGGTCGGGCTGATCCCGTCCTATGAGGCGATCGGCATGGCCGCGCCGATCCTCGTGCTGCTGCTGCGCATCGCGCAGGGGCTGGCGCTGGGCGGCGAATATGGCGGGGCCGCGATCTACGTCGCGGAACATTCGCCGCGCGGGAAATCGGGCTTCTACACCAGCTTCATCCAGGCCGGCGTCGCGGGCGGCTTCATCCTCAGCATCGGGGTGATCCTGGCGTTCAAGTCGGTGCTGGCCGGCGCGGCGTGGGACGGCTGGGGCTGGCGCGGACCGTTCCTGTTCTCGATCGCGCTGCTCGCGGTGTCGCTGTGGATGCGGCTGAAGCTGTCGGAAAGCCCGGTGTTCAAGGCGATGCGCGCCGCCGGCGAACGCTCGCCCAACCCGCTGGTGGAGAGCTTCACTTACCCCGGAAACCTCAAGCGGATGCTGGTCGCGCTGTTCGGCATCGCCGCCGGGCTGACGGTGATCTGGTACACGGCGATGTTCTCCGTCCTTTCCTTCCTCCAGACGACGATGCGGGTGGAGGAGACGACGGCGCAACTCGTCACCGGCGCCGGGGCGTTGATGGGGGTCGGCTGGTTCGTGCTGTTCGGGCGGCTTTCCGATCTGGTCGGGCGCAAGAAGCCGATCGTCATCGGCTACGTGATGACGCTGATCCTGCTGTTCCCGATCTTCCACGTCATGGCGGCGGCGGCGAATCCGCACCTGTCGCGCGCGGCGGAACACGCGCCGGTGATCGTTTCCGGGCCGGCCTGCGCCTATTCGCCCTTCGCCGCGAAGCAGGCGGACGAATGCGCGCGGCTGCTGGAATATTTCTCCCGAAAGGGCATCGCCTATTCCAAGCAGGCGACCCCGGTGACGAGCGTGTCGATCGGCGGCGAGCCGATCGCGGATCATTCGCCGGAAGCGCTGGACAAGGCGCTGGCCGACGCCGGATACGACCTCGCCCGCGTCACGCCCGGCGCGGGCAACATCGCGCTGATCCTGATCGCGATCCTCGCCATCACCGCGCTCTCCGGCATCACCTACGGCCCCGTCGCGGCGCTGCTGTCCGAGATGTTCCCGCCGGCGATCCGCTACAGCTCGCTGTCGATCCCCTATCACCTCGGCACCGGTTATTTCGGCGGATTCCTGCCGTTCATCAGCCAGTATATCGTCGCGCGCACCGGCAATCCCTTCGCCGGCCTGTGGTACACATGGGGGATCACGCTGATATCGCTGGTCATCACCGTGCTGTGGCTGAAGGAAGACCGCCACGGCCATGTGGTGGCGTGACGGCGCGCGATCGGCCCGCTAACCGGAGGGGATGAACCGCTCCCCCTGCCGGCTGTCGCTTGACGCCGCCGCCCTCGTCCATAACTGGCGCCTGCTCGACCGGATGAGCGGCACGGCGGCGTGCGGCGCGGCGGTAAAGGCGGACGGTTACGGCCTCGGCGCGCGCGAGGTGGCGCGGCGGCTGTCAGACGCGGGATGCCGCGATTTCTTCGTCGCGACCTGGGCGGAGGCGCGCGCGCTGGTCGACACCGGCGTCACCGTCTCGGTGTTCCACGGCCTGCGCGCGGAGGACATGGCGCTCGCCGGGCTGCGCAACGCCCGGCCGGTGCTCAACACCCCGGTCCAGGTGAATCGGTGGAAGGAGGCCGGCGGCGGGCTGTGCGACGTCATGGTGGATACGGGCATGAACCGGCTCGGCGTGTCGGCCGGCGACATCGCCGCCGGGCTGCTCGACGGCCTCGCCATCGACACGCTGATGACCCACCTCGCCAGCGCCGACGAGGACACGCCAATCAACCACACGCAGCGCGAGCGTTTCGCCGCGCTCGCCGGCAAGACGCAGGCGCGGCGCATGAGCATCGCCAATTCCGCCGGCATCGCGCTGGGCGCGCCCTATCACCTCGATCTCGTCCGCCCCGGCCTCGCGCTATATGGCGGGGTTCCCCGTGCCGAATTGCGCGATATCCGGCAAGTCGCGCGGCCCGAGGCGCAGGTGCTGCAACGCCGCCGCGTGGGCGCTGGCGAGACGGTCGGCTATAACGCGACATGGACCGCCCTCGCCGATACCGAGGTGGCGATCGTCAACCTCGGCTATGCCGACGGCTATTGGCGCGGCTTTTCCGGCAAGGGGCACGCGCTGGTCGGCGAGGCGCGGCTGCCGGTGCTGGGGCGCGTCTCGATGGACCTGATCGCGGTCGATTGCGGCGCGTTCGACGTGGCGGAGAGCGACTGGCTCGCGCTCGATTATGCGCTGCCGCAAGCGGCGGCGGCGAGCGGCATGTCGCAATATGAGCTGCTGACCGGGCTGGGGAGCCGGTTCGACCGGATCTGGCGCTAACCGGCTGTCACGCCGGGGCGTGACACACCGCCTCGACATTGATCCCGTCGGGATCGAACACGAACGCGCCGTAATAATCGGGGTGATAATGCGGCCTGAGGCCCGGCGCGCCATTGTCGCGCCCGCCGTGCGCCATCGCCGCCGCGTGGAACGCATCGACCGCTGCGCGCGTCGGCGCAGTGAAGGCGACATGGATGCCCGCGCCCCGCGCGCCGCCGCCCGACAGCCAGAAGAACGGCTTCCCCTCCCGGCCGTAGCCGACGCCGTGATAGCCGCCGCTCTCCTCGGCGGTCACCTCCATCACCACCGCGATGCCGAGCGGGGCGAGCGCCGCATCGTAGAAGCGCCGCGCCGCCGCATAATCCGCCGCGCCGATGCCGATATGGTCGATCACCGCTCCACGCACATGGCGATGCCCATGCCCCCGCCGATGCAGAGCGTCGCAAGCCCTCTCCTCGCATCGCGGCGGCGCATCTCGTAGAGCAAGGTCGTCAGCACGCGCGCGCCGCTGGCGCCGATCGGGTGGCCGATGGCGATCGCGCCGCCGTTGACGTTGACCTTCGCCGCGTCCCAGCCAAGCTCCTTGCCGACCGACAGCGCCTGCGCCGCGAACGCCTCGTTCGCCTCGATCAGGTCGAGGTCGGCGATCGTCCAGCCGGCCTTCTCCAGCGCGCGCTTCGTCGCCGGAACCGGGCCGATGCCCATCACCGAGGGATCGACCCCGGCCGACGCCCACGAGCGGATCGTCGCGAGGATCGGCGCGCCGCGCTTCTCCGCTTCGGCGCGGCTCATCACCACCAACGCCGCCGCGCCATCGTTGAGGCCGCTGGCATTGGCGGCGGTGACGGTGCCGTCCTTCTTGAACGCGGGGCGCACGCCGGAGACGCTCTCCAGCGTCACGCCGGCGCGGATATATTCGTCGGCGTCCACCAATGTGTCGCCCTTGCGGCCCTTGATCGTGACCGGGGCGATCTCGTCGGCGAAGCGGCCGGCGGCGCGCGCGGCCTCCGCCTTGTTCTGGCTCGCGACGGCGAATTCGTCCTGCGACGCACGGGTGATCTGATATTCGCTCGCCAGATTCTCGGCCGTAACCCCCATGTGATAGCCGTTGAAGGCGTCGGTCAGCCCGTCCTTGATCATCGTGTCGATCAATTCGAGCGCGCCCATCTTCTGCCCGGCCCGCAGCGCCTGCGCATGGGTAGAGAGCGACATGCTCTCCTGCCCGCCGGCCACGACGATCGTCGCGTCGCCGGTCTGCACGGCCTGCGCCGCGAGCGCGACTGCGCGCAGGCCGGAACCGCACACCTGGTTGACGCCCCATGCCGGCACTTCCTTCGGCACGCCCGCCGCCATCGCGGCCTGCCGCGCCGGATTCTGCCCCTGCGCGGCGGTGAGCACCTGCCCCAGGATCACCTCGCTCACCTCGTCGCCGGAGACACCGGCCTGCGCCAGCACGGCCTCGATCGCGATACGGCCAAGCTCATGCGCGGGGGTGGCGGCGAAGGCTCCGAGGAAGCTTCCGACCGGGGTGCGCTTGGCGGCGGTGATGACGACTTCGGTCATGGGCAAAAGGCTCCTGCCTGAGATTTGCCGTCTACCTACCGCCCGGAACCGCGCGAAGCCAGTCCCCCAGCGGCTCCCAGAGCTGCCGCCGCGCACTGCCGCCGACGATCATGCCCACATGTCCCGCGCCCAGGTCGCGCCGCTCGGCCAGCCCGGCGGCGGTGGCGGCGGGGACGATGCGATCGGTGAGCGAGACATATTCGATCGACGGGCAATCGATCGCCCCCGGCCCGACGCGCGTGCCGCCGACGCGCCACGCGCCGCGCCCCGGCCGGTCCTCGCCCACCATATGCTCGAACAGCTCGGCGCCGGCGGCATAGGTCAGCGGCTCGCCGGCGTTGGCCCAATCCTCCAGCGCGACGAACATCGCCGCGCGTTCCGCCTCCATTTCCGCGAACGCCTCGAACTTGGCGATCGTGCGGCGGGGATCGAGCCGCCAGAAGCCGGTTTGCAGCACCTCCATCGGCACCAGCCCGAGCTGGCGGCAGCCCGGTTCGGCGGCTTTCCACAACGCCCCGATATCCACCGCCGCCGCGCCATAGCCCGCGAAGCGCCACGGCGCGGCGATCATCGCCAGCCCCGCCACCCTCATCCGGCTCGCTGCGGCGAGCGCCATTGTGCCGCCGAGACAATAGCCGATCAGCAACGGCGGCTCCGGCAGTTTCGCGAGCAGCGGCTCCAGCACGCGCTCGACATGGGCGGCCACGTCCATCTCGCGGTCGCGCGGGTCGGTCACGCCCCAGTCGACCAGCCAGGCGTGGAACCCGGCCCCGGCGATCCAGCGCACCAGCGACGTCTCCGGCATCAGGTCGAGCACGAACGGCGGGTTGATCAGCGACGGCACGAACACCACCGGCCGCCCCTCCCCGCCATAGTCGCGCAGCCGCGCGCGGCGCTTGCGGAAGCGCGCGGGCGGCAGCCGGCGCGGCCTGCCGCGATCCGCCTCCTGATAGCGGCGCAGGCCCTTCAGCACGGCGGCGGCGCGCTCCGGCGATGCTGCGGTTTCGCTGCGCAACATGTCGAGGAACAGCGGCAGCGGGCGCGGCCCGTGTTGCAGCGCGGAAGATTGTGCTGTACCGCCGTAAATTCTCATTGCGGGAGCTTTCGATGAAGAAGCAGCATTCCGGCGACGGCGCGGTGATTATCAAGAAATATGCGAACCGCCGCCTCTACAATACCGAAAGCTCGTCGTACATCACGCTCGATCATCTTGCGCAAATGACGCGCGAAGGCCGCGAGTTCCGCGTCGTCGACGCCAAGACCGACGAGGACATCACCCACAATGTGCTGACGCAGATCATCATGGAGGAGGAGAGCCGCGGGCAGACGATGCTGCCGGTGAGCTTCCTGCGCCAGCTCATCGCGATGTACGGCGATTCGATGCAGGCGATGGTGCCGGCCTATCTGGAAGCGTCGATGGAGAGCTTCCGCCGCAATCAGGCGCAGTTCAAGACCGCGGTGGAGGGCGCCTTCGCCAACTCCCCCTTCGCCGAGATGGCAAAGCGCAACATGGCGATGTTCGAGGCCGCCGCCAGCGCGTTCAAACCCGCCAAGGGCGAGTCGACCGCCGCCGCCCCCGCCGCCGCGAGCAAGGACGACGAGATCGCCGCGCTGAAGGCGGAACTGGCGCGCCTGCAGGACAAGGTGGAGAAACTGGGGCGATGAGCCTTCAGTAGAACGCCGCCAGCGTCAGCTTGCGGATCGATCCGTCGCACATGCCGAGCGTCACCGTCCGCCCCGGCTCCCCGGCGGACCAGGTGGCGAGCGGGGTGATGGCATAGTCGCGGGTGATCGGCGCGCCGTCGATCGTGCAGATCAGGTCGCCCGCGCGCCAGCCGGCCGCCGCCGCCGCCGGGCCGCCGCGCATCACATGCAGCACGCGCAGCCGATCCGGCTCGACCCCGACGAGCAGGCCGCTGGTCGAACGCAGCGGCGGCTCGTCCGCCCCCGCCTCCGGCGCGAGCACCATCCGCCCGGCGGCGGGATCGAGCAGCACGCGATAATTCTGGAGGAAGCCCGATCCGATCCGCCCGGCCGCGCCGATCGCCTCCGAGAAGCCGCCGACCGGCTCGACCCGCACCTCGACATTGCGCGCGACGAGCTGGCCGACCGCCAGCGCCGGGACGATGCCGATCGTGCTGACCACCGATCCGGCCAGCCCGAACGAGATGGCGGTGGTGGTGCGCACGCCGGTGAGCCTCGCCGCGCGCCAGCCCTCGCTCGTCACGGTGATCGCGGAGCCGTCGCCGGTATCGACCACCATCGGCCTCAGCCGCGCCGCGCCGAGCGTCACCTCGCCGATATAGACGCGCTTCTCGCGCGAGATGGCGAGCGGGGCGGATTCCCCGCGAAACGGCAGCCGCCCGGACGGCAGCAGGCGAAAGCGCCGCGCGGCATAATCGATGTCGAGCGCGTAATTGCCGGTCATGTCGCGCCCGACGAGCAGGTCGACCGGCCGGGCGCTGCCGGTGGCGATCGCCGGCAGGTCGGCGACGCTGAGGCCGCCGCCGGTGCGGACGAGGCCGCCCAGCGCCACCTCGCGCGTCGCGACCCAGCCGATATCGACCGCCCCGCCGATCGCGGCGGCGCTGCCCCCGGCGGCGATCGGCAGCTTCGCCGCCTCGGCATAGCGCTTCGCCAGCACCGAATAGCTGACGCCGGTATCGAGGATCGCGGTCAGCGCGCGGCCATCGACCGTCATCTCGAAGCGGATCTGGTTGCCCGGCGTGAGATCGAACGACACCCAGCGCGCGTCCGCATCGGGCGCGAGCCGCATCACCCCCGGCGCGCGCGACGCCGGCGGCAGCGCGGGCGGCGCGGCGAGCGCGGCCGGCGCGCCGGCGCCGAGCAGCGACAGGAGGATCGGGACGAGCGCCATCACCACGCCATGCACGTCCGGGCGACGAAACGCCACCGTTCGTCGTCGATCCCTTCCGTTCAAGGGAGGAGCTTCAGGGGATCAGGAACCAATCGACATGCCGGAGATGGCGGCGCGAAGATGGCGCCAGCATTGCATGTCGACCGGTCCTAGAGACACGCCTCCAGGAATGCCTGATCGAAGCCGAACTGCTTGGCCTTGTCGATCGTGTACGGGCGCAGGCCCATCGCGCGATATTCGCCGAGGATCTTCCCGTCGGCGGTCTCGTCGAGATATTCGAACTTGAACAGCTCCTGCGTCACGATCACCGGGCCTTCCATCCCGATCACCTCGGTGACGTTGGTGACCCGGCGCGAGCCGTCGCGCAGGCGCTTCACCTGGATGATCATGTCCACCGAATCGGCGATCTGGCGGCTGATCGCCTCCTTCGGCACCTTGATGTCGGACATCATCACCATGTTCTCCATACGCGCCAGCGCCTCGCGCGGGCTGTTGCTATGGAGCGTGCACATCGATCCGTCGTGGCCGGTGTTCATGGCGGCGAGCATGTCGAAACACTCGGCGCCACGGATTTCGCCGAGGATGATGCGATCCGGGCGCATACGCAGCGCGTTCTTCACGAGGTCGCGGATCGATATCTCGCCCTGCCCCTCGAGGTTCGCGGGCCGCGTTTCCAGCGGCAGCCAGTGCGGTTGCTGGAGCCGGAGTTCCGCCGCGTCCTCGATCGTCAGCACGCGCTCGCCGGGGTCGATCATCTTGGAGAGGGCGTTGAGCATCGTCGTCTTGCCCGAGCCGGTGCCGCCCGAGATGACGACGTTGAAGCGGCACGCGCCCGCGATCTTCAGCGCGGTCGCCATCTTCGGGCTCATCGATCCGAAGCCGGCCATCATGTCGAGCGTGATCGGCTTGGCCGAGAACTTGCGAATCGAGATGGCGGTGCCGCGCAGCGAGAGCGGCGGCACGATCACGTTGACGCGGCTGCCGTCCTTGAGGCGCGCGTCGGCGAGCGGCGTGGTCTGGTCGACGCGGCGGCCGACCGAGTTGCAGATGCGCTGCGCGATCTGGAACAGATGCTCCTCGTCGCGGAACTGGATCTTGGCCAGCTCGAGCTTGCCCTTGCGCTCGACGAAGGTCTGCTCCGGGCCGTTGACCATGATGTCCGACACTTCCGGGTCGGCGAGCAGTTCCTCCAACGGACCGAGGCCGAGCAATTCGTCGACCAGCACCTTCTCCAGCGCGAACTGCTCGCGGCGGTTGAGGGTGAGCTTCAGCTCGGCCAGCACCTCGCCGATGATCGGGCGGAACTCCTCCGCCAGTTCGTCCTTGCCGAGCGTCGCCGCCGCCTCGGGGTCGACGCGCTCCAGCAGGCGGGGCAGCACCTGCTCCTTGATCTTGTGGATCGACGCCTCGAAGCCGTCGACCTTGCTCGATCCGGCCTCGCCGCTGGCGTTCTGGCGATCGGCGAGCCGCTGCATCGCGTCGATCTGCGAGGCGGGGATGCCCGGTTCCGGCTCGGCGGCGAGCGGCAGGGTCTCGATCGGCGGGAACTGCTCGCCGCCGTCGGCGCGCTGCGCGCCGCCGCCCTGCATCGGGCGCGCCACGCCGAAGCCGGGCCGCCCCCCCGCCGTGCCGATACCATTGCGACGCCCGAACGCGCTCATAGCCTGCCTGTCCCAAAAGTCCGGGTGTGGGGTTAGGCGCGAAGGCTTTATATTTGCCTAACCACGCCGTTCCACGCCTTCCCGCGCGCACAGAAGGCGTTTGCGTTCAAGGCCATAGGCGTAGCCGCCCTCGCCCCCGTCGCCGCGCCGCGCGCGGTGGCAGGGGATGACGACCGCCACTGGGTTCGCGCCGCACGCCGATCCCGCCGCGCGGACCGCGCCGGGGCTGCCTGCGAGCGCGGCAAGCTCCGCGTAAGAGCGCGTCTCCCCGGCGGGGATCGCGCGCAGCGCCTGCCAGATCGCCTCTTGGAAGGCGGTGCCGCGCACGTCGAGCGGCAGGTCGTGATCGCGCTCGGGCGATTCGACCGCCACCACGACCTTCGCCGCCAGCGCCGCCAGCGCCGCGCCGCCCGGCTCGATCGTGGCGCGTGGGAAGCGGGCGGCGAGCGCCAGCCCGTCCTCCTCGAACGACACGCGGCACAGCCCCCGGTCAGTCGCCGCGACGAGCAGCGGGCCGAGGCTGGTCGGCACGATCGTCCAGCGGATCGTCACCCCCGCGCCGCCGCGGACCCATGCCCCCGGCGACATGCCGAGCCGCTTCGCGCCATGCGCGTAGAAGCGGCTCGGCGCGGAATAGCCTGCCTCGTAGATCGCCGGCGTCACCCGCTCCTCGCCGCTCAGCGCCTCGGCCGCGCGCCGCGCCTTGAGGCCGCGCGCATAGGCCGCCGGGGTCACGCCGGTCGCGCGCTTGAACAACCGGTGGAAATGGTGCGGCGCATAGCCGACCCGCGCGGCGAGAGCATCGAGCGGGATCGCCTCCTCGCTCGTCTCGATCGCCGCGACCGCCTGCGCCACGGCGACGCGGTCCCGCCCCACCTCGTCGGGCTTGCAGCGCAGGCACGGGCGATAGCCGGCCCGCGCCGCCGCCGCCCCGTCCGCGAAGAAGCTGACGTTCCCGCGCTTCGGGTGGCGCGCGGGGCAGCTCGGCTTGCAATAGATGCCGGTGGTGCGGACCGCGACGACGAAGCGCCCGTCGGCATTGCGGTCCCGCGCGGAGAAGGCGGCCCAGGCGGCGTCGGTGTCGATGGCGTCGGTCATGCGCTTGATGTAGTCGCCCGGGCGACCGCCGGCATCCCGGCGCTTGCGATCAAAAGCGGGAGAGGAAGATGAGCGAACTGGTGCTGGTCGAGATCGCGGAGGGCGTCGCCACCGTCACGCTGAACCGGCCGGAGGCGATGAACGCGCTGTCGCTGGCGCTGCGCCACGCGCTTCATGACGCGATGCGGCGCGTGGACGCCGACGACACGGTGCGCGCCGTGGTGCTGACCGGCGCGGGCACGCGCGCCTTCACCGCCGGGCTGGACCTCAAGGAACTGGGATCGGTGGCCGGCGGGCTGGGCGCGGCCAATGCCACCGACGCGACGGACAATCCGGTCAAGGCGATCGAATCGTGCCGCAAGCCGGTGATCGGCGCGATCAACGGCGTCGCCATCACTGGCGGGTTCGAGGTGGCGCTGGCCTGCGACATATTGATCGCCAGCGACAATGCCCGATTCGCCGACACCCATGCGCGCGTCGGCGTGATGCCCGGCTGGGGGCTGAGCCAAAAGCTGTCGCGGCTGATCGGCATCTCGCGCGCCAAGGAGCTGTCGTTCAGCGGCAATTTCCTCGATGCGGCGACGGCGGAGCGCTGGGGGCTGGTCAACCGCGTCGTGCCGGCGGGGGAATTGCTCCCCGCCGCGCGCAAGCTCGCCGCCGACATCGCCTCCGCCGACGCGGATTTCATCGCCGGCTACAAGAAGCTGATCGACGACGGCTTCGCGCTCCCGTTCGGCGAGGCGCTGGCGCTGGAGCATCGCATCTCCTCCGCCGCCAACGCGCGGGTCACGCCCGAGGCGGTCGAGGCGCGCCGCGCGGCGGTGCAGGCGCGCGGGCGGGCGCAATAGCGCCCCTCACCCGCCGTTGGCGCGGAACAGGGTGAGCGTGCGGTCCTTCGCCAGATCGGCCGACGGCTCGTGATAATCCTTGCGCCGGTCGGAGTTGAAACCGTGCCCGGCCTCATAGACATGGACCTCCGCCTTCGGCCACGCCTTCGCCGCCAGCCGCTCCACGCCCTCCATCGGGATGCCCGAATCATAGCGGCCGAAATGCACGATCACCGGCACCTTCGGCTCCTCGTCCGCCGCGCCGGGGACCAGGCTGCCGTAATAGGCCGAGGCCGCCGCTACCCCGCGCATCCGCGTCGCCGCGAACCATGCGATCGACCCGCCGTAGCAATAGCCCACCACGAACACCGTCCCCTTCGCCGCCAGCGCGTCCACGCAGGTCTGCACATCGGCCAGCGACAGGTCGAACGGATGCGCCCCGCGCGCCAGCCGCACGCCCTCCGCCAGCCCTTCGGCGTCATATCCCGCCTCGAATCCGGGGTGCTCGCGGTCGAACAGCGCCGGGGCGAGCACCTCGTAACCGTCGCCGGCATATTCCTCCGCCATGTCGCGGATATGCTCGGTCACGCCGAATATCTCCTGCACCAGCACCACGCCGCCGCGCCGCTCGCCTTGCCCAGGCGCATGATAGACCGCGATATCCGCGCCATCGCTCATCGTCATCCGGATGAATTCGCCCATCGCGCCTGCCTTCCTCCATTTGCCTCGCCAGAAAGGATATGACGCAAGCATTGCATCGCCGCGACCCCTTTGCTACGCGCCGCGACAACCCAAGCGTAGGTGCGTCCAGCGCGCCATCCGTTCGCTCGGGGCCAACCCGTGTCGACGACGAGGAAAGCGAATCGCGTGGATAGTTCCAGCGGTATTCAAGGTGGCAGCATCCAGGCGAGTCTGGGCGGACGCTACGCGACCGCGCTGTTCGATCTGGCGGCAGGCGCCAGGACGATCGAAACGGTCGAGGCGAGCCTCGCCAAGGTGCGCGCCGCGCTCGACCAGTCCGATGATTTCAAGGCGCTGACCACTTCCCCGGTCGTCGCGCGCGACGCCGCCGCCAAGGCGGTGCTCGCCACCGCCGACGAGCTGGGCATCGATGCGACCACCCGCAACTTCCTCGGCGTGCTCGCGCACAACCGCCGGCTGGCCGAACTGCCGGCGATCATCCGCGCCTTCCGCGCGCTCGCCGCGCGCCATCGCGGCGAGGTCACCGCCGAGGTGACCAGCGCCCACGCGCTCGCCGACGATCAGGTCGCCGAGCTGAAGCAGCAGCTGCGGCAGCGTATCGGCCGCGAGGTTTCGGTGGAGCTTGCCGTCGATCCCGCGCTGCTCGGCGGGCTGGTCGTCCGCATCGGTTCCCAGATGATCGATTCGTCGATCCGCACCCGTTTGAATGCGCTCGCCAGCGCGATGAAAGGCTGACGTAATGGATATCCGCGCCGCAGAAATCTCCAGGGTCATCAAGGACCAGATCGCCAATTTCGGCACCGAAGCCCAGGTTTCGGAAACCGGGCAGGTGCTGTCGGTCGGCGACGGCATCGCGCGCATCTACGGCCTCGACAACGTCCAGGCGGGCGAGATGGTCGAGTTCGCCAACGGCGTGCAGGGCATGGCGCTCAACCTCGAGGCCGATAACGTCGGCGTCGTGATCTTCGGCAGCGATTCGGAGATCAAGGAAGGCGACACCGTCAAGCGCACCGGCACGATCGTCGACGTGCCGGTCGGCAGGGGCCTGCTCGGCCGCGTGGTCGACGGCCTCGGCAACCCGATCGACGGCAAGGGCCCGATCGAGGCGACCGAGCGCCGCCGCGTCGAGGTCAAGGCGCCGGGCATCATCCCGCGCCAGTCGGTCAACGAGCCGGTGCAGACCGGCCTCAAGGCGATCGACGCGCTGGTGCCGGTCGGCCGCGGCCAGCGCGAGCTGATCATCGGCGACCGCCAGACCGGCAAGACCGCCGTGGCGATCGACGCCTTCATCAACCAGAAGGCGACCAACAAGGGCGGCGACGAATCGAAGAAGCTCTATTGCATCTACGTCGCGGTCGGCCAGAAGCGCTCGACCGTCGCGCAGATCGTCCGCCAGCTCGAGGAGAATGGCGCGATGGAATATTCCATCGTCGTCGCCGCCACCGCCTCCGAGCCGGCGCCGCTCCAGTTCCTCGCGCCCTATACCGGCTGCACGATGGGCGAGTATTTCCGCGACAACGGCATGCACGCCGTGATCGTCTATGACGATTTGTCGAAGCAGGCGGTGGCCTATCGCCAGATGTCGCTGCTGCTGCGCCGTCCGCCGGGCCGCGAGGCCTATCCGGGCGACGTCTTCTATCTCCACTCGCGCCTGCTGGAGCGCGCGGCGAAGATGAACGACAAGCTCGGCGGCGGCTCGCTCACCGCGCTGCCGATCATCGAGACGCAGGCGGGCGACGTGTCGGCCTATATCCCGACCAACGTGATCTCGATCACCGACGGCCAGATCTTCCTCGAGACCGACCTGTTCTTCGCCGGCATCCGCCCGGCGATCAACGTCGGCCTGTCGGTGAGCCGCGTCGGCTCCGCCGCGCAGACCAAGGCGATGAAGAAGGTGTCCGGCTCGATCAAGCTGGAGCTGGCGCAATATCGCGAGATGGCGGCCTTCGCGCAGTTCGGCTCGGACCTCGACGCCTCGACGCAGAAACTGCTCAATCGCGGCGCGCGCCTGACCGAGCTGCTCAAGCAGCCGCAGTTCCATCCGCTGCCCTTCGAGGAGCAGACGGTGTCGATCTTCTCCGGTACCAACGGCTATCTCGACGATATCGCGGTGCAGGACGTGGTGCGCTACGAGGCGGCGCTGCTGGCTTACATGCGCGACCAGCATGCCGACGTGCTCACCGAGATTCGCGACACCCGCGATCTGGGCGACGCGACGAAGGCCAGGGTGGTCGCCGCGCTCGACGCTTTCGCCAAGACGTTCGCTTAACCCGATGTGCCCTGGGCTCCCGCGCCAGCGCGGGGGCGCTTGAAGGAAGACGATGGCTAGTCTCAAGGCCCTCAAGATCCGCATCGGCTCGGTAAAGTCGACGCAGAAGATCACCAAGGCGATGAAGATGGTCGCCGCCGCCAAGCTGCGCCGCGCGCAGGAGGCCGCCATCCAGGGTCGGCCCTATGCCGAGCGGCTGGAGGCGGTGATGGCGAGCCTCGCGCACAAGGTGACGGTGAGCGAATCCTCGCCGAAGCTGCTCGTCGGCACCGGCAAGGATCAGGTCCACCTGCTGGTGGTCGCGACATCCGAGCGCGGCCTCGCCGGCGCGTTCAACACCAACATCGTCCGCGCCGCGCGCCGCAAGGCGGCCGAGCTGGAAGCCGCCGGCAAGACCGTGCGCTTCTACATCGCCGGCAAGAAGGGCCGCGTGCTCCGCCGCTTCTACCCGAACGGGATCGCCGCCGATCATGACATGAGCGCGATCAAGTCGGTCGGCTTCGACGACGCCCATGTCATCGCCGCGGACCTGATCCGCCGTTTCGAGGCGGGCGAGTTCGACGTCGCGCACCTGTTCTACGCCAGGTTCCAGTCGGCGCTGGTGCAGGAGCCGACGGGAACGCAGATCATCCCGGTCGCGGTGCCGTCGAGCATGGAGACCGCCAACAACGGCTCCGCCGCCGTCACCTACGAGCCGGACGAGGAAGCGATCCTCGCCGACCTGCTGCCGCGCAACGTCGCGGTGCAGATCTTCCGCGCGCTGCTGGAAAACGCCGCGTCGGAGCAGGGCAGCCGCATGACCGCGATGGACAATGCGACGCGCAACGCCGGCGACATGATCAACCGCCTCACCATCCAGTACAACCGCACCCGCCAGGCCGCGATCACGACCGAGCTGGTGGAAATCATCTCCGGCGCGGAAGCGCTCTAAGAGTACGAAAGCAGGAAGCAGAACATGGCCACCGTCCTCGAGGATCGCCCGACCACGGGCAGCAACAACGTCGGTCGCATCAGCCAGGTGATCGGCGCGGTCGTCGACGTGTCGTTCGACAACCACCTGCCGGCGATCCTGTCGGCGCTGGAGACCGACAACAACGGCAACCGGCTGGTGCTGGAGGTGGCGCAGCACCTCGGCGAGAACACGGTGCGCACGATCGCGATGGACTCGACCGAGGGCCTGACGCGCGGCCAGACCGTCACCGACACCGGCGCGCAGATCACCGTGCCGGTCGGCCCGGCGACGCTCGGCCGCATCCTCAACGTGATCGGCGAGCCGATCGACGAGCGCGGCCCGGTCGACCAGACCCACACCGCGCCGATCCACGCGCCGGCCCCGCTGTTCGTCGACCAGTCGACCGACGCCTCGATCCTCGTCACCGGCATCAAGGTGATCGACCTGCTCGCGCCTTATGCGAAGGGCGGCAAGATCGGCCTGTTCGGCGGCGCCGGCGTCGGCAAGACCGTGCTGATCCAGGAGCTGATCAACAACATCGCCAAGGGCCACGGCGGCACCTCGGTGTTCGCGGGCGTCGGCGAGCGCACGCGTGAGGGCAACGACCTCTATCACGAGTTCCTCGACGCGGGCGTCATCGCCAAGGACGCGGACGGCAACCCGACGAGCGAGGGTTCGAAGGTCGCCCTCGTGTTCGGCCAGATGAACGAGCCGCCGGGCGCGCGCGCCCGCGTCGCGCTGTCGGGCCTGACGATCGCGGAATATTTCCGCGACGTCGAGGGTCAGGACGTGCTGTTCTTCGTCGACAACATCTTCCGCTTCACGCAGGCGGGCGCGGAAGTGTCGGCGCTGCTCGGCCGCATCCCGTCGGCGGTGGGCTATCAGCCGACGCTCTCGACCGACATGGGCGCGCTGCAAGAGCGCATCACCTCGACCAACAAGGGCTCGATCACCTCGGTGCAGGCGGTGTATGTCCCGGCCGACGACCTGACCGACCCGGCGCCGGCCACGTCCTTCGCCCACCTCGACGCGACGACCGTGCTTTCGCGCGCGATCTCCGAGCTCGGCATCTATCCGGCGGTGGACCCGCTCGATTCGACCAGCCGCGTGCTGGAGCCGCGCGTCGTCGGCCAGGAGCATTACGAGACGGCGCGCGCTGTCCAGTCGATCCTCCAGAAGTACAAGTCGCTGCAGGACATCATCGCGATCCTCGGCATGGACGAGCTTTCCGAGGAGGATAAGCTGACGGTCAGCCGCGCGCGGAAAATCCAGCGCTTCCTGTCGCAGCCGTTCCACGTCGCGGAGGTGTTCACCAACATCCCCGGCAAGTTCGTGCAGCTCGAGGACACGGTGCGCTCGTTCAAGGCGGTGGTGAACGGCGAGTACGACCATCTGCCGGAAGCCGCCTTCTACATGGTCGGCGGCATCGACGAGGTGGTCGCCAAGGCCGAGAAGCTCGCGCAGGACGCGTAAGACGGGTTTCAGCCCCTCCCTTCCCGGAGGGAGGGGCAAAGGAAGAAGAGATGCTGCATTTCGAACTCGTCACGCCCGAACGCCTGATCCGCTCCGAGGACGTGCACATGGTCACCGTCCCCGGCTCCGAGGGCGATTTCGCGGTGCTGGAGGGCCACGCGCCGCTGATGTCGACGATCCGCGACGGCGACCTGCTCGTCCAGCGCACCGCCGGCGGCGCCCCGGAAGCGATCGCGATCCGCGGCGGCTTCGCCGAGGTCAACGCCAAGGGGCTGACGGTACTGGCGGAACACGCGAGCTGACCGGCGCTTCATCATTGGTTTCAGACGGGCGTTCCGAAGGGAGCGCCCGTTTTGTTTGAGGGGCAGAGGACGTTGCCTTATGTACTGATCGCAGGCACGTTCGACGCATGGCGAAATGGCGTTTCGCAAATCTCGTGTCGATGATCCTGCCCCTTGCGAGCGGGGCGTGTAATCATCCGAAACCAAAGCTGTCGGACGCGCAGGTGCAAAAATTGCGGGCAGATTCGCCCGGCATCACTCCGGCATGTCTCGAAAAAATCCGCCTCGGAGGTATCGAGGCTATGCCCGACCGGACAGATCAATGCTTTGAGATGGCACCCGCAAAGCGCTGGAGCGGATTGTGCGCCGACAATTTTGAAGCGCGCCGATTCTGCCCGACACCTGCACGGGAATGTGGGTCTCAAACACCTCGTCCCGCTATCTGGCTTAGCTTCGCGCCGGGCGTCCGCCGTGACAGTATTCCAACGAACCGTGTGTACAAGATAGAGTTTGTCGGTCGCCGCACTTTGCAGCAAGGCTCATATGGTCACATGGGCATGTCCGAGCATGAAATCATCGTAGATCGGATCATTTCGATATCCCCGCTTATCGCAGGGGCACAACCGCAGCCACGTTAGGCGGCGGGGCACCCCTCACAGGAAACTATACGGGTCCACATCCACCGCTACGCGCACCTTCGCGGGCCAGTCCAGCGCGCCCAGCCACCCCCGGATCACGTCCTGCACGTCGAGCGTCCGCCGCGCGTGGACCAGCAACCGATAGCGGTGCCGCCCGCGCAGCATCGCGAGCGGGGCGGGGGCGGGGCCATAGACGTGCATCCCCTCCACCTCCGGCGCGGCGCGGCCGATCAGGCGGGCGATCTCGTGCGCGGCCTGCTGGTCCTCGCTGGAGATGACGATCGCGGCGTAGCGGCCGAACGGCGGCGCGCCCGCCTCGCGCCGCGCTTCCGTCTCGGCGGCGTAGAAGGCCTCTCCATCGCCGGTTACCAGCGCCCGCATCACCTGCGCCTTGGGGCTGTGCGTCTGGATATAGACATGGCCCGGCTTCTCGCCCCGCCCGGCGCGGCCGGAGACCTGACGGATCTGCTGGAAGGTGCGCTCGGCGGCGCGCAGATCGCCTCCCTCCAGCCCGAGATCGGCATCCACCACGCCCACGAGCGTCAGGTTCGGGAAGTGATAGCCCTTGGTGACGAGCTGGGTGCCGACGACGATGTCGATCTCCCCCGCCTCCATCCGGTTGACGAACTCCGCCGCCTTGGCCGGAGACCAGATCGTGTCGGACGTGACCACCGCCACGCGCGCCTCGGGGAACAGCGCCGCCACCTCGTCGGCGATCCGCTCGACGCCGGGGCCGCAGGCGACCAGCGTATCCTCGTTCTGGCATTCCGGGCAGACGCGCGGCACCGGCTCGACGTGACCGCAATGGTGGCAGGCGAGCCGCCGCGTCAGGCGGTGCTCCACCATCCATGCGGTGCAATTGGGGCATTGGAAGCGATGCCCGCACGTCCGGCACAGCGTGAGCGGCGCATAGCCGCGCCGGTTGAGGAACAACAAAGACTGCTCGCCCCGCTCCAGCGTCTCGCCCAGTGCCTTCACCAGCGGCGGCGCGAGCCAGCGGCCGCGATCGGGCTTGTGCTCCAGCAGGTCCAGCGCCTCGATCGTCGGCAGTTCCGCCGCACCATAGCGGCCGGGGAGGCGAAGCTCCGCGTAATGGCCGAGCGTCACCTGCTGGCGCGTCTCGATCGCCGGGGTGGCGGAGGCCAGGATCACCGGGCAGCCCTCGAACTTGCCGCGCATCACCGCCACGTCGCGGGCGTGGTAATGCACGCCGTCTTCCTGCTTGAAGCTCGTCTCGTGCGCCTCGTCCACCACGATCAGCCCGAGATCGGCATAGGGCAGGAACAAGGCCGAGCGCGCGCCGACCGTCACCGCTGCCTGCCCGGAGGCGATCGCCCGCCACGCGCGGCGGCGCTGGGAGGAGCGCAGGCCGCTATGCCACGCCACCGGCTCGCAGCCGAAACGATCGTGGAAGCGCTTGAGGAACGGCTCGGTCAGCGCGATCTCCGGGAGCAGGACAAGGCTTTGGCGGCCCTGCCGGATCACCTCCGCCACCGCCTCGAAATAGACCTCGGTCTTGCCCGATCCGGTCACGCCGTCGAGCAGCGTGGGGTGGAAGGCGCGCGCCGCCACATCCGCCACCAAGGCATCGGCCGCCGCGCGTTGCTCCGGGGAAAGCGCGGGCGGCGCATGATCCGGGTCGGGCAGCGGATAGGGACTGTCGATATCGACCTCCACCCCCTCGATCGCGCCGACCTTCACCAGCCCGCGGATCACGCCATCGGAAACGTCGGCGATCGTCGCCAGCTCGCGGATCAGTCCCTGCCGGTCGCCGATCCGCTCCAGCGCCTGCGCGCGCTGCGGGGTGAGACGATCGGGGACATGGCCGGTGGCGCGATATTCGATGACGAGCTTCTGCCCCTCCAGCGCGGCGGTGGAGGACAAAGCCATGCGCACCACCGCAGCGGGCGGGGCGAGATAATAATCCGCCGTCCACTCGACCAGCCGCCGCAGCGGCGCGCGCAGCGGCGGGGCGTCGGCCACCGCGATCAGGTTGCGCAGGCGGTTGTCGCCGACCTCTGCGTCGGACGGCATCCGCTCCGGCTCCCACACCACGCCGACGAGTTGGCGCGGCCCCAATGGCGCGACGACGATCGCCCCCGGCTCGACCGCCATCCCGCGCGGGACGCGATAATCGAGCGGGCCGAGCGCGGAATTGAGCACGAGGACACGGGCACGGGACATCGTCACCCGACTAATATAGGAATGCGCCAAAGACACCCCATGACGCCGCAGGATCAGCTCGATACGTTCATCGATCGCTTCACGCCCGAGGTGGCGGCGCTGGCGCGGCGCGCGCTGGCGGTGGTGGCAGCGCGGCTGCCGGGGGCGACGCGGCTGGTCTATGACAATTACAACGCGCTCGCGATCGCCTTCGCACCGGACGAACATGCGCGCGCGGCGGTTTGCTCGGTCGCGCTCTATCCGCGCCGGGTGAGCCTGTTCCTCGCCAACGGCCCGACGCTGCCGGACCCGCGCGGGCTGCTGGAGGGCAGCGGCGCGACGATGCGCCATGTGAAGCTCGACAGCGCGCTGGTCGACGATCCAGCCGTCGCCGCGCTGATCGACGCCGCCGCCGCCAGCGTCGCGCGGCCGATCGACCCGGCAGGGACGACGCGGCTGGTGATCCGTGCGATCGCCGCGAAGCAGCGGCCGCGCCGCTTGTGAGCCTCGCCGCCGATTATGGCGCGCACCTGCGCCGCGACCGCCGCCGCTCGGCGCATACGGTGCGCGCCTATGAGGCGACGGCGAACCGGCTGCTCGCCTTCCTCGCGGTTCATTGGGGCGGGCCGATCGATCGCGCCGATCTCGCGCGGGTGAACGCGGCGGACCTGCGCGCCTATCTCGCCCACCGCCGCGCGGATGGCCTGTCGAACACCTCAGCCGCGCGTGAATTGTCGGCGGTGCGCGGCTTCCTCGCATGGGCGAACGGCGAGGGCGCCGCGCCGCGCCTCAAGGGGCCGCGCGTGAAGAAGGGCCTGCCGCGCCCGATCTCCCCCGACGAGGCCGTGTCGCTGGCGGAGGAAGTGGCGGAGGGCGCGCGGCACGAATGGGTCGGCGCGCGCGACTGGGCGGTGCTGCTGCTGCTCTATGGCGCCGGACTGCGCATCGGCGAGGCGATCGCGCTGACCGGCGCGGCGGTGCCGCTCGGCGAGACGCTCGTCGTCACCGGCAAGCGCGACAAGACGCGGATCGTCCCGCTGCTGCCGCAGGTGCGCGAGGCGATCGAGGCATATCTGGCGCAATGCCCGTGGCCGATCTCACGCGGGACGCCACTGTTCCGGGGGGTGCGCGGCGGTCCACTGTCGCCCGGCGTGGTGCGGGTCGGGGTGCGCGCGGCGCGGCGACGGCTCGGGCTGTCGGAGCGGACCACGCCGCACGCGCTGCGCCACAGCTTCGCGACGCACCTGCTGGGGCGCGGGGCGGACCTGCGCGCGTTGCAGGAGCTGCTAGGGCACGCGAGCCTCAGCTCGACGCAAGTCTATACGGCGGTGGATGCGGCGCATCTGCTCGATGTTTACAGGGCCGCGCATCCGAGAGGGTGACGCAAGCCCGGTTGCCCCCAATCGGGCCGGTGCGCGCTAGCGGGGCGTCCGCCCCGGCCGGCGGGCGTCCGAAAGCGCGGTGCGACGCCACAGCGAAGCCGCGTCGTCGGACGGGTTCGCTGGCGCGACCCGCCGGCCGGACCGAGCGCTGCGCTAGCGCGCACCGGCTCCTTCGCCGGCGCGACCGAGCCTGCGCCCGATCGCATCCCAGATCATCCCCGCCACATCGGTCCCGTCGAACCGCTCGATCGCCACGATCCCGGTCGGCGAGGTGACGTTGATCTCGGTCAACCACTCCCCGCCGATCACGTCGATGCCGACGAAGATCAGCCCGCGCCGCTTCAGCTCCGGCCCGAGCGCCGCGCAGATCTCGCGCTCGCGCGCCGTCAGCACCGTCTTCTCCGCCGAGCCGCCGACCGCGAGGTTGCTGCGGAACTCGCCCTCGCTCGGCAGGCGGTTGATCGCGCCGGCCACCTCGCCGTCGACCAGCACGATGCGCTTGTCGCCCGCCGCGACCGAGGGGAGGAACGCCTGGATCATGTGCGGCTCGCGCCACGCGGTGTTGAACACCTCCATCAGCGCGGAGAGATTCTCCCCCTCCGGCCCGACGCGGAAGATCGCCTTGCCGCCATTGCCGTGGAGCGGCTTCACCACGATCGCGCCATGCTCTCTCAGGAACGCGCGCGCCTCGTCCAGCGATCGCGTCACCAAAGTCGGCGGCATGAAGCGCGCGTAATCGAGCACGAACACCTTCTCCGGCGCGTTGCGCACGCTGGCCGGATCGTTGACGACCAGCGTGCGGTCCGCGATCCGCTCGAGCAGGTGGGTGGCGGTGATATAGCCGAGGTCGAACGGCGGGTCCTGCCGCATCAGCACCACGTCCGCATCGTCGCCGAGATCGAGCCGCACCGGCTCGCCGAAGCTGAAATGATCGCCGGCGACGCGTTGCACCGTCACCGGATGCGCCTTGGTCCAGAGATGCCCGTCGGACCAGTTGAGATCCGCCGCCGCATAATGGAACAGGCGATGCCCGCGCGCCTGCGCCGCCAGCATCAGCGCGAAGCTCGAATCGCCAGCGATGTTGATCAATTCGAGCGGGTCCATCTGGACGGCGACGGTGAGGGTCATGCGGTCATCCCAATAGGTGCGGGCGAGCGGTGATGTAAGCGGTCTCGCTCTTCACGTCACCCTGAGAGGAATGCCCGACGCGGCAAAGCCGCGTCGTCGGACGGGTTCGCTGGCGCGACCCGCCCGCCGGGCTTGGCGGTCTCGCGGATAGCGTGGCTATCAGCGTGCCGCCTGCGCCCTACCCGATCCACGCATTCTCGATATGGCGTGGCCGCACCCCCGGCGCGAGCAGGATCACGTCCACCCGGATATCCTCGCCGTCGGTGGCATAGACCGGCATCAACACCTCCGCCGCCGCCGCTACGCGCGCCAGCCGGCGCTGGTCGATCGCGAAATCGAGATCGGCGGCGGAGGCGCGGGTCTTGACCTCGACGAAGGCGACGAGGCCGGGGCGCTTCGCCACCAGATCGACCTCGCCCGCCGGCGTCCGCACGCGCCGCGCCACCACGCGCCAGCCCTTGAGGCGGAGCCACCATGCCGCCAGCCGCTCCCCACGCCGGCCCGCTGCTTCGGCGGCGCGCCTGTCCGTCACCGCTTCATCTCCATCGCCCGCGCGTAGAGCGCCTTGCGATCCAGCCCGAGCCTTTTCGCCACCTCCCCCGCCGCCTTCGACGCCGGGAGCCGGGTCAGCGCCTCGGCCAGCGCGGCGTCGGCATCCTCGGCGCTGGCGGGTGGCGCCTCGCCGGGCGGGCCGACCACCACGACGATCTCCCCCCTGGGCGGCGCGTCGGCATAGCGCGCGGCGAGCGTGGAGAGCGTGCCCGTCACCGCCTCCTCGAATCTCTTGGTGATCTCGCGCGTCACCGCCGCCTCGCGGTCGCCCAGCCCGTCGCCCAGCGCCGCGAGCGTCGCGGCGAGGCGTGGGCCGCTTTCGTAGAACACCAGGGTCGCGCGGATCGTCGCCACCTCCGCGATCGCCGCCGCCTTCGCCCCCTGCTTCGCGGGGAGGAAGCCCATGAATAGGAAGCGATCGGTCGGCAGGCCGGCGAGCGTCAGCGCGGCGATCGCGGCGCACGGGCCGGGGATCGTCACCACCGGATGCCCCGCCGCGCGCGCGTCGCGCACCAGCTTGTAGCCGGGATCGGAGATCAGCGGCGTCCCCGCGTCCGACACCAACGCCACCGCCTCGCGCGCCAGCCGCGCGATCAGCGCGGGGCGCACGGCATCGGCATTATGGTCGTGATAGGGCTGCATCGGCCGCTTCGCCCCGATGTGGCGGAGCAGCGTGGCGGTGACGCGCGTGTCCTCCGCCGCGATCAGATCGGCGTGCGCCAGCACCTCGCTGGCGCGCGGCGAAAGGTCGCCGAGATTGCCGATCGGGGTCGCGACGATGTAGAGGCCGGGGGAGAGAGAAGTCACGAGGGGTTACATGGCAGAAGCGATGACCATGCCGCAACGGGGGCGCGGACTGTTCCGGCTGGTAGCATTGGCCGGCACGCTGCTGCTCGGCGCGTGCTCGACGGTCGTGCCCCGCGCGCCCGCCCCACCGCCGCCGGCGACCAAGGCGCCGCCGGTTTCGGAGACGGAGGTGCAGGCCGGCCTGCCGCGCGACACCGCGCGCAACCGCGTCGCGCTGCTCGTGCCGCTCACCGGCGCCAACGCCGGCGTGGGCAAGAGCCTTGCCAACGCCACCCAGCTCGCGCTGCTCGATTCGCGTGCCGAGAAGGTGCGGATCACCAATTACGACACCGCGATCGGCGCCGGCGCCGCCGCGCGCCGCGCGATCGCGGAGGGGGCGCAGCTCATCCTCGGCCCGCTGCTGGCGGAGGACGTGCGGGCGATCGCCCCGATCGCGCGCGCCGCGCATGTGCCGGTGCTGTCCTTCTCCAACGACGCGTCGGTGGCGGGCGAGGGCGTCTATCTGATGGGCTATGCGCCGAGCCAGTCGATCGAGCGCGTCATCTCCTATGCGCGCAGCCGGGGCGTGACCAATTTCGGCGGCCTCATCCCCAATTCGCTCTATGGCACGCGCGCTTCCACCACCTTCCTGCGCGCGGTGGAAGCGGACGGCGGCAAGGTCGTCTCGCTCCAGACCTATGACCGCGCGGCCGGCGCGATGGCGGCGGCGGTGGCGCGGATGGCGAAGGACGCGCCGTTCGACGGCGTGCTGATCGCGGATAGCGGCGCGGCGGCCGCGACGGGCGCGCCGCTGGTGCGCAAGGCCAGCCCACAGGTGCGCATCCTCGGCACCGAATTGTGGAATTCCGACAGCGGCGTCTCGGCCCGCGCCGGGCTGGAGGGGGCGTGGTTCGCCAGCGTCTCGAACGGCTTCTACCGGCAATATGCCACCAAATACCGCGCGCGTTTCGGCACCGCGCCCTATCGCCTGTCGAGCCTCGGCTATGACGCGGTGCTGCTGACGGTGCGCATCGCGCGCGACTGGAAGATCGGCGCGCCGTTCCCGGAGGCGCGGTTGCGCTCGGGCGAGGGCTATGCCGGAATCGACGGCGCCTTCCGCTTCGGCCGCGACGGCGTGGCCGAACGCGCGCTGGAGGTGCAGGAGATCAGGGACGGCACGACGACGGTGGTGTCCCCCGCCCCGGCCGGGTTCGACAAGTAACGGCCGGGGTCTAGCGGTTATCCCGCCCGCACGATCGCGGGCAGGATCGCGTCGAGCAGCAGCATCCCGGCGGGAAGCACGGTGAGCCGGCCCCCCGCCAGCCGCACCATCTCCGGCAGGCGCGCCACCGCGTCGAGGTCGACCAGCTCGCCTGCCGGCCGCCGCCCGAGCCGCGCGATGCGGGCGAGGTCCACCCCCTCCGCCAGCCGCAGACCCATCAGCAGCGCCTCCTCGGCCTGCGTCGCGGGGGGCAGCGCCTCCTCCGCCTCGATGCCGTGGCCGTTGCGGTCGATCGCGGCGAGCCAGTTCTCCGGCTTGCGCCGCCGCCGCGTCGCATGGCCAAGCCGCCGCCCATGCGCGCCCGGCCCGATCCCGGCATAATCGCGATAGCGCCAGTAGGCGAGATTGTGCCGGCTCTCCGCCCCGGCGCGTGCGTGATTGGAAATCTCATAGGCCGGCAGCCCGACCGCCGCCGTCATCGCCTGCGTCGCCTCGTAGAGATCGGCCGCCGCGTCGCCGTCCGGGATCGCCAGCCGCCCCGCCGCCGCCTCGGTGGCGAAGCGCGTCCCCGGCTCGATGGTGAGCTGGTAGAGGGACAGATGCTCCGTCCCGAACGCCAGCGAGCGCGCCAGCTCCCGCTCCCACGCTTCCGTCCCCTGCCCCGGCCGGGCATAGATCAGATCGAAGCTCACCCGCGCGAAGGCGCGCTGCGCGGTCTCCAGCGCGCGCAGCCCCTCGTCCACGCTATGCGCCCGCCCGAGGAAGCGCAGCGCCTCGTCGTCGAGCGCCTGCAACCCGAGCGAGACACGGTTCACCCCGGCGGCGGCGATATCCCCGAAGCGCGCCGCCTCGACCGAGGAGGGGTTCGCCTCCAGCGTGATCTCCACGCCATCGGCGAAGCCCCATGCCGCCCGCGCCGCGCCGATCACCGCCGCGACCGTCTCCGGCGGCATCAGCGAGGGCGTGCCGCCGCCGAAGAAGATCGAGGAGACGCGCCGCCCCGGCAGCGCGCGCGCCTCATGCGCGAGGTCGGCGAGCAGCGCCGCGCGCCATCGCGCCTGGTCCACCCCGTCGCGGACGTGGCTGTTGAAATCGCAATAGGGGCATTTGGAAACGCAGAACGGCCAATGGACGTAGAGCGCAAGGGAGTTGTCGTCGGCCATGCGCGCGCCGATATGGCGGCGATGCCAGCCAAAGGCCATAGGGTCGCTTACCCCTTCCTCCTCGCCCTCGCGCTCGCCGCCTGCGACCATGGCGGGCCGCCGCGCATCGTCGAGCCGCGCCTGACCGACGCGCCGGCCCCGCGCGGCGCGGCGCTGCTGCGCGATACGATGCTCGACGGGCAGAATGCGGAGCGCGCCCGGCTCGGCCTGCCGCCGCTGGCGTGGGACGAGGATCTCGCCGCCGCCGCGCGCGGCTATGCCGGCGAGATGGCGCGGACCGGCCGTTTCGCCCATGCCGAGCAGCCGCAGGGACCGGGGCGGCAGGGCGAGAATCTGTGGACCGGCACCCGCGCCGCCTATCGCTATGACGAGATGCTCGGCCACTGGCTCGCCGAGCGCCGCTTCTACGTCGATCTCCCCACTCCCGGCTTCAGCATCACGGGGCGCTGGCAGGACGCCTCGCACTATAGCCAGATCGTGTGGCGCGCGACGCAGCGCGTCGGTTGCGCGATGGTGTCGAACCACGGCAACGACTTTCTCGCCTGCCGATATCTACCGCCGGGCAATGTGGTGGGGCAGACCGCTTATTAAGTAACATTTGTTACAGCAGCGATCTATTTCAGGTTATATTGGGATCATGATTGCCGGGCGGGGTAAATAAACTTAGATTGATCTTATGGGCCTCAACCCGCGCACCGGTATCTCGCGCGACGGGCATCCCCTGTCGCTCAGCCGGACGCCCCCCGGCGACCTCGCCCGATTCGTCGCGCGCTTCTTCCTGCTCATCATCGAGCGGCCGGACGATGCGCTGGTCGAGAGCTTCCTGCTCCACGAGGCAGCCTATATCCGCGTGCCGGCGATCGGCCGCTGGGAAACGCAGGTCGCCGGGCGCTGGACGCCCTATGAGGGGCCGATGATCTTCGGGGCGCAGCGGCGGCGCTTTCCGGTGCGCTGCACCGGGCCGATCGTCGCGGCGGGCTTCATGCTGCGCCCGGCGGCGTGGTTCGCCTTTTCCGACGTGCCCGCGCATCAGGTCGCCGACCGGCTCGATCCGATCGACGGCGCATGGGGCGAGGCGCTGCGCTGGGCGTGCGAGGACATCTACCAGATCGAGCGCACGTTCGAGCGGCTGGAGCAGGTGGTGCGCGAGCGGGTCGCCGGGCGCGGCGTGACGATCGATCCGGCGCTGGAGCGGTTCGAGGCGATCAGCCGGCTCGACCCGACCCGCCCGGTCGCCGATATCGCGCGCGAGCTGGGGATGATCCCGCGCCGGCTCGACCGGCACGTCCGCGCGCATTTCGGCCACCCGCCGAAGATGGTGCTGCGCCGCAGCCGCTTCCTCGACATGGCGGCCGTGCTGCGCGGTCTCTCGGCGGCGGGCGACGGGGAGCAGGCGGCGCTGCGCTTCTACGACGCCTCGCACCTCAACCGCGAGTTTCGCCTGTTTCTGGATATCCCGCCCAACCGCTTCCGCAACACCCCCACCCTGCTGTTCACGCCGGGGCTGGAGGTGCGCGAGCAGCGCAAGCTCGCCGAGGCGGCGGCGGACGACGGGCTGGCGCTGGCGTGGAGCCCGCCCGGCATCCCCCGCGCGGCGGAATAGCCCCGCCTCTGGCGCAACCGGCCGCCCCGCCCCCATATTGCGCGCAGTGGCCGACGACCTCGCACTTCCCGCCCCGCTCGCCGACTGGTTCGCCCTTCGCGGCTGGCAGCCGCGCCGCCACCAGCGCGAGATGCTCGCGGAGGCGCGCGCCGGCCGCCACGCCCTGCTCGTCGCGGCGACCGGCGCGGGCAAGACGCTCGCCGGCTTCCTTCCCACCCTCGCCGAGCTGATCGAACGGCCGGGCGAGGGCCTGCACACGCTCTACGTCTCGCCGCTCAAGGCGCTGGCGGTCGATATCGAGCGCAACCTGATGACGCCGATCGACGAGATGGGTCTCGATATCCGCGTCGAGACGCGCACCGGCGACACTTCCTCGGAACGCAAGGCGCGGCAGCGCGCGCGCCCGCCGCAGATCCTGCTGACCACGCCCGAATCGCTCTCGCTGTTGCTGTCATACCCGGACAGTTTCCTGATGTTCGCCGGCCTCCGGACGATCGTGGTGGACGAAGTGCACGCCTTCGCCTCCGGCAAGCGCGGCGACCTGCTCGCGTTGGCGATGGCGCGGCTGCAACGGATCGCGCCCGGTTGCCGCCGCGTCGCGCTGTCCGCCACGGTGGCCGACCCGGACGATTATCGCGCATGGCTCGCCCCCGGCGGCGACAGGGACGCGGTGAGCCTCGTCGAGGGCGATCCCGGCGTCGATCCCGACATCACGATCCTGCTGCCGGAGGATCAGGTGCCGTGGGCGGGCCATTCCGGCCGCTACGCCGCGCGGCAGGTGATGGCGGAGATCGAGACACACAAGACGACGATCGTCTTCTGCAACACGCGCAGCCTCGCCGAGCTGATCTTCCAGGACCTGTGGAAGGAGAACCTGCTCCAGCTCCCGATCGGCATCCATCACGGCAGTCTGGAGAAGGAGGCGCGGGCGAAGGTGGAGGGCGCGATGGCCGCCGGGCGGCTGCGCGCCCTGGTCGCCACCGCCAGCCTCGATCTCGGGGTGGACTGGGGCGACGTCGATTGCGTGATCCAGATGGGCGCGCCGAAAGGCTCGTCGCGGCTGCTCCAGCGCATCGGGCGCAGCAACCATCGGCTCGACGAGCCGTCCGAGGCGATCCTCGTCCCCGGCAACCGCTTCGAATATCTGGAGGCGCGCGCGGCGCTTGACGCGGTGGAGGCGGGCGAGCTGGACGGCGAGCCGTTCCGCCCCGGCGCGCTCGACGTGCTGGCGCAGCACGTCATGGCCTGCGCCTGCGCCGCGCCGTTCGAGGAGGCCGAGCTGCTCGACGAGGTGCGCTCCGCGCTGCCCTATGCGGCGCTCGACGCGGAGACGTTCGTGCGCGTGCTCGGCTTCATCAGCGACGGCGGCTATGCGCTGCGCGCCTATGACCGCTTCCGCCGGCTGGTGAAGGAAAGCGACGGACGCTGGCGCGTGAGCCATCCGAAGTTCGTCGTCCAGCACCGCCTCAACGCCGGGATCATCGTCGAGGCGACGATGCTGCGCGTGCGCTTCCGGAACGGCCGCGCATTGGGCAAGGTGGAGGAGGCCTTCGCCGCGACGCTCGCCACCGGCGACACCTTCTTCTTTGCCGGCATGAGCCTGGAGGTGGAGAAGATCGACGGCGAGGACCTGATCGTCCGCGCCACCGCCCGGCCGGCGCGCATCCCCACCTATGGTGGCGCGCGGATGCCGATTTCCACCAACCTCGCCGATCGCGTCCGTGCATTCCTCGCGACGCGCGACGATTGGCACCGCTTCCCCGAAGACGTGCGGACATGGCTGGAGATGCAACGCCGCCGCTCCGCCCTGCCGCGCCCCGACCAGCTCCTGGTCGAGACCTTCCCGCGCGAAGGGCGGCATTACATGGTCGTCTATAGTTTCGAGGGGTGGAACGCGCACCAGTCGCTCGGCATGCTCATCACCCGGCGGATGGAGAGCAATGGGCTGAAACCGCTCGGCTTCGTCGCGTCGGATTATGCCCTGGGCTGCTATTCGCTCGATCCGGTGACCGATCCGGCGGCGCTGTTCTCGCCCGATATCCTGGAGCATGAATTCGTCGAATGGGTGCAGCAGTCGCATCTGCTGAAGCGCGCCTTCCGCGAGGTGGCGGTGATCGGCGGGCTGGTCGAGCGCCAGCATCCCGGCAAACGGAAGACGGGGAAACAGGTCACTTTCTCCACCGACCTGATCTACGACGTGCTGCGCCGCTACGAGCCGGGGCATGTCCTGCTGGAGGCCGCCTGGGCCGATGCCCGCGCGCGGATGACCGATGTCGGCCGGCTCGCCGATCTGCTCGACCGCGCGGCGGGCACGATGCTGCACGTCGACCTGCCGCGCGTCTCGCCGCTGGCGGTGCCCGTGCTGGTGCTGATCGGGCGTGAACGGGTGGCGACCGGGCTGGCCGACGACGCGCTGCTGCTGGAGGCCGAATCGCTCGCGCGCGAAGCGATGCAGGCCGATTGATTTCGCTTGCGAAAGGCCCGATTCGGGCGCACCCTCCGCTACATGAAACGCATGCTCGCCATGCCGTTGCTGCTGCTTCTCGCGGCGCAATCCCCGGTGCAGCAGCCGGCCCCCGCCACGCCTCCCGCGCCGCCGTCGGATGCGGCGATGCCGTTGGGCGACCTGCTCAATTTCGGCGCGAACGGGGAGCGGATGACCGTTCCGGTCCATATCGCCGGCGCCGGCCCGTATCGCTTCATCATCGATACCGGCGCGCAACGCACCGTGGTCAGCCGCGAGCTGGCCGGCCTGTTGCGGCTGGCGGCCGGGCCGACCGTGCGCGTCACCGCGATGACCGGCGTGAGCGAGGTCGGCACCGTGCTCATCCCCTCGATCTCGGTCGGAACGCTCGGCGGCCAGCGGATCGAGGCGCCCGCGCTGGAAGGGCGTTACCTCGGCGCGCCGGGGATGCTCGGCATTGATTCGCTTCAGGGCCATGCGCTCGCGATTGATTTCGAGAAAGGCTCGATGGTCGTCGCCCCGTCGCGTCGTCGCCCCTCGTTCGAGCGCAGCGATCCCGACGAGATCGTGGTCAGGGCGCGCAACCTGTTCGGCCAGCTCGTCGTGACCGAGGCTTTTGTCGGGCACCAGAAGGTGCGCGTGATCCTCGATACCGGATCGGCGGTGACGATGGGCAACCAGGCGTTGCAGCGCGCGGTGATGCGGCGCGGCAAGAAGGGCGTGCCGATCACGCTGACCGGCGTGACCGGGGAATCGGTGACGGCGAACTACACCCTGCTCAACACGATCAAGCTCGGCTCGATGTCGATCAACGACATGCCGATCGCCTATGCCGAGAACGACGCGCCGCCGTTCAAGGCGTTCGGGCTGGAGAACCGCCCCGCGCTGATGCTCGGGATGGACGCGCTCAAGCTGTTCCGGCGGATCGATATCGATTTCGTCAATCGCGAGGTGCGCTTCATCATGCGGCGCAATGCGCTGATCGGCTGAAACAGTTGCGCCACGCAACTTTCGCTGCGACGATCCTCATCCGATCGTTGCAGGGGAGAAAATGGATGCGTGCTGTGTTGCTGGCTGGAATCGCCGCCATGGGGTTCGCCCCGGCCATCGCCGAGGCGCAGGACCGGCCCGACCAGAAAGCGTTCTTCTCGCTCTACAAGGAACTGGTCGAGACCAACACCGTGGTCGGCGTGGGGAGCTGCACCAAGGCCGCGGCACAGATCGCCGCGCGGCTGAAGGCGGCGGGCTATGCCGATTCGGACATCACCCAATTCTCGGTTCCCGAGCATCCCGACGATGGCGGCGTGGTCGCGATCCTGAAAGGCTCGGACGCGAAGGCCAAGCCGATGCTGCTGCTCGCGCATATCGACGTCGTTGCCGCCAAGCGCGAGGACTGGAAGCGCGATCCGTTCAAGCTCGTCGAGGAGAACGGCTTCTATTATGCGCGCGGCACCGTGGACGACAAGGCGATGGCCTCGGTGTGGGCGGATGCGATGATCCGCTTCAAGCAGCAGGGTTATCATCCCAGGCGCACGATCAAGATGGCGCTGACCTGCGGCGAGGAGACCACCTACGCCTTCAACGGCGCGCAATGGCTGACCGACAATCGCCCGGATCTGGTGAGCGGCGAGTTCGGGCTGAACGAGGGCGGTGGCGGGCGCTTCGACGCCAATGGCAAGCCGGAAGCGCTCGCGGTGCAGGTCGGCGAGAAGGCGGCGCAGAATTTCACCTTCCTCGCCACCAATCCCGGCGGCCACAGCTCCGCCCCGACGCCGGACAATGCGATCTACGAACTGGATGACGCGCTGCGGGCGGTGCAGGGTTACGAGTTTCCGGCGAAGTTCACCGACACGTCCCGCGCCTTCTTCGCCGCCACCGCCAGGGTGGCGCCCGCGCCGGTGGCCGATGCGATCAACCGCCTGCTAGCCGATCCGCAGGACAGGGCGGCGAATGCGATCATCGGCCGCGACAAGGTGCTGCACTCGATGCTGCGCACCACCTGCGTCGCGACATTGGTCAACGCGGGCCATGCCGAGAATGCGCTGCCGCAGCGCGCCACCGCCAACGTCAATTGCCGCATCTTCCCCGGCGAGACGGTGGAGGGCACACTCGCGAAGTTGAAGGAACTGGCCGGGCCGAAGGTGACCGTCACCGCCAACCAGCCGATCCGGCCGCTCGCGGTGCCGCCGCAACTCGACCCGAAGATCATCGGACCGATGAAGACGGTCGCGGCGAAATATTTCCCCGGCGTGCCGATGGTGCCGATGCTGCTTACCGGCGCGACCGACGCGGTGTTCTTCGGCAAGATCGGGATGCCCGTCTATGGCGTGCCGGGCATCCTGGTGGAGCAGGACCTGAACGGCGTCCACGGGCTCGACGAGCGCATCCGCGTTTCCGCGCTCTATCGGGGGCGTGATTATCTGTTCGACCTGGTCAAGGCCTATGGCGGCTGACCGTTGAGGTTGATCGCGCCGCCGGCTTGCGGCATGGCGGCGCGATGGTTCCCTTTTCGTTCGCCGGTCATGAACTGATCGCGCTGCCCGAAGGCGCGCTGTTCTGGCCGGCGCGCGCGGCGCTGCTCGTCGCCGACCTGCATCTGGAAAAGGCGAGCTTCTTCGCCGGTGTCGGGCAGATGCTGCCACCGTATGATTCGGTCGCGACGCTGGCCGACCTATCCCGGCTCGCCGCAGCCACGGACGCGCGCGAGATCTGGTGCCTGGGCGACAGCTTCCATGACGTCACCGGCAGCGAACGCCTGTCGGATACGGCGCGCGCCATGCTCGGGGCTTTGACGGCGCGCGCGCGCTGGACGTGGATCACCGGCAATCACGATCGCATCTACGCCGATCGCTGCGGGGGCGAGGTGATGGAGGAGGCGCTGGTCGACGGCCTCGTCCTGCGCCACGAGGCCGACCCCGCCGATCCGCGCCCCGAATTGTCGGGCCACTTCCATCCCAGGCTGCGCATCCGGGTGCGCGGGCGGCTGGTGTCGCGGCGCTGCTTCGTGGCGAGCGGCCGCAAGCTGCTGCTGCCCGCGTTCGGCGCGCTGACCGGCGGGCTGGACGCGGCGCACAAGGAGATCGCGCGCGCCATCGGCGAGGCGGCGGAGGCGCTGGTGCCGGTCGAGAACCGCTTGTTGCGCTTCCCGCTGGCGGCGTGAGGCCCCTTTCCTAGACCGTCAGCCCCTGCAACAGCTTGGGCAGCGCCCCGCTTTCCCCGCGCGCCTCGGCCATGAAGCGCGCCTTCAGTGGCGCGATGCGATCGACCGCCGAGATGCCGAAGCGCCGCACCGCGCTCGCCGCCCGCCCGGGAATGCCGAACAGCCGCGTCAACGCGTCGGTTGCGCCCGCCACCATCAGCGTGTCGAGGCTGCGCCAGCGCTGGTAGCGATCGAGCAATTGCGCGTCACCCGCCTCCAGCCCGAGCCGCCGCCCCTCGACCAGCACCTCGACCAGCGCCGCGACATCGCGGAAGCCGAGATTGAGCCCCTGCCCCGCGATCGGGTGGATGCCGTGCGCCGCATCGCCGACCAGCGCCAGCCGCTCCGCGGTGATCGTCGCGGCATGGTGGAAGCCGAGCGGGTAGCTCGATCGCGCGCTGGCGGCCGACAGCGGCCCGAGGAAACCGCCCATGCGCTTGTCCGCCTCCGCCAGAAAGGCGCGGTCGCCGAGCTTGAGCATCGCGGGCGCGTCCGCCCCCTTCACCGTCCAGACGATCGCCGAGCGATGCCCGATCTCGTCATCGACCAGCGGCAGCAGCGCGAACGGGCCGGCGGGGTAGAATATCTCGTAGGCGGTATCCTCGTGCGACCGCTCGTGGTGGAACGCCGAGATGATCGCTGTGTGATCGTAGCGCCATTGCGCCACGTCGATCCCCGCCGCCATGCGGGTCGGCGAGTTACGCCCCTCCGCCGCGACCAGCAGCGAGGCGCCCACCGTCTCCCCCGAGGAGAGCGTCGCGGTGACGCCGCGCGGGCCGCGCTCCACCTCGATCGCGCGGGTCTTCATCCTGAGGTCGACGCCGGAGGTCTCCAGCGCCTTACCCAGCGCCAGCCGCATGCGCCGGTTCTCGTACATCGTCCCCAGCGCGCCATCGTCGGGATCGGGGATGAAATCGAGCTTCCCTGGCGCGAGGCCGTCGCTCACGCGGATATGGCGGATCTCGCAACCATGCCCGGCCAGCCCCTCCGCCACGCCGATCGCCTCCAGCATCCGGTGGCTGGCGCTGGCGATCGCCGAGGCGCGACCGTCGAAGCCGGCGGAAAGCGTGATCGCGGGATCGGCGGGGTCGACGACGATCGTGCGCAGGCCATGGCGATCCAGCGCCAGCGCCAGTGTCGCGCCGACCAGTCCGCCGCCCAGGATAAGGACATCAGCGTGATCCATCCGCCACGCTCTATCCCCGATCCGGCGCGCCGACAATCGCGCCGTCTTGACGCGGGACTCGTCGAGGCAGATGATTCCGCCGGGCAGATTTCAGCAAATCGTCGGGGGATTCAAGGCAATGGCGAGCCGGGCGGACGCATCGCTGTGGCGCGAGACGGTGAAGGCGGGGGCGGTGCGCAGCGGCGCACTGGCCGTCGCACTCGCGCTGGTCGTCGCGACCGTGCTGATGGCGCTGGCGCTGGCGAGCTATTCGCCGGGCGATGCCGCGCTCAACACGGCGGCGGGCGACGGGCTGCATAACCTGATCGGCGCGCCCGGCGCGTGGTTCGCCGATATCGCGCTCACCGTCTTCGGCCCGGCGGTGGCGTTGCTGCTGCCGATCGGCCCAATCGTCGCGCTCAGGCTGTGGCGTGACCAGCCGGCGGGCGAATGGTGGCGGATGCTGCGCAACGCCGCGCTCGGCGTCACGCTGATGGCGACGGCGCTGGCGTGTGTCTCGCGCGGCGCGGTCCCGGCGCTGCCGTTCGGCTGGGGCGGCGCGATCGGGCTGGGCGTGGTCGCAGCGGTGCGCTGGGCCTTGTCCTTCGCCGGCAATGCGGCCGTCAGCTATTGGTCGGTCGTGGCGCTCGGCTTCGTCGCGGGGATCATGGGCGCGATCCTGTGGGGGCGCAGCATCGATATCGCGCTGCCCCGCGTATGGCGCGCGCGGCGCGACCGCCCCGCCCCGATCGACGATGAGGACGAGCCGCTGGAGCTGATGCGTCGCCCGGTCGCCCCGCGCCCCGTGGCGCAGCCCGATCCGCGCCCCGGCCCGGTGATCAGCGAGCGCACCCTCGCCCCCTCCGCCGCGCGCGCGAAGCCGCAGCAGCAGCAACAGCAGCTCGACCTGCGCGACAATTACGTGCTGCCGACGCTGGACCTGCTCACTCCCGCGCCGCCCGCGCAGAACGCCACGATCGACAAGGCCGCGCTCGAACGCAACGCCCGCCTCCTCGAAACCGTGCTCGACGATTTCCGCGTCAACGGCGAGATCAAGGAAGTCCGGCCCGGCCCGGTCGTCACGATGTACGAGCTGGAGCCGGCGCCGGGGATCAAGGCGACGCGCGTCGTCTCCCTCGCCGACGATATCGCGCGCAACATGTCCGCCGTCTCGGCGCGCGTCGCGACGATTCCGGGGCGCACCGTGATCGGCATCGAGCTGCCCAACGCCAAGCGCGAGACGGTGTCGCTGCACGAGCTGGTCGGCTCGCAATCCTTCGAGGATCAGTCCGCGCAACTGCCGGTGATCCTTGGCAAGAATATCGCGGGCGATCCGGTGATCGCGGATCTCGCGCCGATGCCGCACCTGCTGGTCGCCGGCACCACAGGCTCGGGCAAGTCGGTCGGGCTCAACTGCATGATCCTGTCGCTGCTCTACCGGCTGACGCCGGACCAGTGCCGCATGATCATGATCGATCCCAAGATGCTCGAACTGTCGATGTACGACGACATCCCGCATCTGCTCGCGCCGGTCGTCACCGATCCGGCCAAGGCGGTGCGCGCGCTCAAATGGGCGGTCGAGCAGATGGAGGACCGCTATCGCCAGATGTCCTCGCTCGGCGTGCGCTCGCTCGGCAGCTTCAACGACAAGGTCCGCGCCGCCCGCGCCAAGGGCACCCCGCTCGGCCGCCGCGTGCAGACCGGCTTCGGGGAGAACGGCCAGCCGGTCTATGAGGAGGAACAGCTCGATTATCAGGTGCTGCCGCAGATCGTCGTGATCGTCGACGAGCTGGCCGACCTGATGATGACCGCGGGCAAGGAGGTGGAGTTCCTCATCCAGCGGCTCGCGCAGAAGGCGCGCGCGGCCGGCATCCACCTCATCATGGCGACGCAGCGGCCGTCGGTGGACGTCATCACCGGCGTCATCAAGGCGAACCTGCCGACGCGCATCTCCTTCCACGTCACCTCGAAGATCGATTCGCGCACCATCCTGGGCGAGCAGGGCGCCGAGCAGCTATTGGGCAAGGGCGACATGCTCTACATGCCCGGCGGCAAAGGCATCGTCCGCGTCCACGGCCCCTTCGTATCGGACGATGAGGTGCGCGCCGTAACCGACCACTGGCGCGCGCAGGGAGCGCCCGACTATGTCACCTCCGTCACCGAGGAGCCGGAGCAGAGCTTCGACCTCGAAGGCGCGCCGACCGGCGAGGATTCGGCCGAGGACCAGCAATATCGCGCCGCGATCCAGCTCGTCTGCGAGAGCCAGAAGGCCTCGACCTCCTGGCTCCAGCGCCAGCTCCGCATCGGCTACAACAGCGCCGCCCGTCTCATCGAACGGATGGAGAAGGACGGCATCGTCGGTCGCCCTGACCACGTCGGGCGCCGCGAAGTGCTTCGCGACGCCGACGGGCATCCAATCTAAGCGATTGTATTAAGCCAGATTTTTCTTGAAGAAAGCCGCCGTCCGCTCATCCGCGAGATCGGCGGCCTTCCCGGAACGGCGGTTGCCCATCTCGGTCGCGAAGCCGTGGTCCTCGCCCGGATAATCGTGGATCGTCACGCGGGGATGATCGTCCAGCCCCTCGTGCATCCGCCGTTGCGTGGCCTTGTCGACGAAGCCATCCTCGCCGGCGACGTGAAGCATCACCGGGCGGGCGATCGCATGTTTCTCGCCGAGCAGCCCGTCGATCCCCACGCCGTAATAGCCGACCGATGCGTCGATATCGGTGCGGCAGGCGGTCATGAACGCCAGCCGGCCGCCGAGGCAATAGCCGACGCAGCCGACTTTCCCGCCATTGCCGAGCAGCGCGCGCGCCTTGCGGATCGACGCCTCGATATCCTTGATCCCGGCGTCCTGATCGAACTGGCCGAACAGCTCCAGCCCGCGCTGCATTTCGGCGGGAACGTCCGGATCGAGCTCGATTCCCGGCTCCAGCCGCCAGAACAGGTCGGGCGCGATCGCGAGATAGCCCTGCTCGGCCAGCCGATCGCATTTGCGGCGGATACCCTTGTTCACGCCGAACACTTCCTGGATCACCACGATCGCGGCGGTCGGCGTTCCCGCTGGCCGCGCGACATAGGCACCGAAATGCCCGTCGTGATCCAGCGTTTCGACGTCGATCATCTCACCCATTGCTCTTGCTCCAATGTCGTTCGTGGTTCAGCAGCCAATTCTTAGTCGCCAGCCCTTCCCCGGCCGAATAATGGCCCGCGCCGCCGGTGACGCGGTGGCACGGAATGACGATCGGGAAAGGATTGCGCCGGCACGCCTGGCCGAGCGCGCGCGGGCTTGACCCGATCGTCCGCGCGACCTCGCCATAGCTCACGGTGCCGCCATAGCCCACCGCCGCGATCGCGGCGCGCAGCACCTCTCCGCGCGGCGTGGTGGAGGGCGCGAGCGGCAAGTCGAAATCGCGGCGCTCGCCGGCGAAATAAGCCTCCAGTTGCTCCGCCGCCGCGCGGATCACCTCGCTGCCCCCGCGCCGCGCCATTTCGTCGACGCCGCCGATCGTGATTCTGGTCACGGTTGCGCCTCCTTCGATCAGGATAAGGCCGATGGGCGTTGCTAGGATGGCGGAATCGCGGGCATACATCTCGATCGAAGGCTATCCCGCCCGGCCGCGCGGCTCAAGGAGTGCTCTGGATGAAAGTGAATGTCGAAGTGGATTGCACGCCGGAGGAAGCGCGGCGACTGATGGGCTTGCCCGATCTCAGCCCGATCCACGAAGCCTATATCGCCAAGATGCGCGAGACGATCAGCGGCGGGCTGCGGCCGGAGATGTTCGAGAGCATGATCAAGAACTGGGCGCCGATGGGCGAGGCCGGGCTTTCCTTCTGGCAGCGCCTGTTCGAGGCGGGAACCAAGCCCGGCGGCTGATGGACACGATCTTCGCCGTTTCGAGCGGCCAGCCACCCGCCGCGATCGCGGTGTTGCGGATGAGCGGCCCCCGCGCGCGCGATGCGGTCGAGGCGCTCGCCGGCGCGCTTCCGGAACCACGCCGCGCGGTGCTGCGGCGGCTGTGGGACGGTGACGGCGCGTTGCTCGACGATTGCTTGCTGCTGTGGTTCCCCGGCCCGAGCAGCGCGACGGGCGAGGATCTCGCGGAATTCCATCTGCACGGCGGCATCGCGACGGTGGCCGCGGTGGAACGGGCGCTCGCGGCGCAACCCGGCCTGCGCCGCGCGCGCGGGGGCGAATTCACCCGACGCGCGCTGGAGAACGGGCGGATCGATCTCGCGCAGGCGCAGGGTCTGGCCGATCTGCTCGAAGCGGAAACCGAGGCGCAGCGCCGTGCCGCCATCGCCAGCGTCGATGGCGAGGTCAGCCGCGCCGTCGCGCGCTGGCTCACCACGCTTGCCGGCATCGCCGCCCGGATCGAGGCGATGATCGACTTCAGCGACGAGGACGATGTCGAACCGGCGGATACGGCGGCGCTCGATGCCGCGATCCGCGCGTGGCTGGCCGATCTCGACATCATCCTGGAGCGCCCGACTGTCGAACGACTGCGCGAAGGATGCCGAATCGTCCTCGCCGGATCACCTAACGTCGGTAAATCCTCTCTTTTCAACGCGATGATCGAACGCGAGGCCGCGATCGTGACACCGATCGCCGGCACGACGCGCGATCTGCTCGAAACGCGCGTGGTGCGCAACGGGCGTCTCTACACCTTGATCGACACGGCGGGTCTCGCCAGCGACACCGACGATCCGGTCGAGCGGATCGGCATCGAACGCGCGCGCCGCGCGGCCGACACCGCCGATATCGTGCTGTGGCTCGACGATAGCGCGCCGCCCGCCGAGTGGCCGGTCCTCGCGCTTCACCCGCGTTGCGACATGGCGGAGCGGCTCATTACACCGACCGATCGCCTGCCAATATCCCGCGACGATCTGCGTAGCATCGATCACTTGTGGGGAGCGATCGAGCAACGCGCCGGTTCGCTCCTTACAACCGATGGCGCCGCGCTACGCGAACAACAACGCAACGCCGTGATCGCTGCCCGCGCATCCATGGCGACCGACGGAATGGCAGACGACCTGTTGGTACGCGCCGAAGGAGTGCGCTATGCGATGCGGCAATTGGCGGGCATCGTCGGCGCGGACGCGACCGAGACGATGCTCGACGCGCTGTTCGCGCGTTTCTGCATCGGGAAGTGATGTTTCACGTGGAACAAGACTTTGACGTGATCGTGGTCGGCGGCGGCCACGCCGGGACGGAAGCGGCTGCCGCGGCGACCCGTCGTGGCGCCCGCACTGCGCTGCTCTCGCATCGCCGCGACCGGATCGGGGTGATGTCGTGCAATCCCTCGATCGGTGGACTCGGCAAGGGGCACCTGGTCCGCGAGGTTGACGCGCTCGACGGTTTGATGGCGCGCGCCGCCGATGCCGCCGCGATCCACCACCGGATGCTCAACCGCAGCAAGGGACTGGCAGTTCAGGGACCACGCATCCAGGCGGATCGCGCCCTTTATAGTCGTTCGATCCAGTCGCAACTCGCTAATCAGGAAGGCCTGTCGATCATCGCCGGCGAGGTCGACGCGCTGTTCATGCGGTCGGGCAAGGTGACGGGCGTAAGGCTCAAGGACGGCAGCGAAATCGGCGGCCGCGCGATCGTCTTGGCCACCGGCACTTTCTTGGGCGGCCGCATCTTCCGGGGCGAAGAGCAGCACGAGGGGGGCCGGATCAACGAAGCCGGCGCGATCGAGCTTGCCGAGCAATTGCGCGCGCTCGACCTGCCGATTCGCCGGCTCAAGACCGGCACGCCGCCCCGGCTAGATGGGCGCACGATCGATTGGGCGATGCTCGCGCCGCAACCATCGGATGCGGATGAGTGGACGATGTCGCCGATGACGCGCGTTCGCGCCCTGCCCCAACTCGCTTGCGCCATCTCGCGAACCACTGCGGAAACCCATGCCATCATCCGTGACAATCTCCACCGCTCTCCGCTCCACACCGGTGCGATCGAGGCTGGCGGGCCGCGCTATTGCCCGTCGATCGAGGACAAGATCCGCCGCTTCGGCGATCGCGACGGCCACCAGATTTTCCTCGAACCCGAAGGGCTGGATGATCCGCTCGTCTATCCGAACGGCATCTCCACCTCGCTGCCGGCCGATGTGCAGACGGCGATGGTGCGATCGATTCCCGGCCTTGCCGACGTGACGATCGTCACTCCGGGCTACGCGGTGGAATATGACCACGTCGACCCGCGCGCGCTCGATCATCGGCTGGCGCTCGGCGCATTGCCGGGCGTGTTCCTTGCCGGGCAGATCAACGGCACGACCGGTTATGAGGAGGCGGCGGCACAGGGGCTGGTGGCGGGCGCCAATGCGGCGGCCCATGCGCTCGATCTCGCGCCGCTGACGCTCGATCGGGCGACGAGCTACCTCGCGGTGATGATCGACGATCTGGTGCTTCAAGGCGTCACCGAACCCTATCGGATGCTCACCGCCCGCGCGGAATATCGCCTCGCCCTGCGCGCTGACAATGCCGAGACACGGCTGTCGGCGATCGCCGAGGCGCACGGCCTGATGAGCGACGCGCGGCGCGGTCATGTCGAGCGCCGGAACGAGCAGCGCGAAGCAATCGCGCGGGGCGAGCGGGATGGCATCGATCCCGACCTTCTGCGCGAGGCGGAGGAGGATGCGCGCTACGCCCCCTATCTCGAGCGTCAGGCGGACGAGATCGCCCGGATGCGGCGCGATGCAACGATCGCCGTCCCCAGCGGCGAGGCGCTCGCGGCGGTCAACGGCCTGTCGAATGAGATGCGCGAGCGGCTTCGTGTCGCCAGTCCCCTGACGCTGGACGAAGCCTCGCGCGTGCGCGGGGTGACGCCGGCCGCCCTCACCGCGCTCTGGCTTCATGCGAAGGCCAGCGCATGACGGAAGCGGATGCGAGAGCATGGATCGAACAACGCTTCGGTCAGGAAGCGACGGCCCGCGT
Organism: Sphingomonas sp. CL5.1; assembly: GCF_013344685.1. NCBI lineage: Bacteria > Pseudomonadati > Pseudomonadota > Alphaproteobacteria > Sphingomonadales > Sphingomonadaceae > Sphingomonas > Sphingomonas sp. CL5.1. The sequence goes on from NZ_CP050137.1 coordinate 1,019,192, forward strand.
CGCGCACTTTGCGGATCAGGTAGCGCGTGAGAGCGAGTACCAGAATCTCATCGCCCGCTCGACGCTCGATTCGATCTGGTCGCGTCACATCCTCGATTCTGCGCAGCTCATTCCGCTCGCTGGGAAAGTTGATGCGGCGACGCGCTGGCTCGATATCGGGTCGGGCGCGGGCTTTCCCGGTGTAGTGGTCGCCCTGCTTACCCCCGCGCAGGTAACGCTGGTCGAGCCACGTCGCCGTCGCGTCGACTTCCTGTCCGAAACCCTTACCAACACCCCCAACGCCACCGTGCTGCTCGCCAAAGTCGAAGCGATCTCGGTCGAACCGCAGCAGATTATCAGCGCCCGCGCCGTAGCCCCGGTGCTCGAGTTGTTACGCGCAACCCGCCACCTCGCCGACATATCCACACGTTATATCTTGCCGCGCGGCCGTTCGGCGCACGCCGAGCTTGAAAGCGCGCGCCGGGGCTGGCACGGATTGTTCCACGTGGAACCAAGCATCACCGACGCGGAATCGGGGATTCTCATCGCAGAAAAGGTTCGCATCCGATGATCTGTATCGCGGTCGCCAACCAGAAAGGCGGCGTCGGCAAGACGACCAGCGCGATCAACCTCGCCACGGCGCTTGCCGCCACCGGCAAGCGCGTGCTGCTGATCGACCTCGATCCGCAAGGCAACGCCTCGACCGGGCTGGGCATCGGGCAGGCCGCGCGCACCGTCTCCAGCTATCATGTGCTGGTCGATGGGACGCCGATCGATGACGGCGTGGTCGCCTCCGGCATCCCGAGGCTGGAAATCTTGCCGGCGACGGTCGACCTTTCGGGCGCCGAGATCGAGCTGATCGAGCTTGAGGCGCGCACCCACCGCCTGCTCCGCGCGATCGAGGCGTGCGCGCCGCGCTGGGATATCGTGCTGATCGATTGCCCGCCGTCGCTCGGTCTGCTGACGATCAACGCGATGGTCGCGGCGGATTCGCTGCTCGTGCCGCTGCAATGCGAGTTCTTCGCGCTGGAGGGGCTGAGCCAGCTGCTCAGCACGGTCGAGCGGATTCGCGCGCGCTTCAATCCTTCGCTGTCGATCATGGGCGTCGCGCTGACGATGTACGATCGCCGCAACCGGCTGACCGAGCAGGTCGCGACCGATGTGCGCGCCGTGCTCGGTCGCGTGGTGTTCGACACGGTGATCCCGCGCAACGTCCGCCTGTCGGAAGCGCCGAGCCACGGCCTGCCCGCGCTGATCTATGATCATCGTTGCAGCGGATCGGAGGCCTATATCGCCCTGGCGCGAGAGTTGATCGCGCGGCTTCCGCGCATGAAAGAGGCCGCCGCATGACCGATCGCCGCCCCCGCCCCGGCCTTGGCCGTGGCCTCAACGCGCTGCTGGGCGATTTCGCCCGCGACGAGGCGGAAACCGCGACCGAGGGGCATAGCGCCACCGGCGTGCGGATGATCCCGGTCAGCTCGATCGCGCCGCACCCCGGCCAGCCGCGCCGTCAGTTCGACGAAGCCGCGCTGATAGAACTGGCCGCCTCGATCGCCGAACGCGGGGTGATCCAGCCGATCATCGTTCGCCCCCACGGCCATGATTATCAGATCGTCGCCGGCGAGCGCCGCTGGCGCGCGGCGCAGCGCGCCCGGCTGCACGAGGTGCCGGTCGTCGTCCGCGACTATAGCGACAGCGACACGCTCCAGATCGCCCTGCTGGAGAATATCCAGCGGCAGGATCTCAACGCGATCGAGGAGGCCGAAGCCTATCACCGGCTCGCCGAGGAATTCGGCCATACCCAGGAAGCGCTCGCGCGGATCGTCCACAAATCGCGCAGCCATATCGCTAACCTGTTGAGATTACTGGATCTTCCTCACGAAGTTCAGGCGCTGGTGGTCGATGGCAAGCTGTCGATGGGCCATGCCCGCGCGCTGATCGGCGCGCCCGATCCGGCCGCGCTGGCGCAGGAGGTGATCGAGAAAGGGCTGTCGGTCCGTCAGACCGAGAAGCTCGCCAGCTCGGCCAAGCCCGCGTCCACGCGCGGCGGCAGGGGCGGCAAGAGCTACAGCCAGGATGCCGACGCGGATATCGCGGCGCTGCAACGGCAATTGTCCGATCTGCTCGGGCTGAACGTGCGGATCGCGCATGGCGAGCGCGGCGGATCGATCACGCTCGATTATTCGACGCTCGACCAGCTCGACATGGTGTGCCAGCGGCTGAGCGGCGAGCGGATCTGAGCCGTCAGCGCCCCAGCCGCCGGGCGCGCTCCGCCATGCCGAGCATCGCCTGATCGGCCAGCACGTTTCCAGCGGTCGCGCTCGCCACCAAAGACCGCTCGATCTGGCGCACGCGGCGCTGCGCCTCGACCAGCGCCTCCGGCGGCCACCGGCGCAGCGCGGCGGCGGTGGCGGCTTCCTCGCGAAAGAACACGCGGTGGCGCTTGATGACCGAGGCGATATCGCCGCCCGCCGCGACGTCGGCGCGCATTTCCGCCAAAGCGCCCAGCCGGCGCGCGAGCTGGCGCAGCCACGGGATCGGCGAGCCGCCCGCCTCGCTCATCCGATGCAGCGCCGCGCCAAGCTCCGCGCTGCGCCCGGCGACCACCGCCTCGACGATCTCGGACATCTCCGCCTCGCCCAGATCCGCGCCGACCGCGTCGAGCGCATCGTCGTCGAGCTGCTGCGGCCGATCGGGCGCGGCATCGAGATAGAGCGCCAGCTTCTCCAGCTCCCGCGCCATCACCGCGCGATCGCCGCCGGTCGCCTGCACCAGTCGCCGCGCCGCACCGCCCATCGCGCGCAGGCCATGTTCACGGGCGAGCTGCGCCGCCAGCGCTTCCGCCCCCTCGCCGACCGGGACGTAGCAGGCGGTGGCGAGCGCCGAATCCGCCTCCAGCGCGCGCTTGACGAGCCGGCTGGTCGCCTTCGCGGAGGGCGCGATCATCACCACGGGATTGCCGGCGCGTTCCGCCGCGAGCAGCGCTTCGACCGCGGCGGTCGATTCGTCCCCCGCCCCTGTCACGCGGATATAGCGCGCGCCGCCGAACAGCGAGAGCGAGGCCGCCTCGTCGGCCAGCCGCGCCGCGTCCGATTTCAGCGCCGCGCCGTCGAGATCCATCCGCTCCGCCTCCGGCCCCATCGCGCGGCCAAGCCGCTCCGCCAGCGCCATCGCGCCGGATTCATCGGGTCCGTAGAGCAGATAGAGCCGGATATCCGCCGGCGGCCGATCGAGCGCTGTCTTGATCCGCGTCTCGCTGGCCTTCATTTCCGGGGCGTCTCGTTCCTCGCATAGAGCGCGACGCGGGCGACGATCTGGTCGGCGACGATCTCGCTCAGCCGCTCCAGCGCGGTGCTTTCCGCAGCGATCGTGGCATATTCGGAGGTGACGACATCGATGCCGGCGTCCGAGCCGGCGGTCGCGTCGAGCACCACCGTGCCGGTATCGAGCGCGACGAGCTGATAGCGCGCGCGCAGGGTGCGGCGTTCGCGGGTGACGCTATTGTCGCTGCGCACCGCGAGGCCGACGATCTTGTCGTCCAGCTTCACGTCGAGCCGGTAATGCGCCGTCGACGCCGCGCCGCCCTCGCCGAAGCGGTCGCGCAACGCATTGGCGACGAGCCAGCCCGACTTGCCTTCGATCGGCGCGACCTCGACCTGCCCGAGCAGGTTCGCCACCGGGCCGGAGCCGCCCGCGGTATAGAGCGGCTGAAGCCCGCATCCGCCGAGCGGCAGCGCCAGCGCGAGCAAGGCGGCGAGCCGCTTCATGCGACGAGGTTCACCAGCCGGTCGGGCACGACGATCACCTTCTTCGGCGCCTTGCCCTCAAGGATGCGGATCACCTTGTCGCTGGCGAGCGCGGCGGCCTCGATCGCTTCCTTTGACTGGCCCTTCGACAGGGTGAGCGTGTCGCGCAGCTTCCCGTTGACCTGGATCGCGATCGTCACCTCATCCTCGACCAGCAGCGCCGGATCGACCGCCGGCCATGCCGCGTCGGCGATCAGCCCCTCGCCGCCAGCGGCGGCCCACGCCTCCTCGGCGAGATGCGGCACCATCGGCGCGACGAGCAGCATCAGCGTGCGCACGGCCACATCGCGCGAGGCGGAGGGTTGCGCCTTCTCGATCGCATTGGCGAGTTCGTAGATCTTGGCGACCGCCTTGTTGAACGACAGCGCCTCGATATCGGCGGCGACCCCGGCGATCGTCTGGTGCAGCTTGCGGTCGAGCGCGGCGTCCGCGCCCTCGCCCGCGCGCCGTCCCTCGAATTGGCCCTCGAACAGCCGCCACAGCCGCTGGACGAAGCGCCACGCGCCCTCGATGCCGGATTCGCTCCACGGCAGGTCGCGCTCGGGCGGCGAATCGGAGAGCATGAACCACCGCACCGCGTCCGCGCCGTACTGGTCGACGATGCCGGTCGGATCGACGGTGTTCTTCTTCGATTTCGACATCTTCTCGACACGGCCGAGCGTGATCAGCTGGCCGTTGGCGATTTCGATCCCGTCGCGCACCTCGTCCGGCGCGAGCCAGCGGCCGTCGGCGGACTTGTACGTCTCGTGTGTCACCATGCCCTGCGTGAACAGGCCGGTGAACGGCTCGGTCACGCCGATCATGCCGACATGGTTGAGCGCCTGGGTCCAGAAGCGCGCATAGAGCAGGTGGAGGATCGCATGCTCCACCCCGCCGATATATTGCCCGACCGGCAGCCAGCTTTCGGCGACCGCCTTGTCAAACGGCCGATCCTTCGGCTGGCTGGCGAAGCGGATGAAATACCACGACGAATCCGCGAAGGTATCGAGCGTGTCGGTCTCGCGCACCGCCGCGCCGCCGCATTTCGGGCAGGCGACATGCTTCCACGTCGGATGGCGATCGAGCGGGTTGCCGGGCACGTCGAAGCTCACGTCCTCCGGCAGCACGACCGGGAGCTGGTCCACCGGCACCGGCACGACGCCGCAGGCATCGCAATGGATGATCGGGATCGGCGTGCCCCAGTAACGCTGGCGGCTTACCCCCCAGTCGCGCAGGCGATAGACGGTCGAGCCTTCGCCCCAGCCGCCGGCCTCCGCGCGGGTGATGACCTCGCGCTTGGCGTCCTCCACGTCCATGCCGTCGAGGAAGTGCGAGTTCACCAGCGTGCCCGGCCCGCTATAGGCTTCATCCTCATGGAATTCGGGCGCGTCCTTCGATCCCTCCGACACGACGCGGCGGATCGGCAGGCCGTATTTGCGGGCGAACTCGAAATCGCGCTGATCATGCGCCGGCACGCCAAACACCGCGCCGACGCCATAGTCCATCAGCACGAAATTGGCGATATAGACGGGGAGCTTCCACGCCGGATCAAAGGGATGCGTCGCGGTGAGGCCGGTGTCGAAGCCCAGCTTCTCCTGCGTCTCCAGCTCGGCCGCCGTGGTGCCGCCCTGCTTGCAGCGTTCGACGAACGTCGCCGCCTCCGGGCTGGCCGCCGCGATCGGATGGTCGGCCGCCACCGCGACGAAGCTCGCGCCGAAGATCGTGTCCGGCCGGGTGGTGAACACCTCCACCTTGTCCATGCCCCCCGCGCTGGCAGACAACGCGAAGCGGAAGGTGAGGCCCTGGCTCTTGCCGATCCAGTTCTCCTGCATCAGCCGCACCTTTTCCGGCCAATGCTCAAGCGATTTAAGGCCCGAGAGCAGATCGTCGGCGAAAGCGGTGATCTTGAGGAACCACTGGTTGAGCTTGCGCTTCTCAACCAGCGCGCCCGAGCGCCAGCCGCGCCCGTCGATCACCTGCTCGTTGGCGAGCACGGTCATGTCGACCGGGTCCCAGTTGACCGCGCTCTCCTTGCGATAGACGAGGCCATGCTCAAGGAATTTCAGGAACAGCGCCTGCTCGTGGCCGTAATAATCCGGCTCGCAGGTGGCCAGCTCGCGCGTCCAGTCCAGCGCGAAGCCGAGCCGCTTGAGCTGCGCCTTCATCGTCGCGATATTGTCGCGCGTCCAGCCGCCGGGGTGGACGCCTTTCTCCATCGCGGCGTTCTCGGCCGGCATCCCGAAAGCGTCCCAGCCCATCGGGTGGAGCACCTCCATCCCGTTCATCCGGCGGAAGCGCGCGAGGACGTCGCCCATCGTATAGTTGCGGACGTGCCCCATATGGATGCGCCCCGAAGGATAGGGGAACATCTCCAGCACGTAGCTCTTGGGCTTGCCGCTGTCGTCGCGGGCGGCGAAGGTTTCGGCGTCGTCCCACACCTTCTGCCAGTGGGCGTCCGCCTTCAGCGCGTTGAAACGGGTGTTGCTCATTATCTCTTGTCGTTGAGGCGCGCGGAGGGGTTCACCCCCGCGTCAGCCGGTGATCGAGGCGCGGCGCAGGTCGCGGGCGCGGGTGAGGATGATATCCTCCAGCTTCTGCGTGGTGGACGCGGCCACCGGCGCGGAGACCCACTGGCCGTTCCGGTTCACCTCGCGCAGCGCCGCGACGCGCAGCGCATCGGCGCGCAGATCCTGATCGAGGATCGAGACGGTCACCTTCATCCGCTCGTTCGGCATCTGCGGATTGACGTACCAGTCGGTGACGACGACGCCACCATTCGAATCCGTCTGGAGCAGGGGCATGAACGACAGCGTGTCCAGCGTCGCGCGCCACAGATAGGAATTGACGCCGATCGTGGTGATCTTCGATGCGGCGAGATCGGCCTCCGGCCGGGCGCGATGATGCCCGCACGCGGTGAGGGCAAGGGCAGCGCCAACGGCTAGCGCGAGACGCAACGGGCGGAACATCGGCATCGTCCTGAAAGCGAGGAAACAGCAGCGGCAACCTCTATAGACGCGCCCCGTTCCCCGCAAGCGGGGCGGATTCGCGCGGCGATCTGGCGGATGATGTGGGAGTCATGCAACACTTAGCAATAAAGCGACTCTTGTGATGGTGCGCCGGGATCGAATCGTGTTAGGCGTATTTTGATCCAAGTTCAGTTGGGGGTGACTCGTGGTCGCTATGCGCGCGATTGCTGGTGGAATGGTCGTGGCGCTCGTCGCCGCGGCTGCCGCCGTCGCGCCCGCGATCGGAGCCACCGAACTGGGTCAGCGCCCCGCCAAGAAAGCGGCCGCCACGCCGATATCCGCCCGCTTTTCCAGTGGCTTCACGCCGTCCGCCGCCGATCCGCGGCTCGCCGCCGTGTTCGCGCGCGGGGGGCTGGACGGCGGTGATGTCGGCGAGTTCCGCTTCACCCCGGCCGAGACGCGACAGGGCAATCGCGCCGTCACCGTGGCGGTGCGCGCGCGCTCGAATCGAGTCGGCGACGGAACGACTCGCTTCGCCGCAAATGCGCCGACCGTGGGAATCGCGCCGATCGCCTATAATCTGGGCGCCGCGATCGGCTGGCAGCGCTTCGCCGTGTCGGGTGACGTCTCGCGCGTCGATGTCGGCCCGCAGCCGGGCAGCCGCGAATCGACCGACGTGGCGGTCAGCTATTCGCTCAATCGCTTCACCGGCCGCGTGAAGGCCACCGCCGAGCGTCCGCTGGCCGGCGCGACGACCGCCGTGGACAACAATTCGAGCTATGCGATCGACGTGGGCGGCTCCTATTCGCTGACCCGCAACATCGATCTCACCGCCGGCCTGCGCTACAAGAGCGAGCGTGAGCGGCTGACGCAGGTTGCCGACGACCGCCGCGACAGCCAGGCGGTCTACGTGGGCACCGCCTTCCGCTTCTGACGCCGCCGGCGTCGTTCACAGCCACGCATCGATCGCCGCCCAGCCATCGAATCCGGTGAGCAGCGCGTAGCGGCGCGCATCCATGCCGCCGAGCGCGATCCGCCGCGCCGGCAGGCCGCGCGCGATCGCCGCGGCGCGCCGCGCACCAAGCGCCGGCGCGCCGGGATGCGAGCGGGTGGCGAAGACCGGCGAGACGAACAGCGCGTCGGCGCCGCGTCGCACCCCCTCCACCGCCTCGCGCCGCGAATGCGCCGGCCATGTCGTGATTCCCGGCCCGCTGCGGCCATGCGTCCCCATCTCGCCGGACAAGCGCGCCGCGCCCGCGCGCACCAGCACCAGCCCGCGCGCCCGCGCGATCCTCAACAGCCGCGCGAACAATCGGCGGCGCTCGGCGGCCGGCGTGTCGTAATGGCGAAAGACGATGCCCGATCCGCGCGGCAGGCGGCTTACCGCGCGCCACAGCCCCTCGCCCATCCGCTCGTCGGTCATCAGCCAAAGGCACGGGACGGGGTGGCGGCGGGACATCGCGCTTCCTATAGCGCCGACCATGCCTTCCGCCGAGATGTCTCCCGCCGCGCGCCTCGCCTCGATCAACGAGCGGATCGCCCGCGCCGCCAAGCCGGCGCGCCGCTCGCCCGCCGATATCACTCTGATCGCCGTCTCCAAGACGCATCCGGCCGAGGCGATCACGCCGCTGCTCGCCGCCGGCCAACGCGATTTCGGCGAGAATCGCGTGGCTGAGGCGCAGGCGAAATGGCCCGCGCTGCGCGAGGCATGGCCTGATGCCCGGCTGCACCTGATCGGCCAGCTCCAGTCGAACAAGGCCGCCGAGGCGGTGGCGCTGGCGGACGCGATCCATGCGGTCGACCGCCCTTCTCTGGTCGCCGCACTGGCCAGGGCGATGGATGCGCAGGGCAAGCGCCCGGCCTGCTTCGTCCAGGTCAATATCGGCGCGGAAGCGCAGAAGGGCGGCTGCGCGATCGACGCCCTGCCGGAGCTGCTGGCCGAGGTGCGCGCCGCCGACCTGCCGCTCGCCGGGCTGATGTGCCTGCCTCCCGCCGGGGTGGAAGCGGCACCCTATTTCGCGCTGCTGGCGAAGCTGGCGCGCGACAACGGCGTCGCGGGCCTCAGCATGGGCATGTCCGACGATTTCGAGACGGCGGTGATGATCGGCGCGACCCATGTCCGCGTCGGCAGCGCGCTGTTCGGCGCGCGCGCATGAAGGTCGACGCGATCCTGTTCGATTTCGACGGCGTGCTGATCGAGAGCGAGGCGATCGGCAACCGCCAGATCGCGGACTATCTCACCGGCATCGGCCATCCGACCAGCCTCGAAGAATCCATGGCCAATTTCATGGGCCTTTCCGGCGCGGACTTCCTCCGCCGGATCGAGCAATGGATCGGCCGCCCGATCCCGGACGATTTCCACGAGGCGCGCAAGGCCGAGGACGCGCGCGTGATGGCCGAGGGGATCGAGGCGGTGGCCGGCGCGGTCGCCTTCGTCGAATCTTTGCCCGACAGCCTGCCGCGCGCGATCGTCTCGTCCAGCTCGACGCGCTGGATTCGTCGGCACCTCGATCATATCGGGCTGACCGGCATGTTCGGCGACCATATCTATTCCGGGCGCGAGCATGTCGAGCGCGGCAAGCCCGCGCCCGATCTCTATCTTTATGCGGCGCGGCAACTCGGCGTACCGATCGAGCGCGCCGCGATCATCGAGGATTCGCCGGTCGGCGCGACGGGAGCGGTCGCGTCAGGCGGTCACGTCGTCGGACTATGCGCCGGCAGCCATTGCGCGCCCGATCACGACCGGAAGCTCCGCGCGCTCGGCGTCCACGTCATCGCGCACGATTTCGGCGATGTCGCGCGCCTGCTCGGCTGACGCTTCCCCACGCCGTCCGCTGCGGTTACAGGCAATGGCGTGAAGATCGTAAGCTGGAACATCAATTCGGTGCGCTTCCGCATCGAGATCGTCGAACAATTCCTTCGCGAGGCGTCACCCGACATCTTGTGCCTCCAGGAAACCAAGGTGATCGACGCCGATTTCCCGGCGGAGGCGTTCCGCCGGCTCGGCTACCCTCATATCCTGATCCACGGCCAGCGGATGCACCACGGTGTCGCGATCATCAGCCGCGTGCCGCTGGCGGAGGATGACCGGCTCGACTGGCAGGCCAATCGCGAGGCGCGGCATATCGGCGTGCGGCTCGCCAACGGGGTGCGGCTGGAGAACGTCTATGTGCCGGCGGGCGGGGACGTGCCGGACCGCGCATTGAATCCGAAATTCGGCCAGAAGCTCGATTTCGTCGGGCGCATGACCGACTGGTCCCAACGGCTCGACCGGCCGACGATCCTCACCGGCGATTTCAACATCGCGCCGCTGCCCAGCGACGTGTGGAGCCACAAGGCGCTGCTCAAGGTGGTCAGCCACACGCCGGTCGAGGTGGAGGCGCTCGACCGGCTGAAGGGGTCGAACGACTGGGTCGATCTCGGACGGCATTTCCACCCCGCCCCGGCGCGGCTGCATACCTGGTGGAGCTATCGCTCGCCCGACTGGACGAAGAACGATCGCGGCCGCCGGCTCGATCACATGTGGGCGACCGGCGAGGTGGCGAAGGCGGCGCGCACGCACCATGTGTTCGAGGAATGCCGTAGCTGGATCAAGCCTTCGGACCATGTGCCGATCATGACCGAGTTCGATTTTTGACCGACCCGCGCCAGACCGCGCGCGCGATCGACGCGCTGCGGCGCGGCTGGCCGATCCGCATCGGCGCGCTGGCGCTGCTGCCGATCGAGACGGCGGACGCGGTGCGGCTCGCCGCGTTCGATCCCGCCGGCAACGCGCCGGTGCTGCTCTCCGCCGGCCGCGCGGTGACGCTGAAGCTCGCCAACCAGCGCGAGGCGGCCGCGCCCGACGCGCCGGTGCTGGTCGATCGCGCGCCGTGGATCGATTTCGCGGCGGCGACCGCGCTGGCCGATCCGCAACTCGATCTCGCGACGCCGCTCAAGGGGCCGTTCCGCGCGATCCATGTCGATCATTCCGAGGATGCCGCCGCCGCGCTGCGTCTCGCGCGGATCGCCGGGCTGCTTCCCGCCTTCTTCGCGCTGCCGGGCGGCGCTGGCGACGTGTCGATCGGCCCGGCCGACATCGACGCGCATGAGGAAGCGGCGCGCCTCACCATCGCGGCGCGCGCGCGGCTGCCGGTCGCCCATGCCGAGGATGCGGAGATCGTCGCCTTCCGCACGCCGGAATCGCCCGGCGAGCATATCGCGCTGCTGATCGGCGAGCCGAACGGCCAGGCGCCGCTCGTCCGGCTGCACAGCGAATGCCTCACCGGCGACGCGCTCGGCAGCCTGAAATGCGATTGCGGACCACAGCTCGACGCCGCGATCAGGGCGATCGAGGCGAGCGGGTGGGGGATATTGCTCTACTTGCGGCAGGAAGGACGCGGGATCGGATTGGTCAACAAGCTGCGCGCCTATGCCTTGCAGGATCAGGGATTCGATACGGTCGACGCCAATACCCGGCTGGGATTCGCGATCGACGCACGCGATTTCGGCGTCGCGGCGCGGATGCTCAAGCTGCTCGGGCAGGACGAGATACGACTGCTGACCAATAACCCGGCGAAGGTCGCGGGGCTCCAGCAAGCCGGAATCCGCGTCGTCGAACGCGTGGCGCATGCGCTGCCGCCCAATCGGCACAATGAACGCTATCTGGCGACGAAACGCGACCGCACCGGCCACCAGCTATAGCGCCAAAACGCTAAGGCCCCCGCTCCGGGGGCTTGGAGCGAGGGCCAGCCTGACGTTCGTCACGCAGGGGGAAACGGGGAAATCCAGGCAACAGGGGGAAAATCCCAGAGCCCCGCGTCCACCTCGCTCTTCTAGGCCAAAAAACCTGTCGCTTCGGTGAACGATTGTAAGAAAAGACCGCTAGCTGCGCGCCGAATTCCTCCGCGGGTCGCTCCAGCGGAACGTCCCGTCGTCAACCGGGGTGTTGAAGCGCTGATCCGACAGGCGGATCGTGGTGCGGTTGCCCTGGCTGTCGAGCATCACCCAGCCCTGCAACATCAGCCCGCCCGGCGCGCCCTCGTCACGCGCGAAGACCAGGGTGATGCGGCCGTATTCGGGGTGTTTCGCGTCATAGCCCTCCACCGACAGCACGCGCGGGTCGGCCGAGGGCACCACCTTGGCATAGCCGCTGATGTCCTTGTTCGGATTGATCAGCACGCCCAGCGGCGTGTTGCCGATCGGCCAGCGCTGCACCTGCTTCACCGAATAATCGATGAAGGTCAGCGCCTTGCCGTCGCCGACGATCAGGATCGGCACGCCCTTCTCATATTGGAAGCGGATCTTGCCGGGTTTCTTGAGCGTCAGCGTGCCGGTCAGCACCTTGCCGTTGCGGTCGGTCTGGGTGAAGGCCGCCGTCATGCTCGACACCGCCGCGAGATGACGCTGCACCTGCGCGAGATCGCCGGTCTGCGCGGCGGCGGGAACGGCCATGGCGATCGCCGCGACGGGCAGGAACATTCTCATATCCATAAGCCGCACTATCCCCTCCGCGCGTTGAATGCACCGTGAACCCGATGTTCAGAACAGCGACACCAGCCCCTGCGTGCCATGGGTGCCGATCCAGCCTTCGTAGATCATCTTGAGCGCGACGAAGAGGATCACCGCAAGCCCGACATAGGCGATCCAGCGATAACGATCGATGATCCGCGCGATCAGGTTCGCCGCGACGCCCATCAGCACGACCGAGAGCAACAGGCCGACGACGAGGATGCCGGGATGCGCCCGCGCCGCCCCCGCTACCGCCAGCACGTTGTCGAGGCTCATCGACACGTCCGCCACCGCCACCGCCCATGCCGCCGCCGCGAAGCTGCGCGCGGGGGCAAGGCCCGATTGCTGGGTATCGTCGGCAAGATCGGCCGCATGCCCGCCGCTCCTGATCTCGCGCCAGAACTTCCAGCTCACCCACAGGAGCAGCAGCCCGCCGGCGAAGATCAGCCCGACGATGCCCATCAGCCAGGTGACGATCAGCGCGAACAGGATGCGCAGCACCAGCGCCGCGCCGATGCCGATCATGATGACCTTGCGGCGTTGTTCCGCCGGCAGCCCGGCGGCGAGCGCCCCCACGACGATCGCATTGTCGCCGGCCAGCACGAGATCGATCATCAGCACCTGCCCGAACGCGGCCAGCGCCGCCGGATCGGTAAGATTCGAGAAATCGGCGATGATGTGCCGCCAGATATCGGCGAGCGAGCCCGGCCCCTGCACGGCGGCCGCGGCGGCGAGGAAAGTGAGGATCAACGCGAAAGCTCCCGGATTGCGTCACCGGCACGAACGGCGGAGCCGGCGCTTCGGTTGCGCCGCCGTGTTACAGGGCTGCGGGAACGGGCGCCATGGGTTTGCTTGGAGAGCGGCCTCGCGGTCTTGCGCCGAGTGGCGACGCGGCGAAGCCGCGCCGTCGGACGGGTTCGCTGCGCGACCCGCCGGCCGAACCGGTGTGAGTCCTGCGCCGGCACGGCGCAGGCCACGCTCGGTTACTGATTCATGCTCTCGAAGAAATCCTCGTTGGTCTTGGAATCCTTCATCTTGCCGAGCAGGAACTCCATCGCGTCGACGGTGCCCATCTGCATCAGGATGCGGCGCAGCACCCACATCTTGCTGAGCGTGCCCTTCTCGACCAGCAGCTCCTCCTTGCGGGTGCCGGACTTGCCGACGTCGATCGCCGGGAAGATGCGCTTGTCGGCCACCTTGCGATCGAGCACGATCTCGGAATTGCCGGTGCCCTTGAATTCCTCGAAGATCACCTCGTCCATCCGGCTCCCGGTGTCGATCAGCGAGGTGGAGATGATGGTGAGGCTGCCGCCTTCCTCGATGTTGCGCGCCGCGCCGAAGAAGCGCTTCGGCCGCTGGAGCGCATTGGCGTCGACGCCGCCGGTCAGCACCTTGCCCGACGAGGGGACCACGGTGTTGTAGGCGCGGCCGAGGCGGGTGATGTTGTCGAGCAGGATCACCACGTCCTTCTTGTGCTCGACGAGGCGCTTGGCCTTTTCGATCACCATTTCCGCGACCTGCACGTGACGCGTCGCCGGCTCGTCGAAGGTGGAGGAAACCACCTCGCCGTTCACCGTGCGCTGCATGTCGGTCACTTCCTCGGGCCGCTCGTCGATCAGCAGCACGATCAGGAACACTTCCGGATGGTTATGCGAGATCGCGCGGGCGATGTTCTGCATCATGATCGTCTTGCCGACGCGCGGCGGGGCGACGATCAGGCAGCGCTGGCCCTTGCCGATCGGCGCGACCACGTCGAGCACGCGGCCCGACTTGTCCTTGATCGTCGGGTCCTCGATTTCCATCTTCAGCCGCTCCTCGGGATAGAGCGGGGTGAGGTTGTCGAAGTTCACGCGGTGGCGGACCCGGTCGGGGTCCTCGAAATTCACCGTGGAGAGCTTGGTCAGCGCGAAATAGCGCTCGCCATCCTTGGGCGCGCGGATCTCGCCTTCCACCGTGTCGCCGGTGCGCAGGCCGAACTTGCGGACCTGGTTGGGCGAGACATAGATGTCGTCCGGCCCGGCGAGGTAATTGGCCTGCGCGCTGCGCAGGAAGCCGAAGCCGTCGGGCAGCACCTCGATCGTGCCTTCGCCCATGATCTGGTCGCCGTTCTCGGCCTGGACCTTGAGGATGGCGAACATCAGGTCCTGCTTGCGGAGGGTGGAGGCACCCTCGACGCCAAGCTCCTCGGCCAGCTGAACCAGTTCCGCCGGAGTCTTCTTCTTCAAATCTTTCAAGTGCATGTGTGGTATGTCCCGATGGGATCGGTAAGGGGAGAGGTAGCTCGGACGGCGGATAACGCTCGCGAACGATGCTGTAGGGAGGCGGCGGGACAGGACAGCCCCACCGTCGCGTCGACCTAGGAAGAGTGAGGCGTCAAGTCAAGCGGCGATGCGGCCGCCTTTGCGTCAGAAGGGCCGCACGATCACCAGGATCACCGCCAGCATCGCGGCGATGGCGGGAATCTCGTTCATCATCCGCAAGGCGCGGTTGCTGATCGTCGGCTTGCCGCGCGCGAGCTTCTTCGAATAGCCCACCGCCCAGCCGTGATAGGCGGACAGCAGCAGCACGATCGCGATCTTGGCATGCAGCCAGCCGAGGCCGGGCGCCCCCGCGAGCAGCCCGAGGTTGATCGCCAGCATCGCACCGAACAGCCAGACGAGGATCATCGACGGGGTGAGGATGATGTTGCGCAGCCGCCGCTCGCGCTCCGTCCAGCGCGCGGCGTCGGCCGGGTCGGCCAGCCCTTCCTGATGATAGACCAGATAGCGCGGCAGCATGAACATCCCCGCCATCCAGAAGATGACGAAGATCACATGCCCGGCCTTCACCCAGTCATAGGCCACACCGAGGAAACCCGGCTCCATCCTGAATCTCCTGTCCCAGTCCCGCTACGAACGCACCCGCGCCACCAGTTGCTCGACATGAGCGATCGGCGTGTGCTGCCCGATGCCGTGGCCGAGGTTGAAGATGTGCGGCCGATCGCGGAATGCTTCAAGCACCCGGTCGATACCGCGCGTCAGCGCCGCCCCGCCGACCTCCAGCGCGATCGGATCGAGATTGCCCTGTACCGGAAGCCCGGCGGGCAGCACCGCATCGGCCCAGGCCGGATCGACCGTCTCGTCCAGCCCGATCGCATCGACCCCGGTGCCGGCGGCATAGGCGGGCAGCTTGCCGCCAGCGCCCTTGGGGAAACCGATTACCGGGACATGCGGATGGCGTTCCTTCAGCGCCCGCACGATCGCGGCATTGGGGGCGATCACCCAGCGTTCGAACTGCTCGGGCGACAGGCTGCCGGCCCAGCTATCGAACAATTGCACCGCCTCCACCCCGGCCTCGATCTGGCGGGCTAGGTAATCGACCGTCATCGCCACGATCGCGTCCACGATCACATCGAACGCCGCCGGATCGCGATAGGCGAACATCCGCGTCTCGCCCTGATCGCGGCTACCCTGCCCGGCGACCATATAGGTGGCGACGGTCCACGGGCTGCCGGCGAAGCCGAGAAAGGTGGTTTCGGCCGGCAGCATCGCCCTGACGCGCCGCACCGTCTCATAGACCGGATCGAGCCGCTCCGCCGCCCGTTCGAGCGACGCGAGCGGTTGCGTGGCCAGCGGTGGGACGAGGCGCGGTCCCTCGCCGGGGCCGAAGCTCAGTTCCTGCCCCAGCGCCCACGGCACCATCAGGATATCGGAGAACAGGATCGCGCCGTCGAAGCCGAAACGGCGGATCGGCTGCACCGTCACCTCGGCGGCGGCGGCCGGATCAGTGGCGAGCGCGAGGAATCCGCCCTTCTCCGTCCGTAGCGCGCGATATTCCGGAAGATAGCGCCCGGCCTGCCGCATCAGCCACATCGGCGGGGTCGCCAGCCTTTCCCCCTTGAGGACGTTCAGCAGGGCCTTGGTCACCGCGATGCGCTTCCTTCTTCCAATATAAGAGATTCAAGGAGGTTGTTGATGCAGTAGGCACGTGGGTTGCGGGGCTTATGCGCCGCTGCCGGAAATGCCAACAGCTTGACCGCGGGCGAGTCCGCGGATTCCCCCGGATTCGGGATTCGCCGTCCCCATGATCCACAGGCTGTTGAGGAACATCGCCGGCGTGGACCGGTTTGTGGACGAATCACCGCTTTTCCACGCCGCCGGTTGCGCCTTGGCGGGCCGGCACGGTTGCGCTAGCGCTTGTCCGCATGTTTTCCACAGGCTTGTTCCGGCGATGGTGAGGCTTCACCTCCACCTCCTATCGGATTCGACCGGCGAGACGCTGGAGAATATCGCCAAGGCCGCGCTCGCCCAGTTCGACGATGTCGAGACGGTGCGGCATTTCTGGCCGATGGTGCGCACCGAGGCGCATCTCGATCGCATCCTCCAGGAGATCGCGCAGAATCCGGGGCTGGTCATCTATACATTGGTCAATCCCGCCACCCGTGGCGCACTGGAGCAGCGTTGCCAGGCGCTCGGCCTGCCGATGGTCGCGCCGCTCGACCGGGTGACCGATGCGCTGTCGGACCTGCTCGGACAGCAGGCCAAGGGGCGGCCGGGCCGCCAGCACGCGCTCGACGCGGCCTATTTCGAGCGGGTGGACGCGATCCAGTTCACCATCGCGCATGACGACGGCATCGGATCGGAGGATTGGGAGCAGGCGGATATCGTCCTCGCCGGGGTCAGCCGCTCGTCCAAGACGCCGACGTCGATCTATCTCGCCAATCGCGGCTACAAGGTCGCCAATATCCCGATCGTGGTGGAAAGCCCGCCGCCGGCGACGCTCTACGCGCTGGAAAAGCCGTTGGTCGTCGGTCTCACCACCAGCGCCGACCGGTTGATCCAGGTGCGGCGCAACCGGTTGCTGTCGCTCAATCAGGCGCCGGAGACCGCCTATGTCGATCAGGAATCGGTGTCGAAGGAGATCGCCTTCGCGCGGCGCATGTTCACTGACAACGGCTGGCCGGTGATCGACGTGACGCGCCGCTCGATCGAGGAGACGGCGGCGGCGATCATCTCGCTGTGCAACGAACGGCGCGGCGAACGGGAGGGCGCGGGCGAATGAAGCTGATCCTCGCCTCGCAATCCGCCTCGCGCCGCGCGATGCTGGAAGCGGCGGGCGTGCCGTTCGCGGCGCAGCCGGCGCATGTCGACGAGGCGGCGGCCAAGGCCGCGCTCGCTGGCCGATCCCCGCGCGATCTCGCCGACGCGCTCGCCGAGCTGAAGGCGCTCAAGGTGTCGCAGCGCGAGCCGCAGGCGCTGGTGCTGGGATCGGATTCGCTCGTCGCGCTGGAGGATGGCGCGATCCTCGACAAGCCGGAGAGCCGCGAGCAGGCCGCCGCGCATCTCCGGCGCATGTCGGGCGGACGGCACGAGATCGTCAGCGCGGCGGTGATCGCGGAGGGCGGCCGGGCGGTGTGGCGGCATGTCGACCGCGCGAAGCTGTTCGTGCGGCCGCTCTCGCCCGCGTTCATCGACGCGTATCTCGACGCCGAATGGCCGGCGATCGCAGGCTGCGTCGGCTGTTTCCGCATCGAGGGGCCGGGGGTGCAATTGTTCAGCCGGATCGAGGGCAGCCAATTCACCGTGCTGGGGATGCCGTTGCTGCCGCTTCTTTCCTATCTGCGTGAACGTGGAGTGCTGCTGGCATGACGCGCCCTTATGCCGAGGTGATCGGCGATCCGATCGCCCATTCGAAATCGCCGCTGATCCACGGCTTCTGGCTGGAGAAACTGGGGATCAAGGCGGATTATCGCGCCACCCATGTCCTGCCCGACGACTTGCCGCGCTATATCGCCGAGCGGCGCGACGATCCGGCGTGGCACGGCTGCAACGTGACGATCCCGCACAAGATCGCGATGCTCGATCTGGTCGACGATCCGGGCGAGGTGCGCGATTCGATCGGGGCAATGAACACGATCGTGCGCGATTCGGACGGGCGGGTATTCGGCACCAATACCGACGCCGCCGGATTCTACGCGCCGCTCGCCGAGGTGGATCTTGCCGGCGCGCCGGTGGCGGTGATCGGCGCGGGCGGCGCGGCGCGGGCGGTGCTGTTCGCGCTGGCGCGGGCCGGGGTCGGCCCGGTTACGATCCTCAATCGCAACCCTTTGAAGGGCGCGGCACTGCTGGCGCGCTTCGGGCTGAAGGGCGATGCGTTGCCGTTGTCCGCCGCGCTCCCGCCGGCCGCCCTGCTGGTCAACACCAGCGCGCTGGGCATGACGGGCCAGCCGCCGCTGGAGGTGGACCTGTCGCCGCTGCCGGACGGGGCGATCGTCTATGATATCGTCTACGCTCCGCTGGAGACCGGCCTGTTGCATCAGGCCGAGGCGCGCGGGCTGGAGAGGATGGACGGGCTGGAGATGCTGATCGGGCAGGCGGCGATGGCGTTCGAATTGTTCTTCGGCCGCCCCGCCCCGCGCGTCCACGACGCCGAGTTGCGCGAGCTGCTGACGCGATGATCCGGCTCGGCCTCACCGGCTCGATCGGCATGGGCAAATCGACCGTGGCGAAGCTGTTCGCCGAGGAGGGCGTGCCGGTGTTCGACGCCGATGCCGCCGTCCACCGGCTGCAGGGGCCGGGCGGTGCGGTGGTCGGGAGAATCGAGGCGCGCTTCCCCGGCACGACCGACCCGCGGGGAGTCGACCGCGAGAAGCTCGGCGCGGCGGTGCTGGGCGACGATGCGGCGATGAAGGCGCTGGAAGCGATCGTCCACCCGGCGGTGGGCGCGGAGCGCGCGCGGTTCCTCCGCGACCATGCCGACGCGCCGCTCGTGCTGTTCGATATACCCTTGCTGTTCGAGACCGGCGGCGATCGCGCGGTGGATAAAGTGGCCGTGGTCTCCGCCGCGCCTCATGTCCAGCGCGCACGCACGCTGGAGCGCCCCGGCATGACGCCGGAGAAGTTCGACGCGATCCTCGCCCGCCAGACGCCCGATGCGGAAAAGCGCGCGCGCGCCGATTTCGTCATCCCCACCGATGTCCCGCTGGAGGAAACCCGCGCGGCGGTGCGTGCGGTCATCGCTTGCCTGTCGCGTCCGACAGGCCGATAACGGGCGCATGCGGGAAATCGTGTTCGATACCGAAACGACTGGCCTCAGCTTCTCGGGCGGGGACAGGCTGGTGGAGATCGGCTGTGTCGAGATCTTCAACCGGGTGGAGACGGGGCGCACCTTCCACGCCTATTTCAACCCGGACCGCGCGATGCCGGCGGAGGCGTTCGCGGTGCACGGCCTGTCCGACGCCTTCCTTTCCGACAAGCCGCGCTTCCCCGAGCTGGTCGAGGCGATGCTCGATTTCATCGGCGACGCGCCGCTGGTCGCGCACAATGCCGGATTCGACTTCGGCTTCCTCAACGGCGAACTGAAGCAGTGCGGCCGTCCACTGGTATGTACGACGCGGATGGTCGACACGCTGACCATCGCGCGATCGAAACATCCCGGCGCGAAGCACACGCTCGACGCGCTCTGCTCGCGCTACGGGATCGACCGGTCGCATCGCGTGCTGCACGGCGCCTTGCTCGACGCGCAATTGCTGGCGCAGGTCTATGTCGAGCTGCTCGGCGGGCGGCAGATCGGGCTGGGGCTGGTCAGCGACGTGACGGTGGTCGCCGCGCAGCCGGCGCAGGTGCGGACGCCCTCGGTGGTGCGTCCCGCTCGCGCTTTTTCGGCAAGCGAGGCGGAACTCATCGCCCATGCCGCGTTCATGGGGAGGGTGAAGAACCCGATATGGGGGAGCGATGCGTCCGCGTGACGCAGATCCGGCGCGCGGGGTCAGGCCCGCCGTCGAAGCAAGTGGAGAGAAGAAGATGGATATCCGCGTTTCTGGTCATCAGGTCGCAACGGGCGGTGCGCTCAAGACCCATGTCGAGGAGCGTCTCCAGAGTATCGCGGACAAATATTTCTCCCGCGCCCTTTCCGCCGAGGTGACGTTCGGCAAGGGCCCGCGCGATGTGGGATTCACATGCGACATCGTCGCGCATGTGATGAAGGGGCTGGTGCTGAAGGGCCGGAACGAGGCGCAGGACGCGCACCTCGCCTTCGACGGCGCGGCCGGGCGGATCGAGACGCAGCTCCGTCGCTACATGCGCCGGCTGAAGGACCGCCAGGCCGACAAGGCGCTCGAGATGGCCGAGGCCAATGGCTATGACAATGCCGGCTATACGCTGTTCGCCGAGAGCGCGATCGACGAGGAGGCCAGCGAGGCGCCGCTGATCGTCGCCGAGACGCGCGTCGACGTGCCCGACGCCAGCGTGTCCGATGCGGTGATGATGCTCGACCTGCGCAACACGCAGGCGCTGCTGTTCCGCAATTCGGGCACTGGCGCCTATAACATGGTCTATCGCCGGGGCGACGGGACGATCGGCTGGGTCGAGCCGCAGCGGGCACGCTGAGGCAGCCGATTATCGACATGACCAGTGATCTGAGCGACCTGCTGTCGCATGACCTCATCCTCGTCGACGTCGTCGCGTCGAGCAAGAAGGCGCTGTTCCAGCATATCGCGGCGATCTGCGGCGGGGCGCTCGCGCTCGATCCCGCGACGATCGCCGCCGCGCTGGCGGAGCGCGAGCGGCTCGGCTCGACCGGCTTCGGCGGGGGCGTGGCCATCCCGCACACGCGGATCGCCGGCGTGCCGCGCATCGCGGTGCTGGTCGCGCGGCTCGCCAAGCCGATCGACTTCGCGGCGGTGGACGATGCGCCGGTCGATATCGTCGTCGCGATGCTCTCGCCGCTCGACGCGGGGGCGGAGCATCTGAAGGCGCTGGCGCGCGTCTCGCGCCGGTTTCGCGATCGCGCCTTCGTCGACAAGCTGCGCGGCGCCGGCTCGCGCGACGCTTTCTATGCGCTGCTGACGGCGGACGAGGCGCGTGAGGCATCCTGAGGGCGCGGAAGCGCATTTCCGCGCGCTCGAATCGCTTTATGCGGCGGCGCCGATCAACCGCTTCTTCGATTCGGCGCTGGAGATACCGGAGGCCGGCGTCGCCCGCATCCGCTTCACGGTGGACGAGCGGCATTTCCATGCCGGCGGCGCGACCCACGGCACCGCTTATTTCAAGATGCTGGACGATGCGGCCTTCTATGCTTGCAACAGCCTGGTGACGGACCGCTTCCTGCTCACCACGCAGTTCAGCCTGCTGTTCACGCGGCCGCTGCCCGCCGGGCCGGTGGTGGCGGAAGGACGCTGGATCAGCGGCCACCGCCGCGTGTTCGTCGGCGACGCGCGGCTGATCGACGCCGAAGGCGAGGAAGTGGCGCGCGGCACCGGCACCTTCATGCGCAGCCGCATCGCGCTCGCTGGCCTGCCGGGTTATCGTACCGAATGAGCGGGCGGCTGCCCGCGCATGTGACGGTGGACGCGCTGCTGCGCCGGGTGAACGACGCAGGCGGCATCGCGGTGGTGCGCGCGCGTGGCGATCGGCAGGCCGGCGCGATTCTCGTCATCGACGAGCGCGAGGTGTCGGTGCTGGAGCGCGGAATCGGCCCCGATGGGGGCATCGCGCTGATCGAAACCGGTCCGTCGGCGGGGCGCGGGGAATCGCTCGACGATTATTGGCAGCGCCGCCGCCAGCGCGATCCAGACCTGTGGGTGGTTGCTCTGGATATCCCGCAGGCGAAACGGTTCGCCGCTGAAACGATCTGCGATGATTGACTCCGTTGCGTCGCACAAACACTAACCGCGCGTTCATGTTTCAGCGTTGTGCCGAGTGCGGGTGCGATCCGTTCGGTGACGCAGTCGGGGGGGAACCCGGCCGGTCCTGTCCTTCGTGACGACCGCGCATCCGCGTCCCAACCGCCCATGTCTGTTGTTGAATGTCGTTTCATGCCCGGATCGCGGTTGCCGCGACCATGACTCTTGCGATCGTCGGTCTCGCTGTTGGCAGCAGCGCCGGCCTTGCCGCTGAAGTGGCGCCCACCGCGCTCGCGACGATCCAGCCGGCCTATGTGCCGTCGATTCCCAATCCCGTCGTTCCCACCGTCACCCCCACGCCGGGCGAGGCTGTTGCCGCCGACGCGCAGCCGGACGATACCATCGCCTATCCGACGCTCGCCGCCGCGGTCGCAGCGCAGCAGACCAAGGGCGAGATGGATGACGATCTGCGCTGTCTTGCCGGCGCGATCTATTATGAATCCAAGGGCGAGCCGCTCGCCGGCCAGCTCGCGGTGGCCGAGGTGATCCTCAACCGCGCCGACAACGGTCGGTTCGGCAGCAGCATCTGCGGCGTCATCACCCAGCCGGGCCAGTTCTCCTTCGTGCGCGGCGGCCGCATTCCCAGCGTCGATCCGTCGCGCCCGGCATGGCGCACCGCGCTGGCCGTCGCCAAGGTCGCGCTCGACGATGCGTGGGAAAGCGACGCCAGCGATGCGCTCTACTTCCATGCCCGCCGCGCCGCGCCGGGCTGGGGTCGGGTCAAGGTCGCCTCGATCGGGAACCACGTTTTCTACCGCTGATCTTTTTTTCGTTCCTGAGATGTTCTAGAGGGGGCGGGGTGACGATCACCTCGCCCCTTTCGGTTCTGGACGAATCGCTCGCGCCGATGATCGCCGCCGATGTCGCGCGCGGCGTGACGCGGATGCTGCTGCGGCACGAGCTGACCGCGATCGCCGAGGTGCCGCTGGAGGGCGGGCGGCGCGCCGACCTGATGGCGCTCGACGCGCGCGGGCGGATCACGATCGTCGAGATCAAGGTCTCGCGCGCCGATCTGCTCGGCGATGCCAAGTGGCGCGACTATCTCGATCATTGCGACCGCTTCTTCTGGGCGGTGCCGGCCGGATTCGATGCGTCGCCGATCCATGGCGAGGCGTTCCTGCCCGAACGGACCGGGTTGATCGTCGCGGACCGCTATGACGCGGCGGTGCTGCGCGAGGCGCGCAGCGAGCCGCTTGCGGCGCATGTCCGCAAGCGTTGCACCCTTGCCTTCGCCCGCCGCGCCGCCCGCCGCCTGATCGCGCTGGGCGACCCGGAAGCGGAACCGGGGTTCTAGGACGTCACAGCTTCGGTCCGGCGACGTCGCGATGCACGGTCTTGGGTTTTTCGTCGATCAGCTTGGCGATCGCGGGGGAGCGCGAATCGGCATGGGCGTAATCGCGCGCGGACATGCCAGCGACATTGTCGGTCATGTCCGGGTCCGCTCCCGCCGCGAGCAGGACGCGCACCAGCGGCAGGTCGCGGCGCTGCACCGCGCGGATCAGCGGCGTCTCGCCCGCGCTGTTGGCGAGGTTCGGATTTGCCTTCACCAGCAGCAAGGTGTCGACCAGCGTGTTCTGGCCGTACTGGATCGCCATCAGCAGCGGCGTGTCCCCCTTGCCGTTGCGCAGGTTGGGATCGGCGCCGCGCGAGAGGAGATAGCGCAAATACATGTCGTCGCCGCGCTTGATGACGATGTGCAGCGCGCCGTCGCCGGTGGTAACGTCGCGCGTGTTGATGATGCGCTGGCCGGGCTGGTCGAGGATCTTCGTCACCTCGTCGCCCTTGGCGTCCTTCACGGCCTGGAGGAACTTGTAGCTCTGTGACTGTTGCTGCGCGGCGGCGGGCAGCGCGGCGGTGCCGGCGAGGATCGCGGCGGCGAGGAGGATGCGCTTCATTGGCGTCTCGATATTCCACACGAGGTTGCGATAGAGGCTCTAACAGATCATCTCTGGCGGTGCCATGAAACTGCGTCTTGCCTTTCTCATCCCCGTCGCGCTCGCCGCCTGCTCCCCCGCGAAGCAGGCGGAGCATCCCCCGCTCGAAGGCGCGCGTATCGGCGGCCCCTTCACGCTGACCGACCAGAACGGCCGTCCGGCGAGCGACCGGGACTTCGCCGGTAAATACCGCATCATGTATTTCGGCTACACCTTCTGCCCCGACGTCTGCCCCCTGGACATGCAGAATATCGGCGCGGCGCTGAAGATCGTGGAGAAGGAACAGCCAGCGGTCGGCGCGCGCGTCGTACCGGTGTTCGTGACGATCGATCCCGCGCGCGATAATCCGGCGGTGCTCAGGCAATTCGTCGCGGCGTTTCACCCGCGCATGATCGGGCTGACCGGCACGCCCGATGAGATCGCGAAGGTGGCGAAGGAATATGCGATCTATTATGCGCGCGGCAAAGGCAGCGCCGGCGGCTATCTGATGGATCACAGCCGAGCCGCCTATCTGATGGCGCCGGACGGCAAGCCGATCGCCCTGCTGTCGCAGGAGGGGCCGCCGCGCAAGATCGCCGACGAGATCGAACGCTGGGCGAAATGACGCGCTTCTGGGAAGACACGCCGCTCGACAAGCTCGACCGCGCGCAATGGGAGGCATTGTGCGACGGCTGCGGCAAATGCTGCATCCACAAGCTGGAGGACGAGGAGACCGGCGAGCTGATCCCGACCAACGTCGCCTGCCGCCTGCTCGACCGGCGCAGCGGGCGCTGCTCGGATTATCGCCACCGCCACGCCTATGTCAGCGAATGCGTGCGGCTCAGCATGCGCAACGTGGGCGAGATCGACTGGCTGCCCGCGACCTGCGCCTATCGCCTGCGCGCGGCGGGCGAGCCGCTGCCCGAATGGCATTATCTGGTGTGCGGCGATCCCGAGGCGGTGCATCGCGCGGGCCAGTCGGTGCGCGGCTGGACGATCAGCGAGGACGATGCCGGCGATCTGGAACACCATATCGTCGATCGCGAATTATGACCGCCGGGATCGAGGTCGTCCGGCATCCGCGCGCGCGCCGGGCGAAGCTGTCGATCGATCCGGCGAGCGGGCGCGCGCGGCTGGTGATCCCGCAGCGCGCCTCGGCCAAGGCGGCGCTGGCCTGGGCGGCGACGCAGGGCGAATGGCTGGACCGCCAGCGCGCCGCGCTCCCCATCGCGAAGCCGTTCGTGGACGGCATGACGGTGCCGTTCGACGATGCCGCGCTTGTCGTCACATGGAATGAAGCGGCGCCGCGCCGGGTGCTGCGCGACGGCGATCGGCTGATGCTCGGCGGCCCGCGCGAGACGATCGGCCGCCGCGTCGAGGCGTGGCTGAAGCGCGAGGCGCTGCGGCTGTTGAGCGAGGATACCGCGCATTATGCCGCGCTCGCCGGGGTCAGGGTGACGAAGGTCGCGATCGGTGACGCGCGCGGGCGCTGGGGGAGCTGCGCGGCGTCGGGAACGATCCGCTACAATTGGCGGCTGGCGCTCGCCCCGCGCGCGGTGCGCCGGGCGACCGTCGCGCATGAAGTGGCGCACCGCGTCCATATGAACCATGGCGCGGCGTTCCACGCTTTGGTCGCGACGCTCTACGGCCGCGATCCGCTGCCGGAACGCCGCTGGCTGCGCGCGCACGGTGCGGCGCTTCACTGGTACGGGCGCGGGTCCGACGAATAGGTGGCCGGCGGCGGCTGGCGGTTCCCCTGCGGCGGCGTCGCGGGCCGCCGCTGGTCGCGGCGCGGATCGCGGCCGGTGACCCGGTCGATCCAGTCCTGATCGAGCCGCTCCTGCGGCGGCGGCGGTGGCGGCAGCGCGTTGCCGTCGTCATCGACCTGCGGCTGCGGCCGGGAACGGTCGGGCGGCGGCGGATTGGCATAGTCGGGCGGACCGGGGACGCCGCCGGGCACGGGATTGCCGTCCGGATCGACGAACAGGCTGTTGTCCGGCGCGCCGTAATAGCTTTCCGCGTCCGGCTCGAGCTGCGCCTCGGGCAAGGTGACCTGCGTCTCGAACTGCTCGATCGGGCGCTTGGCCACCGCGCGGATCATGAAGTCGTGGAAGGCGCGCGCCGGCGCGGTGCCGCCGTGCAGCCCGGCGATCGGCCTGGCGTCGTCACGCCCCATCCATACCCCGGTGGTGAGGCCGGAGGAGAAGCCGAGGAACCAGCCGTCCTTCGACGAGCTGGTCGTGCCGGTCTTGCCCGCGACCGGGCGGCCGATCTGCGCCGCGCGGCCGGTGCCGGTGTTCACCGTCGTCTGGAGCAGGTCGATCATCTCCGCCGCGATCTGCGGCGCGACCAGCACGCGGCTGCGATCCACCTCATGCTGGTAGATCGTCTCGCCGTTGGCCGTCACCTTGAGGATGCCGTAGGGCGTCACCGCCACGCCCTGGTTGGCGACGCTGGCGAAGGCGCGCGTCATGTCGATCAGCCGCACGTCCGAGGTGCCGAGCACCATCGAGGGATGGGTGTTGATCGTGGTGGTGATGCCGAAGCGCCGCGCCATGTCCGCCACGGTCGCGAAGCCCACTTCCTGGCCGAGCTTGGCGGCGACGGTGTTGAGCGAATAGGCGAAAGCGGTGCGCAGCGTCACCTGCCCCGAATTGCGCCGCGAATCGTTGCGCGGTGACCAGCCGTCGATCGTCACCGGCTCATCGACCTCGGTCGATTCGGGCGTCTTCCCCGCCTCCAGCGCGGCGAGATAGACGAACAGCTTGAACGCTGATCCCGGCTGCCGCTCCGCCTGCGTCGCGCGGTTGTAGATCGACGAGACGTAATCCTTGCCGCCGACCATCGCGCGCACCGCCCCGTCGCGGTCGAGCGCGACCAGCGCGCCTTGCGCGCCGTTCGGGGCGTTCTGCCGGATCGCGGCGTCGGCATCGCGCTGCATGTCGAGATCGAGCGTCGTCCACACGTCCAGCGGCTTCTCGGTCTCGTCGATCAGCAGCTCAAGCTGGGGCAGCGCCCAGTCGGTGAAATAGCGGACGCTGTTCTGCTTCGGCTCCGGCGCCAGCGCGACCGATTTCGGATCGGCGGCGCGCGCCTCCCCGGCGGAGATCGCGCCGCTGTCCTGCATCGCCTGCAACACCACCGAGGCGCGGCCGACCGCCGCATTGGCGTCGGCGGTGGGGGAATAATTGGACGGCGCCTTCACCAGCCCGGCGATGATCGCCGCCTCCGGCAGCGACAGGTGATCCGCGCCATGCCCGAAGAATTTCCGCGAGGCCGCGTCAATGCCATAGGCGCCGCCGCCGTAATAGACCTTGTTCAGATACAGTTCGAGGATCTGGTCCTTGCTGAACTTGCGCTCCATCGCCAGCGCGAGGATCCATTCGCGGAACTTGCGGCCGAACTTCTTCTGGTTGTTGAGGAAGACATTGCGCGCGAGCTGCTGCGTGATGGTCGAGCCGCCCTGTACCCAGCGCCCGCGATCGAGCCGCACCTTCACCGAGCGCGCGACGCCGATCGGATCGACGCCGAGATGGCTGTAGAAGCGGCGATCCTCCACCGCGACGGTGGCGTCGCGCATCACCCTGGGGATGCGGTCGTAGCTCAGCCACTCGCCATAGCTCGGCCCGATCGACACGATCACCGTGCCGTCCGCCGCGTGGACGCGGATCATCTGCCCGTTGGGCGACGACTTGAGCTGATCGAAGTCGGGCAGCTGCGCGCGGGTGACATATACGGCGGTGACGAGCGCCCCCAGCCCAAGGATCGCGAGCAGCACGAGGAGCTTGATCGCAAGCGACAGGCGGCGGCGCCAGGGCGAACGGGTTCTAGGGGCGCGGGCCATCGGATCGGCTAGAGGGGATAGAGGCTTAGCCGTGGCTTAACAAGCGCGCGATTGCCGGCGGCGGCGGGCGGCGAATCAACGCCGCGCGTGGAAATCGAGGCTGACCGAGTTGATGCAGTAGCGCAGCCCCGTCGGCGGCGGCCCGTCGGGGAAGACATGGCCGAGGTGGCTGTCGCAGCGCGCGCAACGGCTTTCGGTGCGGGTCATGCCGTGGCTGGTGTCGGTATGGTCGGTCACCGCATCCGCCGCGATCGGGCGGGTGAAGCTCGGCCAGCCGGAGCCGGAATCATATTTGTCGGCCGAATCGAACAGCGCCAGCTCGCAGGCGGCGCAATGATAGATTCCGTCGGCCTTGTTGTCGTTGTATTTGCCCGCGAAAGCGCGCTCGGTCCCCGCCTCCCGCAGCACATGATATTGTTCCGGCGTCAGCCGCCGGCGCCATTCGGACTCGGAAAGGTCGAATTGTTCCATGCGGCGGAATTTCCGCTTCGCCGCGATCCGCGTCAAGCGGATTGGGGAACGGCCTCGCGGCGATTCCGTATCAGAACGGCCGCTCGCCGATGTAATTGCCAGCGTCGCTGTAGCGGCAGACCAGCACGTCCTCCACTTTCCCCCTGGCCAGCGCGCAGCCGACCTCGCCGGTGTCACGCCACATGAGCTGGGTGTAGTGGCCGATGTCGTCGACATCGCCGGTCGCGCTGTTGTTCGGGAACAGGCCGGGGGTGAAATAGCGCTTCTCGCGAATCCACGCATCGACCATCCGCTCGAGCGTGAAGGCGCCGCGCGTGCCGGCCCACAGATTCTCGCCCTGCGGATCGTTCTGGCGCTCGGGCGCGTGCTCGAAGCGGCCGGTCGCGGCGAGGTGATCGGCCCAGCCCTGCGCGGAGGCGGCCAGCCGCCCGTCCCAGCGCAGCGGCGCGATCCCCATCGACACGCGCTCGCGGTTGTGCCGCGCCAGCAGCCGCTCGGCGAAGTTGGACGTGGGGTCGGTCGCGCCGACCGTCAAAGGGATGCTCGACAGCAGCGCGAGCGCCCCGAACAGCGATGTCAGTCGTTGATGCGACATGATTGGCCCATTCCGAGGAATGGACCTTTTCTCTCACCTGTCGGTCATCAGGCGATTGAGGGGGCTGGTTAGTTTTCGACTAACCACGAATCCTTGCGGGCGGCACGATCGCCACCGTGTCGCCGCGCTTCACCGCCGCGAACAGCAGGGCGGCGAAGGACGGCGGCACCCCGATGCAGCCGTGGGTGGCCGATCCGCGCCGCACGTTGCTGGCGTGGATCGCGACGCCGTCGCCGGTCAGCCGCAGCATGAACGGCATTTCGGCGTCATAGAGCGTGGAGCGGTGCTCCACCTGCTTTTCCATGATCGGGAAGACGCCGGTCGGCGTCGGCTTGCCGTCCGTGCCGTAGAGGATCACCGCCGAGCCGATCTCATGCCCGTCGCGGAACACCGACAGCAATTGCCGCCCGAGATCGATGCGCACCCAGGTGTCGCCTTTCGGGATATGCTGGTCGTTCCACACATAATCGCCGAAGCGCATCGATTCGCGGATGTTGAGCACGCTCCTGACCGTGCGCCGCTCGCCGTCGGGCAGCGCGAGCACGGGATATTGGCCGACCGGATACCAGATCCGCGGCCCCGTCTCGATCCGCCGCGCCGGGGGATCGGGCGCGGCGGGTTCGGGGCGATGACGCGTGAGCGCCGCGCCCAGCCAGATCGCGACCAGCAGGACGGCGAGCGGGAGGGCGGCGCGTGACAACGCGCGCGTCATCCGCCCCGCGCGCGGCTCAGCTATTGGCGGCCGCCGTCGGCCGTGACCGGCGACGCAATGCCATGCCGATGCCGAAGAAGCCAAGGATCATCATCCCCCAGGTCGCCGGCTCGGGCACGCTGATGACGGGGGGCGTGACCGGCGGTGTGACGGGCGGCGGGTTGACCGGTCCGGGGCCGGTGATGATCGGCGGGAAGACCGACGGGATCGGGCCGGGGCCGGGGACGGAAGGCACGGGATTGGCGATATCGGCAGGCGAGGCGAGTGGGCCGGCCACCTGATCGAAGGGGATCGCGCCCTCGTCGAGGAATGGCGGGCGCTCGCGCATCGAGGCCAGCACATGCTCGACCGGCGTCTCCGCGCCGGCCGGGTGCCGGCGCTCGCGCACCTGCGCCAGCGTCCGTTCGCGCGCCGGCTTCGTCTGGGTCAGCGCGCCGGGCGAGCGCGCGCCGGGCGAGCGATCGCTGAACACCGAAAGCGGATCGGCCAGCGCGGCCATCACCGCCGCCTTGGCCGCGCCGATGCCGCCCGCGCTCCGGTCGACCGCGACATAACCGGTGCCGACTCCGGATGCCGCGAGCAGACCCAGGAGAACCAGCCTCCTGCCCCTTTTCGCGATATTCAAACGGCTCAACTTCGGCAACACGGCCTTCCCCCTTGCGGAACGGTGACCCTGACTCAACCTAGATCGCGATCTTCCGGTCCCCGTCAATTCGGGTAACCAATTTCGTCCTGAAATGCGACACTTTATCTATGCGCTGTCAGCATTTGTTACATTTATCCCGGCGCGCCGCGTGGACGCGCCGGCCGGATCAAGGTTAACAATATCCTGAAGCGCCGTCCGATTCGCGCGTGGCGCGAAATCGCTATCGGGCAATGAAATCATCCGGCCCGCGAGGGGCAATGGTGCGGTCGAGAAGACTCGAACTTCCACGTCCTTTCGGACACAACGACCTCAACGTTGCGCGTCTACCAATTCCGCCACGACCGCACGTGATATCCACCGGGCTGGCCCGGCGATTGGCAGGACGGCGCCCCTAGCAAAGCGCCGCCGGGCTGGCAATGGCCCTTTTGGAAATGGCGCCGGCGTTTCGACGCCGCCGGTTATTTCCCGCTCTCGCCGGCGAAGCTCAGCTCCAGCCGCTTGGAATTGGCAGGCACGTCGAGCTTGGCGGAGTTGAAGTCGATCGACCCCTTCGGGCCGAGCGAGCGCTGCTGCGGCGTGATCGTCCAGCTATAGACGATCCGGCCCTGCGCGTCGCGCAGGTCGGCGCGGATGTCGGGGACGCGCTGGCGCGTGCCGGAAGGGTTGAGCACCTTGCCGCTCACCGCGAACAGCTCGCTGCCATTGGCCATCTCGCGCCGCTCGATCGGATTGTCGACCAGCCGCAGCGGCGATTCCGCCGGGCCGAACGACAGGCCGAGCTGCTGCGCCAGCCCCGGCGCGCTCATCCACACGATCGCCCCCACCGCGACCAGCATCAGCACCCCGGCCGCGATCGCCGCGATCGTCCAGCGGCGCGACTGGTCGCGGCGCGGGCGGAACGGCGGGCGGTGCGCGAAGGCGTCGTAATCCGGCTCGGCCGCCGGCATCGCGGGGCGATCCGCTTCCGCCGGAGCGGCGGCGACCGGCGCCCCGGTCTGGGCGGCGGGCAGGCCCGGCGGCGGGGCGGCTGGTGTCGCCACCGCTTCGCTCAATGCCTCGATCGCCGCCGCGCCCGGCTCCTGATACCAGCTATGCCGGCAATTGGCGCAACGCACGACCCGCCCCGACATCCCGATCGCGCTGTCGGGGACGAGATAGCGGGTGCGGCATTCGGGGCATTCGAGGATCATGTCGCGACACACGCTGGAGCGGCAGGAACGGGCTTGAATCCGTGAATCTAAGCACGCCCCGCATGGTGCTGGCAAGCAATGAGTGCGCCGGCCTTGAAGCGAGGCCCCGGCTCGTGCGATGGCGGACGGGCAAGGGGCGGGAAGGCGGACGGCGCCGGCAATGGCGAATATCGTGCAGTTCGAGAATGTGGGGCTGCGCTACGGCACCGGCCAGGAGACGCTGTCCGACCTCAGCTTCAACCTGGCGAGCGGCGCTTTCTATTTCCTCACCGGGGCGAGCGGGGCGGGCAAGACCTCGCTGCTCAAGCTGCTCTATCTCGCGCAGCGGCCGAGCCGGGGGATCATCCGACTGTTCGGCGAGGATGCGGTGACGATGCCGCGCGGGCGGCTGCCCGGATTCCGCCGCCGCATCGGCGTGGTGTTCCAGGATTTCCGCCTGATCCCGCATCTTTCGATCGCGGACAACATCGCCTTGCCGTTGCGCGTCGCCGGGGTGCCGGAGGCGGATGTCTCCGGGCCGGTGAGCGAGATGCTCGCCTGGGTCGGGCTGGGCGATCGCGGCGCGGCGCGGCCGGCGACGCTCTCCGGCGGGGAGCAGCAGCGCGTGGCGATCGCGCGCGCGGTGATCGGGCGGCCGGAGATCCTCGTCGCCGACGAGCCGACCGGCAACGTCGATCCGGAGATGGCGGACCGGCTGCTGCTATTGTTCGATTCGCTCAACCGGCTGGGGACCACGGTGCTGGTGGCGACGCACGACCTCCACCTGCTCAGCCGCGTGCCCGACGCGCAGATGATGCGGCTCGACAAGGGGCGGTTGCAGGACCCGACCGGCGCGCTGCTCCACCCGCCGGGCAGGCAGGGCTAGGCGATGGCGTACAGCACCGCCAGGCTGCTCGACGACGCGCGCGACGGCCGGGCGATGACATGGGTCATCGCGATCATGCTGTTCCTGACGGTGCTCGCCGCCGCGATGGGGCTGGCGACGCGCAACGCCGCGACGACGCTGGAACGCTCGCTCGCCGGGCGGCTGACGGTGCAGCTCACCAGCGGCGCGCCGGCCGCGCGCGCGGCGCAGGGGGCGCGGCTCGCCGCGCGGCTGCGCGCCACGCCGGGGGTGACGCGCGTCGCGCCGGTGAGCCGCGCGGCGCTGGCCGAGCTGCTGCGCCCGTGGCTTGGCGCGGACAGCGCCGATCCCGCGCTGCCGCTGCCGGTGATGATCGATGTCGACCTTGCGGATGGCACGCCGGCGACGCTGGCGCGGGTGCGCGCGGCGGTGGCGAGGATCGCCCCCGAAGCGCGGATCGACGCCCATGCGAGCTGGATGGCCGCGATCGCCGGGATGCTCTCGCTGGCGACGTGGATCGGCGCGGGGCTGGTCGCGCTGATGGCATCGGCGACGGCGATGGTCGTGGTGCTCGCCGCGCGCGCCGGGCTGGACGCGCATCGCGCGACGATCGAGGTGATGCACATGCTCGGCGCGACCGATGTGCAGGTGGCGCGGCTGTTCCAGCGCCGCATCGCGCGCGATGCCCTGGTCGGCGGCGCGATCGGCGGCGCGGGCGCGCTGGCGCTGGTCGCGGTGATCGGGATGCGCGGCGCCGGGCTTGGCTCGGAGCTGCTCGGCGCGGCCGGGCTGGGCGCGGGGGCGTGGGTGGCGCTCGCGCTGCTGCCACTTTGCTTCGTCCTGCTGGCGATGGCGGCGGCGCGGGTGGCGGTGACGCGCGCGCTGAGGAATATCCTGTGATCAGCCGGCTGATCGGTCTGGTCGCGGTCGCCTGGGGGCTGGGCTTCGCGGCGTTCACGCTGCTGCTCGCCCGCCCGTCGGACGTGGCGCGGACCGATGCGATCGTCGTGCCGACCGGCGGCGTCGGGCGGATCGCGCGCGGGCTGACGCTGATCGAGGAGAAGCGCGCGCAGCGGATGCTCGTCACCGGCGTCGCGCCCGGCGTGGGCAAGCGCGAGCTCGCCGCCGCCTTCGGCCACGCGCCGGCGATCGATTGCTGCGTCGATCTCGGGCGGCAGGCGGTCGATACACGCTCGAACGCGGAGGAGACCGCCGCCTGGGTGCGCGAGCATCATTATCGCTCGGTACGGCTCGTCACCTCCGACTGGCATATGGCGCGCGCGCGGATGGAGCTGCGCGCGGCGCTCGACAATGACGTGACGATCGTCCGCGACGGCGTGACGACCGAACCGAGATTGCGGCAATTGGTGAACGAATACAACAAGCTGATCCTGCGCCGCGTGGTGCTGTGGCTGGGCGTTGGCAAGTGAACGAATGGGGCAAATGACCGACTGGCTGAGGACGATCGCCTTCCGCGCCTTCTTCTACATCGTCTCGGTGCCGATCGTGCTGTGCGTGCCGGTCGCGGCGCTGTTCGGGCGGCGCGCGGTGATCGGCTATGCGGACGGCTGGGCGCGGGTGCATCGCTGGGCGATGCGCGCGATCCTCGGCATCGAGAGCCGGGTGGAGGGGAATGTGCCACGCGGCCAGTTCCTCTACGCCGCCAAGCATCAGGCGATGTACGAGACGCTGGAGCTGCAACTCATCCTCGACAGCCCGGCGATGGTGCTGAAGCGCGAGCTGCTGCGCATCCCGATCTGGGGCTGGGCGACGACGCGCTACGGCTCGATCGTGGTGGACCGCGATGCCTCGAGCAAGGCGTTGCGCCAGTTGATGCGCGACGGCGCGGCGGCGAAGGCGTCGGGCCGGTCGGTGATCGTCTATCCCGAAGGGACGCGCGTGCCGCCGGGAGAGATGCCGCCGCTGCGCTCCGGCTTCGCGGGGCTGTACAAGGCGCTCGACCTGCCGGTGGTGCCGATCGCCACCGACAGCGGGCGGCTGCTACCGAAGAAGGGGGCGAAGCATTCCGGCGTGGTGACGTTCCGCATCGGCGAGCCGATCCCGCCCGGCCTGCCGCGCCGCGAGGCGGAACAGCGGGTGTGGGAAGCGATCAACGCGCTGGAAGAGTGACGGGTCTCGACTCTATCCGTGCCGCCGGCCGAAATCGGCGGCCGCGTCGTCCTGCCCCTGATCGACGATCGAGCGGCGGATCGCGCGGGTCTGGGTGAAATGATCGAACAAGGTGTCGCCGTCGCCCCAGCGGATCGCGCGCTGGAGCTGGGAGAGGTCCTCGCTGAAGCGCTGGAGCATCTCCAGCACGGCTTCCTTGTTGCTGAGGAACACGTCGCGCCACATCGTCGGATCGGATGCCGCGATCCGGGTGAAATCGCGGAAGCCGCCGGCGGAGAATTTGATCACTTCCGATTCGGTCACTTCGGCGAGGTCGTTGGCGGTGCCGACGATCGTATAGGCGATGAGGTGCGGCAGGTGGCTGGTGATCGCCAGCACGCGATCGTGGTGGTCCGGCGCCATCGTCTCGACATCGCTGCCGAGCCGGCGCCAGAATTCCGCCACCCGCTCCGCCGCCGCCGCATCGCCGCCCGGCAAGGGCGTGACGATGCACCAGCGGCCGTGGAACAGCGAGGCGAAGCCCGCCTCCGGCCCGCTCCGCTCGGTGCCGGCGACCGGATGGGCGGGGACGATGATCGCGCCCGGCAGCGCCTCGGCCAGTGCCTTCGCGACCGATTCCTTGCTCGATCCCACGTCGCTGACGATCGCCTCGGCCGGCAGGTCGGCGGCGATCTCGCGCGCCACCGCGCCCATCGCGCCGACAGGGACGCACAGGATCACCAGCTCCGCGTCGGTGACGGCGGCGGCGGCGGTGTCGGTCACGTCGTCGACCAGATCGAGCCGGCGGACCGTCTCGCGCACCTCCGCGCTCGCGTCATGGCCGGTGAGGCGGACGGTGGGCATCGCCTGACGCACCGCGCGCGCCACCGACGAGCCGATCAGCCCCAGCCCGATGATCGAAACGCGCGCGAAGGGCAGCATCAGTCCGCGCCCGCCATGCGGCGAAGCGCGGCGACCACGCCTTGCGTCTCATCGGCGGTGCCGATCGTGATGCGCAGGCCGTGCGGCAGGCCCTGTCCGGGAAGCCAGCGGACGATATAGCCCGCCTCCATCAGCCCCTTGTAGGCCGCCTCGGCGGTAAGCTCGCCCTCGAACAGCACGAGGATGAAGTTCGCCTGGCTGGGGATCGCGCGCAGCCCGGCATTGCCGAGCTTGCCGATCTCTTCCGCGAACCACGAACGCCATCGCGCGTTGTGCGCGCGGGTGCCGGCGACGAATTCCGCGTCGCCGACCGCCGCGACCGCCGCCGCCGTGCCGGCGATGGTGATCGAGAAGGGCAGGCGGATGCGGTGCATCGCCTCGATGATCGCGGGCGCGCCATAGCCCCAGCCGATCCGCTCGGCGGCGAGGCCGTACATCTTGGAGAAGGTGCGCGTCACCAGCACGTTCGAGGCGGTTTCGGCCAGCGCCATGCCGCCGTCGTCGTCCTCGCCGTCGATATATTCGGCATAGGCATGGTCGAGCACGAGCAGGATATCGGGGCGCAGCCCGGCGTGGAGCCGCTCGATCTCGGCGCGCGGGGCGTAGGTGCCGGTCGGGTTGTTGGGGTTGGCGACGAACACGATGCGGGTGCGTGGGCTGACGGCGGCGAGGATCGCGTCGACGTCGGTGGCGTAATCCTTGTCCGGCGCGATCACAGGCGTCGCGCCGACGCGACGGGTGGCGATCGGATAGACCGAGAAGCCGTAATTGACGTAGATCACCTCGTCGCCCGGCCCGGCGAAGGCCCCGGCGGCGAGGTGCAGCACCTCGTCCGATCCGTTGCCGTAGATGATCCGCGCCGGATCGAGCCCGTGCTTCGCCGCCAGCGTCTCGCGCAATTCGGTGGCGCCGGCGTCGGGATAGCGTTCGAGGCTGGTCGCGGCGGCGGCGAACGCCGCGCGCGCGCGCGGGCTGGTGCCGAGCGGATTCTCGTTCGACGAGAGCTTGGCCACCTTGCGGCCGTCGTCGGTGGTGGAGCGGCCCGGAATATACGGGGCGATCTCCATGATCCACGGCTTGGGAACGGGTGCATTCGTCATGGTCGCCGCGCTTACGCGGAGAGCGCCGCGCAGGGAAGGGCCATTGCTGGCGCGTCCGCTCCCCGCTAACGCGCTTTGCACGATGTCAGACGATCAGCGTTTCGGCCCAGGGCGCCATGTCGTGCTGCCGGGGCCGCTCAGGCTCGACGGCGGCGGCGCGCTCGCGCCGGTCGAGATCGCTTACGAGACCTACGGCACGCTCGCGCCCGACGCCGGCAACGCGGTGCTGATCTGCCACGCGCTGACGATGGATCAATATGTCGCCTCGCCGCACCCGCGCACCGGCAAGCCGGGGTGGTGGACGGCGATGGTCGGGCCGGGGCGGCCGATCGACACCGACCGGCTGTTCGTGGTGTGCGCCAACGTGCTCGGCTCGTGCATGGGCAGCTCCGGGCCGGCGACGATCGATCCGGCGACGGGCCGCGAATATGCCATGGCCTTCCCGGTCATCACGATCCGCGACATGGTGCGGGCGCAGGCGATGCTGCTCGACCATCTCGGCGTCGCGCGGCTCAAGGCGGTGGTCGGCGGGTCGATGGGCGGGATGCAGGCGCTGTCGTGGGCGGCGACCTTCCCCGATCGCGTCGAGGCGGCGGTGGTGATCGCCTCCGCCGCGCGCCACTCGGCACAGAACATCGCCTTCCACGAGGTCGGGCGGCAGGCGGTGATGGCCGATCCGCTTTGGAACGGCGGCGATTATTATCGCGGCGAGCCGCCCGCCGCCGGCCTCGCGGTGGCGCGGATGGCGGCGCACATCACCTATCTGTCCGAAGCCGGCCTAACCGAGAAGTTCGGGCGGCGATTGCAGGCGCGCGACGCCAAGTCGTTCGGCTTCGACGCGGATTTCCAGGTCGAAAGCTATCTCCGGCATCAGGGGCTGAGCTTCGTCGACCGGTTCGACGCCAATTCCTATCTCTATATCACGCGCGCGATGGATTATTTCGATCTGGCGGAGGAGCATGGCGGGCGGCTGGCCAACGCCTTCCGGGGGAGCGGGGCGCGCTTCTGCCTCGTCAGCTTCGACACCGACTGGCTCTATCCGACGCGCGAATCGCGCGCGATCGTCCACGCGCTCAACGCGGCGGGCGCGGCGGTGAGCTTCATGGAGCTGTCCAGCCCCTATGGCCACGACGCCTTCCTGCTCGACGCGCCCGAGCTGTACCGCGTGGTGACGGGGTTCATGGGGGGCGGGGCATGAATCTGCGGCCCGATCTCGCGATCATCGCCGATCATGTCGCGCCGGGCGCGCGGGTGCTGGACATCGGCTGCGGCGACGGGCTGCTGATGGCGGCGCTGCGCGACGCCAAGGGGGTCGATGCGCGCGGGCTGGAGCTGGATGCCGGCAATGTCGCGGCGGCGGTGGGGCGGGGCCTGTCGGTGATCCAGGGTGACGCCGACACCGATCTCGCGGATTATCCCGCGCGGAGCTTCGACTATGCGATCCTCAGCCAGACGCTGCAGACCTGCCGCGCGCCGGACAAGGTGCTGGACGAATTGCTCAGGATCGGGCGGCGCGCCTTCGTCAGCTTTCCCAATTTCGCGCATTGGCGGGTGCGGCTGTCGCTGCTGTGGGGCGGGCGGATGCCGGTGACGCGGCTGCTGCCGGAACGCTGGTACGACACGCCCAACATCCACCATCTGACGGTGGACGATTTCCGTGCCTATCTGAAGGAGCACGGCGTCGCGGTGGAAGGGGCATGGTTTCTCAGCCGTGGCAGGAAAACCACATCGGCGGCGGCGAATGTGCTCGCGGAGCACGCCGTCTTCCTCCTGCGCGGAACCGAAACGCACAACGCAGGTTAGTTTCCGAACAATTAAACGGACGGGGCTGATGGGCAATACGGCATTGATCGTCGAGGACGAGATTTTCGTCGCGCTCGATCTGGAGCGAATCCTGATCGATGCCGGCTATAATGTCGTCGCGATCGCCGCCGACGAGGCGGAGGCGCTGGCCGCCGCGCCGGCCTGTCGCGCGGCCTTCGTCGACGTCAACCTGCGCGACGGCGCGACCGGCCCGACGATCGCCGAGCGCATCGCGCGCGATTACGGGGTGAAAGTAGTGTTCGTCACCGCCAATCCCGCGCAGATCGCGGACGGCGTTCCGGCGCTGGGCTATATCCGCAAGCCGTTCAGCGAGGAAGCGATCCGCGCCGCCGCCGCATGGGCGATCGACGGCGTGGCGCCGGCAACGCGCGACGTCGTTCGGCTCAGCGCGTTCGGCTGAGCGAGGCGCTCGGCAGCGATATCTCCACTACCAGCCCGTCCGGCCGCCAGTCGCGGTGGACGCTGC
This sequence comes from Sphingomonas sp. CL5.1, assembly GCF_013344685.1. Classification (NCBI taxonomy): domain Bacteria; kingdom Pseudomonadati; phylum Pseudomonadota; class Alphaproteobacteria; order Sphingomonadales; family Sphingomonadaceae; genus Sphingomonas; species Sphingomonas sp. CL5.1. The sequence goes on from NZ_CP050137.1 coordinate 1,057,729, forward strand.
CACCGAGCTGGCGCACCGCGCTCAATTCGATCAGCCGGCTGCCGAAGCCGCCCTCGCCGCCGGGCGCGCCGACCGGCGGGCCGCCGTGCTCGCGCCATGCGAGCAGCGTCGTCTCCGTGCCCGGCGTTATCTCCACCGTGACATGGCCGGTGTCGTTCGACAGCGCGCCATATTTGGTCGCGTTGGTGGCAAGCTCGTGGAACAGCAGCGCGATCGGGGTGGCGGCGCGGTCGTCGATCGTCACCTCGCCGCCGGAGACGGTGACTCGCGCGCGTCCGGCGAGCTGATAGGGCGCGAACAATTGCCCGAGCAGCCCATGCAGGCTGTCGAGCGGCGGCGCGTCCTGTCGCGCGGGGCCGCGCGGGCGGATGAAGTCGTGGGCGCGGCCCAGCGCGGTCACCCGCTCGCGCAGGTCGGCGGCGACGGGTGCGAATTCCGGCCACGCGCGCGCCGAAAGCTGGACCAGCCCGGCGATCACCGCGAAGATGTTCTTGATGCGGTGGGACAATTCCTGGCTGACGATCTCGCGCTCCTCCAGCGCGATCTTGTGCGCATGGATATCGGTGGCGGTGCCGAACCAGCGCGTGATCCGCCCGTGCGCGTCGCGGATCGGCAGGGCGCGGCCGAGCATCCAGCGATAGCCGCCGTCGCGCATCCGCAGGCGATATTCGATCTGATAGGGTTCCCCGGTCGTCACGCTATGCTGCCATTGCTCGCGCGCGCGCGCCCGATCGTCGGGGTGGAACATCGTGCTCCACGCATCGCCGGCGACCTCGCCCTGCGCGGTGCCGGTATATTCGTGCCAGCGCGCGTTGGCATAATCGGTGACGCCGTTGGGCCGCGCGGACCAGACGATCTGCGGCATCGTATCGGCCAGCGTGCGGAAGCGGATCTCGCTGTCGGCGAGCGCGCGGGCGGCGCGCTCCGCCTCGCGCGCGGTGCGGCGCGCTTCCAGCCGTCCCAGCGCGGCCGAGGCCGCGATCGTCAGTCCCTCGCGCTGGAGCGGGGTGAGCGCGGCGCGCGGCTTGTCGTCGATCACGCAGAGCGCGCCGAGCGCCAGCCCTGCGGCGGTGGCGAGCGGCGCGCCGGCATAGAAGCGGATATGCGGCGCCCCGATGACGAGCGGATTGTCCGCGAAGCGCGGATCGGCGCGCGCATCCGGCACCTCCATCACGCCATGGCCGTGCATCGCATGGGCGCAGAACGACTGGCTGCGCGGCGTTTCGGCGAGATCGGTGCCGACGCGCGCGAGGAAGCGCTGGAACTGCTCCTCCACCACGCTGACCAGCGCGATCGGCGCTTCGCAGAGCTGGCTGGCGAAGCGCACGAGATCGTCGAGCACCCCTTCGTCCCGCGCGCCGGCCAGATCATAGAGCGACAGGGCGCGCGCGCGCGCTACTTCGTCCAGCCCGGATTCGGTGTTCGGGGGCACGGGTCTCCTTTAGAAAGGGACGTCGTCGTCGAGATCGTCGGCGAAGCCGCCGCGGCTCTGGCCGAAACCGCCGCTGCCGCCACCGCTACCGGCGCTGCTCCCGTCGCCACGGCCGCCGAAGCCGCCGCCGGAGGAGGCCCCGCCGCCGAAGTCATTGCCGCCGCCCCAGTCGTCACGGCCGCCGCCGGCCATCCCGCCACCGCCGGCGCCGCCGCCCGGTGCGCCGTCGAGCATCGTCAGCACGCTGTTGAAGCCTTGCAGCACGATCTCGGTGGAATAGCGGTCCTGCCCCTGCTGGTCCTGCCATTTGCGGGTCTGGAGCTGGCCCTCGATATAGACCTTCGATCCCTTGCGCAGAAAGCGTTCCGCGACATTGGCGAGGCCTTCGTTGAAGATCGCCACCGAATGCCATTCGGTGCGCTCCTTGCGCTCGCCGGTGTTGCGGTCCTTCCACGATTCGGACGTGGCGATGCGCAGGTTCACCACCTTGCCGCCGTTCTGGAAGGTGCGCGATTCGGGATCGCGCCCCAGGTTGCCGACGAGAATTACCTTGTTGACGCTGCCTGCCATGTAAGCCCCTCAGAGGCCCACGGCGACCGCGAGCCAGTATGTGATTCCCGTCATGATGTAGGCGGCGGCGAACAGATAGCCAATCATGAACAGCGGCCATTTCCACCCGTTCGTCTCGCGCCGGGTGACGGCGATCGTGGAGATGCACTGCGGCGCGAAGACGAACCACATCAGGAAGGCGAGCGCGGTGGCGAGGCTCCATTTGCCGGCGATCGCCTGGCTGACCTGCGTTTCATCGTCGGGGCCGGCATTGTCGATGGCATAGACCGTGCCCAGCGCCGCGACCGAAACCTCGCGCGCCGCCATCGCCGGGATCAGCGCGAGCACGATGTCGCGGTTGAAGCCGATCGGCCGGAACGCCGGCTCGATCGCATTGGCGATGCGCCCGGCGACCGAATAATTGACCTGGCTGACCGGGCTGTCCTTCGGCACCTGCGGGAAGGACAGCAGCGCCCACAATATGATCGTGGTGAAGGCGATCGTCGTGCCGGCGCGCTTGAGGAAGATCTCCGCGCGGCTCCACAGGCCGATCGCGAGGTCGCGCACGCTGGGGAGCTGGTATTTCGGCATCTCCATCATGAAGCCCGACGACGCGCCCCTGGTGACGGTGCGGCGCAGGATCAGCGCGACGACGAACGCGCCGAGCACGCCCATGACGTAGAGGCCGAGCATCACCAGCCCCTGCAACCCGACGAAGGGCAGCACGCGCGTGTTCGGGATCAGCGCGCCGATGACCAAAGTATAGACCGGCAGCCGCGCCGAACAGGTCATCAGCGGCGCGATCAGGATCGTGGTCAGCCGGTCCTTCTCATCCTCGATCGTGCGGGTCGACATGATGCCGGGCACCGCGCAGGCGAAGCTGGAGAGCAACGGGATGAACGCCCGCCCCGACAGCCCGACGCCGGCCATCAGCCGATCCATCAGGAAGGCGGCGCGGACCATGTAGCCGCTCGCCTCCAGCAGCAGGATGAAGAAGAACATGATGAGGATCTGCGGCAGGAACTTCACCACCGCGCCGACGCCCGCGATCACGCCGTCGGTGAGGAGCGACCGCAGGATCGAATCCGGCATCACGTCCTTGATAAGCCGGGAAACCCGATCGAATCCGTCAGCGATCGCGTCGGCCGGCGCGGCGCCCGCCCAGAACACCATCTGGAACATGACGAACAGCACGGCGAGCAGCAGCGCCACGCCGATCACCGGATGCAGCGCGACCGAATCGAGCAGGTGCGTCCAGCGCCGCACCGGCGTTTCGTGGACGGTCGCGACGACGGAGAGCGCGCGCGCGCGGCGTTGCAGCGCCGCGATATCCTCCTGCGCCGCGCCCGGCGCGGGAGCGGGGATCGCCCCGTCGATCAGGCCGGTCAGCGCGTGGCGCAATTCGTCCAGCCCGCGCCGCCGCACCGCCACCGTCGGCACCACGGGCACGCCCAACTCGCGCGCGAGGGCCTGAGGATCGAGCGTCAGCCCGTCGCGCTCGGCGAGGTCGAACATGTTGAGCGCCACCACTACCGGCAGCCCCAGCGCGACCAGTTGCAGCGTGAAGCGCAGGTGGTTGTCGAGATTGGCGGCATCCACCACCACCACCAGCGCGTCTGGCCGCCGCTCCCCGCTCTGGGCGCCGGTCACCACGTCGCGGGTGACGCGCTCGTCGGGGGAGGACGGATCGAGGCTGTAGGCGCCGGGCAGGTCGACCAGCTCGATCGGCCGCCCGTCGTCCAGCGCGAAGCGGCCGGAATGGCGCTCGACCGTGACGCCGGGATAATTGCCCACCTTCTGCCGCGCGCCGGTGAGCGCGTTGAACAGGGCGCTCTTGCCGGCGTTGGGATTGCCGACCAGCGCGACCAGCGGGAGCGTCGACATTATCCCAGCGAGACCGTGATGGTCGCGGCGACCGCGCGGCGCAGCGCGACCGTCATCCGCCCGATGCGGCAGGCGATCGGCCCGCGCCCGAGCGTGGCGCGATGGAGCACCTCCACCCCGACACCCTCGTCGAAGCCGAACTCGCGCAGCCGCCGCGCCTCGGGCGCGGTGAGCCGATCCCACGCGATCGCCGCGATCGTCGCGTGGCGGCGAAGCGGAAGCGATTCGAGGCTGGGAACCGACGTGAGCATGGAATCGGTCTAACGATGATGCGAACGATTATCAATTATCTTTCGCGCGCACCGTCGTCACGCCACCGGATAGCGCAGCCGCCCGACGAAGCGCGACAGGCTGGGGCGGCGCGCGGCGCGGCGCAGGAAGCCCGCCTTGGCCGTTTCGAACCGCATGATGCCGTCGATCCGCCGCGCGAGGAAGGCGCGCGTGTCCGCCTGGCCCGCGCTTTCGTCGTCGAGCAGCACCGTCATGGTCGCGGCATAGACGCCGAGCAGGATGGTGCGCTTGGTGTAGTGGTTATAGTCGGTCGCGGTGTCGCCGGCCGCGCGCCAGATCGTGTCGACCGTGCGCCACGCCAGCCGCGTGCCGGCCGCGATGTTGCGTGGCAGCGCGAGGATGGCGAGCGCGCGGCGCAGCGATTCGCGGTGCGGCGCGAGAGCGTCGATCCGCGCCTCGACCAACGTCGCGATGCGCTCGCGGATCTTCATCGCCGCGCGGCGCTCGGCCGGCACGGCGGCGAGCATCGCGGCGTCGACGGCGGCGAACCAGGCGTCGATCATCGCCGGCGCGTCGGGCAGCGCGAGCGCGGCGACGTCGCGGTCCACGCCGGCGGCGTCGGCGGCGATGTCGCGCGCCGGCGCGGCCCAGCCGTCGAAAGCGGCGTTGGCGGCGATGCGCGGGGCGAGCGCGGCGCGGATTTCGTCGAGCGTCGCGTCCGCGAGCGGGGAGGGCTGGTCGGTCATGCCGTCTTCCTATCACTCCCCGACGAACGGCGCACCAGCACCAGCGCGATCGCCACCAGCACCGCGCCGACCAGATCGAGCGGGCCGAGCCGCTCGCCATAGACGATCCAGCCGACCGCCGCCGCCACCACCGGCTGGATGAGCAGCGCCAGCCCGATCACCAGCGGGCTGAGCCGGCCGAGCGCATAGGTCATCAGCCCCTGTCCCAGCACCTGGCTGACCAGCGCTAGGATGATGAGCGGGGTCCAGTTGCCCGGCATCACCCGCTCCCCCAGCATCAGCGCGACGAGCAGCAGCGGCGGGGCGGCGGCGATCGAGGAGAGCGCGAGCGCCGGAAGCGGCTGCATCGTCGCGCGGGCGCGGACCATGAAGATGAAATAGGCGGCGTAGAGAACGCCGGCGATCATGCACAGCAGGTCGCCGATGAGGTTTTCGGGCGAAACCTCCGCCGACCGCCCCATCAGCACCATCGCGCCGACCAGCGCGAGCAGCAGCGCCGCGCCCTGCGTGCGGCTAGGCCAGGTGCGCGCGACGGCGAAGCCGTAGATCGGATAGATCAGCGAGGCGCAATTGCCGAACAGCGTGGCGTTGGCGAGCTTGGTATGGTGGATGCCGACGTGCCATGTGCCGAGATCGCCCGCGAACAGCACGCCGGAGGCGATCAGCACCCACCACAGCCCCTTTGCCTCGGCGATCGGCCGGCTGCCGGTGGCGCGCGCCAGCACCAGCAGCAGCGGCGCGGCGAGCGAAAGGCGCCAGAATCCCGCCGCGACCGGCCCGACGTCCGCCATCCGCACGAACCACGGCCCGAACGCCAGCGTGATGTTCCCGCAGAGCAGCGCGATGAACGCGATGGCGGTGCCGCTTGCGCCGAAGATAGCTTTTCTTGAGCGAATCGGCTGATGCATGCCGCCCTGTAACCGCCTATCTCCGGCGCGTCAGGTAGCAATGCGCAACTGAAAGGGAATCAATGCCCAGTCTGTTCGATCCCATCGCGCTCGGCGCGATCCATGCACCCAATCGCATCATCATGGCGCCGCTGACGCGCACCCGCGCCACCGAGGGCCATGTGCCGACCGGGCTGATGATCGAATATTACCGCCAGCGGGCCGGCGCGGGCCTCATCATCAGCGAGGCGACCGGGATCAGCCGGCAGGGCCTTGGCTGGCCGAGCGCGCCGGGGCTGTGGCTGGACAGCCAGGTGGAGGCATGGAAGCCGGTGACGGAGGCGGTGCACCGCGCCGGCGGGCGGATCGTCGCGCAGCTCTGGCACATGGGGCGGCTGGCGCGGCCCGACGTGAGCGGGCTGCAATCGCTGTCCTCCTCGGCGAAGCGCGCGCCTTATGCGGTGCCCGAGAAGAACCCCTATGACGTGCCGCGCCCGGCGACGCTGGACGATATCCGCCAGACGCTGGACGATTACGCCGCCGCAACGCGCAACGCGCTGGCTGCCGGGTTCGACGGCGTGCAGATCCATGCCGCGAACGGCTATTTCATCGACCAGTTCCTGCGTGACGGCGTCAACGACCGTGACGACGATTACGGCGGGCCGCCCGAGAACCGCATCCGCCTGCTGCGCGAGGTGACGGAGCGGGTGATCGCCGAGGCGGGCGCGGATCGCACCGCCGTCCGCCTCTCCCCCAACGGCGATTCGCAGGGCGCGGACGACAGCAACGCGGAAGCGGTGTTCATCCCCGCCGTGCGCGCGCTCGACGCGCTTGGCATCGCTTTCCTCGAATTGCGCGAGCAGTCGCCGGACGGGACGTTCGGCAGCACCGACGTGCCCAAGCTCAGCCCGAAGATCCGCGCGGCCTTCGCCCGCCCGCTGGTGCTGAACCAGGATTATTCGCTCGCCGCCGCGCAGGCCGATCTCGATTCGGGGCTGGCCGATGCGATAAGCTGGGGGCGGCTGTTCATCGCCAATCCCGATCTGGTCGAACGCTTCCGCGCCGGCGCGCCGCTCAACGAACCCGATTCCAGGACCTTCTACAAGCCGGGGCCGGAGGGATATATCGACTATCCCGCGCTGGAGGTGTCGGCGGGCTGAGCGTTGGCCCGAGCCTGTCGCGGCGCGGCCCCCGGCAGGCTCAGGGCTTCGCGACCTCATAGCGGTCGAGCCAGCGGGTGATCCTGCGCCGGATCGTCGCGCCCAACCCGTTGCGGGCAAGCAGGAACAGCGGCAGCACGCCGAGCCACGGTTGCCAGATCGCGGCGAGAAGCCACGCCATTGCAAGGACCAGCGTGAGCAGGCGCATCCGCCCGAGCGTCGCCGCGCCGCCCGCGTCGAGCCGCACGATACGCGGCGCTTTCTCGTCATAGAGCCGCATCGTCGTGAGCGACCGGCCGGTTGTCGCCAACGAACGCGCCGGCGCCGTTCCGGCACGCGATGGGGAGGTAATGGCCGGCGCGGAAGGTGGCGCCGGGGATGGCATCGCCCGCGTGTCGATCACCTCCAGACGCCGCCCTCGCTCCACCACGCGATAGCGCGACGGGGGCGGCTCCGTCGGCACCTCAGCCGAATCGCTCGCGCAGCTTGAGCATCGCCAGCGCCGCCATCGCCGCGCCGCCGCCCTTGTCGAGCTGGCCCGGATCGGCGCGGTGGATCGCCTGCGCCTCGTTCTCGGTGGTGAGGATGCCGTTGCCGATAGCTAGGCCGTCCATCGTCAGCGCCATGACGCCACGCGCGCTTTCGTTCGAGACGATCTCGAAATGATAGGTCTCGCCGCGGATCACCACGCCGAGCGCGACATAGGCGTCGTAGCGCCCCGTCTCCGCCGCCATGGCGATCGCGCCGGGCACTTCCAGCGCACCGGGGACGGTGACGATCTCCGCCTGATGCCCCGCGCCCTCGATCGCGGCGCACGCGCCGGCGATCAGCATGTCGTTCAGGTGATCGTAGAAGCGCGCCTCGACGATAAGGATGCGGGCCATTCGGGAAACTCCGTGGGGGATGCGTTACTCCGCGTCGCCGTCCGTGATCGGATGCTCGGCGACGATCGACAGGCCATAGCCTTCCAGCCCGACCAGCGCGTGATGCGTATTGGTGAGCAGGATCATCTCCTCCACGCCCAGCTCGGCGAGAATCTGCGCGCCGACGCCATAGTCGCGCAATTCCTCGATCTCCGGCGCGCCCGGCCCCTTGCCCTCGGCATGCGCCTTGACGAAGCGCGAGAAGGCGCCCTGCATCGGGCGGTTGATCACCACGATCACGCCGGAGCCTTCCGCCCCGATCATTTCCATCGAGCGCGAGAGCAGGTCCGCGCGCGGCGACAGCTCGCCGAACATGTCGCTGAAGAAGCTGGCGGTGTGCATCCGCACCAATGTCGGCTTCGCCGGATCGATATGGCCCTTGACCAGCGCGATCGTCTCGTCGCCGGTCGCCTTGTTGAAGAAGGTGAGGCCGCGCCAGGTGCCGCCCCAGCGCGATTCGAACGTCGTCTCCGCGCGCTTCTCGACCAGATGGTCATGACGTCGGCGATAGGCGATGAGGTCGCGGATCGTGCCGATCCTGAGGTTGTGGAGTTGGGCGAAGGCGACGAGATCGTCCATCCGCGCCATCGTGCCGTCCTCGTTCATGATCTCGCAGATCACGCCCGAGGGGTTGAGGCCGGCGAGCCGCGCCACGTCCACCGCCGCCTCGGTATGCCCCGCGCGCACCAGCACGCCCCCGTCGCGCGCGACCAGCGGGAAGACATGGCCCGGCGTCACGATCTCCCCACGCCCCTTCGACGCGTCGATCGCCACCGCCACGGTGCGCGCGCGGTCCGCCGCCGAGATGCCGGTCGTCACCCCCTCGCGCGCCTCGATCGAGACGGTGAAGGCGGTCTCGTGCCGCGTGCCGTTGTTGCGGCTCATCAGGTCCAGCCCGAGCTGGTCGACCCGCGCCTTGCCCAGCGCCAGGCAGATCAGCCCGCGACCGTGCTTCGCCATGAAGTTGATCTTCTCCGGCGTCGCCATCTGCGCCGGAATGACGAGATCGCCCTCGTTCTCGCGATCCTCGTCGTCGACGAGGATGAACATCCGACCGTTCTTCGCCTCCTCGATGATCTCCTCCGGCGAGGAAAGGAATGCGTGGCGCAGGCGCGCGAGTTCAGCCGGCTTTGACACGATAATGCTCCATGCGTTGGAGGTAGCGGGCGAGGACGTCGATCTCGATGTTGACGGCCTGCCCCGCCGTCAGCCCGCCGAGGGTGGTGACGGACCGGGTGTGCGGGATGAGGTTGATCGCGAAGACGGTGCCGTCCGCACGATCCTCCACGGTGTTGACGGTGAGCGACACGCCATCGACCGTCACCGAGCCTTTCGGCGCGAGGAACGGGGCGAGATCGCCGGGGACGCGGAAGGCGACGCGCTTCGAATCGCCGTCCGGCATAACCTCCACCACCTCGGCCACGCCGTCGACATGGCCGGTGACGATATGCCCGCCCAGTTCCTCGCCCAGCTTCATCGCGCGTTCGAGGTTGAGACGGCGGCCGGCGGTCCACTGGCCCTGCGCGGTGCGGCTGGCGGTTTCGCCCGACACGTCCACCGCGAACCAGCCCGGCCCCTTGTCCACCACCGTCAGGCACACGCCCGAGCAGGCGATCGACGCGCCGAGATCGACGGTGGCGGTGTCGTAGGCGGTCTCCACCACCACGCGCAGGTCGCCGCGCGATTCCGCCGCTTTGATGGTGCCGACGTCGGAGACGATCCCGGTGAACATATGAGTCAGAAGTCCTGCTGTCGCTGGCGCTCATATGCCTCGAGCCGGTCGCTGCCAAGCGCGCGCGCGTCGAGCAGCCGCCAGCGGCCGTGCGCGTCGGCGAGGCTGGCGAGGCCGATGTCGCCCAGCGCCGCTCGCCCGCCGCCGATCAGGATCGGCGCGCGATAGATCAGCAGGCGATCGACCAGATCGGCAGCGAGGAAGGCGGACGCCGCGCCCGCGCCGCCCTCGATCAGCAGGTGATCGCCCGGCAACGCAGCGATATCGGCGATATCGGCGATGACGGTGCAGTCGGGCGCGTCCACGCCGAGCGCGGAGAAGATGACGCGATGCGGGGAGCGTGCCTCAAGGCCCGGCAGCCGCACGTCGAGGCGCGGGGCGTCCGCCTCCCATGTGCCGCGCCCGACGAGGATCGCCTCGTGCCGCGCGCGTTCGAGATGCGCGTGGGCGCGTGATTCGGCGCCCGTGATCCAGCGGCTTTCGCCGTCCGCCCGCGCGATGCAGCCGTCGAGCGAGGTGGCGAGCTTGAGCGTCACCTGCGGCCGCCCGAACGCGCGGCGGGTGAGGAACCCGTCCATCGAGCGTCGCGCCTCCGCCGCGAGCACGTCGGTGGAGATGGCGATGCCGGCGGCGGCAAGGCGCGCGAGGCCCGCGCCGTCGGTGCGCGGATCGGGATCGCCGAGCGCGGCGACGACCCGCGCGACACCCGCTTCCGCCAGCAGATCGGCGCAGGCCGGGCCGCGCGGCGAGCGGTGTGCGCACGGCTCCAGCGTGACATAGGCGGTCGCCCCGCGCGCCGCCTCGCCCGCCTGGGCCAACGCCATCGCCTCGGCATGCGGGCGGCCGCCGGGCTGCGTCCAGCCGCGCCCGACGACGCGACCTTCCTTCACGATCACGCAGCCGACATTGGGATTGGGCGCGGTCCGCCCGCGCGTCCGCCCGGCGAGGGCGAGCGCGGCGGCCATCCAGCGCTGGTCGTCGGCGGCGCTCAGATGCCCCAGCGCTTCAATTTGTCGTCGAGCCGCTGGAATTCGGCGCGGGTCTTAGCCTGCTCCTTCTCCTGCTCGGCCAGTTCCTTGTCCTTCTTCGCCTGATCGACCTTCTGCTGCGCGACGATCTCCGCCTCGGTGCGGTCGAGCCGCCATTGCTGCACGTAGACGATGTCGGGCTTGTAGACTTTCTCGATCGTCGAATCCTTGATGAAGGCGAAGATGAAGAAGCCGGTGATCAGGATCGACAGCGCGAAGAAGCCCAGCTCGTGCGGCTGGCGCTGGTGCAGGAATAGCCGAAGATCTCGCAGCGCGCGGAGCGGCGACATGCGGGCGAAGAATTGCATGTGGCCCAAGATAGGCGCGCGCGACGCCGGTTGCCAGCCCCGGTTATGCCGGAGCCGCGCCAGTCCGCCCGTCTCGGGGGGAGGGGGAAGCGGACTGACGCGACAGCTCTTCATACGATCCAGCTAGGATTCCATCTCGAACCGCACCGTCATCGTGCGCCATGATTCGACCGCCACGCCGTCGCGCGTCGCCGGGCGGAAGCGCCAGCGGGAAAGCGCCTGCCGCTCGGTCGCCTGCCAGAAGGCCTCGCTCGCCGCCGAGACGCGCTCGACCTGCTTCACGCGCCCGTCCGCGCCGACCAGCACGCGGATCACCACCTTGCCCTCATTGCCCATGCGCCGCTCGCCGGCGGGATAATCGGGCTGGAAATCGCGGGCGTAGCGCGGATCGGCGACCGCATCGACCATCACCGGCGGCTTCACGGGCGGGTCGATGATCGTGTCGATGCCGCCGCCGGTTCCGGGATTGGTCGGCGGCGGGAAGGGCGGGATGACGAGGCCGCCCGATTCGCTAGTCTGGACGATCGGCGTGGTCCGGTCGATCTGATCCGTCGCGGCCCTGGACGGGTGCGCGGTCTTGCGCTCGGGCTGCGGGAGCGGTTCGGGCGGGGGCGGCGGCTCGATCGGAATGTTGATCGCGGTGAATTCCTTGGTGAAATTCTCCCTGATCTCCGGCACCGACATCACCAGCCCGGCGACGATCGCGGCATTCAGCCCGACCGCGACGGCGAGGCTGCCCGGATTGAACCCGCTCGAGCGAACGTAACGATCCGCGTACATAAGCCTGATCCTCTCGTCTGTTCTCCTTTGCCGGTTTCCCGGTTCAGGGATGATACAACGTATCTATGCGCGCGAGAAGATATTTTATAACGTAACGGAAACGGCCTCCATCCGGCCCGCCACCGTGACCTGTGAACGGCGGCTCAGGCGGTGGAGAGGCGCGCGATCGCCCGGTCGCGGCCGATCAGCGGCAGCAGCGCGGCCATGTCCGGGCCGTGGTCGCGCCCGGTCAGCGCGCGGCGCAGCGGCAGGAACAGCGCCTTGCCCTTGCGCCCGGTCGCGTCCTTCAGCCGCGCGGTGAGCGCGTGCCACGGGTCGCCGGCCCAGTCGATTGCGGCGGCGGCGGCGGCGGCCTGGGCGAGATAGGCGGCATCCTCGCCGGCATCCGGCGCATCGACCGGCCCTTCGATCACGCGCCACCAGTCGGCGGCTTCCGCGACGGTCGCGAGATTGGGCCGCACCGCCTCCCACGCCGCCGCGCCCATCCCGGCGGGCAGGCGATCCGCGACCGCCGCATGGGAAAGCTGGTGGACGATCCGCGCGTTGAGCTGCGCCAGTTCCGCCTCGTCGAACCGCGCGGGCGCGCGGCCGAAGCGGGCGAAGTCGAACCCGGCGACCAGCGGCGCGACATCCACGAACGGCTCGACCGGATCGCTGGTGCCGAGCCGGGCGAGCAGCGCGCGGATCGCCTGCGGCTCGATCCCCGCCGCGCGGAACTGGTCGACCCCGACGCTGCCGAGCCGCTTGGAGAGCTTGCCCTCGCTGCCGGTCAGCAGCGCCTCGTGCGCGAAGGCCGGCGGGGTCGCGCCGAGCGCGGCGAACATCTGGATCTGGAGCGCGGTGTTCGAGACGTGATCCTCGCCGCGCACGACATGGGTGATGCCCATGTCGATATCGTCGATCACCGACGGCAGCATGTAGAGCCACGAGCCGTCCGCGCGGCGGATCACCGGATCGCTCATCGTCGCGGGATCGAAATGTTGCTCGCCCCGGATCAGGTCATGCCATTCGATCGGCGCTTCGTGATCGAGCCGGAAGCGCCAGTGCGGGCGCGCGCCCTCCGCCTCCAGCTTCGCGCGGTCGGCATCGCCGAGGGTCAGCGCCGCGCGGTCATAGACCGGGGGCAGGCCGCGCCCGAGCTGGACCTTGCGCTTGAGGTCCAGCTCCTGCGCGCTTTCATAGGCGGGATAGATGCGCCCCGCCGCGACCAGCTCGTCGAACCGCCGCCGATAGAGCGCGAACCGTTGCGACTGGCGCACCTCCTCCACCGGCGTGAGGCCGAGCCAGGCGAGATCGGCGCGGATCGAATCGACGTGACGTTCCTCGCTGCGCTCCGCGTCGGTATCGTCGATGCGCAGCACGAAGCGGCCGCCGGTCCCTTGCGCGAACAGCCAGTTGTGCAGCGCGGTGCGGATGTTGCCGACATGCAGCCGCCCGGTGGGCGACGGCGCGAAGCGGGTAACGACGGTCATGGAGGTCCGCTTAGGCGCTTGCCCTTCCCCTCGCCAGCCCCGCGCATTAAGGCGACGCGAATCGGGGCGGGAAGGGCGACGCAATGAAACTGATGACCGGCAACTCCAATCTGCCGCTGGCGCGCGACATCGCCGCCTATCTGGAGCTGCCGCTGACCGAGGCGCTGGTGCGCCGCTTCGCCGACGAGGAGATTTTCGTCGAGATCCGCGAGAATGTGCGCGGCGAGGACGTGTTCGTCGTCCAGTCGACCAGCTTCCCCGCGAACGACAACCTGATGGAGCTGCTGATCTGCATCGACGCGCTGAAGCGCGCCTCGGCGAAGCGGATCACGGCGGTGGTGCCGTATTTCGGCTATGCCCGGCAGGACCGGAAGCCCGGCCCGCGCACGCCGATCTCGGCCAAGCTGGTCGCCAACCTCATCACCACGGCGGGGGCGGACCGCGTGCTCTCGGTCGATCTCCACGCCGGGCAGATCCAGGGCTTCTTCGACATCCCGACCGACAATCTGTTCGCCGCCCCGGTGATGTCGGCGGATATCCTGACGCGCTTCGGCGACAAGAACCTGATGGTCGTCTCGCCCGACGTGGGCGGCGTGGTGCGCGCGCGGGCGCTCGCCAAGAGGCTCGACAACGCGCCGCTGGCGATCGTCGACAAGCGCCGCGAGCGCGCCGGCGAATCCGAGGTGATGAACATCATCGGCGACGTCGAGGGCCGCTTCTGCATCCTGATCGACGATATCGTCGATTCGGCCGGTACATTGTGCAACGCCGCCGCCGCGCTGAAGGAGGCCGGGGCCGAGGACGTGGTGGCCTATGTGACGCACGGCGTGCTGTCCGGCGGGGCGGTGGCGCGGGTCGAGGGATCGGCGCTGCGCGAGCTGGTCATCACCGATTCGATCGGCAATCACGAGGTGCTCGCCGAGGCGAAGCGCATCCGCCACCTGACCATCGCGCCGCTGCTGGCGGAGGCGATCCGGCGCATCGCGGACGAATCGAGCGTGTCGTCGCTATTCGACTGACGGGCGCAGGCGCGACCCGCCGGCCGGGCAACAGCTTCGCTCAGCGGACTGATCGACCGGCGTGCAGCGTGCGCGCCTTAGCTGTTGCCGAGCGCCACGATGTGATCGAACACCGCCGGATGCAGCGGCCTGGCGAAGGCGCAGCCGTAGCGGTATTTGTCGCGCCATGCGACCACCGCCTCCAGCCCGGCGAGGCCGGGCAGCGTCAGCCAGACCGTCTGGCCCGGCCACAGGGTGAAGCTGGTCTGCGCGCGGAATCCGGTGGTGGACAGGTCCACCACGTCGATCTCGAACCGGGTCGTGCCGCGGTCGCGCAGGTGCGCGCGCATCTTGACCGCCTTGCGCAAGGAGCCGCGATTGTCCTCGCCGTCCAGAGACATGGGTATAGACACGGCCTGATCCATTGGCCGTTTATGCGCCGCCAATGGTTACCAATCCGCAAACGAATCCACTCGGCTCGCCGCACAAAATGCGTTGTTTAGGCTATGGTTTCAGGGCGATAGGGGCGATCGGACCCAGTCGCGAGGCATGGGCGCTCCGGCCTTTTCGCGCCGCGAAACCCGCACGGGGATATAGCCATCGCGCGCGCGCGTCGCTACGTCGCACCGCACCATGACAGACGATCTCCGCTCCGCAGCCCTTGAATCCAAAGCCTGGCCGTTCGAGGAAGCGCGCCGGCTGCTCAAGCGCTGGCCGGAGGGAAAACCGGGCGGCGGGGCGATCATCTTCGAGACGGGCTACGGCCCCTCGGGCCTGCCGCATATCGGCACGTTCAACGAGGTGCTGCGCACGACGATGGTGCGCAACGCCTTCCACGCGCTGTCCGACCAGCCGACGCGGCTGATCGCCTTCTCCGACGACATGGACGGCCTGCGCAAAGTGCCGGACAACGTGCCCAACCAGGCGATGCTGGCCGGATATCTCGGCAAGCCGCTGACGCAGGTGCCCGACCCGTTCGGCAAGTTCGAGAGTTTCGCGCACCATAACAATGCGATGCTGCGCGCCTTCCTCGATCGCTACGGCTTCGACTATGAATTCGCCTCCTCGACCGAATATTACCATGCCGGCCGGTTCGATGAGCAGCTCCGCAACGTCCTGCGCCAGTACGATGCGATCATGGCGGTGATGCTGCCGACGTTGCGCGGCGAGCGGCAGGCGACCTATTCGCCCGTGCTGCCGATCAGCCCCAAATCCGGCGTGGTGCTGCAAGTGCCGGTCGAGGTGGTCGATGCCGACGCCGGGCTGATCCGCTTCGTCGACGAGGGCGAGACGATCGAGCAGTCGGTCCTCGGCGGCAAGGCCAAGCTCCAGTGGAAGCCCGACTGGGGGATGCGCTGGGCGGCACTGGGCGTCGATTACGAGATGCACGGCAAGGACCTGATCGATTCCGCCGCGCTCGGCGGGCGCATCTGCCAGATCCTCGGCGGGCGCAAGCCCGAGACTTTGGTGTACGAGCTGTTCCTCGACGAGAAGGGCGAGAAGATATCGAAGTCCAAGGGCAACGGCCTCAGCCTCGAGCAATGGCTGACCTACGGCCCGGAGGAATCGGTCGCCTTCTACGCCTATCGCGAGCCGAAGAAGGCCAAGCAGCTGCACATGGGCGTGATCCCGCGCGCGGTGGACGAATATTGGCAGTTCCGCGCCAATTATCCGGGGCAGGGCATCAAGGAGAAGCTCGGCAACCCCGTCCACCACATCCACGACGGCAAGCTGCCGGAGGGGACGCTGCCGGTGACGTTCGGGCTGCTGCTCAACCTCGTCGGGGTGATGGGAGAGGCCTCGAAGGAACAGGTGTGGGGCTATCTCGCCAATTACCTGCCCGATGCCTCGCCCGCCGCCTATCCGGAGCTGGACCGGCTGATCGGCTATGCGCTGGCCTATCACCGCGACTTCATCGCGCCGACGCTCAGGCGCCGCGCGCCGGAGGGCGTGGAGGTCGCCGCGTTGCAACGGCTCGATGCCGAGCTTGCGGCATTGCCGGCGGACGCCAGCGCCGAGGATATCCAGAACCACGTCTATGAGATCGGCAAGACCGGCGGGTTCGCCGAGCTGCGCGACTGGTTCCGCGCGCTCTACGAAACGCTGCTCGGGTCGAGCCAGGGGCCGCGCATGGGGAGCTTCATCCGGCTCTACGGCGTGGAGAACAGCCGCAAGCTGATCGCGGAGGCGCTGGCGCGCGCCGGCGGATGACGGCGCGCCGCGCTTCCGCGTTGCGCGCCTTCCTCACCGGCGAGGCGGCGGGCGGCTTCGTGCTGGTCGCGGCGGCGGCGCTGGCGATGCTGGCCGCGAACCTGCCGGCGACGGCGGGCTGGTATGCGCATGTGCTTCATGCGCGGACCGGGCCGGTGCTTTCGTCCGCGCTCGGGCCGATGACGGTGCATCTGTGGATCAACGACGGGCTGATGGCGCTGTTCTTCCTGCTCGTCGGGCTGGAGATCAAGCGCGAGTTCGTCGACGGCCGCCTCGCTCGTGCCGACCAGCGCCGCCTGCCGTTCATCGCGGCGGCGGCGGGGATGGCGGTGCCGGCGCTCGTCTATCTGCTGGTGGTGGGCGACCGCGGCGGGTTGCAACGCGGCTGGGCGATCCCGGCGGCGACCGACATCGCCTTCGCCATCGGGGTGATGGCGATGCTGGGGAAGCGCGTGCCGCCTGCGCTCAAGCTGCTGCTCACCACCGTCGCGATCGTCGACGACATGGGCGCGGTGGTGATCATCGCGCTCGCCTATACCGATCAGATCAGGGCGCTGGCGCTGGCCGGCGCGGGCCTGGCGCTGGCGGTGCTGTACGTGATGAACCGGCGCCGGGTGCGGGCGCTGTGGCCGTATCTCGCGGCGGGCGCGGCCCTGTGGCTGTTCGTGTTGCAATCGGGCGTCCATGCGACGATCGCCGGGGTGCTGACCGCCGCCTTCATTCCCGTGGTGCCGACGCCGGGCGCGCCCGACTCGCCGGAATCGCCGCTGCACCGGTTGGAACATGCGCTCAGCCCGTGGGTCGCCTTCGCGATCGTGCCGCTGTTCGCCTTCGCCAATGCCGGCGTGGCGCTCGGCGGGTTCGGCTGGGGCGTGCTGGCCGAGCCGGTGGTGCTGGCGGTGGCGCTCGGGCTGTTCCTCGGCAAGCAGATCGGCGTGTTCGGCGGCATCTGGGGCGCGGCGCGGCTGGGGATCGCGGCCCGGCCCGGCGGGGTGGGCTGGGCGCAGGTCTATGGCATGGCGCTGCTCGCCGGGATCGGCTTCACGATGAGCCTGTTCATCGGCGGCCTCGCCTTTCCCGGCGACGCGATGCTGGTGGAGGAAGTGAAGATGGGCGTGCTGGCAGGCTCCTTGCTCTCGGCATTGGCGGGGTTCGCGGTGCTGGCGCTGGCCGCCCGTTCACGCGCCTGAACCGGCCTCATCGGGCCGTCCCTTGAACCCCTGCGCTACGACGAACCACTCCACGCTGCCCTTGCGGCTGGCCGGCGGCTTGGCGTGCTTCACCGTCGTGAAATGGCGTTTCATCTCCGCCACGAGCGTCGAATCCGCGCCGCCGGCGAACACCTTGGCGACGAACGCCCCGCCCGGCGCCAGCACCTCGATCGCGAAGGCGAAGGCGGTCTCGACCAGCGCCATGGTGCGCAGCGCGTCGGTCTGCGGATGGCCGACCGTGTTCGCCGCCATGTCCGACAGCACGATGTCCGGCGCGCCGCCCAGCGCCTCCATCAGCATCGCCGGCGCGGCGTCGTCCATGAAATCGTGCTCGAAGATCGTCACCCCGTCGATCGGGTCGACCGGCAACAGGTCGATCCCCACCACCGCCGCCTTGGGGGCGAGCCGGCGCACCACCTGGCTCCACCCGCCCGGCGCGATGCCGAGGTCGATCACGCGGCGCGCGCCCTTCAGCAGCCCGAAGCGCTCGTCCAGCTCGGTCAGCTTGTAGGCGGCGCGGCTGCGATACCCTTCCGCCTTGGCGCGGCGGACATAGGGATCGTTGAGCTGCCGCTCCAGCCAGCGGGTCGATTGCGCGGTGCGGCCGCGCGCGGTGCGCACGCGCTGGCGCCCGCCGGAACCTTCCCGGCTCATCGCGAAGCCGCCATCAGCCGGCGCAAGATGCCCTCGCGGATGCCGCGATCGGCGACGCCGATCCGCTCCGCCGGCCACAGATCGAGGATCGTCTCGAGGATCGCGCAGCCCGCCACGACCAGATCGGCGCGCTCGCGCCCGATGCACGGCAGCGCGGCGCGATCGGCGGGGGACATGTGCGCGAGGCTGCTCGACACCTCGCGCATCGCCGCCGCCGGCGCGATCAGCCCGTCCACCGCCGCGCGGTCGTACCGGTCCAGCCCGAGATGGACCGAGGCGAGCGTCGTCACCGTGCCCGATGTGCCGAGCAGCCGCCGCCGGTCCGCCCCCGCCGGCAGCCGCTGCGCGAAGGGCGCGAAGCTCTCGCGGACCAATGCGCGCATCCGCTCATAGGTGGCGGCGCGGCCGGCGGCGCCGTCCCGCGCCGGGATGCTCTCGGTGAGCGAGACGACGCCCCACGGCGCGGAATGCCAGTCGAGCACGGTGGGGACGGTGCTGGTGGTGTCGATCAGCACCAGCTCGGTCGATCCGCCGCCGATGTCGAACACCAGCGCCGGCCCCTCGCCCGGCTCCAGCAGCACATGGCAGCCGAGCACCGCGAGCCGCGCCTCCTCCTCGGCGGAGATAATGTGGAGGTGGATGCCGGTCTCGGCATGGACGCGGGCGATGAACTCCGCGCCGTTGGCCGCGCGGCGGCACGCCTCGGTCGCGACCGAGCGGGCGAGCGCGACGTTGCGGCGCTTCAGCTTGTCGGCGCAGACGCGCAGCGCGGCGAGCGTGCGGTCGATCGCTGCGTCGGACAAACGCCCGCTGCCCGCCAGCCCCTCGCCGAGCCGGACGATGCGCGAGAAGGCGTCGACCACCGCGAACCCGTCGCCCTGCGGTCGCGCGATGAGCAGGCGGCAATTGTTGGTGCCGAGATCGAGCGCCGCGTAATGCCGCGCGAACCCCGCCCGCGAGCGCGGGGGGGAGGGTGCCGAACGGGCCGGGGCGTCGCCCCCCTGCCGGTGCGGCAAATTGGCGGAAACGTCGCCCATTGCCGTCACTTTCTATTCTGTTCTGCCGTCGCGGATCGTCCGTCCGCCGGTGCCTGAGGGCGAGGCTACAGATTCGCGGCCGGGCGGGCAAGCCGCGCCCGGCGCGGCGTCCGGTTCCTCCTCCAAGCCCCTTGACCCTAGGATTTCCGCCGACTAGACGCGCGCCTTCGTTGCCCCGTCGTCTAACGGCAAGACTACGGACTCTGACTCCGTCAATCGTGGTTCGAATCCACGCGGGGCATCCAGCTTCCTTTCCGCCGATCTTGCAGTTGAGCGGCCCTTCCCGACCGGCCGCCGCGATCGGCGATCATAGCACCCGCCAGGCCGCCAGCCCCAGCGCGGCGAGCAGGACGACAGCCGCCACCGCGAGGATGATTCCCCATCTCGCGCGTTCGCCGCTCTCCACCGTGTCCTCGAGCAGCAGCGGCGCGGGTTCGTTCGCCTCGTCGCGCGGGGCGGCGATGGCGATCGCTTCATGGTCGCTCGGCCAGTCGCCGCCGGTCAGGACATGCTTCTCGGCCGCGATCGCCGCTTTCTGGCGCCCGATGAAGCCGGATAGCTGCGCATCCCCCGTGGGAAGGGATGACGTCGCGGCCAGCGTCGCGGTGAGCCCTTCCATCTCCGCGTCCATGTCGAGCAGCGTATCGAGCGCCTGCATCGCGGTGCGGCGACTCGACTGGTGGAGCGCGAGCTGGAAGCGGAGCATCGTGAGCTGGCTCGCCCGCGCGAGCTGCAATCCGGCGCGCAGCGTCTCCATGCTCGCGGTGCCGGCGGGATCGCGCAGTTCGTGGCTTGAGCGGATGGTGGCGGTCGGATTGGTCACGCTATCTGTCCCCGGCTTACAACGCCCTTGGGCAATAGAATCCGCGCCCCGGCGATTGTGAACCGCAATCTGTCCATCCGTGGGAAGATCGCGCCGGATCGGTCGCTTCGTCAGCCGATCCCGAAATGCCGGCGCAGCGCGAGCGCGCCGGCCGGCGTCACCGCGACGGCGCGCGTGCCGGGCAGCGGGCGTATCCAGCGACGGTCGAACATCAGCCGGTAGAGCGCGCGGCCGACCGCGCCGGCCAGATGCGGCCGGCGCTCGCTCCAGTCGATGCACGGGCGGCATAGCGGGCGTCGGCGCGCCGGCTCGATCGTCAGGCCGAGCCGTTCGAGGAAGTCGCTCCCCGCCGGGGTGATCGCGGCGGCATCGGCGCTCAGGTCGAGATAATCCGCCTCGACGAGGAAGTCGGCGATCCGCACCGCCACCTCGCCCGCGAGGTGATCGTAGCATTTGCGGGCGCGCCGCATCGCATGGTCGGCGGGGCCTGACCGGACGGGGCGGCAGCGCCGCGCGGCGTCGACGACGCCGGCAACGCCCATCATGCCCTCGATCATCCCCGCGACGGCGGGCGAGGCGAGCCTGAAATAGCGATGCCGCCCCTGCGCCGCGACCGCGACCAGCCCGCCGTCGACCAGCCGCGTGAGATGGCCGCTCGCAGTCGCCGGGGCGATGCCGACGGCGCGGGCGAGTTCGCCGGCAGTCAGCGCGCGGCCGTCCATCAGCGCCACCAGCATCGCGGTGCGCGACGGCTCGCCGATCAGCGCCCCGGTCTGCGAAAGGGAAGCGATGCTGCTCATCGGCGCGATCATAGCGCATCGGGCGCGCGGATGCTTCGGCCGCGATCGAAGCATCGCCGCGGGCGGCGCGATAGGATGGCGCGGCAAGGAGGTTCCCCGCCATGATAACCTGCGTCATCCGCTACGAGATCGACCCGTACAAATTGCGCGCGTTCGAGGAATATGCGCGCAACTGGGGGAAGGTGATCCCGCGCTGCGGCGCCGACCTGATCGGCTATTTCGCGCCGCACGAGGGCACGGCGACGACCGCCTACGGCATCTATTCGATCGCCGACCTCGCTGCCTATGAGGCATATCGCGCGCGGCTCAGGGCCGATCCGCTCGGCCGCGAGAATTTCGCCCTGAGCGCGCGCGAACGGTTCATCCGGCGCGAGGAGCGGCAATTCTTCACGCTGGCCTCGGCGGGGTGATCGGCGGTAGGCTGCCCGACACAGGAGCACGGACATGCCGACGACCGCCGAGAAGCGCGCCACCTTCCGCAAGCTGCACGAGGAAGGCTTCTTCATCATCCCCAACGCGTGGGACGCGGGCAGCGCCGCGCGGCTCGCCGCGCTCGGCTTCCGGGCGATCGCCTCGACCAGCGCGGGCGCGGCATGGGCCGCCGGCAAGGGCGACGGCGAACTCGGCCGCGACGCGGTGCTCGCGCATCTCAGGATGCTGGTCGATGCGACCGATCTGCCGGTCAACGCCGATTTCGAGAATGGCTTCGCGGACGATCCGGCGGCGGTGGGCGTCAACGTCGCGCTGGCGGTGGAGACCGGCGTCGCGGGCCTGTCGATCGAGGATTGGTCGGGCAGCGCGATGTATGACCGCGACCTTGCCGTGGAGCGGATCGCGGCGGCACGCGCGGCGATCGACCGGGTCGATCCGACCGTCATGCTGATCGGCCGCAACGAGAATTTCCGCGCGCCCGGCATGTCCGCGAGCGAGAGCATCGCCCGCGCCGTGGCCTATGCCGGGGCGGGCGCCGATTGCCTGTTCGTGCCCTTCATGCTCGATCATGGCGTGGTGGCCGAGCTGGTCGCGGCGGTCGCGCCGAAGCCGGTCAACGTGGTGGTGCATGACTATGACGCGGGCATCGGCGCGCTGGCGCGGCTCGGCGTCCGGCGGTGCAGCGTGGGCGGCAGCCTGGCCAAGCGCGCCTGGACGGCGTTCGACGAGGCTGCCGCGACGCTGAAGGCGTGCGAGCCCTGATGGCCGGCCGCGACAATATGCGCCGGCTGGACGGCGGACGCTTCGTCATGGGTTCCGACCGTCACTATCCCGAGGAAGCGCCCGCGCGCGCCGTGCGGGTCGATCCGTTCCGGATCGACGAAACGCCGGTCACCAATGCGCAATTCGCGCGTTTCGTCGCGGAAACAGGCCATGTCACGCTCGCCGAGCACGCCCCCGATCCGCGCGACTATCCCGGCATGGACCCGGCGATGGCGCGGGCGGGGTCGCTGGTGTTCCAGCGCACCGCGCACCCGGTCGATACCGGCGATCCGGGCCAGTGGTGGGACTTCCGCTTCGGCGCGGACTGGCGGCATCCGCTCGGGCCGGAAAGCTCGATCGACGGGCTGGAGGACCATCCGGTCGTCCATGTCGCCTACGGCGATGCGCAGGCCTATGCCGACTGGGCGGGCAAGGCGCTGCCGACCGAGGCGGAGTGGGAATATGCCGCGCGCGGCGGGCTGGACGGCGCGGATTATGCCTGGGGCGACGAACTGGCGCCGGAAGGCAGGATGATGGCGAATTACTGGCAGGGCCTGTTCCCGTTCGCCAACCAGTTGCTCGACGGCTATGAGCGCACCTCGCCGGTGCGGGCCTTTCCCCCCAACGGTCATGGCCTGTGGGACATGATCGGCAACGTCTGGGAGTGGACCGCCGACTGGTATGCCGCGCGCTCGCGGAAGAAGGGCAAGCCGGGCTGCTGCGGCGAGCGCGAGAGCTACGATCCCGACACGCCGGACATCCGGATCGCGCGAAAGGTGCTGAAAGGCGGATCGCATCTGTGCGCGGCGAATTACTGCCAGCGCTATCGCCCCGCCGCGCGCCACCCGCAGACGGTGGATTCGTCCACCAGCCACATCGGCTTCCGCTGCGTCGTGCGCGGGATCTAGTCCAGCGCCTCGCCGATCGCGGCGTAGATCCGGTCGAGATCGGCGTCGTCGATGCAATAAGGCGGCATGACGTACACCGTGTTGCCCATCGGCCGCAGCAGCAGGTCGCGCTCGCGGAAATGCCGCAGCAGGCGCGGGCCGAGCTGCGAGAGATAGCCGCCGCCTTGCGGGTCCGTGATGTCGATCGCGGTGACGGTGCCGATCGCGCGCGGGTTGGCGACGCCGGGGCGGCCGGCGAGCCCGGCGAGCCGCCGCGCCTGCCGCGCGGAGAGGTCGGCGATGCGCGCCGCCACCGGCTCGTCGCGCCAGATCGCGAGATTGGCGTTGGCGGCGGCGCAGGCGATCGGGTTGGCGGTGTAGCTCGACGAATGGAAGAACATCCGCGCGCGATCCCGCGAGAAATGCGCCTCGAAGATCGCCTCGGTCGCCATCGTCACCGCGAGCGGGATCGCTCCGCCGGTCAACCCTTTGGAAAGACAGAGGATATCCGGCACCACGCCGGCCTGCTCGCACGCCAGCAACGTGCCGGTGCGGCCCCAGCCGGTCATCACCTCGTCGGCGATGAACAGCACGCCGTGCCGCGCGCAGATCGCGCGCATCTCGGCCAGCACCCATGCCGGATAGATCAGCATCCCGCCCGCGCCGAGCAGCAGCGGCTCGACGATCAGCGCGGCGGGCGCCTCGCGGCACGCCGCCTCCAGCGCGTCGAGCGTCGCCTGCTCCGCGCCGGCCCGCGGGAAGGGCAGGGTGCCGACGTCGAACAGCAGCGGCGCATAGGCCGCATTATACACCCCGCGCTCGCCGACCGACATCGTCCCGATCGTGTCGCCGTGATAGCTGTGCTGCATCACCAGGATGCGATGGCGCGGCGCGCCGCGATTGGCCCAGAAGCCGAGCGCCATCTTGAGTGCGACCTCCACGCTGGTCGAGCCGGAATCCGAATAGAAGACGCGGGTCAGTTCGCGCGGCATGATCGCGGTGAGGCCGCGCGCCAGCGCCTCGGCCGGCTCGTGCGTCCAGCCGGCGAAGATGATCTGGTCGAGCTTTCCGGTCTGCTCGGCGATCGCCGCCATGATGCGCGGGTGGCGATGGCCGTGCGTCGTCACCCACCAGGAGGAGATGCCGTCGATGATCCGCCGGCCGTCGGCGGTGTATAGCGCCGCGCCCTCGCCACGCACGACGAGCGGGATCGGCTCGCCGAGGCCGTGCTGGGTGAAGGGGTGCCAGATCGGCGAATCGGTCATCGGAAGTCGCCCGTATCGAAATGGTCGGCGAAGGCGCGCGCGAGCGTGTCGCGGTCGAGCGGGTCGAGACGCGGCAGGCGGCCGAGCCGCTTCACCGCGCCGAGCCGGGCGATCGTCGCCTCGCTGTCCGGCTGCGCCTCGCCGACGAAGGCGAGGCCGAGGATCGGGACGCCGCGCCGGCGCAGCGCCTCGATCGACAGCAGGCTGTGGTTGATCGTGCCGAGGCCGGTGCGCGCGACCAGCACCACCGGCGCCGCCCAGCGCGCGAACATGTCGGCGAACAGCAGGTCCGGCGCGATCGGCACCATGACGCCGCCCGCCCCCTCGACCACCAGGGGCGCGGCGACATCGGGCAGAGCGAGCCGCGCGGGATCGATCGTCACCCCGTCGATCTCCGCCGCGCGGTGCGGCGAGCAGGGGGTGGCGAGGCGATAGGCTTCGGGAAGGATGTTCGCCGCCGGGACGCCGGCCAGTTCGGCCACGCGCTCGCGGTCGCCGTGCGGGTCGACGCCGGCCTGCACCGGCTTCCAGTAATGCGCGCCCAGGGCGCCGGTCAGAGCGGCGGAGAAGATCGTCTTGCCGACATCGGTGTCGGTGCCGGTGACGACGATACGCGGGTGGCTCATCGCCGCAATCTCCCGATGGTTTCGGCGAGCGCGGCGATCTGCGCCTCGCCGACGTTGAGCGTGATCGAGATGCGCAGCCGCGCGGTGCCGGCCGGGACGGTGGGGGGGCGGATGCCGCGCACGTCGAACCCGGCCGCCTGCATCCCGGCGGCGAGTGCCATCGCCGGGGCGTCCTCGCCGATCAGCAGCGGCAGGATCTGCGAGCCGGTCGGCGTCACGCCATGAGGCGCGAGCGCGGTTTCGGCCGCCGCGACCAGCGCCGCCAGCCGGTCGCGCCGTTCCGGCTCGTCCGCGAGGATATGCAGCGCCTCGCGCACCGCGCTCGCCATCAGCGGCGAGGGCGCGGTGGAGAAGATGAAGCCGCGCCCGCGATTGACGAGGAAATCGCGCACGACGCGCGGGCCGCACAGCAACGCCCCCTCGCACCCCATCGCCTTGCCGCAAGTACGCAGCGTGACGACGTTATCGCGCCCCTCGAGCTCCGCCGCGAGGCCGCGCCCGCGTTCGCCGAACACGCCGGTCGCATGCGCCTCGTCGATCAGCAGCATCGCCTCGCGCCGCTCCGCCACCGCGAGCAGGTCGGCGAGCGGCGCGCGGTCGCCATCCATGCTGTAGAGGCTCTCGACCGCGATCCACGGCCGTCCCGTGCCGCCGTCGCGGCGCCAGCGCGCGATCGCGGCGTCGAACGCATCGGCGTCGTTATGCGCCGCGCTCACCGCCGCCGCGCGCCCGAGCCGCATCCCTTCGTGCGCGCTGGCGTGGACCAGCGCGTCATGCACCACGAGGTCGCCGCGCTGCGGCAGCGTCGAGAGCAGGGCGGCGTTGGCGGTGAAGCCGCTGGAGAAGAACAAGGCCGATTCGCTGCCGAAGAAGGCCGCCGCTTCCGCCTCCAGCGCCTCATGCTCGGCATCGTTGCCGCGCAGCAGCCGCGATCCGCCCGAGCCGACCGCGACGCCGCGCGCCAGCGCCGCCGCGACCGCCGCCCTGAGACGCGGCGAATCGGCCAGCCCGAGATAGTCGTTCGAGGAGAAGTCCAATCCGGCGCGCGGTTGCAGGTGGCGCAGCCGCGCGCGGGCCGCGAGATCGCCGAGGTCGCGCTGCTGGGCGGTCAACAAGCTCATGCGCGCCGCTATAGCGGATCGCGCGGGCAGCGCGAGCGCCGATGCGTCAGCGGGGCGGGCGGCTACGGCGGCCCCAGATGCGCTCATGCTCGCGCCGGCGGTGGCGGACGAACAACGCCCCCGCCGTCACCAGCGCGATCATGAACAGGATGAGCAAGGCATAACCGATTTCGACGCGCATCGCACGAAACCTGTCTCCAAGAGGGTGATTCGGCCGCTCAACGATCGTGCCGGCAAACGGCTCCCGAGATTATTTCGCGTCGCGCTCCAGCGCGAGCAGCGTCTCCTTCGCCGCCAGCCCGCCGGCGAAGCCGGTGAGCGCGCCGCTCGCGCCGACGACGCGGTGGCATGGCGCGACGATCGAGATCGGGTTGCGCCCGTTGGCCGCGCCGACCGCGCGCGCCGCGCCGGGCCGCCCGAGCGACCGCGCGATCGCGCCGTAGCTCGACGTCTCGCCGAACGGAATGGCGAGCAACGCGGACCACACCGCGCGCTGGAATTCGGTGCCGCGAAAGCGCAGCGGCAGATCGAAGGCGCGGCGGCGACCGGCGAAATATTCGTCGAGCTGCCGCCCGGCCTCGGCCAGCACGGGGTGATCGGGCGCGGCGACGGTGGCGGGCAGCGGGACGCGCGCCGGATCGTCCTTCTCCCACAGGATCGCGACGAGCGAATCGTCGTCGGCGACCAGGGTGAGCGCGCCGACCGGGGAAGCGACGGTGGCGGATGACAGCGGCTGGATCATGGCGATCTCCTTTGCCCCGTCACTGCCCGAATCGCGCGCGGCGCGCTTCCCGGCGCTTGCGGTCAATGTCCGGAAATGCGCCGCGGGCGCATTTCGCGGTACCAGCCCGCTCCCCCGCCCCGCCTCCCATCAAGGATATACTGAGTGGGAGGCGGGGCGGGGGAGCGGGCTGGCGCCGCCCTGAAATTCGCGAAAGAGCGCATTTCCAGACAAGGCTCAAAGCGCCTCGTCGATCAGCTTGCGCGTCGCGGGGGCGGTCCAGTCCATCGCGCCGGAGACGCGCCACACCTCGCGCCCGTCGGCGTCGAACAGGATCGTCGTCGGCAGGTTGACGCGATAGCCGAGGCTCAACTGCATCTCGGGATCGGTATAGGGCTTCAGGCTGTGCAGCCGGCGCGCGGCGACGAAGGGCGCGACCTTCTCCGGCTGCATGTCCTGGCTGACCGCCACCACCTTCACCCGGTCGCCGAGTTGCGCCGCCAGCGTGTCGAGGCTCGGCAGCTCCTTGACGCACGGCGCGCACCATGTTGCCCACAGGTTGAGCAGCACCGGCTTGCCGTGGAAGCTCGCCAGCGTGACCGATTCGCCGCCGGGGGCGTGGAACGACGCGCCGATCGCCTTCGCGCCATGTTGCGCGCGGTCGATCTTGCCGCTTTCGCCTTGCGCGGGCGGGGGCGCGGCGACCATTTCGTCGGGCGCAATCGCATTGTCGGCCGCTGCGGTCGCTTGCCCGGCGGCGGCCCTTTGCCTATCGCAGCCGCCGGCCGTGAGGGCCAGCCCGAGGAGAAAGACGATCGCCGGACGCGAAGCCATGAGCGGTTCCAATCAGATGTGGGGCGGGCGGTTCGCCGAAGGCCCCGCCGCGGTGATGCGTGAGATTAACGCCTCTATCCCGTTCGACAAGCGGATGTGGCGGCAGGACATCGCCGCCTCGAAAGCGCATGTCGCGATGCTGGCGAAACAGGGCGTGGTGAGCGCGGCCGACGCGGCGGCGATCAGCGCCGGGCTGGACGATGTGGCGGCGGACTATGCCGAAAACGGCGTGCCCGATGACCTGACGCTCGAGGACATCCACATGCTCACCGAGGCGCGACTCGCCGAGGCGATCGGGCCGGTCGCGGGGCGGCTGCATACCGCGCGCAGCCGCAACGACCAGGTGGCGACCGATTTCCGCCTGTGGGTGCGCGACGCGATCGACCAGACGCTCGACGCGCTGGCGGCGCTCGACGCGGCGCTGCTGGCGCGGGCGGAGAGCCACGCCGGCGATGTGATGCCGGGCTTCACCCACCTGCAATCCGCGCAGCCGGTGACGCTGGGCCATCACCTGATGGCCTATCACGAGATGATCGCGCGCGACGCCTCGCGCTTCCGCGACGCGCGGGCGCGGATGAACCTGTGCCCGCTCGGCTCGGCGGCGCTGGCCGGCACCGGCTTCGCGCTCGACCGGCAGGCGACGGCGACGGCGCTCGGCTTCGACGGGCCGACGCGCAACTCGCTCGACGCGGTGTCCGACCGCGATTTC
Source organism: Sphingomonas sp. CL5.1 (assembly GCF_013344685.1). NCBI lineage: Bacteria > Pseudomonadati > Pseudomonadota > Alphaproteobacteria > Sphingomonadales > Sphingomonadaceae > Sphingomonas > Sphingomonas sp. CL5.1. Next base: position 1,085,952 of record NZ_CP050137.1, read on the forward strand.
GCGATCGAATATCTCACCTGCGCCGCGCAATGCTCACTCCATCTGTCGCGGCTGGCGGAAGAGTTCGTGCTGTGGGCGTCGCAGCCGTTCGGCTTCGTCAGCCTTTCGGACCAATGGTCCACCGGCAGCTCGATCATGCCGCAGAAGCGCAACCCCGACGCCGCCGAGCTGGTGCGCGGCCATGCCGGGCGCATCTCCGGTTGCCTCGTCAGCCTGATGGTGACGATGAAGGGCCTGCCGCTCGCCTATTCGAAGGACATGCAGGACGACAAGCCGCCGGTCTTCGAGTGCCACGACCTCTTGGGCCTCAGCATCGCGGCGACGACCGGGATGATCGAAAGCGCCACCTTCCGCACCGACCGGATGCGCGCGCTGGCCGAGAGCGGCTATGCCACCGCCACCGACCTTGCCGACTGGCTGGTGCGCGAGGCGAACGTGCCGTTCCGCGAGGCGCACCACATCACCGGCCGCGCGGTGGCGCGGGCGGAGGCGCTGGGCGTGACGCTCGACAAGGTGCCGCTCGCCGACCTCAAGGCGATCGACGCGCGGATCGACGATCGCGTCTATTCGGTGCTGTCGGTCGACGCCTCGGTCGCCAGCCGTACGAGCTTCGGCGGCACCGCGCCGGACAATGTGCGCGCCGCGATCCGCGCCGCGCGGGGAGAATGACGATGAAACGCCTGGCCGTGCTCGGCTCGCTCCTGCTGCTCGCCGCCTGCGGCCGGGCGCATATGTTGCAGCCGGCGAAGGGCGACAGCCTGCCGCCCGCGCCCTATGGCGCGGACAGCGAGCCGACCGGCAACCAGCTCATCACCCCGTCCGTCCAGGCGCGCCCGGCGCGTGGCGACGAATTGCTCACCAACTCTCAGGATCGCCGGTCGGACCAGTTCGACCTGCCGCCAAGGTAAAAATGGACCATTTCACGCTGATCGATGGCGCGCTGCATTGCGAGGGCGTGCCGCTGGAACGGATCGCCCGCGAGGTGGGGACGCCGGTCTATGTCTATTCCGCCGCGACGCTGCGCCGCCATGCGCAGGTGTTCCGCGAGGGGCTGGAATCCGCCGGGCGGGTGCATCTCGCTTATGCCATCAAGGCCAATCCCAATATCGGCGTGCTGCGTGTGCTGGCCGACGAGGGCTATGGCGCGGACGTGGTGTCGGGCGGCGAATTGTCGCGCGCGCTGGCGGCGGGGATGCCGGCGGCGGACGTGGTGTTCTCCGGCGTCGGCAAGACCGATCGCGAGCTGGTGAAGGGGCTGGAGGCCGGGATCGGCCAGTTCAACCTCGAGCTGGAGGAAGAGGGCGTGGTGCTGGCCGCGCTCGCCCACGCGCGCGGGCTGACCGCCCCGGCGGTGCTGCGCGTCAATCCCGACGTGGACGCGGGCACGCACGCCAAGATCTCCACCGGCAAGAAGGAGAACAAATTCGGCGTGCCGATCGATCGCGCGCCGGCGATCTTCGACCGGCTAGCGCCGCTGGAGGGGCTGAACCTGCGCGGCGTGGCGATCCATATCGGCAGCCAGCTCTTCGACCTCGCCCCGCTGGAGGCGGCCTATCGCCGTGTCGGCGAGCTGGTCGCGGAGCTGCGCGCGCGGGGGCACACGATCACGCATGTCGATCTCGGCGGCGGGCTGGGCGTGCCGTACAGGACGCATGACGAGCCGCCCTCGCCGGCCGATTACGGCGCGATGGTGGCGCGCGCGACCGAAGGCTGGGACGTCGAGCTGATGTTCGAGCCGGGCCGCGTCATCGCGGGCAATGCCGGCGTGCTGCTGACAGAGGTGATCTGGGTCAAGCCGGGCGTCGTGAACCCCTATGTGATCGTCGACGCGGCGATGAACGACCTCGCGCGCCCGGCGATGTACGACGCGTGGCACGATTTCTCCGCCGTGCGCCCGAGCGGCGAGACGATGACGGCCAATATCGCCGGCCCGGTATGCGAGACGGGCGACACCTTCGCGATGGCGCGCGAGATCGACCGGGTGAAGCGCGGCGACCTCGGCATCTTCCGCACCGCCGGCGCCTATGGCGCGACGATGGCCTCGACCTATAACAGCCGCGCGCTGGTGCCGGAGGTGCTGGTGGACGGCGACCGCTATACGGTGGTGGCGGACCGGATCGCCGCCGAGACGATCCTCGCCGCCGAGCGGGTGCCGGACTGGCTGTGACGCTGCCGGCGCTCCCCCTGTTCGTCCGGCTGCACAAGCGGCCGGTGATCCTGATCGGGGCGGGCGAGGCGGCGGAAGCGAAACGGCGGCTGCTGGAGCGCGCGGGCGCGGTAGTCGTCGCGGAGAGCGAGGCGGCGGCGCTGGCGATCGTCGTGGATGACGATGCCGCCGTCGCCCGGCTCAGGGCGCGCGGGGTGCTGGTCAACGCGGTCGATCGGCCGGAATTGTGCGACTTCACCCTGCCGGCGATCGTCGATCGCTCGCCGGTGATCGTCGCGATCGGCACCGGCGGCGCGTCGGCTGGGCTGGCGGCGGCGCTGCGGCAGCGGCTGGAGGCGATGCTGCCGGCGCGGCTCGGGCGGCTCGCGGATGCGCTCCACGCCGCGCGCGGCGCGTGGCGCGCGCGTTACCCCGGCGCGGGCGAGCGGCGGCGCGCGATCGGCGCGGCGCTGGCGGCGGGCGGCGCGCTCGATCCGCTGCTGGACCATGGCGACGCGCCCGATGCGGGGCCATCGCAAGCCGGTGGCGTGGCGGGGATCGTCAGGCTCAGGCTACGTTCCGCCGATCCCGACGACCTCACGCTGCGCGAGGCGCGGGCGCTCGCCAATGCCGATCGCGTCACGCATCGCCCCGGCGCGCCGCGCGCGATCCTCGATCGCGCCCGCGCCGACGCCGCGCGGATCGAATGCGCCGCCCCGCCGTTGGACGCGGCACCAGGCTTGACCGTGGACGTGGAGATGCTGTGAGCGGATTCGGCTATCGCATCGATGGGGGCAAGGCGCGCCGCATCACGGTGAAGGAGGCGCTGGACGGCCCGGCCGGCATGGTCTGGGTCCATCTCTCGGTCAATAACGACGAGGCCAAGGCGTGGCTGCGCGACGTGGCCAAGCTGCCCGAATATCTGGTCGAGGCGCTGACGGCGCAGGAAACGCGCCCGCGCTGCGACGATTACGAGACCGGCGCCTATCTCAACCTGCGCGGGCGGACCGACGAGGACCTCGACGCGGACCTGCTCGCCTCGGTGCGGATCTGGGCGACCAGGGGGCGCGTGATTTCGGTGACGCGCAAGCATCTCATCGCCACCGACATGGTGGAGAAACAGGTACAGGACGGGACGGTGGACGATCCCGGCGACGTCATCGCCGCCTTCGCCACGGCGATCACCAACGACCTCGATCCCGTCGTGGCGGAGCTGGGCGACCAGATCGACGATTGCGAGCAGGAGCTGGACAGCGACCGCGTCTATGAGCTGCGCCGCCGCGTCACGCACGTCCGCATCGCCTCGATCGGCTACCGCCGCTTCCTCAACCCGCAGCGCGCCGCGCTGGAGAAGCTGGCGCAGCTTCCCGGCGACTGGCTGGCGACCGACGACCGCGCGCATGTCGCCGCCGCCGCCGACCGCGCGGCGCGCATGGCGGAGGAACTGGAGGCGATCCGCGAACGCTCCAGCCTGATCCACGAGACGTTGACCGACCTGCGCGCCGAGCTGATCGACACGCGCAGCCTGATCATCGCGATCGCCGCGATGGTGTTCCTGCCGCTGACCTTCATCACCGGGCTGTACGGGATGAACGTCGCGGGCCTGCCTTATGCGCAAAAACCGTGGGCATTCGACGCGATCATGGCGATCTGCGCGGCGATCTCGCTCGGCACGGTGGTCTATTTCATGCGGCGGCACTGGTTCAGGCGATAAGTAAACAGCCGGAAAACCGCTCTTTTCCACTGGACGCGGCCCCGGTCGCGCCGATAGCCTCCACGCGATCTCGGGAGGATGTGGATGAAGCTCGCGGCGAAACTGGCCCTGCTCGCGGCCGCGATCGCGCCGGTGGCGGCGCTCAGCGACAATGCGCCGCGCGTGATCCTCGCCCAGCCGGGGATCGGCGACGGCGCGATCGAGCGCTTCACGATGCGCTTCAGCCAGCCGATGGCGCCGCTCGGCGACCCGCGCGCCGCCGCGCCGGCCAAGGCCGAATGCCCGGTCGGCGGACAGGGCCGCTGGGTCGACCAGCAGACCTGGGTCTATGAGTTCGAGCACGCGCTGCCCGGTGGCACGACCTGCAGGTTCAACACCGTCGATGGGCTGAAGAGCGTCGCCGGCTATGCGCTGGCCGGGCCGCAGCGCTTCACCGTCGATGCCGGCGGACCGGTGGCGCGCGCCGTTCTTCCTTCCGGCGGGGGCGACGAGATCGAGGAGGACCAGACCTTCCTCGTCGCCGCCAACATGCCGCCCGATCCGCGCTCGGTCGCCGCCAATGCCTATTGCGCGGTGGACGGGATCGGGGAGAAGATTCCGGTCGACGTGCTGGCGGCCGATCTGCCGGGCAGGCTGATCGGGGAGATGGGCAGCGATCGCTGGGAGGTCAGGAGCTTCCTCGAAAGCGCCGGCGTCCCGCAGGACATCGCCAAGGCCTCCGCCGCCGACCGCCAGCGCGCGCTGGCGGGCGTGGTCGCGCTGAAATGCCGCCGCAACCTGCCGCCGGGACGCGATATGGCGCTGGTGTGGGGCGCGAACATCGCGGGCGCGGGCGGCAAGACCGCCGGGACCGACCAGCGTTTCGACTATACGGTGCGCAAGCCCTTCGCGGCGCGCTTCGAATGCTCGCGCGTCAATCCGCAGGCGGGATGCAGCCCGGTCGAGAAAGCCTATGTCCGTTTCTCCGCGCCGGTGCCGATGTCCGCCGCGCAGGCGATCCGCATCGCGCTGCCCGACGGGAAGAAGATCGCGCCGGTGTTCAGCGACGACGACAAGAAGAAGGCGACGATCGCCGACGTCACCTTCGCCGCGCCGCTGCCCTATGCCACCACGGCGAAGCTGGAGCTGCCGCGGGACGTGAAGGACGAGAGCGGGCGCGCGCTCTCCAATGCCGAGCGCTTTCCGCTCGATATCCGCTTCGATCGCGCGCCGCCGCTGGTGAAGTTCGCCGCGCCGTTCGGCATCATCGAGGCGAAGGAGGGCGGCGTGCTGCCGGTGACGGTGCGCAACGTCGAGCCGGCGCTGCAGGGCCGCGACATGGCGGTCGGCGGGCAGGCGCTGCGCGTCGCCGACAAGGACGGCGAGGTGGCCGACTGGCTGCGCCGCGTCTCGTCCGCCGGCGACACCAGTTACGAGACGGTCAAGCGCGGCGGCGAGACGGTCGAGATCAACCACACCGGGGACACCTCGATCCTCGGGAACAAGGGCGCGCCGCTGAAGGTCGCGCTGCCCGGCAAGGGACGGGATTTCGAGGTGGTCGGCATCCCGCTCGGCAAGCCGGGCTTCTATGTGGTCGAGCTGGCCAGCCCGGTGCTCGGCCGCGCGCTGCTGGGCCGCGATGCGCCGCGCTATGTCGCGGCGGCGGCGCTCGTCACCAACATGGCGGTGCATTTCAAATGGGGGCGGGAGCGCAGCCTCGCCTGGGTGACGGCGCTCGACAGCGGCAAGCCGGTCGCCAACGCCAGCGTCACGATCACCGATAGCTGCACCGGCGAACCGCTGGCGCGCGGCATCACCGATCGCTCCGGCGGCGTGTTCGTGCCGGGCGGGTTGCCCGAGCCGGAGACATACGGAAGCTGCGAGGGCAATTCATCGGCGCATCCGCTGATGGTCTCGGCGCGGGCGGGCGGCGATTTCAGCTTCACGCTCACCGCATGGGGCGAGGGCATCCGGCCCTATGACTTCGACCTGCCCTATGGCTATTCGAAGCCGGAGGACGTGTTCCACACCGTATTCGACCGCGCATTGGTCCGCGCGGGCGAGACGATCCACATGAAGCATATCGTCCGCCGCCCGGTCGGCGCGGGCTTCACGATCCCGGCGGGCTTCACCGGCACCTTGCGCCTGTCGCATCGTGGATCGGACACCGAATTCGACCTGCCGCTGACGATCGACGCCAACGGCATCGGCGAGACGCAATGGACCGCCCCCAAGGGCGCGCCGATGGGCGATTACGACCTGCGCGTGATCGACGGCGACCGCACCATCTACACCAACCAGTCCTTCCGCCTCGACGAATACCGCCTGCCGACGATGCGCGCGACGGTGAGCGGGCCGAAGGGCGCGGTGGTGCGGCCGAAGACGGTGCCGCTCGATCTGTTCGTCGGCTATCTCTCCGGCGGCGGGGCCTCCAATTTGCCGGTCGACATGCGCGTCGGCTGGTTCGCGCATCGCGGCAACCCGGACGGCTATGACGCCTATACCTTCGGCGGTCGCGCTGTGCAGGAGGGCGTGAAGCCGCTCAATGGCGACGGCGAGGAGGACGGCCCGACGCTCCCGCCGACGCAGACGCTCCCCGCTACTCTGGGGGCGGACGGCACCGGGCGGCAGGTGGTCGAGGTGCCGCAGGGCCTCGACGGCACGACCGACATGACGGTCGAGATGGATTACCAGGACGCCAACGGCCAGACGCTCACCGCCGCGCGCACCATCCCGGTGTTCGCCTCGCGCGTGCAGCTTGGCGTCAAGACGGACGGCTGGCTGATGAAGCAGGACGATCTGCGCCTGCGCTTCGTCGCGCTCGATCCCGAGGGAAAGCCGATCAAGGGGCAGAAGATCAGCGTCGCCTTCTACAGCCGCCAGATATTGACCGCGCGGCGGCGGCTGATCGGCGGCTTCTACGCCTATGACAACCAGATGCGGACGACGAAGCTCTCCGCCTCCTGCGCCGCCACCACCGACGCGCAGGGGCTGGCGCAATGTGGCGCGAATCCCGGCGTCTCGGGCGAGGTCTATGCCGTCGCGACGAGCGTGGACGCTGACGGCAACGTCGCGCGCGCCGTGCGCTCGGTGTGGCTGGCGGGCGACGACGACTGGTGGTTCGGCGGCGACAATGGCGACCGGATGGACGTGGTGCCGGAACAGCCCGCCTATAAGGCCGGCGACATCGCGCGCTTCCAGGTGCGGATGCCGTTCCGCTCCGCCACCGCGCTGGTGACGGTGGAGCGCGAGGGCGTGCTTTCCAGCTTCGTCACCGAGCTTTCGGGCAAGGACCCGGTGGTGCAGGTGAAGATGCCGGGCAGCTATGCGCCCGACGTCTATGTCTCGGTGATGGCGGTGCGGGGCCGCGTGTCGCAAAGCTGGTGGGGCTGGTTCAAGAGCCTGTTCGGCGCGCGCGACGAGGCGCCCGCCGCCACCGCGCTCGTCGATCTGTCGAAGCCCGCCTATCGCCTCGGCATCGCCAAGGTGAAGGTCGGGTGGGAGGCGCACAGCCTCGGCGTGACGGTGAAGGCCGATCGCGAACGCTATGCCGCGCGCGACACCGCGCAGGTGGCGATCGAGGTGCGCGGGCCGGACGGGAAGCCCGCGCGCTCGGCGGACGTGGCCTTCGCGGCGGTCGATCAGGCGCTGCTCCAGCTCGCACCCAACGATTCGTGGGACGTGCTGACCGCGATGATGGGCGATCGGCCGCTCTCCGTCCTCACCTCCACCGCGCAGATGCAGGTGGTGGGCAAGCGCCATTACGGGCGCAAGGCGGTGGAGGCCGGCGGCGGCGGCGGCGCGGATTCGGCGGCGCTCAACCGCGAGAATTTCCAGCCGGTGCTGCTGTGGAAAGGCCGTGTCGCGCTCGACGCCAATGGCCGCGCGACCGTGCCGGTGCCGCTCAACGACGCGCTCACCTCGTTCCGGCTGGTGGCGATCGCCATCGATGGGGCGGATCGCTTCGGCATGGGCGCGAGCAACATCCGCACCGCGCAGGACCTGTCGGTCTATGCCGGCCTGCCGCCAGCGGTGCGCACGGGCGACCGATATGCGGCGGGCTTCACGCTGAGGAACGGCTCCGACAAGCCGATGACGGTGACGGCGGAGGTTTCGCTCACCCCGCGCATCGCCACCGGCAAGCCGCTGACCGTGACGATCCCGGCGGGTGGGGCCGCGCCGATCGCGTGGAACCTCACCGCGCCGCCGCTCGCCGGCAATTTGCGCTGGCAGGTCAGCGCCAGGGCCAGCGACGGCCGTGCGGCGGACAAGGTGACGGTGACGCAGGAGGTGGTTCCCGCCGTGCCGGTCGAGGTGTGGGCCGCGACGCTCGCGCGGGTTGGCGCGGATACCGCCATCCCGATCCGCGCGCCCGCCGGCGCGATCGGCGGGATGGGTTCGGTCGATATCCGCCTGTCCGACACGCTCGCCCCGCCGATGGAGGGGGTGCGCGCGTTCATGGCCGCTTACCCCTATGATTGCTTCGAGCAGCAGATGAGCCGCGTCGTCGCGCTCGGCGACACGGCGGGCTGGACGCGGCTGGCGGGCGAGATCCCGGCCTATCAGGCGCCGGACGGCCTGTTGCGTTACTGGCCGAGCGAGAGCCTGCAAGGGTCGGAGGCGCTCACCGCCTATGTCCTGTCGATGGCGGGCGAGGCGGGGCTGCCGATCCCGGAGGCAAGCAAGACGAAAATGGTCGAGGGGCTGCGCGCCGTGCTCGACGGGCGCTTGCGGCGCGAGGAATATGGCGACGTGCGCCTCCAGCGGCTCGCGGCTTTCGCGGCGCTAGCGCGGACGGGGGCGGCGACGCCCGCGATGCTCGGCCAGATCGGGCTGACCCCGGCCGAGATGCCGACCTCCAGCCTCGCCGATTACCTGATGGCGCTCGATCGCGTGCCGGGCCTCGCCAACGCCCAGGCATTGCGTGGGGCGGGCGAGAATGCGCTGCGCAGCCGGTTGGTCTATGAGGGCACGCGGCTCGACCTGTCCGACGCATCCAATGCGCCGTGGTGGCTGATGTCCTCGGCGGACGAAGGCTCGATCAAGGCGCTGCTCGCGGTGCTGGGCAAGCCGGGCTGGCAGGACGAGGGGCCGAAGATGATGGTCGGCGTCGCTTCCCGTCAGGCGCGCGGGCGGTGGGACACCACCACCGCCAACGCCTGGGGCGCGCTGACCGTGCGGCGGTTCGCGCAACTCTATCCCGCGAGCGCGATCGCCGGCACCACCACCGCGACACTTGCCGGACGGAGCGCGAGCTTCGCATGGCCGCTCGCGGCGGACCGGCGGCAGGCATCGCTGCCGCTGCCGTCCGGGCAGGCCCCGCTGGTGCTGCGCCAGTCGGGCGGCGAGGGGCCGTGGGCGACCGTCTCGGTGCGCGCGGCGGTGCCGCTGACGCAGCCGCTCTCCGCCGGCTATCGGCTGACCCGCAAGGTGGAAGTGGTGCAGCGCCGTGTGCCGAACCAGCTCACGCGCGGCGACGTGCTGCGCATCACGCTGACGGTGGACGCCACCGCCGAGCGCAACTGGGTGGTGATCGACGATCCGATCCCGGCGGGCGGCACGATCGTCGGCGATCTCGGCGGGCAATCGAAGATGCTCGCCGATCAGGCCAATGCGGGCGACGGCGTGAAGTTCGGCGCGATCGATAGCGGCGGGAAATTGTGGGACGTGCAGGTCGGCGTCGTGCCGGCCTATGTCGAGCGCGGCAACACGGCGTGGCGCGCGTTCTACGCCTGGGTGCCGCGCGGGCGGTTCCAGGCGTCGTACATGCTTCGCCTGAACGGCGCGGGCCGGTTCCAGATGCCGCCGAGCCGGGTGGAGGCGATGTATTCGCCCGCCATTCATGCGGCGGTGCCGAACCAGCCGATCGTGGTGGTGCAGAGGTGAGGTGATGGGCCGGCGGGGCGAGCATTGGGCGCTGGCCGCGATCGTCGCGGTCGCCACCCTGTTCGGCCTCGCCGACTGGTTCACCCGCCCGCCACCGCTCCCCGGCTATGCACAGGTGCGCGCGGCGTGGCGGCCGTCGGAGGCGTGGCTCTACGATCGCAACGGCGCGTTGCTCGATTCCTCGCGCGTCGATTTCGCGACCCGGCGGCTGGCGTGGACGCCGCTCGACCAGATCGCGCCGATCGCCCGCGCCACGATCGTCGAGAGCGAGGACAAGCGCTTCGCGCATCACGGCGGGGTGGACTGGCTCGCGCTGGCGGGATCGGCGCGCGACCGCCTCTCCGGCAAGCGCCCGCGCGGGGCGAGCACGCTGGCGATGCAGCTTGCCGGCTTCCTCTCCGGCAATCTCGCGCGGCCCGGCGCGCGCGGGTGGCTCGACAAGCTGCGCCAGATCAGGGCGGCGCGGGGAATCGCGGATGACTGGAGCCGCGACCAGATCCTCGAAGCCTATCTCAACATGGCGGGCTTTCGCGGCGAGGCGCAGGGGATCGGCGCGGCGGCGCTCGGCCTGTTCGGCAAGACCCCCGCCGCGCTGACCCGCGACGATGCGCTGCTGCTCGCGGCGCTCCTCCCCAACCCGCAGGCCCCGGCCGAGACGGTCGCGCGGCGCGCGTGCGCGCTGTCGCATGATGGCGATTGCGGGCGCTTCCCCGCGCTCGCCGCGTCGATGCTGGGGCCGGCGCGCAGCCTAGCGCTCGATCCCGGCCTCGCGCCGCATCTCGCCGACCGGCTGCTGAGGAAGCCGGGGATGCGCGTCACTACCACGCTCGACATCGACGTGCAGCGCATGGCGATCGCGGCGTTGCGGCGGCAGCTCCTCGGCCTCGGCGCGACGCGCGCACGCGATGGCGCGGTGATCGTGGTGGACAATGCGAGCGGCGACGTGCTCGCCTATGTCGGCGGGATCGGCGGCAATTCCACCTCGCCGGCCGTGGACGCCGCGAACGCCTATCGTCAGGCGGGATCGACGCTGAAGCCCTTCCTCTACGCGCAGGCGATCGAGAAAGGCTATCTCACCCCGGCCTCGATCCTCGACGACACGCCGGTGCAGCTCGACACCGCCTCCGGCCTCTACGTGCCGCAGAATTACGACCGCGCGTTCAAGGGGCCGGTCTCCGCGCGCGCGGCGCTGGCGGGGTCGCTCAACGTGCCGGCGGTGCGCACCCTGCTGCTGGTCGGCGTCGATCCGTTCCGCGATCGCTTGTGGGACACGGGCTATCGCGGGCTGGTGGAGGACGGCTCCTATTACGGCTTCAGCCTCGCGCTCGGATCGGCGGAGGTGACGCTGGCGGAGCAGGCGGCGGGCTATCGCAGCCTCGCGCGCGGCGGGCGCTGGTCCCCGCTGCGGCTGCGCGCCGACGATCCGCGCGAGCCGCCGCGCGCGATCACCACGCCGCAGGCCGCGTGGATCGTCGCCGACATGCTCTCCGATCCCGTGGCGCGTGCCGGCACCTTCGGGCTGGATTCGGCGCTGCGCCTGCCATTCTGGGCGGCGGTGAAGACGGGCACGTCGAAAGCGATGCGCGACAATTGGTGCGTCGGCTTCTCGGATCGGTTCACCGTCGCGGTATGGGTCGGCAACGTCGAGGGCGATGCGATGCGCGCGGTTTCCGGCACCAGCGGCGCGGCCCCGGTGTGGCGCGACGTGATGCTGGCGCTGGAGGGCGCGCGCGGCGGGCAGGAGCCGCTTCCGCCGCCGGGCGTGGAGGCGCGCCGCGTCACCTTCGCCGGCACGGGCGAGCAGCCGCGCCGCGAATGGTTCCTCGCCGGCACGTCCTTCGCCCATGCCGATGTCGCCCCGGCGGAGGCACGCCGGCCGCGCATCGCCTCGCCGGTGTCGGGCAGCGTCTATGCGCTCGACCCGGACATCCCGCGCGACCGGCAGCGGCTGGCGGTGGCGGTGACGGGCGCGGCGGCGACGCATCGGCTGCGGCTCGACACGCGCGATCTCGGCGCGGTGGATTCGGCGCCGCTCACCTTCCCCGCGCCGGGCCGGCACCAGCTCGCGCTGGTCGATATCGCCGGCCGCACCGTCGACCGCGTGACCTTCACGGTGCGCTGAGCGTAAGATCGCGCGATGAGCAACGGCATGATTCGCATCGGCATCGGCGGCTGGACCTATGAGCCGTGGCGCGGCACCTTCTTCCCGCCGAAATGGCCGGTGAAGCGCGAGCTGGAATATGCCGCCGGCAAGATGACCGCGATCGAGGTCAACGGCACCTATTACAGCGGCTTCAAGCCCGCGACCTTCGCCAATTGGGCGAAGGCGGTGCCGGAGGATTTCGTCTTCACGCTCAAGGCGTCGCGCTTCTGCACCAATCGCAAGGTGCTGGCGGAGGCGGGTGAATCGGTCGCGCGCTTCGTCGGGCAGGGGATCGTCGAACTGGGCGACCGGCTCGGCCCGATCCTGTGGCAGTTCATGGCGACCAAGAAGTTCGACGCGGCGGATTTCGGCGCGTTCCTCAAATTGCTGCCGGGAAGCCACGAAGGGGTGAAGCTGCGCCATGCGGTGCAGGTGCGGCACGAATCCTTCGCCGACCCTGCTTTCATCGCGATGTGCCGCGCGGCCGGGGTGGCGATCGTCTATGCCGATTCGGCGGATTATCCGGCGATCGCCGACGTGACGGGCGACTTCACCTACGCGCGGCTCGAGAACGGCGTGGAGGAGGAGCCGGCCGGCTATTCCGCGCAGGCGCTCGACCGCTGGGCCGATGCCGCGCGGATATGGGCGGCGGGCGGCGCGCCGGAAGGATTACCCTATGTCGAGCTGGCCAGCCCCGCGAAGAAGCCGCGCGACGCTTTCGTGTTCTTCATCAACGGCGCCAAGGTGCGCGCGCCGCACGGCGCGATGGCGCTGATCGAACGCGTCAGATAGCGTCGGTCGCCGGCGGGGCGAGCGGCTCGTCGGGCGCTTGCGGCGTGGCGGCCTGCGCCTCGTCGCGCTTCGCTGCCGCGGGTGCCGGCAGCATCAGCGCGGCCGCCTCGATCGCGTCGAGCGCGCGGTGCGCATCGACGTAGCGGCGCGCGGCATTGGTCCAATTGCCCGAATCCGCCGCCCCCGGCAGGCGCGAGACCTCGCCGATCGCCGCCTGCACCTGCCCGGATTCGAGCAAGCGCCGCGCGCGCGCCAGCCGCTCGCCGGGAAGCTGCGACGGCGTGTTCGCGTCATGCAGGAAGACGAGCTTGCCCAACTGACGGCGCAACCCTTCGAGCCAGCCGTCGTCGCCGTTGATGAGTTCATTGGCGCTATTGTCCAGCGCCTGACGCAGGGCGGCGAGCGTCACCGGCTGGCGCGCCGCGTGGATGACGGTGGCGACCGGGCCGGGCGCGATCCCGCCGAAACGCTCGCGTAGCTGCACCTCGAGATAGCCGAGCGGCACCCCGCGATCGATCGCGCGGCGCGTGGCGAAGGCGACCATCAGCGCCTCGGCGCGCCCGGCCTGCGTCGCGGCGGCGGCTGACGTGGTGCTTATCTCCGCCGCGCGCGCTTCCAGCGCGGCGATCTGCGCGGCAAGCGCGGTCTCGCGCGTGGCGAGCGTATCGAGATCGGGCGGCGGCGCCACGGGTGTCGGCGCGGGGGTAGGCGACGGGGGCGGCGGGGCGGCGGTTTCGGCGGCCGGCTGGGTGGCGGCGGGAGCGTGGATGAACCAGCCCCCCGATTTGCGCATCGCGAAGAACATCAATGCGATGCCGACGGCAAAGGCGAGCACGATGAAAATCGTCACCAGCCCGACCCGCGGCCGGCGCGCGGCGGTTTCGCTCGGCACAGGATCGTTCATGGTGATACTATTCCCGTCCCGGCCTCATGGGTCAATCGCCAGCCTGGCGGCGAGCGCGACGAGCGAGGCGTCGTCCGGCCGCGTGGCGGCCAATGTCTCGCCCCAGCCCGCGCCGGCGGCGCGCGCGACCGCCTCGCTCAGCGCGGCGAGCCGGATCGAGGCGCGCGGCACGCCGTCCCGGTCGACCAACGCGGCGAAGCGACCCGCGGCACGGGGCGAGTGCAGCAGTGCCACCTGCCCGCGCGCCACCTCCAGCGCGCCGGGCGGCGGATCGAGCGCCTCGCTGCGATAGACGGTGACGGCGGTCATGCCGGGCAACCCGATGCGGTCGTACCCCGCGAGGTGGAGCAGCCGGGCGAATCCCGCCTCCCGCGCCTCGGCCACCACCGTCATGCCGTCACTCGCGCCGACGATCGCGACATCGAGGCCCGCCGCCCGCGCGGCGGCCGCGCTCGCTTCGCCCACCGCGACGACCGGCAGCCCGCGCACGCCATCCAGTTCCGCATGGCGAATCGCATTGACGCTGGTGATGAGCAGCGCGTCGAACGCGCCTGCGGGCAACGACCATGCGACCGGATGCACCGCGAACAGCGGCAACGCGCGGGCGGGGATGCCGAGCGCCGTGAGCCGGGCGATCGTCCGCGCGTCGCCGGGCGCGGGACGCAGCACGATCGCGGTGCGAGTCATCCGCCGAACAGCCGCTTCATCGTCGCCGGCGCGCGGGCGAGCAGGTCGCGGGCCAGCGCGGCGGCAAGCTCGTCGCCGGGTGCGCCGGTCAATTCGCCCTCGATCGAATCCTCGCCGTCCTCCGACAGCAATTGCGCGCGCAGCGTGGCGCGCCCGTCCGTGATCCGCGCCAGCGCGCCGACCGGCGAGTGGCAGCCGGCATGGATCGCCGCGAGGAAGGCGCGCTCGGTCAGCACCGCCGCGCTGGTCGGCGCATCGTCGATCGCGGCGACGATCGCGGCCGCCGGGGAGCCGGCCAGCGTCTCCACCGCCACCGCCCCCTGCGACGGGGCGGGCAGCATGTCGGCGAGCGGGATCGCATGGCCGAGATCGTGCCGCCCGAGGCGGTCCAGCCCGGCGGCGGCGAGCAATGTGGCGTCCGCCTCGCCCGCCTCCAGCTTCGCCAGCCGGGTCGCGACATTGCCGCGGAACAGCACGATCTTCAGGTCCGGCCGCCGGTGGAGCAGTTGCGCGCGGCGACGCGGCGAGCTGGTGCCGACCACCGCGCCCGGCGTCAGCGCGGCGATCGATTCCGCGCCGATCAGCCGGTCGCGCACGTCGGCGCGGGGCAGCATCGCGGCGATGGCGATCTCCGCCGGGCGGATCGTCTCGACATCCTTGCCCGAATGGACGCAGGCGTCGACCTCGCCGGCGAGCAGGGCGCGGTCCAGCTCCTTGGTCCACAGCCCCTTGCCGCCGATCTCGGCCAGCGCGCGATCCTGCACCTTGTCGCCGGTGGTGCGCATCGGCATCAGTTCAACCGCGATCCCCGGATGCGCGGCGACGAGCGCGTCGCGCACCATTTCCGCCTGGATCAGCGCAAGCGGGGACGCACGGGTGCCGAGGCGGAAGGTCATGGCGCTTCCGATGGCGGACCCCGCGCCCTTCGACAAGCCCGGACGGAGCGGATAGAGGATCGGACATGCTGATCCTTGGCCTCGAATCCTCCTGCGACGAGACCGCCGCCGCGCTGGTGAGCGGCGACCGGCACGTGCTGGCGCACCGGCTCGCCGGGCAGGAGGCGGCGCACCGCCCCTATGGCGGCGTGGTGCCCGAGATCGCCGCGCGCGCGCATGTCGAAGCGCTGGAGCCGCTGATCGAGGCGGCGCTGGCCGATGCGGGCGTCTCGCTCGATCGGGTGGACGCGATCGCCGCCACTGCCGGGCCGGGGCTGATCGGGGGAGTGATGGTCGGGCTGGTCACGGGCAAGGCGATCGCCCATGCGGTCGGCAAGCCGCTGGTGGCGGTCAATCATCTGGAGGGCCATGCGCTCAGCCCGCGCCTGTCCGATCCCGACCTCGAATTCCCCTATCTGCTGCTGCTCGTTTCCGGCGGGCATTGCCAGTTGCTGCTGGTCGAGGGCGTCGGCCGCTATCGCCGGCTGGCGACGACGATCGACGACGCGGCGGGCGAGGCGTTCGACAAGACCGCCAAGCTGCTCGGCCTCGGCTTTCCCGGCGGCCCGGCGGTGGAGCGCGCCGCCGCGCTGGGGAATCCGAACGCCGTGCCGCTGCCGCGCCCGCTGGTCGGATCGAAGGAGCCGCATTTCTCCTTCGCCGGCCTCAAGAGCGCGGTGGCGCGCGCGGTGGGGCAGCATGCGCCGGAGGATATCGCCGCCTCGTTCCAGCAGGCGGTGGTCGATTGCTTGATCGACCGCACCCGCCGCGCGCTCGACCGCGCCGACGGCGCGACCGCGCTGGTGGTGGCGGGCGGCGTCGCGGCGAATGGCGCGGTGCGCGGGGCATTGGAACGGCTGGCGGGCGAGAGCGGCCTGCGCTTCGTCGCGCCGCCCTTGTGGCTCTGCACCGACAATGCCGCGATGATCGCCTGGGCGGGGGCGGAACGGTTCGTGGCTGGTCTCACCGATCCGCTCGACGTGCCGGCGCGCGCGCGCTGGCCGCTCGATCCGGCGGCGGAGGCGGTGCGCGGCGCGGGAGTGAAGGCATGAAAATCGGGGTGATCGGTGGCGGCGCATGGGGCACCGCACTGGCGCAGGTGGCGGCGCGCGGCGGCGAGGTGCTGCTCTGGGCGCGCGAGCCGGAGGTGGTGACCTCGGTCAACGCCGATCATGCGAATCCCTTGTTCCTGCCGGACGTGGCGCTTTCCCCCGCGATCCGCGCGACCAGGGCGCTGGGCGATCTCGCGGGCGTGGACGCGCTGCTGGTCGTCGCGCCGGCGCAGCATGTCGGGCGGGTGCTCGCCGAAACGCCGGTCGGCGCGACGCCGCTGGTGATGTGCGCCAAGGGGATCGAGGCGGGATCGCGCCGGCTGGTCGGCGAGGTCGCCCATGAAGCGCATCCGGACGCGCCGATCGCGGTGCTCTCCGGCCCGACCTTCGCGCATGAGGTCGCCGCCGGGCTGCCGACCGCCGTGACGCTCGCCTGCGAGGATGCGGCGCTTCAGGCACGGCTGGCGGAGCGGCTCGCCGGCCCCGCCTTCCGTCCCTATGCCTCCAGCGACGTGACCGGCGCGGAGATCGGCGGGGCGGTGAAGAATGTCCTCGCGATTGCCTGTGGAGTCGTGGAGGGCGCGGGGCTGGGGCAGAACGCGCGCGCCGCGCTGATCGCACGCGGCTTCGCGGAGATGACGCGCTTCGGCCTTGCGCGCGGCGCGCGGGCGGAGACGCTGGCGGGGCTTTCGGGGCTGGGCGATCTGGTGCTCACCTGCTCCTCGACCAGCTCGCGCAATTTCTCGCTCGGTGTCGGGCTGGGGCGGGGCGAGCCGGCCGCCGGCCTGCTCGCGGACCGCCGCACCGTGGCGGAGGGCGCCTTCACCGCGCCGGTGCTGGCGGAGGCGGCGCGCGAGCTGGACGTGGACATGCCGATCGTCGAATCGGTGTGCCGGCTGCTCGACGGTGCGGACGTGCGCGCGGTGGCGCGCGACCTGCTCTCCCGCCCGCTGCGCGAGGAGGCGTGACGATGCGCTGGGCGGCGCTGCTCAGGAGCATCAACGCCGGCAAGAATGTCGCGATGGCCGATCTGCGCGATTTCCTGTCGGCGCAGGGGATGCGCGAGGTGACGACCCTGCTCGCCTCCGGCAACGCATTGTTCGACAGCGACGCGTGCGACGCCGCGGCGCTGGAGGAAAGATTGCAGGCGGCGGCGCGCGGGAAGCTAGGGCTGGATACCGACTGGTTCCTGCGCGGCCATGACGACCTCGCCGCGATCGTCGCCGCCAATCCCTTTCCGGCGGAAACGGCGGCGCGGCCGAATCATGTGCAGGTGTTCTTCCTGCATCGGCCGGTCGATCCGGCGGTGCTGGAGGCGCTGGCCGGCGGCTATGACGGGCCGGAGCGGGTCGTGGCGGTAGGCCGGGAGCTGTTCGTCGATTATCCCGCCGGGATCGGCCGGTCGAAGCTGCCCCCGGCGATGGCGCGCGCGAAATTCCCCAGGGCCGCAACCGCGCGCAACTGGAACACGGTGCTCAGGCTGGCGGAGCTCACCGCCTAGAAATCGACCGCGATTCCCTTCAGCTCCCAATCCCCGAAGCGGGTTGGATCGCGATCGGCGGGATCGGCCGGGCCGGGCTTGCCGGGGGCCGGTTTCGGCACCGGCGTGTTCGGCGAGAGATAGGCCGGCGGCTTCACATGCGGGGGGCGTTTCGACATTGCTCTTCCGATCTGGCTGCTGACCCGCCACATGGGCGCGATGACGACGCGCGCCAAGCCCCATAAACGCCCCTCCCTGCCGCTCGGCACGCCGACCCGCCGCGCCGCCATGCGGCTGCTCGACGCGGTGCTGCGGCGTGGCGAGGCGCTGGAGGCGGCATTCACCGCCGCGACGCGCGATATCGTCTCGCCGCCCGATCGCGGCCTTGCCCATGCCATCGCCGCCGAGACGCTGCGCCGGCTGCCCGATCTCGACGCGCTGATCGATTCGGCCACGCGCCAGCGCCTGCCGGACGACGCCAAGGCGCGGATGGCGCTGCGCATCGCGCTCGCGCAGACGCTCGCGCTCGGCACGCCGCCGCATGCCGCGATCGCGACGGTGCTGCCGCTGGTCGACGGCGGGCCGCGCCGGCTGGTGCATGGGGTGTTCGGCACGCTGATGCGGCAGGGCGTCGCCTTGCCAGAGACGCCGACGCTGCCCGAGACCGTCGCGGCGCGCTGGCGTGCCGCATGGGGCGAGGAGACGGTCGCCGCCGCCGCGCGCGCGATCGCCGCGCCGCCGCCGCTCGATCTCAGCTTGCGCGATCCGGCATGGACGGGGCTGGAGGGCGAGAGCTTCGCGCCGGGGCATTTGCGCCTCGCCGATGCCGGGCCGGTGCCCGGGCTTGCCGGCTATGACGAGGGCGCATGGTGGGTGCAGGATCTCGCCGCCTCGATCCCCGCGCGGCTGATCGGCGCGGGGCGCGGCCGCGCGCTCGACCTGTGCGCCGCGCCGGGCGGCAAGACGCTCCAGCTCGCCGCCGCCGGCTGGAAGGTGACGGCCGTCGATGCCTCGAAAAACCGCACGGCGCGGCTTGGCGAGAATCTCGCGCGCACCGCACTTTCCGCCGAGACGGTGGTGGCGGACGTGCTCGGCTGGTCGCCCGAGGCGCCGGCGGAGGCGGTGCTGGTCGATGCGCCGTGCAGCGCCACCGGCATCTTCCGCCGCCACCCCGACGTGCTCCACCGCGCGCATGGCGGGGTGATCGCGGAGATGGCCGATCTCCAGCAGCGCATCCTCGCCCGCGCGGCGGACTGGGTGACGCCGGGCGGCGTGCTGGTCTATGCCACCTGCTCGCTGGAGCCGGAGGAGGGCGAGGCGCAGATCGCGCGCTTCCTCGCCGATCGCAACGACTTTGCCGTCATGCCTCCCGCGCCGGGCGAACTGCCTGAAGGCATCGCCGCCCACCCGGACGGCCATGTCCGCACGCTCCCCGGAACGGTCGAGGCGAAAGGTGGCTGCGACGGCTTTTTCGTCGCGCGGCTGCGACGCGCTTCCGCCTGAGCGAAACGCGCGTTAAGCGGGGGCCATGTCCAGGCCCGTCCGCATCGCCCCCTCGATCCTTTCCGCCGATTTCGCGAAGCTGGGCGAGGAGGTCCGCGCGATCGACGCGGCCGGGGCGGACTGGATACACGTCGATGTGATGGATGGCCATTTCGTGCCGAACATCACGATCGGCCCGATGGTGGTGAAGGCGCTGCGCCCCTATACGCAGAAGCCGTTCGACGTTCACCTGATGATCTCCCCGGTGGACGTCTATCTCGACGCCTTCGCGGAGGCCGGGGCGGACACGATCACCGTTCACCCCGAGGCGGGGCCGCACGTCCACCGCACGATCCAGCACATCAAAGGCCTCGGCAAGCGCGCCGGCGTGGTGCTCAACCCGGCGACGCCGGTCGAGATCCTCGATTACCTGCTCGACATGGTCGATCTGGTGCTGGTGATGAGCGTCAACCCCGGCTTCGGCGGGCAGAGCTTCATCGACAGCCAGCTCCGCAAGATCGCCACGATCCGCGCGATGATCGACGCGACCGGGCGCGACATAGACCTTGAGGTGGACGGCGGCATCGACCAGCGCACGGCGCGGCTGGCGGTGGACGCGGGGGCGGACGCGCTGGTCGCCGGCACCGCCACCTTCCGCGGCGGGCCGGACGCCTATGCCGCCAACATCCGGGCGCTCCGGGGCGAATGACCGGGGAGACCGGCGATCCCGGCGCCGACGGGATCGAGCAGGGCAAGCGGCTGGTGCGATCGGGCGGCGACAAGGGGCTGTCGCTCGCCGAACGCCTGTCGCAGACGTTCGACCGGCTGACGTGGCGCACGCCGATCCATTCCTTCCGCCTCAAGGGCCGTTACCCGCTCAAGCTGATCGCGGTGCCGGACGATCCACTGTTCGGCGACGCCGCGCGCGGGCAGGCGTTGATCGAGGGGCGCGTCGCGTGGCGCGGCGACACGCGCGAGATCGCCAGCCTCGATTTCCGCAACCTCGATGTCCCGCCGGGCTTCGCCGATTATCTCCAGTCCTTCGCCTGGCTGCGCGACCTGTCGTCGGTCGCGACGCGCGCCAAGGGGGCGCCGATCGCCGAAGGACTGATGTCGCGCTGGCTGATCGCCCATGCCGACAAGGTGGCGGGCATCGCGTGGCGGCCGGATATCTGGGGCTGGCGCATCCTGTTCTGGACGGCGCATGCCCCGCTGATCCTGTCCTCGACCGATCTGATCTATCGCTCGAAGGTGCTCAACACGCTGGCGCGCGGCGCGCGGCACCTCGATCGCGGGGCGGACAAGACGCCGCCGGGGGCCAGGCGCGTCGCCGCATGGTGCGGGCTGATCGCCGCGGGGTTGCTGATTCCGGGTGGCGATCCGCGCCGCGTGTTCGGCGAGGCGGGGCTGGCGCGCGCGCTCGACACCGCCTTGTTCGAGGATGGCGGCGCGGTCAGCCGCGCGCCGGACGCGCTGCTCGACATGGCGATGCTGCTGGCGATCCTGCGCGAATGCTATGCCGCGCGCCGGCTGGAGCTGCCCGAGCCGGCCGAAGCGGCGCTGGCGCGGATGATTCCGGCGCTGCTCGGCGTGTGCCATGCCGATCGCGGGCTGGCGAGCTGGCAGGGTGGCGGCCCGGTGCCGGCGGAGCGCGTCGCGCAGATCGTCGAGGCGACCGGCGTGCGCACCCGCCCGCTCAAGCAGGCGCGCGAATGGGGCTATCAGCGGCTGACCGGCGGCAATGCCGTGCTCATCATGGACGCCGCCCCGCCGCCAGTGGCGCGTGTGGTCGATGGCGGCTGCGCCTCTACGCTTGCGTTCGAGTTCTCCGACGGCGCGGCGCGGCTGATCGTCAATTGCGGCGGCGCGCGCGGGGCCTCGCCGCGCCTGCCGCGTGAGCTGGTCGAGGCGCTGCGCACCACCGCCGCGCATTCGACCCTGACGCTTAGCGATTCCAATTCCACCGCGATCCTGGCGGACGGTTCGCTCGGCAAGGGCGTGGCGGAGGTGGAGCTGTCGCGGCAGGAATCTGACGGCGCGGGGCGGATCGAGGCGAGCCATGACGGCTATGTCCGCCGCTTCGGCTTCGTCCATCGCCGCCAGCTCGTGCTGACCGGCGACGGGCGCGAGCTGCGCGGCGAGGATTCGCTGCTGCCGAGAGGTCGCCGTCGACGTCCCGGCACGACGCCGTTCGCGATCCGCTTCCATCTCGGGCGCGGGGTGGAGGCATCGCCCACCGCCGATGGGCTAGCGGCGGTGCTGCGCGTACCGGGCGGGGCGCTGTGGCAATTCCGCGTGCGCGGCGATTCGCTGGCGATTGAGGAGAGCCTGTGGATCGATGGCGACGGCCGTCCGGTCGCGACCCAGCAGCTCGTCGTCACCGGCACGGCGGAAGCCGGCGGCGCGAGCGTGAGCTGGGCGCTGAAACGCGCGCGATAGCGCCGCGCGGCGGGGTGGCGCGACTTCCAAACCGCCTCTAAGAGGCGCGGCGAGTCCTCCCCAGTTTCGCAAGGCCGACATGACGACGATCCCGATCAAGCGCGCGCTCCTTTCCGTTTCCGACAAGACCGGGGTGATCGATCTCGCCCGCACGCTGGCCGGACGCGGCGTGGAGCTGGTCTCGACCGGCGGCACGGCAAAGGCGTTGCGCGATGCGGGGCTGGAGGTGCGCGACGTGTCCGACCTCACGGGCTTTCCCGAGATGATGGACGGGCGCGTCAAGACGCTTCACCCGATGGTCCACGGCGGGCTGCTGGCGGTGCGCGACGACCCCGCCCATGCCGCCGCGATGGCCGAGCACGCGATCGGCGCGATCGATCTGGTGGTGGTGAACCTCTATCCCTTCGCCCAGACGGTCGCGAAAGGCGCGGCGCGCGACGAGATCATCGAGAATATCGATATCGGCGGCCCCTCGATGGTGCGCTCGGCGGCGAAGAACCATGCCTATGTCGCGATCGTCACCGATCCGGCGGATTATGAAATGGTGGCGAGGGGCGAGACCGATCTTGCCGAGCGCAAGCGGCTCGCCGCCAAGGCCTTCGCCGCGACCGCGACCTATGACGCCATGATCGCGAGCTGGTTCGGATTCGCCGACCAGCAGCAGCAATTCCCGGCGACGCTGCCGTTCATCCTCCAGTCCCCCATTGTGCTGCGCTATGGCGAGAATCCGCATCAGCAGGCCGCTTTCTACAACCATGCCGGCCCCTCCACCCCCGGCATCGGCCAGGCGCGGCAGGTGCAGGGCAAGGAACTGAGCTACAACAACCTCAACGACGCCGACGCCGCGCTGGAGCTGGTGAGCGAGTTCCGCGACGCCGCGCCGACCTGCGTGATCGTCAAGCACGCCAATCCCTGCGGCGTGGCGAGCGGGGCGACGCTGGCGGAGGCCTATGAGGCGGCCTTCGCCTGCGACACGGTGTCGGCGTTCGGCGGGATCATCGCGCTCAACCGCACGCTAGACGCCGCGACGGCGAAGGCGATCACCGGCATCTTCACCGAGGTGGTGGTCGCGCCCGACGCGGACGAGGAGGCGATCGCGCTGTTCGCCGCGAAGAAGAACCTGCGGCTGCTGCTCACCGGCCAGCTTCCCGATCCGGCGCGGGCTGGGATGACGGCCAGGTCGATCACCGGCGGCTGGCTGGTCCAGTCGCGCGACAATGGCGTGCTGACCGACGACATGCTCAAGGTGGTGACGAAGCGCCAGCCGACCGCGCGGGAACTGGCCGACTGCCGCTTCG
The DNA here is from genome assembly GCF_013344685.1 of Sphingomonas sp. CL5.1. Lineage (NCBI taxonomy): Bacteria > Pseudomonadati > Pseudomonadota > Alphaproteobacteria > Sphingomonadales > Sphingomonadaceae > Sphingomonas > Sphingomonas sp. CL5.1. The sequence continues at coordinate 1,108,889 of NZ_CP050137.1, forward strand.
CCTGGACGGTCGCCAAGCATGTGAAGTCGAACGCGATCGTCTATGCCAAAGATGGCAGCACGGCGGGTGTCGGCGCCGGGCAGATGAACCGCCTCGAATCCGCGCGCATCGCCGCGTGGAAGGCGAAGGACGCGGCGGAGAAGGCGGGCTGGGCCGAGCCGCGCACGATCGGCTCGGCGGTGGCGTCGGATGCTTTCTTCCCGTTCGCGGACGGCCTGCTCGCGGCGGTGGAGGCGGGGGCGACGGCGGTGATCCAGCCGGGCGGCTCGATCCGCGACGCCGAGGTGATCGCGGCAGCCGATGAGGCCGGCCTCGCGATGATCTTCACCGGGATGCGCCACTTCCGCCACTGAGGCGTCCCCGCCCCGCATTCCATGAGAGCGCGGGGCGGTCGCCGGTCAGAAGCGGACGCCGACGCCCGCGCCGAACACCAGCGGATTGATATCGACGCGCACGCGCTGCGTGCCGATCGCGGCGGTGTCGAGCCGCGCGGTGGTGCGCATGTCGATATATTTGACGTCGAGGTTGACGAACATCCGGCGCGATACGTCCACGTCGACGCCCGCCTGCGCCGCCCAGCCGACGCTGTCGCTCATTCCCACCTTCGTCTTGCCGACGGCCGCTTGCAGGCCGTCCGACGCCTTCTCGTTCCAGAAGATCGTATAGTTGATGCCCGCGCCGACATAGGGCCGCACCGTCCCCTTCGGATTGAAGTGATATTGCGCGGTCAGCGTCGGCGGCAACACCCAGGTGGAGGCGAGCTTGCCGATCCCGCCGGTCGTGCCGCTGGTGCCCGAGGCATTGTGCTTGGTGGTGGAGGCGATCAGCTCGAAACCGATATGGTCGGTCGCCATATAGGTGACGTCGACCTCGGGCATCACCGCGTCGTCCAGCTTCACCTTCTCGCCGGGAAAGGTTGGGGTGATGCCGCCCGATTTCTCGTTCGGCGCGACGACGATCGCGCGCAGCCGCACCAGCACGTCGCCGGCCGCGATCCCCTGACGGTCCTGCGCCACGGCGGGCGTGGCGAGCAATGCGCCGGCCAGCAGGCCCAGGCCGATCATTCCCTTCATCTTGCGTCTCCTTGCTTGCTGGCGCCGATGTGGCGCGAGCGGCAAGAAGTGGCTTTGCGCGCCGTCAAGCCTTTGCTTGACCCGCATCAAACCGGGGCTGTTTCGGGGGCGTTCCGATCTAGCGGGTCACCGCGCCGACGTTGGGCAGCGTCGCCTCGTCGGCGCGCGGCATCTTGCTGAACAGGGCGCGGTCGGCGGTGCCGAAGGCCCAGCGCCACAGGATGAACAGATAGGTCGCGGCGATCGCCGGGATGCCGATCACCACCTGCGCCCATTCATAATCGTGCGGCAGCATCGTGAAGGCGCCGCCCACCATGATCGCCGCCAGCGCCGCCCAGACCAGCGGCCAGCGCAGCGGGGAAACGGATGCGTGCAACAGCCCGCCGAGCACCCGCGCCTTGATGACGGAGGTCAGCGCGAGGCTGAGCATCAGCGCGACCGCCGGCCCGGCCGCCTGCCATTCGACCGGCCAGCCGAGCGCGCGCATCGCGAAGATCAGCGCGAAGCTCAGCACCACCTGGAACGACAGCATCGCGGCGGAGATCATCAGGTTGCGGTGTCGCGCCATATAGACCAGCGCGGATTCGCATACCGCGCCGGTCGAGGCGAGCACCTCGGCGGTGAGCAGGAAGGCGAGCGCGGCGGTGCCGGCGACGAACTGCGGCCCGACGATCCCCATCACCGCCTCGCCGGGGATCGAGCCCATCAGCGCAAGCCCGCCCTGCGCGGCGATGATCCAGAACGCCACCTGTCGCACCTGCTCGGCGATGGCGGCGCGATTGTCGCTGGCGAGGTTGCGGGTGATGACCGGGCCGAGGATCGGGTCAAACGAGGTCTTGAGCTTCTGCGGCAGCGAGGCGACCTGCTGCGCCATGTAATAGATGCCGACGATCTTCGGCGCGAACATCAGGCCGAGGATGAAGCGGTCGACATTGCGCGTGCCCCATTCCAGCGCGTCCGCCCCGGCGAGCGGCGCGTTGCGGCGGGCGAGCGCGAACAAAGCGCGCAGGTGCGGCGACCAGCCATGCGGCAGGCCGTAGCTGCGGATGAAGGGAATGAGGCTCGCGGTCAGCGCCGCGAGCATCGAGGCGACATAGGCGAGGACGAGGCCGTCGCGCGTGGTGAAGAAGGAGAATATCCACGCCGCGATCGAGATCGTCCACGGCTCCACCACCGCCCGCGCCGTCACCGTCGCGCGCACGTTGAGGCGGTAGGCGAGCGCGGCGAGGCTGATGTCGGACCAGGCGATGGCGAGGATGATGAGTGGCAGATAGCGGTCCAGCCCGGCGACGTAGCTGTTGGGGTACATCACCTCCGGGAACGCCCACAAAACCGCGCTCGCAGACAGGCTGAGGATGCCGCCGAGTACCATCGCGTCCCACACGACATGGACGTGCGGCCGCTCGGTGGTTGCCAGCGCCTGCGCCAGCCCGCGCTTCAGCCCAAGCGTGGAGACCAGTGCGGCCAGCTCCACCACCAACACCGCGATGGCGAAGCGCCCGACGAGATCCGGGCCGTAGAGCCGCCCGGCGATGAACAGGAACGGGATGCGCGCCATCAGCCGCAGGACGAAGCCCGCAACATTGGTGCGCCCGCCCTTGGCGAGCGTAGCGATATCTTCGGAGGCTTCGCTCACCATCGGCGCTCCGGACGCTCGCCGGTGGTCAATGCGCCGCTCCCCAGCTTTCGCCGACGCCGATCTCAACCGCCAGCGGCACGTCGAGCTTCACCACCGGCTCGGCGGCGCTGGCCATGACGCGCTCGATCACGGGGCGCGCGGCGTCCACTTCACTCGCCGGCAGCTCGAACACCAGTTCATCGTGCACCTGGAGCAGCATCCGCGTGGCGGTAAGCCCCGCCTCGGCCAGCGCCGGCTCCATCCGTGCCATCGCGCGCTTGATGATGTCGGCGGACGAACCCTGGATCGGGGCGTTGATCGCCGCGCGCTCCGCGCCCTGCCGCTCGTGCTGCACCTTGGATTTGATGCGCGGGAAGTGCGTCTTGCGACCGAACAGCGTCTCGGTGAAGCCGCGCTCGCGCACATGGGTCAGCGTTTCGGCGATATAGCGGTTGATGCCGGGGAAACGCTCGAAATAGCGGTCGATCATCGCCTGCGCCTCGTCCGACGACACGTCGAGCCGCCCGGCGAGGCCCCAGCGGCTGATGCCGTAGAGGATCGCGAAGTTGATCGTCTTGGCGCGCGCGCGGGTGTCGCGGCTCAGCTCGCCGAACAATTCGCGCGCGGTCATCGCGTGGATGTCGTCGCCGCGCGCGAACGCCTCCTTGAGCGCGGGCACGTCGGCCATGTGCGCGGCGAGCCGCAATTCGATCTGCGAATAATCGGCGGCGAGGATGACATTGCCCGGCTCCGCCACGAAGGCGTCGCGGATCTGGCGGCCGGTCTCGGTGCGGATCGGGATGTTCTGGAGGTTCGGGTCGGTCGAGGAGAGTCGCCCGGTTTGCGCGCCGGTCAGGCTGTAGCTGGTGTGGACGCGGCCGGTCTCCGGGTGGATCTGCTCCTGCAAGGCATCGGTATAGGTGCTCTTGAGCTTGCTGAGCTGCCGCCAGTCGAGCACGCGCGCGGCGATCTCCGCGCCGGGCGAATCCTTGTCGGCGGCGATCCGCTCCAACTCGTTCACGTCGGTCGAATAGACGCCGGACTTGCCCTTGCGTCCGCCCTTGATTCCCAGCCGCTCGAACAGCACGTCGCCCAGTTGCTTGGGGCTGCCGATCGTGAAGGGGCCGCCGGCGAGGCCGTGGATCGTCGTCTCCAGCGTGGCGATCCCGGCATCGAAGCCGCGGCTCAATTGCGCCAGCCGCTCGCGATCGACCTTGATGCCGTGGCGCTCCATCCGCGCGATCACCGGCACCAGCGGGCGATCGACCATCTGGTAGATGCGCGTCGCCCCCTCCGCCGGCAGCCGCGCGCGGAAGCGCCGCCACAGCCTGAGCGTCACGTCGGCGTCCTCGGCGGCGTAGCGCGTGGCGGCCTTGAGATCGACCTCGTGGAAGCCGAGCTGCTTCTTGCCGGTGCCGACCACGTCCTTGTACGCGATGCAGCTATGCGACAGGTGCGTCGCGGCCAGTTCGTCCATGCCGTGCCCGTGCAGCCCCGCATCGAGATCGAAGCTCATCACGATCGAATCGTCATAGGGCGCGACATCCACGCCGCACCGCGCCAGCACGATCAGGTCGTATTTCAGGTTATGCCCGATCTTGAGCACACCGGGGTCCTCGAGCAGCGGGCGCAGCTTCGCCAGCGCCACGTCGCGGCCGATCTGCACCGGCTTCTCGGCGAACATGTCCGTTCCGCCGTGCGCGAGCGGGATGTAGCAGGCGCGATTGGGGGCGAGCGCCATGCTGACGCCGACCAGCTCGGCCAGCATCGGGTCTTTCGCTGTCGTCTCGGTGTCGATCGCGACATGGCCCTGATGCCGCGCCGCCGCGATCCAGCGGTCCAGCGCCGCCTCGTCCGACACCGTCTCATAGGTGTCATGGTCGCACGGCGGGTCTTCCTCCAGCACCACGGCGGGGGAGGGCGCGGGCTGCGGCGCGTCGGCCACCTGCCCCAGCTTGGCGAGCAGCGACTTGAAGCCGTGATGCTCCAGGAAGGCGTGCAGCGGCGCCTCCGGGATGCCGTTCAGCTCCATCTCCTCCAGCGGGTGCGGCAGCGGCACGTCGCTCGCCAGCTCGACCAGCCGGCGGCTTAGCCGAGCCATCTCGGCGTGCGCGATGAGATTCTCGCGCAGCTTGCCCGGCTTCATCCCCGGCGCGGCGGCCAACACGGCCTCCACGTCGCCATATTCGGTGATGAGCTTCGCAGCGGTCTTGGGGCCGACGCCGGGGACGCCGGGGACATTGTCGACGCTGTCGCCCATCAGCGCCAGCACCTCGCCCAATTTGTCCGGCCCGACGCCGAACTTCTCGACCACCGCTTCCGGCCCCATCCGCCGGTCGCGCATCGTGTCGAGCATGTCGATGCCCGGCTCGGTAAGGAGCTGCATCAGGTCTTTGTCCGAGCTGATGATCGTCACCTGCCAGCCCTGCGCCAGCGCCGCCTTGGCATAAGAGGCGATCAGGTCGTCCGCCTCCCACCCGCGCTCCTCGATGCAGGGCAGCGAGAAGGCGCGCGTCGCGTCGCGGATCATCGGGAACTGGGGGACGAGGTCTTCCGGCGCGGGCGGGCGCTGCGCCTTGTACTTGTCGTACATCTCGTTGCGGAAGGTATGTTCCGATGCGTCGAGGATCACCGCGAGGTGCGTCGGCCCGTCCGCCTCGTGCAGCTCCTTGGCGAGCTTCCACAGCATCGTCGTATAGCCATAGACCGCGCCAGCCGGCTCGCCGTGCTGGTTGGTGAGCTTGGGCAGGACGTGATAGGCGCGAAAGATATAGCCCGAGCCATCGACGAGATAGAGATGCGGCATGGCGGCGGGATAGCCCGGATCGTGCGCGGGACCAATCCCGCTTGTGGCTTGTTTGGGAATGTCTCGCGCGAGGGGCCGGCGCAAAATGCGATTCTATCGCATCATGGCGGGCATCGCATCAGCTTCCCGGCGCGTCGTCCTCGGTCGAGGCGAGCGCGCGCGGGTCGGCGCGATGGCCGGTCAGCGCGCTGGCGGCGGCCTGGATCAGCAATTGCCGGTCGCGCATCGGGCGCATCGTGTCGCCGATCATCACCGCGATGGCATAGCGCCGCCCGTCGGGCGCGGTGAGCAGGCCGACGTCGTTGAAGCCGGCGTTGCGGCGGCCCAGCTCCTGCCCGGTGCCGGTCTTGTGCTCCAGCGACCAGCCCGGCGGCAGCGCCGCCTTCAGCCGCGCGCGCCCGGTGACGGTGGACCCCATCGTGGTGAGCAGGAAGCGCGTCGAGGTTTCCGACAGCAGTTCGCCGCGCGCCAGCCGCGCCAGCGCGTCGGCGATGGCGAGCGGTGCGGCGCCGTCGGGCGGATCGGCGATATAGGCTTCGAGCGCCGCCGCGCGCACCTCCGGCGAGAGGCGCGAGCGGGCGATCTCGAAGCCGTTGCCGAGCGAATAGCTCTGCTGCCACGTCAGCCCCGCCGTGCGTGCCTGGAGCAGCCGCTCGCCGGGGCCGAAGCGGATGTCGCCGAGCTGCTTGCGCTCGATGAACGAGCGCACCGCGGCGGGGCCGCCGACCAGCGTGAGCAGGCGGTCGTTGGCGGTATTGTCGCTATGCGTCAGCGCGCGGGTGAGGAGCGCGCCCACCGTCGTGTGATAGCCCGAGGGCTTGACCAGCGCGGCGATCGGCTGGTGGAACAGGGTGAGGTCGGCGGGATAGAGCGTCACCGGATCGTCGAGCCTGATCCGGCCGGCATCGCGCTGGTCCAGCACGGTCATCGCGACCCACAATTTGCTCACGCTCTGCTGCGGCATCCGGCGGCGGCCGCCGCTCTCCACCGTCCAGCCCTCGTCGACCGCGCGGATCGCGATGCCGGCAATGCCGGGGAAGTCGCGCACCAGCGCGTCGACCTGCTCGACCAAAGCGCGCGGCGCCTCGATACGGGGTCGCCGCATCACCTTGGGCACCGGCAGCGAGACGACATAGGCGGGCGCGCCGACATAGGTGGCGGCCGGCGCGGCGCTGGAGGTGCCCGGCCGCGATCCGGAGCCGCAGGCGGCCAGCGCCAGCGTTCCGAAACCCGCCATCAACCACGCGATACGCGAACCCGTCATGCCTCGATCTTGCCCACCCGACCCGAGGATCAGGTTAAACCCGATCCCGACGCCGAAAGAAAACAGCGGCTTGGCACAATCGCGATGAACCGCGCCTGAGGCGCGACAGATTCACGGAACGAGAATCGTGTCGACCGCCCGGGGCAGGGTTTCGGGCCAGTCGAGCGTGTAATGCAGCCCCCGGCTCTCGTGCCGCTGGAGCGCGGAGCGCACGATCAGATCGGCGGTCTGGAGCAGGTTGCGCAGCTCGATCAGGTCCGGCGTGACGCGGAAATGGCCGTAATAGTCGCCCACCTCGTCGGTCAGCAGCTTGATGCGGTGCGCGGCGCGCTCCAGCCGCTTGGTGGTGCGCACGATGCCGACGTAATTCCACATGAAACGGCGGATTTCCGTCCAGTTCTGCTTGATGACCACTTCCTCGTCGGAATCGGTGACGCGGCTCTCGTCCCAGGCGCGGATTTCCGGCACCGGCCCGAACGCGTCCCAATTGGCGGCGATATGCTTCGCCGCCGCCTCGCCGAACACGAAACATTCGAGCAGCGAGTTCGACGCCAGCCGGTTCGCGCCGTGCAGGCCGGACTGGGTGCATTCGCCCGCCGCATAAAGGTTCGGCAGGTCGGTGCGCCCGTCGCGGTCGATGACGATCCCGCCGCAGGTGTAATGCTGCGCCGGCACGACGGGGATCGGCTGTTTCGTCATGTCGATGCCGAGGCCGATCAGCTTCTCGTAGATGTTCGGGAAATGCCCGCGCACGAAATCGGCCGGCATGTGGCTGATGTCGAGATGGACGTAATCCAGGCCGAGCCGCTTGATCTCATGGTCGATCGCGCGCGCCACGATATCGCGCGGGGCAAGCTCCGCGCGCGGATCGAAATCGGGCATGAAGCGGTGGCCGGACTCGGGGATTTTGAGCTGCCCGCCCTCGCCGCGCACCGCCTCCGTGATGAGGAAGTTCTTGACCTCCAGATTGTAGAGGCAGGTCGGGTGGAACTGCATGAACTCCATGTTCGAGATGCGGCATCCCGCGCGCCACGCCATCGCGATCCCGTCCCCCGTCGCGCCGCGCGGCGCGGTGGAGAAGAGATAGGTGCGCCCCGCCCCGCCGGTCGCGAGGATCGTCGCGCGCGCGGTGAACAGGTTCACGCCGCCCGTGCGCCGGTCGACCGCATAGACGCCCCACACGTCGCCCGCGCCGGAATAGCGCTCCTCGTGCCGGCTGGTGGCGAGATCGATCGCCACCTGATCGGGGACGAGCGTGATGTTGGGATGCTTCTCGGCGGCGCGTTGCAGCGCCTCCTGCACCGCCCAGCCGGTCGCGTCGGCGACATGGACGATGCGGCGATGCGAATGGCCGCCTTCGCGGGTGAGGTGCAGTGCATCGCCTTCGGTGGCGAACGGCACGCCCAGCGCCTGTAGCCGGTGGATCGCGGCGGGGGCGTTCTCGACCACGAACTCCACGGTGGCGCGGTCATTGAGGCCCGCGCCCGCGATCATCGTGTCCTCGATATGGCTCTCGAAGGTGTCGCCCGGCTCCAGCACGGCGGCGATGCCGCCCTGCGCCCAGGCGGTCGAGCCTTCGTTGAGCGCGCCCTTCGCCAGCACCGTCACCCTGAAGCGGTCGGCGAGGTTGAGCGCGGCGGTCAGCCCGGCGGCGCCGGAACCGACGATGAGGACGTCGCTGGTGTTCGTCATGGCGCGCCTTGTTGCACGAAAGTCGCGGCGGGGGACAATGGTTAAGTATCGCGCTAGACAGCGGCCCATGATCGAAGCCGAGTTCATCGCCGCGCTGCGCCGCCTGCCGCTTCATCCCGGCGCGCTCGGGCTGGCCGACGACGCCGCGCGGCTCGGCGATTACGTCCTCACCACCGATACCCTGGTCGAGGGCGTGCATTTCCTCGCCACCGATCCGCCCGAGGACGTCGCGTGGAAGCTCGTCGCGACCAACCTCTCCGATCTCGCCGCCAAGGGCGCGCGGCCGGAGGGCGTGCTGCTCAACTATCCGCTGGGCGAGAACAAGTGGGACCGCGCCTTCCTCGCCGGGCTGGCGACCGCGCTGGCGGCGCTCGATTGCCCGCTGATCGGCGGGGATACGGTATCGCTGCCCGAGGGCGCGGCGCGCGTGCTCACGCTCACCGCGATCGGGGCGGACGCGGCCGCCCCGACGCGCGGCGGCGCGTTGCCGGGGGACCGGTTGTGGGTGACCGGGACGATCGGCGATGCGGGCGCGGGCCTTGCCATCGCGCGTGGAGCGGACGGGCCGGTCGCGTTGCTCGCCGCCTATCGCCGCCCGCGCCCGCGCGTCGCGGAGGGGCGGCTGCTCGCGGCGCACGTCCATGCGATGATGGACGTGTCGGACGGCCTGCTGATCGACGCGTGGCGGATGGCGGCGGCGAGCGGCTGCGCGGTGACGATCGACCTCGCCCGCGTGCCGCTCTCCGCCGAGTATCGTGCGACCGGCGGCGACGCGCTTGCCGCCGCGACCGCCGGCGACGACTATCAGCTCCTGTTCGCCGCCGCGCCGGACTCCCCGCCCCCCGTGCCGGCGACATGCGTCGGGGCGTTCGCGGAGGGCAGCGGCCTGTCGCTGACGGAGGGCGATCGCGCCGTGCCGCTGCCGCCCCGGCTAGGCTTCGAGCATCGCGCCTGACGCGGCGCGGCTTGCGCACAGCGCGGGCGCCCTATACGCCTTCACCCGATCCGTGTTCGTTCGGGGGCAAAAGCCTTGGGCGCGGAACGAGAAAATAGGGGAAGGAATGCGATGACGACAGTCCAAATCGCCATCCTCTGCGGCCTGCTGGCCGTGGTCTATGGCTTCGTGACCAGCCGGCAGGTGCTCCGCGCCTCGCCCGGCAACGAACGCATGCAGGATATCGCCGCCGCCATCCAGGAAGGCGCGAAAGCCTATCTGGCGCGGCAATACACCACCATCGCCATCGTCGGCGTGATCGTCGCCGTCATCATCGCCGTCACGCTCGGCCTCACCTCCACGATCGGCTTCATCATCGGCGCGATCCTGTCGGGTGTCGCCGGCTTCGTCGGCATGAACATCTCGGTGCGCGCCAACGTGCGCACCGCGGAAGCGGCACGCGGCTCGCTGCAGGGCGGCCTGACGCTGGCGTTCCGCTCCGGCGCGGTGACGGGCATGCTGGTCGCGGGGCTTGGGCTGCTCGCGATCGCTTCCTTCTTCTGGTACCTCACCGGGCCGGGCGGCCATGCGCCGAACGACCGGGTGATCGTCGAATCGCTGACGGCGCTGGCCTTCGGCGCGTCGCTGATCTCGATCTTCGCGCGTCTCGGCGGCGGCATCTTCACCAAGGCGGCTGACGTCGGCGCGGACCTCGTCGGCAAGGTCGAGGCCGGCATCCCCGAGGACGACCCCCGCAACCCGGCGGTGATCGCGGATAACGTCGGCGACAATGTCGGCGACTGCGCCGGCATGGCGGCCGATCTGTTCGAAACCTATGTCGTGACGCTTGGCGTGACGATGGTGTCGATCGCCTTGCTCGTGCAGGCGGACGCGGCCGAATTGATGAAGCTGATGTCGCTGCCGCTGATCGTCGGCGGCGTGTGCATCGTCACCTCGATCATCGGCACCTATATGGTGCGGCTCAGCGGCGGCTCGATCATGGGCGCGCTCTACAAGGGCTTCGGCACCGCCGCCGTGCTCTCGATCCCGGCGATCTATCTCGTCACGAGATATACGCTGGGCGATCTCAACGCCGTGATCGGCGCGCCCGGCTTCCTCGATCAGTCCGGCGACGCGCTGGGCGGCGATCTCGCCACCAATGCCGCGCCGGTGGTCGCCGGCGGGGGATTCACCGGCATGGACCTGTTCTGGTGCATGCTGATCGGCCTCGCGGTGACGGCGCTGATCGTGTGGATCACCGAATATTACACCGGCACCAACTATCGCCCGGTGAAGTCGATCGCGCGCGCCTCCGAAACGGGGCACGGCACCAACGTCATCCAGGGCCTCGCCGTCAGCCTGGAGGCGACCGCGCTGCCGACGCTGGTGATCGTCGTCGCGGTGATCGCGGCATACAAGCTCGCCGGCGTGATCGGCATCGCCTTCGCCGCGACCTCGATGCTGGCGCTGGCCGGCATGGTGGTGGCGCTCGACGCCTACGGCCCGGTCACCGACAATGCCGGCGGCATCGCGGAGATGGCCGGCCTGCCCGACGACGTGCGCCACAAGACCGACGCGCTCGACGCGGTGGGCAACACCACCAAGGCCGTCACCAAGGGCTATGCGATCGGCTCCGCCGGCCTCGCCGCGCTGGTGCTGTTCGGCGCCTATACCACTGATCTGCAGACCTATTTCCCCAACATTCAGGTCGATTTCAGCCTGTCCAACCCCTATGTCATCGTCGGGCTGCTGCTGGGGGCGCTGCTCCCCTATCTGTTCGGCGCGTTCGGCATGACGGCGGTGGGCCGCGCGGCCGGCGCGGTCGTCGAGGAGGTGCGCGGCCAGTTCCGCGACAATCCCGGTATCATGGAAGGCACCAGCCGCCCGAACTACGGCCGCACCGTCGATCTCGTCACCCGCGCCGCGATCCGCGAGATGATCGTGCCCTCGCTGCTGCCGGTGCTGTCGCCGATCGTGCTCTATTTCGTCGTCAGCGGCGTGGAGGATCAGGCGGCCGGCTTCGCGGCGCTGGGCGCGATGCTGCTCGGTGTGATCGTCTCCGGCCTGTTCGTCGCGCTGTCGATGACCAGCGGCGGCGGCGCGTGGGACAATGCCAAGAAATATATCGAGGACGGCCATTACGGCGGCAAGGGATCGGAAGCGCACAAGGCCGCCGTCACCGGCGACACGGTGGGCGATCCCTATAAGGACACCGCCGGCCCGGCGGTGAACCCGATGATCAAGATCACCAACATCGTGGCGCTGCTACTGCTCGCCGCGCTGGCCGGGCACGTCGCGGGCTGACACGCCGCGTCGATTATACTATCCCGCCCGGATCGGTTCCGGGCGGGCTTTTCTGTCCAATGCTTCCCAAGGCAGCCGCTTTCCGCTAAGGGCGCGCGCGCCCTCCAATCCCGAAAGACAGTTGTTTGGCGAAAGAAGAACTCCTCGAAATGCGCGGCCAGGTGGTCGAGCTGCTGCCCAATGCGATGTTCCGTGTCCGTCTTGAGAACGACCACGAGATCCTCGGCCATACCGCCGGCAAGATGCGCAAGAACCGCATCCGCGTGCTGGTCGGGGACGAGGTGCTGGTCGAGCTGACCCCCTATGACCTGACCAAGGGGCGGATCACCTACCGCTTCATGCCCGGCCGCGGCGGCCCCGGCCCGCAATAACGCGCGGACGGGCCTGTGCCCTCCGTTCCTCCGGCTCCGGCCCTCGTCCTCGCCTCCGCCTCGCCTCGGCGGCGCGATCTGCTGGCGCGCATCGGCGTGATCCCGGCGCGCATCGTCGCGCCCGATATCGACGAGACGCCGCGCAAGGGCGAACGCCCGCGCGATTACGTCCGTCGCGTCGCCGCCGCCAAGGCCAATGCGGTGGAGCGCGCGCCCGGCGAGGTGATCCTGAGCGCCGACACGACGATCGCGCTCGGTCGCCGCATCCTCGGCAAGCCGGCGGACGAAGCGGAATTGCGCGCCATGCTCGCGCTGCTCTCCGGCCGCCGCCACCATTGCCTGTCCGCCGTCGCGGTGATCGACGCCGCCGGCCGGTTGCGCGAGCGGCTGTCCGATACGGTCGTGGTGTTCAAGCCGCTCTCGGCGGCTGAGATCGATGCCTATGTCGCGAGCGGCGAGGGCATGGGCAAGGCGGGCGGCTATGCCATCCAGGGTTGCGCCGAAACCTGGGTGCGGCGGCTCGACGGATCGCATTCGGGCGTGGTCGGCCTGCCGCTCTACGAGACCGCCGCGTTGCTGCGCGCGGCGGGCATCGACCTTGGCTGAATGGCTGTTCGAGGACGGGATCGGCGAGGCGCGCGCCGCGCTGGTCGCGGAAGGGCGCATCCTTCGCGCGCGAATCGTGCCCGATGGCGCAGGCCCTGCGCTGGGCGCGATATATGCTGCGCAACTGATCGAGCCGGGGGTCGTGCGGTTGCCGGATGGGAGCCCGGCGACGCTGCTGCGCCCGCCCGCCGGCCTGACGCTCGGCGCGCGGCTGAACGTCGAGGTGGTGCGCGAGGCATTGCCCGAAACCGGCCGGCGCAAGCCGCCGCGCGTGATCGCCACCGATGCCGCGCCGCGCGCCGCGCCTTCCCTGCGCGATACGCTCGATGGCCCGGTGCGGGTGCTGCGCGCGCATGAGGCCGACGCGCTGGAGGAAGCGGGCTGGTCCGAGGTGATCGAGGAGGCGCTGACCGGCGATATCGTTTTCCCCGGCGGAGCGTTGCGCATGACGCCGACTCCGGCGATGACCCTGTTCGACGTTGATGGTGACGGTCCGCTCGATGCGCTCGCCGAACGCGCGGCGGCGGCGGTCGCGGCGGCGATCGTGCGGCATGACGTCGGCGGCTCGATCGGCGTCGATTTCCCCACCATCCAGGGCAAGGAAGCGCGGCAGCGCGTCGCGGCGGCGCTCGATGCGGAATTGCCGCAGCCGTTCGAGCGCACCGCGATGAACGGCTTCGGCTTCCTTCAGATCGTCCGCCCGCGCCCACGTGCCTCGCTGCCGGAGCTGCTGCGCGCCGATCCCGTTGGCGCCGCCGCCCGCGCCGCGTTGCGCCAGATCGAGCGTACGCCTCCCGGCGCGCCCGGCGGGCATCGCCTCGCCCCCGCCGTGCGCGCGCGGATCGAGGCGCGCGCGGACTGGCTCGCGGAACTGGTGCGGCGCACCGGCCGCACCCCCATATTGCAATGATGACGACGTCCACCTGTCCGATCTGCCGCCGTCCGTCGGCGCCCGAACACGCGCCCTTTTGCAGCCGTGGCTGCAAGGATCGCGACCTGCTGCAATGGCTGGGCGAAGGATATCGCCTGCCCGGCCCGCCGGTCGATCCAAACGGGCTGGACAGCGGCAAAGACCCCGACTAGAGAGCGCGGCTCCGGCGTCCGTCGGTGTGCCCAGGTAGCTCAGTTGGTAGAGCATGCGACTGAAAATCGCAGTGTCGGTGGTTCGATCCCGCCCCTGGGCACCATTTACCCATTCGCCGACATCCGCTTGCGTCTAGAAATTGGCGGTTTTCTGCGGTATTTACTCCTTACAGCGTTCGCGAGCGTTCACTTGCGTTTGCGGGCATACCCCCAATTCAGGGGGTAGCTTTGGGGGCATATCGCTGGGGGTATCCTCCAAATGGGCATTATACCCCCAGTGACGCGGGGTATGGGCATGGCCCTTTCCGATATAGCAATTCGCAACGCCAAGCCGGGGATGCACCCGGAAAAGCCCGAACTGAACGGGAGGCCCTACAAGCTGTTTGACGGCGGCGGTCTTCACCTTGTGATCATGCCTACCGGGGGCAAGCTGTGGCGGCTCAAATACCGCGTGGCGGGTAAAGAGAAGCTGCTATCGCTTGGGGCCTATCCAGCACTGTCTTTGGCGGCCGCCCGCAAGGCCGCCGGCAAAGCGCGGGAAGCATTGGCTGGAGGTAGCGATCCGGCGCTGGAGAAGCGGCGCGCCAAAGCGAAGGCCAAGGCTGGCGCAGGCGACACGTTCGCCGCCATCGCAAAGGAATATATCGCCAAAAAGAAGCGGGAGGGCGCGGCGGCGGCAACGCTGTTGAAGCTGGAATACCATGTTGCGAACCTGACCGACATTGGAACCATCCCTGTTGGCCAGCTCACCGCGACGGATATTCTTGTTCCGTTGCGCAAGGTGGAGCGGCGCGGCAATCTGCACGCAGCCGGGCGGGCGCTGCAATTCACCGGGCAGGTGCTTCGCTATGCCGTCGCCACCGCTCGCCTCAGCAGCGATCCCAGCCGGGATTTGCGCGGCGCGCTCGAAGCTCCCAAGGTGAAGCACCGGGCCGCGATAACGGACCCGGTGAAGCTGGGCGGATTGCTTCGCGCCATCGATGGCTACGAAGGCAAGGGCAGTCTCACCGGCATGGCCATGCAACTCGCCGCCTATCTGGCGCAACGCCCGGGCGAGATACGGCAAATGCGGTGGGAGGAATTGGACCTATCCGGGGCTGTCTGGAATATTCCGGCGACTCGGACGAAAATGCGCAAGGTCCATGCGGTGCCGCTATCCGGGCAGGTGCTTGCCATCCTCACCGCATTGCAGGGCCTCACCGGCGGCGGCGAAGGCTATCGGGGCTATGTGTTCCCCTCTGTGCGCAGCCGCGCCCGGCCAATGTCGGAAAACACCCTCAACGCGGCTCTGAGGCGGCTGGGCTATTCCAAGGAGGAAGCGACCACGCACGGCTGGCGCGCCACCGCCAAAACCCTGTTGCTGGAAAGCGGGAAGTGGAGCCGCGACATAATCGATCGCTGGCAATCGCGCGGCCCCAATGACGCGCTGGGCAGCGCCTATGACCGCACAGAATACTGGGCGGAACGGGTAGCGATGGCGCAATGGTGGAGCGACTATCTGGATATGCTCCGCAAGGGCGCGGACATTGTGCCGATCAAGACGAGGGGCGCGGGCAAATGAGCGGATTGGACCTCTCCCCATATGAGCAAGCCCTTGAAAACCAAATCGCCCGATGCGCCGATCTTTGCCGGCCCGCGTGGCGGGCCGTTGTCCGGGATGGCGATGGCTATGCTGCTGCGCCGTATAGATCGTCTTGATATCACCGTGCACGGCTTCCGATCCGCATTCCGCGATTGGGCCGCCGAGATAACGACATTCCCACATGAGGTCTGCGAGATGGCGTTGGCCCACGTCATCGCCAACAGGGCTGAGGCCGCTTACAGGCGAGGTGACCTGATCACCAAGCGCCGCGAACTCATGGATGCATGGGCCGCTTACTTCGCCTAGGACGAATCTCTAAAATAACCCCCGCGCACCTTTTCGCCATGATCCGTTCCGGGTAGCCGTCTGGCATGAGTGAATATGAAAACCGCTGGCTACCCGCTGGTACAGTGCTGAGCATCGTGTCCACCCACTTTGCCGCAAGCCTTAATCTTAATCGGGATGCAGCATCCTCGCGGGCTAGAGAAGAGATACTCGAATTACTAGTCGCTGGGACATTACTCGCCAGCCCTAAGGGCTTCCTGCTGCCATTTGCTGACCAGAACACCGAAATAGAGCGATGGTTTTGGTTTCACCGCTCAGAATCCGACGGTAGGAAAACCGAAGATTATCCCGAGAGCCGTCTTGGACAAAATGTGGTGACTATACCGAGTGATTTTTGGTTGCCGTTCCGAGATTACTGTGGTGGTGCTTACGCAGATTGGAATTTAGGCAATTTTCATATCACGAAGTTTGTCGATACCAATGGAGGAGAGTTGTCTGGCAGCGCTAGAAATGTGCTTTTTGACTCGATTGATCTTCCAGCCGCTTGGGTCATGTCGTCAAAGACAACGGTGCAAGCGACGGAAACAGCATCATCCGAATCCTCCAAGAAACGTGGAGGAGGTCGTCACAGGACATGGGATTGGGATGGAGCTCTTTTGCATCTCGCAGCTGTAGCGCATCTAAACCCAGATGGCCTTCTTCGTAACAATGGAAATGAGCCCAACCAATCCGACATCGGAAAAATCTTAGGAGACTGGTTTTTTGCGCAACACGACAATTCTCCCCATGACAGCCAACTTCGCGCCTATGGTCAGAAATTTCAGGAGGCCGTAGACAAAATAAAAGCAGAAAAATCAAAATGATGACCGATTAGGCTTTTTGCTACGTCGAATTTTCCGCAATTTTCGGCAATTCTCCGCAGTCAGTCCTGTAGCGATCATCGAGAATGCACGTCGTTCAACAGCGAACGAACGGAGCATGATAATGAACGCTTTTCCACCCATCGCCTATAGCGTGCGCGATGCCTGCCGCGTGTCTTCCATCGGGCGCACCCGGCTCTATTCGCTCATCAAAGCTAAGAAGCTGGATGCCTGCAAGGTCGGCAAGCGCACGCTGATTCCGGCGGCGAGCTTGCAGCGCCTTATCGATGAGGGCTGCTGATATGAGTATGCCTTCACCCTGCGCGCGCAATCACGCACAAGAGGGCGCGCATCAATCCCTCCCAAATTCCCCCGCAAACCGCCCCGTGAACGCGATGACGCGGTCGCCCCGTTCGATCATCAATGCGCGAAATCAGGCGGGAAAATTGACGTCCCTTGGTGGGGTGAGTGCCTTCCTCCCTGCAATGGGAGGCGGAGCGTGACCGACCATAACTTTCTCACGGCAGACACCCTTATACGGGCCGGGGTGATGGTGTTTCCCTGTCAGGAGGGAGGCGCGTCCGCCAAAGCGCCATACACGCGACGGGGGTTCAAGGACGCCACAACCGACCAGCTTACGGCGGACCTCTGGTCCCTGAAATATCCGGGAGCCATATGGGGGCTGCCGTGCGCACGGAATGGCGTGTTGGTGCTGGATGCCGATCGCCATGGAAAAGGTGATGGTGTCAGCAACATAATGACTCTTTTTGAACGTCACCAATTCGATTGGTACACGGTGCCGGTCGTCGCGACCCCGAACGGCGGCTACCACTTCTACTTTAGCCGCCCTGTCGCGATGGGGCAGACCAGAGCGACTCTCTGCGAAGCCGTGGACGTTCGGGACAACGCCTTTGTGATCGGTCCCGACTGCCGGATGCTCAACGGACGCAGATACTCGCTGGTCGAAGGAACCTTGCACCAGTTTGCGGAGGCCATCGCTACTCATAGCCTGCCTGAGCCGCCCGCATGGATGATGCCGATGCTCGTTCATCCGCCCGCGCCGAAATGGGCTGGCACCCCACAGCCCGTTGCCGTTGATGACGAGGCCCTTAGAAATCAGGTCAAAGGTCTCATCCTCGCCGTTCTGCGCGCCGAAGACGGCAACCGCAACAAACTGCTTTTCTGGGCCGCCTGCCGGTTAGCCGAGATGGTGCGGGGCGACCTGCTCGATCTCGAAGTCGCGAAAATGCTGCTCGACGAGGCAGGGGCGCGGATCGGTCTCGATCCACAGGAAACACGCCGAACTACCATCAGCGGTCTTCGCACGATATTGGGGGGCGACCGCAATGCCCGCTAATCGCGCGAATCCTGCTAATTTGTCCGGGGCCGATGCCAAGGCGTTGATGATCGAGGCTGTGGCGGAGCAGGCACAAATCCCCGAGAAACGGCCCTTGTTCCGTGAGTTGCCACCTCCATCCCAATTCCCGGTCGATGCTCTCGGCCCGCTCAAGGATGCTGCGCTTGCCATTCAGTCCAGAACACAAGCGCCGATCGAGATTTGTGCGCAATCCGTGCTCGCCGTGGCGACCCTCGCGGTTCAAGCGCATATCGACGTTGATCTGCCGGGCGGCGGCACCAAGCCTGTCGTAAACATGTTCGTTTCCATCGCCGAGAGCGGCGAGCGAAAAACCAGCGTGGATAAGATCGCGCTCGCCTCCGTGCGGGACGTGGAATCGCAATGGAATAGGGACCATAAGCTCGCGACGGCAGATTACGAGAACCGTCTTGTCGCGTGGAAAACGGCCCGGGCAGGCGTCAAGAAGGGCGCCGTGCCCGATATGGTGGCCGCGCTCGGCCAGATCGGGCTGGAGCCGGAGGCTCCGCCGCATCCCATGCTAATATGCTCGGACGTGACCCCGGAAGCATTGGCCCTGCATCTTGAGAAAGGCAGGCCGATAGCAGGGCTGTTTACCGCCGAAGGCGGCATCCTTGTCGGCGGCGCTGCATTCAACGACGAGAGCCGGATGCGCACGGCGGCGTTGCTCAATAGCCTTTGGGACGGCGAACCTATCAGGCGACAGCGCGTAGGGACGGGGACGACGTTCTTGCCCGGTTGCCGCTGCTGCGCACATATTATGATGCAGCAGGTCGTCGCGGACAGGCTGCTTGGCGATTCCATGTTGGACGGCATGGGGATGCTTGCGCGGATGCTGATCGTCGCGCCTGAAAGCACGGCGGGTAGTCGGCTGTTCAAGCGCGATGTGCCCGAGAATGCCGCGATCCTTCAAGCCTACAATAATCAGATCGCGATGTTGCTGCGGATGGAGCCTGCCACCAACAACAGTCGGGAACTCGCTCCAAGAGTGCTGCCGCTGGATACCGATGCAAGCGCGGCGTGGATCATCTTTCACGATCAATGCGAGACTGCGATCCGAAAGAACGGCGAGCTCGTCACGATCAAGCCTTTCGCCGCCAAACTCGCCGAACACGCCGGGCGGCTCGCCGCCGTGCTGACCGCCTATGACGATCCACAGGCACAGGTTGTCCCTCTTTGGGCGATGGAATCGGGCATTCAACTGGCGGAGCACTATGCGATGGAGATGCTACGGCTGCATGGCGGGGCGGTTATCCCGTTGGAACTGCGCCGCGCGCAACGGCTGCTGGACTGGTGGCAACGGCGCGAGGAATCGACGCTGCATCTGGCCAACATTTACCAGAAAGGCCCTCCCGAACTGCGAGACGCCAAACCAGCCAGAGCCGCTGTGAAGGTATTGATCGAGCACGGTTGGGTCGAGCGCCTTGAGCCGGGAACGGAGGTCGAGGGCAAGCCGAGGAAGGACGTCTTTCGGTTGGTTGCGTGAACACCCTCGGCTGCACGCAGGCAAAGCGATCATTGATCGAAGCGAGCACGCTGATAGAAACGCCTCGAAGTCCGTTGACCCCAAGACGACGCGCCCATATATGTTCGCATAATGTTCCATAAGGTTGGTTGATGTCAAACGATCAGACGCGAACGCGGTTTGGCCTAGTTAAGGGGATAGGCATAGTCTTTCTGTGCCTTGTGTCAGGTGTGATCGGGGGCGGACTCACCCGACATTTTGGAACGAGCAGCTATACGCTTTCCTACGCTGATTTTATCTCCATCATGCTGACAGCCGTGTCATTGCTAATGACCGTGCTGGCCATCTTTTTGGCCGTGTTGGGCTTTGTGGGTTGGACAACCATCGAACAAAAAGTTCACAATCTAACAGATGATTTTCTCAAAAGGGGTTTTGAAAAGGGTGGACCATTGCACCAGATTCTCACGGAAATGAATAACCGTATGTACTCTGGGATTCAGGGAATAGATGAGACCACATTGAATGGTGACGATGTAATCAATGATAGTGACGGTGACACTGCATGAGCCTTCTTTCTGACAATAGGGTCAGAGAAGACGATGCCGATGTTGTTCGGCGTTTTACCGCCGAATTTCCGGTGAAAGTGGGTGAGCTTGCGAGTGAGCTTGGCCTAAAGGTGACGCGCGCGCCTCTTCTCCCCAAGATTTCCGGTCTTATCCAGCCTTCGTCAGACGCTCGCTCTGGTTTTGAAATCCGTGTGAATAAGTACGAGATACCTGAACGCCAGCGATTTACCGTTGCTCATGAGATTTCCCACTATCTGCTGCATCGGGACGATATTGGCTCCGGGGTCGTGGACAGCATCATGTATCGGTCTAATCTGACTTCACGAAAGGAAACCGAGGCTAACCGGCTTGCCGCAGACATTGTGATGCCTGCCCGAGCGGTAAGCCGAGAGTTGGAGAGGCTAGGCGGACGACGGACCGACGATGTTGTGGAAAAGCTGGCCGCTATGTTTCGGGTTTCGGTTCCTGCTATGAAAGTTCGGCTGGGGGTAGCCTAGAAGGCATAGATGCTGGAAAACTTTCCTTATTGCCCCACCCTCTACGCAAGGGTGGCCGAGATCAAAGCGCTGGCTCAGTTGCCAGCAGCAACAAAGGATCGCATTTTTCCCCTGATAATCGGTCGCCCTTGGCCAAATGCCAAATACCTCACCCGGACTTGGGAAAAAATCCACGAAGCGCTTGGAAACCGCAGATTTGCGCTGGATTTGGATGAGACCAAGCGGAATTCAGGCGGTAGTCGCCCAGCAGCAGCAGAATTCGACAGCCTGTTTTCGAGCCGCAGCGGCTTCGAAAATTACTATCAAGCCGTCTTTGATATTGCTGAAGCTATTCCAGTCCTACGAATAAGTGGAGGCGATGCAGCACAATTTGATTCCCAAGCGGAACATATCGAAAGGCTCGACCGAGGGCTTGTTGTTCGTATTGAGCATGGGAAAGTCAGCAACCCGCTTGGACTGGTCGATCAAGTGTTGGGTCGCTTTGTTGACTTATCCATATTTGTAGATGCTGGGTGGTCGCGCGACATTCTGAGCAAAGAGGTTTGGGTGTCTTCGATCATTGAACGGATTTCCCGAGATCATCCGGAAATCGAAGTTGTCGTGTCCGGCAGCAGTTTCCCAGACTCTTTTACGGGCATTGGGGAGCGCGGCGCGATCCCCGTTGAGGAACGCCACCTCTTTAACAACCTGGTTCGACGGCACAACGCCGCCACGCTGATCTATGGAGATTGGGGAAGCACACGCCCGCCCCCGCCCTCAGCCGATCAAGTGCCGATGCGGAACGTGCCTAGGATTGATTTGCCCATGTCCAGTCAGTGGATCTCGTTCCGGCGGGATCGAGATTTGCAGGACGATGAAGATTACACCGATATTGCCCAACGTGTGGTAGGAGACCCAGACTGGCCCGCCGATCTGAACATATGGGGCACTTATACGATCGGTTGGACAGCCAACGGCGAACCCGGTGCGATACGCAGTCCAGCAACTGCGGCAGCGGCGCGGATAAATATCCATCTTCACCGGCAAGCCTTCTTCGGTGCTAACGATACCATTGTTGATGGGGATGAGCCGTTCACGGACGATTGAACGGGGAACTAGGTGCAAGAGGCCAATTAGCGGATTCGCACGATTAGCAGGCACGTCGCTGTCGCACATTTATGAGCGGGTGACCGCCTAATACCCTAAAACCCGAATACCCCCTTCGTTAAACACGAAATGTGCGCCCTTGCCCGCCCTGCGGGGCGCTGCACGCGCGGGGGCACCTCCTACGGACGCCCATGCGCATATCGACGTTGTGCGGCGGGTTTGGGCGGGAAACCCCACTCGTTGCGGGTGACCTCATGCGAGGCGATGGCGGGTAAGTTTGGAACTGTCGACCAATATAAGCATTCCAGCCCGGTGAATACCGCATGGGGCTGCTAGGCGGCCAGCCATCGTCCAGCAAGGTAGAATAGAGTTCAAGAACGCATCGCCCGGAACCCGCGCAAAGGTCACAACTGGTTCCGAATCAGGGCGAGCTGTTAGCTATACCTATCAACCTATTAGCGGCGGACGAGTCTAGTGCTCGCATTTGACGGGACGGCGAGGTGACACTGGCCGAAATTTATAACCCGTCAGGCGATATGATCTTGCTGAACAGTTGTCACCTACACCGTCACTAGGAGAATACGTCACTGTCACAATGTCGCTATCTGCTGTTGATTTTACATCATCGAGAGATTCGCCATCTTGGGATTCGTCTGGTGATCCCAAAACAACTCCGGTTTTTCTGTCGTAAAACCAAATACTGGTACAACCAGTGCCGCAACTCACAGCTGACTGCACATATGTTCTGTTAAACGACGGGATGCGATCAGCAGCTTCCACGATCTCGCGCGGAACTGCATAATTACTGCCATCCACGAAATGCGGAGTTGGCGGCGGGCGCTGGGCGGTTGTTGCGTCGACTACTTCGTTTGCGTCGTTTCTTGTCACGTCGGGCGCCCTTGCTACGTCGTCACGCGCGCTCGATGCGGGGACGGGCGTTTGCACGTTCGCGGGCGTGTCGTTCGTCACGGCGCTTTTGAGCGTGGTGCTAATTGTCGAAGCGTCGCGCTGAGAGCCAATTCGTGCACTTCCACTTTGGTCGATCACGAAAATTGCGATGCCTATCCCGGTGCACACCGCGATAAAAATAATGCCTTGAACCACATGAGATCGTTTGTTGGCCATGCCTGCCTCTCACGAATGCGCGCCCGCGCGCCAATCCCGAATTTCTTCGACAAGTTCACAGTGGCGATCATGGATTGATATAAAGGTCGCGGTGAGACCGAGCATCATGATCAATCCCACGAACAGCGATATCGCGCCGAGGCCGTATAGCATCATGAGGGGAGCTATTTCCGTCGGAAGCTGACTCAATTTGAGTAATCCGTAAACGGCTCCAACGATCATAACGGCGAGTATCGCGAATATAAGATAGCGATATAGGTCGACGATAAAGCGCATCACATTCCCCTATTGGCAAGAACGATCAGTAAATTATAAGATATATATCTTGATGATATTTCTTAAGGACTACTATATGACTTCATTATTTTCAACGTAAGTTTGTCATATGACATATCGTTCGTGCCGACTAATAGATCAATGCCAGATCAATGCATTTCTTTTCCAGGGGCGAGGCGAACATTCGCCGGTTTCGTCAGCCGGAGATACGGGGAGCTACTGGCAACGCATCGGGTGCGGCGGGCTTCGCCTGACGGCCGGGCGCGGCAGTGCCCACGAGGCCGTGGAACTTGCGCCAATGCGCGTAGAGGCTTGCGGTCATCGCCATGTTGAAGCCCTCGACTTCGCCTCGTTCGAGGATTTCCTTGCGCGTGGCCGGCGCGCCCTTGTCGCGTGTGATCTCGTCTATGATCGCCCACAAGCGACCTGTGATAGTGCCTTCCGCTGGCTTGGTTACGCCGTTCCGCTTCTCGCGTTCGATCTTGGACGCCTCGGCATTTTCGATCACAGGTTCGGCGGCAAGCCGATCCCAAGCCTCTTTGAATTTGGGGTCGTCGTATGACTTGGGAATGAGCCAGTGGTTTCCATCGCCATCCCGCGTCGCTAACTGTCTCACTTCTTCAAGGCGCATGATGTAGCAAGTCGGGGTGTTAGAATTTGCATGAACAGTAATAATCCACCACTCTGATCGCAAATTTTCGAGCTTCATTCCCAATGGAACAGAGTTACGGCTACTAAGGGCCTTGGATTGTACGCCAAATTTTAGATTCTCACCCTCATCCGTTACAAACATATCTGAACCACGGGCATTGCGTATCGTCGGCGTCACATGCCATGTGCGCCGCGATAATTGCCATGCAACATAGCTGAGGCCGGCATTGCCGGTAAAATGAGGGCGGTTCTTGAAGGCGTCCAAGGCCATGGCACTCGCTCCAAATCTTGTTTTGGAGCGACCGGCCAAAGCCGGGTGTTGGAATCCCCGTGCGTAGCCCGAGGCACCGCCATTTTAGGCAAAGCCCTGGACATACGGCGGTCACCCGGCCGAGAAACTCGACCGAGCTACGCATCAAAGGGGATTCCACGCCCCACGGGCGGAATGTGCCGCGCCGCAGGTCGCTTCTGCCACTGGGAGGTTAACGGCGCAATAATGCGGGTTACGGCGGAACGTCGTCGGGGATTGTTAGTCCATGCGCAGTTGCCCCGTCCCCAACGATGCAGGAGGGCGCAATCAATTCACTTGTGCGGACTTGCCGCAACAGCCTGCCGTTTTATTACTAAAGTTGCAATTTTATCGAGATATGTTATTATTGATTGATGATAAATTTGATCAAATACGGATAGATGTTTTGAGTAATTACGATAAAAATCCGTCGGACGATGCGAATATTTTAGGGAATAATAGGGGTAATGCCGGCAAAGGTCGTCCGAAAGGCTCGCTCAACAAGGTCAATGCCAGCCTGAAGGAGATGATCCTTGGGGCGTTGAAGGACGCGGGCGGACGGAATTGGCTCGCGACACAGGCTCAGGAGAATCCGGCGGCGTTCATGGCGCTGCTCGCCAAGCTACTCCCCCTCGAACTTAAGCAGGAAGCGACTCAACCCGAGCCGCTCACGATCCGGGTGATCGGCGGCCTTCCTGACAATTGAGTTGTGGAGAAGCGCGCTCCGCAGGCGACGGAGCCATCTTGGTGCGTTGCCAAGGGGGGTAGTGCATCCGCATATTCGTTTGCCCCATGACAGACCAGCTTCTCGATTCGGCCATGAGCCACTTGCGCGCCGTTGCCGCGCATTCGCAGGATTGCACTGATTCCGAAGACGACGGCGGATTGCTGGCCCACGCAGCTTCCCGCTTACTCTCATCCACGAGGGCGCGGGGGCACGCGGTCGAAATCCTCCGCTTCGCAAAAACCGCGCTGGCCGTGCCCATTGACAGCATGGTCAAGGATATCGAAAAACCAACCGCCCATGAAATCGAGTCCGTAGTGAAGCTGCTCGCTTCACGGGAATTCCGGGCCACACCACTGCAACATCGGCTGGCCTGTCTGTGCGATATTCTGGGACTAGATGGAGCGGACCTCGCGATACTGGTCGCCGTTGCCCATTACTACCGCGACGAGCATTTGCGCTCGCTCATAAACGATACCTGTGGTTACGGCTGGAGATGCTTGCGCTCGCACGCTGTTGCCCAGATTTCCGGAATCGGCGAGGGGGAGGTGCAAGAACACCTTTCTAAACACGGGCGACTGGTCGGTATGGGGCTGGTCAGCATCGACGACAGGGACGGCGAATACCAGCAAGGCACATTGTTGAGCGACATCGCGAGTCTTCAAGGGACGCAGCGCGATGACGTGGAACGCTTCCTTGCTCCGGACGACGAAGGCACTGGCCTTGACTGGGAGGATTTCGCCCATCTTGGTTCGTTGCGTGATCTGGCCGAGCAGGTTTTGCGCTCGGGCAAGCCGGTCAGCATTCTCCTTCACGGTGAACCCGGCACCGGCAAGAGCGAATTTGCGCGTACCCTGGCGCGTCGCGTTGGGCGTGGCGCAACCTTCGCTGGTCTCGTTGGCAAGGGGGGAAACGAGGAGTCGAAACGGGATCAGCGCCTTTGGCATCTCGCCATGCTGCGCCGCATTTGCGCAAACCGGGACGACCGTATCGTGGTGGTGGATGAGGAGCCTGTTGCTTTCCGGGCCATCGGGAACGGGCAAGAGCGCCTTCGCCCGACACCTTGCCGAGCGTCTCGGGATCGAGGTCGAGGCGAAACGCGCGTCGGATCTCGTCAGTCCCTTCGTGGGCGAAACCGAGGCCAACATCGCCCGCGCCTTTGCGGCGGCGGCGCGGCGTGGGGCGATGCTGTTAATCGACGAGGCGGACAGCTTTCTCTACCGGCGTGATAACAGCCTCCGCAATTGGGAGGTGTCGCAGGTCAACGAAATGCTCTGCCAGACGGAGCGGCTGGAATCGCCGTTTGTCGCCACCACCAACCTCGCCAACCACCTCGATCCGGCAAGCCAGTGCCGCTTCACCCTTCGGGTGGCGTTTCGCACGATGACCGCTGCGCAGGTGGAACGCCTTTTCGCCGCGCGCTTCGGCATGGGGTGGCCGGCTGGCGAACCTCTGCCCGTCGATCAGACGCCGGGAGATTTCGCGGTCGTCGCCTCGCGCGCCGATCTGCTTGGTGAAGGGAATCCCGACCAGCTCGTCCGTTGGCTCCGGGATGAGGCGGAAGCACGCGATGGCGGTGCGCGCGGCCCTATTGGGTTCTAGATAGGATTCCTCTCGGGCTCGCAAACCGCCGATTGGGACGTTAACTTGGGGTGTTGCGCTCCGCGATTGCACGCCTGCGTTCGCTCACAGTCAGCAATTTTTAGGGGTACTATTGGGGGTATCGTTCAAATTCGGATTTGAAAATATAAATAATGTTCATATGGATAACCAGATATATATGATGCCGCCCCTGGCACCATTCCCCCCGCAAATGACCGAAATCGCCTCCGCCGCCATGGCCGTTGTCGAGGCTGCCGATCCATTATAAGCTCCGCCGTCCGATGCGGACGAAGGAGAAGCATATGTTGAAGGCTGCGTTCATTGCCGCGTCACTGGCTTCATTGGCGGCCGTTCCCGCCTATGCGGCCCCGTGCAAGGATGCGAAGGGCAAGTTCGTGAAATGCCCGCCCGCCAAGCCGGTCAAATGCAAGCTCGCCAACGGCAAGTTCGCCAAATGCGGCACGCCAGGCGCGAAACCGATCAAGTAAGACCAGCGACCCGCCCACCGGGAGGGGCGGGACCTGTCGTTATCGCCGTTTCGCCTTCGCCCCGGCCAGCGCCGAGAGCACCCCGCGCAGCGTGCGCACTTCCTGGCTCGACCAGCCGGGCTTGGTAAGCAGGGTGCGCAAGGTGCGCCTGGTCGCGGGGGTGCGATCGGGCGGGAAGAAGAAGTTCGCCTCCTCCAGCATCCGGTCGAGCTGGCCGATCATCCCCTCCAGCTCATCCTGCGGCGCGGGCGGGGCGAGGTCGGTTTCCGGCGGGCTGGCGAGCATCTCGCCCTTCGACCATTCATAGGCGACGAGGATCACCGCCTGCGCGAGGTTGAGACTGCCGAATTCCGGGTTGATCGGCACCGTCAGGATCTTCCGCGCCAGCGCCACGTCGTCGGTTTCCAGCCCGGAACGCTCCGGGCCGAACAGGATCGCGGCGCGCTCGCGTACGCCACGTATCTCGCGCGCGGCGGCCTCGGGGGTGACGACCGGCTTGGTCACGCCGCGCTTGCGCACCGTCGTCGCATAGACGTGCGCGCAATCCGCCACCGCGTCGGCGACGTTGTCGAACAGCTTCGCGCCCTCCAGCACCATGTCGGCGCCCGAGGCGGCGGGGCCGGCGAGCGGGTTGGGCCAGCCGTCACGCGGGGAGACGAGCCGCATCTCGGTGAGGCCGAAGTTGAGCATCGCGCGTGCCGCCTTGCCGATATTCTGGGCGAGCTGCGGGCGGACGAGGACGATGACGGGCGGCGGGACGACGCTCATCCGCGTCCGGCTTCCTCGACCGTACCGGCGAATTCCTCGAAATCCTTCGCCTCGTTGAAGTCGCGATAGACCGAGGCGAAGCGGATATAGGCGACCGAATCGAGGCCCTTCAGCCCCTCCATCACCATCTCGCCGATCCGCTGGGAGGTGACCTCGCCGTCGCCGCTGGTCTCGAGCTGGCGCTGGATGCCGGAGACGAGCCGCTCGATCGCCACGCCGTCCACCGGCCGCTTGCGCGCGGCCACGCCGATCGAGCGCACCAGCTTCTCGCGCTCGAATGGCTCGCGGCGGTCCTGGCTCTTGATGACGATCAGCTCGCGGAGCTGGATGCGCTCGAAGGTGGTGAAGCGCGCGGCGCAGCCCTCGCACTGGCGGCGGCGGCGGATCGCCGCGCCGTCGTCGGTCGGGCGGCTGTCCTTCACCTGGCTCGCGTCGTGGCCGCAGAACGGGCAGCGCATCTGGCTTTCATTCCCTCAAGCACGAAGCGGGACCGCCCGCTCCCCCGCCGGCCTCTCCCACAGCTTGCGCGCGATGGGAAGGGCGGACGAGAAAGCGGACGGTGCGCGTCGTTCGAAAAGGATCAGGCCTTGTCGCGCCTCGCATAGGCGACGCCGGCGCCGACGATCGCGCCGAGCACCGGGCCGACGAAGGGCAGCGGGATCGCCAGCACCGCGCCGATCGCGCCATATTTGGCCATCTTCTTGCCGAGGCCCGGCGTGTTCTTCACATTGTCCTGCACTTCGTCGATCTTCGACATGTCATCCCTCACTGGTAGATCGGGAAACGAGCGCACAAGGCGCGAACTCGTTCCCTGACATGCGCCTCGACCTGCGCGTCGCCGGCTTCGCCGTTCTTGGCGAGGCCATCGAGCACGTCCGCCACCATGTTGCCGATCTCGCGGAATTCGGCGGTGCCGAAGCCGCGCGTCGTGCCGGCGGGCGAGCCGACGCGGATCCCGCTGGTCTTGACCGGGGGCAGCGGATCGTTGGGGATGCCGTTCTTGTTGCAGGTGATGCCGGCGCGCTCCAGCGCCTCGTCGGCGTCCTTGCCGGTGACGCCGAGCGGGGTGAGGTCGATCAGCGCGAGATGCGTGTCGGTGCCGCCCGAGACGACGCGCGCGCCGCGCTCCGCCAGCGTGGCGGCCAGCACCTTGGCGTTCGCGATGATCGCGGCGGCGTAGGTCTTGAAGTCCGGCCGCAGCGCCTCGCCGAACGCTACCGCCTTCGCCGCGACGACATGCATCAGCGGGCCGCCCTGGAGGCCGGGGAACACCGCCGAGTTGATCTTCTTCGCTACGCCCTCGTCATCGGTGAACACCGCGCCGCCGCGCGGGCCGCGCAGCGTCTTGTGCGTGGTGGTGGTGACGACATGGGCGTGGCCGAACGGCGTGGGATGGACGCCGCCCGCGACCAGCCCGGCGAAATGCGCCATGTCGACCATGAAGAACGCGCCCACCTCATCGGCGATCTTGCGGAAGCGGGCGAAATCGATGTGGCGCGGATAGGCCGAGCCGCCGGTGATGATGAGCTTCGGCTGATGCTCGCGCGCAAGGCGCTCGACCTGATCGTAATCGATCAGGTGCGTGTCCGGCGTCACGCCATATTGCACGGCGTTGAACCACTTGCCCGACATCGCCGCCTTCGCGCCGTGCGTCAGGTGGCCGCCCGAATCGAGGCTGAGGCCCATGATCGTGTCGCCCGGCCTGGTCAGCGCCAGCATCACCGCGCCGTTCGCCTGCGCGCCCGAATGCGGCTGGACGTTGGCGAAGCCGCAGCCGAACAGCTCCTTGGCGCGGTCGATCGCGAGCTGCTCCACCTCGTCGGAGGGGTGGCAGCCCTGATAGTAACGCTTGCCGGGATAGCCTTCGGCATATTTGTTGGTAAAGACGCTGCCCTGCGCTTCCAGCACGGCCTTGGAGACGATGTTCTCGGAGGCGATCAGCTCGATCTGCGTCTGCTCGCGCTCCAGCTCATGCTCGACGCCCTTGAACACAGCGGGGTCGGCGTCGGCGAGGCAGCGCGTGAAGAAGCCGTCCGGCTGCACGTCGTTGAGATTGGCGGGGTTCGTGCTCATGCTGGCTCCTTTGGATCAAGAGGCGGCGCCGGCTCGCTCCCCCACCCCGCCTCCCACAGCGTATCCTGATTGGGAGGCGGGGTGGGGGAGCGAGCCGGCGCCGCCAGCAGACAGTTTATCGACGCGGTGCTGATGGCGGCCGCCCTCGAAGTCGGTCGAGAGGAAGGCGGCGAGGCAGGCCTTGGCCATCTCCGGCCCGATCAGCCGCGCGCCCATCGCGATGGCGTTGGCATCGTTGTGAGTGCGCGCCAGCGCGGCGGAGAGCGGCTCGCTGACCAATGCGCAGCGGCAGGCCGGATTGCGGTTGGCCGCGATCGCGATGCCGATGCCGGAGCCGCACAGCGCCACGCCGCGTTCGGCGCGGCCGTCCGCCAGCGCGGCGGCGACGGCGTGGCCGTAATCGGGATAATCGACGCTCGCGCCGCCGTTGGTGCCGAGGTCGAGCACGTCATGGCCGCCCTCGCGCAGCCATTCGGCGAGCATGGTCTTCAGCTCGACGGCGGCGTGGTCGGACGCAATGGCGATGCGCATCGGCGGCGCTTTCCTGAAAGGCGGTGAACGGATGCCCGCGCCTTTAGCGGCGCCGGCACGCGAATGCCACCGTTGAAGCGCGCGAACAGCGCTTCTTGTCGCCTTGCCTCGCTCCGGTCGGGTCTGGGGCGCTACGCCCGTCGCCAGACCTTCATGTCGCCCGCCGCGACCACCTCGCCTTTCGTCCCGACCGGCTCGGTCGCGCCGTCGGTGAGGAAAGCGATCGTCGCCGCATCCTCGCCCGGCACCTGCGCCAGCGTGCGGTTGCCGTCCGGCAGCCGCGCGACCACCACGCCGGACTTCGGCTTGCCGTCGCGGGCGTAGAACACCGTATAGGTCTCGATCTGCGCCGGCCCGGCATAATCCTTCACCAGTTCCGGCACGCGCCCGCGCGCGGCATCGGCTTCGGCCTGGCAGTCGAACGCATGCGCCTCGCCCGCGCCGGGCAGCGGCTCCATGCCGAGCACGATCGCGTGGTTGTGCGTGGCATAGCCGCCGTTGGCGAACAGCAGGCCCTTCTTCCCCGCCCCGGCGCGGAGCGCGTCGACCATCTCCGCGACGGCGTGGCTCATGTAATTGCCGATCGGGCCGCCGCCGAAGGTGAGGCCGCCGAACACCGTCGCCGGCTTGTCGAGCGGCCAGCCGATCACGCGCCGCGCCATCTTCGGCACGCAGGGGAAGCAGGAATAGAGCTCGGCGAGGTCGAGGTCGTCGGCCGTCAACTCGTTCCATTCCAGCGTGCGCCTGAGGCACACTTCCATGCTCGGCGATTTGTCGTAGCGGTCGCGCGCCATGAAATCGTCCGCCTCGTGCGCGCTCGCGCCGCGCCCGACATAGACGATCCGCGCTTCCGGCACCCCGCGCCGCCGCGCCTCGGCGAGGCTGGTGACGATGAAGCCCGCGCCCTGGTTGACACTGGAATTGGCGACCATCAGCTTGGTGTAGGGGAAAGCGATCGGGCGATTGTCGGCGGTCGGCTCGATCACCTCGGCCGGCGTCTTCGGCGCGTGGATCCATGCCGCCGGCGTCTCGTTCGCGACGCGGCTGAAGCGCGACCAGATCTCGCCCGATTCGCGCTGCCCTTCGGCGAGCGTCTGGCCGTAGGCGGCGCGGCCGGCATTCTCGTAGAGCGGATAGACATCGACCGGCGCGGTGAGGCCATGGACCTGCCGGTATCCCGGCGGGCGGCCCTTCGCGAGGTTGCGGATCGGGTTCTGGTCCGCCACCGCCGTCCTGGCTGCGAGCGCGGCGCGCTGGCTGGCGGTGCGCAGCGCCTCGCCGCCGGTCACCGCCGCGACCCTGATCTCGCCGCGCGCGATGCGGTTGGCGGCCTCGTTCAATAGCAGGATCGGGCTGTCGCCGTTCGGGCCGGCCGATTCATAGACGATGCGTGCCTGTGAGCCGATCCCGTCCGCCACTTTCTGCGCCAGCGGATTTTCCTGCCGGAAGCTGATCTGCTGCACCACCGCGACGGATTCGACGTCACGCAGCCAGCCGCCGCCGGCATCGCGGTCCGCCTCCTCCAGCGCCGCGACCATCAGGCCGAGCGAGTCGAGTCCCTGCATCGGATCGGCGGGCCGGTCGTTGACCTGCCCCACGCCGACGATGACGGCGATGCGTTCGGGATCGGCCGCCATGCTCAGCGCGCCTTCCACACCGGCGCGCGCTTCTCGGCGAAGGCCTTCGGCCCCTCGCGCGAATCCTCGCTGGTGAAGACGATCTTCGCCTCGGCGCGGTTCTGCGCCCATGCCGCCTCGTCGCGCGCCACCTTGCCGTCGACGATTCCCAGCGCCATCCGCTTCGACGCCTGCACCGAAAGCGGGGCGTTGACCGTGATCCGCGCCGCCAGCGCGAAGGCGGTGTCGAGCAGCGCCTCGCGCGGGGCGATCGCGTTGACGAGGCCGAGTTCCAGCGCGCGCTGAGCGGTAATCGGGTCGCCCGTCAGGATCATCTCCATCGCGATCTTCTTCGGCAATTGCTCGGGCAGGCGGAACACGCCGCCGGCCGCCGCGAACAGCCCGCGCTTCGGTTCGGGCAGGCCGAATTGCGCGCTGTCCACCGCCACCGCCAGGTCGCAGGCGAGCGTGATCTCCAGCCCGCCGCCCAGCGCCGTGCCGTTGACGCAGGTGATCACCGGCTTGGAGATGGCGTGGCTGACGATGCCGGCGAAACCCCACGCCTGCTTGGCCTTGTCGTCCGGCGTCAGGCTCTCACCGCGCGACAGCGCCACGAGGTCCGCCCCGGCGCAGAACGACTTGTCGCCCGCGCCGGTGACGATGACGCAGCGGATCTCGGGGTCCGCGTCCGCCGCCTCCAGCGCGTCGCCGACGCCTTCGTGGACGAAGCGGTTGACCGCGTTGCGCGCCTCCGGGCGGTTGATCGTGACCAGCATCACGTTGCCGCGCGTCTCGACCGTCACCGCGTCATTACCAAGTTGAGTCATGATCCGTTCCTTCAAGCTGCCTGTTCGATGATCCTGTCGGCGAGGAGCGCGGCGACGGCCGCCGGGTCCAGCCCCAGCCAGTCCGCGACGACCGCCGCACTGTCCTCGCCGATGCGCGGTGCCGGGCGTTGGTCCGGGTCCGGCAGGCGCTCCGAGCGCGTCGCGCGTCCCTCGACGATGAAAGGCGCGGCGATCAGCGGATGCGTCGCCGCGCGGAAGGTGCCGAGCGCGTGATATTGCGGACTGTCCGGCATGTCGGTGACACGCATCATCATCCCCGCCGGCACGCCCGCCGCCTGGAGCAGCGCCATCGCTTCCTCCGGCGAGTGGCGCGCCGCCCATTGCTCCGCCGCCGCGCGTCCCTCCCCGGCGATTCCGGCCAGCGCGGCGCGATCGGCGGCGTCGCGGATCGTCACGACGCAATATTCGTCGTCGCCGGCGCAGGGCAGCAGCCAGTCCTCGGCCGCCTCCCCCGGCTCCGGCGCCAGCCCCGCCGCTTCGGCGCCGAGCGCGGCGATCTCCGCGCCCTTCTGCGCCAGCATCACCTCGGCCTGGCTGACGCTGGCGCCGCCGCCGCGCCCGGTGCGCATCCGGCGGATCAGCAGCGCGGCGGCCGCGCACGCCCCGATCCGCGCCGCGACGTGATCGGGATAGACCGTGATCGCGTCCGAGAAGCTCTCCGGCTCGCCGGGAGAGACCCATTGCTTCGTCAGCCCCGCCGAGCAGCGCACCAGCGGGCCATAGCCGAGCCGGTCGGACCACGGCCCGGTCGGGCCGAAGGCGGAACTGTCCACCGTCACGAGGCGCGGATTGGCCGCCGCCAGCGTATCCGCGTCGAAGCCGAGCGACGCCAGCGTCCCCGGCTTGAAGTTCGAGCACAGCACGTCCGCCCGCCGCACCAGATCGAGGAACAGCGCCTTGCCGCGTTCGCTCCTCAGGTCGATCGCCAGCCCGCGCTTGTTGCGATGCCCGGCGGCAAAGGTGAGCGACACCGGCGCATTGTCGCGCGACTGGCGCTGGCCGTCGGGGAAGGCGCCGTTCTCGACCTTCACCACCTCCGCGCCGAGGTCCGCGAACAGCCGACCGGTGTCGCCGCCGACGACGATGACGCCCATGTCGAGTACCTTCAGCCCCGCGAACGGCATGGCGGCGGGCGGCGGCGCGTCGAATGCCGGGCGCGCGCTTTCGAAATGCGCGTCGCCGCCCGGCGCGGGGGCGGGGCCGCGGATGCCGGCGCGGGCGCCGTCGATCTCCACCACGCCGTTGGGGAAGGGCAGGCTGACGCCGGGCGAAACCTCGACCGGCGCGAAGGCCCGGCGCGCGGCCATCTGCGGCGTCGCGATCGCCTCGCCCACGTCGAGCAGGCCGGCGGCGGGCACGCCATGCGCCACCGCGCCCGCCTCGATCTCCGCGCGGGTCATCGGCGCGAGGAAGCGGGCGAACGCCTCCAGCAGCGCGGTGGAGCGATAGCGCGTCGGCAGCTTCTCCCATTCCGGCCCGGCGAACTCGGGCGGCTCGCCCATCCAGCGGAACATGCCGCGCCACTGCCGCGGCGCGAGGACGCACAGGCGCGCGAAGCCGTCGGCGCAGCGGAAGATCGGATAGCGGTGGCGCTCGTCGGTGCGGCCGCGCGCCAACTTCCACAGCGGCACGCCCGATTGCGCGCTGCCCGACAGGCCGTAGCCAGGATCGAGCGCCTGCATCGCCGCCTCCAGCAATGCCACCTCGAGCCGGTCGCCCGTGCCGGTGCGCAGCCGCGCGGTGAAGGCGGCGAGCGCGAGCCAGGCGATCTGCGGCGCGGCGGTCTGGAAGGTCAGCTCGCCCGGCGGGAGCAGCGGGGGCCGGCCCGGCAGGCCGGAGCGGGAGAGGCCGCCGGTCAGCGCGTGGAGCACCGCGTCGCTGGCGCGCCAGTTCCGCCACGGCCCCTGTTCGCCGAAGTCGCTGATCGAGACGACCACCAGCGCGGGATTGGCCGTGCGGACGGCGTCGAGATCCAGCCCCGGCAGCCGCGCCTCCAGCAATATGTCGGCTTCCCGCGCCAGCGCAGCGAAACGCGCCGCGTCGGCGGGCAGGTCTATCGTCGCCGCGCGCTTGCCGAGGCTGGCGGCGGCGAAGGCCAGCCCGACGCCATCGAGCGTCACGCCGGCCGTGCGGTCCGCGCCGCCGCCGCGCGGCTCGACGCGGATCACCTCCGCGCCCAGCTCGCCGAGGAAACGCCCGATCGCGCCGAGCGGCCCCGGCACCGCGTCCAGCACGCGCACTCCGGCGAGCGGCAGGTCGGTTGACGTCATGCCGGCCACGCCAGCTCCCGCCGCGAGGCGCCGCGCAGGTAGAAGTCGAGGAACGCGCTGTCGTCCGCCCCCCGCGCCGCGACGCGATCATGCTCGGCGATTAGCGCGCGGGACAGCACCGCCCAGCGCGCGTCGAGCGCCGGGAGCGTCATCGCCATATCTTCCTCCATCGTATCGCCGAGCAGCACCCGCATCTCCGCGATGTCGAGGAGCCGCCACGCCGCCGCTTTCTCCGCCTCCTGCGCGGCGAGCAGCGCGAGCAGCCCGGCGCCACCCAGCGTCGCGCCGCCGAACGCATCGGTGACGCCCGCCGCCTGCCCCGCGCTAGCGGCGATGATCCCCGCGCCGGTCAGGACATGGCCGAGTTGGCTCTGCGTCTCGGCGGGCGGCTCTGGCGTGGTCGGGCGGCCGGCGAGCATCGTCGCGATCACCGCATCCTGCCGCCGCCCGACATACCAGCCGGACAGGCCGAGCACCGGATCGGTCCGCCCGCCGTCGACGAACTCGCGGAAGGCGGAAATCCAGATCGCCGCGCCTTTCACCGCGTTGAACAGCAGCCACCAGTCGAGCGCCGCGCGGTCGACCGTCAGCCCGCTCGCCTCGCGCCAGACCGCCAACGCGCGCTCGTGCGACGTCATGCCGCAGGCGCGGCCGGGCTGGAAATGGTCCCACACCGGATTGAGCGCCCAGCCGAGGTCCTCCAGCGGATCGCCGAGGTGCGCCATCTCCCAGTCGAACATCGCGAGCATCCGCCCGGCGCCGTCGTGCATCATGTTGCCGGAGCGATAGTCGCCGTGGACGATGGCGATGCGCTGCGCGGGCGGCGGCGGGGCGGCGCGCAGCCGGCGGATCGCCGCGCGGATGATCGGCTGAGGCAGGAACGAATCCGCTTCGATCACGCCTTCCCAATAATCGAGCGCGATGCGCCAGCAATCCTCCGGTGCCGGCGCGGGGAGGTGCGCCGCCAGCGGCGAGCCGGCGGGATCGTGTGCCGCGAGCCGGCCGAGGCTGGCGAAGAACTGCTCGCCCAACGCCTCGGCATGATCGCCGAAACCGGCGCGGTCGAACGGGCTGACCACTTGCCCGTCGTCGATCCGCTCCATTACGAAGAACGGCCGCTCCAGTTCCGCGCCCTCGCGCTCCAGCGCCACGGCGGCGGGCACGGGAACCACGCCGGCGGCGCTCTGATAGGCGCGGAACTCTGTCTCGCTCTCGGTGTCGATCAGGCCGGTCGCCGGCTCGCGGCGCAGGATGAGGCGCCGTCGCTCGCCATCGACGAAAGCGTCGAAGCGATAGGTCTCGCGGCTCGCCCCGCCGGGGATGCGCGCGAGATCGCGGATCACCACCGGCGTATTCCACAGGCGTGAAAGATAGGCCTCGATCCGTGGACCGATCATCGCGCCGGGTCCAGCACGTCGCGGAAGCCGGATGGCGCGTGCGGTCCCATCACCAGTTGCTCCAGCACACCGCGCCCGCGACGCACCGATCCGTCCGGCGCGGTCATCGTCACCCCGACCAGGGCCTGGATGTGGAGATGGTGCGGCAGCATCGGATCGAGTTCGGCGGGCACGAAATCCTCGCGCTCCACTGTCGGCGCCTCGCCGTGGTGGCGACCGTGCGCCCATTTCGGATGGCCGTAGCCGAGACCGAGCATCTGGAAGGTCGGGCCGATATCGAACGTGATTCGCGTCTCCCCGTCGCCGTCACGCAGCGACAGCGCGGCGTGCTCGGCGTGGCGCGTGCCCTTGCGCCAGTCGATCGCATAATCCACCGTTTCGTAATGCCGCTCGTCGGCGATGCCGCCGCCCTCCGGCCGCCATGTCGCGCGGCGGTTCCAGAAGCGGCCGTGCGCGTCGTCATTGGTGTGGCAGTAAAGCTCCCCGCCTTCCATCACGCAGGGGCTCCATAGCCAGAAGAATTGCGGCGCCAGCGGCGGGCTGGCCGGCTGCGCGTCGGGCGCGCCGATCGGGCGCACGCCCCACGAGCGGTCACGCGTGCCGACCCAGCCGCTCACCTCGACGCGCTCGCCGTCCAGCTCGATCCAGCCGGAATAGCGCCCGTTCTGCGTCAGCCGCGTCACGTCCATCAGCACGCGCGGGCCGTTGCGGCGGGTGAAGCGCGGCTCCTCCAGCGGGAAGGCGCGGCCGGTGAAGGTGATGTCGGCGCGGATCTTCTCGCCGGGCGCGTCCACGGTGAGACGGAGCACCCTCAGCGGCTCGACGACCTCGATCGCGATCGGCCCGACCCGCGTATCCATCCGCTCCATGCCGAGCCCGCGACTCGCGTGGAGGTTCACCTGCCGCCCGCCGATCAGCACGCAGAAGGCCGCGTCGATCACGTTGAGATGCGGATAGACCCCCAGCGCGGCGGCGAAGAAGCCGTCCGTGCCCGCGTCGGCCGGGTAGCCGTTGAAGAAATAGCGGTCGTAGAAATTGCGGTCCGTTCCCGCATAGGCGACCGGCTCCGCCGTCTGGTGGATCGGATAATCGTCGCCCTTCGTCAGCACCATGCCCGCTCTCCTTCGGGTCGCATTCTGCCGTCGCGTCGTCCCCGGTTGGACCAGCGGCAAGGGCCGTGTCAATCAAACAATAACAGAAGTTATGCCGAGGGGCTTCAGCGGCGAATGCGCCGCAACGCCTGCCGGGCCGGAGGGTTTGCGCTCAGTCCTGTGTCAGCGGAGCGAAGCGGGCGACCTGCCGCCCGATCAGCCGAAGCTGCTCGACGACCGCCGGGTCGCTCGCGCCGCCGATGTCGTCGAACTTGGTGACCTGGCTGTTGATCGCGGCGGCGAATGGCGTCGGCCAGCCGCGCAGCGCGTGGACGATCGAGCGCAGCGCGGCGATCGTCGATCCGGTCGCCTGCCAGCCGTAGGCGGTGGCGATCAGCCCCACCGGCATGTCGGCCAGATACGGCCGCGCCTCGTCGCGCGCGGTTTCCTCGAGCAGATCGAGCGCATTCTTGACGAGACCGGAGATGCTGCCGTGATAGCCGGGGCTGGCGATGATCACCGCCGACGCCTGCCGCACGGTCTCGACGAACTCGCGCTCCTCCGCCGTGCGCTCCGGCGCGCGCGGGTCGTAGAGCGGCAGCTTCGCCATGTCCGCGCCGCCGAACATCCGCGTGCGGAAGCCGGCGTCGCACGCGGCCTCCAGCGCGATGCGCAAGGCGCGCTCCGTCGAGGACACGCCGCCGGTCGTGCCGCCGATACCCACCACCAGCGGCCGATCGTCGCCGCTTCCCGCTTTCGCTTCCGTCGTCATCGGGCTAAGCCCATTGCATGGCCCGGCCCCTTGCGGCAACTGTCTTATTGAAGTAATACGCTAATGGCCGACCGCCAAGACGACGACATGCACCCCGATTCACACGATATTGGCCGCCTGCGCTACAATCACGCGCCAGCCGAGCCGCGCAGCCCGCTGCCCGTTTTCGATGCGTGGCATGAGGGGGCGGGCGATCCGCCACCCGAATCGCCTCGCCGCACCCTCGCCGAACGCGCGCGGCGAATCTGGCGCTGGGCGGTGCGCGGCATGGCGGCGCTGATCGTCCTGCTCATCGTCGCTATCGCGTGGCTCGCGGTCACCGCGCCGCTGTCGCGCTCGCTGAAGCCGCCGACGCCGCCGTCGATCACGCTCACCGCGTCGGATGGCACGCCGATCGCGCGGCGCGGGGCGATCATCGGCGCGCCGGTCGACGCCGCGAAGCTGCCGCCGCACGTCCGTGAGGCGTTCATCGCGATCGAGGACCGGCGCTTCTATTCGCACTGGGGCATCGACCCGCGCGGCATCCTGCGCGCGGCCTGGGCCAATATCGGCCACGGCGGGGTGCGGCAGGGCGGCAGCACGATCACGCAGCAGCTCGCCAAGAACGCCTTCCTCGACGCCGACCGCACCGCCGGGCGCAAGCTGCGCGAGGTGCTGATCGCCTTCTGGCTGGAGGCGTGGCTGTCGAAGGACGAGATCCTCTCGCGCTATCTGTCGAACGTCTATTTCGGCGACAACGTCTATGGTCTGACGGCGGCGGCGAAACATTATTTCGGGCGCGCGCCGGACAAGCTCAACGTCGGGCAGGCGGCGATGCTCGCCGGGCTGGTCAAGGCGCCGTCGCGGCTCGCGCCGACAAGCAACCTGGCGGGCGCGCAGGCGCGCGAGATGGTGGTGGTCGGCGCGATGCAGGATGCCGGCTTCCTGACCAAGGGGGAGGCCGCGCGCGTCGAGCCGCAGCGCGTGCTGGCGAAACAGCCCGAGCAGCTTCCCAGTGGTACGTATTTCGCGGACTGGGTGCTGCCCGAGGCGCGCGATCAGGCGGGCGAGATCCGCAACGAGGCGGTGGTGCGCACCACGCTCGACCGCAATCTCCAGCGCACCGCCGAGCGCGTGATCCGGCAGGCCGGGCTGCGACAGGCGCAGGCCGCGCTGGTGGCGATGACGCGCGAGGGCGAGGTCGTCGCAATGGTCGGCGGGCGCGATTATGCGAAAAGCCCGTTCAATCGCGCGACGCAGGCGCGCCGCCAGCCGGGATCGACCTTCAAGCTGTTCGTCTATCTCGCCGCGATGCGCGCGGGGATGACGCCCGAGACGATCTTCGACGACGCGCCGGTGGAGATCGCCGGGTGGAAGCCGAAGAACGACGACAACAGCTATATCGGCAAGATCCCGCTGCGCCGTGCCTTCCAGCGTTCGTCGAACGTCATCGCCGCCCGCGTCACCGAGGAGGTGGGCGTCAAGAACGTGATCCGCGCCGCCCGCGATCTCGGCATTTCCACGCCGATCGCCAACGAGGCGACGATCTCGCTCGGCACGTCGGAGGTGTCGCTGCTGGAGCTGACCGCCGCCTTCGCCGGGGTGGCGGAAGGGCGCTATCCCGTGCAGGCGCGGGGGCTGAGGGACAATGGCGACAAGCCCTGGTATGCCGCGCTGACCGGCGGGCAGACGACGATGCCCGGCAAGATCCATGACGAGATGCTGGAGCTGCTCGCCGCCTCGATGCGCGGCACCGGGCGCGCGGCCGCGCTCTCCATCCCCGCTTACGGCAAGACAGGCACCTCGCAGAGCGGGCGCGACGCGTGGTTCATCGGCTTCGCGGGCGATCTCGTGGTCGGGGTATGGGTCGGCAATGACGACAACACGCCCAATCCGGGGTTGCACGGCGGCGGCATCCCAGCGCAGATCTGGCGCAATTTCATGGTCTCCGCGCTCGATCTCCAGCCGGTCGTCAAGGCGCCCGCACCGGAGGAGGTCGATCCCGAGGCGGCGATCGACGACGTGGCCGACAATGTGCTCGCGCCGGTCGCGGGCCAGATCAAGGACCAGCTCCAGGGGCAGTTGCAGGACCAGCTCAAGGGCATGGGGATCGACCTGAAGGTTGGACAGGACGGCTCGGTCTCGGTCAACAACCGTCCGCCTCCGCCGCCGTCCGGCCCGCCGCCGCGCCGCGACGATCGCGCGCCGCCGCCGGACGGTTCCCCGCCGCGCGATTGATCAGCGGGGCTTGTGACCGGCGCGGGAGATTTGGGTCGACAGCGCCGCGCGGGTGGGTAGAGCGGGCCGCGAACACGCGCCAACGGGGCACAGGATGATCGACACGACCCGCCCCAATTCCACCCGCGCCGCGATCCTGGTGCCGTTCGCGATCGTCACGCTGAACTGGGGCTCCACTTGGCTCGTCATCCGCGACCAGCTCAGCGTCGTGCCGGCGAGCTGGTCGGTCAGCTATCGCTTCCTCACCGCCGGCATCGCCATGCTCGCCTGGGCGCTCGTGAGACGCGAGCGGTTCGATTTCGACGCGCGCGGCTGGGGCTTCGCGGCGGCGCTGGGCGCGGCGCAGTTCGTGTTCAACTTCAACTTCGTCTATCGCGCGGAGCAGCATATCACCTCCGGGCTGGTCGCGGTGGTGTTCGCGCTGCTGCTGGTGCCCAATGCGCTGTTCGGGCGCATCTTCCTCGGCCAGAAGCTCGGGCGGCAGCTCATCGCCGGATCGACGGTGGCGATGGCCGGCGTCGTGCTGCTGTTCATCAACGAGGCGCGCAGCGACCCGCACGGCTCCGCCTCCGCGTTCATCGGCATCGCGCTCACCTGCTGCGCGATCCTCTCCGCCTCCAGCGCCAATGTGATGCAGGCGACGCAGATGGCGCGGCGCTATCCGATGAACGCCACGCTGGCGGTGGCGATGCTGATCGGCGCGACGCTGGATGCGATCTGGGCGTTGTCGACGACGGGGCCGCCCGTGTTCGAATGGCGCGCCGGCTATGTCGCGGGCATCCTCTATCTCGGGCTGGCGGCGTCGGCGCTGTGCTTCCCGCTCTATTTCAACGTGATCCGCGTGATCGGCCCGGCCAAGGCGGCCTATTCCAGCGTGATCGTGCCGGTGATCGCGATGTTCCTGTCGACGCTGTTCGAGGGCTATCGCTGGTCGCCGCTGGCGATCGGCGGCGCGGCGCTGGCGGGCGTGGGGCTGGTGATCGCGCTCACCGCGCGCAGGCCGGCGCGATAATCGGGATAAAGCGGCGTCCAGCCGAGCACGCGCTTCGCCTTGCCATTGGCGACGCGCCGGTTCTCCGCATAGAAGCCACGTGCCGCCGGGGAGAGTGCATCGAGCGCGACCAGCGGCGGCGGAGCCAGCCCTAGCAGCGCGACGGCATGGTCGATCACCTCATTCTGGCCCGCCGGCAGGTCGTCGGCGAGATTATACGCCCCCGCCGGCGCGTCGAACCCGGCGACCACCCCGCGCGCGATATCGGCGACGTGGATGCGGCTGAACACCTGCCCCGCCACGTCGACGCGGTGCGCCGTCCCCGCGCGCAGCCGGTCGAGCGGGGAGCGCCCCGGCCCGTAGATTCCGGGCAGGCGGAACACCCGCGCCCCGCGTGCCAGCCACGCCGCATCCGCCGCCGCCCGCGCGCCGCGCCGTCCGCCGCCGATGGGCGCGCTCTCGTCCACCCACGCCCCGCCGGTGTCACCATAGACGCCGGTCGATGAAAGGTAGCCGAGCCAGCGGCCGTCGAGGTGAGGGCCGTAGCGCGCGAGCACCGGGTCCGCGCCGACGGCGTCGGGCGGCACGCTCGACAGCACATGCGTCGCCGCCGCCAGCCCGGCGCGCACGGCTTCCTCGTCATCGAAGGCGATCGTGCCGTCGCGTCCGTCGCGCGTCGTCCCCAGCACCGGCCAGCCGCTCGCGTCGACGATCGCGCACGCGGCGTAGCCGAGACCGAAGACGAACAGCCGGCTCATCGCAGGATTCCTTTTTTACGGCGCGGGTCCGCTCTCCGACCCGGCCGCCAATCAAGGATACACTGAATGGGACGCCGGGTGGGAGAGCGGGCCGGCGCCGCGCACAATCTCATCGCGCCATCGGGCCGTTGAACAGCGTGCCGAAATAATCGCCCTTGTTCCACACCGGCCGCGCATCGGCATCGGCGATCTCGCGCGCGATGCGATAGTTCGCGTCGACGAAGCGCACCGCCTGATCCCACATGATCGGCTGGCGCAGGTCGTCCGACGGGCGGTGATAATGTTTTGCCATGAACGTCTCGATCGCCGCCTTGCCCGGCCCCTTCTCGCCCGGCCACAGGAAGACGGAGGGGATGCCGCGCTGCACGAAGTTGAAATGGTCCGATCGGACGAAGATCGCCTCGTCCGGCATCGGATCGGGCGACATGGTGACGCCGATCGTCCCCGCCGCCCGCGCGATCACCGGGCCGAGCGTCGAGCGATCGCCGCCGAACGCCACCATATCCTCGAAGCGATAGGTAAGGATCGGCATGTCGAGGTTCACGTCGGCGACGATCGTGTCGATCGGCCCGGTGGGATGCGCGGTGAACCACGCGCTGCCGATCAGCCCCTTCTCCTCGGCGGTGAAGGCGACGAACAGGATCGTGCGGCGCGGCGGCTGCTTCTCGAAGCGCTTCGCCTCCTCGATCAGGCTGGCGATGCCGATCGCGTCGTCGAGCGCGCCGTTGTTGATCGTGTCGCCGCTCGCATCGGGCGCGGTGATGCCGATATGGTCGAGGTGCGCGGAGAGCACCACCACCTGCTTGCCCAGCACCGGATCGCTGCCCGGCAACATGCCAACCACATTGGCCGAGCGCGCCTTGTCGAACGCGCTCGCCGTCTCGATCGCGAGCGTGCCGGGGAGCGGTTCGGCGGCGTAGCGCGGCGTCTTGCGCTGCGCCTCCTTCACCAGCGCGGCCCAGTTGGTACGCGCGCCGGCGAACAGCTTCGCCGCGCCCGCCTCGCTGAACGTGGCGACCACCGGGATCGGCGACGAGGCGTGGCCCGATCCGTCCGGCTCGGCCCAGGTCATGCGCGGCCTCGCGACACGCTCGACGGTGCGCGCGAAGGGCGGCCTGGCCTCGCCGCCCGGCGCGGCAAGCTGGATCATCCCGATCGCGCCGCGCGCGGCGGCGGCCGCCGCCTTGGTGTCGATCCCGCCGAGATAGGCGCGCTCCTCCGCGTTCATGTCGCGCGGGGAGCCGGGCAGCACCGCGACGATCCTGCCCTTGAGGTCCAGCCCCGCGAAATCGTCGCGCCCGTCGCTGCCGCCGGCGATGCCGAACCCGGCGAACACCACCGGCGCGTCGAGCGACACCTTCGCGCGCGCCGGATCGGCCAGCGCGACATAGTCGGTGCCCGCGACCAGCGCCTCCGCCTTGCCCGCCACCGAGCGCACCACGCGCCCGTCACCGTCCGGGCGATAGCTGACCAGCGGCACCTGTTGCAGATAGTCCCCGCCGTCGCCGCCGGGCCGCAGCCCCGCCGCCTCGAATCGCGACGCGACATATTGCGCGGCGATGTCATATTCGCCGCTCCCCGCCTCGCGCCCCTTCATCGCGTCGGAGGCGAGGAACATCACATGCGCCTTGATCGCCGCCTGAGCGGGCGGCAGCGGCGCCGGCGGCGTGTCCTGCGCGGCGAGCATGGCGGAAAGCGGGAGAAGGGCGGCGAGGCCCGCGCGGGCCAGCAGGGAAATGGCTTTCATATCTGCCCCGCGCCTAACACGCCGCCGCCCGCGTGCAAGGTTTCGATGGAACCACCGGGCGCGCCGGCTATATCTCCCTCATGATCGACGCCCAGACCGCCATTGCCGCGCCCGCCGTCACCCGGCGCGAGGATTATCGTCCGCCCGAATGGCTGGTGCCGGAAGTGGTGCTCGATTTCGATCTCGATCCCGCGCGGACCGTGGTGAAGGCGCGCTTCCGCGTCACGCGCAACGGCGATCATGCGGCGTCGCTCAAGCTCAACGGCGCGGGGCAGGCGCCACTCGCCGTGCTGGTCGACGGCGTGGCGGTGAACGGCTGGCGGCAGGAGGGCGACGATCTCCTCATCCCGCTCGACGGCGCCGCGCATGTGATCGAGACGGAGGTGGCGATCGCCCCCGATAGCAACACGCAGCTCATGGGGCTGTATGCGTCGGGCGGCATCCTATGCACGCAATGCGAGGCGGAAGGCTTCCGCCGCATCACTTATTTCCCCGACCGGCCCGACGTGCTCGCCACATGGCACGTGAAGATGACGGCGGACAAGGCGCGCTTC
The DNA here is from genome assembly GCF_013344685.1 of Sphingomonas sp. CL5.1. Classification (NCBI taxonomy): domain Bacteria; kingdom Pseudomonadati; phylum Pseudomonadota; class Alphaproteobacteria; order Sphingomonadales; family Sphingomonadaceae; genus Sphingomonas; species Sphingomonas sp. CL5.1. Next base: position 1,153,144 of record NZ_CP050137.1, read on the forward strand.
CCGGTGCTGCTGGCGAACGGCGACCCGATCGCGGCGGGCGATCTCGCGGACGGGCGGCACTGGGCGGAATGGCACGATCCGTTCCCCAAGCCCACCTATCTGTTCGCGCTGGTGGCGGGTGATCTCGCGGTCAATCGCGGCACGTTCGTCACGCAATCGGGGCGCGAGGTGGCGCTGGGCATCTGGGTGCGCGCCGCCGACCTGCCGCGCACCGACCACGCGCTCGACGCATTGAAAACGGCGATGGCGTGGGACGAGCGCGTCTATGGCCGCGAATACGACCTCGACGTGTTCAACATCGTCGCGGTGGACGATTTCAACTTCGGCGCGATGGAGAACAAGGGGCTGAACATCTTCAACAGCCGCTATATCCTCGCCGATCCCGACACCGCGACCGATTACGATTACGACGCGATCGCCGCCGTGGTGGCGCATGAATATTTCCACAACTGGTCCGGCAATCGCGTCACTTGCCGCGACTGGTTCCAGCTCTCGCTTAAGGAAGGCTTCACCGTCTATCGCGACCAGAGCTTCTCCGCCGACCAGGGATCGGCGGCGGTGAAGCGGATCGAGGACGTGCGCGGCCTGCGCGCCAGCCAGTTCCCGGAGGATGCCGGGCCGCTGGCGCATCCGGTGCGCCCGGAAAGCTATATCGAGATATCGAACTTCTACACCGCGACCATCTACAACAAGGGCGCGGAGCTGATCCGCATGATGGCGACGATCCTCGGCCCGGCGAGGTTCCGCGCCGCGACCGACCTTTATTTCGCGCGCTTCGACGGCACGGCGGCGACATGCGAGGATTTCGTGTCGTGCATGGAGGAGGCGGGCGGCGTCGATCTCTCGCGCTTCCGTCTGTGGTATGCGCAGGCCGGCACGCCGCGCGTCTCGGCCGGCATCTCGCACGACGGCGGGCGCGCCACGCTGCGGCTCGCCCAGCATGTGCCGCCGACGCCGGGCCAGCCGGACAAGCAGCCGATGGTGCTGCCGCTCAAGTTGCGCCTGTTCGGCGCGGAGACGGGGAAACCGCTCACCGACGAGCAACTCGTGCTGCTCGACACCGCCGCCGAGACGATCGTGTTCGACGATGTGGTCGAGCGCCCCGTGCTGTCGATCAATCGCGGCTTCTCCGCCCCGGTCATCATCGAGAGCGACCGCACCGCCGCCGATCTCGCCTTCCTCTCGGCGCATGACGACGATCCCTTCGCCCGCTACGAGGCGATGCAGCAGCTCATGCTCGACACGCTCGTCGCGGCGACGGTCGAGGGGCGGGCGGACCATCAGGCGGTGATCCGCGCGGTGGCCGGGACGCTGGCCAATCCCGCGCTCGACCGCGCGTTCGTGGCGGAGGCGGTGCTGCTGCCGTCGGAGAGCTTCATCGGCGACCAGCTCGCGACGGCCGATCCCGACGCGATCTTCGACGCGCGCGAGGCATTGCGCCGCGATCTCGGCGTCGCGCTGGCGGCGGCGTGGCGCGCCGCTTATGACGCGGCGGGGAACGAGCCTTATGCCTACAACCCGCACGCCAAGGGGCTGCGGCGGCTGCGCAATGTCGCGCTCGGCTATATCGCGGCGAGCGGCGCGGCGGATGCGGCGCGGCTCGCCTTCCGCCAGTTCGAGGCGGCGGACAACATGACCGACCGGCAGGCGGCGCTCACCACGCTCGCCAACAGCGAATGGGACGAGCGCGAGGCGGCGCTCGATATCTTCCATTATCGCTATGCGGACAATCCGCTGGTGCTCGACAAATGGTTCCAGACGCAGGCGCTGTCGACGCGCGGCGATACGCCGGCGGTGGTCGCGCAGCTTGCCGAGCATCCCGATTTCACGCTCGCCAACCCCAATCGCGCGCGCAGCCTGGTCGGCGCGTTCAGCGTCAACCAGCGCGCCTTCCACGTCATCGACGGGAGCGGCTATCGCTTCGTCGCCGATCAGATCGTCGCGCTCGACCGGATCAACCCGCAGACCGCCGCCAGACTTCTCCCCCCGCTCGGCCGCTGGCGGCGCTTCGACGAGGACCGCGCGGCGCTGATGAAGGCGGAGCTGGAGCGGATCGTCGCGACGGCGGGGCTGTCGAAGGATACGTTCGAGCAGGCGTCGAAGAGCCTGGAGGGATAATCCCATCGTCATGCCGGCGAAAGCGGGCGTCTCATGCGGTACGCGACCCGGCCTGCGCCGGTGACGCTATCCGGTCAGAACAACCTTCCCCCGTCCGGCACCCGCTCGCTCGGGCCGATCAGCACGACCCTGCCGTCCGCGTCGGGGAAGCCGAGCGTCAGCACCTCGCTCATCATCGGCCCGATCTGGCGCGGCGGGAAGTTGACCACCGCCGCCACCTGCCGCCCCACCAGAGTCTCGGGCGCATAATGTTCGGTGATCTGTGCGGAGGAGCGCTTCACGCCGATCGTCGGGCCGAAATCGATCGTCAGCCTGAACGCCGGCTTGCGCGCCTCCGGGAAGGGATCGGCCGCGACGATCGTGCCGACGCGGATATCGACCTTCAGGAAATCGTCGAAGCCGATCCGGTCCGCCGCCGGCGCGGCGGAATCGTGATTCACGTGCATCAGAAGTCCGGGTTCTCGTAATAGGACGGCGGCTCGATCCCGCGCATCCGCTCGGCGAGCAGCGGGCGGAAGCTGCGCCGGCTCTTGAACGCCGAATACCATGCCTTGGCATGGGTGTGCCCGCTCCAGTCGATCCCGCCGAGATAGTCGGCGACCGAGATCTGCGCGGCGGCGGCGAGATCGGCGAGGCTGATCGTCGCGCCGCCCATCCATTTGCGGTGATCGAGCAGGAAATCGATGTAATCGAGATGCCCGATCGCCGACTTCATCGCCTCGCGCAGCCGCGACGCGTCTGGCGAGGCGCGGTGGACGATGCGCTTCACCATCCGTTCGTGCAGCAGCGGCCCGGTGACGTCGCGGAAGAATTGCGTGTCGAACCACGTCACCAGCCGGCGGATCTCCGCGCGGTTGGCGGCGGTGCCGTTGATCATCTGCGCCTTGTCGACCGTCTCCTCGAAATATTCGCAGATCGCCATCGAATCGATCAGCAGGATATTGCGGGTCGGATCGGCCATCACCGGGGTCTGCCCGGTGGGGTTCATGTCCACGAACTCGTCGCGCCGCGCCCACGGCTCCTCGGGCACCAGCTCGTAGCCGACGTCCTTCTCGTTGAGCAGCGCGCGCACCTTGCGCGTGAACGGACACAAGGTGAATTGGTAGAGCTGCCACATGCCCCCACCCATAAGCCGGGTGGAGGCGATGCGGCAACGCGGATTGCGATCATCTTGTCTCACCGCTCCCCGGAAGAGGAGGGGCGCCGCTACTCCGCCGCTTCCAGCACCTCGCTGTCGTCGAGCGGATGCGCGAGTCGGGTGAGCATCTCCTTCGGCACGACCTGCCAGAAATGTCCGGCCTCGCGCTCCCAATCCTCGAGGATGCCGCGCGACCATTTGCTGTCGGTCACCTCGGCATGCTCGCGGATCAGGTTCCTGAGCACGCTTTCCCAGTGGAGCGAGGAGAGCCGCTGCCACACGATGCTCTCCGGGTTGGCGCGCCGGGCGAAGGTGCCCTTGGGATCATGGACGAAGGCCATGCCCCCGGTCATGCCCGCGCCGAAGTTCGCGCCGACCTCGCCCAGCACCACCGCGATGCCGCCGGTCATGTACTCGCAGCCGTTCGCCCCGCAGCCCTCGACCACCACGGTCGCGCCCGAGTTGCGCACCGCGAAGCGTTCGCCCGCCTGCCCGGCCGCGAACAGCCGCCCGGCGGTCGCGCCGTAGAGCACGGTGTTGCCAATGATCGTATTGTCCTGGCTGGCGAGCGGCGAGGATACCGCCGGCCGCACCACGATCACGCCGCCGGACAGGCCCTTGCCGACATAATCGTTCGCGTCGCCGAACACTTCCAGCTTCACGCCCTTGACGAGGAACGCGCCGAGGCTCTGCCCGGCCGAGCCGCGCAGGCGGATCGTGACGTGATCGTCGTTGAGCTTGTCCATGCCGAAGCGCGCGGTGATCTCGCTCGACAGCCGCGTGCCCACCGCGCGATGCGTGTTGCGCACCGAATAGGTGAGCTGCATCTTCTCGCCGCGCGAGAAGACCGCCGCCGCATCCTTGATGATCTGCGCGTCGAGGCTGTCGGGCACCTCGTTGCGGAAGGTCGGCAGGCTGAAGCGCCGCTCGTCGTCCGCCGCGTCGACCTTGGCGAGGATCGGGTTGAGATCGAGATCGTCGAGATGCTCCGCGCCGCGATTGACCTGACGCAGCAGCTCGGTGCGGCCGATCACCTCGTCGAGGCTGCGCACGCCGAGCCGCGCGAGGATGTCGCGCACCTCCTCGGCGATGAAGGTCATCAGGTTGATGACCTTCTCCGGCGTGCCGACGAACTTCGCGCGCAGCTTCTCGTCCTGCGTGCAGACGCCGACCGGGCAGGTGTTCGAATGGCACTGACGCACCATGATGCAGCCCATCGCCACCAGCGACAGCGTGCCGATGCCGAACTCCTCCGCGCCGAGGATCGCGGCGATCACGATGTCACGCCCGGTCTTGAGGCCGCCGTCGGTGCGCAGCTTGATCCGCCCGCGCAGGCCGTTGAGCGTCAGCACCTGGTTGACCTCGCTCAGCCCCATTTCCCACGGCGTCCCGGCATATTTGATGCTGGTCTGCGGGGAAGCGCCCGTGCCGCCGACATGGCCGGAAACGAGGATTACGTCGGCATGGGCCTTCGCCACGCCGGCCGCCACCGTGCCGATGCCCGCAGAGGAGACGAGCTTCACGCACACCCGCGCGCGCGGGTTGATCTGCTTCAGGTCGTAGATGAGCTGGGCGAGGTCTTCGATCGAATAGATGTCGTGGTGCGGCGGCGGGGAGATCAGCGTCACCCCCGGAGTCGCGTGGCGCAACTTCGCGATGAACTCGGTCACCTTGAAGCCGGGAAGCTGCCCGCCCTCGCCGGGCTTGGCGCCCTGCGCGACCTTGATCTCGATCTCCTCGCAGGCGTTGAGATATTCGGCCGTCACGCCGAACCGCCCGCTGGCGATCTGCTTGATCGTCGAATTGGCGTTGTCGCCGTTGGCATAGGGCTTGTAGCGCACCTTGTCCTCGCCGCCCTCGCCCGACACCGCCTTGGCGCCGATGCGGTTCATCGCGATCGCCAGCGTCTCGTGCGCTTCCGGGCTAAGCGCGCCGAGCGACATGCCCGGCGTCACGAAACGCTTGCGGATCTCGGTGATCGGCTCGACCTGATCGACCGGCAGCCCCTCCGCCGGGAAGTTGAACTGCAACAGGTCGCGCAGGTAGATCGGCGGCAGGTCCGCCACCCCGCGCGAGAATTGCAGGTAGGTCGAATAGCTGTCGGTCGACACCGATGTCTGCAACAGGTGCATGAGCTGCGCCGAATAGGCATGCGCCTCGCCGGTGTTGCGCTGGCGGTAGAAGCCGCCGATCGGCAGGTTGACGACGGCGGTGTCGAACGCCGCCTCGTGCCGTTCCACGGCATTGATGTGGAGCGAGGCATAGCCTTCGCCCGAGATCTTCGCCGGCATGCCGGGGAACAGGTCGTTCACCAGAGCGCGGGAAAGCCCGACCGCCTCGAAATTATAGCCGCCGCGATAGCTGGAGATCACCGCGATCCCCATCTTCGACATGATCTTGAGCAACCCCTCCTCGATCGCGGTGCGGTGGCGTTCGAGGCATTGCTCCATCGACAGGTCGCCGAACAGGCCGCGCGCATGGCGGTCGGCGATCGCCGCCTCCGCCAGATAGGCATTCACCGTCGTCGCGCCGACGCCGATCAGCACCGCGTAATAATGCGTGTCGAGGCATTCGGCGGTGCGGATGTTGACCGAGGCATAGGAGCGCAGGCCGCGCCGCACGAGATGCGTGTGCACCGCCGCCGCCGCCAGCACGCCGGGGATGGCGATCCGGTCCGGCCCGATATGCTCGTCGGTGAGGAATATCTCGCTGCGCCCCTCGCGCACCGCCTGCTCGGCCTGGTTGCGGATGCGCTGGATCGCGGCGCGCAGCCGCTCCGCCCCGCCATCCGCCTCGAACGTGCAGTCGATCTCGGCGGCGGCGTTGCCGAACCATGCCTTGAGCCGGCCCCACATCGCGGAGGTGAGCACCGGCGAATCCATCACCAGCACGCGCTCGCGCCGGTCCTCGGTGTCGAGGATGTTGGCGAGGTTGCCGAAGCGCGTCTTGAGCGACATCACATAGCGCTCGCGCAGGCTGTCGATCGGCGGGTTCGTCACCTGCGAGAAATTCTGCCGGAAGAACTGGCTGATGAGGCGCGGCTTGTCCGAGATGACGGCGAGCGGCGTGTCGTCGCCCATCGAGCCGATCGCCTCCTTGCCCGTCTCGACCATCGGCGCGAGGATCAGCTCCATGTCCTCCAGCGTCTGCCCGGCGGCGACCTGGCGGCGCGTCAGGTCGGCGCGGTCGAAGCGCGGCACGCTGTCGGCGGGGGCGGGCGGCAGATCGGCGAGCGTCGCGAAATTGCCGATCATCGCGGCATAGTCCTGCTCGCCCGCGATCCGGTCCTTGATCGCGCGATCGTGGTAGATGCGACCCTCCGCCAGATCGACCGCGATCATCTGCCCCGGCCCGAGCCGGCCCTTGGCGACCACGGTGGATTCTGGGACGACGACCATGCCGCTCTCCGAGCCGACGATCAGCAGCCCGTCCGCTGTCTCGGTATAGCGCAGCGGGCGCAGCGCGTTGCGGTCCATGCCCGCCACCGCCCAGCGCCCGTCGGTCATGGCGAGCGCGGCGGGGCCGTCCCACGGCTCCATCACGCTGGCGAGATATTGGTACATCGCGGCGTGCGCGGGCGGCAGGTCCTCCTCGCCGCCGCGCCATGCCTCCGGCACCAGCATCAGCTTGGCGGTCGGCGCGTCGCGGCCCGAGCGGCAGATCGCCTCGAACGTCGCGTCGAGCGCGGCGGTGTCGCTCGCGCCGGCCGGGATCACCGGCTTGATGTCCTCCGAATGCTCGCCGAACGCGATCGAGGCCATGCGGATCTCGTGGCTGAGCATCCAGTTCTTGTTGCCGCGGATCGTGTTGATCTCGCCATTGTGCGCGAGGCAGCGGAAAGGCTGCGCCAGCCACCATTGCGGGAAGGTGTTGGTGGAATAGCGCTGGTGGAAGATCGCGACGCGGCTCTCGAAACGCTTGTCGACCAGATCGGGGTAGAAGACCGACAGGCTCTCGGCGAGGAACAGCCCCTTGTAGATGATCGAGCGGCAGGAGAGCGAGCAGATGTAGAAGCCCTGGATCTGCGCCGCGATCACGCGCTTCTCGATCCGGCGACGGATCAGGTAGAGGTTCTTCTCGAACTCCGCCGCGTCCACCTCGTCCGGCATCGGGCCGGCGATCATGATCTGCTCGATCTCGGGGCGCGTCTCCTGCGCCTTGCGGCCGATCACCGAAACGTCCACCGGCACCTGCCGCCAGCCGTAGATCGTGTAGCCCGCCTCGATGATCGCGCTTTCGACGATCGTGCGACACGTCTCCTGCGCGCCGAGATCGGTGCGCGGCAGGAAGATCATGCCCACCGCCAGCCGGTTCGGCAGCACCTTGTGGCCGCCCACCGCGATCGCATCGTCGAAGAAGCGGATCGGCAGGTCGACGTGGATGCCGGCGCCGTCGCCGGTCTTGCCGTCGGCATCGACCGCGCCGCGATGCCACACCGCCTTCAGCGCGTCGATCGCCGACTGGACGACGCGGCGCGACGGCCGTCCGTCAGTCGCGGCGACGAGGCCGACGCCGCAGGCATCGGATTCCAGCTCGGGGCGGTACATGCCATGGGTGGCGAGATAGTCGCGCTGTTCGGCGAGGGTATCGGTCATGATTTCCTGCTCCCGTTCTCGGGCAACATTTCCTGTGTGATGCGCTCGAAGGCGCGGGCGCCTGTTTCCCTGCCGGCCACGCTGCCAAGTTCCCGGCCGTCAGCGCTCATCTTCGCCTGAAGCGCGCGCCGCATCATGCCGCTTCCTTCCGGCGCGTGACTTTCGCCTGCGCCTTCAGCCATGCGTGCATCTGCGCCGCCACGTCCTGCCCGTCACGGATCGCCCACACCACGAGGCTCGCGCCGCGCACGATGTCGCCGGCGGCGAACACGCCCTCTAGGTTGGTCATCAGCGTCTTGCCGTCGACCAGCACCGTGCCCCAGCGCGTCACGCCCAGTTCCGGCGCGTTCCACAGCCGGGGCAGTTCCTCCGCGTCGAAGCCCAGCGCCTTGATGACGAGATCGGCGGGGAAGGAGACCTCGTTGCCCGGATCGATCTCCGGCGCACGGCGGCCGCTGGCGTCGGCCGCGCCGAGCCGCATCCGGCTGGCGCGGACGCTCGTCACCCTGTCGCCGTCGAACGCCAGCGGGGCGGAGAGCCAGACGAACTCGACACCTTCCTCCTCCGCATTGGCCACCTCGCGCTGGCTGCCCGGCATATTGGCGCGATCGCGGCGATAGAGGCATTTCACGCTCTTGGCGCCCTGCCGGATCGCGGTGCGCACGCAATCCATCGCGGTGTCGCCGCCGCCGACCACCACGACATGCTTGCCGGCCGCGTCGAGACTGCCGTCGTCGAACGCCGGCACCGCGTCGCCGAAGCCCTTGCGGTTCGAGGCGGTGAGATAGTCGAGCGCCTCGACCACGCCGGACGCGCCGTTGCCCGGCACGTCGATCGCGCGGGCGCGATAGACGCCGGTGGCGATCAGAACGGCGTCGTGCCGGCGGCGCAATTCCTCCAGCGTCGCGTCGCGCCCGACCTCGAAGCCCTCGTGGAAGACGATCCCGCCCTCGCGCAGCCGCTCGACCCGCCGCATCACCACCGGCTTCTCCAGCTTGAAGCCGGGGATGCCATAGGTCAGCAGCCCGCCCGCGCGGTCGTGCCGATCATAGACGTGCACCTCATAGCCGTCGCGGCGCAGATATTCCGCCGCCGCCAGCCCCGCCGGCCCCGCGCCGATCACGCCGACCGACTGGCCGCGCGCCGGACCGGGCCGGAGCGGTTCGACCCAGCCTTCCTCCCACGCGGTGTCTGTGATGAACTTCTCGACCGAGCCGATCGTCACCGCGCCGTGCCCGGAGAATTCGATCACGCAATTGCCCTCGCACAAACGGTCCTGCGGGCAGATACGACCGCAGATTTCCGGCATGGTCGAGGTGCTGTTGCTCAGTTCATAGGCCTCCTTGAGCCGGCCCTCGGCGGTCAGCCGCAGCCAGTCCGGGATATGGTTGTGGAGCGGGCAATGCACCGAGCAATAGGGCACCCCGCATTGCGAGCAGCGCGACGCCTGATCCCGCGCCGCCGGCACCGCATAGCGATCCGCGATCTCGCGGAAGTCCGCCGCGCGCTCGGCGGCACCGCGCTTGCCCGGATAGGACTGCGCCTCCGCGACGAATCGAAGCATCTTCTCACCAGCCATAAGCCCTCCGCCGTCCCCGTTCTCACAGGCGCGGCGAGACAACAAGTCAGTAATGCTGTCCTATATGGGCGATTCCGCAGCCGGGCGTCTCGATGCGGTGCTCAGTCGTTCCTTTTTTGAGGCCGATTCGGACTTATCTCATCGCGATCGCCGCCAGCGCGACGATTCCCGCGATGATCCGATACCAGGCGAAGGGCTGGAAGCCGTGCCGCGTCACCACCCGCATGAACCAGCGCACCACCACCATCGCCACCACGAAGGAGATGACGAAGCCGATCGCGATCGAGTTGAGATGCGCCCCGCTCAACTCGTGCCGCGCCTTCCACAAGGTCAGCGCGGTGGCGCCGAGCATCGTCGGGATGGCGAGGAAGAAGCTGTATTCCGCCGCCGTCTCGCGGCTCACCCCCATCGAGCGGGCGCCCATGATCGTCGCGCCCGAGCGGCTGACGCCGGGGATCATGGCGAGGCATTGCACCACGCCGATGCCCAGCGCGGTGCGCCATGTCATGCTCTCGACCGAATCGGTCCGCGCGGGTGGGGCGACGCGCTCGATGAACAGGATCGCGATGCCGCCGACGATCAGTGCGATCGCCACCACCAGCGGCGCGATCACCGGCGCCTCCAGCACCGCCTTGATCGCCTTGTACGCGACCGCGCCGACCACCGCCGCCGGCAGGAAGCCGAGCAGTACGTTGCGGGTGAAGGCGATCGCGTCCGGATCACGCCGCAGCAGGCCGTGCGCGACCTTCACGAAGCGCCGCCAGAACAGCACCACCACGGCGAGGATCGCGCCGAGCTGGATCACGATGTCGAACACCGCGTCCGCCTCCGGCAATCCCAGCAGCGCGCCTGCGAGGATGAGGTGCCCGGTCGAGGAGACGGGCAGGAATTCGGTCACGCCTTCGACGATCCCGAGCAGGATCACGATCAGCAGGTCGTTCATGGATGGTCCTCGGTCGGCGCCCGGGGGCGCGCGGGGGATCAGGCTTGCGCGGTCGTCATCGCGAAGCGGCCGGCGCGGCGATAGCGCACCAGCCAGCCCGGCGCGACCGCCGCAAGCGGCGTCGGCGTCACGCCCAGCGCGGCCAGCCCCTCGGCGCCGGGCGCGACGACGGTGTCGCGCTGGAGCAGCTTCCACTGGTCGGCGGTGATCGGCGCGCCCGGCAGGAAGCCGAACGCGGCGATCACCCGTCCGGCGACGTCGGGCAGCGCCGGCAATGCCGGGTCACGCCCGATCGCGCGTGCGATCCAGCGGTGCAGCTCCAGCAAGGTCAGGACGTCCGGCCCGCCGAGTTCATAGACATGGTCGCCGAAGCGATCCGGCATCGCGAGCGCCGCGACCGCGGCAGCCGCGACATCGCCGACGAACACCGGCTGGAAGCGGGTCGCCGCGCGCAGCACCGGGACGACCGGCGACATCGCGATCATGCCGGCGAAGCGGTTGATGAACCGGTCCTCGCGGCCGAACACGGTCGCCGGGCGCAAGATCGTGGCATTGGGGAAGGCGGCGCGCACCGCCGCCTCACCTTCGCTTTTGGTGCTGGCATAGCGCGACGGCGAATCGGCATCCGCCCCGATCGCGGAGAAGTGGACGAGCGATTCCGCGCCGCTCGCCCGCGCCGATTCCGCCACCGCGCGCGCGCCGTCGACATGGATGCGCCTGAGGTCGCCGGAGAAGCTGCCGGCGAGGTTCACGACATGCCGCGCACCCTCTACGGCGCGTGCGATCGTGTCGGGTTTCGTCACGTCGGCGGCGACGAACTGCGTCTGCCCGAGTCCGCCGAGCGGCTTCAGGAACCATGCCTCGCGCGGATCGGGCTGCGCGACCCGCACCCGAGCGCCCGCCGCGAGCAGCGCCTGCGCCACGTAGCGGCCGATAAAGCCTCCTCCGCCGACGAGCGTGACCAACCTGTCCTTCATGCGCGAGCTGTCCAAATGCGATTTTCGATGTGCCGCGCCTACCCCTGTCGCCGCCCGGTTGACAAGGCCACGCCGCGTCCACTAGAGGCGCCGGCCTACCCCGTGCCCAGATGGCGGAATTGGTAGACGCACCAGCTTCAGGTGCTGGCGCTCGCAAGGGCGTGGAGGTTCGAGTCCTCTTCTGGGCACCATTCCCGGTCAAAACTGGGCACCAGCTGCCCGTCAGCAGATATTCTGCTGACGGCGCGGGCGAGAGCCTGTTTTGGTCCGGTGATTCGTATCTCCTGCGGGGCCAGGACGACCTGAGATACGAACAGCCTGACATATCCGCGGCGCAAGGCGGGTTCGTTGCCGCGCAGCTTCTCGCGCACAAGCGCCCCGAACCGATCGACGACCTCGGGCGTGATCTTGCGATGGCCGCTCCGGAGTTGCGCTTCGAGGATGTCGATCGTCGCGGTTAGCGATGCTATGCGGGACCGTGTATCGGCCAGCATATTGGCGAACGTCCGATCCTTGAGCGACGCATGACCATCGGCGGCGAGATCATAGAGGTTGCGAAGCCGTGTCTCGGCCTGAGTGCGGGCGGAGCGCGCCTGCGTCAACTCTCGGGATCGACGCTCTTCGGCCTCGGATGACGCGTCAAGCATGTGCTGCAGCAGGTCGCGCAGGCGATCGGGCTGGAACAGCCGTTCCTCGAGCGCCGTCAGGACGATCCCATCGAGCGCCTCCTGCCGGATCGCCTTGCACGCGCATCGTTCGGCCGCCCCGTTCACCTTGGCGCCGCAGGCATAATAGCTGTAGCGGCCACTCTTGCCGGTACGGATCGTCAGTCCTTCGCCGCAGAGACCGCAACGCGCGACCGAGGTCAGCAGGATCGGACTGGTGGTGATGCGCGGCGCCGTGACCTTCGGCGCCCGCGTTGCCCTGAACGCGGCTGCCGCCTCGAATTGCGCGCGATCGATGATCGCGGGACATACCACCTCAACCCACGCCTCTTCGGGCTCCGGCTTGCCGTCATCGCCTAGCCTGCGGTCTATATAGTGGCCGGTATAATGCTCGCGGCCCAGGATGCCCGAGACGTTGCTGTTGTTGAACGGACTGCCGCGCAACGTGAACCCGCGCTGCTGGAGCCATTGGGCGATCCCGCGTGCGCCAAGCGGACCGTTGCTGTCGCCGACCGTCGCCAGCCTGAACATCGTCCGCACGACTTCGGCCTCGTCCTCGCGGACGAACAGCTTCTTCTTTTCCTTGTTGCCGCGACGCTCCACCGTACGGCTTTCATAGCCGAACGGCACCGGACCGCCGTTGAAGAACCCTTCCATGGCATTGGCGCGCATGGTCCGCTTGGTGTGCTTGGCCGCCTCCAGCGCGAAGTGCTCGTCGAACATGGCGAGCATGTTGCGCATGAGGTTGCCGCTCGGGTCGTCGCTGAACGACTGCGTCAGCGATACAAGCCGCACCCTGGCGCGCTTGAGACGTGCGAAGGTACGCACCTGAAGCTCGAGATTACGCGCGAGCCGCGAGAGCGAGACGATCTTGATTTCAGCGATGCGGTTGACGGGATCCTCGACATAAGCGAGCATGCGATTGAACTCGGGCCGGGCCTCCTCACGGCCCGACACGCCCGGTTCGCTGAACACCGCGACAAGGTCCTGGCCCTTCGCCTCGGCATCGGCCCTGATCATCTCGATCTGGCTGTCGATGCTGGTGCGATGCTCGGCCTGATCCTCGGTCGACACCCGGACATAGCCGACGACCTGCTCCGGGGCCTTCTTCATGCATTCACCTCATTGTCGCCCGGGCATCGCACCCGGATTGTCGAAGAGCGCCGCAAACGCAGCACCGAGGGCCGCCAGCAGCATTTCCGGCTCACCGGTCGCGATGCAGAGATCATCTGGAAGGTTGCAGACCACGACACGCGCGGGTTCCGAAATATCGGCCCCGGCAGCATGGCATGTAAGTGTGGCATCCCGTTCCATGCCGGAAGAGATGGCCCGATTCGGACAGGCGAGCTGGGTAACCCGAAGCGCGCGGCTGTCATGGCTTGAACAGCCGGTTCGCGTCGATCGCGAAGGTCATGGCAACGGATCGGGCAACGACGGGATCGCGCAGCTTGGCGGTCAACGATACGAGCGGCCTACGACCGCCCTGATTGCCCGGATCGAGCCCGCCCTCCGCACCGCGCGTCCGACCGAGTTGGAGCGATTCCCGGTCGGACTTCCCTTCAGCGCGAAGGAGCGTTGCGGCGAATGTGATCTGGTTATCCGATAGCGTCTTTTCGGTCCGGACGGGTGTCCTGCCGTCGAGTGCCGCTTCGACCAGCGCATCGACCACGCCCAGCGCCTTCAACAGTTCGATCGCCACATAGGTGGCAAGCTCGCTCGGCTCGAGTCCGAACCACAGGCTGGTCATGCTCGATCGCGCAAGCCCCTCGTCGGCGACATCCTGGCTGGTAATCCGCGCTGCCCTTGCCAAGGGACCGGATGTTCTGTCGAGCGTCGCCTGGACGTGCTCGGGCGGTACCTCCCGGTGCACCATGATTGCGTGCGCTTCGAGCGCGGCCTGGAACACGAATGCGCCAGCATTATTGTCGGGGAGCAGTTCTTTGCGAGCCGCGTCATGATCGCCGTTGAACGTGGTAGCGTGCCGATAGATCTGCTCGACCACCAAGGCCGGCTCGGCAACGGTCGCAAGCAGGACGTGTCCGGCAAATTTCCATTCGTTGAACCCGGAGAAATGCTGGCCGTAAGGACTGGTCGCCATCTGTTGCACATGGGCGATGCGATCATAGGCAGCGCCCACCAGCAGGAACCGGGCCTGGTCTGCGAGCAGGCTGGCCAGCCGTGACCGGTCGATATTCGTCCGCTTGCAGATCCGGATGGCTTTGTGGAGTGTTGGCGCGAATAGCGCCTTGTACAGGTCCGGGTGCGTAGAGCGGAGGTCGTCCAGCGCGTCGGCATGCGCGTCGAGCCGGTCCTGCAGCCAGTCGCTCACGACCCAGAGCAGTACATCATCATTTCCTGTGGGCGATGCGAGCGCGAGCAGATAGTCGCGAATCGCCTGCGGATTACCATCGGGCATGCTGCCCGCGATGCCGGACAGCGGCTTGCCGATCGCCACGTTCCGGCGTTCCATCGCGGCATGGATCGTCGGCGGGAGTGCCCGCTTTCCATTGCCCGCGTCGTGGATCAGGTCGACGGCAAGGCGTGCGACCTTATGGATGCTGCCGAGCCCCTGAACATTTCGTGCAGCGGCATCACCAGCCTGTGCGCGGGTAAGGGTACGGCGAGTATAAGAGACGACAACTGAACGCATGAGACCATAGCCTTTCGCTATGGACCGCGTCCTGATCGCGATCGATTTGGGCTGCTCGTTCTATGAGCCAGGCCACACTTCAGGAGGTGGCCTTCGACCGACTGGGGGTTGACGCGCCCCGCTGCTTCTTCCTTGCCGCCTCAGGCCGGCGACGCCCAAATCTTGCCGACCGCCCGCATCTTCAAAACGCCCGACACGCCGAGAATAGCACGGTAACTCAGTGCAATGAAGCGGAGATTACGCGAGCTTGCGCTGTCGCTCGCGACGCGAAGAACAGCATGAATGGGGAGATGGGAGGTGTCGCCATGGGGCGAATGAAATGACGGCGATATGCCGTCGAAAAGGAATTGAAGATGACGCGCGCGCCCTGCATCGCAACCGCCCAACCGATCTATGGCTTCGTGCCCGTTCAGCGGGATGGTCTGTATCTGCTCCTACTCGTCGATACACAGATGCCTTTTTTACCGCCGCTCCATGTCATGGCGTTCGAGACCTCGGCGCAATGGGATGTCGCGGCCAAGTGGCTCCTTGAGCGTAAGAATCACTGGCAGTCATGGGGAGCCCTGGCCCGGATCAGCCGCGCCGAACTCAGCGCGCAGGTCAAGGCACTGCTCGAAGCCGAGCCAATGGACCCGGCGGTGGAAGCGTGCGTGTTTGCCGAATCCCCCGATGGCCGCACGCTCACACTCAGCGAACTCGTGCGCGATCGTAAGGGGCGGCAAGGCAGACGGCAGGTCTGGTGCCGCACGTTCGGATCCAGGGCCAAATGCCGCCGGGCCAAGGCATGGATACTTCGGCACTATCCGCAGCTCGACGAACTGGCGGTGCTTGTCCGCGAGGAAGGCAGCGACGCGGTCGATGCGCTGTTGGATCGGGGGGGAGCCGGCGCCGCAGCGTAAGCACGCGTTGCACGGTCGCACCGAACGCTACCCTCTCAGCAGAATGTCTCTGCTGTGATCGACGCCCCGCGGGGCGATCCCGCCGCGTCCCGCGGTCCGGGTTACCCGGATGGCGATGTCGAAGCCGCCCATGAAGCCAGCGAGGTGACGCGCTGATCGTCGTCTCGGAACGGCCGCCGCATGGGGAGGACATCATGTATATACAGGGAGTACAAGAAGTTGCCGATGGGCAGGCAGAAGCGACAACCGCCGCGCCGGCCCAGGCTGAGGCTTTCTTTCCGCCGCAGAACGCGGTCACGCGAGCGGCGCTCAACGACAATCGCGCCTCGGATGTTCAGCTCGATCAATATTATACCAGACAGGATGTCGCCGCCCACTTTTACGGTATTTTCCGGGAGCATTTCGATCCGGCTATCTACCTGATGGTCGAACCGAGCGCCGGCACGGGATCGTTCTTCAGGCTGTTGCCCGCGGGCAGTGTCGCCTACGATGTCGAACCCAAATATCCCGGTATCCGGACGGCAGACTTTCTCACGATCAACATCGGGAGCGATCGGCCCGCAGCCATCATTGGCAATCCGCCCTTCGGAAAAAACGCCAGCATGGCCGTGCGCTTCTTCAACCATGCGGCTCGCCAGGCCGACGTCATCGCCTTGATCCTGCCGCGAACGTTTCGGAAGGGCTCGATCCACAATCGCCTCGATCGCGCGTTCCACCTGGTTCGTGAGGAGATCGTGCCGGACGATGCGTTTCTGTTCCGGGGCAAACCGTACAATGTCCCGGCCATCTTCCAGATCTGGGAGCGCCGCCCAGAGCCGCGCGCGCTACGGCCCGTCGAAACGCGGCATCCGGATTTTGAATTCACGACGCCGGATCGCGCTGATTTCGTGATCCAGCGCGTCGGTGCGCGTGCAGGTCGCGTGCATCACGATTTCACTGCCAGTCCGTCGTCGCATTATTTCATCCGGGGCGATGTCGAAGCCGTTATGGCCCAACTCGACTTTGCCAGATTCGCAGGGAACGTCGCAGGCAACCCAAGTCTGTCAAAAGCGGAGATCGTTTCCCTGTACCGCGAGTGGGTCGAACTGGGAGCAGGGACAGGCGTCGACGCTGTCGCACGTTGTATTCTACGGCAATAAAGCGCCCCTAAACGGTCGTTCACGATCCTCGGCGCCCACCGCAGAATCGGACATCGATACAGCTGCCTGCACGATCGGCGACTATGACTGCTATGATTTGGCCGTCAGCTTTGCGGTCGCTTCAAGCCGAAACAGGTGGTTCAGAAGCAGCAGTTCGCTGAGCAGCGCGTCGCGGTGCGACTTCTCGTCGCGATGCGCGCGCACATGGCGATATGCGGTCAGCACGCCCATGAAGAGATTCATACGACCGGCATGCTCCGACTTGGTGACACCCTCCCAACTCAAGCGCGGTGCGTTACCGCCGAACGCATAGCGGTACACGGCTGCTGGACCGTCCGTGGCCTCTTCCTTCGACATGTCGGCCTTGAGCCGGACAGCCTGTTCGAGGGCGCGGTGGCCTTTCATAAGCACGGCGTCGGGGTCGTCCCAGAAACGGCGGACATGTGGCGCAAGACGCTCATCGAGGAGCGCGAACGGGCTGATCGGTTCGCGATATTGCCAGGGATTTCCTTCAAGTTGCGGCCTGTCTTCCTGGTCGAAGACATAGTCCCAGTAGCGATGGGGCCGAACGGGCCTTGCCTCCCGAATATTCTCTAGGTCGGCAATGGTCAGGGCTGAAGCGTTCAGCCGCTCCATCAACGTGGCATCGATCTCGATCTCCGATAGCTCCACGCCGTGCCAGTCGAGCAGCCGCAAGGTGGCGGAGAAGCCCTTGGGACCGCTGCCGCCGTAGCCGGAGGCGAACCCGCCCTTGATAATGATCTCGTCGCCGCGGCTGTCGGTCAGGAAAAGCGCATGACCCGAGGAATCTTTGCCGGGCTTGGTCAGGATTTTGGCCGTGCGCAGTTCACGTGTGCCTTGGATCAGTCGCTCCACCGCCTCGATACAGTCCTGCGTCCCTGACGCGCCGTGATACTCGACATATGTCTAGCAGCCGTCTGGATTCTCCTCGGGATGATCTGCCGCCTGCGATGTCACAGCTTAAAGCTTCCTCGATCGGCATAGCCCAATGGCTCGACCTCGAGCTGCGCCAAGCGGTCGAGATGCGAATTCTTGCAGCGAAAGCTGTCCCGCAATCTGCTGTCGCGCAATACTTGGAGCCAGGCCCCGTCGCGTCGCTCGAGCCAGCCCATTGCGAACGCTTCTCCGGCGAGCTTGCCCGCGCCAACGGCCGGCACCCAATATTCCGCATCCTTGGTTGGCCAGAGGGCCACATGGACGCTGAGTTCGTCATAGCCTGCGTCATGGACCGAGCCCACCGCTGGCATTCCGTCGATCTCGAAGCGGAAGGTCGCCGCGATATTCTCGTCGAAGCGATCCTTGCGTGCGCCGGGCCAGCGATTGTCACCTGGCCGGACCGTGAAAAGTCGCTGCGCGATCCCGGCGTTGATCGCGTGGACCATCAGGTTGCGCCATGCCAGCCGGCGCTTGGAGCGATCGTACCGGACCTTGGTGAAGCCGACGGATCTAGTTCGGATGAGCTGGCCGTCATCGGCAATGCGCAGATTGTCGAAGATCAGCGCCCGGTCCGAGGATGTCAGCGGTCGGCGGGCAACCGTCTGAAGGCGCTCGAGGAACCCAGCTTCATCGAGGAGTAGGATGTCGGGGTCGTCAACGTCGGTGCGCCGCACGGCGTCGACCAGCGACATGTTGGTGTTGAAGCGTAGCGCAGCGGCTAGCGCCTCGGAGAGATGCGACGATTTATCGCCTGGAAAACGGGCAATGAGGCCGCGTTTGAGCGTGCGAACAGCGGATTCGGTAAGGGGAATAGCAGCCATGATCGATCGTCCTTGCCTGAAGGTCGATGTCCACCGATTACCCATCGACCACGGGAAGGAGCCGATCAAAATCACGTCTAGATATGTCCGCTTTAACCCGGTGGCAGGTCTGGCGGGACGGCCGATCGTAGCATCATCTAGGAAGCTAGATCGGTCAAGCCGTCTGCTCTGTTCATCTCAATCGTCGGTCCGCTAGACGACAGGGCCAAAAAATAACTGCGCGTTCTCGCCTCCCGAATGGAGAGACTTCGGTTTGACGCGCACGACGCGTGCACGGCGAGGCTCGCCACGCATAAGAGGCCTATCACTCTATTCTGGTTCTAATCCCGCCGCGCTGCGCTTGACTGCACCAAAGACCATGAACAAACATGGAACTGGGAGGGGTAGATGTTCCTATTCGATAACGAGACCAAGGTCGATCTGCTCAATAACGAGCCGATCGCAGCCTCAATCGTCGCACTTCTTCGTGACAACCCCTCGAAACCGATGACGATCGGCGTCCACGGTGATTGGGGCGCTGGTAAGTCGAGCATCCTCGAGATGATCGAGAACCAATTCGCGACCTATGAGGACACCGTCTGCCTGAAGTTCAATGGCTGGAGGTTTCAAGGATTCGAAGACGCCAAGATCGCGCTGATAGAGGGCATCGTCACCGCGCTCGTCGAAAAGCGCCCGGCTCTCACGAAGGCCGGGGACGCAGTAAAGGACATCTTCGGACGCATAGACTGGCTGAAACTTGCGAAGCACGCCGGTGGACTCGCCCTCACCGCGACCAACGGGATTCCCTCGCCCGACATGGTCGGCGCGCTATTCGACAAACTCAAGGATCTCGCGGCCGATCCCGCGAAGCTGGCGACAAAGGAGAATCTCGACGCGGCAGCCGAAGGCGCGAAGGGTCTGATCAAGCCTTCCTCGAAACGGGTCCCTGAAGAAATCGAGGCATTCCGGAAGGAGTTTGACGAGCTCCTCAACAAAGCCGGAATCAAACAACTCGTGATTCTTATCGACGATCTCGACCGTTGCCTCCCCGATACCGCAATCGAGACGTTGGAAGCGGTCAGGCTGTTTCTGTTCACGTCCAACACCGCCTTCGTCGTCGCGGCCGATGAGGCGATGATCGAATATTCGGTCCGTAAGCACTTCCCCGATCTGCCGGACAGCACCGGCCCCCGCGATTATGCTCGCAACTACCTTGAGAAACTGATCCAGGTCCCGTTCCGGATCCCGGCGCTCGGCGACGTAGAGACCCGTTCTTACGTGACACTCCTTCTTGTCGGCGCCGAAATCGGAGAAGACCATCCCGGATTTCAGACGCTCATCGAGAAGGCTCGCGAAGCGCTAAGGGAGCCCTGGAAAGGCGGCGGCGTAGACGCCGCGCTACTGAACACCTCGCTCGGCGATCTCGGGGATAAGGGACCGGCCGTCGTCTCCGCGCTCACACTCAGCGACCAGATCGGTCCCTTGCTCGGTCGCGGTACGTTCGGCAATCCGCGACAGATCAAGCGCTTCCTCAATGCACTGCTGCTACGCGAACATACCGCGCGTAACCGGAAATTCGGCGAGGATTTCAAGCGGACGATACTTGCCAAGCTGATGTTAGCCGAACGCTTCATCCCGCGTCTATTCGAGCAGGTCGCCACCGATGCAGCCCGGGATGAAGGCGGTGTCTGCCGCCGGCTGGCGAAGCTCGAGGCCGGGCCGGATGTTCCGCCGACAGCGGCGGATGACACCGAGCCGAAGACGAGCAACGGGGCCGCGAGGCGAAGGGCGGGCGCCGAGGCCGCACCCGAGCCCCCCGCAGCTGCCGATCAGATCCTCGACGAATGGCGCGTCGATGAACGCGTCACGGAATGGGCGAAGCTGGAGCCGAAGCTCGCCGGTGTCGATCTGCGCCCCTACCTGTTCATCGCACGTGACAGGAAGGATTTCTTCGGTGCGGCTTCCACACTCGGCCACCTCGAAGGCGTGGTCGACATGCTAATGCTTCCGCGAATCGCGATACAATCGACGAGGCTCAAAGAACTCGCGCCAGCCGAAGCCAGCAAGGTCTTCGAAGGCGTCCGGCAGAGGATCATGTCCAGTGACGACTTCAGGCAAAAGCCGAAGGGCGTCGAGGGCCTGGTGATACTAGTCACCGCGCAACCCGCCCTTCAACCGAACCTGTTGGACTTCATCGAGCAGCTGCCGGCCGACCGGTGCGGCCCATGGCTGGCAACAGGGTGGAACGCCGCCCTGACCTCGCAGCCGTCGAAGGACCGCCTCACCCAAATTCAAGATGGCTGGGCGAAACAGGACGGAAATACAGCGCTCAAGGCGGCGGCAGGAGCCGGTATGACGATCAAGACCAAGGCGAAAAGCTAATGGGAACCTCCACGCCCTTCGGCGGACCCAATGGGAAGGATCCCCTAGTTCCCGACTTCGTTAACGATGGCGACGCCGCGCCACCGGCACCCGCCCCGCAAGATGGCGATGGCGCGGAGCCGGTCCCGCCGGCTCCACCCCCACGCCCGGCTCCGGCACCGTCCCCACCTCCCGATCGGTTTAGGAACGCCCGCCGGAACTTCACCAAATTCGCCAGCTCGGGCGGTGAGGACCGACGCGCACTCGGCCGCGCGGTCTCTCAATATGTGTCCCAAGCCTCCGGCGGATCCGGACCGGCGGCCCGCCGGATGGGGTCGTCACGCGGGGTGGCTGCCCGGATCGCCGGCTTCCTCGGCGACGTCAGCGTGCGTGGCCTCCAGGCAGCTCTTGTAACGTTCAACCTTGCCGGAATGGCCGGCAGTTCTCCGGTCGAGATATTCTCGGCGCTGGTCGAGCAGTTCTGCCCCGAAGGCGGATCGATCGACGAGGGCATCGCGCGCGACGCCTTCATGGAAACCGTCGTCGACCTCGCGGATGCGGGGATCGCCGACATGTCGAGCCTGACGCCTGAGCAGATGCAGACGGTGCTCGAGCTCTACGTCGCGCACACCATCGAGGATCGAATATACAACGACATTGGTATCAGGGGCGTCGAGATTCCGGCGGATGCCGGCGCCGCGCAAACGGTCCAAGATCAATTGCACGAGTTCATTCTCGGCGGCGTATCCGACGCCTTCAGTGAAGCCGCGATCGACTTCGCCGCGATCGATCCGAATACGATCGGCCAGACCATGGAACGCATCTATGGGGCCGCCTTCGACATCCTCGAGGCGCTTGGCGAAGAGGAGGCCGCGAAGTGACCCGTCATCTCATTGTAGGTCGGCTCGGCGCTGGCGACAGGACCGCAATCCCAAAGGCCGCCGATGAACAGCTGACCCAGTTGAGGTTCGGCGCGCCCGACGGTCTGGCATTCGGGCTCGGCCATGCGCTCGACGATCTCCGAAAGCTTGGGCTCCATCCGAGCGAGATCGGAGCTGATCTGCTCGTGCTCGCCGCGCACGTTCATGCGGCCGACACCCGCATCTCGCGCGCGTCTGAATCGCAAGACGGCTGGACGAGAGAGATACGTCTCGTCGTCCCCGTCAGCGACCCCGACCTCTGGCAGACGACGCGGCAGACACTCAAGCGGGCGCTTGACTTCCTCACCGGCGACCGCTGGCAGATCGGATTCCGAGCGCGGCCGCGCACCCATCATTCTCTGGTCGCCGCGCCCGACGAGCAGCTCGGGGGGATACCATATGACGGAATCAGCCTCTTCTCGGGCGGCCTGGACAGCCTGATCGGCGCGATAGACAAGCTCAACGCGGGCCACTCGCCCCTGTTCGTGAGCCATGCGGGCGAGAGCGCCGTCAGCACGTCGCAGGAGACCTGCTTCGATGGGTTGCGGCAGCACTTCCAACGCAACGATCTCGATCGGCTGCGGGTCTGGATGACCTTCCCGAACGGTCTCGTCGAGGGAGTCGAGTCCGAAAGCACGACGCGCGGGAGGTCGTTCCTCTTCTTCGCACTCGCCGCAGCCGCGGGGACCGGGCTCGGACGCCGATTCGAGGTCCAGGTGCCGGAGAACGGACTCATCGCGCTCAACGTACCCCTCGATCCGCTGCGCTTGGGCGCACCGAGCACCCGCACCACACATCCATTCCACATCGCCCGATGGAACGACCTGCTGGGGCTGCTCGGCGTGCGAGGAACGCTCGTGAATCCCTATTGGGACAAGACGAAGGGAGAGATGGCGACGGGATGCGCGGACCAGGCATTGTTGATGGACCTTGCCGCCGGTTCGCTTTCTTGCTCGTCACCGGCAAAGGCGCGGTGGCAGGGGCTCCCGCAAGGTCATTGCGGTCATTGCCTTCCTTGCCTGATCCGACGCGCTTCACTGCTAGGCCGAGACCCGACGCCCTATATCCTTGCCGATCTGACAGCCGCGAAGCTCGACACGCGCAAGGCCGAGGGCATACAGGTCAGAGCATTCCAACTCGCAATCGAACGGCTACGGCAGAACCCGGACCTCGCTGCAACGCTCGTGCATAAACCAGGAAGTCTCACCGACGTGCCTCACCAGACCGCAGCCCTCGCAGACGTCTATCGACGCGGACTCGTGGAAGTGGGCCTATTGCTCAGGGGTGTCAGGGCCGGCCCCGCGTGAACGAGCGCGACAAGTTCGAGCGAGCCGCACTCGTCGATTTCCACTGCCACCTCGATCTCTACCCAGACCATCAGGCTGCGATCGCGCGATGTGAGCGGGAGGCGGTCTACACGCTGGCCGTCACGACCACGCCGAAGGCCTGGGCAAGGAATCATGAGCTTGCCTCCCACACTAAGTTCGTGAGGGCGGCGCTTGGCCTTCACCCGCAGCTGGTCGAGTCCCGTGCGACCGAGCTGGCGCTCTGGAAAGAGCTGGTGGGTGAGACGCGATACGTGGGAGAAGTCGGCCTCGATTCGGGCCCGCGATATTATCGCTCTCTGGACACGCAGAAGCAGGTGTTCGGGGAGATCCTGGACCGGTGTGGGGAACTCCGCGATCGCATATTGACGATCCATAGCGTGCGATCCGTCACGGCGGTCATAGACATGGTCGAAGCCAGATTACCAAGGTCGCACGGCAAGGTCGTCATGCATTGGTTTACCGGCTCCGCTCCGGAACTGCGGCGCGCGATCGACCTCGGCTTTTACTTTTCGGTAAACCACATGATGCTCGACGGAGAGAAGCGTCGCGCTTTCGTCGCGGCTATACCGCTAGATCGCCTGCTTACCGAAACCGATGGGCCGTTCACGCAGATTTCGGGGAGGCCTTCCCAGCCCGCCGACGTCTCATTGGCGGTCGTCGAACTCGCCCGTCTGCATAAGATCGAGGCGCCAGCGATGGCACGGCGCATTACCGCTAACCTGAGATCCCTCATCGGCTAAGCCCTGGAGATCCGCATCGCTCCACGATGCTGACGACGCTCGAATCCTGCTTTACCTATCCTCGGACGGGCCGCTGCAGAAGTGTTTTCTTCCCGCGATCAGCCGTCCGGAAGCGGCCTGTCTCCAACCGGCCCGAACTCCGGCACGTGCGCTGCCGAAAGGCATATGCTCGGGGAACGAATGGCGGCCATGGTGATCGGGGTACTATCCACCCCAGCCAAGGTCCAAGAATGAGAATTGAAGTCTCCGTTCGGTTGAACCGAATGGAGAGGAAATTTCATGAACATCGACGACACCGTGCGGTGGCTCGGGCCGTACGGCCAGTATGGCGGCTGGCGATACATCTCGCCGCCGGGAAGGGTGTGGGGCTTCGATAATTTCGGGCGATTCGATCGCTTCGGAGTTACGAAAGTAGGCAGCAGATCATGGTTCTTCGTCGCGCCCGACGGGAACACCTATGACGATATGCGCGACCTGTTCGCGCACTTCAGATTGAGGCTGTGTGAATGCAACCGCGCGACCGATCAGCTTGAATTGATGCGCAGCGCCTTGCGGCTCATCGACATGGAGATTCACCGCACCGACTTGGTCGATTTCATGGTCAGAGGCTTTGGCGGCAACCGCGCGTTCGGCGAGCATTACCTGCACTTCCTGGAGTGCGAGAAGCTGGTCACCTGCACCACCAGCATCCTGGAGGATATCGCGCTGAGTGAAGAAGGTCACGCGACGCTTCGCATGCTCGATATGACGGCCGCCGGCAGCAACGTCGACGCGACGCCAGCAGGCGCCCTGAAGCGTTTCGACAGACTGTATCCCGGGAAACGCTGATCCCATGTCGGACCACCCCACGAAATCGTGCCATGCGCTCCCCACCATCCGCTTCGTCAGCCAGCGAATCCGGATCGGCACCAATGGCGCCACGACTTCGTCGCAGTTGTGACGTGCGATATCGATCGGCTGGTGGCGATGCGCCGCGCCGGCCGCATTTCGGCTGATCGGTTCGAGCGCATCGTCGTCGATGCGATCGGCCCCGTCGAATACATGCGATGGCTCGCGTCGTTCGAATAATCGGCGAGCTGGAGACCCCTTTGCAGCGCTACGATCCAATCCACATCCATTACGACGAGGCGACCGCTTTCCTGCGAATCCATGCCAACACGGCCCGGTATTATGCTTGTCTCGGTACCCGTGCTGGGTGCATCGACTGGGTCGCCATCAGCGAGGATGGCGAGGAGGCGAGCGAGAGTCTTTTGCGGGTGGACGACGTGGTCGAGGTTATCCGTCAGGCGCTATCGCTCGAGCCTGCGATGATCGACGCGGTCGTTGGTCATCTGGCCGCGACGACCATGCGGCGCGGCGCCCAGGTCGGCCCGCTCTTCGAACCGATCGGGCTGCTGCGCTGGACCGCCAGCATCGCGGTGTCGGCATGAGGCATCGGATCGGCATACCGAATGCCAACGGTAATTGGACCGACCTCGACACATGGCTGGCCGACAACGAGGAATGGGCCGCAAGCGCCAGGGATATCGGTGGAGCCCCCTATGCCTGGCGGGCGATCGAGACGGACGACGACGAACTGGCGCTTGTGGTGAAGATGCGGTTCGGTCGCATGTATGGCGTCGAACCCGGGGAGCGGTAGCTGCTCCATGCGTGCATCGCGCGCGTGGGACGAAAAAGCAGGTCCGCCAATCGTGCATCCGTGATGCACGGAGATTGCTGTGCTAAATTTCCCAGAGATGAATATCGCAATCGCAATGAAGGTGTTCGTCCGATGATCGCTCCGCCGCCCGTCCGCACCAGTGCCTGGAGGACGCCCGCCATGATGATGCTGATCGCTGCCGCGATCTACGGTCAATGGTCCGCGACACCGGCTCGCAATGCCTCGGCGCATGCGCTGGATGCAGCTGCTTGGCGCATGATCGGCGGCGTCGTAAACCGCCTGGTCGGCACGGATGCATAGCACCGTGCCGACGTTAGTTCATGACGATTGTCGCCGGTTGCCAGTCGACCATACGCCACCATCGCGCGGGCATGCATCAAGCGCCGGTTTGACGATCAACTGAGCCGCGGGCCGACCCAGATCGAGCGCTCGGCCAATACGCCGTCGGCACCGAACCGTGCGGTGAGCTGGATCGCTTCCCCGGGCAACACCGCGACGAACGGAATGACACAGTCCACCGGCGTGCGGGGGTTGCGCCGCTGCCGCTCGGCATAGCTCAGCCGGGCGAGTTCGGGGTCGATGTCGGTGTGGATCCCATTGGTGTCCTCAACGTAAAGATCCCAGATCGCGAGCCGCCCGCCATCGGCGGCGGGCGCGACAAAATGCGGCTTATGATAGCGCGTGGTTAGAACCTCTACGCGCGTCACGCCGACGATCAGATCCAGCCGGTTGATGCTGTCGTCCAGATCAAGGTGGCCGAGCGGTACGCTGACGAAAATGTCGAGCCGCATCAGAGCCGCATGAATGACGGTTTGGATCGCGCCTGCATGGTACCCACACTCTTCGAGGCGCTCGGTCAGCTCCCCCAACGTCAGGCCGCCGAAATGATCGAACCACTCGGCCAGATCGGCTTCGATCATGCTGTTATCGTTTGCTGCGTCGCGCATGATCAGTCCTCCCCTGCCGCATTTGCATCGGTGTGTTCGAGGTCGTGCCCGGCCAGTCCTGCCAGCACATCGCGGTAGTCGTGGCGCAGCCCTTCACGGCGCACGCTGGTGCGTCGCTGCTCGTAGTTCCGGATCGTCCGCTTGGCGGTCGCGGACAGCCGCGCGCCGGTCCGCTTTGCCTCCGCGATTTCCGCCTCGATACTGGCCTTGGCGTCGGTCAGCACCTTGTAGATGGCGCGATGCAGCTTGATCTCGACCGCCACGTCACCGACAAAAAAATCGAGCAGTTCCTGGATGCGCCGCGACGTGTCCTCGCGGTTGGCGAGATGCTCGTCGAGCCACGCCCGCCCCGTCGCATCGAGCGCTTCCTCGAACGCGGCGTCGCGGCGCTGATAGACGCTGATCGCGCGGCCAATGGTGAACAGCGGACCCATCGCGAACACACGCCCCAGCAGCTTCGCCGCATCGATCGCGAACCGATAGCAGACCACCGCGCGCAACTGCGCATCGGCGGCTTTGACCCCCTGCTCTGCCTGGTCGAACAACTGCTCGGCATCGACCAATTTCTGTCGACACGTAGCGACCTCGCGCGCCAGCTTGTCGCGCAGATCCACAGCCGATTGCCAGGCGCCGCGCGCGGACTTTTGCCGTCCCCGGTCGGGGTCGGTGAGCTTGGTTGCACCATCCGCAAACGTGCCGCCCTCGATCCAGTCGAGCCAGGCGCGCGTGTCGATCTCGGCAGGCAGGATATCGAGCATCGCGGCCATGAGCCGCTCGGCGCGGGGCGAGCCGTCGGCGAGGTCGGCGATACGCTCCGCCGCCAGCGGATCCTCCTTGCCCAGCAGGGTCAGTTCGGCCATCGTCCTGGCCGTGGCGGCGGCCACTTCGGGACGCATCTTCCCGGAATCCATCGCGGTCATTTATCTTCTCCGTCACAGCGCCCGGAAGTGGGCGCGGACAGGATGAGTAAGACCGATTCGGCACCCGGGCGGGGTAACCCAAACCGCAGATCCGGGCCTCGCACGCGCGGGGCGCGCTACGGGCGTGCACGGCGCGCGAGCTCGCATGTGCCGCGCGCGTCCGCATGCGCCGCGCGCCCGCGAGAGGAACCTCGCGACCCTGTTTTTTGCGCAATAAGGTAGTCGTGGACGACTACCTGCGGATGGGGGGCAACTGGCGCTTGCCTGCCCCAACGATCGCTGCCGTCCGAGTTTTCGTCCGACGAGCGTGGGCGCGATTTTCGATGAAATCGCGCGGGGTCCGCCGCTTCGCTCCGGAAGGCCAAAGTTTATTTGCCAAGGGGGTATGGCCGGTTTGGCGAAGTCGAGTCATCCTGATGCCGTGCAGCTGGTCGACCGCCTTTATTTTGCCACCGAGGCCATGCGCGCGATGATCGCGCGCATGGCGTTGGAGGAATTGGGTGGATCAGCCAAAGCGGGAAAGGTTCGAGCCGAGAAGAAGGATGAGCGCAAGCGCTCGGCAGCATGGTCGCCGCGCCGCAGCGCCATCGATCTCAGCTATCCCGCGCCACCGCGTGGACGTCCGACCAATGCCGATGGCGCGACCAGTTTTCACTTCGCCCTGTCCTCGGTCAGCAAGGTCCGGCCCGCGCCTGGGAGGAGCGCCGGCATCCGCTCCAACCCGGCGCTGAATTTCGAACGTTATGTGACCGACCTCCAGGCGGATCAGTTCGATCGCGCAATGGGCGTCGAGCGCTACGTAACCGACGAGCCCAGTCACGAAGGCGCGGAATCGAGAACTGCCTTCGTGATCAGCAACATCTCGAGTATCGCCGCCGAGCGTGAAGCCTTCTGGGTTGCCGTCAACCAAGCCGCATCGACGCCTTCACACCCCCGGCTCGAAATCCGTCCGCAGCGTTGCGGCGTGGCCGAGCTGCGCACGCTTGCCGATGAACACGACACACCCGAAACTATCTCGCGAGCGCTTCACGAGCTCGCGGACGGGCTGAGCCATGCGGGTGGTATCGCACCGCGCAAGGTGCATCGGATCGATCTCGACGACGCTGCCTTCGCCTGGGCGCAGACGCTCGATGGCGATCGTTTCGGATCACGGCGCGACGAGCGGCTGGTTCATCTCGTGCGCCCGCGCGGCGGCGTGCTGCAATGGCAGATCGAGTCCGAATTTCCGGCCGAGCTAGACGATGACGACAACCGCGCCATCGCCGGGGAATTCGGGTCGATGCTCGGCAGGCTTGGCCTGAGATATACCATCGCCGTTCATGACCCCACGCATCGCAATGATGTGAAAAATCGGCATCCACACGTCTTGATTTACCCCGGTGCCTGTTGCCGCCACGGCGATGACAGCTGGGATTTTTCGAAGGGGAAAATTCAGCCCGGGGAGATCGCGCTGCGTCTCGGCAAGGTCGATCGCGAAGCGCTGCCGAAACTGCGCTTCGAACAGCGCTCGGCGGCGGATGTGAACGCCCTGCGGCAGCACTTCGCCGACATTATCAACGAGAAGCTCGCCGAGCGTAATGTTCGCCGCCGCTACGACCCACGGTCGTATCGGGAGATGCGGATCGACCAGGTGCCGTCCGAACATCTCGGCGGCGCGGCCGCAGCATTGGTCGCGGCCGGCCGGCCCGTCGAGATCGACCACCGCAACGCGGTGAAGGGTTGGGCCGGCCGACAGCGTCAGGCAGCCGATCAGATCGGCGCCGAGCGGGCGCGACACGCGAGCCTCGTTGCCCGGATCGATGCCACGGATCCTGACAACGAAGACCCCGCTCTGGCCACGCTGAAGGCCCGGTACATCGGACTCGCCGAACGCTTTGTTGCGATGCAGGCGACGCTCTCCACACATGATCTCCATGCGGCCATGGCGCGGTCCGCCGCCGAGCGACTGGCCGGCAAGTCCGGGGACATGCTGGACGCGATCGAGGCGGGCAGGGCCAGCCCCGACGAAGCGCGCGCGATCGCTGCCTGGCGTGCCCGCAATGAGATCGCGCTAGCGCATCTCGACGCGATCGACGAGGCGCTTGAGCCGCACGCACAATGGGTCGAAGCCGCGCGCGACGAGGTCGCCGATGGGCGCGTGGAATTGCGCGCGATCGAACAACAGATTGGCGCCCGGATCAAGCTTCGGGACCAGGTTGCGTCCGCTGAACGCGACGCTGAAAAATGGGCGGCTGAGACTGTGTTGTCGCCCAAGCGGTATCCTGTTCGACTGGGGCCGCAGGAGCACTACGACGCGCTCCGCAAACAGCTTCTCGACCAGCGGACGCCTGACGCCGACGAGCCTGTAGACCGTTTCATCTACATTGTCCGAAAGGGCGATTGGTTCGAACCCGTCGGCTTGCGCGCGGCCGATCGCGCGATCGTGGCGCGACAACCATATCGTCGACTTTTCGATGGCGTGCTGAGCAAGGCCGGCGAGATACAGGAGGTCGAGGTCGGTCGCGTGATCGCCTATATCGCCGCGCACGGCGAGGCGCCGTTGACGTTGAACGAAGCAACCGCCCCACGAACGCCGCGACGACACTATCGGCTGTATCAGCAGCACCCCACTTTCCGGCGCCTGCTGCCAGAGGCTCGGCGCAAGTTCGAGGCCATGCAGGGGCATGCCGGGGCGCGTGAACGGCCCGTCGCCGCGCTTCCTGTCGGTGCCTCGACCGCGGACCTTGCGAGTGCATCTGCCACCACGACGGCGGTCTCGGCGCCCACGAAGAACCCGGGTGCGGCCGCATCGAGGTCGGCGTTCGAAGATACGTCGCCAGAAGGTGGCGAAGTGAGCCCCGCGCCCGCTGTCAACGAGACGCCGACAACCCGCTCGCCTGACGTCCCAGACGTCGCCTCGCCGGATCCGCGAAGTCGTTCAATAGAAATAGGCATTGCCGAGTTCGACAGTGTCGGCGACAGACCCAGCCAGCGGGATGCCGATGCGCCGAAGCCTAATGTCATCGACCCGGTCAGAGCGCCGGAGCGAGCTCCGGCCGCAGCCGCCCCGCCTCGGTCGCCGCTGCCGGATGCCCCTGCCGAGCCCGAACGAGCGCGCACGACGCGAGCGCCCAAACCCATGTCGCAGGCGGTAGTCGAGAAGGGCAGCAGGTCATCGATCGAACAACTCCGCGAGGTCGTACGCGAGCGCACTGCCCACCGTCCCGCGCCGCGAGCGAGCACCCCGTTGGACGGCGCGGATCAAAGTATACCGCTGCCTCCGGCAGTCGCCCACCCGGCCCCTCGGAGACCCGAGCCGACCCTGCTACAGAGGGTGAGTGGCCTTGTGAAAGGCTTCCGAGAAGGGTCGCTCTATGCGCGCCTTGCCGACGTAGAGCGGCGAGCGTTCGACGATCGCCTGCAGGAGCCGATGAACGACATCGTTGCCGGTCGCCTGGCGCTGCGAATCGGCGGCGGCACGCTCCAGGCCGCCACAACATCGGATGACGGGCTCACCGGTGTCCGAGCCCTCGCGAACAGCGATGCCGGATACTGGCTCCTTGTCCGTCTCGCCGAAGGATTACCGTCGACCGGGAAGGCTCCTGGCACGTGGCACGCGGTCGAGCAAGGCTGCGATGCAGAAACGCCGGTACGCGGAAGACCGAGTCCCGGCATCGGCGAATAGCGCGCGTTGCCACCCACCGCCTGACGGCCAAATCGGCTTAGCCGGAATGAGATTGGGAACACGCCTGCGGCTGTGCCGAAAAGGTGAAAATCCCCGCGCGCCTGACGCCTGCAGCCGGCGGCAGCGCGCTTAAAGAGAAGACCCCAAGTGACCAATGACAATCACGCGCGCCGCGTCGCGGAAGCGCAGGTAATCGGTGCGAGCCTCGCGCTCATGAAAAAGACAGGCTGGACGATTCACAAGACGGCCACCACTGCCTTGCCGACCGACTTCTGGAACTACCTCTACGTACCGTGCCCCGAACTGCTGCTCGTGCCGACGATCGAGGATCCGCGACTGCTTCGTTCGACGGTCACCGAAGCCGTACGGGCGGCGCGCAGTGACGCGCTCGTGGTCTCGCTCGGCAAGACCGCGCGCGACGAGCTGCAGGCATCCGTGCGCATCTGCATGTGGTCGCGGATCGCCGCGCACTGGTATGGTCCGCACCTTCCCTGGCTGTCGCTGGACGGCCAACTGTGGCTGGTCCCGGATCACCGCGCACCGGTCGATGAGGAGCCGGCGTTCCGTCTCGGCGATGGCCGGCTGGCGCTGCGGGCTGCGCCGTTTACTTCGATGCTCGATCGCTATCGTGGCCTCGCGGCCGCGCGCGCGCTCGTCAACGAAGCGCTGCAGGGCTGAGCTGATGAAATGGATCAGCCCCGCGCAAGCCATGGACATGGTCTATGACGATCCGGCGCGAATTGGGCCGGATGACGAATTCGGGTTCGCCCTCTTGTGGGCGGGCAACGGCAAGGGAGGCAAACACTGCACCGCCGATCTTGCCCGCGCCAAGTTGCAGCCGCGCAAGCCGACCGCCCAGGAAATTACCGACGCCGGGCCCAACTGGGCGATCACCGCAGCGGACTATCGGCTTCTGCTTGCCGATGGCGTCGCCGATGTCCGTTCGGCACGCGAGCTGTTCGAAAGCTACGACGCTCAGGTCATGTCCGGCCAGAACCTGCTCGCCATCGTCCAGACCCTGCGGTTCTCGCCATCGATGCCCCGCCACGGCATGATGCATGCGGCCTATATGTATACTGCCCTGTGTCTCCAGCCGAAGAAGCTCAGCAGCCTGATCGTCCAGCATATGCCTTCGGATAGTCGGTCCGACCTGGCACCGCATCTGCATATCGTCACGCCTGTCCTGACTCATCACCTGTCGGGGTACGCGGCTGTTCACCCAATATTCGAGGAGTCGCCTGCCGACATGCATCGAGCGTTCCAGGCTGACTGGCTACGTGTTCGGGAGGCGCTCGTAAAACTCGCTGCGTAACTCGTCCGCAGCGGACGTTGGAAATATCGATGGGTCGTGGGAATGTTTTTCCTCGCCTGTGGCAAGCCTAATTTACTCTCCCCCTTAGTCCATACCAAAATACTGGGATTAAGGGAGGCGATATGTTCAAAGTGAATTTAGGCGCGCTGATTGCGGGCGTTAGCCTGATGGGTGGTTTGACGCTTCAGCCCGCATATGCGGAGGAGGCCAAGGCGTCGGACTCCAAGGCTGGATCGGACGCCAAACCCGTCGACGACCAATCGACCGACGCAAGCGGCGCCGAGATTATCGTAACGGCACGCCGGCGCAACGGGCGACAGGGTGAATATCGCTTGCCGGAATCATCAGCGTAGGATTTCGCCCCCTCCCGCAAACGACCCCAGAATGAATGCTTCTACCGCTGTCGCTCGAGCCTCGTCCCGAGGATCATCCGTCCCTCAGCGATATTTTCGCTCTAAGGCTCCATGACCTCGATTCTGTCATTCTGTCTTGGGACTCGCAGAGAGTGCGCCAGGAACATTATTATTCAAAAGGAAACTATTGCTTTTTGATCTAGCCTGGTGCAGGTGGAGCTGCGCGAGCAGCCGGTCATTCGCGACGTAAGGAAAATCTCGTGCGCTCCGATGCATCGCTCTATGCCTTCACCAACTCGCTTCAGCCGGTGCGGCGGGCGTGGACCCAGGCGGCGGGACGCGTGCTCGCGGGCATGGGGCTGTCGACATCGCTGGCGACGGTCGTGCTGCTCGCCTCGCGCCTCGGGCCGCACGTGCAACAGAAGATCCTGGCGCTGGAGCTCGGCATCAACCCGGCCGCGCTGGTGCGACTGCTCGATCAGGGCGAGGCGGCGGGGGTGCTGGTGCGCAACGACGTGGAAGGTGACCGGCGTAGCAAGGCCATCGAGCTGCTGCCGGAGGGCCGCCGCCTCGCGGAGCGGATGGAGCGCACGCTGGCGGAGCTTCGGCGGCAGCTTCTGGGCGACGTCCCACGCGCGGAGATCGATGCCGCGACCCGGATGCTGCGATTGCTAGAAGAGCGGGCCGCTCGCTGGCTGCGAGACGACCGGGTCCGCTGATGTTCGAGGCGGGGCGATGGCTGTTCGCGCTCAAGCTGTTCATGTCGGCGATGATCGCGTTCGCGATTTCGGTGCGGATCGGCCTGCCACAGAACTACTGGCCGGTCGTTACTTGCTGCGTGCTTGCCAATCCGCTCACCGCCGGCATCCGGTCGAAAGTGGTTTATCGCTTCATGGGCACGCTGTGCGCCGGCGTCGTGTCGCTGATGCTCGCGGGGCTGTTTGGCAGCGCGCCGGTGCTTATGGTGATCGGGGCCGGGCTGGTCGGCACGATCGCGTTCACCTTCGCGTATCTAGACCGCACGCCGCGCGCTTACGGCTTCCAGCTCTTTGGATTGACGCTGATGATCGTGCTGGTCGCCGGCATCGATCACCCGGAAAAGATGTTCGACACCGCGCTCGCGCGCCTTTGCGAGATCAGCCTCGGCATCGTCTGCGCAACGACGATCGACACGATCGTCCTGCCACGTTCGCTGGGGCCGATCTTGCGGGGACGGCTGCGCACGTGGTTGCCCGACATGGAACGGTGGATGGATGATGCTCTTGCTGGCCGCGCCGATGGCGCGATCGGTGCCCACGACCGGCTCAAGGTGATCGCCGACATGATGAGCCTGTCGACGCTCGCAGGGCAGCTGCGTTACGACCCGATGGTCAGCCCGCGCCATCGGCAGATCGTGTTCGCGATCCAGCGGCGGATGCTGCGGCTGGTGCCGCTCATCTCCGCCATCGGCGCGCGGCTCGCCGGCGTCGATGAGGCCAAGCGGCGCGAGCATCTCCGGCAACTCGTCGGGGCGTGGGAGCGCGTCCGGACAGGCGGTACGGCGGAGGACGCGGGCGCGGAGCCGGCGACCGCTCTCCCCGATCCCGACCCCGCCACGCCGTGGCGACGGCTGGTGCGACAGAACGGCGCCGAGTTGGCGGCGGAGGCGCTCCGTCTGTGGGGCGAGCTTCGCCAGCTTGATGCCGCGCTGGAGAGCGGCGCGTCGCTCGGGGCCGAGCTCGAGCGGAGCATCGGCCAGGACGCGCCGTTCCCGCTACGGCCAGACTATCACATCGCGCTGCGCGTCAGCGCCGGCGTCCTGCTCACCTATACGGCGTTGTGCGGGCTCTGGCTGCTGACCGGCTGGACGCAAAGCCCAGGCGCGGTGCTAATCGGCACGGTGGCGCTCGCCTTTTTCGGGGGGGCCGACCAGGCCGACCGCGCAATCGCCCAATTTGCGAAGTTTTCCACGATCGCGATCCTGCTGGGCATAGTCCTGAGCTACTGGATGCTGCCGCTGGCGCACGACTTCCCGAGCTTCGTATTGGTGATGGGGCTGTTCATGCTTCCGCTCGCCGCCTGGGCCGCGACCAATCCGTTGGCACTTCTTTTGCTCGCCATGACGCTCAGCACGATCAACCTGCAAAGCAACTATAGTCCGCCCGGTTTTGCGGCCTATCTGGACGCTAACGTCGCCAGTCTGGTCGGCATCTTCATCGCCTTCGCCAGCCTTGTGCTGGTGCGGCAGATGGGCAGTTCGCACGCGCTCGCCCGCTTCGCCGCCGATGAGCGCGAAGATATGGTCGAGCTTACCCTCCATGCGAGCCGCCGCGACCGCGACGCCTTTCTCGACCGAGCGCTCGACCGCATCGGACAGATGACCGCCCGCTTGGCCGCAGCGGGGGAGACAGACCAGAGCGGCCGGCTGCTCACCCGGCTGCGTGCGGGTGCCAACATCGCCGATCTGCGCCGGGCGAGGTCCGCGATGCAGGGAGAACTGCGCGACTCGGCCGAGCGGCTGCTCGCCTCAGTGCGCGAGGAGATCGGCAAGGAGGAGCCCGCGCCGCGGCTCCTCGACGACATCGACGAGACGCTGACGACCGCCTGGCGCGAAGGCGGGGATCAGGCGCAACGCGGACTCATGAACAGTCTGGTCGGTCTGCGTCTGGCGTTGTTCGAACGGGCGCCCGCGTGGGAGCCGGCGGCATGATCGGCGAGTTCGACGTTGCCGGCATCTTCATGTCGCCGCTGCTCCTGTGTCTGGTAGTGGCCTTTTTCGCCCGGCCGCTACTTTCGCAGGCGCTCCTGCGTGTAGGTTTCTATCGTATGGTGTGGAACCGGCCGTTGTTTGATCTTTCCTTGTTCCTGATCCTGCTGGGATTGTCCTTCGGGCTTCTCGAACTGCTAACCGCAAGTTGAAATTGCCATGCACCTGACTCGACAACGCATATTACAGGCACTGAAGGTTCTGCTGACGGTCGCGGTCGCCTGCCTTGGCGTCCTTGTCCTGTGGCACCTCTACAATTACTACACCTATGCGCCGCAGACGCGTGACGGCAAGATCCGCGCCGACGTGGTGCCGCTGGCGGCCGATGTCTCGGGCCGGGTGACCGCGATCTTCGTGCACGACAACGAGGTGGTACGCAAAGATCAAGTACTGTTCCAGGTGGATCGCGAACGGCTGGCGAACGCATTGGCGCGGGCGGATGCGGCGGTGGGCACGGCGAAGGCGAACATGACCGCCGCAGAGCGTGAGGATCGGCGCTATCGCAGCCTTGCCGGCGTGGTGTCGGGGCAGGATATCGATATACGCCGTTCCGCAGCGGAAGAAGCGAAGGCCGCTTATGCCCAGGCACTCGCCGACCGCGATCTCGCGCGCATTAATCTCGAACGCGCCGACGTGAAGGCGCCGGTCAACGGCACGATCACCAACTTTTCGCTGCGCCCCGGCGTCTACGCCACCGCTAGCCAGCCCGTCATGGCCATCGTCGATTCGGACAGCTATTACATCGCTGGCTATTTCGAGGAGACCAAGCTGTCGCACATCCGCGACGGATCGCGCGTGACGGTCTGGGTGATGGGGGAGGAGCGGCCGCTCAAGGGTCATGTCCAGGGGCTGGCCGCCGGGATCGACGATCGTGAGCGCACGACCGCTTCCGGTACGTTGCTCGCCAACGTCAACCCGACCTTTAGCTGGGTCCGCCTCGCCCAGCGCATCCCCGTCCGTATCGCAATCGACAGCGTTCCGGCAGGCCTGACACTGATTTCCGGACGGACCGTCACCGTTACGCTGGATGGCGCCGACAAGGCGCTCGATCCGAGGCGCAAGCCATGATCCGCCGGGTTCCCCGGCGCGGCTGTTTCACCGTCGCCCTCGCAGC
Source organism: Sphingomonas sp. CL5.1 (assembly GCF_013344685.1). NCBI lineage: Bacteria > Pseudomonadati > Pseudomonadota > Alphaproteobacteria > Sphingomonadales > Sphingomonadaceae > Sphingomonas > Sphingomonas sp. CL5.1. Next base: position 1,189,669 of record NZ_CP050137.1, read on the forward strand.
GATCCTCGCGGGCTGCACGATCGCGGGCCCCACCTATGTCCCGCCCGAGCCGCTGGCGGGGATCGCCGACCGGCCGAACAGCGCGTTCGAGGCTTCGTCATCCCCGGCATTGGCGGATGTCCCGATGCCGTCGCACTGGTGGCGGCTCTATAACGATCCGAGGCTCGATGCGCTCGTCGAACAGGCGCTGGCGGCCAACACCGATTTGCGCGCGGCCGCCGCCAATCTGGAACGCGCCCACGCGGTGGTGCGCGAGGTCCGTGCCGCGGCGGGCGCTCAGGCTACGGTCGAGGGCGGCCCCAGCGTCGGCCAGACCACGTCATTGGGCGTCGCTCCTTCCGCTGGCATCCATGCCCAGATCGACGCGGGGGTCGGCATCTCCTACCAGGTCGATGTGGTGGGGCGCATCCGCCGTGCGATCGAAGCCGCGAACGCCGGCGCCGAGGCGCAGGCCGCCGCGCTCGATCTCGCCCGCACCACCGTCGCCGCGGGCGTCGTAGGTGCCTATACCAATGCCTGTGCGGCGGGCGCTCAGATCGACGTGGCACAGCAATCGCTGAACCTGCAAAGACGCAGCCTCGCCCTTACCGAGCGCGGCGTGCGCGGCGGGGTGTTCGCGCCACTCGACGCGGTACGGTCGCGTACGCTGGCCGCGCAGCTAGCGGCGACGCTGCCTCCCCTTGAGGCCAACCGCCGTGTCGCGCTCTATCAGCTCGCGGTGCTCACCGGAAAGGCGCCGACCGACTATCCGGCCGAACTGGCAACCTGCACGGCGATGCCGCACATCGACCGGCCGTTGCCGATCGGCGACGGTGCCGCGCTGATCCGGCGGCGGCCCGACATCCGGCAGGCGGAACGCCAGCTTGCTGCGGCCACTGCGACGATCGGGGTCGAAACGGCCGATCTCTACCCTAGCATCTCGATCGGGGCATCGGCGGGAACGACCTCACGGCGCGTCAGCGGGCTGCTCAGCAGTTCGGCGCTGCGCTTCAACGTCGGTCCGCTGATCAGTTGGACCTTTCCCAATCGCGGCGTTGCCCGCGCCCGCATCGCGCAGGCCAACGCGGAGGCCAAGGCGGCGCTGGCCGGGTTCGACGGCACCGTGCTGACCGCGCTGCGTGAGGCGGAGAGCGCGCTCACGGTGTATGTGCGCGACCTCGAGGAAAATGCGCAACTGCGCGTGGCGCGTGACCAGAGCCGGAAGGCGGCGGGCATCCAGCGCCGTCTTTCGCGCGGCGGCACGGTCTCTGGGCTGGAGGCGCTCGACGTCGAACGGACGCTGGCCACGGCCGAAAGTGCGTTGGCGGCGTCCGACGCGAAACTGGCATCGGATCGTGTCGCCATATTCCTCGCGCTGGGTGGTGGCTGGGAGCCGGATTCCCAGCCATGACGGCGCGGCTCGCATGAAGCTGCCGCTCGGCCTCCCGGCGCTGATTTTCTCGATCAAGAGCTTCGCGGCTGCCGTGCTGGCGCTGTGGATTGCCTTTCATATCGGCCTGCCCAACCCCTATTGGGCGCTTGTCACTGTCTATGTTGTGGCCCAGCCGCGCGTTGGTGCGGTTCTTTCCAAATCGGTTTATCGTATTGTCGGCACGATGACCGGCGCGATCGTCTCGGTCGCGCTGGTACCGCCGCTGGTCGATGCGCCTGAAATCCTGTCGTTGGCGATCGCGCTGTGGCTCGGGCTGTGCGTATTCGCATCCGGAATCGAGCGATCGTCGCGCTCCTATATGTTCGCGCTGGCGGGATACAGCACGTGCATCATCGTCTTTGCCAGCGTTCAGAATCCAGGAGCGATCTTCGACACTGCCGTCGCCCGGTTCGAGGAAATAACGCTCGGTATCCTTTGCAGCAGTATGATCCATGCGACGGTGCTCCCTGGCTCGGCGCGCGAACTGATGCTGTCCAAACTGGATGCCACGATGCAGACGGCGGCGCGATGGTCGGCCGATGCGCTGGTCATCCCTGGCGATCGTCAGCTAGATCGCGACCGGTGCCGGCTCGCTTCCGACGTCAACGAGATTCACGAACTTCTCGTCCACTCCGGTTTTGAGGGCGCCGGCATGCCGTTGCGCAAGGATGTGGTGCGCGCGCTGCTGGCGCAGGTGGAGCGGACATTGCCATTGTCTGCCGGAGTGGATGACCGGCTGAGCGAACTCGCGCGGCTGGGCGGCGCATCGCACGGCGTCGTGCCGCTGGTGTCCGACATCGAGCAATGGCTCCGTCAGATTGCCGATGGCGCCCCACATACGCCGGGCCTAGCAAGCGCCGCAGACGCGCTCCGGCGGCGCTGCCGCGAAGCCGAACCCGCGGTCGTTCCCGGCATGGGCTGGCGCGAGCGGCTGGAACTGAGCCTGCTAGCGCGGCTTGCTGATCTGATCCAGGTCAACGGCAACGCACTGCTCTTGCGCAAGGCGATGCGCGGCGATCGGCAGAGGGACAGCGAACGCAGGCGAATCCGCGTTCTTGTCGCTGGCGCGCAGCGCAGCGTCGAGCGCGACGTCGCCGGGGCGGCAGGGGCGGCGATCGCCACGACGGCGACACTGTACCTCATCTGCCTGCTGTGGATCGCTTCAGGCTGGGAAGGCGGCGTCAACGGCGTGATGCTGGCGGGGGTCTATTTCTCCATTTACGCGAACAACAGCGATCCCAGCCTTTTGTTGCGGAACAAGTTCATCGGGGTCGCGCTGCGGCTGCTGCTCGGCGCGGCCTATGTGCTGATCGTGCTGCCGGCGATCGACGGACTTCCGCTGTTCGTCCTCGCGCTGGCGCCGGTGCTGATCCTGTGCGGCGCGCTGCAGACGGTGCCGCGCTACGCCCCTCTGTCGTTCAATTTCATCATCGGCACCTTGAGTCCCAATATCATTTCAGAACGGTTCGAGCCCGCCTTCGCCGATTATCTGAACGGTGGCCTGTCGACGCTGACCGGCATCTATCTGGCGCTGGTCGCGATGAACCTCACCCAGTCGCTCTGGACCAGCGGCGCGGTCGCCCGCACGCTGAAGGCCGGGCAGCACGACATCGCGCGGGGCCGTTTCGGTGCGGGCAGCGCCGCCGCTTGGCGCAGCCGGATGCTGCACCGGATCGCGCTGACCACGCCCCGCCTGGCCCGCGACGAATCGGACGGTACCGGCACCACGCGGGATGTGCTGCGCGACATGATGGCCGGCCTTTCGCTCGCGCAGCTCGCCGGATTGCACGCGAGGCTGGAGCCGGGGGGGCAGCGGAGACCAGAGGCATTCTTTCTTCCGTGAAGAATTATTTCGACCATCTCGCCCGTGGTCGATCGCTCAAGCCCTCGGAGGCCCTCCTGAGAATGATAGATCGGGAGTTAGACACCGTCGCTGTGGCGGATCCTCCCACACTTCGCCGAGACGCCGCATTGGCGCTGCTAAGCCTTCGCCGGAACCTTTTCCCGGATGCTCATCAGCCTGATGGCGAAGGATGTGTGACTTCCTGCTGAATCCCAAATATGGGGTATCAAGTGCCAACCTACCGGGCAAGCCGTAAGCATACCCGAGTACCGCGGCCTAGCTCAGACAGGCGGCGAGCGCGAGCTGGGCGGCCTTCCAATTCCATGGGAGCAGTTCGTCGAGGCGGCTGACGGGATGGTCGGCGATGCGGGCGAGGACATCAGCGAGCCATGCCTGCGGATCGACGTCGTTGAGGCGACAGGTCTGGATCAGCGAATAGGCGACCGCCGCCCGCTGGCCACCGCGATCCGATCCACAAAACAGCCACGATTTGCGCCCGAAAGGCATCTTGCCCTTAAATTTCCTCACGCTTGCGGTCCTTCACGTCTTGGCCGGCTCAAAAGGATCGCGGCATCCCAAGGACATGCTGGCCGATATAGCTCAGGATCATGTTCGTCGAGATCGGCGCCACCTGGTAGAGGCGGGTTTCGCGGAACTTGCGCTCGACATCGTATTCCTCGGCAAAGCCGAAGCCGCCATGGAACTGGATGCAGGCATTCGCGGCTTCCCAGCTTGCCTTCGCCGCAAGATACTTCGACATGTTGGCCTCGGCGCCGCAGGGCTCGTTCGCGTCATACAGGTCGCAGGCGCGGAACCGCATCAGGTTGGCAGCCTCGGTCTCGATGTAGCATTCGGCGATCGGGAACTGCACACCCTGATTCTGGCCGATGGGGCGACCGAAGACGACCCGCTCTTTCGCATAAGTGGTGGCGCGATCAATGAACCAGTAGGCGTCACCTATACACTCAGCCGCAATCAGCACCCGTTCGGCATTCAGCCCCGAGAGCAGGTGCTTGAAGCCCTGCCCCTCGGTGCCGACGAGGTTCTCGGCGGGAATTTCAAGGTTGTCGAAGAACAGCTCGTTGGTTTCGTGGTTCACCATGTTGGCAATCGGCTTGACCGTCAGCCCGTTCTTCTGCGCCTCCTTGATGTCAACCATGAAGATCGACATCCCCTGTGACGGTGTCTGACACTGCTCGACCGGCGTCGTGCGGGCCAGCAGGATCATCAGGTCGGAATGTTGCACCCGGCTGATCCAGACCTTCTGACCATTAACGATGTACCGGTCGCCGCGCTTTGTAGCCGTGGTCTTGATCTTCGTCGTGTCGGTGCCGGTCGTGGGTTCGGTGACGGCCATCGACTGCAGGCGCAGCTGGCCCGCAGCGATGGGCAGCAGATACCTTTCCTTCTGTGCCGCCGAGCCGTGCTTGATCAGTGTGTTGATGACATACATCTGCCCGTGGCACGCACCCGAGTTGCCGCCCGAGCGGTTGATTTCCTCCATGATGACCGACGCTTCGGCAAGGCCAAGGCCCGAGCCGCCATGGTCCACCGGAATAAGCGCGGCAAGCCAGCCTGCGCGGATCAGCGCATTCACGAAGTCTTCGGGATAGGCCTTGGCCTGATCGACCTTGCGGTGATACTCGCTGGGGAATTGCGCGCAAAGGGCGCGGATGCCATCGCGGATATCCTGATGGCGGTCGGTGGTCTTTGGCGACATTTCTGTGGTTTTCCTTGCCGTTTTGAGACCTTTTCGCAGCGAGCATCTCAGACGCGCGGACGATCTGTGTTTTCGTGCGGAAGCGCGCGACGTGATGGCTGACACCCTTCGCCGGTCTCCCATCCCTGCGCGGGACCGAACTTTGCCCAATGCAGGGGACTGCGATTTTCCGATCCGGCGCTTGCCTGGCGCGTCATGACACCAGATCCTTTTCACGCACCGCGCGCGCAAGTGTCTCGCGCTGGTCCGGGTGGGCAATAGCGATCATCCTTGCGGCGCGTTCGGCAAGGCTTGCACCCCGCAGATCCGCGATGCCGTACTCGGTTACGATGATGCAGGGATCGCTGCGCGCCACGGTGACCGGTCCGTTCAGCCGCGGAACGATCCGGCCAAGGGTCCCTGCCATCGAGGGAAGGGCAACAATGGGAAGCCCCCGAGGGGAAGCGCCCGCTGCTCGCAGGAAATCGTTAATGCCGCCAACGCCCCCGACGTAGGTGCCAGCAGTCTCTGAGTTGACTTGCCCGGTCAGGTCCACCTCGAGCGCGGAGTTGATCGCGACCAGCCCCTCGATCCGACGAAGGCCGTCGCGGCCATGCGTATAGTCCGTCCCATGCAGTTGCAGGACCGGGTTGCAATGGGCAAACCGGCGCAGCGCGGCCCCGCCTATAATGATGCCGCCGATCGAGATGCCGCGATCAACGGACTTGCGGGTGTTGGTAATGACGCCGGCCTCGATCAGTCGCAGCGCGCCGTTGCCGATAGAGCCGGAGTGCAGGCCCAACTCGCGATGCCCGGCCAACTGCCCGAGGACCGCATCAGGGATTGCACCAATACCGGTCTGCAATGTCGCCCCGTCTGTGACCAGAGAGGCGACATTGCGGCCGATCGCCTGTTCGATCGGTCCGATTTCCGCGGCCGGCAGGTCGGGCAGGTCGCTTTCGGATTCGACCAGCAGCGCGAAGTCTCCGGCGGTCAGATAGGGCCCGCCAAAGGTCCAAGGCACATCGGGATGGACCTCTCCGATGATGACCCGCGCTGTGGAAACCGCCGCGACTAGATATTCACGGGCCTGACCCAAGCTGTAGCGACCGTGCACGTCCGGGGGCGAGACCTGCAACATAAGCACGTCGGTCCGCAGCCCGCCGCCCCTTATCAGCTTCGGAAGCTGCGAGTAATGCGCCGGCAGGATATCAAGGACCCCAGCCTTGGCCAGCCGGCGGTTCGTGCCTGATCCGCAATAGGACAGCAATCCGATGCTGTCGGCGTGTTCGGGGCCAAGCTGTCCCCCCGAGCCGATGCCAAGAAAGACGCGGATGCCCCCGAAACGGGCGCGCTGCTCGATGACCTTGGCGATCAGGCTTCGCGGTTCGGCAACCGACTGGCCCCACATCAGGCGGTCGCCCGGTCGGATCACACGGCTCAGGTCAAGATCCTGCGTTTTGAGCATCAAAGGTTACCGCCTTTTGCTCAGGCGCGTTCGAATATTGCGGCCATGCCCTGCCCGCCTCCGACGCACATGGTTTCAAGCCCGTAGCGGATGCGCCGACGCTGCATTTCGTGGACCAGCGTCGCCATGATTCGCACGCCGGTCGCTCCAATCGGATGGCCAAGCGCGATGCCCGAGCCGTTAACGTTCAGCCTGTCGCGCTCGTCCCAGTCCATGCCCTTCAGGCAGGCCAGCACCTGGGCAGCAAAGGCTTCGTTGATCTCGACAAGCCCCATGTCTGACATTTTCAGCCCGGTCTTGCGCAGGACCTTGGCCGTCGCGGGAACCGGGCCGATGCCCATGCGCGAGGGGTCGCACCCCACGGCGGACCATCCGGCAAGGAAGGCCACGGGGGTCAGGCCAAGCGCAGCGAGTCTGTCTTCGGACACCACGAGGCAGGCGGCGGCGGCATCGTTCTGCTGCGCCGCGTTGCCGGCTGTGACGATCCCGCCCTTTTGCAGGACCTTGAGCTTTGCGAGCGACTCCGGCGTCGTTTCGCGTATCCCCTCGTCGCGGTCGAAGACCAAGGCCTCGGCGTTGCGCTGCGGGACAGTGACGGGCACAACCTCGTCGGCGAAGCATCCGCCGGCCCAGGCCGCCGCAGCCCGGCGATGGCTTTCGGCGGCATAGGCATCGGATTCCTCGCGGGTGATGCCATAGTCGAGGGCCAGATTCTCGGCGGTCTCGACCATGCCCGAGATGTAGCCGAAGCGATGCTCGGGCTGCGAACGCTCGCGCCCGCGGTCCAGCCGGTCATAAAGGTGGGTGGTGCCGGCGCGCCGACCCCACCGCATGTCGGTGGTGTAGTATTCGATGTTGGACATCGACTCGACCCCGCCGGCCAGCACGACATCGCAGGCGCCCGTCTGCACCATCATCGCCGCGGTCGCCAAGGCCTGAAGCCCGCCGCCACACCTGCGGTCGGTCTGAAGGCCGGGAATCTCGATCGGCAGACCCGCCTCCAGCGCGATCCAGCGGCCGACGCAGGGGGTTTCGGAATTGGCGTAGGATTGGGCAAAGACCATGTCCTCGATCAGCGCGGGATCAATGCCGGTCCGATCCACGATGGCCCGCGTGACGGTGCTGCCCAGCACTTCCACCGGAACGGAGCGCAAGGCCCCACCGAACTTGCCGACGGGTGTGCGGACGGGGCAGACAATTGCGGCGCGGCGCATGGCTTTCTCCAATATCCTCTCGCATCACGGGCACGAAGCCGCGGTGATGCCGTATGCGGTGACGACGCCGAGACCGGATGATCGCCTCGGCCTTGCTGATTCTTCAGCAGGGATCCCAGCTGAAGACGTCCTGACTGCGGTCCAGCGGATAGAACGACGGGCTCATTGCCGGAATCGCGTGATCCCGGATCGTCTCCGGTGTCCAGTCGTCAGCAGTATGAACCGAACGGAGCGGGCGGCTCTGTCCCATTAGGAATATCTCGTTGCGGCGGGTCGCGAAGATCTGGCCCGTCACATGGCTTGCGTCATCCGACCCGAGGAACACCGCCAGCGGCGCGTTCTTTTCCGGTGTCATTTTCTTCAGGTTCTCGACCCTGGCGATCTGGTCGGGTGTCTCGGCCGGGATGTTCGAGGTCATGCGCCCCCAGGCGAAGGGAGCGATACAGTTGGAACGGACGTTGTAGCGCTTCATATCCATCGCGATCGACTTCGACAGGGCCGCCACGCCCAGCTTGGCGGCCGAGTAGTTCGCCTGCCCCAGATTGCCGATCAGCCCCGAGGTCGAGACCATGTGGACGAACGAACCCGCCTCCTGCTCGCGGAACAGTTCGGCCGCGGCACGGCTGACGAAGAACGATCCGTTCAGATGCACGTTGATGACGGCCAGCCATTGTTCTGGCGTCATCTTGTGGAACATCGCATCGCGCAGGATGCCGGCGTTGTTCACCACGATGTCGAGCCGGCCGAAACTGTCCTTCGCTTGCCTGACCATGCCCTGCGCGGCCTCCCAGTCCGAGACGGACCCGGTGTTGATAACTGCCCGCCCGCTGAAAGCCTCGATCTCCGCCTTGACCGCCTCGGCCGGCGTGGCCGATCCGCCTTCGCCCGACAGCGAGACGCCGACATCGTTGATCATCACCGCCGCGCCCGCGCGCGCCATCGCTATCGCGATGGCACGGCCGATGCCGCCGCCCGCCCCGGTGACAAGCGCGACCTTGCCGTTCAGTATCTCAGTCATGGTTTCCGACCTTCCTTTCAGCCGAGGTCCAGCACGGCCTTGGCGAGAATGTTCTTCTGGACTTGTGTGGTGCCGCCATAGATCGAGACCGCGCGGGAGTTCAGGAACTGGGTCTGGACGGCAAGATCGCTCGATCCGTTCGGCGACTTGAGCAGCGCGCCATCCTCGGCCACTAGCTCCAGCCCATATTGCGTTATGCGCTGGTAGAGGTCCGAGAGGTTCAGCTTGAGGAAGCTGACCTCCGGCCCCAGGCGTCCGCCGCGCTTCAGCGTGTCGGCCACACTGGAGAACAGCGCCTCGTGATCCTCCAGTTCCATCCGGAACTGGGTGTAGGCCGCGACAAAGCCTTCGTCCCCAGTAAGCCCGTAGTGGACGCCCAGTCGGCGCAGCTTCACCAGCGCGGCAGCCGCTAGCCTCGGGCTGCCAAGGAATATCCGCTCGAAGCCGAGCAGGTTCTTCGCCATCGTCCAGCCCTGGTTGACTTCGCCGACGATGTTGTCCTGTGGCACCCGGACATCGTCGAAGAAGACTTCCGAGAATTCCGTGTCTAGCTCGAGATTGATGATCGGCCGGACAGTCACGCCGGGCGTGTTTAGCGGGATCAGCAGGAAGCTGATGCCCTCCTGCTTCTTGCGGGTCTTGTCGGTGCGCACCAAGCAGAAGATCCAGCTGGCATCGGTGGCAAGGGTCGTCCAGGTTTTCTGGCCGTTCACCACCCATTCGCCGCCGTCGAGCACGGCCTCGGTGCGCAGGCTCGCAAGGTCTGATCCGGCGTTCGGTTCGGAATAGCCCTGGCACCAGATATGCTCGCCCGAAAGAATCTTCGGCAGGAAATGCGCCTTCTGCGCCTCCGAGCCGTAGGTGATGAGCAACGGCCCCAGCAACATTATCCCGTGGTCGGGAGTGCGGGCGGCGCCGAACCTTTCGTATTCATCGACAATGACCAATTGCTTGGCCGGATCCAGCCCCATACCGCCATGCTGCCTGGGCCAGTTCGGCGCCAGCCAGCCTGCCGCCGACAGGATCATGTACCACGGCTTGACCTCAATCCACCGCAGCCGCTTGGGGGGGTGGCGCAGCTCGGGCGGGTGGTTTTCGGTCAGAAAGCGGCGGATGAGGCTGCGGAACGCGTCGTCGCTCAGGGCATTGTAGTCGGCCCGCTGGTAGGCTTCATAGGTCACGGTTCAGCACTCCTGCTCGATCGGCTTCAGTTGCCCGAAACGCGCGCGATGCTGGGCCGGGCCGCCGAAACGTGGCGCCTCGACCATCGCCTTGCGCAGAAACAGGCCGATGTCGTGTTCGTCGGTGAAGCCGATGCCGCCGTGAAGCTGGATGCAGTCGCGCGTCACCTTCCGCGCCGCAGCCGAGGCCCGCGCTTTGGCGCGCGAGATCGCGGCATGGGCGGCGGAGCTGGCGCCTTGGGTGTCCCATTGCAGTGCGGCCTGGCCGATGCTGGCCCGGCTGAGCTGAATCTCCAGCCGCGCGTCCACGGCCATGTGCTGCAACACCTGGAACTGGTCGAGGGTTTTGCCGAATTGCACCCGCTGCCTGAGGTAGGCCAGCGTGATCTCCAGCGCGCCATCCATCAGGCCCAGAAGGTAAGCGGCGGTTGCCAGCGTCGCCTCGGCCAGGGCCGGTCGCGGATCGACCGCCAGCGCCTGGCAAGGGGCACCATCAAACCGGACGTCGGCGACATGCCCGCCGTCCTGGGTCTGGTGCACCGTCACCTCGACGCCCGGCGCATCCGCGGCGACCAGCGCGCCCCTCGACGCGCCGACGACAAGAAAGTCATCTGCGCCAGCGGCCAGCGGAACGTGGATCCTATGCGCGAAGAGCCGTCCGTCGCGGATATCCAGCGAACGCGCGGGCTCCAGGGCATCACGCCCATCCATCCAAGCCGGCAGCACTAGCCTCTCGCCCGCGATATGCTGCTCATGCCTGACGCCGTCGAACAGACCGGAGGCAAGGATCGCCGGAATCAGCGGCTCGGGCAGGAGCGCGCGCCCGGCCTCCTCGGCAAGCGCAGCATATGCCAGAAGGCTAAGGCCTGCGCCGCCCCGTTCTTCGGGAAGGCGCAGTGCGAGCCAGCCTAGAGAACACATCTCCGCCCAGACCGACCGGTCGAAGCCGGGCAAGGTGAAGCGCAACTTGCGGATTCGGCCAAGATCCTGACGGGCGATGCCGCGCGCGCTGTCGCGGATCATTTCTATCGAGGAGAGAACGTCGTCGGGTATCATGCTGGGCTCCGGATTCGTTGCTGTGGGGAGCAGTCGAGCCGGGCGAAGCCGCGGTCGACCACCACGACATCGCGCTCGACCACCCGGGCACGGAAGCTGCCGTCGCTCCATATTTCGGTGCGGATGGTTTCCCCGGGATAGGCCGGTTTCGAGAACCGCAGGCTCACGCCCCGCATGCTCTCGGCCGAATAGTCGCCGAGCGCGCGCAGCAACGCATGGCAGAGAACACCCATCGTGCAGAGCCCATGCAGGATGGGCCGTTCGAACCCCACCTGTCGCGCCAGGTCGGGGTCGCTGTGCAAGGGGTTCAGATCACCGTTCAGGCGGTAGAACAGCGCCTGTTCGGGACTAGTTGCAAGATCAACCACATGATCCGGCTGTCCTTCCGGTATCGGCCAGACCGGGTCGGAGATCGCGACCCCGACCGTGCCGCCAAAGCCGCCGCCGCCGCGTACGAAGGTGGTGCGGTTCAGCCGCGCGAAGGGGTTTCCAGCCGCGTCCCTGAGTTCGGTATCGGACAGGATCAGCGCAGGCCCGCCCGCGCCCTTGTCCACGACACCGGTGATGCGGGTCCGGCTGACGACCTCCCCCGCGGCGGGAAGCGGGGCGATCAGGGCAAATTCCTGTTCCACATGCAGCACCGCCTTCGGGTCCACGCCGGATTCTGGATCGGCGAGATAGAAGCCGGGGTGTGCCATGACCAGCACCATTGCTGGCATGACTACCGGTCCGCGAAGCGGATCAACAAAGGGCAACTGGCGCGCATCGCAGGGATCGTGGCCCATGCCGATCGATAGGGCGTAAAAGGCGATGTCACGCGGGTTCAGCACCTGCCGGGCTGAAGGCGGCGAAAACTGCATCAGCCGGTCGATGTCAATCGGCACGGCACACCTCGCCCGTTGCCTTTGCCGCCATGGCGAGATAGCCGCCCGGCCCCTCGGCCCACAGGTCGAATCCCTCGCCGCCGAGCCGACCGCAGAGCACGACCGTGTCGCCGCAGAACAGCGGTGCCTGCCCGCGGAAGCTGAAGCTCCGCACCGTCCGGCCCGTCTGCTTCCGGTAGGCTTCGAGCAGAAGCGTCGCCGTCAGCGGCCCTTGCACCACGAGGCCCGGATAGCCCTCGACCTTCGTCGCGTAGGGCAGATCATAGTGGATGCGATGAGCGTTGAAGGTGACCGCCGACCAGCGGAACAAGTGCGTCGGATCGGTCGTGAAGGCCTCGCGCCAGTCCGCGTCCCGCAAGGGGGCGGGCGCAGCGGCAGAGCGCGGCGTCACCCCCGCTTCACGATAGACGATATCCTGCTCCTCCTCGACCGCCGGTCCCCCGACGTTCGAGAGGGTATGGCGGATCGTCACGAAGACCAACGCGCCCTGCGCTCCAAATTTTTCGGATACCGAAAGGATCTCGGATTTGCGCGTCACGGTTTCCCCGATGCGCAGGGCGTGATGAAAGGTCAGCCGTCCGCCCGCCCACATCCGGCGCGGCAGCGGCACCGGGGGCAGGAAGCCGCCACGCCGCGCATGGCCATCGTCGCCAAGTTCGGAATGCGGAGCGTGAGGCGCGAAGTAGAGCCAGTGCCAGAGCGGCGGCAGCGGCTGGCCCTCTGCGGGGTGATGCCCGCGATCAAGCGTCGCGGCAAGCTGCATGGCCTGGAGAAGCGATAGCCCATCGGTCGCGGTTTCCGTCCGCCCGATCCACTGCCTGAGATGGTCAATGTCGATTTCGGTCATTATGCTTTCGGGTCCGCTGCGGCCATGCCGAGATATCGGTGCGCCAGTTTCAGATGGGCCCGGTCCACCATGCTCCCATCCACCACCGCGACGCCGGTGGTCGACGCGTCAAGCGCACCGATCGTGGTCCGCGCCCAGGCGAGCCTTTCGGGGTCGGGCCGGAAGGCCGCGTGAACCGGCGCGATCTGGTCGGGATGAATACAGAGCTTTCCTGCGAACCCCAGGGCCGCAGCCTGCCCTGCCTCGGCAACAAGGTGATCGGGCCGTCCCGGATCGGGAAAGGGCGTGTCGATGGCCATGACCCCGGCGGCTGAGGCCGCGATTACCACCCGGTGACGCGCGTACACAAGCAGCGGGTTCATCCCGTCCCCACGGCGGGCATCGACCCCCAGATCGGCAGCCAGATCCTCGGCGGCAAAGCACAGCGCGGCAAGCCGCGGCGTCACCCCGGCATAGGCCATGTCGGCCAGCGCGCCCGCCGTCTCGGTGATCAGCGGCAGGACCGCCGTGCCCTGATGCGGCAGTCCGAAGACCACTTCCAGCGCGTCAAGCCGGTCTGACAGTCGGCGAAGGGCTCGGGGTCCGTCGCACTTTGGCAGCATGATCGCATCGGGGGGCGCTGGCAGGATCGCCGCAAGGTCGGGCAGATGCCAGCCGGTGTCATCGGCGTTCACCCGGACAACCACCGGCACCGCGCGGTCTGCGGCCAAGACCTGCGCGACCAGCGCCCGGGCTTCGGACTTGGCGTCGGGATGCACGGAATCCTCGAGATCAAGGATCACGGCATCGGCGCCCGCCGCCAGAGCCTTGTGGATACGCCTTTCGTGATTGCCCGCGCAAAACAGCAAGCTGCGCAGGGGGGCACCGCTTGTCGCCAAGAGATCAGGGAGGGCACCGACCATCAGTGGCCTCCCGCAGTTGCCGCGCCGGCGATTTCCAAAACCGCGTCAAGTGCGAAGGCACCCTGACCCTGCGGCATCGCCAGCACCGGATTGAGATCAACGGACCGTAGACCAGGCCCGGCGGCTATGGCGAACCGTGACAGCCGCGACAGCATCGCCGCGAGGGCGACGACATCGGCGGGCGGCCGGCTCCGCGCGCCTTTCAGGATGGCCGCGGCCCGGATCGACAGGATCATCTCGCGCGCCGCCGCCTCGTCGAAAGGGCACTGGCGCACCGCGACATCTTTCAGGATCTCGACGAAGATGCCCCCCAGCCCGAAGACCGCGACCGGCCCGAAGGTCGGATCACGGCTGATGCCCATAAAGCATTCTACGCCTCCGGTCATCTGCCGGGCGACAAGAACGCCGGTGACGCGGGCATCGGGCGCTTCTTCCGCCACGGAGGCCATGATGGCGGCAAAGGCGCTCTGGACGCCATCGGGGTCGCGAATGTCCAGCTTGACGCCGCCGATATCGGATTTGTGCAAGATGTCGGGCGACAGCACCTTCATCACCACTGGATAACCGATCTGACCGGCGGCACGGATCGCTTCTTCCGCCGTCGTGGCCGTGCTCTCGGACGCGGTCACGATCCCCGCACCAATGAGAAGACGCTTGGCCTCCGCTTCGTCCGGCGTCCGGTCGGGTAGCGCCGGAGTCTGCAGGGGCAAGGGCGGCACCGGCGGCGGTAAGGCGAACGCGGCGTCAAGTCCGGACACGGCATGAAGGGCCCTAACCGCACGGCTCGGGTCCGTGAAGACCAGGAATCCGGCCTTCTCGTAGTCGTGCATGACCTCGTTCGAGCCGACGGCACAGATCACGATCAGCCGGTCGGGAAAATCCCTTCGCAGCGGCGCCATTGATTTCAGGATGGTAGGCGCGAGGCTTGGGCTGCCCGCGACATAGGTCATGAAACAGATGACCGCACCATAGGCACCCTTCTCAAGTGCAGCGCGCGTGAACCGTTCGAACAAGTCGGGCTGGTTCAGCGCCTGTGCCGTGCAGTCCAACGGGTTTGTCGGGGTCGAGATCGGCATCAGCGCCTTCAACTCGGTCTGCGCGGCGGCAGGCATCGGCGGCATAGCGAACCCGATAGCCTCGGCCTCGTCCGACGCGACAATGCCCGCACCGCCGGATACGGTGACGAAACCGAGCGTCGCCGACCGGGGCTGGATACGCTGATGGGCGACATAGGCTACGTCCATCAACTGTTCGCTGTCGCGCACCAGGATTGCGCCATGTGCCCGTAGGACCGTGTCGGCGACCAGCGCATCGCCGGTGAGCGAGGCGGTGTGCGACGCCGCAGCATGCGCGCCGATGGCGCTGCGCCCGGCTTTGAATACGATCACCGGCTTGCGTGCGACACGCGCGGCGTCAAGGCCCTCCAACAGCGAGCGCGGCGCGTTAATGCCTTCGAGATAGGCGCAGATCACGTCGATCTCGTCGCACTGCGCCATCCATCCTATGGCCTCGCCCACGGTGATGTCGGCCTCGTTGCCGGTCGCGATCAGCACCGATGCGCCCAGACCACGGTCGCGCGCGATCACTGCAAGATGGGCGCCGAAGGCCCCTGATTGGCTGGCGATGCCGATATTGCCAGGCAGGGGCAGGCCATTTTCGAGCGACGACGAAAAGGTGCCGAAATAGCGGTGGTTCGCGTTGAAAGCGCCCAGGGTATTCGGCCCGAGAATCCGCATCCCATAGCCGCGGGCGATTGTGAGGATCCGCTCCTGCTCCTGCCGACCGGCCTCGCCGGCCTCGGCGAAACCCGACGAGAACAGGGTGGCAGTCTTGCAGCCGCGCCGCCCCAGATCCTCGACGACGCCCGCGACATCTCTGGCTGCAACCGCGATCAGCGCGGCATCCGGGGTTTCGGGCAGCGCCGAGACCGAAGGATAGCAGGGCAGGCCCTGGATGGTGTCGCGCGTCGGGTTGACCGGCAGGATCCGGCCCTGGAACCCGGCGGCGAGCATGGTCGCAATCGGCCGCCCGCCGATCCGCGCGGGATCCGACGAGGCTCCGATCACGGCAACAGAGCGCGGGGCAAGCAGGTTGGAGATTGCAGAAAAGTCCATCATTTAGCCTTCAAAGAGTGTCTTGCCATCCGAGGAATGCGGTCGCTGGGGCCAAGAAATGCCCCGCCATTGATGTTGGTGGGCAGCGCGCCGCCCCAGGCCCCTCAAGCCGCGCCAGCGCAGTGGCGCCGATCCGCGCGCTTTCGACGCCCGGCGCGCATGACTTCATCCGCGGGCCTTCCTCCTGCGTGACCGGCACCACCTTTTCTGTCATCCTCCGCCGGCGCGCGACGGTGGGCACGTAGATGGTTCCCGGGCCCGAAGCCTCGACCCACTCGAGATCACAGGCGCCAAAATGATCGGCGAGTCGGGGCCAGAACACATAGTCTCCGGTTAGACACGCACGCTGAATCACCAACAACCCTTGGGCCAGCAACACCTCGTAGGCGGCTTTGAGGGCCATTTGGCTCTCTGCTGAAGGCGGCGCGACAGGCATCTCAAATTGCCGCCTGAGTGACTAGTTTAGAAATCAGATACGAGTCGATGGCTTCCGATCCGCCCTCGCTTCCGAAGCCGGAATCCTTGACCCCGCCAAGCGGCAATTCTGGCAATCCCAGCAGGGTGTGGTTGATGGCGAGCATGCCAACTTCCAGTTCGGTCTGGAGCCGCTGCGAATTGCGGATTGAAGAGGTGAATGCATAGGCGGCAAGACCGTAGGGAAGACGGTTCGCCTCGGTTATCGCCTCGTCGATCGTGTCGAAGGGCGACAGGATCGCAACCGGTCCGAAGGGCTCGTCGTTCTGGATGCGCGACGAGAGGCTGACCCCGGTAAGGATCGTGGGGGCATGAAAGAATCCCGGCTGCGGCGTCGCTTCGCCCGAAGCGAGGATATGCGCCCCCTCCTGGATCGCCTCCTCGATCATCCCCGAAACCGCCTTCAGCCTGCGTTCGCTGACAAGCGGACCCATCGAGGTTCCGGGCTTCAAGCCCGACCCGACCCGGACTTTCCCGACATGTTCGGCCAGCGCCGCCGCGAAACGCTCGTAGATGCCCTTCTGGACCAGAACCCGCGTCGGAGAGATGCAGACTTGCCCAGCATTGCGGACCTTGAAGCCCGCAACGGCTGCGGCCGCAGTCTCGACGTTCGCGTCGTCACAGACGATCACCGGATTGTGGCCGCCCAGTTCCATCGTGATGCGCTTCATGTGCTTGCCGGCCAGGGCCGCAAGCTGCTTGCCCACCGGAACCGATCCGGTGAAAGACACTTTTCGGATCACCGGATGCGGAATGAGGTAGTCCGCGATTTGCGCCGGTTCGCCGAAGACGATGTTGAGGACACCTGCGGGAAGCCCCGCATCCAGCAGCGCCCGCGCAAGTGCGGCGGGCGAGGCGGGCGTATCCTCGGGCGGCTTGGCGATGACGGTGCAGCCGACCGACAGCGCCGGCCCCAGCTTTCGCACCAGTTGCGACATCGGGAAGTTCCACGGCGTGAAGGCGGCGACCGGGCCCACGGGCTGTTTCAGCACCATCTGGGTCACGTTCGGCGTCCGTGCCGGGATCACCTGGCCATAGGCCCGCCGGCCTTCACCGGCAAACCAGTCGAGCAGGTCGGCCGACGACATCACCTCGGCCCGCGCTTCGATCAGGGGCTTGCCCATTTCGGTGGTGATGAGTTCCGCAAGCTGGTCGGCACGCTCGCGCAGAAGAACGCCCGCGCGGCGCAGGATGCCGCTTCGCGCATAGGCCCCCGCGTCGCGCCAGGGGGCAAAGGCAGTGCCGGCGGACTGTATCGCCTCTTCGAGGTCGGCAGGTTCGGCCATGGCATAGTGGCCGATCACCGAGGCCGTTGCCGGGTCGTAGACGGCAGAGCGGCGCTTCATCGCTCCGTCCCTCCAGCTTCCGTTGATCAGAAGCTGTGTGTCAGGGTAGATCACGCTCATCGGACCCTCTGATCTGCTGCTTCGGGCAGGTAATCGCCGACGCCGGTCAAGACCGCCCGACCGATGATCTTGCCCTCGGCCAAGCGGTTGAGGACGGCCTCCGCCTCGTCCAGCTGGTAGCGTGTCGTGGGAATGGGGCTGATCTCACCCTTGCGGGCAAGCTCCATCAGCTGCGCGAACTCTCCGGGCGAGCCGGCGTAGCTGCCGCGGATCGTGATGGATTTCAGCGCGATCAGCGGCAGGGACCAGGGGGCGCCGCCACCGAATAGGCCGACAACGACATAGGTTCCGCCCTTGCTCACGGCGTTGAACCCGAGCTCGGCCGTCGTTTCGGCACCGACGAAGTCGATCACGGCGAGGGGTGCCCCGCCGGCGGCGGCATGGATCTCCGCCACCACGTCCGGCGCGCTGGGGTCGATCGCCGCGCAGGCGCCCGCCGCAAGGGCTGCTTCGCGCTTGACGGGATCGAGATCCACGAAGACCGGCGCCTGTGCACCCATTGCCCGCAAGAGCTGCGCGCACATCAGGCCCAAGCCGCCCGCCCCGATGATCAGCGGCGCATGGTCCTTCAGCGTGTTCTCGACCTTCTTCAGCGCACCGAAGGCGGTAAGCCCTGAACATGCCAGCGGCGCGGCAGTTTCGGGCGGCATGTTGCCGATCTCAAAAAGATATTTAGGATGCGGCACCCGGATTTGCGTGGCATAGCCGCCATCTACATGGATGCCGAGGAATTTCGGGGTCCCGCACAATTGCTCGTTCCCGCCCTTGCAGACCGCACAGGTGCCGCAGCCGATCCAGGGGTAGACCACATAGGTCTTTCGGGTGTCGATGTTACCGGCATCGGGTCCCGTGGCAACGACCTTGCCCGCAGTTTCATGGCCCATCACGAGAGGCAGCGAGATTCCCCGCTTGGCGAACTCCAACTTGCGTCCGCGACCGAGGTCATAGCCGCCGTCGCGAATGTGCAAGTCGGTATGGCAGACGCCCGCAGCCGTCACCGACAGAACGACTTCGGTTCCCTGCGGGGCTAGATCCGGCCTGTCATCCGAACGGAGGGGCCGGCCGAATTCATGAACGCACTGACAATGCATGGATTTTCCTTCTGCTTGCTGCGGATCCCTGGGACGCTCCCTGATCGCGCCGTCATTCGTTTCGACCAGGACAGCATCACCACGTTGAAACCGGGCAGTGCCGTCCTGCCATCACGTTATCGAACCACTTCTCCGACCAGCCTAAAAGAACTTCGCAAGCCGAAGGGTTAATGTCGCATCGCGCTTGAAATTGTTTTTCGCCTCCACGTCGTGACCGACTTCTATCAGGAACTGGGTGGTCGGATTCAGCATCTGCGACCAGTCCGCCCGCACCGTGGTGGACGTCACGTCCGCACCCTTGACGCCTCCAATGGTTTCCGCCCCACCGCGGTTCGTTATGCCCCCGAATGAGAGCGTCGTCTTGTCGCTAGCCTGATAGTTCAGCCAGCCGAGCGCAGTATAGCTCGCATCCTTCCGGATGGTCGTCGCACCAGCGCCATCATGGTTGTCCCCGTAGATCGTAGTGCCGCCGACAAGATCGACCGACCACTTGGGGGCAATTTTGAAACGGAAGCCAGGTTGAATGGCTACGGACCATCGATTGGCGGCAAGGCCGGGCCTGGTAGCCGAATAGTCGCCGGTGGGAAGCGTCAGATAGGTGGCAATCCCGAAGTATCGGCCCTTCTTGGGATCGTTCAGTGGCCAGACTGTGCCGACAAGCGTCAAGTCTCCGGGTGTGAACTCCTTAGTGCCGATTTTTCGCCCGCCGAGCCTCATGTTGTGCAGCCCTCCGAAGGGTTGCAGCACGTTCACGTCAGCGCGCACGCCCGCCACGTCGAAATAATAGACGTAGCGCAGGAGGAGCACATTCGTGTCAAGGCTTGATGCAGGCACATCATTGCCTTTGGCATCCACGAAGTTGTCGGACGTGCTGCCAAGATAGTACACGAGTCCGAGTTGCGTTCCCGCTGGAGCGGTCACAAAATCGCCCGGTTGTGCGTCTTGGGCGTATGCGGCGGTGGTCGGCAATGCCGCGACCGACCCGACCGCCATGAGAACGCAACAGCGTATTTCCCTCGAGGTCTTCATGTTCTCTCTCCTCTCCTGAATTCTATTTTCTGTTATTGGCCAACGGCGGCGCGCTCCTGCGATGACGGTCGAATGCGTACGCCGCCGCCAGCGCTGCTGCCGTCAGTTGGCGGTGTAGCCACCGTCCACCAGGAGTTCCGCGCCATGCACGAAGGACGATTCGTCCGAGGCAAGGAACAGCACCGCTTTCGACACTTCGACCGGCAGGCACGGCCGGTCGAATAGGGTCGCCCCCATGATCGCCTTGCGGGTCGCGGCATCCCCGTGGAGCAGATCCTTGGTCATCGAGGTGTCGATGACGCCCGGATGGACCGAGTTCACGCGGATGCCGTACTGGATCAGATCGACGGCGCAGGATTTCGTCAGCAACCGCACCGCACCCTTCGACGCGATGTAGGCGCCCGCCGCCGGCGCCCCGACGATTCCGTAGATCGACGAGATGTTGACGATCGAGGCCTTGCGCCCCTTCATCAGGGGTACGCAGGCGCGGATGCCCAGCCAGACACCGCGCACGTTGACATTGAAGACGGAGTCCCATTCGTCGTTAGTGGTTTCATGCGCGGGCTTCAGGACGAGTATCCCGGCGTTGTTGACAAGGATGTCGAGGTGGCCCACTTTCTTGGTGATCGCCGCAATCACGCTGTTCCAGTCGCTTTCGCTGGTCACGTCATGCTGGATGAAGTCGGCTTTGCCACCCGCAGCGACGATGCCCTTAACCACCGCTTCGCCCGCCGCTGTTTCGCGGTCGGTTACGAAGACATGAGCGCCCTCTTTGGCGAGTTCCTCGGAATGGGTCCTGCCCATCCCCATCGCTCCACCGGTAACCAGCGCCACCTTTCCTTGTACGCGTCCCATATGCTTTCCCTCTCCGGCATTGAGTGAAGGCGGGGGCCGGGGGGCCGGTTCCCCCGACGGCCGATTTGGTTCGGGAGCCCAAGCTCAGTGATCGAAGTCGAGCGTGGCGTAGTCGGCGTCCACGACTTTCTGAAGCTCGGTCCGGTAGGCGCCGAGCCCTGCCAGATAGAAGCGCACCGCATTCTTCTTGCCCGGTATGTTTGCCCCGAAGATCCAGGATTGGGCTTTCGGGAACAGCGTCATGTCGGCGATGGTCTGACAGGTGTCGATCCAGCTGTCGCGCGCTTCCAGCTTCGGCTCGATGGTCTTGCGACCCTCAGCTTCCATCATTGCCACAGTGTCGGCGATCCATTCGACTTGCACCTCGATGCTGGGCACCAGGTTGGTGAACGGCCCGTTGGGGCCAAGGATCATGAACAGGTTGGGGAAATCGCATTCCATGATTCCCAAGTAGCCAAGCGGGCCATCCTTCCACAGCTGGTTCATCGTCACTCCACCCCTGCCGCGCATGTCGATCTTGGTGTAGTTGCCTTCCACCGCATCGAAACCCGTTGCAAAGACCACGATATCCAGTTCATGCTCCGCACCGCTGGCCAGCTTGATGCCCTTCGGGGTGAACTCGGCGATCGGATCCGCCTTCACATCCACCAGGTTGACGTTGTCGCGGTTGTAGACTTCGTAGTAGTCCATTCCGCAGAGCGGGCGCTTGGCATAGAGATCGGTCGGCATCAGCTTGCGCGCGGTTTCGGGGTCCTTCACGATCTGTGCGATCTTGCGCTTTATGAAGTTCGACGCCGCGTCGTTGGCCTCCTGGTTGGTGGCGATGTCGCAGAAGGTCTCGAACATGAAGCGGAAACCGCCGCCGCGCTGCCAGGCTTCCTCGAACACGCGCTCGCGCTCGGCCTCAGAGACCGAGATCGCGGGAACCGTGCTTTCGTGGAAGCCGAAAGCGACGGCCGAGGATCTGATCTGCTTCCAGATGTCGTCGTAGCGGGCCTTGTAGTCATTGATCTTCGCCTGATCCTCCGGCCAGTTGCCGATCGGCACGACATACTGAGCCGACCGCTGGAACACCGTCAGGTGGCTAGCAACCGGCGCCAGCGCGATGATGACCTGCACCCCGGTCGAGCCGGTGCCAACGACGCCGACGCGCTTGCCGCGGAGGTCGACGCCTTCCGGCCACGCCCCGGTGTGGTAGATATTGCCCTTGAACGTGTCGATGCCCTTGAACTGCGGGGTATTGGTGGCCGAAAGCAGCCCAAGCCCGGTAACAAGGTATTTCGCGGTGATCGTCTGGCCCTCGTCGGTCGTCACGCTCCACAGACTCGTCGCCTCGTCGAAGCGCGTGGCCGTGACGCTGGTGTTGAACTGATAGCTGCGTCGGATATCGTAACGGTCGGCAAAATCGTTAAAATAGCTGATGATTTCGGGCTGCGTCAGATAGCGCGATTTCCACTGGCCCTGCTGGAGCAGATCCTTGTCGAAGGAAAAACGGTAGCAGAAGCTTTCGGTATCCGAGAGCGCGCCGGGATAGCGGTTCCAGAACCAAGTTCCGCCGACATCCCCGCCGTTGTCGTAAGCCTGCACCGACAGGCCAAGCTCATCGCGGAGCTTGTGGACAGCGTACAGTCCCCCAAAACCCGCGCCGATAACCACGGCGTCGACATCAGCGCCCTTGGTCTTGCTGACATTCATGTTCATGTTCTTTTCCCTTGAGGGGACGCGGCACCAGGCTGCGTCACCGCAGGCAACAGGTGCGCGTCCGAAATGTTAGATGCAGTCGGCGCTGATGGCCGTCAGGCACGCGCGGGCGGATCAGGGTCGGAGCGCCTTGTACCAAGCGGCGATGTTCGCCAGTTCGGCGTTGGCTTCCGGCGCGCGGCCGGACAGGGCGAGAAAGACGTGCTGCATGCCGGGCACGACCGAAAGCTGCGCCTTCACGCCGGCGGCCTTCACCTTGCTGAAAAGGCTTTCCGAATCGCTCCTGAGCGTTTCGGCGCTGCCGCATGCGATGTAGATCGGCGGGAAGCCAGCGAAATCGTTTTCCAGCGGGTTCGCCAGTTTGTCCAGCGGGTCGGTCTTACCACCCAGGAACATTCCGGCCATCCCTTCAAGGACGGCACGGCTGACCAGCGCATCGGTAGCCGCGTTCGTCTTCAACGTGTCGCCGCGCAGCGCCATGTCGAGCCAGGGCGAATAAGCGATAACCGCGCCCGGCAGCGGCAGACCGAGGTCGCGGAACTTCAGCACGCTCGAGACCGCGAGATTGCCGCCCGCACTGTCACCTGCCGTCAGGATGTTGCGGGCCTCGTATCCCTTGGCGAGCAGGGCCTTGTAGGCCGAAACGGCATCCTCGATCTGCGCCGGGTAGGGATGCTCGGGCGCACGGCGATAATGCAAGATCACCGCCGTGACACCAAGCGCCTTGGCCAGGTGCCCGGCGATCTTGCGGTGGCTTTCCGCCGAGCCGACGGCAAAGCCGCCGCCATGGGTGTACTGGATGACGCGAGTCTTGTCCGCACCCGCAGGCAGGGCCCAGAGCGCATCGACGCCGCCGACAACATCGCTCTTGTAGCTGACATCCTCGGGCTCCAGCGCAGGCTGGCCCCATTCATCGAACATGCTGCGTAGGTTCAGGATCGTCAGGTTCGGATTCGCGACCATCTGGTCGGTCCAACTCTGATAAAGCGCGCGCAGAACGTCGGCTTCCTTGCTAATCATTCATCTCTCTCCTGAGAATTTAGTTCGTCCAGTATTCCGGTTCGTCCTGAATTATAGAACGCGCCAAGGCGGCCGGTATTGGACGTTCTTGCGCGACGCATTGAACGGTCTTGGCACTCCGGCGAGCCGGCGTATGTCTGTCAGTCCTCACCGGAGCGGTGCTTGTAGCTTGCGGTTATCCCGCAGAGCGGAATAAAATTCCGCAATTTGACGAATGCGGCGGCCTCGGGCTACTCTTTCGCGAGGCGCCACCAAGGGGGAGTCGGATGAGACCAAGGAAGGAGCCCAGTCCCGAGCTGGAGCAGGATCGCAATTTCGTCGTCGCCCTGTCGCGCGGGCTGGAGATTCTGCGCGCCTTTGGCCGCGAGGGCGAGGCGCTAGGCAACCGGGACTTTGCCCAGCGCACCGGGATGTCCAAGTCCACCATCTCGCGGCTGACCTACACATTGCACAAACTGGGCTATCTCAGCCATGACGCGGATACGGCCCGTTACAGACTAGCCCCGCCGGTCCTGACGCTTGGCTATGCCTGCCTTGCCGGACTTCCCCTTCGGAAGTTGTCCAAACCGCTGATGCAGGAAATCGCCGATTACACCGGGATGCCAGTGGCGATGGTCGCCCGTGACAAGATGTCGATGGTGTATCTTGAGCGATGCAAGGGCACTAATGCATTGACCCTAGCCATCGAGGTTGGCGCCCATGTCAAGATGGCGACCAGCGCCGCGGGTCGCGCCAGCGTTGCCGCCATGGCGACGAATGGGTACCCCGAAATTCTCGAGGAGCTCCGCGACCACGAGGGCGAGAACTGGACGCTGGTCGAGCCGGGAATCGAAGCAGCGATCGAAAGCTACCTAAAGCGCGGTTTTTGCACCTCATACGGAGAGTGGCGCAGCGACGTGAATGCTGTCGCGGTGCCGCTTCTACCGCGCGATGGTTCGCCAGTCATGGCCTTCAACTGCGGCGGCCCTTCGCATTCTCTCACGCGCGACTGGATCGAGAGTGACGTAGCGGCACGCATGGTTTCGCTCGTCCGGCGCGTGTCGGAGTTCGCCTCATGATGACCCGCCTTGCAGCCGGTTCGGTAACGCGCGACAGCGTCTCGGGGCTCGTGCATCCCGACGCTCCGATGCCGCTTGCTCCCGGTGCGGGGGGCGTCGGACGGCTCGCCGAATGTCAAACGGGACATTCCCCGCCGGGCCCGAGCTACGATCCCCGCAGAGGCCTGAACGGACGGCAGGACGGGACTAAACACCTAGTGCCGCCGGATAGGATTCCCGAGTGGATTCCGGGCGTGCAGACCTTGGATTCTTCGTACCAGGACTGGAGCGGCATCACCCTGAAGGGTTATGACTACGACCGCCAGTCGGCAGCAATCCCGCCCATGCGTGATTACATGATTGTCGGCTACGGGGGCAGCCCGACCTCAATGCATCGAACCGCCGGCAGAGCACGTGAAGAAGGGGAAGTCGGCCCCGGTCGGGTATCCCTACTGACCCGAGCGGAACAATCCACTTGGGCTTGGCGCGATCCGATCCAGGTCCGGCACATATATCTTGGTCACGAGGAAATCGAGACCGCAGCGCAGGGCGTGTTCGATCGCGATCCGCTCTCTATCGAGATCTCTGACTGCGTGTCGACCGAAGATCCCCTGATCGTGAACTGTTTCGACATACTTGGAGCCGAACTGAAATGTGGCGAGTTCGGCCAGCGGCTGATGGTGGACGCCGTGCGCAGCCTGCTGGCTGTGCACCTTCTGCGCCACTACGCCAGGATTCAGCTGCCCGACGAGCAGAATGCCGGGCTTACAGCTGTGCAAAGGAACCGGATCGTCGACCTGATCAATTCGCGACTGGACGAGAATATCAGCCTCGACGAACTCGCCCGCATTGCGGGCACGAGCCCCTTCCAGTTCTCGCGCAGGTTCAAGGTCGATTTCGGGATAGCCCCCTATAGATATGTCATCCGCGCGCGAGTAGCCAAGGCACAGGAAATGCTGCGCCGTCGTAAGGTCCCACACAAGGTCATCGCTTTCGAGTGCGGCTTTTCGGATCAAAGCCATTTCTGCCGCACATTTCGGAGGATAACCGGCGTGTCGCCGAGTGAATACCAGAGCAAAGCCTGATCTCGTCTGGCATGTCTCGTGGCGTCCGTGTTGATCGGAACATCTCGATCCGCCAGAGGTTCTGGCTGTGAGACCCGATACAGCACGACCAAGCTCCGGTTCGGCCAGTGCGGACAGATCTATGAAGCCCTCAAGGGATCAACACCGCCTCGCTGTGCAATTACAGATCCGGACCCTAGGCGCGACCCATCCGCATTAAATACATTTGCCGTAGGTCGGCAAATTCTTGGATCAGTTCTGGATTATACATGGTAGCTGGATCTAATTCGGATGATGGCTCGGACCCCTCGAATATTTTTTTCACGGGTATTTCCTGCTTTTTCATGGAAAGAGTGCGTGGGATACCCGTTGCCGCGATGATGTCGTCCGGTACAAAGCGTGGTGATAATTCGGTGCGTATGGCCTGATTGACTTCGTTCACGACAGTCTGGCTCAGCGGGTCGGACGTGACCAGAAACAGCAACAAAGCTGAACGCCCGCTTTCGATTCGGACATCGATCATCATCGAATCCAGCACGCCGGGATGCGATTCCACGACATCGTAGATCTCGCTGGTTCCCAGACGATGCCCGCCGCGATTGATCGTGGCGTCGCTTCTTCCGAAGATCTCGCATGTGCCGCGCTCGTCAATCAGCAGCCAGTCGCCGTGCCGCCAGACACCGTCGTAGACGCCGAAATAGGTCTCGCGATATCGCTCGCCGTTGTCGTCACCCCAAAGAAACAGCGGCATCGACGGCAACGGTTTGACGCAGACAAGCTCGCCGATCTCGCCAACCAATGGGCGCCCGTTGGCGTCCCACGCTTCGACGGCGGCCCCCAGTTGCCGGCATTGCAGCTTGCCCGGTGTCGCGGGCAGTTCCCGATTGCCGGTGCAGAACGCGCCGCAAATGTCGGTTCCGCCCGAAATGTTAAGCCACCATGGATCCGCATAACCTGACCCGACGAGCGCTCGCGATAGGTGTTGCTGTACCTCGGCGGGCAGTGGCGACCCGGTACTACCGAGGGCGCGCAGCCTGCCGAGATCGCCGACTGCTGCGACATCAACGCGCATCTTTACACATTGGGTGTAATAGGCAGCCCCGGCGCCGAAGAACGTGATCCGATGGCGTGCCGCGAAGCGCCACAGCCGGCTCCAATCGGGTTGCTCTTTCGTACCCGCGGCGCTGCCGTCGAAGAGACAGATCGTCGTTCCGCTCAATAGCCCGGCCACCTGGCTGTTCCACATGATCCAACCAGTCGAGCTGTACCAGTGGAATCGTTCGCCGAGTGCGGCCGGCACATAGCTCGGCTGGAGGTCCATATGTAGGCGCGTCGCCAGCGCACCAAGCAGTACACCCCCATGGCTGTGGACGAGCGCCTTCGGCTTTCCCGTCGTCCCGCTCGAATAGACGATCCACAACGGCTGGTCGAACCGTACCCAATCGGGCTGGAACACACGCGTATCCGCGTCGTCGCGCGACGCGAGCTCAGCGAACGATACATGGCCGCGATTCGGTTCCGTCGCAGGCATCTCGCCTGAACCCACGACGATGCAGGTCTTCACGCTCGGCAGTTGTTGCAACAGCTCTTCGATCAACGCCCGTCGATCTACCAGCCTCCCGGTGTAATAGGTCGCTTCGCACGCGATGAGAACGCAGGGCTCGATCTGCTGGAAGCGGGCAAGCACGGCACGCGCGCCCATGTCTGGCGCGCACACGCTCCAGATCGCGCCGATTGACGCGCAAGCGAGAAAGGCAATGACGGCTTCGGTGCGGTTTGGCAGGTAGGCCGCGACGCGATCGCCACGACCGACGCCGCGCGCGCGCAGCGCTAGAGCCAGCGATGCGGTCCGCCGACGCAGTGTCGGCCAATCCGTTTCGATCACCTCGCCCCGTTCGTCTTCGGCGATGATCGCTGGCTGGCCTGCCGCATCGGCTGGCTCGACGTGCGAGAAGACATGCCGCGCATAATTGAGTTGCGCGCCGGCAAACCACGTCGCGCCGGGCATGCGCGCGTCGGACAAGACCGCAGAAAAGGGCGTAGGCGTGACGATGCCCTCGAAACGCCATAGCGCGCCCCAGAAGGCGTCCTGATTGGCCACCGACCATCGGTGCATCGCTTCATAGTCCGTGAACGCCAACCCCAGTTCCTCGCCGAGCCAGGCGCGGAACTGCGCGATCACAGGAAACGGTCCGCCATGATCCGCACCTCCGTCCGACGCGGCTTGGATCATATAGGCATCGTGTGCGGAATGATACCGGCGTTCATGGTCTTTCCCGGTAGCGGATGCCCGACGATATCGGCGGCGAGCTTGGCGGCGTCGATCAGCGCTGGCAGATCGACGCCCGTTTCGATTCCCATCTCCTCGAACATCAGCGCCATGTCCTCGGTGCACACGTTGCCGGCAGCGGCACGGTTGCCGGCGAATGGGCAGCCTCCCAGCCCCCCTACGGACGAGTCAAAGCGGTCGACACCCAGTTCCAGGCCGGCCAGAATGTTGGCCATACCCATTCCGCGCGTGTCATGCAGATGAAGCGCGAAGGAAAGGTCGGGCCAGCGCTCGCGGGCTAGATCCAGCAGCCTGCGGATCGATGGCGGGCTGGCAAACCCCACAGTGTCGCAGAAATAGACCGTTCCTGGGCACTCACCCTCGTCCGCGCAGATGTCAAGGAGCCGTGCCAGCGTGTCCACCGCGAGCTGCGGCGGCACATCGCCTTCGAACATGCAGCCGAACGCGGTGAAGACATAGGTGACGGTGGTGGCAAGCCTGGCCGCGCGATAACGCTGGATCAGCTGACGCTGGCCCTCGAGCACATCGACCGCGGACCGATTGTTGTTTTTTCGGGCGAAGCTGTCGCTGGTGATAGCGAACACCGATCCGACCAGATCGAGTCTCGATACCTCGGCGCGATCGAAGCCCTTCGCGTTGAGCCACGTGCCCGTGTAGTGCACACCCGGCTCGCGCCGCAGTTCGGCGGCGACGCGTTCCGCGTCCGCCATCTGCGGCACGCGCTCCCGGTCCACGAAGGAAACGCAGTTGATTTCCTTCAGTCCCGTCCGGGCAAGCGCGTGGATGAGCTCGAGCTTGCGCTCGGTCGGCACCACCGTGCGCTCGCTTTGAAAACCCTCGCGTGGCCCCTCCTCGCAGATCGAAACCCGCGAAGGCGTGTTGAGCGGTCGGACGCGTCCCATCAGCGGCCAGTCCATTGTGGGGGCCGCTTGTCGTTGAAGGAGGCCAGCCCTTCCTCCGCATCCTTGGTGAGGCGCATCATCTGGATCTGTCCTTCCGTGTACGCGATTGATTGGGCGAAGGTCATGTCGGTGATTGCGAGCAACGCATGCTTCCCGATCCTGACTGCGGTCGGCGACTTGTCGATAATCCGGCCGACGAGCCACTGCAGTCGCTCATCCAGCTGCGCGCGCGGCACGACGTAATTGATGAGCCCGAAATCGGCCGCGTCTTGCGCGCTGATCGGCTCGCCCGTCAGGCACATCTCGCGGAAGCGGCGCTGCGGGATGAGATGCTGCATCAGACTTGCGACCTGCATCGGAAACATGCCGATTTTGACCTCTGGCAGCCCGAAAATGACGTCGTCGGCTGCCACCGCCATGTCGCACATCGAAAGCACGCCCATTCCGCCGGCCATGCAGGCGCCGTTAACCCGCGCCACGATCGGAATGTCGCACTGCATCACCTTGCGCAGCATCTGCGCATAACCAGTAGTCGGTTGCGAATAATCGTGATCGAACATTCCCGAGCCACGTTTCAGGTCGCCGCCCGCGCAGAATGCGCGTTCGCCCGCGCCGGTCACGACGATCGCCAGCGCGTCGCCGCGCGTCGCCTCGTCGATGCCTGCGGACAAGCCCGCAACGACCGCATCGTTCAGCGCATTTCGGCGATCCGGGCGGTTGATGACCAGGTGGATGACCCGTTCGGACCATTTGTATTGTACGGCTGGTTCGTCAGTCATCTCTCTCTCTCCTTAAAGCGGCCGGTCAGCCGACATCAGATCAACGCTTCGTCGGCCGACGCGATCGGCGTCGTGCCATGCGTGCGCTCGATGGCACGGCGGACCGGCTCCAAGCCGACAAAGGCGGACAAGGTGGCGATCGGGCCGAGTATTCCAATCAGCAATACCGCAGAATGTCCTATTCCCGCCGTACCGAACAAACGGTCGCTAAGCACGCCAATGAGAAGTGGACCGAGACCGTTGCCGAACAGGATGAGCATCATGACGTATAGACCGGCCATTCTCGCCCGCGCCGCTACAGGAGAGACAAGCTGCACCAGAGCCGAGGCATAGCCGGTAAAAGAAAAGGCGAAGAAATGCGCCACGAAAATCAAGGCCAGGAACAGATAGGGGGTGCGGCAGAGGAAGGCCGCCAGCGCGCACGGGGCGCCGACGACCGTACACCAACCGAACACCCGAAGATGGGCGTCGATCATCCCGCCACTGAACAGCCGATCCACCAGTGCGCCGAACACGAGCGTGCCTAAGCCGGATCCGACGAGATGCACCGCACCGTAACTGATCCCGATCTGGTCCGGCTGCCAGCCATAGGCGCGCGCCATGAAGGTCGGCGTCCATAATACGATCGCAAACAGCAGGAGCGCCGTGGTCACAAAGCTGCCGAAGATTGCGGCCAGAGCGCCCTTATTGTCTTTCAGCGCCGAGCCGAACGACGTCGTCGTCGTGCCGCGTGAAACCGGTTCATTCCCACCGGCGCGGAAGGTGAACGCCAGCGCTGCGCTCAGCACGCCGCAAGTGCCGAGCACGATGAACGGCATCTGCCAGCCGCGCACCACGAGCCCGCCGACGAGCGCGATTCCCGGCCAATGCGCAAAATGGCTAACGGCAATTCCGCCCAGTGCCGTCGACGCGCTGCTGCCGAAGATGCCGCCGAAATAGAAAATCGACATCGCCATGCTCAGCCGCTCGCGTGGGAAACGGTCGGCCATCAGCGCATGCGCGGCCGGCATGAGCGAAGCTTCGCCGATCCCGAGGACCATCCGAGCGAGCAGGAGTTCCCCGTAGGTTGCCGCGATACCACAAGCAATCGTGGCCGCAGACCAGACCAGAACGCCAGTAAATAGGACGGCGCGTCGTGAGAACCGATCGATCAACGCTCCGATCGGCCAACCGAAGAAGCCGTAGAACACGGCGAACGCCATACCCAGGAGCAGGCCGACCTGCGTATCTGAGGCGCCCATGTCCTCTTTCACGTGCGGGACCATCAGCGAAAGGACGGTGCGGTCGAACGAATTGAGAAAATAAAACAGGATAAGCACCGCCACCATGTACCAGGCCGACATAGGACTGGCTGCCCTGGCCGACCAAGGACCAGGTTCGCCGCTTGGCGGGAGGATTAATTCCTTCATGAGATGATCTTCATCGTCAGCAACTCCCGGCCATCTCAAAAATTGATCGTGCCGCGGATACCGTACGTAGCCGGACGCATGTAGCTGGCGAGATCGCCCGTTGAGAAACCGACGACCTGAAGCGGATATCGGACGTCGGTGATGTTGCGGCCCCACAAGGCGATTTCGAACCTGTCCGCCGAAGACCGCCACGTCAGCTGCGCGTTGACGATCGCATATTCCGGCTGACGAAGCCGGCCATCCACGGTGAAGTTCATCGGCCCCTGATAATAGGCATTGGCTCCGATGGTGACCTGACCGCTCAGCGCTGCGAACGTGTAATCGATACCAGCGTTGCCACTGCGCTGAGGCGTTCGCAGCAGCGGTTTGTTGGCGGCATCTACGAACGCGGCGACGTTGCCGCCGCCGGGACGCGGAACGAAGACCTGGGCATTGGGAAACTGCTTGTACGTGGCGCTCAACGCAGAAACACCGACGCGCAGGTTCAGGCCGCTGGTCGGCTGGACGACGATTTCCGCCTCGCCGCCGTAGATTTCGGCCTTGGCGGCATTTTGCAAGATGACGGCGTTGCTGACCGGGTCCCTGCTGTTGACCTGGATATCGCGGTAATCCGTATAATATCCGGCAACGTTGATGCGCAGCCAAGGCGCCGGATCGGACTTGAGCCCGAGTTCATAGCTCTTCACGTGTTCAGGGTCAGCCGGGACGGGAGAGAAACCCGGCGCGTTGAAGACACCCGCTTTGTAGGCCTGCGCATAGCGTGCATACAGCTTCAGCTTTTCGCTCGCGCGCCAGTCGAGCGTGAAGCTGGGATCGACGCTGGTCCAGGTTTTACACGTCCTGGGGAGCGTCTGGGTGCCGACGTAATTGTCAGCGGCGCCGCATTTGCGGTCGTTGCTATAGCGTGCGCCGGCAGTAACGGTCAGGGCGTCCGTCAGCTTGTACGAGCCTTGCGCATAAAGGGCGAACGCGCGCAACGTCAGCGCCGCCTTGAGCGACGACGTGTTGACGGTCCGGGGCTTGAAACCGGAATCGTCGTGGATGTAGAAACCACCGATAACCCACGAGAAACGCTGTTTGTCGGACGACGCGAGATACAAGTCTTCAGTCAGCCCGTTGTCATATTGATGCGCGCTCTGAGTTTGAATCGCGAGCGGCGACATATCGAGATCTAGCCGGTAGTTGTTCATGTTTTCGGAATAGCCGGTGATCGACGTTAGCGTGGCACCGGAAAAACGGTGGACGAGCGTACCGCTGAAGGACGTTTGGCTCATTGCCACCTGAGGCGGTTCGGTCAGGCGAACTTGACGGTTTGTATAGGCGAGTGGCACGTTGGGATCGATCTGTCTCGCGACCGTATTGCCGTTCAACGGGAAGTTGGCGATCGTGGTGTCTTTCCGCTTGAAATACCCAGCGGCCAGGGTGATGTCGGTGTCGCCGTCCGGTTGAAACAGCAATTTGCCGCGCACCAGATAATTGTGTTGCGACGCCGTGCGGGTATTGGTGGTCAGTTCGGTCACATAGCCGTCGTCGTCGAGATACTGGGCTACGATGCTTCCCGCCAGGTGGCCGGTTCCGCCGGTAAGGTAAAGCGAGCCCTGAAGCTCGTTGAAGCGGCCATAGCTCGCCACGACCTTCCCGCCGGGCTCAAAACTCGGCGCCTTGGTGATGATGTTGATCGCGCCCGCCGTGGCATTGCGGCCGAGCAGCGTCCCCTGCGGGCCTTTAAGCACCTCGACCCGCTCGATGTTCGCGAGTTCGAAAAGTCCTCCGGTGATGAATGGCTGGTAGACGCCGTCGACGTACGTCGGCACGACCTCCTCGTCGCCTGGGTTCGCGCCCCGGGTGCCGATCCCGCGGATCGTCGGTTGCGGCGTGAAGGTCGACTGCACGAAATTCAGGCTGGGCGTGACCAGTTGGATGTCGCGCGTATCCTGGACGCCTGCCTGCGCGAGCTGCCGCTCGCTCAGCGCGGTAATCGCGATCGGCACATCCTGGAGACGCTCGTTGCGACGCTGCGCCGTGACCACGATATCGCCGATCCCATTGTTCTGATCGGTGGCTGCCTGCGGTTGCAGCGCCTGGACAGGGGCCGATACCGGCGACGAGCTTTGCGCGGTGGCTGCGTGCGGAAAGCCGATCGCAAGCGCCAAAAGCGATGCCTCCAAGGATCTGTTGCGCCTTGCCGCGACCTCGAACTCAATCATCTGCCCCCTCCTTGTCCGTTTCATTTTCCGTTTCACTGAAACGATGCGAGTTGTCTGCTTGTCGGGCGGCGCCCGGTGCATCGAGCTGGTCGATCTCCGCGTTGCTCAAGCCAGCCTCGCGCAGCACCTCGACGGTGTGCTCGCCGATCAATGGTGCCGGCCGGAGCGGGCCCAGTGTCGTCCCATGCCATTCGCTGGGCACAGCCGTCTCGACGTACCGGCCGATGGCAGGATGTTCGAGGTCGGTGAAAAAGCCGATGTCGGTAAGATGCGGATCGTTCACCAGGCTCGCCATCGTGTGCACGGGAAAGACCGGGATGTCGGCTTCCAGTAAGAGCGCGCACCATTCGGCCGTGGTGCGTTTCGCCATCTCGTCGCGCACTAGCCCACTTGTGTAACTGCTGTTGGCGGTGCGAGCCGCGATCGACCCCAGCTTCGGATCGTCCGTCCATTTTTCAGGCTGTCCGATAATGGTCAGGAACGCGCGCCAATTGGCATCACTGTAAATCGTGCAGCACACGAAATCATCGCGTGTGCGATAAGGTTGCCGTTCCTTGGTCATGATGCGCGGGTAGCCGAAGCCGCCCCGCGCGGGCCGATACTTTTGCCCCCAGAAATGATCGCCAAGCACGAATGGCACCATGGTCTCGAACATCGGCACGTCGACCTGCTGGCCGGTGCCGGTACGCTCTCTCGCGTACAGCGCCGACGCGATCACGCCGAAAGCGTAAAGGCCGACCGCTCGATCCATCACGTTCATTGGCACGTAGCGCGGTCCATCGTCGTTGTGTTCGGCGATGAGCGATGGGATCCCGGTCGCCGCCTGAATTAGATCATCGAACGCCGGAGAAGGACCGTATCGGCCGCGTTGTGAAAACCCGATAAGATTGGCGTAGATTAGTCGCGGATTGATGGCCTGCATCACCTCGAACGTCAGGCCCAGCCGCCGCATGCCGGCCGGACGCACGTTGCATACGAGGACGTCGGCTCCGACCAGCAGGCGCTTGAACGCGGAAACCCCTGCGGCGTTCTTGAGATCGAGCACAACGCTGCGCTTGTTGCGATTACTGCTCAAAAACATCGGCCCCATGCCGATGTCGCCAAAAGGTCCGACCCGCCGGATCGGGTCGCCTTCTGGACCTTCGACCTTGATAACGTCGGCTCCGAGGTCGGCCAGCATCTGCGAAGCGGACGCCGCCATGACAATGGTGGTGAGGTCGATGATCCGCACGCCAGCCATTGGCCCAGCACCTGCTGAGGCGGTCGCTCCAGTTGTCGATGGATTGGTGGTGGTCACGACCATGTGCAGCCGGTCGGTGTCGTCGACGTCATCCCACTCCCTCCCGCTTTAGCGAGTCACACGTCTTTGCAGTAATATGTTCCGATATGCAAGCTAGTTTTCTGCTATGTTCCGATATCAGAGCACCAGCGATTTGACAGCTGGTGCGGTTCGTGAAAAAAACCGCACCTCGCGCTGCTGCTGCAACCACACTCGTACAGGTCGATAGGTTATGGTGACTGACAATCCGGACCGTTTCCCGCGGGCGCCGGTTCGGGCACTACAATTGGTGGAACTCCTCGCGCGATATGCCGATGGCATCACGCTGAGCGTTGCCAGCAAGGAGCTGCGGATTCCCAAGACGAGCACGCTGCAGCTGCTGCGTGCCCTCATTCAGAGCGGCTATCTCGTGCATGCCGATGGGCGCTACCGCCTCGGACTGTTGAGCCGGCGATTGGCATTGCTTATCGAGCGGCACACCGCAGTGCATGGCGTCAGGTCTGTACTTGAGGCGCTGCGCGAGCAGATCGGCGAATCCGTGTCTTTCTGCGTGCTGGATCGCACCGGCATTTGGGTGGAACATGTCGAAGTCGTACAGAGCGAGAAAGTGGTCCGCTACGTCATCGCTCCCGGTACGAGGCGTCCACTATACTGTTCGTCACCGGGGCAGATCTTGCTCGCGTGGCAAGCGCCCGCCGACGTTGACCGCTATCTAAGCAGGGTGAAACTGGACCGCCTGACGCCCAACACCATCGTGTCGCGCGACCAATTGTTGGCACGTTTGAGAGATGTCCGTAACAATGGCTTTGTGGTGATCGACTCCGAGATGACTCCGGACGTCGTCGGCGCGGCGGTTCCCGTCTTTGATGCCGATGGTCAGGTCCTGGCTGCGCTGGCGATGGGCGCACCGCAACGGCGGGGGGCGTCCCACATCGACGAGTATGTGGCGGCTCTGCGCAGGAGTGCGGCGCAATTGTCAGCCGTGTAACGGACATGCTGTCAGGCCATTGAACTGGATGGCACTGACGCGCAGTGCCTCTCGCACCAACAATCCGAGCGCAGCGGTGCGAGATCGATAATCGCGGTGTAGCGCAGCTTGGGCCGGAAGATGTCGGCGATCACGTGGACGAGTTGTCGTTCGCACTCGACCGGCAGGATCGCGCCGATCTTGGCGACCACAGAGTCCGCCGCGTTGGCCAGCGCCAGCGCGATCAGCGCGACCAGCCCGCCCACTTCCAGCAGCGCCCCAAAGCCGCGCAGGATACTACGGATATTTGGTTCAATCGCACGCCTTTTCGAACAACATAAGCGCCGACGAAAGGCGGCATTGACGCGAGGTCATCAGCGTGTTGTCCGCGGCTTTGGCGCCCAATTTTTCGCAAGGGTCGCGAGCTTGGTTTCGATGAGGGTGATATTGGGCGGCCGGTTCGGGTCGTATTCCTCGCCGAGGTTTTCCAACGCTTCTTCATGATATTCGCGCTCCGCAAAGCAGCGCCTTGAGCATCTCAGCATAGCCGTACGGCCCACCGGAGTCATCGGGCGGGCGCTCGCCGATCGCCTTCAGGATCCGGGGATAGGTCAGTTGAGGATCGGTCGGCGCGGCCTGCTCGATCTTTACGCTGTGCTCCCAGGCGTCGCCGAAGTCGTAGAGGTGCTGGAATGGTCTTGC
The DNA here is from genome assembly GCF_013344685.1 of Sphingomonas sp. CL5.1. NCBI lineage: Bacteria > Pseudomonadati > Pseudomonadota > Alphaproteobacteria > Sphingomonadales > Sphingomonadaceae > Sphingomonas > Sphingomonas sp. CL5.1. The sequence continues at coordinate 1,225,518 of NZ_CP050137.1, forward strand.
GCCATGTATCGCGAAGCGCCTGGGCCAGGGTGGCTTTCCGCGCATCGATCGGCCCATCGAAGCCGTATTCAGGATCGAGCACGCCGAACCCGGTTCGCTCGAACGTCATCTCCCACAGATGGGAGTCGGTCCAGGCCAACGCTGCCTGGAACACCGCGTGCAACCGATCAAGCCGGAAAACTAGCGGGACCTCGATGGTGCGACTGACCGGCGGCGCAACGTCGTCCAGCGTGATCTTCATTCGCACGACCGTGCCGGTGCTCCCGCGGCTTCCTCCAGATGCACTTCCCGGCGTGCAGCCTGCCATTGCCAGGGCAGGAAGTCATCGTTCCGATTGATGGGATGGTCGCCGACGCGCTCGATGACGTCGCTGAACCATGCCTCAAGCTCGATGCCGTTGAGGCGCCAGGTGCCAGCCAGCGCGCACATAGCCAGGAGGAGATGACGGCGCAAGGCTTCCGCGCGATGGCAGCGAACCTGCTCAACGAAATGGGCATCTGGAACCCAGACGCTATCGAGAAGCAGCTCGCCCATCTCGACACCTCGATGGTTCGCCGTGCCTACACGCGGGGCGAATATTGTGACGAGCGCGTCCGCATGATGCAGCACTGGTCCGACTATCTCGACCAGCTCCGGGACGGTGCGAAGATTCTCCGGCCACAATTCGGAAGGGGCCGGGACAGAGGAGCCAAGGGAAGTCGGCGTCTACGCCTTCTCCGCCGCCTCAGCGCGTGGCGCGAATGATGGCTTTTGTTCGGGCAGGCTGCTTACAAACCTGTTTGTCTCCAACATTGCGCAAATCAATGCTGGTGAGGAACGCACAGGGAACGCTATGCTTCCACTGGAAGAAGCATGAAGAAGGTTGCTCGTAGCGACATCATAGGCCAGCGCGGCATGGCTCACATTGACGGCGTGGTCCATTCGATGGGCTACGTCTTCTATCCAAGCGATTTGCGCGACGGGAATCCGCCACCCTTCCCCTGGCTGCGCCACGTGTTCGCCGATGGCGGCTGTGCCGGCGACAAACTTCGTAATGCGCTCAAAAGTCGGCTCGGAGCAGTCAAACTCGCGCGATACTACTATTACGAAGATTTCGGAGTGCCCCACCCCAGTCCCAACGCCTTTTGAAGTGCGATGAAAGCCCGGGTCAGCTCGCCTTGCGCTACAACCGAAGACTGAGCCGCCGCTAAAGCTGCGCGCTGGGCATCGAGCGACGCTGTGAGCGGCACGGCACCGCGATCAAACCGCTGCGCCGCATAATCGGCGGACTGGCGCGCGCCTTCGGCGCTCCGGTAGGCCGACAGCAGATTCTTGCGCTGGTTGCCAAAGCGGGAAAGACTCGTCTCAGCGTCGGTCAATGCGGCCAACACGGCTTTGCGATACTGGGCCTCGGCTTCGTCGCGATCGGCGCGGGATTGATCAACCCGCGCGCGGTTGCGCCCGAGATCGAGGAAGCTCCAGTTGATCCTGGGGAGCAGGAGGCTGGACACGTTGTCTGTGTCGAGCACGTCGCCGATATTCGGACCCCCGAGTCCGATGATGCCCATGATGCTGATCGACGGAAATTGGCGGGCGACGTTCGCGCCGATCTGGGCGGTGGCGGCGGCGAGCTGTCGCTCGGCCGCGCGGATGTCAGGCCGCCGCCGCAGCATCGCCGCCGGATCGCCAATCGGCACGCTTGCAGGGAGCATCGGGATCGCGGCGGGCACCGCCAAGGTCGCGTCGTGCGTCCCAGGCTCATCGCCGGTGAGCAGCGCCAGCTGGTCAAGCGTAACGGCGATCTGCCCTTCGACCGGTAGCATGTCGCCTCGTGTTCGATTCAACTCTGTCCGCAGCCGCAAGACATCGTCGCGGGAGGACGCGCCGCGTTGCTCGCGCTGCTCGAGCAACGCAAGCGACTGGGCAAGCAACTCGGTCGAGCGCCGGGCTAGAATCAATCTCTGCTGAAGCTCGCGAAGCGTGATGTAGTTACTAGCGACTTCGGCCGACAACCGAACTTGGGCGTCGGCTAAATTCGCCTGCGCCGCGCTGGCCTGCGCGGAAGCAGCCTGGGCGGCCCGTCGGCGGCCGCCGAACAGGTCGATCTCCCAAGACGCGTCGAGGCCCACATTGTAGAATTCTGCCTTGATCCGGTCAGACTGCTGGCCTTGCGACGGCAACGCCAGCGATCCCGCCGGCAGCTCGGCGATGATCGCAGTTCCCGTCGCCGATAAGCTGGGCAACTGGTTCGCACGCTGCTCGCGCAGCGTGGCGCGTGCCTTTCGGACCCGCGCCTCGGCGATCGCGATGTCGGGACTGGCGGCCAGCGCGCGGTCGATCAGCGCGGTCAGTTGCGCATCTCCCAGCGACGTCCACCAGCGGGCGAGCGGCGGCTGCGGGACCGTCTGCGCGGCGTCGGCGCGCCGGAACTGCGCTCCCGCGCGCTCGGCGTTCGCGACGGGGCTCGGACCGCCATAGTCGGGTCCGACGGTGCAGCCGGCGAGGAACAGCGGAAGAAAAATAATGTATCGGGTCATCAGTGCATCGCCATTTGCGTGCCGGAGGGAATTGGGCGGAGAAACAACGCCAGCGGGGTCGTGATTGCGACTGCGACTCCGAGCGCGAAGAAAAGGTCGTTATAGGCCATGACTGTCGCCTGCCGGAGCATCTGACCGGCCAGCTGCCGATAGGCACCGGCTTCACCGGCCGGACCCGCCATGGCGTGCGCAAACCATTCCTGCGTCGTCGCGGAATTGGCCGACACCATCTCGCCGAGCCGGTTGAAATGGATGAACGTCTGGCGGTCCTGGAGCGTCGCCATTAGCGCCAGGCCGATCGATCCCCCGAGATTGCGTCCCGCATTGAACAGCGCGGACGCGTCGCCAGCATCTTCTGGCGCGACGGCGCTGATCGCCGCCTGGTTCAGGAACATCATCGCGAAAATCTGGCCAAACCCGCGCACCAACTGCGAATAGGTCATGTCGCCGCCCGATGATTGCGTGGTAAGATGCCAGTCCATCGCGCAGCTAAGGCCGATCAGCACCATGCCGACCATCACGGCAACCCGTACGTCGAGATATTTGAACGCCAAAGGCAGGAACGGCATCATGAAGAGCGCTGGAACGCCGGAGATGAAGACGACTTGGCCCGACTGCAGCGCGCTGTAACCGGCGTTGATCGCGAGGAACTGGGGGATCAGGAATGTCACGCCATAGAGCACGACGCCGATCACCAGGCTGAGAATGAAAACGCTGCCGAACGAGCGACTGAAGACGAGCCTAAGCTTTAACACCGGGTTTTCGGCGCGCACCTGTCCCACCGTGATCAGCGCGAAACCGAACACCGTCGCGATGGCGAGCTTCACGATCATCGCTGACTCGAACCACATCTCGCGTTGCCCTTCTTCGAGCATCACGGTTAGCGAACCCAGGCCGATCACCAGCCCGGCGATCCCGAGCCAATCAGCCTTGCGCAGCTCGTTGAGACGGAGGCGCTCATGGTCGAGTCCAAACAGAAGCAGCATCGCCAGTCCGGCACAGACAGGCACATTGAGAAAGAAAGCATAGTGCCAACTGTAATTGTCTGTCAGCCAGCCGCCGATGATTGGCCCCAGCACAGGCCCCAGGATTGCCGTCCCGCCGAATGCCGCTGTTCCAATCGGCTGCTGTGAGGGCGGGAGGCGCGTTGCGATGATCGTCATCGCCGTCGGAATCAGAGCGCCCCCCGTAAACCCTTGACCGACGCGACCGGCGATCATCGTCGGCAAGGTCGTCGACAAGCCGCAGGCGACCGAGAATGCGGTGAACGACACCGCGGCTCCGAGCAGGAAGTTGCGCAGGCCGAACAGTCGGACAAGGAAAGGGCTGAGCGGAATCATCACGATCTCCGCGACCAAATAAGACGTAGCGACCCAAGTGCCTTCTGTACCACTCGCGCCGATCTCACCTTGAATTGTCGGCAAAGCGGCGTTGACGATCGAAATGTCCAGCAGCGCCATGAACGACCCGATCGTTCCTGCCGCCACCGCGATCCAGTCTCGCGCACGAGCGCCATGAGAAGCCATCACTGCTGCGCCCTCGCCCCACCGCGCGTCAGCCGGTCGCTTTCCTCCTCGATTCGCTGCCTGCTTCCCTTTGCCCCAACCGTGTCAACGGTGACTTCGACCGACAGACCCGGCCGCAGCACCTTTCGCGCCTCCGGCCCTGCCTCGATGTTGATCCGCACGGGCACTCGCTGAACGATCTTGGTGAAGTTCCCCGTTGCGTTCTCGGGGGGCAGCAGGGAGAATTGCGCGCCGGTGCCCGGAGAGAAACTCGCGACCCTGCCACGCAACTCGGCACCATCGAGCGCATCGACCTTGATCGTCACTGGCTGGCCGACCCGCATGAGCGCAACCTGTGTCTCCTTGAAGTTTGCCTGCACGTAGATCTGATCGGTCGGCACGATCGACATCAGCCGGGTTCCCGGTTGAACGAACTGGCCGGCACGCACCGCCTTGTCCGCGACAACGCCATCGATGCTGCTGCGTATCTCAATCGATCCGAGGTCGATTGAGGCTCGCGAGAGCTGCGCCTCGGCCGCCCCACGCTGTGCCAGCGCCTGACCGATACGCGCGTCTTGAGTGGCCAGCATACGGCGTGCAGCGACGGCGGCGGCGCGTTGTGCCCGCAGATTTGCGAATGACCGGTCGCGATCTAAGACAAGCGCCGCCAGACGTTCGCGCGATTCAGCGCCGGACTGGGCAAGTGGCTCATAGCGGCGCACCTCGTTCGCTGCAGCGGCGGCGGCGGCAGCGGCGCTTGCCACCTGGGCGTTCGCCTGAGCGATCGACGCACGCTGCTCGTCTAAGGTACGCCGCGCGGTGCGAATACCTGCTTCGGCAGCCGAGACCTGGGCCTGCGCCTCGGCAACACCGGAGCGGAAGTCGCGCGGGTCGAGGACTGCCAGTAGCTGGCCTTTGCGCACCGGCTGGTTGTCGCTAACCAACACACGCTCAATATAGCCGCCAAGCTTCGGCGATATCGTCACGAAGTCAGCGCGGACATACGCATTGTTGGTCGATTGGCGGTATTGCCCCGTCTGCTCGTAATCCAGATACCACAGGCCGGCTGCTAAGATGCCCGCTACCAGAGTGGCTACGAGCACGACGCGAATGATTGGATAACGCGTGAGCAGGCCAGGCTTGCCCACGTCGGTATCGCCATCACCCGATTCTCCCGCATGACCTTTCTGCCCCCGACCTTCGTCGCGACTGTCCGCCGCGTCAGTCTTCGGATGCTCAACCGCCATGCTGGAACCTTAAGATATGTAAACCGTTCCGTATCCTAGAGAAGCGAGGAACTCGTTTCCAGCCGCTTTTCCGTTGCAAATAGGGGTCTCGTCAAAAAATTATCGTCACGGACAAAGAGCCGCCTGGTTGGTCGCGCGCGCGCTTGTGCTGGCAATGGCACTCGCCGGCGCGATTACGGCGTCGAACGCCAAGGCCCAAACAAGCGATGAGTCCGACGATGCGCGCCGGTTCTCGCGCGACCAGCTGCGACGTCGTCATCAACATCTTGACCCGCCAGCGGCAGCCACCGGCGCCGCTCACCATCGCCACGCCCGAAGGACTGCAGCTGCGTCACGAACCCGTGGCGGACTGCGCCCGCTATGACAGCCTGAGGGGGTCCTATGGAACGCCACACGATCCTGGAGATGATGGGAACGCTCAAGCTCGCAGGCATGCGGCATGACACGCCGATCCCCGCTTCGTCCGAACACGTGCGGCGCTGCGCTGAGCGCTGCTTCGAACACTTTAGCGGATGGAGCTGGCACAAGTGACCGTGCAGATGGTCGTCGCCGAAGCCGGCATCGGCTACGCCACGTTCTTCCGGCACTTCGCCTCGATCGATGCGCTGCTGATGGCTGTTTCGGAAACCATGATCGGCGAGATTGTTGAGCGGATCGGGCCGGCACTGGCTTCGGGCGATCAGGACGCGCTACTGAAAGCGGCTGCCACATATATCGCCGAGCAACGACGGCCGATTGCTGCAATTTTGATCGGCGGCGGCGAGCGCACACGGAAAGCAATCACTGCGCAGGCGATCGCCCGCGCCGAACACGTGCCCCTTGTGCTGGATCCTGGGCTACCGCCCGCGCTTGCCGTGACTCACCTGGTCGGCAGTGCGATCGACGTCGTGGCCTGGTGGGTGATCAATGGCGACGGCCACGACGCGGAGCGGCTTGTCGAAATGCTGCGGCGCCTCGCGCTCGCCCCCGTCACGGCAAGCGAACCGGCATCACGCTGACAGAGCGAACTCGCACTGGGCGGCGCAGACGGGCGAACTGAAATCTTCCTGCCAAGCGTCAGCGTGGACAACGGCGATGCGTCTTCCCGTGCGGAGGATTGTCGGTTGGGTGGTAATATCCCGCAAGCGCATCGGGGCCAGAAACTGTACGTTGACACTGATGAGCCGCGGCAGGACTTCACGGTCGAGGCTATGGGCTACAATGGCTCCGCACGCCAGTTCAAGGAACGCCGTTGCCGCGCCGCCATGGAGGGCGGGAAGGAGCGGATTGCCGATCAGATCGGGGCGTGGAGACAGGGTCCACGTCAAGCCGTCTTGCGTGACCTCGATCATCTCGCCCAACTTTGCGCCGAAGGCCGATGACGCGATGATCGTGGCCAAGCGTCCGTCCATGTTCACGCCGTTATCGGCCGGTTGATCGAGAATACACCCTGCGCTGAGGCGAACACATCTGCCGCATCCTGCTCCCACACTTCTGCACGCACAAACGCCCTGTCGCTCGTAAGTCGGTAACAGTGGGCCCATACCGTCACCGGGCACTTTGAGGCCGACGGGCGAATGTGATCGATCTTTAGATTCAAGGTCGAGATCAAGACCGGTCGTGCAAGCTTGGACATGACGGCAGCGCCGCATCCGTGGTCGATCAGGCTTGCCACCGCGCCGCTCGCCGCTCCTCCGTCTTGGTCCGACAAGTCCTTGCGCCAGGGCATCCGAAGTGCTGCCAGGCCGTCACCCGACGACAGAAACTCGATTTCCAGTGCGGCACTCCAAGGGATAGCGACCATACCGGCTTCTGACAGCACAGACAACATATACCCCCGCAATCCGTCGCGCACGTCAATTTTCAGCATCGAACGAGCGGCGTCAACCGTGCATACGAAACTATACCGTGCGGTTTACATCTTAGCGAGGCGCCAGTATCTTGGACGGCGGATATGGAGACCACTTCAAACCGACTGCTCGTATTCGCTGCCGTCGGCGTCCTCCTTCTATCGCTCGTTACGTTCTCGATATGGCTGCACTCTGCAAGCAATCCGACGGGTCGCGACTACCTTATTAGGTTCAAAGATAGCGTCTCCGGCATCCGTATAGGTTCTTCGGTCAGCTATTCGGGGGTGCCGGTCGGCTCGGTCACCTCTGTGCGCCTGACCGTGAACGATCCCTCGACGGTATTGGTCACCATCCGACTCGATCCTGAAGTTCCGATCCTGCACGGCGTAACGGCATCGATATCGCGTTCGCTCGTCGGGGGCGGGGCCGCCATCAGCCTCGATGGATCGCTGAAAGGAGCGTCAACAATCGTTGCGGTCAACGGCGAAGCGCTTCCCGTCATCCCGGCCAAAAACGGCGGCCTCCTCGGATCGGGAGGAGACCCGATGGCAATGGTCGAAAAGATCAGCCGCACTATCGACAAGGTGTCGACCAATTTCGACGCCCGCGGGCAGCAGCGTGCGCGCGATCGGCTCGCAGCGCTGGCCGATAGCTCGTCGGCATGGTCCAGCCGTGCCGCGCGCATTTCCGATTCGCTAACGGGCGCGCGCGGGAGGATATTGCGTGTCGGCACCTCCATCGCCAGCGCAGGGGAAGGAGCGGACCGATTAAGAGCAAAGATCAACGGGCAGCAAGGCGACGCGTTCAGTTCGGCCGATGAAAAGTTGCGCAGGGTGCAGCGCGGTATCGTGGCATTTGACCGCAGTGTCAGCGCCGCGCGGCCCTCGATCCGAGCGATCGACGCAAAGGGCAAGGCTATTACCGGCCGGGTTCGCTCGGTTCGCGCGAAGACGCGCGGCATCGCCGATCAGGCGGAACAGATCGATCGGATAGGCCTTCAGGTAGGTGCGCCCAGGCTTCCGGACTACAAGCGCGGGAAAAGAAGTGTCAGACCGCCCAGCGCCCCGCCGCCCACCCAATAATCAGACCGCCGACCAGGCCCGTCGTCAGGATCGGCACGTAGGCCCTGGTGATCACCGCGTCCGGAACGCTGAGGAGTAGCCCGACAACCGCGCCTATGACCCACACCGGAATGGGCATCTTCACCAAGGGGATCAGAAAGCCGATGGCGAACCTGCTGCAAAACGCCCCGAGTAACGCCGTTTTTTTGTCGGGGAAGTCCATTGGCACCATCAGCCCCATATCGATTGTACCGAACACGACGCCAGCAACTGTGCCGAATATCACTGGGTTCATAAGCTTCCCTTTGCGCTTGTTGTTCACCGAACCAGCTCATAGATGTCCACTCGGGGTTGATGGTGTGCTCGTGAGCGAACGCTGTCTCGTCCGCGCGAAGCACAATGCGCACCGCGTTCTGCTGCCCTCCAAGGTTGCGCACAACCTGCGCGATCGACTTGGCCTCGGCGCCGTTATCACAGAACTAGGGGCCGGACTCATAACCACCAGATGACGGTAGCGGCGATGGCGATGGTAGCCATGAAGGTTTTGATGTTTCGGTCGAAGCGCATGGCGACACGGCGCCAGTCCTTGAAGCGGCAGAACATACGCTCGATGACGTTGCGCTGTTTGTAGATGACGGGATCGCAGTCGAGTTTGACCCTGCGATGCCGCTTGGGCGGAATGACAGCGGCGGTGCCGCGCTCGGCAAGCCAGGCACGCAAGTCGTTGCTGTCGTATCCCTTGTCGGCGACGAGTTCGGCCGAGGGAGGCATGGCCGCGATGCAAGCCTTGGCGACCCGCATGTCATGGACGTTGCCGGGCGTCAGCAGGAGGACGTGCGGCCTGCCCCTTGTGTCGCAGATGGCGTGGAGCTTGGTGTTCCTGCCGCCACGCGTCTGGCCGATAGCATTGGCCAAGGCCCCCCTTTTGCGCCGCCGGCGGTGCGGTGGACCTTGATGCAAGAGCTGTCGATGAACAGCCGATCGGGCGCGTCGTCGGCCCCGGCCAGTGCCGAGAAGATATCTTCCCACACCCCGCGCTCCGCCCAGCGTACGAACCGATTGTAGAGCGTCTTCTTGGGCCCATAGACTTGCTCGGGACAGTCACTCCACCGCCCGCCCGACTGCAACGCGTGGACGATGCCCGACAGTACCCGCCGATCATCGACCCGCGGCATCCCCCGCGTATCGGTCGGTAAAAGCGGCGCTATCCGCGCCCACTGCGCATCCGAAAACCAAAAGAAATCCGCCACATCCAACGCCTCCTCAACGGACGCGTTGAATCATATGTGGACCTCGGGTAATCGCGGCATCGAGTCGAATGATCGATAGTGTTGCGATCCGGGCGCTTGGCCCGGTGGTAAGCACCATCGGAGGTTTCAATGCCACACTCAGTAGGTTTGGACGTATCACAGAAGACCACGGCGATCTGCGTGGTCGATAGCGAAGGGCGGCGGATCTGGAGAGGAAGCTGCCCAACTGACCCTTGTTCGATCTCGAAACTCATCTCCAGGTATGCTGGCGCTGACGCGAAGTTGGGTGTCGAGACCGGAGCGATGACACCGTGGCTTGTGCACGGCCTGCGTGCTGCTGGTCCCGATGTCGCGGTCCTTGACGCCCGCCGGGTGAAAGCAGCGCTGCAAATGAGGTTGAACAAGACCGACCAAAATGACGCGGAAGGGCTGGCGCAGGTGGTACGGACAGGCTGGTACCGCTCCGTCCACGTCAAGTCGTTGGATGCTCACCAAGCACGATCCCTTCTCGGCGCGCGAGCCCAACTCGTTGGAATGCGGACGCGCCTCTCCAACATGGTGCGCGGCGTGCTCAAGACATTCGGCCTGCTGCCGGGTGCTGACCGCGGGCTCAGGTTCGATCGCCGCGTCGAAGCAATGGTCGAGGATACGCCGGACGTCGCGTTGATCGTGCGACCGCTCCTTGCCACCTGGAGACAGCTTCGCGAACAGATTGCCGTCTTCGACGCGGCCGTTCAGCGCCGGGTGAAGGCAGACGCGACCTGCAGATTGCTGATGACAGTTCCGGGCATCGGCGCCCTGTCGGCGCTCGCATTCGTCAGCACGATCGAAGATCCAGCACGTTTCTCTCGCTCGAGATCCGTCGGAGCGCATCTCGGCCTGACGCCGCGGCGTTACCAGTCAGGTGAGATCGACCGTAGCGGGCGCATTTCTGGATGCGGCGACGTCCTCGCGCGAACGCTCATGTACGAGGCCGCCATCGTGATCCTCCATCGAGTGAAACGAGCGCTGCACCTGAAGGACTGGGCTCTGGCGATCGCCGAGCGAGCCGGACCAGGCAAGGCGAGGGTCGCGCTGGCGCGGAAACTGTCGGTGATCCTGCACAGCGTGTGGCGCTCGGGTGAGCCGTTCCGCTGGGAGCCAGTCCCTTCCGCAGCCTAACCAGATCGTCCGGCACGAGCCGGATGTACGTGTCGCCTCGGGCGGGGTGTGGGTGACTGCGCGGTAGGGGCCATGGGCACGTGATCTGACGTCAGCCCGTTGTGGACCTTGCAGCGCCCGCGCTTTTCCGACCGGACCAGATGCTGCGGCGGCCAATGCCGACCGCGAAGAGAACCATGACCCGGAAGGCGACTAAGATGTTGACCAAGGAGCCACGATTAGAGAACCGCGGGCTCAGGTTCGATCGCCGCGTCGAAGCAATGGTCGAGGATACGCCGGACGTCGCGTTGATCGTGCGACCGCTCCTTGCCACCTGGAGACAGCTTCGCGAACAGATTGCCGTCTTCGACGCGGCCGTTCAGCGCCGGGTGAAGGCAGACGCGACCTGCAGATTGCTGATGACAGTTCCGGGCATCGGCGCCCTGTCGGCGCTCGCATTCGTCAGCACGATCGAAGATCCAGCACGTTTCTCTCGCTCGAGATCCGTCGGAGCGCATCTCGGCCTGACGCCGCGGCGTTACCAGTCAGGTGAGATCGACCGTAGCGGGCGCATTTCTGGATGCGGCGACGTCCTCGCGCGAACGCTCATGTACGAGGCCGCCATCGTGATCCTCCATCGAGTGAAACGAGCGCTGCACCTGAAGGACTGGGCTCTGGCGATCGCCGAGCGAGCCGGACCAGGCAAGGCGAGGGTCGCGCTGGCGCGGAAACTGTCGGTGATCCTGCACAGCGTGTGGCGCTCGGGTGAGCCGTTCCGCTGGGAGCCAGTCCCTTCCGCAGCCTAACCAGATCGTCCGGCACGAGCCGGATGTACGTGTCGCCTCGGGCGGGGTGTGGGTGACTGCGCGGTAGGGGCCATGGGCACGTGATCTGACGTCAGCCCGTTGTGGACCTTGCAGCGCCCGCGCTTTTCCGACCGGACCAGATGCTGCGGCGGCCAATGCCGACCGCGAAGAGAACCATGACCCGGAAGGCGACTAAGATGTTGACCAAGGAGCCACGATTAGAGAACGGCCTCCGCTTACAAGGCATTGAGCAGATAAAAGTGACGGATCGCTTGCGATCATATGTCCGGCCTGTTGTTGCGGTCGCACGTGACCGCTGGCCAAAATGGCCTCCGCGACGAGGGTTCCAAACAACCTGGCGACCTGATGAAGGCCATTGATTCAAACGGATTGTCCCTCGTCGTGGATCGATCGATCACACCATCTGCTGCTCGTCTTGCAAGTTACGGCCTCATCTCGGCACGGTCGCATCGTTGTTGCTCCCCGTGCCGGCTGAACTTCAGGCGGCTTGTGCGATCGGCTGTCGGCCATGAGCCGCTGGAACTGCTCGCTGGTATATTGGGCGGATTCAACCGGTCGTCGCAACACCCTGGTCGGAGTGATGCAACAGGGCATCGGGCTTGCCACGACGCCAGATCGCCATGACCAGCGCGTCGGTGACGAGTTGCGCCGTCATCGTGTCGCTCATCGACCAGCCGACCACACGCTTGGAGAACAGGTCGATCACTGCCGCCACGTAGAGCCAGCCTTCGATCGTCCAGATATAGGTGAAGTCGGCGACCCACTTGCGGTTCGGGGCATCCGCGCTGAACTGGCGATCGAGCACATTGTCCGCGATTATCGAGCGTTCGCCGGCGTCCTTGGGCAGCCCGCGACGCCGGGGCCGCGCCTTCAGCCCGTGCAGGCGCATCAGCCGTTCGATGCGGTGCAGGCCGCATGCAAGGCCTTCGGCCAGAAGATCGTGCCAGACGCGACGCGCGCCATAGGTCCGATCGCTGGCGATGAAGCTGGCGCGGATCTTCGCGCTGAACGCCTCGTCGCTGGATGAGCGTGCGCTCGGCGCGCGCGTGAGCCAGGCATGAAAGCCGCTGCGCGAGACCCCGAGCACCTCGCAAATCCACGATACCGGCCAGATCCCCCGGTGCTTCGCGATGAAGGCGAACCTCATATCGAGTCCTTCGCGAAGTAGGCCGCCGCTTTTTTTAGGATGTCGCGCTCCGCCTTCACCCTGACAAGCTCGCGGCGAAGCCGCTCAATCTCAAGCTGCTCGGGCTTCATGTTGCCGTGACCGGGAAATGCCGCTCCCGCATCGGCCGCCGCCTCGTGGACCCATTTGCGCAGCACATTTACATGTAAATCCAGATCGCGCGCGGCCTGCGCCACGATCGTGTCCCACCGCGTGGTGTAGCTTCACCGCCTCCAGCTTGAACTCCCGGCTGAACTTCCGTCGTTGCATTGTCACCCTCCGGTTCCATAAACACCTTATCTCGGTGTCCACGAAACCGGCAGCAGCTCACGCGTACCTGTCCGCCTCAAACCAAAAGTTGGTAAGAAACCCGGGGTAACTATCGACATCCTCTCTCGTCAGGCGCGCATGAAGCGAGTAGTGCTGTGGCGGGAGACGGTGTTGAGAGACGCAAACGAGGAGCGCCCGAAGCGCGCGCGAAAAATGGGGCGGCCCACGATCGTTGAAGCCGCCCGTCTCGCGCCTCACATACTCAGAAGCGCGCGTGACGTCTTTTTCGAGCGCGGGTTCGACGGAGCAAGTTCGGACATGATTGCCGAACGGGCCCGGATTTCGAAGCGAACGCTCTATGCGCGTTTCGGCAGCAAGGCGCGCGTGTTCGAAGCGGTGATCCTCGACGAAATCGACACCCAATTGCGCGCACTGGAGCCGACGATCGACGATCAACTCGATGTCGCCGTGAGGCTCAAGTCGATCGCGGACGTATTGCTGGCATGGTTGTTGACCACGCGAATCGCGTCGATGGAACGGGTCGTCATTGCCCAGGCCGTGCGCTTTCCCGCGCTCGCGGCGAACATCCATGATTTCGGATTTCAGCGCGCCGTTCAATGGGTCGCAAGCATCCTCGCGCATGCAGCGGCGAAGGGCGAAATAACCGTGTCCGACCCGGTCTTCGCCGCCGAACAGTTCGTCACGCTCGTCGTGGTCGCGCCCATGCGGCGGTCGGCGCTGGGCCTCGCGCCAGCGGCGTACGATGCAGCGGCAAAGGACCGCGTCAGTCGCGGCATCGACCTGTTCCTGACCGGCTGTCGGCCCGGCACCCCGGCCGACGATGGCGCGTAATGATCGAGGAAGACGTTCCGATCGGTGAGCGCGCTCGTTTCGCAGAATTGGCCGGGATATTCGTCCGCCACGGCCTTGGCGGGCTTGCGGCACGCTTGGGTCTGGCTTTGGGAAGCCCGGATCAGACAGGTGAGAAGGACGCTCCCGGGCGAGTGGTCGCCATGCTGCGCGAGCTCGGACCGGTCGCCGTCAAGCTAGGCCAGGTGCTGGCGACGCGCGAGGATCTGCTGACGCCAGAATGGGTGGCGGCGTTGGCCACGCTTCAGGATCAGGTCACGCCGCTCCCCTTCGAGCAGATCGAAGCAGATCTGGCAGCCTCGCTCGGCGCACCGGTCGACCAGGTGTTCGCACGCTTCGATCGGACGCCCATCGCAGCCGCGTCGATCGCGCAGGTTCACTCTGCGGCGCTCCAGGACGGGACCGAGGTCGTGGTCAAGATCCGCCGTCCCGGTATTGCCACGCGGGTCGATGCTGATCTGCGGCTGTTACGACGGGTCGCGCGATTGGCGGAGAAGCAATCGCCTGAGGTGCGTCGCCTCAAGCCCGACGAACTCCTGCGCTCCTTCGCCGAAGGTCTGTCGCAGGAAATGGACCTCAGCGCGGAAGCCGCGGCCTGCGAGAGCATCGGCGCGTATCTGACGACCCTTGGCGTATATACACCGAGGTTCTTCTGGGACCATGTCGGCCGACGGGTCAATGTGCAGGAAAGGCTGGTCGGCCAATCCGTCCGTGCGATCACGGCCGTTCCGATCGATCGATCAACCGCAAAGGCGATCGCCGGCACCTACGCCGATGCAGTGCTTCGCATGATCATCTTCAACGGGCGCTTCCATGCCGATCCCCATCCCGGCAACGTGTTCGTGCAACCTGACGGGACGATCGCGTTCATAGACTTCGGTGCGGTGGGAACGCTGACCCCCGCCCGCCGCTCCGAACTGGTCAGCCTGGTACTGTCCATTGCGGGCGATGATGCCCGCGGGGTCGGCGACGTGCTGATGCGATGGTCCGGCGACTATACCGTCGATGCGCGTTCGCTCCACCGAGACCTTGAAGAACTGATAGGCGAATTCCGCGGCGCCGTCCTTGAGCAGATTCAGCTATCGGTGATTTTCCAACGCGTCTTCGCGTTGCTCCGCGACTATCGCCTCGCGCTGCCGCCTGATCTGGCGCTGTTGCTGCGCACCCTTCTTACCGCCGAGGGGTTCGTCCGTTCGCTCGACCCTGAATTCGACATCGCGGCGAGGGCGATGCCGATCGCTCGCGAGCTGATGCGTGAACGCCTAAGTCCTGCCGATCTCAAGAAGGGCGGACGCCGATTGGTTGCCAGCTTGGGGAGGCTGGCGGCGGCTTCGCCAGAACTAGTGGCCCTTGCGGAAAGCGTGGCGCGATCGGGTGCACTCCCGGTGGAGGTCAGGACCACGGCCCGACCTTCTTCAAACATTACAGGGCGCGTCGGCGACCCCAATGTTCTCACGGTAGGCTTCTTGGTAGCTGGAGCGCTGTTGGCGGACAGTCACACAGTTCCTGCTACGATTCTGTTCGCCGCCGCCATCGCCAACTTTGTTCTCAGTTGGTGGGTTCGCAAAGGCGAGGGTCCGAGGGGGCCATAGATAGCATGCAGCGCCGAACCGTCTTGGTGGCTAGAGCAAAATCTGATCTGATAGATTCGCTTTGGGATTCCCTTAGGATCAAAAGTCTGATTCATGATGCCGTCCGAGCGGAGGTCGGCGTGTCATGGCGAAATCTTTATCTGCGGATCTTCGTTCTCGTGTGATCGCGGCGGTCGATGGCGGTCTGTCACGACGGGCAGCGGCCGACAGGTTCGGTGTCGGTGCCGCCAGCGCGATCCGTTGGGTGCGCGAGTGGCGCGATAGCGGTACGACCAGTGCGAAGCCGCAAGGTGGCGACCGGCGATCCCGACGGATCGAAGCGTATCGAGAGGTGATTTTAGCGACGATCGAGCAGCAGGTGGACATCACGCTGGTCGAATTGGCCGAGATGCTTCGGGCCGAGCATGGTGCCGCGTTCGCGGCGAGCACGATCTGGCGTTTTCTCGACCGTCACGACATGACCTTGAAAAAAACGGCGCACGCGAGCGAGCAGGAGCGGCCCGACGTCGCCGCGCGGCGACACGCCTGGTTCGATGCCCAGCCTGATCTCGATCCCGAGCAGTTGGTGTTCATCGACGAAACCGGCGCCTCTACCAAGATGGCTCGTCTGCGGGGACGCGCAAAGCGCGGCATGCGATGCCGATCATCCATCCCACACGGCCATTGGAAGACGACCACCTTCACCGGCGCGCTCCGCCTGTCCGGCATGACCGCGCCGATGGTGCTCGACGGACCGATGACAGGGGAATGGTTCGTCGCCTATGTCGAGCACGTCCTCGTCCCGACCTTACGGCCCGGCAATGTCGTGATCCTCGACAACCTTCCTGCCCACAAGAACGTCGCCGCCCGCGAAGCCATCGAAGCGACGGGCGCGCGGATGCTCTTCCTCCCGCCATACAGCCCCGACTTCAATCCGATCGAGAATGCCTTCTCAAAGCTCAAGGCCATCCTGCGAAAGGCTGCTGCTCAAACCATCCCCGACCTGTGGGACACAATCCGCGACGCCCTGCCGTGCTTCACGCCAGAAGAGTGCGCAAACTACTTCTCGGCCGCCGGATATGAACTGGAATGATCGGAATCTGCTCTAGGCAGTGCCCGATCTGACGGAACCGTGATAATTCGAAAAAAAGAATTTGGGCAAAATGCCCCACCATTTCGGAAGGCGTGATTCGACATTGCCCGGCAGAGTCACCTATAGTCGCTGATCTGACCGGCGGTAATGAAGAAACTCAACGGGCGATCATTCGCATCGGTAAAGGCATGGGGCTTGGTGTTCATGCCGCCTTTGATTCGGCCAATCAGTCGGCCAAGATCCCCCTTTTTATCGTCAGCCTCGATGCCGCGCGGCGCGTCTTCAGATGGGACACGTCGATCATCACCGGTTCACCTCAAGCCAGCTCCAAAGGTCGGCCAGCGGTTCGGCGATTTGCCGCTCATCGAAGGCGCGCGCTGCTGCCAGGTGCAGCGTCTCCGCGACAGCGCGTACTGTCACCAAGCTTCGTGCCATTGTCGCGCTCGCACCTGTCCGCTGGCGCCTACGACGCGCTTTCTGGTCTGGGCTGGCCTCCACCGGCGACCTCGATGTTATCACGGCGGGAATGTGCTGGGCGACATCAGCATCGTGTTCGAACCTGCTGTGAGTCCGCACCTATTGCATTTACTCTTTCCAGCAGGTTGCCCAAGCCCGCTGCTCGGCGGTGCGTGACTCTCAGTGTGGGCCATTTCGTGCGGCGAGAGCCAGCGGTAACGCCATAACTTTGGACCTGACATACTCCCCCAAGGCCTTGGCTTGGGTGTCGAAGCGCAGTGTCTCAGTCGCACCGCCATCGAGGAGGGCCTTGATCACGAAGTTAACGGCGCAAAGGTTAGGGAGGGCGTAACGCTCGATCGTCAACCCGGCCGTTTCCGGCAACAGGCTCGCCAATGTCTCGACCGTGAGCTTTGAGACCAGCCACTCATATCCGAGATCATCCTTCGCCCATATCCCGACGTTCCCGTTACCACCCTTGTCTCCCGAGCGAGCATCGAACGCCGTCCCGATCGGCGCATCGACAGTGTCGCCCCAATCCCGCTCGGTATAGGTTGTCGCGGGTTGCCGAAGCTCGATCCAGGCCATGACGGGTGGTCGAGCAGCCTCCAACCGCGTGCCGTCCGCCAGCACCGCGACATGAGCGAGCAGATCCTGAAAAACGACTGCGGGCCAATAGACGCCAAACGCGGTCGCGCCTCGAGTTCCAGCCCGGAGCGAGAATAGGCCGGGATAGCTAGCCAAACCAAGCTCGACCGACGCGTCGAAGAAGTTCCGCCCGACAGCAGCCTCCGACCCTTGCGCGCTGACCTTAAGGAAGCTCGTTGCCGCGAGTTGATCCGCTGGGCGCGGATCCACCCCGCCAATCAGGTCGAAGCGCAGCGCGGTGAGGTCGGCGTCCACCAGCTGCGCGCGGAATCCCCGCTCCAGCAGATGCGCCTTCTCAGCGCGATCGAGGCCAGTCAGCACGAACATCATGCTGTTCTCGAAGCCGCCGAGGGCAGTGATCGCGACTTTAGTCGTGACCGAAGGCGGAGTACCACGCGTGCCGTAAAGACGAACGCGGTCCTGACCCAGCTCCTCGAGCTGGATCGTATCGAGCTGCACGGTCACGTCGGGATTGAGATAGTCGAGCCCCTGGATCTCGTATAGCAGCTGCGCCGTGACGGTGCCGGCCGTCACGGCTCCCCCGGTCCCGGGATGCTTAGTGATGACGCTACTTCCATCGGCAGCTATCTCGGCGAGTGGAAAGCCTGGACGGATCGGATCCG
Organism: Sphingomonas sp. CL5.1; assembly: GCF_013344685.1. Taxonomy (NCBI): domain Bacteria; kingdom Pseudomonadati; phylum Pseudomonadota; class Alphaproteobacteria; order Sphingomonadales; family Sphingomonadaceae; genus Sphingomonas; species Sphingomonas sp. CL5.1. The sequence goes on from NZ_CP050137.1 coordinate 1,243,589, forward strand.
CGATAGCGGCGACGCCGGAGTAGTTGCCGCCGGTCGCCTGCGTTCCGCACTCAATCACATGCGCCGCGGCGACCGCGCCGGCGAGCGCGTCCCATTGATCGAGTGGCCAGCCGTGCCACCAGGCTGCGGCGCCAACCACGACGGAAGCGTCCGTAACCCGAGGGCAGATCACGATGTCGGCTCCCGCGCCGAGTGCCGCCACGATACCCCAGGCGCCGAGATAGGCGTTCGCGGTGAGGGGCCGGTGGCCCCAAGATGACAGCGGTTTCCCCGTGTCGAGGTGTGAAAGGGGGTTTCCTTCTTCCTGGAGGGCATCCAGCCTCGGCAACAGGTCGTCGCCTTCGACATGGGCAATCGAGAGGGGGACCCCCCGCGCGCCGCACGTGCGACGCAGCCGCTCGGCAAGTGTCGCCGGCGCGAGTCCGCCGGCATTGACCACGACCTTCACCCCGCGTGCCGCGATCTCCTCAAGTAGGGGGTCGATCTGCCGTTCGAAGGTCTTGGCGTAGCCTGTCTCGGGATCCTTCAACCGGTTCTTCGCGAGCACCAGCATGGTGACCTCGGCGAGGTAGTCGCCGGTAATCACGTCCACCTCGCCGCCCCGCAGGACCTCCTCCATCGCGCTTAGGCGATCGCCGTAGAATCCCGAGCAGTTGGCGATACGGACGGGGCGATTTCCCCTTTCATCGGTCATTTTGTCTCTCCGAATGCGCCTTCACGGCGCCACATCGCTATCTGTTCGTCACCGGCTTCCAGCAATTCGGCCAGGATCGCGTTGGTGCCTTCCGCTAGTTCGGGGGCGGCGCGCACCTCGACGGACGAGTCGCCCAGACGGATGGGCGATCCAGGCACCGGGATGGTTCCCCGCAGCGGATGCTCCACGTCGCGGATCATGCCCCGCTCGCGCAGATGGGGATCTTCGGCTACCTCGCGGACGGTCAGCACGGGGGCCGAAGGCACACCCTTCTCCGCCAGCATGCGCACCAAGGCCCATCGATCGAAGCCGCGGGTCCACGCCTCTACTTGCGCGTCGAGCTCGTCCATATGCTCGAGCCGTGAATACCGGGTGGCATACCTCGGGTCCGACGTCATCTCCGCGCCGCCGGCCAGTTCCATCACGCCGATCGCGTGCCGTTCGTTCGCGGACATGATCGCGATGTGTCCGTCGGCCGCGCGGTAGACGTTGTAGGGGGCGACCGCGAGGCCACTGTGCCTGTTCCCCGTGCGCTCAGGCACGACCCGCGCGGGATCATTGTAGAGCGCACCCAACACGGAAGCCAGAGCGGGATAGATCGTATCGTGCATGGACACCTCGACCGCTTGCCCGCGTCCTGTATGCTCGCGCTGATAAAGGGCCGTGGCGATCCCCGCAAACAGATGAATTCCGCCCATGATGTCCGCGAACGCCGGCCCTGCTTTGACCGGCGGACCATCGGGAAACCCCGTAGAGGCGATTACCCCGGCCATCGCCTGGACCGTGATGTCCATGGCCGCCATGTGGGCATAGGGGCCCTGGTTGCCGTAGCCCTTGCCCGAGGCGAATATCAGTCTCGGATTCCGCTCCATCAGCGTCGTCGGCGAGAGCCCCATCCGCTCCATTGCGCCGGGCGCGAAGTTCTCGATCACCACGTCGACCTCGGACGCGAGGTCCAGGAACAGCGACTTCCCGGCCTCGGTCTTCAGGTCGAGTACGATGCTGCGCTTGTTCGAGTTCAGCATCATAAACTCGTGCGTCTCGACGGCGTCGGTCGACCGGAAGCGAAGCCGTTCGCCTCCGGGTGGTTCGACCTTGATGACGTCGGCGCCGAGAAGCCCAAGCAGCAGGCCGCAATAGGGACCGTTGTAGATCTGTCCCATGTCCAGCACGCGCAGTCCGCTAAATGCCTTGTCCGTCATCACGCTCCTTAGAACTTTGCCTGGAAACCGAAAGTGAAGTAACGTCCGATCACGTCGTAGAGCGCGAAGTTCGTGCTGCGGTAGCCACCATAGGGGATGGTCGGCACGATCGGCGGTTGCCGGTTGAACAGGTTGTTGACGGTGAGGAAGAACTGCCCCGTCCCGCCCATACCCGGCGCGCTGAAACGGGCGGTTACGTCCGTATACCAGACCGCACCGACATGGTTATCGGCGAACGTGCCCGCCGCGGCGGTGGTGTCGATTTTGCCCGAGCCAATAAAACGTTCCTGCGCGAACAGATCGACCGGCCCCGCAACGTAGTTGACCGATAAGGTGCCGCTCCACCGTGGGGTTCCCGTGGTGCCGATGTCGCCTGCACGTTCGATCGGTGCCGTGCCCGGCAAGGTCGTCTCGTATTTGTCGAGGTAGGTGAGGAGCCCGCGCAGCTTCAGGTCGCCACCGCCGAGCTTGATCGAGTAAAGGGCTTCCATATCGACGCCGCTGGTCTTGATCGACGAAAGGTTGAGGGTCGGGATCAGCAGCGTGAGCTGGCCGTTGTTTGTGATCTGCGCGCAAGCCGGCTGGAAACCTTGGTTGCATTGATCGATCGTCTGCTGCGGAGTGAGCTGCGCGATCGCCCCGTTCAGCTTGATGTTGTAATAGTCCACGGAAAGGTTGAAGCCTGGCAAGAAGCCGGGTTTGAACACCGCGCCGGCGGTGAGAGTGTCCGCCCTTTCGGGTGCCAGGTTCGGATTGCCGCTGCGTCGGCCGATGAAGGCGGTGGTCATGTTGTTGTAGAGAACCGTCCCCTGGATGCTGACAGGACCAGTGTAGAGTTCGGACACGTTCGCGGCGCGGATGTCGCGCGACCGCGTGAACCGCAGGCGCAGTCCCGAAATGGGGTCGAAGACCGCGCCTGCCTTCCATGCAACGAGCGACCCCACCGTGCTGTAGTCGATCAGTCGCGCCGCGCCGTTCAGGGTGAGCGCCTTGCCGACCGGAGAATTCTTCAGGACCGGGACTTCGACCTCAATGAAGCCCTCGCGCACGTCGTAGCTGCCGCGAAGCGGTTGCGGGTTGGAAAGAAAGTAGGATCCAAGTTGCCCAACGAATGAACCCGGGATTCCCCGGACGCCCACATTAGAGATCACCGTCTGCGACAATGCGTCGGACGTCTGGTTCGCGGATTCACGTCGGTATTCGATGCCCGCCGCGACGCTTACCTTGCCGGCCGGGAGCTCCAAGGCGGAACCGCGCACCGTCAGCGACCCAACGTCCTGGGTCAGCCGCAGCTTCTGGACGGCCGTGCCCATGAAGTAGTTCAGCGCCGCCGACGATACCGAGCCGTCGCCGAACAGGTTTACCGGCACGCAACCCGGATTGTATCCCTGCAGCGTGGAGCGGCAGACGATCTGGTTTGTCGCCGGATCCCGCACGGCGTCGGCCGCCGCGAAAAGACGGCGGTAGATCGGGTTGTTGTAGGTGTCGACCTCATAGTTGTTGGTGCCATGAGCGTAGTAGCCCTCGACCTCCCAGTCGCTGCCAAGCTTCCAATTGAAGCCTCCGGTCACCCGCCACGTGTCGCTGCGAGCCTTCACGCGCGAGAAACCGAAGTCGCGATCGACGCGGGCCAGCCGGAACGACGTGACGCCGGCGCCTGCCAACTGGTTACGGAGGGCGTCGGACAGGTAGGCGTTGTCGTTGTAGATGGTAAAGGCGGTGCCGGCCGTTTGGCTGGAGCGCGCGACGTCATAGCCAGAAGTGGACCGCGCGGCTCCGCCCTCGACGAACAGCGAGAGGTTGTCGGTCACGTCACCGGTTAGCCGGACGAAAGCATTGTAGCTTTCCAAACCCGAGGTGAATCCGAATTGCGACGGGGCGCCGTCCCCCCCGATCATCGTGGTCGCGGTGACCGCGGTCCCAAGCCGGAACGGTGCAGTGGCACCACCCGCGAGAAACTGCGTGTTGTTCAGCGGACCGCCCACGATCAGGCCGCCGAAGGTGGCGTTCGAGGCAACCGTCGGTGCTATGAGCCGCGAAGGGGCCCCATTGGGATTGACGATGATGGCATAGGCAGCGTCTGCCCAAGGGCGGCTGTTCCCGCCGCGGATCTCGTCGGTTTGACGATACTCGATGCTGGCGATGAGATGGGCGCGCCCGCCGAACAGCGGCGTGCCATAGGAAAGTGCAGCCTGCCGCGACCCCCCATCTCCTTCATTCGAGATTCCGGCCTGTGCTCGTACGCGAAACCCGGTGAAGTTCTTGTCGAGCACGAAGTTGACCACGCCCGCTACGGCGTCGGACCCATAGGCTGCGGACGCGCCGCCCGTCACGACTTCTACGCGTGCCACGAGATCCTGGGGAAACAGGTTGATGTCGGGCGACCCCGCGCTGCTCGAGGCGACGACGCGGCGGCCATCGAGCAATGTGAGAGTGCGCTGTGATTCCAGCCCGCGCAACGACAGGAAGCTCGCGCCGTTTCCCCGCACGCCCGAGGGCCCGGCCGTCGACGCGCGTGATGAGTTCCGGAACTGTGGCAGCTGGGTCAGTCCATCGGTCAAAGACGTCGGCGCCGCCGATCGCAGGTCGTCCGTGGTCGCGACCGTAACCGGCGTGGGGGAGGCGAACCCGGTCTTCAACCGGCTGCCGGTCACGACAATGTCGCCGTTGCCGCCGTCAGAGCTTGTCTGAACGTCCGTGCCCGCGACCGTGCCTGACGTATTGTCCTGTGCGGACGACGGCTCGCAGTTGCCGCTCGCGCGCGGTTCTCCCTGCCCCCGACACCGGTCCCCGGTCTGGTTCTGCGGTGGGGCCGGTGCCGTCTGGGCGACGGCCGTGCCCGGCAGTACGATCAGGGCGATCATCGCCGAGGAAGTAAAGAGGTTCCGCACGTTCATGTTCATCTCTCCCATTTCTAGTTTGTCATTATCGTGGCTCACGTCTGCAGTCGGTGTGGTCGAAGGCGGTTATCGGGTGATCTCGTCCGGGATCGACCGTCGGGCCGACCAGAAGAGCCAGGCGGGCACGAGTCCGACAAAGGACGCGGCTACCAGCGCAGCCTGGACGCCCCTGGCCGCCCCGAAGCCCCAGCCCGAGGAAAACCAGTCGCTCAGGATACCCACGGTGAGCGGTCCGAGACCGAGACCGATGAGATTCAGGACCAGCAAGAGGATCGCAGTGGCCGTGGCCCGTACATGTGCGGGAGCCACCCCCTGCTGAGTCGTGTGCACCGGACCGAACCACATCGAGTTGAAGAGGCAGGGGATGGTCAGGAAAAGCAGAGCCGCGCCGGCATTTGGCATGAGGATCGCGGCGATGAAGGTCGGGACGGTAAGCAGGGCCGCGACCGCCGGCACGGTGCCGTAATGGCGGACGTCACCCCGGCTGATGCGATCGGCGAGTTGCCCGCCGAGCCAGACGCCGAAAAGGCCCGAAATTCCGCTGGCGAGACCGAGCGCCAACCCTAGAAACCCGGCGCGTTCCAACCCGATTACTCTTCCGAGCGACGCGAGTTCGGCACCGTGCATACGAAAGAAGTAAGAGGCGATGAAGGGCGCCTGCCCATAGCTCACGAAAGCCTGGAAGGCCGTGCCTAGGACGAATAGTCGGTACGAGCGGATCCTCCACAGAGTGCGCGTGGCATCGACCAACGTCGTAGGGGAGGATGACGCCGGCGTCGCCGCATTCGCCCGCGGCTCCCGAAGAAGGAGCAGGGCCAGTCCGCCGAGCAGCAGGCCGGGCAGGCCCACGACCAGAAAAGCATGGCGCCAACCCACCAGATCGAAGAGCATTCCACCGAGCGCGAGGCCGAGGAGAGATCCCAACGGCACGCCCATGTGGTAATGGGCGAGGGTCGAGGCTCGCTTTTCGGGGGGCGAATAATCCATGATGAGCGAGGTCGCCGGCGGCGTCAGTCCAGCCTCCCCGATGCCGACTCCGACACGCGCCGCCAGCAGCAGCGCGAAATTCGATGCGAAGCCGCTGGCCGCCGTGAAAAGGCTCCAGGCAATCACGGCGGTGCCGATGATTCGAGGCCGGTTCGCCCGGTCAGCCAGGCGTGCAATGGGCAAGCCCGCGATAGTATATAGCACGGCGAAGGCGAGGCCCGTCATGATGCCTATCTGCCAGTCGGCCAGACGCAACTCATGGCGGATCGGTTCTGCCAGGATGTTGATGATCTGGCGGTCGAGAAAGCTCAGCGCGAACAGCGCCAGCATCAACGAAACCGCCCATCGGCGATAACCGGCCGGTTGTGGCGCGAAGGCCACCGTCTCTTCTCCTAGTGCCTGCACGCGAATCCCTCGTCAGGTCGATAGCTATTGTTCTACTGCATGGAACGACATTACCTGTCAATGGCGGCCTATTCCCCGTTCGACATTGACCGTCCACATCTAAACAGGTAACGTCGTTCTACTAGATAGAATATTGCGGGAGAGTCGTGTTGAGCGAGTTGGATCCGACCTTGGAGGCGTATCGACTTCAGATGGCCGATCGGATAGGTGTGCGGCATCGGGCGCACATCGGTATCCTCGATGGCCGCACGATCAGTCGCTACGCTCTCGCCGTTGGCGATCTTGCGCCAATTCACCATGATCAGGAAGCGGCCACCGCCGCCGGCTTCCCCGGCGTCGTCGCATCGCCCAACCTGCTGTCCGCGATAGCCGATTGGGGAGCAGGTGCTCGCGAAGGCGACCTCGCGCCGGACGGAATTGCCCGCGATCCTACGACTGCGACGCTTCGTGTCATGGGCGCGGGCGAGGAGCTCGATCTGCTCCGACCAGTAACGGCGGGGCTCGATTTATATCACGAGGAGGTGATCGAGCGGGTCGATCTCAAGCATGGTCGCAGCGGAGCCATCGTGTTTGTGACGGCATTGCACGAATTCTCGGACGCGACCGGCGTCCTCTACAACCGCAACCGGCGGACGGTCCTCGCCAGGGCGGAGAAAGGCGGTGATGCGTGAGCGAGACCATGACGCCGGGCCAGGCGCTGCCCGAGATCACGATGCGGCCGAGCGCCCTACAGCTCTTTCGCTACAGCGCTGTCACATGGAATAGCCACCGCATCCACTACGATCTGGACTGGGCGAAGCAGGAGGGCCACGCGGGTCTCGTTGTCCATTCGCATCTCCATGCGGCGAATGCGATCCGCGCCCTTACCGAAGGGATCGGCCCCGGTTGGCGGGTCGACAAGGTCGCCTACCGCATCGTCCGGTCTGCGGTGGCGGGCGACGTGCTCACGGCATCAGCGCAGCTTGAGACGGCTTCGGAGGACGGAAACGTCCTGGAATTCTCCCTGCACGAGATCAACCAGCACGGCGAGGCGTGTCTGGAGGGGATCGCCACGGTGAGCCGTCGGCCATGAGCGGCCTTGGCATCCGCGAAGCCTGGCGGCCATTCAATCAGGAAGCGATCAGCGAACTGAGCGCCGTCCTAGGCGTCTACGAGATCGGCAACTCGACGGGCGAAACGCTTCGCATTGGCTATGCCGGTGGGCGGTCCCTCTTCGGCTTGCGCTCCGAGCTCGTCGATTTGCTGAACGCCAGCGTCCCGGACGGATGTTGTTTCCGCGTCGAGTGCAACATGCAGTATATGTCGCGGTGGAAGGAGCTGCTGATGGACCATGTGGCCCGTCATGGATCCATTCCACCGCTCAACCCGCCCGAAGACGCTACGAACATCGGGCAACTGGGACAACGGGTAAGGGGAGAGCAGCTATGATTGATTTCACGCCGAGCGAGGAGCAGCAGGCACTGATCGATGTGATCCGGCGCTTCGTCCGCGAGGAGATCATTCCGCTAGAGGCCGACCTCGACCCGGACGCGGCCGAGCTCAAGCCGAGGGATTTCACGCGCCTGCGGCAGAAGGTCCGCGATCTCGGTCTATACGGGATGGATATTCCCGAGGAATTTGGGGGGCCGGGTCTCGACGTCACGACGCGTGCCCTACTGGCAATGGAGATGACGCAGCACCGCGGCGGCCTTTACACCGCCTGCTACGGCGTCTTTGGCGGTGCGGGACTGGCTCAGCTCTATGAGGCGACCGACGATCAAAAGGAGCGCTACCTCTATCCCACTCTGCGCGGCGAGAAGCGCGGCTTTTTCGGCCTGAGCGAGCCCAGCGGCGGGAGCGATCCCGCCCGTGCGATCCGCACGAAGGCGGTGAAGGACGACGACGAGTGGGTCATCAATGGCTCAAAGCTATGGATCAGTGGCGCCGACGATGCCGATTACGGCATCCTCTTCACCCGCACGGGTGAAGGTCGGGAGGGCATCACCGCCTTCATCATCGACACCGACACCCCAGGCTTCCAAGTTCGCCGCGTCGTCCACACGCTGCGATCCGCACACTACGCGACCGAGCTGTCGCTGGACGACGTTCGGGTGTCGGACGCGCAGCGCCTGGGCCCTGTCGGCCAGGGGTTCGCCTTGGCCAACGACCGGCTGAGCGCGCAGCGCATCCCTTATGCGGCGCAGTGCATCGGTGTAGCCGAGATGGCGCATCGGATGGCGATCGACTACGCCCAGTTACGCGAGACATTCGGCCAGCGCCTCGCCGCGCGGCAGGGTATCCAATGGATGCTCGTCGATAACGAGATCGATCTTCGCAGCGCCCGCCTGTTAGTGCTCGCTGCCGCCGCGAAGGCGGATCGAGGCGAACCGTTTCGGACTGACGCTGCGGTGGCGAAAATCGTCGCCACTGAGGCAGCCGGGCGGGTGGTCGACCGCGCGATCCAGATTCACGGTGGACTTGGGGTCAGCAAGGAGCTTCCGCTCGAACGCTGGTATCGCGAGCTTCGTATACGCCGGATAGGGGAAGGACCCACCGAAGTTCAGAAGATGATCGTCGCGCGCGATCTTCTGGGTAAGATCGCAGGCTAACCCTAAACTGGTGCTGGACCCGCCCACCGCGCCAAACTATGTTTAGGTCCATGATCGCCGCTGGTCTCCCGAAACGACGACTTTGCTCAGGGTTGCGATCTCGATACGGCGTTCAGGAATGACGCCTGCGGTGCTGCGCACGCTGCGCATACTGGACCATCTTGCACGTCATGGCGCGCAACGTCTCTCCGACTTGGCCCGAGAGTTTGCTTTGCCGAAAAGCAATATCCACCGTCTTTTGCAAAGCTTGGCAGAAGAGGGGTTCGTGGAGCAAGAGGAGAACACGGGGCGTTATCTCGCCAGCATGAAGGTCTATGAACTCGGCGCGATGATCGCCAACCGTAATCCGGTGAGGCGCGCCGCGGCCCCCTTCGTCCAGCAACTACACCAAGCGACCGGCGAAACCGTTGCGCTCGCGATACTGACCGACACCGACATCGTATACATTGACCGGATACTCTCGCCGAACCCATTGCGCGGCTCGCTCCGGGAGGGATTCAGGGTGCCGGCTGCTTTCACCGCCGCCGGTAAGGTGATGTTGGCCCATCATCCAGATGGCGATGCCCTACTCGACCGGATCCTTTCCGGAGTACCCGAGGCCATAGATCTCGTGCGCGAGGACATCTTCGAGGAGTTCGAGACGATCCGTCGCCAAGGCTATGCCGTCAGCCGCGGCGGCTGGACCCGCGGCATCAACAGCATCGCCTGCGTGATCTGCGAACGCGAGGCGATTCCCACCGCCGCGCTCGCCCTCGTCGTTCCGACTGAGCGAATGCCCGACGAACTGATCCCTTCGGCTGCACTTAAGGTCATGGGCGCCTGCGAGAAGATAAACGGGCTCTTCCAGTTGCGCTGAAGAGTTGAGCGCCTCATTCCCTGTTGCCCATGCCTTAAAGGTGATGCTCAGGGTCTTGTCGGCGACCATGGCTAGTCCTGTGTAGCGGTCGGTTGAGGAATCCTCGATCGGCGCGGGCTAGTATCGCGCACATAGTCGATTTCGGCCGCAACCGCGGGCGCGTTGAGCAATCGCGCGCCGACCGCGAGAAAGCCGAGCAGTATCGCAAGTCGGTAGACTGAAACAATCGAACAGGCGGGCTATTCGAGAAGGATATAAGCACTGCCTATGACGATTCTGAACTGCGTGAACCGGTGACGTCCAGGTCGCGCGGCAGTCCAAGTACCTTGCCGACCTCGGCCACCGCGCCACGCGTGCGATACCTGGTGACGACCGCAGTGAGCGCCGACCGATGGAGACCGTAGGCCTCTTGGATCCAATGGATGATTTCCTAGCGCCGCTCATGCGTAAGCGGTAAAAATCCCCCACGTGGCGCGCGGCGGTGGCTTAAATCGGCCAGTCAGGCGGCGTTTGCGATGCTGCTCATTTCGAACATCGCTTGCGCGGCGTTGGTATCGACCCAGTTATAGGGCAGCAGGTCGTCGATCGGATCGGTGTCGGCGCGTGTGATGATCCGGGCGAGGACATCGCAGAGATAGGCGTAGGGGTTGATGTCCAGCATCTTGCAGGTTTCGACCAGAGAGGAGATCGCCGCCCAGTTTTCAGCACCGAGCTGGTGACCGGTGAAGAGTGCATTTTTTCTTTGGAGAGTCACCGGCCTGATAGCGCGTTCGGCGGCATTGTTGTCGATCTCGATCCTGCCGTCGTCGAGGAAGCGTGTGAAGCCCGCCCAGCGCTTGAGCGCATATTTCATCGCGTCGCTGGTTGCCGATCCGGTCATCATGCGCGGAGCGGTGGCGACGAACCAGGCATGGAGCTTGTCGACCAGCGGACGGGTTCGCTCCAGCCTGACGGCGAGGCGCTCTTCGGGTCTTCGGCCCCGGATTTCCTTCTCGATGCCATAGATTTCGGCAATGCGCTGCAAGGCATCCTGCGCGACCGGAGCGTCGCTGCCGGCATCAATAAACTTGCGGCGCAGATGAGCCCAGCAGTAGGACTTGGTGACACCGGCGTTGGCGCCATCGTCCTTGCCGAACTGGTCATAGGCCTGCCAAGCATCGACCTGCAGGATGCCCTGGTAGGATCCGAGCAACTGCCTGGCCCACATCTTTCCGCGTCCCGGCATATAGGTGTAGAGCGCCAGAGGCGGATCGGCGCCGCCGTGCGTGCGATCGTCGCGCACCGTGACCCACATGTAGCCGGTCTTCGTCTTGCCCGTTCCCGGTGCCAGCACCTTGACCGTGGTCTCGTCGACGAACAGGCGACCGCTGGCCAGCGCATCGACGCGCATCCGGTTGGTGATCGGCATCAGCGCGGCGATGCCGCGGCCGACCCAGTTCGCCAGGGTGGCGCGGCTGATCTCGATGCCCTGCCGGGCGAGAATCTTCGACTGGCGGTACAGAGGCAGATGGTCGCAATATTTGTTGATCAGGACGTCGGCGACCAGCGCCTCGGTCGGCAAACCGCCCGGCACCACGTGCGCCGGGGCTGGAGCCTGGGTCACGCCATCGCCGCAGCAACGGCAGGCATAGCGCGGGCGGATCGTCACCATCACGCGATGCTGTGCGGGAATGATGTCGAGCCGTTCGGAACGGTCTTCGCCGATCTTGTGCAGTGCGCCGCCGCAGACGCATTGCAGGCTCTCGGGCTTGATGACAGTCTCGAAGCGCGGTAGATGGGCCGGCAGCGACGCGCGCTCGGCATCCGCAGGCCGGCGGCGGCGCTTTTTTAGGCCGTAGCGCTCGCCTTCTTCCGCCGTCTTCTCCTGGAGTCCCTCGGCTTCGGCAAGGGCAACCTGTTCATCCTCCAGGACGAGCGCCAGCTGGTCCGCCGGCAGCTTTTCCGAACGCTTGCTGAAGGTCGTGCGGTTGATCAGCTTGAGGATATGCTCGAACCGAGCGGCGCGAGCGCGCTCGGCCAGCACCATGGCCTTAAGCTGCCCGACATCGTCGGGAAGCTCGTCATATCCGGCCTCGAAGCCGGTCTCGACAGGGGGTTCGGGATGCGCCTCCACGCCCGCATGCTAAACGATATCGGGCACTTTGGAACGATCTTGCGCCAGGCAGAATCAGGCGTGCGACCTACTGCGCATGGAGCGGCTTCGGCACGCGCGGCACATGCACGCGCGACCAGTCCAACCCCTCGAATAGCGCGGCGGCCTGTGCCGCCGAGAGCCTCATCACTCCGTCTCCCGGTCGGGGCCAGCGGAACTTCCCATCCTGCAATCGCTTCGTCACAAGGACGAGCCCGGTGCCGTCCCAAACTAGGAGCTTTATCCTGTCCGCCCGGCGCGCCCGGAAAATAAAAAGCATGCCGGAGAATGGGTCGAGCCGCAGTTCGCGCTGCACCAGCGAGGCAAGGCCCACCATGCCCTTCCTGAAGTCCACGGGCTGCGTCGCGACCAGCACCTTCAACGGTCCGGGCGGGATGATCATGTATTCGCCTGCACAGCCAGAAGCACCCGTTCGATGTGATCGGCATCCACATCGGACGGAATGCGGATCGACAGCCCGGCAGTTTCGATGACGATCTGCCCGCCAGCCTTCGGCGTCGCAGGTGCCGATGACACGGCAGGCGTCGGTGGAGCGGGCGGTATCGGCGGGCCATCGATCACGGCCGGGACGAAACCCATCTCCTCGGCACGCTCCCTGAAACGTCCCCGCCAGGTGTAGAGTTGTTGCGGCAGCATCCCGTGGCGCCGGGCAACCTCGGCCACATTCGCCCCCTCCTGGAAGCTCTCCGATATGATCCGCGCCCTCGCCGCCGGCGTCCATCCCCGTTTGCCACTCGGCAGGGGAATGACGTCCAGGCGCTCGGCCTTGCCTGTCCTCTCCACCCTGTCAGTTTCGAAACCTGTTTCGAAATCCCCGCTCATCATCACCCTCGCAAACACAAGGGACACCCCTAACAGATCGCCAAACCCTGAAAATGTGGGGGATTTCTACCGCTTACGAACGGGTCCGACCAGTCGAATCCGAACGCATGAGGCATAGCTTAACTATTCCCGGTATCGGCCAGATCAGGCTAGGTCTTTCAAGGGAAGGGATGTGTCGGCCAACCTTTGGGGATTGGCGCAAACCCCGCGCTCGACCAGCTTCCTCCCTTGCACGTAATCCTTCGCTGAATTAACGCAGTCCAGCGCGACGATGCGCCCTTGTTTTAAATGCACGATTGAAAAGCTGCGGCTCGCTGGATCGCCCCGCACAATTGCTAGATCGTACTCATTCGACAGTCCGACGGTCTGGAGCTTAAGATCATATTGATTAGACCAGAACCACGGAACGGCCTCGTATTTTGCCTTCTCACCAAGGATTGACCTCGCCGCGACAGTGGCTTGATCAGTGGCATTTTGGACGGACTCGATTCTTATTTCAGCACCTCCGGCGAATCGGTTTGCGTGGATTGACCGGCCCCCACGGAGTGGTCCGGGCTATATGTTAGTGCATTGACGCCTCCATCGCCAGTGTTGGCCGTAGGTGGAGCGAAGCGGAACCGGAGGGCGACACTGGCGATGGAAGGGCTTCCGGCGCCGGTGGGCGATATCCCAGCGAGCTATGCGGCCGGACCGTGTTGTACAACGGGGCGCCAGAACGCCCACGGGACCGACGTTCGTGAGGTTCTCTATCCGTGGCATCCCTGGACCGGGCGTCAGGTTCACATTCATGAAGCCGTAGAGCGGGCGGGTTCGGATATTTTCCGCTGCAGTATTGCGGGGGCGACGTCCGACCGGTGGCTTGAGATTCCCGCGTGGATGTTCGACCGCGCGGTTTGCGCCATGGTGCGTATCGGCGCCGCGCCCCAGGTCGATTTAGGCGCCCTGAGCGCCCTGGCCAGGCTGCTGCAGGCGGCGGGGTCGGTTTCGGCTTTGTCGGTTTCGAGCGCAGCATTGGGGCCTCACGACTCGCATCGGGGAGGCCTCAATGGCGCGCAAGTCCATGACGTTGCAGTTCGATCTGTTCTCCAGCCCACGCGATTTCGAGATCACGCAGACACCGCGATGGCAGACGCTGCCTGCACAGACGCGCCAGACGCTGACGCCGCTGATCGTACGCCTGCTTCTCGACCACGTCGACGGCGATCCCGTCGCGGAGCCGCAGGAGATGTGCGATGATCTTTGAGAAGATCGGGCCGCAGCATCTCGAACGCAAGGCGATCCTGTATGTGCGGCAGTCCTCGCCCTATCAGGTCATCCACAACCGCGAGAGCAGCGCCCTGCAATACGCCATGCGCGATCGTCTCACAGCACTGGGCTGGTCGCGCATCGAGACGGTCGACGACGATCTCGGCCGGTCGGCGGCAGGTGGCGTGACCCGCGCCGGTTTCGACCGGATGGTTGCCGAGGTCTGCCTTGGCAAGGTCGGCGCGGTCGCGGCGCGGGAAGTCTCACGCTTCGCCCGCAACAGCCGTGACTGGCAGCAGCTCATCGAGATGTGCCGCGTCGTCGATACGGTGCTGATCGACCAGGAGACCGTGTACGCGCCGCGCCAGGGCAATGACCCGCTGCTGCTCGGCCTGAAGGGCAGCCTTAACGAGTATGAGCTGGATCTTCTGCGCCAGCGTTCGCTCTCGGCGCGTTACGAGAAGGCCCGGCGCGGCGAACTCATCGTCGCGGCTCCAGTCGGGTTCGTGAAGGTTGGCGACCGGCTCGAGAAGGATCCCGATCGCCGGGTCCAGGAAGCCATTGCCCTCGTCTTCGACAAGGTGACCGAACTCGGCAGTGCACGGCAGGCGCTGCTCTGGTTCATCGAGCACGGCCTGGCTCTACCTGCAAAGCGCAACAACGGCGATGTCGTGTGGCGCCGGCCAAGCTATGCGACCATCCATCGGATGATCGAGAACCCAATCTACGGCGGCGCCTATGCCTATGGTAAAAGTCGCGCCGCTACCGGATATGAAGGGGCGGCCTTGCAACCGAGGATCCGCCGCAAGGCACGGGACGAGTGGCTGGCGCTGATCCCCGGCGCCCATGAAGGCTATGTCAGCTGGGAGCGATCGGAGGATATCCGCAAGATGGTGCGCGACAACGTCCCCGCCGGCCGACATCATGGCGCCCCGAAGCATGGCGATGCTCTGCTCGCCGGGCTCCTCCGCTGCCGGCGCTGCGGACGCAAGCTGACCGTGCGCTATACGGGTGCCAGACATGATATTCCTCGCTATTCCTGCTGGCGGGGGCTGCTCGACAATGGCGAGCCGCGCTGTATCGCCTTTGGCGGGCTGCGCGTCGACGATGCGATCGAGCAAGCGATCATCCCGGTCATCGAACCCGGAGCGATCACGGCCGCCGTCGAGGCCGAGGCGCAAGCCGCCAGTCGCCGCGATCAGGTTCGCGACGCGCTGATGCGCGATCTCGAGGCGGCCCGCTACGATGCCGATCGGGCGTTCCGGCAATATGATGCCGCCGATCCGCAGAATCGGCTGGTAACAGCGGAACTGGAGGTACGATGGAACCGGGCACTCACGCGTGTCGGCGACGTGGAAGCCAGGATCGCCGCGCACGACGCCTCGACTTCGCGTCCGGCGTCGCTGTCACTGAAGGATATCAATGGCCTTGCCGCCGACCTCAATGCCGTCTGGAATGCCCCGCACACCGATGCGCGCCTGAAGAAGCGCATCGTGCGAACCCTCATCCATGAGGTGATCGCCGATATCGACGACGAAGCGTCCGAGATCGTGCTGTTGCTCCACTGGACCGGCGGCGTCCACACCGAGTTGCGGCTGCCGAAGCGTCGCAGAGGGCAGCGCAACAGCACCGCCGCCGATATCATCGCCGCCGTGCAGCATCTCGTTCTCATCGCCAATGACGATCTGATCGCCGGCATCCTCAACCGGAACGGGCTGCTGACCGGGCACGGCAACCGCTGGACGCGCGAGCGGGTCACCGCCCTCAGATCGCATCACAGGATTTCGGTCTTCCGTGCGGCGACCGACGGCGATGCGCCGTGGCTCAACCTGAGCCAAGCCGCCCGTCACATCGGCGTGGCCCCGAAGACGCTCCGGCTCGCCGCCGAAGCCGGCGACATCGAAGGCGTCCATCCTCTGCCAGACGGCCCATGGATCTTCAGTCGGGCCGAACTTGGCGGAACAGCGGCTCAAAAACTCGTAGAACGCGCACGGCAAAACCCAAAATACCCCACGGGATCGCATCCCGATCAGCAAAGCCTATTCACTTCAACAACATAGACAGGTGGGTGTTATGAAGCAGGATTGTAATGTCGCCGCCAGCGTCCGATCAGGAGCTCGGCTTCCCGCACCGTGTAGAAGATCTCGCCGTTGAGCAGTTCGTCACGCAGCTTGCCGTTGAAGCTCTCGCAGTACCCATTCTCCCACGGTGATCCCGGCTCGATGTAGAGCGTCTTCACGCCGAGCCGGCCGAGCCAGTCGCGCACCGCATTGGCGGTAAATTCGGCGCCATTATCGGACCTAATATGCTCAGGCGGCCCGTGGCGGACGAACAGATCGGCAAGCACCGCCAGCACGTCATCGCTCTTGAGCTGGCGCTGGACATGAATCGCCAGGCACTCCCGGCTGTACTCGTCGATCACCGTCAGCATCCGAAACGCCTTGCCGTCATGCGTGCGATCCGCGACGAAGTCATAACTCCAGACATGGCCGCGATGTTGCGGTATGAGCCGCACGCACGATCCGTCGTTCAGCCAGAGCCGACCGCGTTCGGTTGCCGTTGTGGTAGTTTCAGCCCCTCCCGACGCCAGATGCGTTCGACCCGTTTGGCGTTCACCATCCAACCCTTGCCCCGTAGCAGGGCGGTGATCCGGCGATAGCCGTAGCGCCCGTAGGTCGAGGCCAGGCGGACGATCGCCGCCGTCAGGTGCTTCTCGTCGGATCGTGGCTTCGCCGGCTTACGCTGCGTCGAGCGATGCTGGCCGATCAATGGCACAATCGGGTCGTTAATGGACACCCGACACCGAAATTCTCCAATGATCTGAGTGCCCAGATTTGTCCTCTGTGGGGCACCAATACTGGCTCTGGATACGTCCAGCAGCGTCCAGTAAGCGGCTGGTTTCACAGCATTTTTAGACCGAGAATCGCCAGACACCGTCCGGCGAAATCCGGCTAAGGGCATGTGCAGCGACCACAAATGCTGCCCTTTTTGTTGCCCTCGGATCGACCCGGCCTTGCTGGGAAAACGACTATGCTGACCTACATCCAGATCAATGCCGCCAAGCCGAGAGCGAAGGCTTGGAACCTATCCGATTCTCAAAACCTGTATCTCGTCATACAGCCCAACGGCTCGAAGCTCTGGCGCTTCAACTACCGCTTTCTGGACAAGCAGAAGAAGCTTCATCTCGGTGGGTGGCCAACCATCAGCCTCGCCGAGGCACGGGTGCGGCGCGACGAGGCCAAGAAGAAGATCGCCGAGGGGATAGATCCGGCGCTCGAGAAGAAGCGCGCGCGGATCGCCGCGAAATATGCCGCTGCCAACACCTTCCAGGCGGTCGCCGAGGAATGGCTCATCAAATGCGAGCGCGACGGTTTGGCACCGGTGACCGTCGAAAAGATCCGCTGGCTTCTCGCCAAGGCATATCCGCTGATCGGCACCATCCCGATCGCGCAGATCACTCCGCATGAAGCCCTCGCGGTGCTGCGAAAGGTCGAGGCGACCGGCGCCTACGAAAGCGCGCGGCGCATGCGCAGCGTGCTCAGCCGGGTGTTTCGCTATGGCGTGGCAACCGTGCGATGCGACAAGGACGTCGCGGCTGACCTTCGCGGCGCGATCGCCGTGCCCAAGGTCGCCGTGGCCTCGATGCTGGGCCTGTCGATCCAGTCCGACGATCCGACGCCCGGCGTAATCGCCTATCTCAGAGACAAGCGCATCCTGCTGATCCTCGATACATGCGAGCATCTGATCGAGGCTGTGGCTGCCCTCGCGGCGCGGGTGTTCGCAGCGGCGCCGCGTCCATATTCTCGCAACGAGCCGCGAGGCGCTCGAGGTCAAGGGCGAGCGTGTCCACAGGCTGGTTCCGCTGGCCTGCCCGCCGGACGATGCCGCGGCGATGGCAGCGGCCGTCCATAGCTTCCCCGCCACCCAGCTCTTCATCGAGCGTGCGGCGGCGAGCGGCGCGGGTCTGGATCCCGGTGATGCGGACGCCGCGATCGTGGCCGGCATCTGCCGCAATCTGGGCGGCGTGCCCCTCGCCATCGAACTGGCAGCCCGCCGGGTCGAGGCTTATGGGCTACGGCAGATCGCAAGCCATCTCGACCAGAGCCTGGCCCTGTCCTGGGCCGGACCGCGCGGCGCGCCGTCACGCCAGAAAACCCTGCTTTCGACTTTGGAATGGAGCTATGGACTGCTCTCCGAACCCGAGCGGACGGTGCTGCGCCGGCTGGCGATCTTCGTCGGCGATTTCACGATCGAGGCGGCGCTTGCCGTGGTGACGAACGGGGCCATCGATGAGGCGGCCATGTTCGGTGCGGTGGACAGCCTCGTCGCCAAGTCGATGGTCGCGACCCGGCCCGCCGGAGCGATGATGCGCTACCGGCTCCTCGATACCACCCGCGCCTATGCGCTCGGGGTCGGCGATGGCGATGGTGAGGGCGAACGCGCAGAACTGGCAGCGCGGCACGCCGCTTATTATCGGGACTGGCTTGACCAGACCGGCGCCGCGTCCCGCATCCTGTCGAGTGGTGCCGAGCGTGCCGGTCATTTCGCCGCCCTCAACAATGTCCGTGCCGCCCTGGAATGGTGTTTCGGCGACGGCGGCGATGTGCGGATCGGCATCGACCTTGTCGCCGCGGCAGCGCCGGTGTTCCTTGCCATGTCGCTCCTGTCGGAATGCCATCGCTGGTCGGAGCGCGCGCTGCTCGAACTCGACGAGACCGGGCGCGGAGGACGCATGGAGATGCACTTCCAGGCCGCGATCGGCGTGGCGGTCATGTTCACCCGTGGTGGCCGGGACATGGCGCGCGTGGCGCTGCACCGAAGCCTTGCCATCGCCGAAGCGGCCGGCGACCGCTTCGAGGAATTGCAGGTACTGGGTCCACTGCAGCTTTTCTATATCCGGACGGGCGACTTCAGGACCGCACTGCACCACGCAAGGCGATGCGCCGCCATCGCCGAGACGCTGGAAGATCCGGTCGCCATGACGATCGCCCGCTCTCTTCTTGGCATGGCGCTGCATTTCAGCGGGGCGCTCGACGAGGCCCGCGCCGAACTGGAGGCGGCGCTGCGGAGCGCGCCGCGCGCGCAGCGGACGACCACGGTCTATATCGGCTTTGAATGCCGTATCCTCGCCGGCGCGGTGCTGGCGAGGACGCTCTGGTTGCAGGGCGATCGGACACAGGCGCTGGAACGCGCACGGCAGACCGTCAGTGACGCGGCCGACGCCGATCATGCGGTGACATCGTGCATCGCCTTGATCTGGTCGACTACCATCTTCCTGTGGGCCGGCGATTACGGTGACGCGGAGGATTATATCGGCCAGCTCGTCTCGCTTGCCGAGGCCAATTCCCTGATACCCTATCTTGCGGTGGCGCATAGCTTCGCCGCCGAACTCGCGCTTCGCCGGGGTGACGCCGACGGCAGCATCGATCGCCTCCAGGATGGCATCGGCGAACTGCGCGTCGCACCCTATGGGATGCTCGACACGCCGTTCAACATCGCGCTTGTCGAAGCCCTTATCGATGCGGGGCGCCTCGTTGAAGGCCGCGTCCTGCTTGACAACACGATCGCGCAGGTCGAAGCGAAGGGCGACGCCTGTTATGGTGCGGAACTGGCGCGCGTGAAGGCCCGCTTCCTGGCGATGCCGGAATAAAGGGCAAGTTCGTTATTGAACGATCGTTCCTGAATGCCTATTTGGCCCGTCATGGCAAGGCCCAGGGAATTCGATACCGACGAGGCGCTGGACGCGGCAATCGGGGTGTTTCGCGAACATGGCTTCGAAAGTTCCTCCGCGCAGATGCTGGTAAGCGCGATGGGGATCGGGCGACAGAGCCTCTACGACAGCTTTGGCGACAAGTGGCAACTCTATCGCCTTGCCGTTCGCCGCTATTCGCTCGCCGAACAGACGGCGCATCTCGATGCGCTTCGCAGTGGGCCGCGCGCGATCAACGGGATCACCGCCATGGTGAAGCGCGTGGTCGACGATGCCGGCCAGCCCTGTCTGGGCGTCAGTTCCGTCTGCGAATTCGGCGGGTCGCGCCCCGATCTGACGGAGGTTCGCGCCTCCGTTGGCGCGAGTCTTCGTGCCGCCATCGCGGAGCGAATCCGCGACGCGCAGGAAGAGGGCGACGTCGCCACCGACCTCGATCCTGAGCGGATCGCCGACTTCCTGATCGCGAGCTTCGCCGGCATCCGCATCGCGGCCCGGGGCGGTGCCGACCGTACCACGCTATCGGACCTTGGCGGCATGGCCCTTCGCGCGTTGCGATAGGACCAGCCGCCCCCTTTTTTTTGCCTAATTATGGAACAATCATTCAATAAAGGAGCAAGACCCATGAAAGCGATCGTGATGACCCGGACGGGCGGCGTCGAGGTGATCGAGGCCGTCGATCGACCCGAGCCGGCGCCCGGTCCCGGAGAAGTCCTTGTCGACGTGGCGGTGGCTGGGGTCAACTTCATGGACATCGGGGTGCGGCAAGGCCTGGCGTGGACAGAGATGTCCAACCCCAAGACGCTCGGCGTCGAGGGGGCGGGCCGCGTGCTCGCGGTGGGGGAAGGCGTCGGCTCGGTCCAGCCCGGCCAGCGCGTGGCATGGGTTTATGTGCCGGGAAGTTATGCCGAACGCATCGTCGCTCCCGCGGAGGCGCTGGTCCCCATCCCGGATGGTATCGATGACCGCACCGCGGCCGCGGTGATGATGCAGGGGCTCACAGCCAGTCACTTCGGGGCGGATTTCTATCCGGTGCAGGCCGGCGACATCGCGCTCATCCATGCGGCGGCCGGCGGTGTCGGGCTGCTCCTGACCCAGATCGTCAAGCTGCGCGGCGGGCACGTGATTGGCCGCGTCTCCTCGGCGGACAAGGCCGCGGTTGCCAGAGAGGCCGGCGCGGATCATGTGATCGTGGACACCGAAGGGCGCTTCGCCGAGGAAGCGATCCGGCTGTCGGGCGGCGAAGGCGTGCATGTCGTCTATGACGGCTCCGGCCCCACGACCTTCCAGGGTTCGCTCGACGCGCTCCGCCCGATGGGCACGTTCGCCTGGTACGGCCCGGTCCTGGGCGGTCCCGGCCCGATCGACATCATGAGTCTGCCGAAGAGCATCCGGATCGGCTATGCCGTCTTCTCCCACCACATCCGCACGCCCGAACTGCTGCGCGCCCGCTCCGCGCGGCTGTTCGACTGGATCATCGATGGAAAGCTGAAGGTCCATATCGGCGGCGAATATCCGCTCGCCGATGCGGCACGGGCTCATGCCGACATGGAAAGCCGGGCCACCACCGGCAAGCTGCTGCTGGTCCCATGAGCGACGGAACCGGAACGGCGCTGGTGTTCGGCGGCTCGCGCGGGATCGGCGCGGCCATCGTCACACGGCTCGCGCAGGATGGCTTCGATGTCGGCTTCACCTATGTCTCGCGGCCCGACAGCGCCGAGGCCCTTGTGTCGTCCATTGAACCCATGGGGCGCAAGGCGATCGCGATCCGCGCCGACAGCGCGGATCCGAAGGCGCTGCGGGCTGCGGTGACCCAGGCGGTCAAACACCTCGGGACGCTCGATGTCGCGGTCGTCAATGCCGGCGTGCTTCGCCCGGGGACCGTAGGCGAGTTGAGCCTCAAGGACCTGGACCTAATGCTCGATGTCAACGTGCGCGGGGTTTTCCTTGCCATCCAGGCTGCCGCCGCAGACATGCAGGACGGCGGTCGCATCATCACCATCGGCAGCAATACCGCGGTCCGGACCGGCTCGCAGGGCAGCAGCGTCTATGCCGCGACCAA
This sequence comes from Sphingomonas sp. CL5.1, assembly GCF_013344685.1. NCBI lineage: Bacteria > Pseudomonadati > Pseudomonadota > Alphaproteobacteria > Sphingomonadales > Sphingomonadaceae > Sphingomonas > Sphingomonas sp. CL5.1. The sequence continues at coordinate 1,265,209 of NZ_CP050137.1, forward strand.
GGCCGCCGTTGCGGCAATGGTCAAGGGCGCAGCGCTCGATCTCGCGCCGCGTGCGATCACGGTCAACAACATCCAGCCCGGACCTACGCAGACCGACATGACCGCCGCCATGATCTCCCGTCTTGCCAAAATCATTCCGCTGGGGCGCGTCGGGCGCCCGGAGGAGATCGCGGCGCTGGCCTCCTTCCTCGCGCGCGGCGAGTCCGGTTACATGACCGGCGCCAGCCTCACCATCGACGGCGGCTATGTGCTCTAGGAGGCTGGATCAGCCGGTGACCGCGCTGACAGGTCTAGCCGCCGGGTGATGCCGACATTGGTGATGAACGTCTCGTCATGGCTCACCAGCAGCAGGGCACCGTCATAGGCGGCGAGCCCGGCCTCGATTGCCTGGACCGAATCGATGTCGAGATGATTGGTCGGCTCGTCGAGGATAAGAAGCTGCGGCGGTCGCAGGCCCCCCAGCACGCAGGCGAGACCGGCGCGCAGCGTCTGGCCGCCACTCAACGAGCCGACGTTCTGGAGCGCCGCATCCGCGCGGAACAGGAAGCCCGCGAGCGCGGAGCGACAGGCATTCTCGCTGGAATCGGGATTCAGCCGCATGAAATTGTCGAGGATCGATGAGCCAGGGTCGAGGATGCTCACGCGCTGGTCCAGCAGTGCGAAATCCACGCCGACCGAAACACGCCCGCCGACAGGCTGCATCTGGCCTGCGATCAGCTTGATGAGGGTGGTCTTGCCCGATCCGTTCGGCCCGACCAGCGCGACCCGCTCGGGTCCGACCATGGCGAAGGACAGGTCGCGCAGGATCGGGCGGTCGATCTCGTAACCGGCCGTGACCTCGTCCAGCGCCAGCACCGTGCGGCTTGCCGCGAGACCGGTCGGCGGCAACACGAGCGACAATTGCTGCAGGGTTTCGATCCGTGCCCGCGCCGCCGCGGCGGCCGCCAACGCCTGTTCTCTCTGGCGCTCGGCGAGGCGCGCACCGTCTCCACGGCTCGTCTCGGCAGCGTTCTTCCGGGCGCCCGCAAGGATGCGCGGCATGTCGCCGCGCGCGCCTTTCCGCGCTCCGGCAGCATCCCGCCGATCCTTCCGCTCGGCGGCGAGCTGCGTCTTGCGATTGACCTCCGCGACCCTTTTCTCGGCCAGCGCGAGATCATGCTCCGCCGCCGCCAACTCAATCGCCTTACGCTCCCTGTACCAGCTCCAGTTCCCGCCATAGCGCGTCGCGCCGAGCGACGTCATCTCGACGATCGCATTCATCTCCTCCAGAAGCGCGCGATCATGGCTGACGACGATAGCGCCGGCCTTCCAGTTGGCGAGAAGCCCGATCACGGCGGCGAGGCCGGCGCGGTCGAGATCATTGGTGGGCTCGTCGAGCAGCAGGAAATCCGGCTCGCCGAAGATCGCGGCCGGCGAGGCTGGCGCACGTGCGCTGTCCGCCGGAGAGCGCGGCGAGAGCCGTGTCGGCGCGCGCCGCAAGGCCGACTTTCGCAAGCGTGGCGGCGATGCGCTCGTCGAGCGTCCAGTCGGCTTCCGCCAGTTCGCCGATGCCGGCTTCACCGGCTTCGGCGCGGCGCAGGATCGCCAGCGCTTCGGTCACGCCGAACAGATCGGCCACCGTCTCACGCGAGCCGGCCTGAACGCTCTGCCTGAGCACGCCCAGCGTGGCGCTGGCCGAAACCGTGCCCGCCAGCGGCTGAAGGTCTCCAGCAAGGATCCTCAGCAACGTCGTCTTGCCGACACCGTTTCGGCCCACCAGCCCCACGCGTTCCCGGCCGAATCCTAGATCGATATCGGAAAGGATGCGGCGGCCGTCCGGCGTCGACCAGGCAAGCCTTGATACGATGATGGAAGACATTGGCGGGAAATCCGGTTGAAACTCTAAAACAGCACTATATCGTGCCGATATTGAATGAGCACTGAAAACGCAACCTTACCGTGCTGTTTTACCGGAGCGAAATGGAACCGCGAATGGAAGCACGCACACGCAAGGCCGGCGGACGACCGACCCGGGAACGGGCGGCGGCTCTTGACGATCTCCTGCTCGACGGCGCCCGTTCGGCTTTTTGCCGAAACGGCGTTGCTGCGACCTCGGTGGACGAGATCGCTCTCGCGCTCGGCATATCCAAGCATACGATCTACCGCCGCTATCCCAACAAGGGGGCGCTGCTGGAGGCTGTGGTCGAGCGCGACATACGCCAGTTCAGGACAGCCTTGACATCGGCCGCCATCGGAACTGCCGACCTCCTCGACGCCATCCGGCGGACGGCCCTGCGCTATTTCGAGATCGGATCGTCGCGCGACTATGCGGCTTTCTATCTTTCGGTCAGCGCGGAAGCAGCCTTCTCCCCGACGCTGCGACACCGGCTCGCTACATGGTCAAGGACGGCGCTGGAACCGCTGGTCGCCGCGATCGCCTCGGCCCAGGCCGCAGATCTGCTTTTGCCCGGCGATCCGGCCGCGATCTGCGAAATCCTCGTGGACCTCCTCGAAGGGGCAAACAATCGCGTACGCCTGCACGCGGAAGAGACGAGCAATGTGCCGGTACCCGATCGGCTATTCGAAACGCGATGGATGATCTTCCTGCGCGCTTTCGGTACCCCGTGACTGGCCGTTAGCCGCTCCATCCGCAGGCGGCGCTGTGCATAAACGCCCATGCCCTGTCAGGGCCTCACAAAGCACAGCAACTGCTAACACCGCGCCCGCACTCGAGTCTCTAAACGAAGGCGATCAGTCCGTCGGCTTCGAGGACAATGCGAGTGACAGTTATGGGCACATTCCGTTCGACCGGTTTCATCGCCGCCGCGATCCTGGCGGCGGGTACGACCACCGCGCTCTGCTTCGGCGACGCGCTGGGCCTCGTGCCCGGTCAGGCCGCGAACAGCGCGATCGCGGCCGTTCCGGTGGGAGCGACGACCGAGCCGCTGGCCATCCTGCGCCGATCGTCACCCTGGCTGACGCCCGTGCCCGGTGGCGTGCAGGCCCTTCGCGGCAAGGTCGTGCTGGTGAATTTCTGGACCTATTCGTGCATCAATTCGCTGCGAGCATTGCCCTATCTGCGCGCCTGGAACGACAGATACGCGAGCAAGGGGCTGGTGGTTGTCGGTGTCCATGCCCCGGAATTCGGCTTCGAGAAGGATGCCGCGAAGGTGCGCCTCGCCAGCGCGCAGCTGGGTGTCCGCTATCCGAATGTTCAGGATAATCGCTACGCCGTCTGGCGCGAATTCGGCAATCAGGGCTGGCCGGGTTTCTACTTCATCGACGCGAAGGGACGCATCCGGAGCTACCGGCTGGGTGAAGGCGACTATACCGAAGCCGAGCAGTTGATCCGAAAGCTCCTGGCGGAGGCAGGCCATGATCCTTCGGACATCCCCGTCTCTCCTATTGCAGGCACCGGAATAGAGGCCGAAGCCGCCTGGGGCGATCTGCGATCGCCGGAAGCCTATGTCGGTTACGAGAAGGCGGTGAAGTTCGCGTCTGCCGGCGGGCTCGTGAACAATGTCGAAACCGCATATGCGACTCCGGGCGACCTTTCCCTCAACCAATGGGCTCTCGCGGGACACTGGACCGTCGGTCCGGAATTCGCGACCCTCAACAGGTCTGTCGGTGCGCTCGCGTTCCGGTTCCACGCGCGCGATGTGCATCTGGTGCTCGGCGGGGCCGCCGACGGTCGGCCCGTCCGGTTTCGCGTCACGGTCGATGGCGCGGCCCCCGGTGCAAGTCACGGCAGCGACGTTGATGAAGCGGGCTGGGGCGAGGTGAGGGAAGACCGTCTCTACCAGCTCGTCCGGCAGCCGGGCCGAGTGGTCGACCGAACCGTCCGTATCGAATTTCATCGTCCGGGTGTGCGCGCCTATGTCGTCACCTTCGGGTAATCTTGCCGACGGCCGGTCCAGTTCTGGTTGAGTCGGGCGGGTACCGGCGTGTTCGATGCCGCGGGAACGACGAGACTATCGACACGAGCCGGTTCGAACGACAGATCGCTATCAACTAATCAGGCGGTGTCGCGGCCATCCGTGAAGCTTCGCACGTGATGGGCGAAGGAGGCCGGATCATCACGGCGGCGGAGGGCCTTGCGTCACACGCGAGCTGGTCCAGCGTCGCCGACCATGCTGCTACCAGGGGCGCGATCGAGGGCTACACTAGGGAGCAGTCGGGACTCGAATTTCCAGCGCTCCTCCCGAGGAGCGGCGTCAGGAACGTGCGCTGGTCGGGAGGGATTCGGAGGGGAGCCGGGCCACCGTTTCCCCCTTGAGTTCGCGGTCCAGCAGTTGCGCCAGGAAATCCGTGAATGGGTGGATATTCTGCCGGCTGCTGGCTTCCTCGAGCGCAGCCATATAGCCGGCGCGCTGCTCAACAGGCACGACCGTCCAGGGATAGCCGCCGGCCGCCAGCATGACGTTCATCATCGGAATCCGGCTATCCGAGACATCCGTCGAAGCGACCAGAGACGCGCTCAATCGTCCGAAATTCGTAGACGTATTTCGGACAAAGCTCCAACCCGCCCAATGCCCCAGAGCACTCGAACCGCCCCATCCATTCATGTCCAGCCTTTTCCACGAATCCAGATCGTGCTAATGCTGCCCGTGGCGACTTCGTAAGTCTATGATTTGACTGCGAAATCAACCGCTTAGCCGCCCAGCGATCCAGCTCTTCTGGACCGTCCAGCGACGTCCAAGCTAATCCACCAGCGTCCAAGCATCGAGTAAATTTCCCGGCTTGGCCAGGCCCAGTAAATACCTGCTGAGCATCTCATTGCCATGTGACACCGTGCCCAGACCGAGTGCCATATGCTCGCTTTCGGCCAAACCTTGCCCTTCGCACATTCGCGCACGAACTTCCGATTCGGACAATATTTGCCGTTCGCAGTGGAGTAATGCTTTGGCTGTCGGAAGGTTCACCACCACCAACAATGAGGGATTTCCCTCATTGCCCGGCTTCCGATGCGTTCTAGATTCAAGGGAGAAACAATATTCGAAATTAGCTTCGGAAGGCTTACCTATGGCTGTCACCAGCGAAGACGAAATCAGGCGCATTTTCGACGAGCAGGCGGCCTTCTTGCGAGAGGGTAAGGCGGTGAGTGTCGCGTTCAGGAAACAGGCGCTTGCCGCGCTGCGCGATTCCATCGAGGCTCACAGGCAGGAAATTCGTGATGCGCTGCGCGAAGATCTCGGGAAAGCGGAGGCGATAACCGATGCGATGGAAATCGCGCCGGTGGTGGATGAGATAAACAACTATCTCGAAAACATCGAAGAGTGGAGCAGGCCGCAGATCGTTCCCAATTTCCCGTCACCGCTGGATTATCAGGGCAAGCCTCCGGTCCAGAGCGCGATCGAGCACGAACCGTTCGGCATGGTCTATATCATCGGTCCGTTCAACTATCCGCTCAATCTGGTCCTCTCCCCCCTGACAGGCGCGCTGGCGGCGGGAAATCTGGCGATCATCAAGCCATCGGAAGCCGTTCCCAACACCGCCGACGTCATCGGCAAAATCATTCGCGAGGCATTCGACCCCAGTCACGTCACGGTCGTGCGGGGTGACCGGGTCGAGAATGCCGCGCTGCTCAAGCTGCCGTTCAACATGATCTTTTTCACCGGAAGCCCGGCCGTCGGCAAGATCGTGATGAAGGCGGCGGCCGAAAATCTTACGCCGGTGGTGCTTGAGCTGGGAGGGAAATCCCCGTTCGTCGTTTGCAAGGATGCAGATCTCGACCGCGCCGCGGACCGGGTCGTGCAAGGCCGCTTCGTCAACAGTGGGCAAACCTGCATCGCGCCCGACTATGCACTGGTCGATGCCCGGGTGAAGGACGACTTCCTGCGCAAGGTGATCGAAAAGATCGGCGAGTCGTTTCCCGATGCGGGATCGACCGGCAAGGTGGTCAGCAGCGCTCAGGTAGAGCATCTTCTTTCGCTCATCGGCCGTACAGGCGGCGAAATCGTCTACGGCGGACGCGCCGACCCGAATGCGCGCACATTGCAGGCCACTGTCGTCGACGGCGTGGATTGGTCTGATTCGCTGATGGAACAGGAGTTGTTCGGGCCGGTACTGCCGGTCCTGACGTTCGATGACGTCGAGGATGTTCCGAACCTCATCAACGCGCATCATCCAAATCCGCTAGCGGCCTATTATTTCACGAGCGATGTCGAAAGCGGCAAACGCCTGTCCAGGCTCGTCCCCTCGGGGGATGCCGTCATCAACGGCATCATGCTCCAGGTCGTATCCCCCTATCTGGCTTTCGGAGGTGTCGGAGCATCCGGCATGGGCGAATATCACGGCCGCAGCGGATTCGACGCATTCACGCACAGGAAATCCGTCGTCGTCGCAGGCTGAGCGCATCGGAGGTTTCACAATGGAAACGATCGGCCGCGACCTAGCGGAAATGCAGCGTACACCGCTTGCCCCCGCACACGTCGCCGCGATCCGCGAGGCGGGACGGGAGGTAAACTATGCCGCGGGAAAGCTGCTCGTGCGCCCGGGCGATCCCATCGATCGCTTCGTCTATATCGAGGAAGGCGAGATAGAGGTTCTCAACCCCTTCACGGGCAATCGGCTTTTGCCCTCGACACTTGGGCCGACGCAGTTCCTGGGCGAAATCTCGTTTCTCAGTGGCGGAAACTGGTCGTTCCAGCTTCGCGCCGCACAGGATACTCGCGTGATAGAGGTGCCGCGCGGACGAATGCTGGAACTGATGGCGCATATCCCGGAGATGTCGGATATCATCATCACGGTGTTCGCGGCGCGCCGCCGGTGGCAGTTGGAATCGACCGAAAACTCGCTGGTGCTGCTCGGTGAGGAGGCCGATCGTGACGTCCGCCGCATCGCCGCTTTCGCGAGCCGCAACCGCATAGCTTATACGTCGCTCGCGCTGGGAAGCGCTGAAGCGAAGACTGTCGCCAGCAGTTGCGCCGTATCGCCCGAGCGGCCCGCCGTCATTTTCGGTCGCGATCTTGTCATCACCGATCCGACGCCGGAGAAGGTCGCCCGCCTGCTCGGCTTCAACCGCGAATTCGTCGATAACGAAGCCATCGATGTGCTGATCGTCGGCGCTGGGCCCGCCGGTGTCGCGGCGGGCGTTTACGCCGGCGCCGAGGGCATGAAGGCGCTGGTCGTCGAGGATACCGCCATAGGCGGCCAGGCCGGCACATCGAGCCGGATCGAGAATTATATGGGTTTCCCCACCGGCATATCGGGCGCGGACCTCGTCTGGCGCGGCGAGGTACAGGCGATGAAGTTCAGCACACGCTTCGCCATGCCGTTGCGGGTCGACAGGCTGGAAAGGCATGAGGACGGCGGGTTCACGGCAACCTTCGACAACGGCCAGCGCGTGCGGGCACGGGCGGTGGTGGTGGCGACCGGCGTACAATATCGCCGCCTGCCGATCGACAGGCTCGCGGAATTCGAGGGTGCGGGCGTGTACTACGCCGCGACGGAAAACGAGGCGCGTTTCTGTCGCGGCGGTGAAGTGATCATCATCGGCGGCGGCAATTCCGCGGGACAAGCCGCCATGTTTCTCAGCCGTTTCGCCAGCCATGTACGGCTTCTCGTCAGGGGCAAGTCGCTGGCAAGTTCGATGTCGAGCTACCTTTCCACGCGGCTGGATGCCGATCCGGCGATTTCGATCGAATATGGCGCGCAGGTCGCGCAACTGCACGGCACGGACCATCTGGAGGCTGTGACCATCCGTCAGGAGGGCAAGGACGATATTCGCGTTCCCGCGTGCGGAATGTTCGTCATGGTCGGTGCTGCGCCGAACACCGGATGGCTGACCGACCTCGTGCAGCTCGACGACAAAGGCTTCGTTCTCACGGGTGCGGGAGCAGATGCAGCATCGCCCTACGAAACATCCTGTCCAGGCATTTTTGCGGTTGGTGATGTGCGCGCGGGATCGGTCAAGCGGGTCGCTTCGTCCGTGGGCGAAGGATCGGTCGTCATCTCCAAGGTGTGGGAGCATGTCAACCAACGTCGGCCGTGAATGCCAGCGACCGTTTGGCGTCTTGCTCTGATCCATTGCCAGCGGCGGGCATGTCCCGTTCGGGCCTGAGAATATTCAAACGGGTGATGATAGGATCAACAAACATATGCGCGACGGAATAAACCCGGAGGTTCCGCCAAGCGGGACAGGCTGCAAGGAATGTCTTGAGACGGGCGGTTGGTGGGTGCACCTGCGCCGCTGCGCCCAATGCGGTCATGTGGGATGTTGCGACACCTCCCCGTCGCGCCACGCAACCGCCCATTTTCATGCAACCGGCCATCCCGTCATACGCAGCTTCGAACCCGATGAAGAATGGTTCTTCGACTATCGCGACGGCGCCGTCTTTCCGGGACCGAACCTTGTCGCGCCGATCGCGCGTCCCGTCGGTCAGTCGGTGCCGGGGCCTGAAGGAGCCGCCCCGCCCGATTGGATGGACTATATCCACGAATAGCGGGACGACATCGGCAATGGCGGGATGGTTTGCCGAACCCGGTCTCGGCCGATCCCGGGGGATCAGGCCATCTGCGCCGAGCCGATGATTTTGATTCCCGTCCCGTCGCCGAGGGCGGCGTCGAGCAGAACCTCCGCGATCCGTGAGCCTGAATTGATCCGCCACGCTTTGGGCAAGACGGGGCCGAACAGGTTCAGGGCCAGCGCGGCGGCCTGTTCACCGGCGCGTCGTTCGGCCCTGTCGCCGCCGATCAGCCCCGGCCGCACGAGCGTAAGAGATGGGAAGCCAAGCGTGGCCAGATCGGCTTCCAGTTCGCCCTTCACCCGCGAATAGAAGAACACAGAATTTGGATTGGCGCCCATCGCCGAGACGATGGCGAAGCGTTGCGTACCATGCGCTCGGGCAAGCCGGGCGACGGCGAGGGGATAGTCATGATCGACCTCGCGAAACGCCTCTCGCGAACCCGCCTTCCCGATCGTCGTCCCAAGCGTGCAGATGGCGGCGTTCGCCTGCCACCAGCCGGCATCCTCGGGCAGATCGTCGAAACGGACGACCGGTGCGGTGAGCTTGCGATGAGCGACCGTCAACGGACGGCGTGTGAGGGCGATCACGCTTTCGACCCGCGGATGTTCAAGGGCCTGCGTCAAAACCTCATGGCCGACGAGGCCGGTTGCGCCGACGAGCAGAAGTTTCATGTCAGGCCTCCGAAGCCTTCCGTTCCCAGATGTCGGCCTGTTCCTTGCGCACCATCTCCTCCGCGGTGGCGGGGCGCACGGTCCGATAGGGCGGGTCCCGGGCCTCTATGACATCGATGATCGCTGCGATCATCTCGGCGGGATCGTGCTGCTTGTTGAGTTCGCGCACCGGCCAGTGCGCGACGACGCGCTCGCCCTGGCTCCACCATTGGTCCATGCTCTCCATGCCGGTGTCGTTGAAGCCGGTGCGGAAGGCGCCGGGATTGACCGTCACCACCTCGACGCCATAGGGCTTCAACTCCTCGTGCATCGCAGAGCAAATGCCCTCGACCGCATGTTTGGATGCCGCATAGGCACCGTCGAACGGCACCTTGACGAGCCCGGCGACCGAACTGGTCCAGACGATGCGACCCGAACCGCGCTGCACCATCTTGCGGGCAAAGCCCTGCGCAAGGGCCAATGCCGCGAAGACGTTGGTCTCGAAGACCGAGCGGAATACCGCCATCGGAATCTCGGCCATCGGTCCGGATTCCATGATGCCGGCATTGTTGTGCAGGACGTCGATGTCCAGTTCCAGCGCCTTGGCGCGGTCGATCTCGCTCAGCACATCGAGCTTGATGACCTGCAATTCGATGCCCTCGGCCTTGGCGGCGCTGCGCAGTTCCGTGACCTGCGGCCAGATCTGGCAGCTGGCGATCGCCTTATGACCGCGCCGGGCAAGGCCGAAAGCAACACCGCGCCCGAACCCTGATGCCGCGCCGGTTATCAGAACTGTCTTACCCATGTCGCTACTCCCGACCTGATGACTTCAGGCGTTGATCTCACCATTGCGGATCCCGACCCGGATCGCTTGCGCCGTCGTGGTGACGCCCAAACGGTGGCGGATGCGCCGCAGGTGATTTTCAACCGTACGCTCCGATAACCCCAGCGTCACGGCAATGTCTGCCTGCCGCCGCCCGGCGGCCGTCCATGCCAAAACCTCCCGTTCCCGTTTCGACAACGTCTCGACCTGTATCACGGAGGGCGATTCCAGCAACGTGCGCGCCGCGAGAAACGCCGTCTGTGCGATCAGCTTCAGGCCCAGCCTGACCGACGGCGAGAAGTCGATATGCTCCCCGCCCAGACTGACGGCTCCTTCCAGTCCCAAAGGACCGAACACCGGAACCTGAAGGCCGTGGATGCCGCGTCCGCGAGGAATGCGGACCAGCTTGTAGAGGTCACCGGTCTTGCCGCGCGTCTTCTTCCAGAAGAACGGTTCGCGAGCGTCGAGGATATGACGATTCACCGGGCAGCGACGGATATAGGTCTCGGCATCGACGCCTTGGCCGTCGCCGAACCAGTCGCCCTCAACCCAGTAGATGCGCTCGACCACCTCGTCGCGCGCAGCAGAGGCGGAGAACAACAGGAACCGGTCATAGCCCAGCGGCAACGCTGTGGCGCGAACCTCGGCCTCGATCTGCGCAAGGGTCTGCGCGCCTTCGATCGCGAGGGCGCTTCGGAAGACCTGTTCCGCAGTCAGGGCGCTCGTCATCCGGAGGTCGTTGCCTTGAGCAGAGCTTCGGCGGCGAGCTTGCCCAGATTGTTCCCGGCCAGCGGACTGTCGCCGGTCAGCAGATTGCGATCCTGATGGACGGCCCCGGAAATGTCATCGTTGACGATCTCGAAACCAAGACCTTTCAGCTTCTCGCCGAACTTCCAGGTCAGATGGCCGGGCATGTATCCAATGTCGGGCGTCTTGGCGTCGAGCGCGTCGGGGAAGGCGCAGATCTTGTAGCCGCGATAGATGTCGCTGGCGCCCACCGCGAGGAACGCCGCCGGGCCATGGCACAGCGAGATGACGAAGCGGTCGTTCGCTGCCGCCCATTCCAGCGCCGCCGCGACATCCTCGCTCTCCGGCAGGCCGATCAGCGCGCCATGTCCGCCGGGGACGAAGATTGCGATATAGTCGTTGAGTCCACCTTCAATCACATCCGACAGCTTCAGCGGCTGTTTGAACTGCGGGTGATATTTCTCGAAGAAGCGCTTCACCTCCTCGTCTTCGGACGGCATCGCCCAATATTCGAATTTGACCGGATTGCCGGACACTGTCGCCACGTCGAAGGCGAAGCCCGCCTTGTCGAGATGGTACATCGGCAGCAGCGTCTCCACCGGATGGTTGCCGGTCGAGAAGAAGGAGCCGTTATCGGTCAGCAGGTAACGCTCATCGGCGCCGATCATCAGCACCTTCTTCCCGCCCGTGTAGGGATTGGGATAATCGGCGCCGCTCAGATCGGATTTCGGCGAGGTGAACTGGCTCAGCGAATAGGGTGAGGGAAAAAACGCATTTTCCTCAGCCGGATCGGATTGCGGATTCTTGTCGGTGATAGTCTGGTCGGACATGGCAGCCTCATGAAGTTTGAACTCGTGATAGCATGAATACCCCGATGGGTAGTATGAAAGAATAGGGGATTTCCCTCAAAATCGTGCGATCATATCTGGCTTCGATTATCGGCGCCAACCAATGTTTGAAGTCGCTATGTTCAAGAGGGGCATGGCGAAGAAACGGCGACGTTTGGTGGCAAGTCCTGCGCTAAGATCGCTTTTTCGAGAGGTGATGAGCCGGGAGAGGTTCGAGCTACCATTTCATTTGGGCGGTGCCGAGAACTGATTGCGTCCGCTCTCAACAGTCCAAACTTCAATGAGTGTCGAGTAGGGTGACCGTCTCGGTGCGAACCGGTCTGATTCGAAGCATTGAAATTTATGCTCGGAATATACCGGCGGTATAATCCGAGCGCATATTTCGAAGCGCTATGATCGGCCTGCCAATCACGCTTTCGGCAGCCGGGCGACTGTTTCCCCCCTCAGTTCGCGGTCCAGCAGTTGCGCCAGGAACTCCGTGAAGGGGCGAATGTCCTGCCGGCCGCTGGCTTCCTCGAGCGCGGCCATATAGGCGGCGCGCTGCTCGACGGGCACGACCGTCCACGGGTATGCGGCAGCATTGCCCCGGCTGATGCAAGCCATTTCCACAATATATTGGTCCGCTCACAACCAAAATGTCATGCGCTCCGAGCCAGGGCCCGGCGGAAGACCGGCCAGAATGGACTTCATTGGGGAGGAACGCATGCGTTTTCGGTTTTTGCTGTCGTCGGTCAGCCTACTTACTGTTATTCCATACGCGCCTGCCTTCGCACAGGATAGCCACGCACCGGCGGAGAAGGGTGTCGATGGCACACATAGCGCCGTTGGAGACGGCACCGGTCTCAGCGACATCGTCGTAACGGCGCAAAAACGCGAAGGGCGGCTTCAGGAAACGCCGCTGGCGATCTCGGCCGTCGATTCTGCCACAATCGATCGCCGGCAGGTGCTTTCGGTTCAGGATTTGCCGGCGCTGGCCCCGGGTGTTTCGGTGGCGCAGCACGCCGGCTACAACCGGCTGTTCATTCGCGGTATCGGGTTGACCTCGATCTCGAACGGTCAGGATCCGAGCGTCGCGTTCCAGGTCGATGGCGTGGTGATCGGGCGTCCATCCGCCCAACTCGCCTCCTTCTTCGACATCGAGCGCATCGAGGTGCTGCGCGGCCCGCAGGGCACCTTATATGGCAGGAACGCGACCGGCGGCACCGTCAATCTCATAACGCGCAAGCCGACGGAGGCGCTGAGCGGGTATCTCGACGTCGGTTACGGCAATTACAACAGCGTCGATATCGATGGCGCGATCAGCGGCGCGCTCGACAAGGCGGGCGATCTGCGCGCGCGGCTGGCCTTCCAGCGCATCACGCACGACGGCTATGGCCGCGACGTCACGCTGAACACCCCCATCGACGACCAGAACAGCTGGGCGGTGCGTGGCACCGTCGAGGCGGACCCGACGGACAAGATCCAGATCACCGTCAGCGCCGATTATGCGAAGGAAGACGACCACAATTACGCCTTCCACGGTTTCGGCCCGTATCGCGCGGACGTGCCGCTGCCGGGGCTGCTCATGGGCGGCACCTTGCTGGCCAACAGCCGGGATATCGCCAGCGAGGTCAATACCACCAACAAGCGCGAATTCTGGGGATTGGCCGGGACGATCAAGATCGACCTGGGCAATGGTTTCAGCCTGCAGTCGATCACCGGATATCGTCACTCGCATCGCGGCAACATCACCGATCCGGAGACCACCTCCTATCCCGTATTCTCGCCGGTCAACACCGTCGAAACCGCCAGGCAGTTCTCCGAAGAGTTGCAGGTCAATTACAGCAGCAATCGCCTCAAGGCCGTGGGCGGATTGTTCTATTACGACGAAGATCTGTTCGCGATGCTCGATCTCAAATGGTTGCTGTTAGGTAGCCAGTTGGGTTTCCCCAATGCGGCCTATCAGGAGAAGGGGACGGTGGGGATCAAGTCCTACGCGGCTTATACCGAATGGACATGGGAGGCGCTGGACCATGTGCACTTCACCGTCGGCCTGCGGTATAGCGATGAACGCCGCAAATCGCTCGGCACGCTCACCATTTTCAACTTCCTGCCGCCACCGAATGGCGCCAATTCGGTCATCCCGATCAACCAGAAGAAAAACTGGGATGCTTTCACGCCCAAGTTCGGGATCGATTATAAGCCGAACGACAATGTCATGCTTTACGCCTCGGCGACAAAGGGTTTCAAGAGTGGTGTGCTGCTGGCCGGCAACCCCAATCCACCGGTCGATCCCGAATATATCTGGGCTTATGAAGGGGGCATCAAAACGACATTGCTAGATCGTCGACTGCAATTGAACAGCAGCGTGTTTCATTATGACTATACCAACCTTCAGGTGAATCAGATCGTCGGAAATTCGATCATTACCAAGAACGCCGCGGCGGCGAAAATCACCGGCGCGGAACTGGAAATGCGCGCGGCGCCGGCTCGCGGGATCAACCTCGACGCGTCGGTGACCTATCTGGATGCCAAGTTCACCTCCTTCACCTCGACCAATCCGGCTTACCCGGCCGGGCCGAGTGTCGATCTGGCCGGGCGTCGCCTGGTCAATGCGCCGAAATGGGCGCTCAACGCCGGCGCCGAGGTGGAATTGCCGGTGGGGCTGCCGGGCAGTCTCTCGTTACGCGGCGACATGGCCTATACATCGAAGGTCTATTTCACCGAGTTCAACGACGCCGCGCTGTCGCAGAAAGCGGTTGCGATATTCGATGCGTCGCTACGGTATGAAGACGCCGGCAACCATTGGACCGCCAGCCTGTTCGTCAAGAACCTCACCAACCAAATGGTGCTGAGCAACAAGTTCGTTGCCGCCGGCCTCACCGGTTATGCGATCAACGGCGGCTTCAAGCCCCCCCGCCTGTATGGCGTTCGGCTCGGCTACAAGTTCTGAGAGCCGAAATTGGCCGTCGCGGAGGAGGGTGGGGCATGAGCACCGATGGGAAAGATATCACAGGTGTCCTTGCAGCTGAACGGCGGCGCGGCGAGGCGTTAGTGGCGCGGGATTTTGCCGCGCTGCGCGCGATGATCGCGCCCGACGTCACCCATACGCATACGCGCGGCGTGACTGACGGATTCGCTTCCTATTTCCGTTTCATCGAGGAAGAACTGGCGTTTCTGGAATGCGATCGCGGGCCGCTGACGGTTCGTCTGATCGGTGATGTGGCGGTCATGACCGGCGAGATGACCAATCGCGTCCTGCCGCGCGGAAAGGATGCATCGATCCTGACCCGGGCGCAGGTATTGCAGATATGGGAATGGCGCGCCGATCGCTGGATGCTTGTCGCGTTTCAGTCCACCAACCTGCCGCCGGTCGGCGCATGACCGGCGTGACCACTCCGGGGTTGCATCGCTGCAGCGAAACGGCCGGGCCAACGCCGCTGGGCACCAGCTTGCAACGCCTGCCTTGGAGAACGATCGACTTGCATTGCCATATGGCCGTTCCTGCCGTCGAGGCGATGGTCGCCGATCAGCCGGCCCGTATTGCCCAGGCTGCGGCCGAAGCGACAGCAATCGGGCCGCAATCGCTTGCCGTCAACGCGGGCCAGATGGCGGCCCTCGCCCCGCGCCTCACG
The DNA here is from genome assembly GCF_013344685.1 of Sphingomonas sp. CL5.1. Classification (NCBI taxonomy): domain Bacteria; kingdom Pseudomonadati; phylum Pseudomonadota; class Alphaproteobacteria; order Sphingomonadales; family Sphingomonadaceae; genus Sphingomonas; species Sphingomonas sp. CL5.1. The sequence continues at coordinate 1,280,338 of NZ_CP050137.1, forward strand.
GGTGTCGCCGAGCGCCTGGCCGATATGGACGCAATGGGCGTCGATATTCAGGTCGTCAGCCCGTCCCCCACGCAATATCATTATTGGGCCGGCGAGGATCTGGCCGAGGAAATCGCGGGCGGGATCAACGCTGCGATCGCGGAAGCCTGCGCAGCCCATCCGGATCGCCTGCTCGCGCTCGGTACCGTGTCGCTCCAGCATCCCGAACGTGCCGCGCGCCAGCTCGAGCGGCTGATGCGTAACGAGAGGTTCAAGGGCGTCGAGATTTCCTCACTGGTCGCCGGCCGGGATATCGCCGACCGGTTCTTCGATCCGTTCTGGCAAAAGGCGGACGAACTCGGCGCGGTTGTCTTCATCCATCCCTGGGGCACCACATTAGGCGCGCGACTTGCCGACCATTACCTGATGAACACGATCGGCCAGCCCTTCGAGACGACGGTGTGCCTGTCAAAGCTGATCTTCAGCGGCGCGCTCGATCGATATCCGGAGGTCAAGATCGTCGCCGCGCATGGCGGTGGCTATTTGCCGATGTACGGCGGCCGATCCGATCACGCTCATGCTGTCCGCCCGGAAGCGGGGGGCTGCGCTTGCCGCCCGACAGATTATCTGCGTCGGCTGTGGTTCGATAGCCTGGCGCACGATCCTCATCAACTCGCGCGGTTGATCGATCAGGTCGGTGCGGATCGCATTGTGCTGGGTACCGATTACCCCTTCGACATGGGGCACTATGCACCGGGCCCGTTGCTCGCCGTGTTCGACGCAGCCGATCAGCGCCGTATCGCCGGGGGTAACGCCGAGATGCTACTCGGCCTGCCTCCGCAGCCCTGATGATCAGAGCGGAACGAAGGGCCGGTGCAGCACCGCGCCCGCCGCGACCTGTTCCGCCGTGCATGGCACCACTTGCGCGCCAAGGCCGGCGATCGCGCCGCGCATCACGTCTCCATCGCGCAGGAAGCGATTGAAATGCGTGCCGTTGCCGGCGGGCGAGCCGGTACAGATGACGTCGCCGGGCAGTAGCAGGATATGGGTGGAGACGAATTCGATCAGCCGCGCCACGTTAAAGATCATGTCGGCGGTTGATTCATCCTGCATTATCATGTCGTTCAGCCGCAGCGTCAGACGCATGTCCTGCGGATCAGCGATCAGCGGCGCCGGCACCACCAGCGGCCCGAGCGGGAGGAAGCCGGGGCAGGATTTGCCGGCGAGAAAATCCAGTCCCATCCCCGGAATATCGGGACGCGCGATATGGTCGCGCGCGCTGATGTCGTTGGCGATCGTGTATCCCGCGACATGACGAAGCGCCTGATCACGGGGCACGCGGCGTGCCGGCCTGCCGATCACCACCGCGAGTTCCAGCTCCCAATCAGTCTGGGCGCTGTCGGTGGGAACGACCAGCGTGTCGAACGCTCCGGCCAGTGCCGAGGCCGCCTTGACGAACGCGAAGGGCGCGCCCGCCGCCGCACGATGATCCATCAGAGCGATTGCCCGGCGGCGACGCTCAGCGGAGTCGAGGCCGGATTCGCTGCCGGCGGAATGGTCGGTCATAATATCGATCACATGCCGCCGGTAATTGGCGCCGGCGCAAAGAATCTGGCGTGGCACGACCGGCGGCAGCACGTCGAGATCGCCCAAGGCCATTCCCGTTTCCGCGCCAGCGCGGATCGCCTCAACGCGCTGGGCTAATTCGGGCCAGATATCGTCCCATATGTCGAAGATCGCCAGTGTATCGCCACGTGGCGCCTGCGTCAGCGGATAGGCCGCCCCATCGACCACGAGCGCGGCAAAAGGCGCGTTACGCCCGCGCGCGAACCGCCCGATGCCAACCGCCGGTAAAGGGTTTCCGCTCATCACAACTCTCCCGTCGACGGCGATACCCCGCCGTCGCCGACGGCACCAATCGCGGACGCCAATGCCTCTCATCGGCCCGGCTGATGGGCGAGCCATCAACCGACGCTATGCCAGCCATCCATTCTGGCGCTTTCCGCGCGGCACCAGCCGCACTTAAACTGTCCGTGAAAACAAGGAGACCCTCATGGCGGAGCAGCGCCCGATCTTCATCAATTGCGCCGGCAGCCGCACCCAGCGCGCGGTGATCGCGGCGTTACGCGCCCGCGGCGCATCGTCGCTTCGCGCCTTCGGCCGCTCGCTTGACAAGACGCGATTGCACGACCGCGGCGTCGATACGGTGATCGAGGGCGATCTGCTCGATATCGACGCGCTTAGCGATGCTATGGCGGGCAGCAGCACGGTGATCCACGTCGCCCCCGCGCTCCAGGACAAGGAAGTGGCGATGGGGCAGTTCGCCATCGACGCCGCCCGGCGCGCCGGTGTCGAAAGCTTCATCTACATCTCGGTAATCCATCCGCAGATCGACTATCTGATGAACCATCGTGCGAAGCTGGCGGTCGAGGATTGCCTGATCGGCTCGGGCTTGTCGTTCACCATCATGCGGCCGATGCATTATTTCCAGAACCTCGACGTCGCCGCCGCACTCGATACCGGGCGGGTGCAGTTCACCTACTCGGTCGAGCGGCCGCTGGGATTCGTCGATATGGCGGATGTCGGCGAAGCCGTGGCCAAGGTCGCGATCGAACCGGGGCATGATTATGCCACCTACGATCTGTGCGGTGCCACCGCGCTGACGGGGCTGGAAATCGCAGCAGAACTTAGCAGAATCGCGGGACGCGTGATCGAGCCGATCCGCCTCCCGCTCGAGCGTCTGGTGGATTGGCTGGCGCCGATGCTGGCCCATGACGCACATTCGGTCGACTGGACCGCGAGCGCGATCGAGCGGCTGTTCAACTATTACGACCGCTTCGGGCTGTACGGTAATGCCAATGTGCTACGCTGGCTGCTCGGCCGCGAGCCGACATCCTTCACCCAATTCGCTCTCCGTGAGATCGCGGGTGGACGATGAAACGGTTTGTTCCGCGACGATTTCAGCCACAATGTCCGCGATGACCCCGCGAAACCAGCGATGCCCGGGATCATTGTCGTTTCGCGGATGCCAGTACAGATTCTCCTCCAGCATCGGAAGCGCCAGCGGCGGCGCGACCGCGCGCACGCCAAGCGCGTCGGCGCAACGTTGCACGAGGATCGAGGGCGCGAGCGTGACCATCTCGCTATGCGCCACCATGCTCAGCGATTGCTGGAAATTGGGCAACCAGAAACGCACCCGCGGCCGGCGCGGCTGGCGGCGCACGATCTGCTCGCCGATGGAGGTGAAATTCCCGCCGAACCGGGTTTCGACATAGGGGAGCGCGCAGAATTCGTCATAGGTCAGCGTATCGCCTACCAGCGGATTATCGCGCGCGACGGCAATAACCATTCGATCGCTGAACAGCGGCTTGCCACTGATCGCCTTGTCGACACAGGCAGGGTCGAGCGTCAGGCGCTGCGCCAGCGTGATCGTGCAATCGAGACTGCCCTCGAACAATCGCGGCAGCGTATCCGCGAGCAGATCGTCGAACTGGAAGCTGATGGCCGGCGCCTCGCGCAGCAGGCGTCGCGCAAGCGGCTCTGCCAGGAGGTCGCTGCAAAAAGAGGAGCAGCCCAGCCGAAACAGCCGCTCGGCATTGCCCGGATCGAAACTTTGCGCCTCCGAGGTTAGCTCGCGGACGCGATCGAGAATATCGCGCACCGGCGTGACCAGCTCACGCGCGCGCGGACTCAACTCCAGCCCGCGCCCGACACGTTCCAGCAGCTCATCCTTGAAATGCCAGCGCAACTTCTGGAGCGCGGCGCTCATTCCCGGCTGGGAAATGTGCATCCGCTCGGCCGCGCGGGTGACGCTCCGTTCCGCCAGCAGCGCGTCGAGCGCGAGCAGAAGATTGAGATCAAGCCCTCGCAGATGCACGCTTTCCTCTCCTTATGATGATCGGTTGCGTTCCTCAGCGTAATCGCCGCGCGTCGGCTTTGACAGCCTGTTCACACGCCGAGCAGCGCGCGCGGCGTGCGGACCGCGATCGTTTCGAACATCGTCGGCGTGAGCCCCGGCGTGCGGCGCAGGTCGCCCAACCCATCCTCCTCGCCCACCGGATAGTCCGAACCGAGCACAATGCGCTCGACCCCCACTATCTGGATCAGCGCGGCGAGAATCTCGGAGCTGTAAACGCAACTGTCGTAATAGAAATCCTTGAGATAAGTGCTTGGCATCCGGCTGATGTTCCGCATCGTCTGCGGGCGTTCGATCGCGTTGCGATCGAGCCTCCCGTAATAGTGCGGGAGGAAGCCGCCGCCATGGGCGATCACGATCTTCACACCGGGGAACCGGTCAAACACGCCGTTGTAGATTATCGAGCACATCACCTTGATTTCCTCGACCCCCTGGCCGACCGAATTGCTGAGCGCGAAATCGTCGAATGGAGGGGCCGTGTCTTGGCCATGCGGATGGATGAACACGGTCAGCCCGTGGCGGCGCACCGCTTCCCATAGCGGATCGAAGCGCCGGTCGCCGAAATAGATGCCATCGGGCGTGCAGGAGGAAAGCTGCAACACCCGCATTCCCAATTGGGTCGCGCAGCGTTCAAGTTCGGGCAACGCAAGCGACAAATCTTGCATCGGCAGGCTGAATGCACCGTGGAATCGGCCGCGATGAGCCGCCACCCAATCGCGCGCGATCCGGTCGTTGCAGGCACGATAGAGCTTCAGGTCATGCGCGGCATCCCCCCATGTGATGCCGTGGGTCGCGTTGGAATAGCCGACGACATGGCTGCCGACGCCATATCGGTCCATATGCGCGATCTGCACTTCAGGCGATTTCATCCCCTCAAGCCATGCGGCAACATGCGTGCTCGTCATCGCTCCGGTGATGAGATTGGGCAGATCGGGATCGAACATATGCGTGTGAAAGTCGATCGGGCCGCCGGACGCATGGGGTTGCGTTGCTTCGGCAGCAGCGGAATTGGAGAGCGCGCCGCTGGCCAGCACCCCGCCCGTGATAGCGCCCAAACCGGCGAGGCCAGCGCGTACTGCCGAACGACGCGACATTTCACATTGCGGGCAGCCAATCATTGTTGCTCTCCTTTGTCGATTGCGGAATCCAGGCGGCTATTCTTCTTTTGCTGCGGCCTTGGCCACTTCAAGACGGAATTGCTCGAAACCAGATTCGGGAATTATCTCGTCCAGCCGATCCGCCACGTCGTCGAGGCGGCGGAGCAATTCACTGGCAACGTCGTTCTGAGCCCGGATATGGATGCCCCGCGTCATTGTAATATGGGCTTGCTCAAAGCTGCCCGCTCCGGCGAGCAGGATCCGACGCGTGGGCGCTTCGTCGGCACAGAGCGCAACAACCGCCGGGCTGACCAGCCCCGGATCAAGCCGTGCGAAATCCTCCGCCGCAAAAATGCCCTCCGTCATGCCCGTGGCAGCGCTCGGCGCGAGGCAATTCACACGGATATCGTGGCGCTGGCCTTCGATCGCGAGCGTCTGCATCAGGCCTACCAGCGCCATTTTCGCAGCACCGTAATTGGACTGACCGAAATTGCCGTACAGCCCCGATGATGAGGTGGTGAAAACGATCCGCCCATATTGACGCTCGCGCATATGGTCCCACACGGCTTTGGCGCAGATCGCCGCCCCCATCAGATGCACATCCAGCACCAAGCGAAAATCGTTGAGATCCATCTTCGCGAAACTCTTGTCGCGCAGAATGCCGGCATTACAGACCAGAATATCGATCGTGCCCCAATGAGCGATTGCTACATCGATCATCGCGGCTACCGCCGTTTCATCGGTAACGCTCGCAGCGAACGCGATGGCGTCGCCGGCCATCGCCCTTATCTCCCCCGTGACCGTCTCGGCCGCCTCAGCCGAAAGATCGTTGACGAGTACGCGCGCGCCATGACGAGCGAGCAGCATGGCGTGGGCACGCCCCAGGCCCGCACCCGCCCCCGTCACGATCGCTGTGCGACCGGATAGCAATAGCGACATGAAAATCCTTCTCCCCGCCCTTCTTCATGACGAAGAAGGGCTCCTTATGTCAGATGGTGGTGAAGCCCCCATCGATCGCCAGGATCTGGCCCGTGATATGTCCACCGGCATCGGAGGCAAACAGTAAGGCCGTCCCTTTGAGATCGCCGTCGTTTCCGAGCTTGCCGAGCGGGGTGTGGTTGATCAGTTCGCCACCATGCGCGTCGATCACGGCATTGGCCATCTTCGAGGGGAAATAGCCGGGGGCGATCGCATTCACGCGAACACCGCGCGGGCCCCACTCAGCCGCAAGCGCGCGCGTGAGGTTAACCACCGCACCCTTCGACGCATTATAGGCGATACTGCCGGGGCGTGACCAATGGTGCCCCATCAACCCCTCGATCGAGGCGATGTTGACGATCGCGCCAGTACCGCGCGGAAGGAAATGAGCGCGTGCGACGGCCTGAGTGAGACGAAAGAGCGCGCCAACATTGAGCTCGAACACCTTGTCCCATCCGGCCGCCGGATAGTCCTCTGCCGGCGCACCCCAGGTCGCCCCGGCATTGTTGACCAGCACATCGATAGTGCCGAACGCGTCCGTTATCCGCTCAACCAGCGTGACGGCCGCATCGGGCCGGGTGAGATCGGCGGCGAAAGATCTGCATTCGATCCCCGCCGCCGCAAAGTCGGCGGTGGCCGCATCGAGATCAGCCGCCTTGCGCGAAACCAGTGCCACCTTCGCACCGAATTCGCCGAGCGCCTCGGCGATCTGAAGGCCAAGCCCGCGTGAAGCGCCCGTCACGACGGCCACGCGCCCCGTCAGATCGAACAGATGGCGCAGGCGATTGCTCACGACACGGCCTTTTTCGTATCGTCATGGGAAAGCGCATCGAGCGCGGACGCGGGCGGAAGCGCATATTTGCCCGGGGCGTCGGCCGGGTTGAAGGCGACGTCCCAGGTCGGCCCCGCGACCCAGAATTCCGGCATATCATGCACCCATTGGGCGAAGCCGAAGCTCCGGTCGAAATCGCGCGGCACCCAATCGTCGTTCAGCGCATCCGAATCCGCGCCATATTCGACCTCACCGCCGCCGGGAAACGGCATGTAGCAGAACAGCGCGGAAGCGATGCGATGCCGGCCGACACCCCAGATCGACTTTGCCCAGCCCTTCCTTTCCATGTGATTCTTGCCGACCATGATCTCGTCTAGGTCGGTGACCGCGAAATTGATGTGATGGAACTTCGCGGTGCCGTCGATCCCGGGGAAACCGGAATTGGCATTGAGCAGGAACAGATTGTGGTGATCCATGGTTCCCGGCGCGCGAACATAGAAACCCAGCCCGCGCTGCCGATCCGCCAACCGGAAATCCAGCCGATCGGCGAGAAAGGCGAAACATTCCTCATATTGCGGGATGATAAAGACGACATGCGCCATATAGCGCGGACGGGCGCGCACCACCCAGCGGCGATGCGCGTTCATCCGGTTGATATTGCCGGGCGAATTGACCGGATCGGTCGAAGTGATGACGGCACGCTTCTCATGCCAGTGGCGCAACCCCATCGCGATCCCGCCATCGGCGACAAAATGGAATACGCCTTCATCGTCCTGTCGCACCTCGCGATCGCGGGAAACGCGCTCGACCAGTTTCTTGAGATGCGCCTCCGTATCGACGCCCCACACGACTTCATGAATCCCCTGCCCAATGAGGATCGAACCCGGAACCGGATCACTCGTGCGCTTCACGATGACCTGCGAATTGTCGGGCAGTTCGAAGCGTACCTCGTCATCCCGCTGCGCGGAAAGGCGCAACCCGTAATCCTCGAAATAGCGGGTGCACAGCTCGATATCCTCGACGCGATATTGCACGCGTTCAATCCCTACCACGGTCATCTTCTTGTCCAGTCGTTCTCGTGACGATGGATGCGATGCTAGCCGCGCCAGGCCACCGGCGAATAATCGCCAGTTCTTATTCAACCCATAAACGTCAGCCATGCCCGCCGAATGGTCGCCGCGCATAGGTCGGGGCGATAGGTGGCATAACATCTCTCGATTTTTCTGTGCCCGCCCGGGGTGCCAGCTTCAGCCTCAACGCCAGTCGTCGCGGAGAAAGAGGGAAGCCTAGTGGGTAAAGTCATCATTACCTGTGCCGTAACCGGCGCAGTGCACACGCCGTCGATGTCGCCCTATCTGCCTCAGACGCCAGACGAAATCGCGCAGGCGGCGATCGACGCCGCCGAGGCTGGCGCCGCGATCGTCCACCTCCATGCCCGTGATCCCGAAACCGGCGTTCCCAGTCAGGATCCCGCGATTTTCGCGCGTTTCCTACCGCGCATCGCGCAGGAATGCGACGCGGTGATCAACATTACGACCGGCGGCGCGCCGACTATGACGATTGAGGAGCGGCTGCGTCCGGCGACGACCTTCAAGCCCGAGATCGCCTCGCTCAACATGGGGTCGATGAACTTCGTCCTCTACGAGATGCTCAACCGGTTCAAGGAGTTCAAATACGATTGGGAAGAGCCCTATCTTCGCACCTCGGACCAGAATATCTTTCGCAACACCTATCGCGATATCGAGCATATCCTGCGCACATGCGGCGATCAGGGCACGCGGTTCGAAATCGAATGCTATGATGTCAGTCACCTTTACACCGCTGCGCATTTCCGCGACCGCGGCCTCCTGACCGGCCCGATCTTCCTCCAAACCGTGTTCGGCATACGCGGCGGCATCGGTGCGCATTATGAAGATATCGCGATGATGAAGCGCACCGCTGACCGGCTCTTCGGCGCGGACGATTATGTTTGGTCGGTGCTCGGCGGCGGGCGCAACCAGATGTCGATCGCCACCATTTCCGCCGCACTCGGCGGCAATGTCCGCGTCGGACTGGAGGATTCGTTGTGGGGCGAACCGGGAAAACTCGCCCGCAGCAACGCCGAGCAGGTTCGGCGTATTCGCACGGTGCTTGAGGCGCTGTCGCTGGAGATCGCAACACCCGACGATGTGCGAGGCATGCTGAAGCTCAAGGGATCGAGCGACGTCGGCGCGATGATGTGAGGAGCGATAGATGACACTGATTTGCGACGGTCGCGGTCCCAATCCGCTCAGGGGCTTTCAGGTTGATCGCGCGGCGATCACCTTTGTCGGCGAGGATCTACAGCGCCCGGAGTGCATTCTTGCGGAGCAAGACGGCACCTTATGGTCGGCGGACGCGCGCGGCGGCGTCGTGCGGATCGCGCCGGATGGGTCGCAGCAGGTCATTACTCAGCATAGCGAGGATCATTTCGATCTCGCCGGAGACGCAGCGCGGAGCTTGCTTTACGGCACCTTGCCCAACGGCCTCGCCTTTGCGCGGAACGGCGATCTCCTGATCTCCAACTTCGGCACCGACCGGCTAGAGATCATGACCCGCGCCGGCGAGACGCGCGTGCTCGTCGACACGATCGGTGGCAAGCCACTCGGCAAGGTCAATTTCGTGCTCCGCGACAGCCGCGATCGCATCTGGGTGACGATCTCGACCATGGTCAATCCGTGGAGCGACGCCACGCGATTGGGGCTGGCAGACGGCTATATCTGCCTACTCGACGATACTGGTTTTCGCGTCGTGGCAGACGGCTTCGCCTTCACCAATGAGATCCGGCTCGATGCGCGTGAGGAATGGCTCTACGTTGCGGAGACTACTGGCAAGCGCGTCTCCCGATTGCGCGTCCAACCTGATGGCTCGTTGACCGATCGCGAAGTATTCGGTCCCGCCGATCTTGGTACAGGCGTGATCGACGGCATCGCGTTCGACGCATACGGCAATTTGTGGGCGACGATGATTATGGCCGACCGGCTGATCGCGATCACCCCGGACGGCGAGGTGCTCGAATTGCTCGACGACGGCAACCCAGAAGGTACGGCCGCCTTCGAGACAGAGTTCGCCAGCGGCGCGACGGTTAGTTTCGATACAATGCTTAAGTGCGGGGGATCACTCGCGCCGTGGATGGCCAGCGTCACCTTCGGCGGCCCCGACCTGTCCACGGTCTATCTCGGCAGCTTGCGCGGAAACCGCATCCCGGCGTTCAGGTCTCCGGTTGCCGGATTGCCGATGGTGCATTGGTAGGGACACATCGGCGGTCGCTATAGCAGGCATCGCAGCCTGCTATTTCAGTCATCCCCGCTTCTGCTCTAGGCCGTTCGTACAGAACAAATTCTTTGGTGAGAGGAATCATCCCAGTGAGCGCGGTCAGCAAAGTTCTTGTCGTTGGCGGCGGGATCGCCGGACTATCGGTTGCGATCGCCTTGCGCGGGCACGGCATCGCGGTGGATGTGGCCGAGAAGTACCGCCCAGACGCCGTGCTAGGGATCGGCATCATCCTGCAAGGCAATGCATTGCGCGCGCTGAACAGCCTTGGCCTGCTCGAAGCGGTGCGCGCGGTTGGCTTCGCCTACGACGGCTTCGCCTTTTTCGATGCGCAGGGCGGAAACCGCACCTTTCTAAAGGGCGATCTCACTGCTGGCCCCGAATATCCGGCGATGATGGGGATCACGCGACCCGACTATAGCCGTATCCTGACCGACGCCGCGACCAGCGCGGGCGCGCGCATCTTTCCCGAGACCACGATCACCGATCTGACACAGGACGCGGATGGCGTGGATGTCGCCTTCGCCGACGGGCGCCGCGGGCGGTACGATATCGTGATTGGTGCGGACGGCATCCACAGCGCTACCCGCAAGCTCGTCTTCGGCGATATCGGTTCGCCGCGATACAGCGGGCAGGCGGCGTGGCGGGTGAATTTCCCCCGCGAGGTCGACGAATTGCAGAGCTATGACGGCGGCGATGGCGATCGCGCGGGCGTGGTGCCGCTCACCGACAAGGTCATGTACATGTATGTGACCGACAAGGCCGAAAAACCGATCGAGCCCGAGGGAGACTTGCGCGAGGTACTTCGCGCCAAGCTGGCGGGATATGGCGGGCTGATCGGCAAATTGCGCGATAACCTGCCGCCCGCGAACGAACTGGTCTGGAAACCGTTCCTGCTCGTGAGCCTCCCGCAGCCCTGGTACAAGGGCCGCGTGATCATCATCGGCGATGGCGCCCATGCCACGAGCGCCCATCTCGGACAGGGTGGCGCGATGGCGATCGAGGATGCGGTGGTGCTTGGCGAGGAACTGGGGCGCGAGACCGATGTCGCTACCGCATTCGAGCGGGTGATGGAGCGCCGTTTCGAGCGCGCCAACAAGATCCAGCAATGGTCGGAGCAATTGTGTCGCTGGGAAATCGAACGCGCGCCCGACGCCGATCACACCGGGGTCGTCGCCAAGGCATTCGAGCTGGTCCGCCAGCCGATCTGATTCCCCCAATAGGATTTCATCGCGCCATGTTCGAGCCATTTCCCGGCAATTATGTGTGGAACCTGTCGGTCAACATCTGCCTGTCGATGGGCGGGGCGATCGGCGAAATCGACGAAGCCAATGCGCCGGTGCGGGAAGCGGCCAACGCCGGCGACGACGCGGGAACGGAAGCCTTTTTTACCTCGTGGATGGCGCTGGCGGAGAGGCTGGACGAACAGGGCCGGCAGGCGGAAGTCGCAGGAAACCCGCTCACCGCCAGCGGAAAATATGCGCGCGCGCTCTCCTATGCGATGACCGCCGAACGGATGCAGGACAGCGACTATGCGCCGCGCAAGGCGGCCTATGCCCGGATGATCGGCATGCGCGACGCGATGATCCGCACCGGCGGCATTCCGTGCGAAGCAGTCGAGATTCCCTACGAAGGGAGCAGTCTGCCCGCGTTGTTCCTGCCCGGTGACGGCCCCGGTCCGTGGCCCTGCATGATCTTCTGCAATGGGCTGGACAGCGTGAAGGAGATGATCTTCCTCATCAACCGCGAGGCCTTCGCGCGGCGGGGCATAGCGCTGCTGATGATCGACCAGCCCGGCGTCGGCGGCGCGCTGCGCCTGAAGGGGCTCACAGCGGTCGTCGAAAGCGAGCGCTGGGCCAGCGCGGCCGTGGATTATCTGGAAAACCGGCGCGACGTGATCGCCTCCCGTATCGGTATCATCGGCTGGTCACTCGGCGGCTATTACGCGCCACGCGCGGCCTGCTACGAAAAGCGCCTGAAGCTATGCGTTGCATGGGGTGGCAACCATGATTGGGGCGCATTGCAGCATCGCCGGGCCGCGTACGAAGGCGATCGCCCCGTGCCGCACTACTGGAAACACGTCTGCTGGGTCTGGGGGCAACCTAACGCGGATGCATTGCTCGCGATGAGCGACCGGATCACGCTGCGCGGCCATTTGCGGAATATAACAGTGCCGTTCCTCGTCACTCACGGCGCGAACGACCGCCAAATCCCGGTCGCCTATGCCCATGAAAGCTTCGAGGAAGCGATCAGCAGCCCGGACCGGGAATTGAAGATTTTCACGCCTTTCGAAGGCGGTACCGAACACACCGGCGCGGACAATATCGAACCGGTGCGCAGTTTCGTGGCGGACTGGGTCGCCGCGCGGCTTTGACGGCCGCATTGTGAAAGCGAGCACATTTGTGGAGTTCCCTTGTGAACGACCCCCAGAAAGCGGACCGGATCGCGGCGCTGAACGCAATCGAAGGCCGTCTGCGCTGGCTTTCCGCCTGGACGATCCATAACGCCAACCACCTCCGCGAAAGCCGCGACGGATTGAAGGTCGGCGGGCATCAGGCAAGTTGCGCCTCGATTACGGCTATCATGGCGGTGCTCTACTTCCATGCGTTGCGCCCGCAGGACAAGGTGGCAGTCAAACCGCACGCAGGCCCGGTACTCCATGCTATCAACTATTTGCTGGGGCGGCAGGAAATCGATCAGCTTCAGCGTTTCCGTGCGCTGGGCGGTGTGCAAAGTTATCCCAGTCGCACCAAGGATTGCATCCCGGTCGACTTCTCGACCGGCTCGGTAGGGCTCGGTGTCGCGGTCACTGCGTTCGCCAGTCTGGTCCAGGATTATCTGGTCGCGCATGGGCAACTCGCGCCTGAAGCAGCAGGGCGAATGGTCGCGCTGATGGGCGACGCCGAACTGGACGAGGGCAATATCTACGAATGCCTGATCGAAGCCTATAAGCACGACATCCGCAATTGCTGGTGGATTGTCGATTACAACCGCCAGTCACTTGACGCGACCACCGCCGACCGAATGTTCGGGCGGTTCGACGATATCTTCCGCACCTGTGGTTGGCGGGTTTGCACGCTCAAGTACGGCAAACGGCAAAAAGAGGCGTTCGCCCGTCCCGGCGGCGCGGCTGTGGCGGCGTGGATTGATAACTGTCCCAATGCCGAGTTCGCAGCGCTGACCTATCAGGGCGGCGCGGCATGGCGGGAGCGGCTGCGCGCCGACCTTCGCCGCGACGCAGCGGCGCTCGGCCTTGTCGACAGCTTCGACGACCACGCGCTGGCGGAGGTGATGACCAATCTGGGCGGCCATTGCGTCGAAACATTGATGGACGCCTTCGCTGCGGCCGATGACGACGTGCCTACCCTGTTCATCGCCTATACGATCAAGGGATTCGGGTTGCCCTTCGCCGGGCACAAGGACAATCACGCCGGTTTGATGAATTCGAACCAGATCGCTGCGCTCCGCGCTTCGATGGGGATTGCGGAGGGTCAGGAATGGGCGCCGCTTGCCGGTGTGGGGGGCAATGCGGCGGCGCCGCTGGGTGCGTTCATCGCCGCCTCGCCGCTGGCGTCGCTGCCACCCGCCCCGATTGCCGATAATATCCCGGTGCCGATGCTCGTCGCGCCGGACGGGGAGGAACAATCTACGCAGGCAGCGTTTGGACGCATCTTGCTGGATCTAGCCAAATCCGGGCATCCGTTAGCCGATCGCATCGTCACCACCTCGCCCGACGTCACCGTTTCGACCAATCTTGGCGCCTTCGTGAACCAGCGGGGGCTGTTCCGGCGACGGGAACTGCGCGACGTGTTCCATGCTGCCCGGATTCCTTCGCCGCAGCGTTGGGTCGGGCATGAAGCCGGCCAGCACATCGAACTGGGCATTGCCGAGAACAATTTGTTCCTAATGCTCGCGGCACTGGGGTTGGCCGCGCCCATCTTCGGTACGCGATTGATGCCGGTCGGCACCGTATATGATCCGTTCATCGCCCGTGGACTCGATGCGCTCAATTATGCCTGTTATCAGGATGCGCGCTTCATGCTCGTCGCCACGCCCTCGGGTATCACGCTCGGGCCGGAGGGAGGCGCGCATCAATCGATCAACACGCCGCTGATCGGCATTGGGCAGCCGGGTCTCACGTATTACGAGCCCGCCTTTGGCGACGAACTCGCGGTGCTGATGCGCCACGCCTTCGAGCGAATGCAGGCGATGGACGGCAATTCGACCTATTTTCGTCTTTCGACGCGATCGATTCATCAACCCACGCGATCCGACAACGGCTGGCAGTCCGATGCCGTGAAAGGTGCCTATTGGTTGCGCGCCCCCAACCCGGACACGAAAATCGCGATCCTGTTTTCGGGAGCGATTGCACCTGAGGTGCAAGCCGCATGGGAGATGATGATCGACGACCTCCCGGGACTGGGCCTGTTGAACGTCACCTCACCAGATCTGCTGCATCGCGATTGGTCCGCGCAACGAGCAGCGCGCTGGACGGGTGGCGCGCAAACTCCAAGTCATATCGAGCAGCTGCTCGGCGAACTCGCGCCCGATGCCGGGCTGGTGACCGTAATCGACGGCTCGCCGGCCAGCCTGTCATGGATCGGTGGGGTAAAAGGCAACCGCGTTAGCCCGCTGGGGATTGATCGCTTCGGGCAGACTGGCGACCTTCCGGATTTATACGCGCTCTATCGTCTGGATGCAGAAGCCATCGTCGACGCCACTGCTGAATTGATTCTGGCGGAATCGAGGTGAGTTCCGAAATCCGGCACAACTCGGGAGGAAATGGGATGCATATGTCGGGCAACAGCATTCTCGTCACGGGCGGGGGCAGCGGTATCGGACTTGGCCTCGCGCAAGCACTTCATGCCAGAGGCAACAGGGTAGTCATCTGTGGGCGTGATCGGTTGCGGCTTGAGGCAGCAGCGCGGGGAACGCCTGGGCTGGTTCCGTTGTACGCCGATATATCCACCGTCGCAGGCCGCGACGCGCTACTCGCGGATACACTGGCCATTGCGCCGGATCTCAATGTTCTCATCAACAACGCGGGCATCCAGCGCCGCGTGGAGTTCAGTGCAGATCTCGCGAGTTGGGCGGAGCGCGCACGAGAAATCGCTGTCAATCTGGAAGCGCCGATCCACTTGGCCGCGCTCTTCCTGCCGCTACTGCGGGAAAGACGGGCCGCGACGATCGTCAATGTCAGTTCCGGGCTCGCTTTCCTGCCGGTGACTTTCGCCCCGGTCTACGCCGCCACTAAGGCGGGATTGCACAGCTTCACGATGACCTTACGTGCCGATTTGAGCGGTAGTTCTGTATCCGTGATCGAGGTTATCCCGCCGATGGTAGACACCGGATTGGGCGGCGCGGGGATCCATGCGTCGGGCGTTTCCGTGGACATATTTGTCGAAGCGGTGATGGAAAGGATAGCCGCGGGTGAAACCGAAATCGGCTATGGCCTGTCAGACATTTTACGCAACGCCGACCGGCAAGAGCTGACGATCATTCTAACGAAGATTCAAAACTAGGAGCGGCAGGGCAATCGACCGGCGATGTCGGTTTCAAAACCCGTAGCTGCCGATAGCGTCGATCCGGAGGAATGGCGGCTAAGTCCCAAGATCAGACGCGAACTGGCCGGCGCCAGGATTCGAACCGTTGCGTCCATTGCCGTCCACCCTTTTCCACGAATTGAAAGCATGCTAGTGCGGCCCTTGGCTAGTTCTCAAGTATATGATTTTACTGCGGAATAACCGCTTATCTGCCCGGCGATCAAGCTCTTCTGAAAATTGGCGATGCTGCCCGACAGAATGCCGATAAAACTGGCGTTCGCCGTCACGCCCGATCTGCACCAAATGTTGCAACCGTAGCCGGCTCAGTGCGAACCGGTCTGCTTCGAAGCATTGAAATTTATGCTCGGAATATACCGGCGGTATAATCCGAGCGCATATTTCGAAGCGCTATGATCGGCCTGCCAATCACGCTTTCGGCAGCCGGGCGACTGTTTCCCCCCTCAGTTCGCGGTCCAGCAGTTGCGCCAGGAACTCCGTGAAGGGGCGAATGTCCTGCCGGCCGCTGGCTTCCTCGAGCGCGGCCATATAGGCGGCGCGCTGCTCGACGGGCACGACCGTCCACGGATAGCCGCCAGCCGCGAGCATGACATTCATCAGGAAGCGGCCGGTTCTTCCATTCCCGTCCATATAGGGATGGATGTAGACGAAGATGAAGTGGCCGAGAACGACGCGGACCGCGGGCTCGGTTTCCTCTCTTAGCAATTCGAAGAACACCGGCATCGCATCGCGGACAGCATCGCGGTTGAGCGGTACATGCATCGAGCCGCGCAGATAGACCTGACCGTTGCGGTATCCGGCAAGGTCGCTTGCGCTGATCAATCCTGCGGTAACACTCGGCGTGAACATCTCGCGATACCAGTCGCCGTGCTCCTCGTCGGCGACGAGGCCGGGGTTCTCGCCGGCCAGCACGCGATTCAGGCTTTTGAGAACAGCTTGATAGGCGAGCCAGTAGCCCCGTGCGGCCAGTCCATCCTTATATTCGCGGTCCTGCTCGTGGCTTTGCGGATTCCACGTGCCGCTGCGAACGCGCTCGATCAGTTCCGGGCTGACGCGATAGCCCTCGATCGATAGCGAGTGGTAGGCGTCGGTGACGTAGCTGTCCTGCACGCGCTTGAGATAGGCGTCGACATCGGCGGGGCGGCCGGGCGGCGGTGGGAATCGCTCAAGGACTGCTCCGCGCATCTCCTGCCACATCAGGCGAGTCCGGCCCGCATAGGGAGAGCGCTCACGCGCCGGGAGGAGAGTCTCTAGCTTTGTCGCGAACGGATCCTGCTCGCGCACGGTATAGCCTGCCGACCGCATCGCTTTCAAAATGTCGTCGGCAATGCGTTCGCGCCCGATGTTGCGGAAGGCGCCGGCCAAACGGCCGGCGATCGCGCTGTGGCCTCCTTGGAGCAATCGTCCCAGCAATTCGGACGCGTCCCGCACGGTCGCCAAGGCTGCTCGGGCGTCGATCGCATTGTTTTCATAGAGGCCGGGTGCACTCGCAATGAGGGCAGCGGGAATCGAGAAGAGGCGCAATCCGTCCTCTGCCGCGGCATCCTCCGGCGTCGGGATCGCCGCACGGACGTCGAACAAGGAAGTGCCCAAGGGCAGTGCCGTCGGCTTGTTGCCGCCTTTCGGCGTGCGCACGAGGAGCTGCTTTGGAACTGTGTGATTCCCCGTTTGCAGGGCAATCGAAAGCTCGGGGGAGAGGGACCAGTCTTCACCGAAGCGTTCGTTCAGATAGGCGCTGCAGAAGCCCCAATAGGAGGTATACCAGGCCGTGCTTTCGCCGGCACCCGCATCGGGCTGTGCGGGGATATACCAGCCCTTCATGACTTCCTGCAGGAAGCCCTGCTTCATGAGCAGCTCGCGCTGGGGCCGACTGAGATCGTCGCTGCGGATGGCGACGAGGTTGCGGTCCTGAAGCTTGCGGAGCGTATCGAGCGCGTCCGCGAGCTTTTGCTGGGGAGTGGCCACGGCATTCACCCTCGATGATGCGCAACCATTAGGTTTTCGTGTCGCGTGTATATTAGGTTTTTGTGCTATGCTACTTTTAGGTTATTGTGTCGAGCGAAAATTAGGCTTTTGTGTTGAACGGTCGGAATCCGGCTATGCGAGACATCCGTCGAAGCGACCAGAGACGCGCTCAACCGTCCGAAATTCGTATACGTATTTCGGACAAAGCTCCAACCACCCCAATGCCGCAGAGGACTCGAACCGCCCTATCCATTCATGTCCAGCCTTTTCCACGAATCCAGATCGTGCTAATGCTGCCCGTGGCGACTTCATAAGTCTATGATTTGACTGCGAAATCAACCGCTTAGCCGCCCGGCGATCCAGCTCTTCTGGCGCCATTTGCTCCTCTCACGGCAATCGACAAAATCCCAAAAAATGTCAGTTTTAAGCGGGTTCTATTCCGTATTGTCCGAGGACATCTCACGCGATCTCACTCCGAAACGGGCCATCGAAAATGCCACAATGGCCCGTTTTTTCTCGGTGTGAAGCTTGCTCGATGACCCGTCTGCCTCGAGTGTCGTGGTCGGTGCCGGTCCAAACCTCTCGGAAGGAGTTGAACCGAGCCTCCTGGCGATGTTCAAATCAAGTTGCGGGATCGCGTCTACAAAATCTCCGATGCCGATAGCCTCCATATCGAGGTGTATCCGATCGGCGCGTGGCTGTGGCGCTTCGAATACACCCGGCATGGAAAGCGGAAGCGTATCGCGCGCGTTCGCCGCTCGGGAATGTCCGGCGAATCCGCTCAGCGCTCCTTCCCCGCGACGGTCAGCACCGCGAGCGCCAGCGTTTCCGCGCCGCGTTTGATCGTCGGCTCGGGCACCGGCGCGAAGAACGGCGAGTGGTTGACCGGCAGCGGTTTCCCTTCCGCCTTGTAGCGCGCGATCATCGCCGGATCGTAGCCGCCGACCGCGAAGAACACCGAGGGCACGCCCGCGTCGATGAAGACCGAGAAATCCTCGCTCGCGTTGCCGCCGGGGGCGGAAGCCGGAACGAACGTCGCGTCCTTGCCGAACGCCGCCGTCATCACCGAGGCGGTGCGCGCCGACAGCGCGGCATCGTTATGCACCGCGTTGGTGCCTTGCGGATGGGTGATCGTCGGCTCCGGCGCGCGCGCCATCTGCGCCACCGCGCGCGCGGTGCGCTCCACGCCGTCGATCAGCAGCTTGCGGGTGGCGTCGTCGTGCGAGCGCAGCGTCAGCAGCAGATCGGCATGATCGGGGATGATATTGTCCACCGTGCCGCCGACGAAGCTGCCGACCGTCACCACGCCGAACGCATTGGGGTCCTTCTCGCGGCTGATGACCGTCTGCACGTCGGTGACGAAATGGCTGCCCATCACGATCGGGTCGATGCTCTTGTCGGGCATCGAGCCGTGCGCGCCGACGCCATTGAAGGTGATGTTGATCTCGTCGGAGGCGGAACTGACCGTCCCGTCCTTGATGATCACCGTGCCGACCGGCATCGGCCCGACATGCGCGGCGAAGCCGTAATCGGGCTTCGGCCAGCGCTTGAACAGCCCGTCCTCGACCATCGCCTTGGCGCCGCCGACCGTTTCCTCCGAGGGCTGGCCGATGAACATCAGGGTGCCGTGCCACTGGTCCTTCATCGCCACCAGCGCCGATGCCGCGCCGACCCACCAAGCCATATGGCTGTCATGCCCGCAGGCATGATCGACGAAGAAGGTCTTGCCGTTCACCGTCTGCTGCGCGCGGCTGGCATAGGGCAGGCCGGTCTTCTCCTCCAGCGGCAGCGCATCCAGCTCGGTGCGCACCAGCACGACCGGCCCCTCGCCGTTCTTCAGGATCGCGACGATGCCCGTCTTGCCGACCTTCTCGGTGACGGTGAAGCCCAGCTTGCGCATCTCGGCGGCGAGGATGCCGGCGGTGCGCACTTCCTGGAAACCGACCTCCGGATGCTGGTGGAGATCCTTGTAGAGCGCGTCTAGGTGCGGATATTGCTTGTCCAGCGTCGCGTCGATCCGCGTCCTGGCGGCGGCGGCGTCGAAACCCGGCGCGGCGTTGGTCTGCGCGGCCGCCGGCAGGGCGGCAAGGGCGGTGGCGAGCATCAGCACGGTCTTGCGCATCGGGTAATTCCTTCGGTCTGGAGCATGGAAAGCACGGTCATCGCAGCAGCGCGTCCACCAGCCGCGCGATGAAATCGTCGGTGACGGGGCGATCGATGAGGTAGCCCTGATCGATCGCGGCGGTCAGCGTGAAGATGATGTCATAGGGGCCGAGCACCGGGTGCAGCCCCTGTTCGTTCAGCGCGCTGGCAAGCGTGCCGATGTTGATCTTGCGCCGGTCGCGCTGCGCCTCGCCGATCGGACGGACCAGTTCCGGCGTGACGCGCCGCGCCTCGTAGATCGCGGGCAGGCAGATGCTGACCACCGGATCGGCATAACGGTTCCTGACGCTGACGGAGAAGGCGATCAGGTCGGCCTTCACGTTGCCGGTATCGCCCAGCAGCGCATCCTCGAACCGGTCGTTGAACGCCTCGATCAGCGCGGCGACGCCGGACGGCCAGCGGCGATAGAAAGTGGGGCGCGGCACGCCGGCGCGCTGGCAAATGCGGTTGACCGACAGGCCGGCGAAGCCCTTCTCGCCCAGCAGCGCGACCGCGCTTTCCTTGATCCGCGCATCGAGCGCGGACTGCCTGGGACGGCCGGCGCCAGTCGCCCGTTCGTCAGTCAATCGCCTGTCTCCCCCTGTCGCCATTCCTATCCGGCAATACCGACATGATCGACCGTGAAAATTATTATTGACGCAAGATTGTATCGATATCATCCTGTCTTGCAATACGACAGTGATACGAAATTCGCTGCGGTCCGGCGCCGGCGTGAAGCCGTGCCATGGTGCTTCAAGGGAGGTCCAGAATGATACGTTTGTTCGCAACGGGTGTGTCGACGATGGCGCTGGCGGCGGCGGCGCTGCCGTTCGCGGCGCAGGCGCAGGAGGCGCCCGCCGTCGCGCCGGCACCGGCGGCCGGGGATGCCGCCCAGCCCGACATCGTCGTCACCGGATCGCGCGTCGCGCGCCGCGACTATCAGGCGACCAGCCCGATCGTCACCGTCAGCAGCGACGCGATCGCCGCGACGGGCAGCACCACGCTGGAAGGCGCGCTGAACCAGCTGCCGCAGTTCGCGCCGGGTTCGACCGCCTTTTCGAACGGCCTCAACGACAACGGGCAGGCCACGCTGAACCTGCGCGGGCTGGGCGCGCAGCGCAACCTCGTGCTGCTCGACGGCAAGCGGCTCCAGCCGTCCAGCTCGACGCAGGTGATCGACATCAACACCATCCCGACGATCCTCGTCGGCGGGACGGAGATCATCAGCGGCGGCGCCTCGGCGGTCTATGGCTCGGATGCGATCTCGGGCGTGGTGAACTTCAAGCTGCGCAAGATCGACGGGATCGAGATCACCGCCCAGAACACGATCACCGAACATGGCGACGGCGGCATCCGCGATCTCGGCCTGGGCGCTGGCACGGCCTTCGCCGGCGATCGCGGCCGCGTGACCTTCGGCATCTCCTATACCGATCGCGACTCGGTGAACATCAACGCGCGCGAGTTCTTCCGCCGCAGCACCGGCGTGTCGAGCACGATCGGCGCGGGCCTCTACACGCCCAGCACCAACCCGCCGTCGCAAGCGGCGACGAACGCCGCCTTCGCGCAATATGGCATCGATCCGGGCAAGGTATCCTATTCCTCGTCGATCGGCCTGAACCCGGACGGCACGCTCTTCTCGACCGGCAAGGGCGTCTTCAACTATCGCGACACCACGCCCTATATCTACAACACCGGGCAGGCGCTGCTCCAGCTGCCGGAGAACACCTACACGCAGATCCCGCTGGAGCGCGTGTCGACCTTCGGCAAGGTCAGCTACGACCTGTCGCCGAACGTCACCTTCTACGCGCAGGGCCTCTACACCGACTATAATTCGACGACGATCGCCGACGCCGCGCCCAATGCCGGCCTGTGGATGCTCAGCGTGCCGCTCAGCAATCCGTTCGTCCCGGCCGCGTTGCAGCCGATCCTCGCCTCGCGCGCCAACGCGGCCGCGCCGTTCCTCATCACCAAACGCTATCTGGAGGCCGGGCCGCGCCTGACGCTCCACGATTCGACGACGTGGCAGGCGATGGCCGGCTTCTCCGGCAAGCTCGGCCAGCTCACCTGGGAGCTGTACGGGTCGCACGGCGAGAGCAAGCTGGCGGACAAGACCTCCGGCTCGGTCTTCGCCAGCAAGGTGCAGCAGCTCGTCTCCGCGCCCGACGGCGGGGCGGCGCTGTGCGGCGACGGCGTGGGTTACAATCCGTTCGCGGTCACCGGTTCCGCGCAATGCGCCGCCTATTTCAGCGGCACGACGGTCAACCGCACCAAGACGACGCAGGACGTGGTTGAGTTCACCGTCCAGGGCGGGCTGTTCAACCTGCCGGCGGGCGAGGTGCGCTTCGCGGCCGGCGCGGACTATCGCCGCAACAGCTTCACCTTCACGCCCGATCCGCAGCAGGTGATCGGCAATGTCGTCGGCATCACCCGCACCTCGGCGACCGGCGGCTCGACCCGCGCGATCGAGGGCTATGCCGAGCTGGTGGTGCCGCTGCTGCGCGACCTGCCGCTGATCGAGTCGCTCGAGCTGGACGCGGCCTATCGCTATTCGGATTACGACCGCAGCGGCGGCGTCTCCACCTACAAGGCCGATCTCGACTGGAAGGTGGTGAACTGGCTCAGGCTGCGCGGCGGCTATCAGCGCGCGATCCGCGCGCCCAATGTCGGCGAGCTGTTCACCGCCAGCACCGGCGTCTTCCCGACGATCGGCTCGGCGGCGCAGGGCGCGGGCGATCCGTGCGACACGCGCAGCGCCTATCGCACCGGGCCGAACGCGACGGCGGCGCGCGCTTTGTGCCTCGCGCAGGGCGTGCCGACGGCGGTGATCGACACCTTCCAGACCAACGTCACCCAGGTCGCGGCCTATATGTCGGGCAACACCAACCTGACGCCGGAAAAGGCCGACACCTATACGATCGGGGCGGTGTTCACCCCGCGCGCCGCCTCGCCGTGGCTGTCCGGGCTGAGCGCCTCGGTCGATTATTACAATATCTCGATCAGCAACGCGATCTCGACCATCCCGGTCACGCTGTCGCTCAGCAAGTGCTTCAACGGCGACGGCAGCAACCCGACTTACGCCCAGTCGAACTATTATTGCTCGCTGATCGGGCGCGATCCGAACACCGGCGGCATCACCAACGCGCTGATGCCATATCTCAACATCGGCGGCTATCGCACCGCGGGCATCGACGTGCAGGTCGACTGGAACGTGCGGCTCGCGGATGTCGGCATCGGCGACGGGGGCGTGAAGTTCGGCATCTCGTCGGTGGTCAATTATCTCGACACCTACAAGGTGCAGAACCAGCCCGGCTCGCCGTTCCAGGAGTTCGGCGACACGATCGCCGGGGTCGCGACGCTGCCGCGCTGGCGCTCGACCACCTCGGTCACGCTGGGCGACAGCCGGATCGGCGGCCTGCTGCGCTGGCGGCATATCGGCGGGATGACCGACGCATCGCACGTCACCAACCCGTCGAGCACGATCCCCGGCGTTCCGGCCTATGACTATTTCGACCTGTCGCTGCATATCGAGGCGACCAAGCGCTTCGGTTTCCGCTTCGGCGTCAACAACCTCGGCAACCGCGAGCCGCCGGTGGTGAGCGGCGTGCTGGGGCAGACCGATACCGGCACCTATGACATGCTCGGCCGGACCTATTATCTGTCCGCCACCGCGCGCTTCTGAACGCCAACGAAGGAGAGGATGCCATGAAGGCCGCACTGATCGGAATCGCCGCCCTGGCGCTCCCGCTGCCCGCGCTCGCGCAGACCACGCCGGCGGCGGGAACGATGATGCGGACCGCGCCGCTCGCCGCCGATCACGGGCTGGCGGACGCGGGCAAGGCGCTGAGCATCCTCTATTCCTCCACCGACGGGGTGACGGGGCGGGGCACCGTCCCCGTCTCCGGCGCGCTGTTCCTGCCCAAGGGCACGCCGCCGAAGGGCGGCTGGCCGGTGGTGGCGTGGGCGCACGGCACGGTGGGGATCGGCGACGATTGCGCGCCCTCCCGCAACGCGCGCTCGCAGCGCGATTCCACCTATCTCAACGGCTGGCTGCGCGATGGCTATGCCGTCGTCGCGACCGATTATCAGGGGCTGGGCACGCCGGGGCCGCACCCCTATCTCAACACGCGGGCCGAGGCCTATTCGGTGCTCGATTCGGTCCGCGCGGCGCTGGGCGCGAAGCTCGGCCTCGCCAACAAGGTGCTGATCGTCGGTCAGTCGCAGGGCGCGGGCGCGGCCTTCGCCACCGCCGGCTATGCGCAGGCTTATGCGCCGAAGGTCAACCTGCTCGGCACGGTGGCGACCGGCGTTCCCTATCTCAACGGCGCGCTCCCCCAGCCCGACGATATCGACCACGTCGATCGCACCATCGCCTATCTGATGTATATCGCCTCGGCCGCGCAGGAGGTCGATCCGGCGCTGAAGGCGGACGCGGCGTTCACGCCCGAGGCGCGGCCGCTGGTCGCGGAATCGGAGAAGCGCTGCGTCGGCGACATGATGGGCGCGGTGGTGCAGGCGGGCCTCACGCGCCGCAAGGCGCTGACGGGCGATTTCTCGGCGCTATATGCGCCCTATCTGCGCGGCACCGGCTATGCGACGGTCCATATCGCCACGCCGGTGTTCATCGGCACCGGGGAGAAGGATATCGACGTGCCGCCGCCGATGCAGAAGGCGCTGGTGCGCGATGCGTGCAAGGCGGGCACGCGCATCCAGTTCCACCTCTACAAGGGCCTCGACCACTCGGCCACGCTCAACCCGTCCTTCGCCGATTCGCGGGTGTTCGCGCGCGACCTGCTGGAAGGGAAGCCGGTCGCGTCGAACTGCGGGACGCCCGAAGCGACCGAATGATCGCGCGCTATCGGGCGGCGGCGTTCGCGACGGCCTGAAGCCGCAGGCGGGGAAACACGTCCTCCAGCGGCTTCGTGTCGGGCAGCACATAGACATAGCCGCCCTTCTTCCGGAACAGCGGGCTGAGCAGCTTGCCGTAGAACGCCTTGGGCACGTTGATGCACCCGAAGGTGATGCGATTGTCGTCCGGCGTCGGGGACAGCATCCGCTCGCGGCGCTTTTCCCTGGCGCCGGCGTCCTTCGGGATCGGGTGGAGCGCCACCGATGTCGCATAATCCACCCACAGCACCCGCTCGCCGCCCACCGGCATGCCGAACTTCGCGAGGAAGCGCCCCGCCGGCGTCGTCTTCTCGGCCGGGCCGAGATCGGCCAGCTTCTTGCTGCCGACGCCGGGAGTGGCCTCGTCGCCCACCGCGATGCCGATCAGCACCGGGGCCGAGCCGAGCGGCTTACCCTGCGGATCGAACAGAAACACGGCGGCATTCGTCTTGTCGACCACGGCCCAGGGCAGCGAATGATTGTCGTTCGACGCGGCCACCCACTCGGCGACGCGCGTCGCGGCTTCCGAAGGGACGATCGCCGGCATCGCCGCCGGCGCGGCTTTGCCTGCCGGCCGCGCCTTCGCCGTCTTTTTCACAGGCTTGGCCGCCTTGTGCACAGGCTTGGCGGGATGCGCGCCGGCCGCGGCCGGAACGATCAGCGCAAGCGCGGCCAGCGCCCGCAGGACATGGATCATCAGGTCGAGGCACTCGAAAGGAATCGGCCGCCCCGCTGGGGGACGACCGACAGGGAAAGACAGTCTGATTTATATGCGTCGCGGTGTGCGATCAATGGCGCGGGCGCTTGGCGCGCTTCTGCTCCTGCACCGTCAGCCGCTGCTCGACGCCGTCCACCCGGCTGCCGAGCTGATCGAGCCGCTGGCTGTTGTTCTGCGCCTGGCCGGCCGCCGCCTGCGCCGCCGCCAGCGCCGATTTGGCGGTGCCGTCGGTCTCCTGCAATCTCGTCTCGAGCACGCCGACGCGCTGGCTCACGGGTTCGATCTGCTCGCGCACATAGGATTTGGTGGCGCAGCCACCGAGGCCAAGGGCGCCGGCCAAAGTCACCACGGCAAGCATGGATTTCGACGCAAAAGCGGACATCGGGTTTCTTCCAATCGTTAACCAACGGGAGCTAGCAAGCCGCGCGGCGGCTCTCCCGACAATCCGGATTCTGTCCGGCTGTGCATCTTCTCCGTCCAGCCGATCGTCCCCGTGGGCACGGCGCGGTATCGGGGCGCTTCGTCGCAGCGACGGACTCGCCCTTCCTGCTATTTCTTCTTCGACTTTCGTGAGGAAACCGCGAACGGATCAGCCGGGATATCATCGGATCGCGCCTTGCGGCCCGCCGTGGCGACCGGATTTTCCCGCTGGGCAGCGACGCATTTCCTAAGCGCCGCGACCGCCGCTTTGCCTCCATCGAGGCTCAGCCGCTCCACCGGCACGTCGCCGCGCGAGATATCGAGGCTTCCGGATGCCGCGAAATAGGCCGGGAATTGCGCACCGAAGCTGGTGACGAATCCCTGTTGCCCGTCCGATGCGATGCCGACGGCGAAATGCGCGGGATAGCTGCTGTTCGACAGGCGGAAATTCAGCTTCAGCTGGTCCTTCGGCTTGATCGACCAGTTCGCGTTGAGCACCGAGAGACGATTCGTGCCGTCGATATCGAGGCCGAGGAGCAGCCTCGTCCCCCCATTCCGCTCATATTCCCGCGTCAGGAAGCAGCCCTTGCCATCCTTGCTCGCCGCCACTGTCCAGTCGCCGATGTCGCGCGACGCATAATCGCGGGCGGACGCGCGATCGCCGGCAAAGAGGCCGGCGACGCAGGCGATGGCGACGAACACCGGCCGCGCGATCGCCCGCAGCCGGGGCCGAGCGAAGGGGGCGGCAGAGTCGATCGGTTGTCGCGGCGTCGGCATGGGCATGTTTCTCCACGCCGACCTTAGCCGCCGCCGCGGGCCTTGGCCACGACCGCGAGATTGCGGGCCGGCCGCCATCGCGCCTACACTCCCCGGAACGGGCCGCGTCGCGGCGGGAGAGGAAGGATCGGCCATGAGGGTTTTGCGATGGTGAGCGCGCGCGATCCGCTGGCGACGCCGCACAAGGCGCATTGGCCCACCCCGCCGCGCGCGCCGGAGGGGGCGCCCAACATCATCGTCATCCTGTTCGACGACGTCGGCTTCGCGGACTTCGGCTGCTACGGCTCGTCGATCCGCACCCCGGCGATCGACGCGATCGCGGCGCGCGGGATGCGCTATTCCGGTTTCCACACCACCGCGATGTGCTCCACCACCCGCGCCGCGCTGATGACCGGGCGCAACCACCATTCGGTCGGCATGGGCTGCCTCGCCAATTTCGACAGCGGCTATCCCGGCTATCGCGGCAAGATCCGCCGCGAGGCCGGCACGCTGGCGGAGATGCTGCGACCGCACGGCTACAACAGCTACATGGTCGGCAAATGGCACGTCACCCCCCTCGGCGAGACCGGGCCGGCGGGGCCGGTCGACGGCTGGCCGCTCGGGCGCGGGTTCGATCGCTTCTACGGCTTCATGGATGCCGAGACCGATCAATATGCGCCGGAGCTGGTGCGCGACAATACGGCGGTGACGCCGCCCGGAACCTACGCGAGCGGCTATCACCTCACCGCCGACCTGACCGACGAGGCGATCCGCTTCGTTGCCGATCATGTCGCGGCGAAGCCCGACGCGCCGTTCCTGCTGTGGCTCGCCTATGGCGCCTGCCACGCGCCGCATCAGGCGCCGCGGGAGCTGATCCGCCACTATGACGCCGCGTTCGCGCACGGCTGGGACGTGGAGCGCAAGCGCCGCCTCGCCGCGATGAAGCGGGCCGGGCTGGTGCCGCCCGACACGCACATGCCGCCGCGCAACGATTTCGTGCAACCGTGGGAGAATCACGGCGCGGACGAGCGCCGGCTGTTCACGCGGTTGCAGGCCGCCTATGCCGCGATGCTCGACCATGCCGATCGCCATATCGCGCGGCTGATGGCCTTCCTCGATCAGGCCGGGCTGACCGACGACACATTGGTGCTGGTGCTGTCGGACAATGGCGCCAGCCAGGAAGGCATGATGTACGGCTTCGTCAACGCGATGGGGCCGTACAACCAGCGGCCCGAGCCGATCGAGGAGAAGATCGCGCGGATCGACGATATCGGCGGGCCGGACACGCATTCCAATTTCCCGCTCGGTTGGGCGATGGCGGCGAACACCCCGCTCCGCCGCTACAAGCAGAATACCCACGGCGGCGGCATCCGCGATCCGCTGGTGATAAGCTGGCCGTCGCGCATCGCGGCGCGCGGCGAGGTGCGCCACCAGTTCGCGCATTGCGTCGACGTGGTGCCGACCCTGCTCGACCTGATCGGCATCGCGCCGCCGGAGCAGGTGGGCGGCGTGGCGCAGATGCCGCTGGAGGGGACGAGCTTCGCCGCCAGCCTGTTCGACGCCGCCGCGCCCGCGCGCGACACGCCGCAATATTTCGAGATGTTCGGCCATCGCGGCATCATCCACCGGGGCTGGAAGGCGGTCGCCTTCCACCCGCCCGGCACGCCTTACGCCGACGACAAATGGGAGCTGTTCCATCTCGACATCGATTTTTCCGAAACCAACAACCTCGCGGAAGCCGAGCCGGAGAGGCTCGCCGAACTGATCGACCTGTGGTGGCGGGAGGCGGAGGCGCATGACGTGCTGCCGCTCGACGACCGCTTCGGCCCGCGCTTCGCAGAGAATGCCGCGCGGCGGCTCGGCGCGCGGCGCGTCTTCACCTTCCACAAGGGGATGGGGCATATCCCGACCGATGTCGCGCCCGACCTGCGCGCGCGCAGCTACCGGATCGAGGCGCATGTGCGCATCGCCAAGGGCGACGAGGGCGTGCTGATCGCGCATGGCGACGCGACCTGCGGCTACAGCCTGTTCCTGCGCGACGGGCATTTGCATTACGACGTGAACGTCGGCGCGCATCAGGTCGTGCGGTCCGACGCGCCGGTCGCGCCGGGCGAGCATGTCCTCGCGGTCGAGGTGACGCACGGCGCGCCGGCGACGGTGACGCTGCGGGCCGGGGACGCGGCGATCGGCGGCGGGGCGATCCGCCACGGCTTCGTCAACTTCATCTCCTGGTCCGGGCTGGATATCGGGCATGACCGTTCCAGCCCGGTGTCGGACTATGCCGCGCCGTTCGCCTTCACCGGCGATCTGAGCAAGGTGACGGTGACGATCGTCGACGACGCCTCGGGCGACGACGAGGCCGCCGCGCAGGTGCTGCTCGCGCGCGAATGATGCGGGCTTGAGTCCGGCAAGCCGTTCGTCGCAAGGGCGGATCGCCGCGAGCCTCCGGGGAGAAAGAGACGATATGGATCATGCCACCGTGGGAAAGCGGCTGCGTTCGATCGTCGCCGGATCGGCGGGCAATCTGGTCGAATGGTATGACTGGTATGTCTATGCGGCGTTCGCGCTCTATTTCGCGCCGGTGTTCTTCCCGCAGAGCGACCGCACCTCGCAATTGCTGAACACGGCGGCGATCTTCGCGGTGGGCTTCGTGATGCGGCCGATCGGGGCGTGGGCGATGGGGCTGTATGCCGATCGCTACGGGCGGCGCGCGGGGCTGACGCTGTCGGTGATATTGATGTGCGCCGGCTCGCTGCTGATCGCGCTGACCCCGCCGTTCGCCGCGATCGGGCTGGCCGCCCCGGTGCTGCTGCTGCTCGCGCGGCTGATGCAGGGGCTGTCGGTCGGCGGCGAATATGGCGCGAGCGCGGTCTATCTCAGCGAGATGGCGGGGCAGGAGCGGCGCGGCTTCTTCTCCAGCTTCCAATATGTCACGCTGATCGCCGGGCAGCTTGTCGCGCTGTGCGTGCTGCTCGCGCTCCAACTGGTGCTGAGCGAGAGCCAGCTCCACGCCTGGGGCTGGCGCGTCCCGTTCGCGATCGGCGGGCTGCTCGCGCTGGCGGTGTTCCGGCTGCGGCGCGGGATGGCGGAAACCGAATCCTTTCGTCGTTTGGGGGAGAAGCCGGCGGCGCGCCCGAGCGGGCTGGCGCTGATGCGCGATCACCCGCGCGAGGTGCTGGTGGTGATGGGGCTGACGGCGGGCGGCACGCTCGCCTTCTATGCTTACAGCATCTATCTCCAGAAATTCCTCGTCAACACCTCGGGCTTCCCGGTGTCGACCGCCTCGCGCGTGATGACGGCGGCCTTGTTTATCTACATGCTGCTCCAGCCGCTTGCCGGCGCTCTCTCCGACCGGATCGGGCGCAAGCCGCTGATGGTCGGCTTCGGCATCGCTGGCGTACTCGGCACCGTGCCGCTGTTCCTCGCGCTGGAGCGCGTCTCCAGCCCGTTCAACGCCTTCCTGCTGGTGCTGGCGGCGCTGGTGATCGTCACCGGCTATACCTCGATCAACGCGGTGGTGAAGGCGGAGCTGTTCCCCGCCAACATCCGCACGCTCGGCGTGGCGCTGCCCTATGCGCTGGCCAACACCTTGTTCGGCGGGACGGCTGAATATGTCGCCTTGTGGTTCAAGCGCGCGGGGATCGAGCGCGGCTTCTACTGGTACGTCACCGCGATGATCGGCGTGTCGCTGATCGTCTATCTCAGGATGCGCGAGACGCGCGAGAGCGGCGCGCTGGCACGGGAGGAAAGCGCGCGCTGACCCTTCATTATCGCGCTCTTTACCGTTGCCTCGCTATGCGGCGGGGGAACGGGAGGAACGGGGAATATGAAGGCGCAAACCGGCGGCGCGCGATCGGCGCTGATCCTGGCGGCATGGTTCGTCGCGGTGCGACTGGCCGTGCTGGCGCTCGGCCAGCGATTCGACGCGGACAATCTGACGAGCTGGATGCAGATCGCGGACCTCGCGCTGCTGCGCGAGCATCTGTGGCGCACGCTCTGGTATCTCCACAGCCAGCCGCCCCTGTTCAACCTGATGATCGGGCTGGCGCTCAGGGCCGGGCCGGCAGCGTTCCCGTGGATCGTCGGGACGATCTACGCTCTGGTCACGCTTGGCGGCATCCTCGCGGTCCATGCGCTGCTGCGCGACATGACCGGGCGCCCGCGCCTGGCCTTCGTCGTCGCGGCGTGGCTGTGCGTGTCGCCCGCCGTGCTGCTGTTCTCGCAGAAGCTCTATTATGACGGGCTGGTGCCGTGGCTGCTGTGCATGGCGCTGTGGGGGCTGCACGCGGGGCTGACGCGGCGCTCGACCGGCTGGCTGGCGTTCGGCTTCGCGATGCTGGCGGTGACGACGCTGCTGCGTTCGATGATCCATCCGGTGCTGTTCGTAGCCTTGCTCGCGATCGTGCTGCTGGCGGCTGCCGGGATGCGCCGCCGCGTTCTGTTCGCCGCCGCGCTGCCCGCCGCCGCGATCGGCGCGGTGATGCTCAAGAACCTCGTGATCTTCGGCTCGACCGCGCTGAGCAGCTGGGCGCCGCTCAACGTCGACCACACAACCGTCGATCGCCTGCCGCTGGCGACGCGCGAGGCGATGATCCGCGAGGGGAAGCTGTCGCGCTTCGCGGTGGTGCAGGGCTTCTCCCCGCCGCCGGTCTATCTCGCGATGCTCCCGCCGATCCCGCCGACCGGCGAGCCGAGCCTCGACAACCTGCGCAAATCGACCGGCGAGGATAACTGGAACCATATCCTCTATACGAAGATCGGCGCGGCGCGGACGCGTGACGCGCTGGTCGGGCTGGCGGCCGACCCGGTCGGCTTCGTCGGCGTGCTGGCGACCTCGCTCTATCACTTCAACCGCCCGCCGAGCGAGTTCAAGGGGCTGGAGCGCAACCGCGCGGTGATCGCGCCGTGGGAGCGGATCGGCAATGCCGTCGTCGGCCTCCAGCCGGCCGCGTGGCTCGGCCGCATCGACGATCCGCGCCGCACCACCGCGCCGCTGCTCCAGGTGTCGCTGACCGAGCTGGCGGTGTTCCCGCTCTATGTCGGGTTCGGCATCACCGTCGCCGCGCGGCTGCTCGCGCTGCTGCGCGCCCGCGCGCTCACCGCGATGCCCCCGGCGCTGGCGAGCGATGCGGCGAACCTGCTGCTCGGTGGCTGGGTGATCGTGATCTCCAGTTCGTTCGACGTGTGGGAGAACAATCGCGCGCGCTTCGATATCGGGCCGGTGCTGCTGATCGGCGCGCTGGTCTTCGCGGCGCGTCTTCTCGAACGGCGAAAGGAGCGCGCGGCGGGATAGCCGAAGGCGGGGAAAGGCCCGCTTCCGTCAGGTGCTTGCCATCATTCGCGTTTTCCCTATCTCTAGCGCGTCATGCCGATAGCTTTTCGGCGCCAACCGCCGAGACGCCGATGACCGATGCTTCCATGCGCACGACTCTGATCCGGAGAACCGGGCTGAACGCGCGGACGGCGTTGGGGCTGGCGGCGATGATCCTGTTCTTCGTCGTCAGCGGCACGATCACCTACCGCAACGTCGGCGCGTTGGTGGATCATGCGAACCGCATCCAGCATTCGCATACGATCATCCGTTCGATCGACGATCTGCTGTCGACGATGCAGGACGCCGAAACCGGGCAGCGCGGCTATCTGCTGACCGGCAACGAACGCTATCTCGAGCCGTATCGGGACGCGGAAAGCAACGTCGCCGCGCAGACCGACCGTATCGCGGCGCTCACGGCCGGCAATGCCGCCGAAGCGTCCCGCCTGGTGGCGCTGCGCCGCCATATCCGCGACAAGTTCGCCGAATTGAACGACACGATCGCGCTGCGCCGCGAGAAGGGCACCGCCGCCGCGATAGCATTGGTCAACAGCGATCGCGGCAAGGCCGAGATGGACGCGATCCGCGAACAGCTCGACCTGATGCTGCAGGAGGAGACGCGTCTGCGCCGCGCGGGGATCGCGGCGATGGACAGCGCCTATCGCGCGGCATGGCTCAGCGTGTTGCTGACCGGCGTGGCCGGCGTGCTGCTGACCCTGTTCATCGGGGCGCTGCTGCGCCGCGCCGCGCTGATGCGCGAGCATCACGATTGGCTCCAGTCCGGGCATGTCGGGTTGGGGACGGCGGTGCTTGGCGATCTCAGCGAGGCGCAGGCCGGCGACAATATCCTCGCCTTCCTCGCGCGCTTCCTCGGCGCGACGGCCGGCGCGGTGTTCGTCGGCGACGGCAGCCGCTATCGCCGCGTCGCCGTTTACGGCGTGCCGGCGGATGCCGATATCGTCGCAGGCTTTGCACGCGGCGACGGCCTGCTCGGGCAGGTCGTCGCGAGTGGCGAGGCGATGGTGATCGACGACGTGCCCGACGGCTATCTCATGATCGGATCGGCGCTGGGGCGCGATCGGCCGCGCCATCTGGTGATCGCCCCGACGCACGCGGACGGGATGGTGCAGGGGGTGATCGAGCTGGGCTTCCTGCGGCCGGTCGACGATCGCGTGCTGGAATTGCTCGGCGAGGTTTCGAACGCGGCCGGCATCGCGCTGCGCTCGGCGCGCTATCGTGGCGAATTGCAGAACCTGCTGGAGGAGACGCAGCGCCAGGCGGAGGAATTGCAGGTCCAGAGCGAGGAACTGCGCGTCTCGAACGAGGAACTGGAGGAGCAGGGCCGCGCGCTGCGCGAATCGCAGGGCCGGCTGGAGCAGCAGCAGGCCGAGCTGGAGCAGACCAACGCCCAGCTCGAGGAACAGGCGCAGGAGCTGGAGGTGCAGCGCGACAATCTCTCCCGCACCAACGCGGTGGTGGAGTTGAAGGCGCGCGAGCTGGAGCAGGCGAGCCGCTACAAGTCCGATTTCCTCGCCAACATGTCGCACGAGCTGCGCACGCCGCTCAATTCGCTGCTGATCCTCTCCAAGCTGCTGGGCGACAATCCAGACGACAACCTGACCGAGGAGCAGGTCAACTACGCCCGCACGATCCATTCGTCGGGCAACGACCTGCTCGGGCTCATCAACGACATCCTCGACCTGTCGAAGATCGAGGCCGGGCATGTGCAGGTCCGGCCGGAAACGATCGCGCTGGAGCGGCTCGCGACCGACCTGCGCCCGCTGTTCCAGCCGGTCGCCGACGAGCGCGGGCTGCAATTCGCCATCTCCATCGCGCCCGATTGCCCGGCGACGATCGACACCGACCGGCAGCGGCTGGAGCAGATTCTCAAGAACCTGCTCGCCAATGCCTTCAAGTTCACCGAGGCCGGGAGCGTGCGCCTGTCGATCGAGCGCGCGGACGGCGACCGGCTGGCGCTGGCCGTCGCCGATACCGGCATCGGCATCGCGGCGGAGCAGCAGCACGACATCTTCGAGGCGTTCCGCCAGGCCGACGGCACGATCAGCCGCCGCTACGGCGGCACCGGGCTGGGGCTGTCGATCTCCCGCGAGCTGGCGCGGCTGCTCGGCGGGACGATCACGCTGACCAGCGTGGAGGGACAGGGCAGCACCTTCACCCTCGTCATCCCGCGGAGCTACGACCCGGCGTTCGTCGCCTCGCGCGACGCGCCGGTGATGGCGTCGCCGCCGACCGCATCGGCGCCGGCCATGCCCGCGCCGCCGGCCGCCGCGCGCCCGGCGCTGCTGCCGCGCCGCGTGGAGGACGATCGCGACCGGCTGAGCGAGGCGATGCGCATCCTGCTGGTGGTCGAGGACGACGCGACCTTCGCCGGCATCGTCTGCGACCTCTCCCGCGAGATGGGCTTCCAGTGCCTCGTCGCCGGCACGGCGGAAGAGGCGCTGGAGCTGGCGCGGCAATACCGGCCGAGCGCCGTGGTGCTCGACGTCGGCCTGCCCGACCAGTCCGGCCTCGCCGTGCTCGACCGGCTGAAACGCGATGTCGAGACGCGGCACATCCCGGTGCATGTCGTCTCGGGCAGCGATCATACGCAGACCGCGCTGTCGCTCGGCGCGATCGGCTATCTCATGAAGCCGGTGAAGCGCGACGACCTCGCCCGCGTGCTCGACGCGCTGGCCTCGACGCTCACCCGTACCGTGCGTCGCGTGCTGATCGTGGAGGACGATCCGCGCCAGCGCGAGGCGGTCGGCAAGCTGCTCGCCACCGGCGATGTCGAGACGGTCGGCGCGGGGACGGCGGCGGAATGCCTCGAACGGCTGAAGGAGCAGACGTTCGACTGCATGGTGCTCGATCTGTCGTTGCCCGACGCGACCGGCTTCTCGCTGCTCGAGACATTGAGCGCGGACGGCAACCACGCCTTCCCGCCGGTGATCGTCTATACCGGGCGCGATCTTTCGCCCGACGAGGAGCAGCGCCTGCGCCGCTATTCGGATTCGATCATCATCAAGGGCGCGCGCTCGCCCGAGCGGCTGCTCGACGAGGTCTCGCTGTTCCTGCATCAGGTGGTCAACGACCTGCCGCCCGAGCAGCAGAAGATGATCCGCAAGGCGCGCAGCCGCGATGCGATCCTCGAAGGACGGCGAATCCTGATCGTCGAGGACGACGTGCGCAACGTCTATTCGCTCACCAACATCCTCGAGCCGCGCGGCGCGCGGGTGGAGATCGCGCGCAACGGGCAGGAGGCGCTCGACGCGCTCGGCAAGGCCGCCGGCGATCCCGCGCAGGCGATCGACCTGGTGCTGATGGACGTGATGATGCCGGTGATGGACGGGCTGACCGCGACGCGCGAGATCCGCAAGGACCCCCGCTGGCGCAAGCTGCCGATCATCACGCTCACCGCCAAGGCGATGCCCGACGATCAGGAGCGCTGCATCGAGGCGGGCGCGAACGACTATATGGCCAAGCCGCTGGACGTGGACAAGCTGCTCTCGCTGGTCCGCGTCTGGATGCCGCGCTGAGGCTGACGGGGCGATGCGCGACGAGATCGA
This sequence comes from Sphingomonas sp. CL5.1, assembly GCF_013344685.1. Lineage (NCBI taxonomy): Bacteria > Pseudomonadati > Pseudomonadota > Alphaproteobacteria > Sphingomonadales > Sphingomonadaceae > Sphingomonas > Sphingomonas sp. CL5.1. The sequence continues at coordinate 1,315,694 of NZ_CP050137.1, forward strand.
GGATATCGAGATCGAGCTGCTGCTCGACGCGCTCTATCGCCGCTATCACTACGACTTCCGCAACTATGCGCGCACCTCGATCCGCCGCCGGCTGCGGCAGGCGCGGGAGCAGATGGGGCTGCGCAGCTTCTCCGCGATGCAGGAGGCGCTGCTGCACGATCCGGCGATGCTGGGCGCGCTGCTCGGCTATCTCACCGTGCAGGTCAGCGAGATGTTCCGCGATCCGCTCTATTTCCGCGCGATCCGCGAGAAGGTGATCCCGCGCCTGCGCACCTATCCCTCGCTTCGCGTGTGGATCGCGGGGTGCAGCAGCGGGGAGGAGCTGTATTCGTTCGTCATCCTGTTCCGCGAGGAGGGGCTGGAGGAACGCACCCTGTTCTACGCCACCGACATCAACCCCGATGCGCTGAAGACCGCCTCCACCGGCATCTATTCGCTCGACCGGATCAAGGCTTTCACCGAGAACCACCAGCGATCGGGCGGCAAATCCTCGCTCTCCGATTATTACAGCACCGCTTATGGCGGGGCGGCATTCGACAAGAGTCTGCGCAACCGCGTGGTCTTTTCCGACCACAGCCTCGTCACCGACGCGGTGTTCGCCGAGATGCACCTGATCTCGTGTCGCAACGTGCTGATCTATTTCGACCGGGCGTTGCAGGACCGCGCGATCGGGCTGTTCCGCGATTCGCTGGTGCGCGGCGGATTCCTCGGGCTGGGCGGCAAGGAGAGCCTGCGCTTCTCCAGCCACGCGCGCTCGTTCGCCGATTTCGTGCGCGAGGAGAAGATCTACCAGAGGCGCGAGCCGTGACGGTCGCCCGGATCGAGGCCGTGGCGATTGGCGCGTCGGCCGGCGCGGTGGAGGCGCTGTCGGCGATCCTGCCGCGCCTGCCGGCCGATTATCCGCTGCCGGTGCTGGTCGTCGTCCATGTGCCCGCCGACCGGCGCAGCGTGCTCGCCGCGCTGTTCCAGTCGAAATGCCGCATCGCGGTGCGCGAGGCGGAGGACAAGGAGCCGGCCGTGCCCGGCACAATCTATTTCGCGCCGCCCGACTATCACCTCCAGGTGGAGGCGGATCGCACGTTGTCGCTGTCGGCCGACGATCCGGTGCTATATTCGCGTCCGTCGATCGACGTGCTGTTCGAAAGCGCCGCCGACGCCTATGGCGCCGCGCTCGCCGGGGTGGTGCTGACCGGCGCCAACCAGGACGGCGCGCGCGGGCTGGCGGCGGTCGCGGAGGCGGGCGGGATCGCGCTGGTCGAGGAGCCGGCGACCGCCTGCGCCTCGATCATGCCGACGGCGGCGCTCAAGGCTTGTCCCGCCGCGCGGGCGCTGTCGCTTGACGCCATCGCGGCCTGTTTGCTTGATCTGGGAGAGGTATGAAGGCGGTGATGGAGCAGGTCCACTTTCTCCTGGTCGACGATCTCGAGGGCAATCTCCTGTCGCTGGAGGCGCTGCTGCGGCGCGACGGCCTCGTCGTGCTGAAGGCGCGCTCCGGCGAGGAGGCGCTGGAGCTGCTGCTGCGCCACGACGTCGCGCTGGCGCTGCTCGACGTGCAGATGCCGGGGATGGACGGGTTCGAGCTGGCGGAGTTCATGCGTGGCAACGAGCGCACGCGCCACATCCCGATCATCTTCGTGACGGCGGGCAGCGCAGACCGGCAGCGGCGCTTTCGCGGCTATGAGGCCGGCGCGGTGGACTTCATCCAGAAGCCGATCGAGCCGGATATCCTGCGCAGCAAGGCGAATGTGTTCTTCGATCTCCACCGCCAGCGCCAGCAGCTCGCCGCGCAGCGCGACGAGCTGGAGGCGGCGGCCCGCGCGCTGCGCGACGCGGACCGGCACAAGGACGAGTTCCTCGCGATGCTCGGGCATGAGTTGCGCAACCCGGTGGCGGCGCTCAGCGGCGGGCTTCACCTGCTTGAGCGGCGCGGTGGCGGCGAACGGGCCGAGGCGATCCGCGCGCAGATGGCGCGGCAGCTTTCCCACCTCTCGCGCCTGGTGGAGGATCTGCTCGACATCTCGCGGATCAGCGAGGGCAAGCTTTCGCTCAAGCGCGAGCGCGTCGAGCTGAAGGAGGTGCTGCGCTCGGCGGTGGAGGCGAACCGGCCGCATCTGGAGGCGGGCGGCCATGTCTTCGTCGAGCAGCTTCCGGCCGGGCCGGTGTGGCTGGACGCGGACCATACCCGGCTGGCGCAGGTGATCGGCAACCTGCTCAACAACGCCGCCAAATACACCCCCGCCGGCGGCCGCGTGTCGCTCATCGCGCGGCGGGCGGCGGGGGATGCGGAGATCGTCGTCGCCGACACCGGTATCGGCATCCCGCAGGAGATGCAGGCGCGCATCTTCCAGATCTTCGCGCAGGTCGAGGATCACCGCACCCGCGCGCAGGGCGGGCTGGGCATCGGGCTGGCGCTGGTCAAGCAGCTTGTCGCGCTGCACGGCGGGACGATCACGGTGGACAGCGGCGGTCCGGGCAAGGGCAGCAGCTTCACCGTGCGGATTCCGCTCGCCGCCGGGGCATCGGGCGGTATCGAGACGGGGGTCGAGCGGGTCGATTGACGGCGGACAAGCTGCTAGGATGACGCCATGACCGCGGCGGGCATCCTTGGGCTGGCGGCGAGCGTCAGCCTGTTGAGCGGATGGCGACTGTACGTCTGCGTCTTCGTCACCGGGCTGGCGATGCACTTCGGCTGGATCGCGATGCCGGCGCACCTCCATGCGCTCGACGTGCTGGCGAATCCGTGGGTGATCGCCGTCGCGGGCGTCGGCGCGGCGGCCGAGTTCCTCGCCGACAAGGTGATGTGGATCGACAGCGCGTGGGACGCGGTCCACACGCTGATCCGGCCGCTCGGCGGCGCGCTGCTCGCGCTCGCCATCGTCGATCCGGCCGACCCCAGATGGCAGGTGATCGCACTGCTGCTCGGTGGCGGCGCGGCGATGCTGACGCACGGCGCCAAGGCCGGCACGCGCGCCCTCGCCAATGCCAGCCCGGAGCCGGTATCGAACGCGGTGCTGTCCACCAGCGGGGACATCGCGACCACCGGGCTGCTGCTCGCCGCCTTCGCCAGCCCGTGGGCGGCGGCGGCGGTCGCCATCCTCGTGCTCGGCGTGGCGATCGCCGTGCTGGTGCTGCTGCGCGGCCTCTATCGCCGCATCGCGCGGAAGAAGAAGCCCGCCGCGCCCTGAGACCCTGAGCTCAGCGCTCGCCGCGCGCCTGCATCACCCGCCGGCCATCGGCGGCGAAGGCGCCCAGCTCGATCGCCTGACCGTCCGCCTTCATCGCCAGATGCAGCGTCTCGCCGGCGATCGCGGGGGAGACGCCGCGGAAGGAGAAGGTGCGCAGCGCGTGATCCCCCAGCTCGCGCCGCGCCAGCTCCAGCAGCAGCGTCGCGGTGAGCGGGGCGTGGACGACCAGCCCGCGATAACCCTCCCTGGCGGTGGCGTAGGGCAGGTCGTAATGGATGCGGTGGCTGTTGAAGGTCAGCGCGGAATAGCGGAACAGCAGCGGCGGCGGCGGCACGATGGTGCGCACCGCTTCCCATGCCGCGGTGTCGAAATTGCCGGGACCGGGCAGGGGCGGCGACGGCGGGGCGTCGGGCGGCGACGCCTCACGATAGACCACCGACTGCACCTCGCGCACCGCCAGTTCGTCCGCCGCCAGCAGGTCATGCGCCACGTCGATGAAGACCAGCGTGCCCGAGCTGCCCTGCTTCTGCGTCACCGAGAGGATGCGCGAGCGGCGTTCGATCGCGTCGCCGAGGCGCAGCGGGTGGAGGAACTCCATCCGGCTCGACGCCCACATGCGGCGCGGCAGCGGGACCGGCGGCAGGAAGCTGCGCGGGCCGAGATCGCGGCGCGGGTGCCCGTCGGCGGCCAGCATCGCGGTCGGCGCGTCGGGCAGGCACAGGCACCAGTGGAAGCCGGCCGGAGCGGTGCCGTCGAGCGGCGCGGCGCGGTCGAGCGTCGCGCACCAGCGCGCGACCGCGCCGGGATCGACCCGGTCGCCATGCGTCTCGGTGCGTCCGGTCCACGCGCTCCAGTCGTCCATTCCCGCTCTCCTCTCCGCCTCAGGCGGCGCGTTCGAACACCGCCGCGATTCCCTGCCCGCCGCCGATGCACATGGTCTCCAGACCATAGCGCCCGCCGCGTCGTTGCAGCTCGCGGGTGAGGTTGGCAAGGATGCGCCCGCCGGTCGCGCCGATCGGGTGGCCGAGCGAGATGCCCGAGCCGTTGACGTTCAGGATATCGTTGCGGCTGTCGTCGGCGCTCCAGCCCCAGCCCTTGAGGCAGGCGAGCACCTGCGGCGCGAACGCCTCGTTCAGCTCGACGAGGTCGATGTCGCCCCAGCCCAGGCCGTTGCGCGCGAACAGCCGCTCGACCGCCGGCACCGGGCCGATCCCCATCCGCGCCGGATCGCAGCCGGCGGCGGCGGCGCTGTGGAACCAGGCGATCGGCTCCAGCCCCAGCTCCTCCAGCCTGTCCTCCGCCACGACGAGGCAGGCGGCGGCGGCGTCGTTCTGCTGGCTGGCGTTGCCGGCGGTGACGATCGCGCCGGGGATGGTCTTGCCGTCGATCGGCTTCAGCGCGCCCAGCGTCTCCATGCTGGCGTCGGCGCGATAGCCCTCGTCATGCGCGAAGATCACCGGATCGCCCTTGCGCTGCGGCACGGGGACGGGGACCAGCTCGTCGTCGAACAGGCCGTTCTTCCACGCGGCGGCGGCGCGCTGGTGCGAGCGGACGGCATAAGCGTCGGCAGCCTCGCGGGTGATGTTGTAGTCACGCGCGAGATTCTCCGCCGTCTCGATCATGCCGGAGATCACCCCGAACCTTTCGACCGGCTGCGACATGACGCGCCCGCGTGTCAGCCGGTCGTGCAGCATCAGCCCGCCCGCGCGGGTGCCGCGCCGGCCCTCGACGGTGTAATATTCGACGTTCGACATGCTCTCGACGCCGCCCGCGACCACCACGTCGCTCATCCCGGTCTGCACCATCAGCGCGGCGTTGACGACCGCCTGAAGCCCGGAGCCGCAGCGCCGGTCTAGCTGATAGCCCGGCACCTCGATCGGCAGCCCGGCGGCGAGCCACGCCCAATGGCCGATCGCCGGCGCCTCGCCATTGCCATAGCCTTGCGAGAACACGACATCATCGACCCGCGCGGGATCGATCCTCGTCCGCTCGATCAGCGCCTTCAGCACCACCGCGCCGAGCTGCCCGGCGTTCATGGCGGCGAGGCTGCCGCCGAACTTGCCGACGGCGGTGCGGATCGGGGCGACGATGGCGGCGCGGCGCAAACTGGTCATTGGGCAATTCCTATGATGCGGGAGTCGATGAGGCGGGCGATCTCGCCCGAGGAGAGCGAGAGGCGCTCGGCGAGCACCTGCTCGCTATGCTCGCCGTTGCGCGGCGCCGATGCCGGCGGGCGGCGTTCGAGCTGCGGGACGGTGGCGAAGGCTCCGGCGGCGGGATAGGCGAAGCCGCTGGGATTGTCCGCCGCGCCGAAGATCGGATTGTCCGCGACCAGCGCCGGATCGCGCACCGCCTCGGACATATTGCGATAGGCGGAATGGACCACCCCGCCCGCGTCGAAGGCGGCGGCGAGATCGGCATGGGCGCGCGCGGCGATCGCCCGCTCGAACAGTGGGAACAGGGTGTCGCGGTGCGTGAAGCGCAGCCCGTCGTCCTTCGCGAACGACACGCCGAGCCGCGCCTCCGCCGCCGCCACCGCCTCGCCGAGGCCGAGCGCGGCGACGAGGTTGCTCCACTGGCGCGGAGTGACGACGACGATCATCGTCCGCACGCCGTCGGCGGTCACGAAATCGCGCCCGAACAGGCCGTACACCGTGTTGCCGAGCCGGGGGCGATCATGCCCCTCGTAGAGCACCTCCGCCATGCTGCCGAGGTTGGCGACCGTGCCGATCGCCACGTCGGAGAGCGGGATGCGCACCTCGCTTCCCGCGCCGGTCTCCGCGCGGCGGCGCAGCGCGGCGAGCAGCGCGAAGGCGGCATAGGCGCCGGAGAGCAGGTCCCACGCCGGCAGGACGTGGTTCACCGGCTCCGGCCCCGCGCCCGTCAGCATCGGATAGCCGACCGCGTTGTTGACGGTGTAATCCAGCGCGGGCGAGCCGTCCGCCCAGCCCATCACGCGCACGGTGACGAGATCGGCGCGGCCCTCGGCCAGCACGTCGTGCGCCATGAAGCCCCTGGCGGGGAAATTGGTGATGACCTGCCCTGTCGCACGAACCAGCGCCTGCAACAGCTCCCGCCCCTCCGGCCGGGCGAGATCGAGCGCGACCGACTTCTTCGCCCGGTTGAGATTTTCCCAATAGAGCGAATCACTGTTCGCGGTGACCGGCCAGCGATGGAAATCCGGCCCGCCGCCGATCTGGTCGACGCGGATCACCTCCGCGCCCATCTGCGCGCAATAGAGGCCGGCGGTCGGCGAGGCGACGAACGACGACGCCTCGATCACCGACAGGCCCGAGAGCAGGTCGTACACGGCCGGTCAGTCCCGCAGGCCGGCGTTGAACTCGCGCAGCATGTGCTTGGCGATCTGCAATTGCAGGATCTGCGTGGTGCCTTCGTAGATGCGGTAGATGCGCGCGTCGCGGAAGAAGCGCTCGGCATCATATTCGGCGAGATAGCCCGCCCCGCCATAGACCTGCACGCAGCGATCGACCACGCGGCCACACATCTCGGAGGCGAACACCTTGAAGGCGGCGGCCTTGCGCAGCACGTTCTCGCCCGCGTCGGCGCGGCGCGTCACGTCGGCCATCATCGTCTCGGCGGCGTAGATCTCGATCTCGCTGTCGGCGAGCATCTGCTGGATGAGCTGGAAATTGGCGATCGGCTCGCCGAACGCCTTGCGCTCGGTGGCATAGCGGACCGCCGAATCCAGCGCGCGCCGCGCATAGGCCGTCGCCGCCGCGCCGACCGACATGCGGCCGTTGTCGAGGCTCATCATCGCATAGACGAAGCCCTTGCCCAGCTCGCCGCCGAGCAGCGCGTCGGCGGGGACATGGACGTCCTCCATGATGATGTCGGCGATATGGCTGCCGGACTGGCCCATCTTCTTGTCCGACTTGCCGACCGACACGCCCGCCGCGTCCATCGGCATGACGAAAGCGGAGACATGCGCGTTCTTCGGCAGATTCTCCTTGCTGGTCCGCGCCATGATGAGCGCGACCTTCGCGAACGGGGCGTTGGTGATATAGCGCTTGGTGCCGTTGAGCACCCAGCCGTCATCGGTCCTGACCGCCGTCGTCTGGAGACCGGCCGAATCCGATCCCGATCCCGGCTCGGTCAGGCCGAAGGCGGCGATCTCGCCCGCCGCGACGCGTGGCAGCCATTCGGCCTTCTGGGCGTCCGTCCCGCCGTTCTTCAGCGCCGAGCAGAACATGCCGATGTTGATCGAGATGATCGAGCGGAACGCCGGCATGGCGTAGCTCAGCGCGTGGATCGTCCGTACATATTGGCCGACGTTCATCCCCGCGCCGCCATATTCCTCCGGCATGGTGAGGCCGAACAGCCCCATCTCGCGCATCTCGCCCAGGATATCGGCGGGGATCTCGTCGGTCTCGATGATCTCGCGCTCGGCCGGGATCAGCCGCTCGCGGACGTAGCGGCGGAGCTGGTCGATGAACTGCTCGAAGACGTCGGCGTCCATGCCGGGGTTCACGTTGCTCATGGGCTTTTCCTCAGACCGGATCATAAGGGAAGACGTGCGCCGAAACCTCGTCCGCGCGCGCGAAGCTGGGGCGGAAGGCGGGGATCAGCTCGTCGGCGATCGCCTCCGCCGTCCAGCCCTCGACCTTCACCATCGAGCGGATCGGGCGCGGCTTGGAGAACAGCAATATCTCGTTGCGGCGAACCGCGAAGATCTGGTTGGTCACGTCCGCCGAGCGATCCGAGGCGAGATAGGCGACGAGCGGCGCGATCTTGTCCGCGCTCATCGACTGCATCCGCTCGACGCGCTTCTGCTGCTCCGGCGTGTCGGCCGGGATCGAGGCGGTCATGCGGCTCCACGCGAACGGCGCGATGCAGTTCGAGCGCACGCCGACCCGTGCCATGTCCAGCGCGATCGACTGCGACATGGCCGCCAGCCCCAGCTTGGCGGCGGAATAATTCGCCTGCCCCAGGTTACCGATCAGCCCGGAGGTGGAGGTGAAGTGGATGAAGCTGCCGGATTGCTGCTCGCGGAAATAGGGCGTCGCCGCCTTCGACACGTTGAACGCGCCGGTGAGGTTGACGTCGATCACGCTCGTCCAGTCCTCATAGCTCATCTTGTGCCAGATCGTGTCGCGCAGGATGCCGGCGTTGTTCACCACCGCGTCGATCCGCCCGAAGCGTCGCACCGCATCCTCGATGATCGACGCCGCCGCCTTGGGATCGGCGACGTTGGCGAGATTGGCATAGGCCTTGCCGCCCGCCGCGACGATATCGGCCACGGTCGTCTCCGCCGGCCCGGCGTCGCCGCCGTCGCCGGCCTGCGCCACGCCCGGATCGTTGACCACCACCGCCGCGCCCTCGCGCGCGCAGAGCAAGGCGATCTCGCGGCCGATCCCCCGGCCCGCGCCCGTGATCGCGACGACTTTTCCTTCAAGGATACGGCTCACCGCACTCTCCCGCATGATTCGGTCATGCGGCCGATAGACCTTTTGCCGGCATCGTTCAACATTGAGAATTGAAATTCACGATGTTGAAAACTAAAGAGGGGCGATGACAGGCCCCGTCCGATCCGTTTCGCAGGCGCTGGCGATCCTGCGGCTGCTCGCGGAGACCAGCCCGATGTCGCTGTCCGATATCGCGCGGGTCGCCGGCCTCAGCCCGTCGAGCTGCCTCAACCTGCTCAAGACACTGGTCGACGAAGGCGCGGTGGAGCGCGACGGGCGCACCAAACACTATCGTCTCGCGCGGGCATGGGCGGCGGCGGAGGCGTTGCGCGACGGCACCGCGCAGGGGCTGATTGATCGCGCCCAGCCGCTGATGGCGCAATGCGCCGAGCGATATGACGCGGCGCTCGGGCTGTGGAAGGTGATCTCGCGCGAGCGCGTGCGGCTGATCGCGCGCGCGGAAAGCAAGGCGGGGGTGCGCGTCGCGATGGCGGACGGGCAGCGCCAGCCGCTCGGCGGCGGCGCGGTCGGGCGCGCGCTGGCGGCGGCGCAGGGCGTCGGCCGGGACGAGCTGGCGCGGCGCTATGCCGGCGTGCGCTGGCAGGCGCCGCTGCCGTTCGACGATTATGCCGCGCAGGTGGCGCGCGTCGGGGCGGCGGGCTTCGCGCTCGACGAGGGCTTCACGCATCGCGGCATCTGCACGGCGGCGGTGTCGATCGCGCCGGGATTCTGCCTGTCGGCGTCGATCTTCGCCGGCTCGCGCGATCCGGCGGAGGTGACGGCGCTGGCGGAGGCGTTGCAGCGGCTGCGCGCGACATTGCTGCCGGCGTAAAGACGGCGCTTGCATATCGCCGGAACGGGCGTCAGGGCGCGGCCAGACTTGCCCGCTGGAGCCGCCCGCCATGCCGAATGCCTTCGATCTGCCCGCGCCGCCGACCATCGCGATCGACGGCGGCGACGAACGCTTTCCGGTCGGGCGGATCTTCTGCGTCGGGCGCAATTATGCCGATCACGCGCGCGAGATGGGGAGCGACCCCGATCGCGAGCCGCCGTTCTTCTTCTACAAGTTCGCGCAGGCGCTGGTGCCTGGCGGCGGCACGATCCCCTATCCGCCCGAGACCGCTGACTATCATCACGAGGCCGAGCTGGTCGTCGCGATCGGGCGCGAGGGCGCGGCGGTGGCGCCGGAACTGGCGCTCGATCTGGTGTACGGCTATGCCGCCGGGCTGGACATGACGCGGCGCGACCTCCAGGCGCGGGCCAAGGCCAAGGGGCGGCCGTGGGACACCGCGAAGAACTTCGCCTTCTCCGCCCCGGTCGGCGCGCTGCGCCGCGTGGCGGACGGCGGCCATGTCGACGCGGGAGAGATCGCGCTGACCGTGAACGGCGCAATGCGCCAGCGCGGCGACATCGGCGACATGATCTGGAGCACCGCCGAGGTGATCGCGCATCTCTCGCGGCTGGAGCGGCTGCTGCCGGGCGACCTGATCTACACCGGCACGCCCGCCGGGGTCGGCGCGGTGACGCCGGGCGACCGGCTGGTCGTCTCGATCGCCGGCCTTTCGCCGCTCGTCGTGACGATCGGCCCGCGCGAGGCGGATTTCGCCTGACGCGCCCACCCGTTTCCGCCCGGTCGCGACCCGCCGTGATCCCGCCGGCGATTTGATCATCCTCGCCATTTCGGTGTGATTCGGACGCAGGCTTTTCGACAAGCCTCGCGGGTCGGCTCCGTTATGTTCGGCCGATCGGCGCATATGCCGGTGGAATGGGCGGCGATTGGCGCTGTAACCCGAATTTAATTCGGAGATCACCGTCAATTTAGATAGCACCTTCTGCGACAATAATGTTACGTATCTAAGGGACGTGACGGGAAGATCATTTCTCACCCTGTCATGCGGGAGTAATCTGGGGTTCCGGGGGGATCGTAAAATGACATTTTTGCGCAATGATTCCGCGCGCCTGCGCGGCATGTTCCGCCGCGCCGCGCTTCTGTCGGGCGCCGCGCTGCTGGCGCCGTCCGTCGCCGCGGCGCAGGAAGCGTCGGACACGCCGTCGGAGAATGCCGGCGAGATCGTCGTCACCGCGCTCAAGCGCGACACGCGGCTTCAGGATACGCCGATCGCGATTTCGGCGGTGGGCGGCGACAGCCTCCAGCGTGGCGGCACGACCAGCTTCGCGGATCTCACCCGCAACGCGCCCAGCCTGCGCGTCGTCGACGGCGGTCCGGGCAATCGCCGCGTGATCCTGCGCGGCGTGACGGCGGCGGGCGAGCCGACCGTCGGCGTCTATTACGACGAATCGCCGGTGTCCGGCTCGGTCGGCACGACCAGCGACGCGGCCGGCTCGACGCCGGATTTCCGCCTGTTCGACGTCCAGCGCGCGGAGGTGCTGCGCGGCCCGCAGGGCACGCTCTACGGCTCCGGCTCGATGGGCGGCACGGTGCGCATCATCTATGAGAAGCCCAAGGCCGACCGGATCGAGGGCGCGGCCGGCATGACGCTTTCCGCCGTGCAGAGCGGCGCGCCGGGCGCGTCGGTCGACGCGATGATCAACCTGCCGATCGTCAGCGACGTGCTCGCGCTGCGCGTCGTGGGCAATTACAACCAGTTCGCCGGCTATGTCGACAACAGCTATTACGGCACGAAGAACATCAACAACGGCAACAGCTACGGCGGCCGCGCGCTGGTGCGCTTCACGCCGTCGTCGGCGCTGACGGTCGATCTCGCCGCTTATTACGAGAAGGTCGCCACCAACAGCCCGCGCTGGATCGCCGAAACCAAGCAGCGCTACGTCACCAACGGGCGCTCCGAATCGGGCAATTACGACGAGAACCGCATCTTCAGCGGCACGCTGAACTATGATTTCGGGCCGGTGGCGCTGACCGCCGTGACGACCTATTTCCATCGCGACCGCATCGTCGACGGCGACGTCAGCGATACGTTCAACGGCCGCGCCAACGCCGCCGGCTGCGCGCGTTATCACCTCGGCAACGTCAACCTCACCTGCTCGCCGACCGAACTGGCGACCTATCTCGACGAGACGAACCGCATCCTGTTCTCCAGCCTCTATCAGCCGCAATGGGTGAAGAACTGGTCGAACGAACTGCGCCTCAGCTCCACCGGCAAGGGGCCGTTCAACTGGACGGTCGGCGTCTATTCGGAAGACCGCAAGACCGAGGTGCGCAGCACGCTGCTCGCCGCCGATCCGCGCACGGGCAGGCTGCTGCCGTTCGTCGCCGCGAACATCTTCTACGACCGCACGATCAACGACCGGCTGAAGCAGAAGGCGGCGTTCGTGGAGGCCTCGTACAAGTTCTTCGACAAGCTGACGCTGACGGCGGGCACCCGCTATTACAATTACGACAAGACCGTCGGCGGCCGCGTCGATCAGGGGCAGGAGCATTATGTCTCCAAGGTGACCCCGTATCAGGAAGCGCGTTCGAAGGAGGACGGCTTCGTCTTCAAGTTCAACGCCTCCTATGAGGTCAACAGCGACTATATGATCTACGCGCAGGCGTCGCAGGGCTTCCGGCCGGGCGGCGTCAACCAGGTGATCGGCCTGCCGGCGGCGCTCGCCGCCTATACGTCGGACAGCCTGTGGAACTATGAGGTCGGGCTGAAGACGCACCCGATGTCCGGCGTGTATTTCAACCTCACCGGCTATCGCATCGACTGGAGCAACCTGCAGGTTTCGGCGCGCACCTCGGGCACCGGCTCGGTCTTCGGGCTGATCGCCAATGCCGGCGCGGCGCGGATCGACGGCTTCGAGGCGGAGCTGACCGCGACTCCGGTCAGCGGCCTCTCGCTCACCGGCAACCTCGGCTACACCAACGCCCGCCTGTCGCAAGACCAGGTCAGCTCGGTCGTCACCGCCACGGGGCGCAAGGGCGATCGCCTCGCCTATGTGCCGCGCTGGAACGCCAGCGGCTCGGCCGAATACAGCTGGGGGCTGACCGGCGATCTCGACGGCCTGTTGCGCGTGGACGCGGCCTATGTCGGCTCGTCGTACAGCACGCTGTCGCCGGCGGACGTCTATCGCCGCCGGGTCGATGCCTACACGCTGGTGAACGCGCGCATCGGCGTGCAGGCGAACGACGGCGGCTGGAACGCCTTCCTGTTCGTCAACAACGTGTTCAACGCGGCCGCGATCAACAGCCAGGGTTCCAGCTCGAACACGGGCGGCTTCACCACGGTGTTCAGCTCGCCGCCGCGCACCTTCGGCCTGAGCCTGCTCAAGCGCTTCCGCTGAGGGAAGGGACGCCGCACGAGCAGAGGTCAATAAACCGGGAGAGGATTTCGCATGATCAAGAGGGCAGGGATCGTCCGTTCCGCGCTGCTTTTCGGCGTGGCGTCACTGGGGCTGGGCGTGCCGGCGCATCTTCCGGCCCAGTCGGCGGAAAAGGCTCCGCACCCGGCGGCGGACCCTGCCCTCCCCAGCTTGCGCGGAACCTCGCTGGGGTCGGCGACGGCAGCCCCGGCGCGACAGCCGGGCGAGGGAGCCGGCCCGTTCCGCCGGCTCGTCATCCGCGGCGTCACGCTGATCGACGGATCGGGCGCGCCGCCGCGCGGGCCGGTCGATATCGTGATCGAGGGCAACCGTATCGCGGACATCAAGGCGGCCGGCACGCCGGGCCTGCCCCCGAAGCCGGATCGCGCGCCGCGCGATTTCGATCAGGAGATCGACGCCACCGGCATGTACGCGCTGCCTGGCTTCGTCGACATGCATGTCCACGGCTCGACCAACGACAAGGCGCCGAACCTCAGCTATTCGTACAAATTGTGGCTGGCGCACGGCGTGACGACGGTTCGCGGCGTCGATCTCGCGCCGTTCGAGCTTTCGCTCAGCGAGCGCGCGCGTTCGGCGCGCAACGAGATCGTCGCGCCGCGCATCTTCGCCTATCAGCGGCCGGGGGAAGGGGCCGGCTGGACCAGCGGCCGGGTCAATACGCCCGAGAAGGCCCGCGCCTGGGTGCAATGGGCGGCGAAGCAGGGCATCGACGGCATCAAGCTGACCGACAGCGAGGACCAGACGCCGGAAGTGATGTCCGCGATCCTCGACGAGGCGAAGAAGCAGAAGCTCGGCACCGTCGCCCACCTGTCGCAGATCGGCGTCGGCCGCTTCAATGCCGAGCAGGCGGGGGACGCCGGGCTGGGCACCGTCACCCACTTCTACGGCCATTTCGAATCGCTGCTGAAGAACGGGCCGGTCCAGAACTGGCGGCCCGATTACAATTACGCCAACGAGCAGGATCGCTTCGGCGACGTCGCGAACCTCGACGTGGAGAGCTTCGGGCTGGAATCGCCCGAATGGTGGGCGTATCTCAAGCATCAGAAGGAGAATAACGTCACCTTCGACCCGACGATGACGATCTATGTCGCCGGCCGGGACCTGATGCACTCCCGCAACGCCGACTGGCACGACAAATACACGATGCCGCAGCTTTGGGGCTTCTTCCAGTCGTCGCGCGAGAATCACGGATCGTATTTCTACGACTGGACGCTGGCGACGGAGATCAAGTGGCGCAACTTCTACAAGAAGTTCATGGCGCTCATCAACGATTACAAGAATATCGGCGGCCGCGTGACGACCGGTTCGGATTCCGGCTTCATCTTCGAACCTTACGGCTTCGGCTATATCCAGGAGCTGGAACTGTTGCAGGAAGCCGGCTTCAACCCCTCGCAGGTGGTGCGGGCGGCGACGCTGAACGGCGCGCTGACGCTCTACGAGCCGAAGGGCGAGCCGGTGCCGCCGATCGGCACGGTGCGGGTCGGCAAGCTGGCGGATCTGGTGCTCGTCAGGGAGAACCCGCTCCAGAACTTCAAGACGCTCTACGGGACCGGGGCGTTGCGGCTCAACGAGAAGACCCAGAAGCTCGAGCGGGTCGGCGGGGTCAGCTACACGATCAAGGACGGCGTGGTCTATGACGCCAGGAAGCTGCTCGCCGACGTGGCCGAGATGGTGAAGGCGGAAAAGCGCCGCCTCGGCATGCCCGAGGAAGGGCTGCCCCATCCCTGACGCGCGTCGCCCGCGAAAGGACTTTCCCGAACTCCGGCAAGGAAGCAGGACATGAAAAGATTACTTCTCTCGACGGTGGCGCTGATCGCCGGCCTCGGCGCGTTCGGCGGCGCGGGAATCGCGCAGGACCATGACGATTGGGTGCCGGGCGGCGCGACCGGCGCGAATCCGGGGCCGGCGGGGCATTATGTCCCGGCGCCGGCGCGCACCTCGGCGGAAAGCAAGGGGCCGTTCCGCAAGCTGGTGATCCGCGGCGCCACGCTGATCGACGGCACCGGCGCGCCGCCGCGCGGGCCGATGGATATCGTGATCGAGGGCAATCGCATCACCGCCGTCACCCAGGCCGGCTGGCCCGGCCTGCCGATGAAGCAGCAGCGCGAGCCGCGCGACGCCGATTACGAGCTGGACGCGACCGGCATGTATGTGCTGCCCGGCTTCGTCGACACGCACACGCACCTGCCGGCATCCGACAAGGCGCCGGACATCAGCTATGCCTACAAGCTGTGGCTCGCGCATGGCGTCACCACGGTGCGCGGCGTGCCGCTCGCGCCGCCCGATCTCGCCAGCTCCGAGAAGAACCGTTCGGCGGCGAACGAGACCGCGGCGCCGCGCATCTTCAACTACCAGACGCTCGGCGCGGGCTGGACCGGGGGCGCGATCGATTCCACCGACAAGGCGCGCGCCTGGGTGCGCTGGGCGGCGACGCACAACATCGACGGAATCAAGTTCTTCAACCGCCCGGAGGAGACGCCCGCGATCATCGCCGCCGCGATCGACGAGGCGCACAAGAACAAGATGGGCACGCTCGCCCATCTGTCGCAGACCGGGGTCGCCAATTTCAACGCGCGCGACGCGGGCGACGCGCATCTCGACACGGTGACGCATTATTACGGGCACCACGAGGCGCTGCTGAAGGATCACACGATCCAGAACTTCCCGCTCGATTACAATTACAACAACGAGCAGAACCGCTTCGGCGACATCGCCGAAATCTGGGATGAGGTCTACACGCCGGAATCGCCGGAGTGGATGGAGTATCTCCATCACCAGAAGGACAATAACGTCATCTTCAATCCGACGTTCAACATCTATGCCGCCTCGCGCGACCTGATGCGGGCGCGCAACGCGGACTGGAACAACACGTACGTCACTCCGCAGCTCTGGAACTATTTCCAGTCGACGCGTGACAACCACGGCTCCTATTTCTACGACTGGACGACCGAGAACGAGTTCGCCTGGAAGCGGTTCTATTCGAACTTCTTCAAGCTGATGAACGATTACAAGAACATGGGCGGCCGCGTGACGGTGGGTACCGATTCGGGCTTCATCTTCAAGACCTACGGCTTCGCTTATGTCGAGGAGCTGGAGCTGTTCCGCGAGGCGGGCTTCACCCCGCTGGAGATCGTGCGCTCGGCGACGATGTGGAGCGCGGACGAGCTGTGGCGGCAGAAGGGCGTGCCCGCGCCCGTCGGCGTCGTCCGGCCGGGGATGCTGGCCGATCTCGTGATCGTGAAGGAAAATCCGCTCGCCAACCTCAAGACGCTTTACGGCACCGGCCACCTGCGGCTGAATCCGGCGACCAACAAGCAGGAACTGGTCGGCGGGGTCAGCTACACCGTGAAGGACGGCATCATCTTCGACGCGAAGAAGCTGCTGGCCGAGGTGGCCGACATGGTGGCGTCGGAGAAGGCGCGTCTCGGCCAGGCCGGCGCGCCGCCGGCCAATCCCGGCACCGGCCAGTAACGGGAAGTTCGCCGCCGCGCATCGTCGCGGCGGCGGCATCGGGCGCGGCGCGGGGGCGCATCCCCACGCCGCGCCCGATATCCGGCGATCGATCAGATCGGCAGCTCGGTCAGGTTCTTCACTTCCTCCATCACCGCATAGGTGCGCGTTTCGCGGACGCCCGGCATGCTGACGAGCGAATCCGCGAGGAAGGCGCGATAGGCGACCATGTCCTTCACGCGGACCTTCAGCAGATAATCGAAGCCGCCTGCCACCATATGGCATTCGAGGATCTCGGGCATCAGCCGCACTTCCTCGGCGAACTGGACGAAGACGTCGCCGGTGGTGCGGTCCAGCAGCACCTCGATGAAGATCAGCAGCGCGCAATCCAGCTTCACCGGATCGAGCCGCGCGACGATATCCATGACATAGCCCTGCTCGCGCAGCTTCCGCAGCCGGTCGAAACAGGCGGAGGGAGAAAGGCCGCAGCGATTGGCCAGCTCCTGGTTGGTTATTCGGCCATCTTTCTGGATCGTCCTCAGAATCTTTCGATCGATCTCGCTGAGCATCCCGAACTCCCCCGGTCATTATCGAATTTGCCCGAAGAATATTCACCAACCCGGCCCGATCGCCAAGAGCCGATCGCGGGGCGTGGCTTGACGGCCGTCAAACCTGTGTCGCGCGGCGCGGCGTAGCGGCGGGGCATGTGGACCTACCATCCCGAGCTGCTCGCGACGCCGGTGCCGCGCTATACCAGCTTTCCCACCGCCGCGGAGTTCGGCGACATGGACGCGCGCGGCATGGAGGAGGCGCTGACGGGCGTCGCGCCCGATGCGGCGCTGTCGCTCTATCTCCACATTCCCTATTGCCATGAGATCTGCTGGTATTGCGGCTGCAACACCGGCGCGGCCAACCGCACGGCGCGCGTCACCGCCTATCTCCAGCGGCTCGGCGAGGAGGTGGAGCTGGTCGCGCGGCGGCTCGGCGGGCGTGGGCGGATCGGGCGGATCGCGTTCGGCGGGGGCAGCCCCAACGCGCTCGCGCCGGCGCAGTTCGCCGCCCTGCTCGAAAAGGTCCGCGCCGCTTTCGCCTGCCCCGACGCCTCCGTCTCGGTCGAGCTCGATCCGCGCCGCTTCGAGCCGGAATGGGACGCGGTGTTCGCCGCCGCGCGGGTCGAGCGCGCGAGCCTCGGCGTGCAGACCTTCTCCCCCGCGTTGCAGGCGGCGATCGGCCGCGTCCAGCCGGCCGGGGTGATCGCGGGCGTCACCGCGCGGCTGCGCGCGGCGGGGGTGCGCTCGCTCAACTTCGACCTGATGTACGGTCTGCCGGGGCAGGATGTCGCGCTGCTCGTCGACACGATCGACACCGCGCTGGCGATGGCGCCGGACCGGCTGGCGGTGTTCGGCTATGCGCATGTGCCGCATCTCATCCCCCGCCAGCGGCGGATCGACGCGACCGCCTTGCCCGACGCGGCGCTGCGCTTCCGTCAGGCGGAAGCGGCGCACGCGCGGCTGGTCGACGCCGGGTGGCAGCCGGTCGGCTTCGACCATTTCGCGCGGGCGCACGACGATCTGGCGGTCGCCGCGCGACGCGGCACGCTGCGGCGCAACTTCCAGGGCTTCACCGACGATCCGGCCGAGGTGCTGATCGGGCTGGGCGTGTCCGCGATCAGCATGTTCCCCGATGCGCTGATCCAGAACGAGAAGAACGCCGGCCGCTATCACCTGCGCATCGCCAACGGGAAACTCGCGGCGGCGCGCGGCATCCGGCGCGGGGCGGCGGATCGCAGGCGCGGCGCGGCGATCGAGCAATTGCTGTGCCGGGGCAGCGCCGATCTCGCCGCGCTGCCGGACCTCGCCATGGTGCGCGCGCGGCTGGAGCCGTTCGCGGCGCGCGGCCTGATCGGCTGGAGCGGCGCGTGCGTCACGCTGATGCCGGACGCGACGCCCTATGCCCGCGCGATCGCGGCGACGATCGATCCTTATCGCCAGCACAGCGCGACGCGGTTCAGCAGTGCGGTATAGCCGCCCGGTCCTCGCGCTGGCGGTCGGCGCGGCGGGCGGGCTGGCGACCGCGCCGCTCCACGCCGCGCGGCCGGAGGGGATCGCGATCGGCGTCTGCGGCCATCCCGGCCTCACGCTGCGCATCCCGCTCGCGCCGGGCAGGGCGCCGGCGCGCGACGAGGGGGCGTGGGGATGCCACGGCTGCGACCTGCGCAAGCGCCCGGCAGACGGCATCTGCGGTTGTGACGGCGATGCGGGCGAGTGAGCCGCGGGGCTTTTGACACGGATCAAGGCGGCGCCCCGTTTCGCGCCGCAACACGGACCTGCCGGGCGCCGGGGGGCGTCAGGCACCTTTCTGGAATACCGGAAGGGCGTGCGGCCGGTCGCCAAGGGGGAGATCGGCCGCACCACCTTTCCGTAACGGGGTGAACCAATGGCAAAGGATATCAGCGCGTCCGCCGGCTGGCTGTTCGTCGCGCTGCTCGCGCTGCTGGCGTCGGCGACCGCCGTCGATGGCGGCTTCGCCGTGCATATGGGGATCGCCGCCGTCGCGGCCTTCTTCGTCGCGGTGCGCGGGCTGGGGGCCGAGCCGAGGGAGGGCATGGGACCGCGCGTCTCGCCCGCCACGGCCGGTCAATATTATGACGACGTGATCCGCTGGGGCGTGATCGCCACGGTGTTCTGGGGCATCGTCGGCTTCCTCGTCGGCGTGTTCATCGCCGCCGAGCTGACCTTCCCGCAGCTCAACCTCGGCGAATATGTCAATTTCGGGCGTATCCGGCCGCTGCACACCTCGGCGGTGATCTTCGCCTTCGGGGGCAATGCGCTGATCGCGACCAGCTTCTACGTCGCGCAGCGCACCTGCCGCACGCGGCTGTTCTGGCCCAATCTCGCGAATTTCGTGTTCTGGGGCTATCAGATGTTCATCGTGCTGGCCGCCACCGGCTATGTCATGGGCATCACCGAGGCGCGCGAATATGCCGAGCCGGAATGGTATGTCGACGTCTGGCTGACGATCGTCTGGGTCGCCTATCTGGTGGTGTTCGTCGGCACGCTGGTCCGCCGCTCGGAACCGCACATCTATGTCGCCAACTGGTTCTACCTCAGCTTCATCGTCACGATCGCGATGCTGCACATCGTCAACAACCTGTCGATGCCGGTCAGCATCGTCGGGTCGAAATCCTATTCCGCCTTCTCCGGCGTGCAGGATGCGCTGACGCAATGGTGGTACGGCCACAATGCGGTGGCCTTCTTCCTCACCGTGCCGTTCCTGGCGATGATGTACTACTTCGTGCCGAAGCAGGCGGAGCGGCCGATCTACAGCTACCGCCTGTCGATCGTGCATTTCTGGTCGCTGATCTTCCTCTACATCTGGGCCGGCCCGCACCACCTGCACTACACCGCGCTGCCGGACTGGGCGCAGACGCTCGGCATGGTCTTCTCGGTCGTGCTGTGGATGCCGAGCTGGGGCGGCATGATCAACGGGCTGATGACGCTGAACGGCGCGTGGGACAAGATCCGCACCGATCCGATCATCCGCATGATGGTGTTCGCGCTCGCCTTCTACGGCATGGCGACGTTCGAGGGGCCGATGATGTCGGTCAAGAGCGTCAACTCGCTCAGCCATTATACCAACTGGACGATCGGCCACGTCCATTCCGGCGCGCTGGGGTGGAACGGCATGATAACCTTCGCGGCGGTCTATTATCTCGCGCCGCGCCTGTGGGGACGTGAGCGGCTCTATTCGCTGCGCATGGTCAACTGGCACTTCTGGTGTGCGACGCTGGGCATCGTGCTTTACGCCTCCTCGATGTGGGTGGCGGGCATCATGCAGGGGCTGATGTGGCGCGAATACGGCGACGACGGCTATCTGGTCTATTCGTTCGCCGAGGTCGTGGCCGCGCTCCACCCCTATTACCTGATCCGCACGCTGGGCGGCGCGCTGTTCCTGACCGGCGGGTTCCTGATGGTCTGGAACGTGTGGATGACGATCCGGGGCCGCGTGCGCGAGGAGGCGCCGATGACCACGGCCGCCTACGATCCCGCGCGCGACCATCCGCTCGTCCCCGCCCACGCTCGCTAAGGAAAGGCCGGAAATGGCTACCTGGGCAAATCGCCACAAGAAGATCGAACGCAACGTCACCCTGCTGGGGGCGCTGGCGCTGGCCGTCGTCGCGATCGGCGGGATCGTCGAGATCGCGCCGCTGTTCTGGATCGAATCCACCGTGAAGCACGTCGAGGGCGTGCGGCCGTACACGCCGCTCGAGCTGGCCGGGCGGAACATCTACATCCGCGAGGGCTGCTACGGCTGCCACAGCCAGATGATCCGCCCGTTCCGCGACGAGGTGGAGCGTTACGGCCACTACAGCCTCGCGGCGGAGAGCATGTACGACCATCCGTTCCAATGGGGGTCGGAGCGCACCGGGCCTGACCTCGCGCGCGTCGGCGGGCGCTATTCGGACGAATGGCACGTCCAGCATCTGAAGGACCCGCAGTCCGTGGTGCCGGAATCGATCATGCCGAAATATGCCTTCCTCGCGCGGACGAACCTCGACACCAGCCGGCTCGGCGCGGACCTCGCCGCGCTGCGCCGGGTCGGCGTGCCCTATACCGACGAGGATATCGCCAAGGCCGACGAGGACGCGCGCACGCAGGGCTTCGGGGAAGGCGACACCGCCGGCCTCGCCAAACGCTATCCCAAGGTGCAGGCGCGCGATTTCGACGGCGATCCCGGACGGATCACCGAGATGGACGCGCTGGTCGCCTATCTCCAGGGGCTGGGCACGCAGGTCGACTTCAAGTCCGCCTCCGCGCGGGAGGCGGCGAAATGAGCACCTACGACGTCATGCGCCATCTGGCCGACAGCTACGGGCTGATCATCATGGTCGGCGTGTTCGCCGTGCTGATCGGCTGGGCCTTCCTGCCGCGCAACCGCGAGGCGAACCGCCGCGCCGCCAACAGCATCTTCGACGAGGCCGAAAATGGCTGACAACAAACGCATCGACGCCGCCACCGGCACCAGCACCGTCGGCCACGAATGGGACGGGATCGAGGAGCTCGACACGCCGATGCCGCGCTGGTGGCTGGTCATATTGTGGGCGACGGTGGTGTTCGCGATCGGCTATTGCATCGTCTATCCCGCCTGGCCGCTCCTCCACGGCGCGACGCCGGGCATCTGGGGTTGGACCAGCCACGGGCAGCTCGCGCGGGAGACCGCGCAGGAGAATGCCCGGCGCGCGCCGATCCTGGCCGCGCTGGCGACGACGCCGATCGACCGGCTTCCATCCGATCCGAAGCTGCTGGCGGCGGCGGTGGAGGGCGGGCGCTCCGCCTTCAAGGTCTATTGCGTGCAATGTCACGGCTCGGGGGCGGCGGGGAGCAGGGGTTATCCCAACCTCAACGACGACGACTGGCTGTGGGGCGGCGACCTCAAGACGATCCAGCAGACGATCACCGACGGCATCCGCTTCCCCGGCGACGACAAGACGCGCATGTCGCAGATGCCGGCCTTCGGGCGCGACGGCATCCTCAACCCGGCCGAGGTGGACGATGTCGTCTCCTATGTCCGCTACGTCTCGCATCAGGAGGCGGCGAGCGCGGCGGCGAAGCGCGGCAAGACGCTGTTCGCCAACAATTGCGCGGTCTGCCACGGGCCGGACGCCAAGGGCAACCGCACGGTGGGCGCGCCGAATCTCACGGACGCGATCTGGCTCTACGGCGGCGATCGCGACACGCTGGTGCAGACCGTCACCAACGCGCGTTACGGCATCATGCCGGCATGGGGGCACCGGCTCGATCCGGTGACTATCAAGATGCTGGCGGCCTATGTTCATTCGCTCGGCGGCGGCGAGGCCGATCCGGCGGCTCCGGCCGTCGCGGCGGCGCAGGCGGGCGAAAATGTCGGGCGCTGACGTCGCGGACGGGCCGAAGCCACGGTTCTTCGAGGCGCGGCGCAAGGTTTTCCCGCGCCGCGTCGACGGCACGTTCCGGCGCCTGAAATGGGCGATCATGGCGGTGACGCTGGCGATCTATTACGTCACGCCGTGGCTGCGCTGGCATCGTGGGGAATATGCGCCGGATCAGGCCGTGCTGGTCGATCTGGCGCATCGCCGCTTCTACATGTTCTCGATCGAGATCTGGCCGAACGAATTCTACTATGTCGTCGGCCTGCTCATCATGGCGGCGGTGGGGCTGTTCCTCGTCACCTCCGCCGTGGGGCGCGCCTGGTGCGGCTATGCCTGCCCGCAGACGGTGTGGACCGACCTGTTCGTCCATGTCGAGCGCGCGATCGAGGGCGACCGCAACGCGCAGATCAGGCTCGACCGCGCGCGTTGGGGCGTGGAGAAGATCGCGAAGCGCGGCACGAAATTCGCCATCTGGCTGCTGATCGCGATGACGACCGGCGGCGCGTGGATCTTCTATTTCGCCGACGCGCCGACGCTGGCGCGCGAATTCGTCACTGGCACCGCGCCGTTCGTCGCCTATTCGACGGTCGGCATCCTCACCTTCACCACCTTCACGCTCGGCGGGCTGATGCGCGAGCAGGTGTGCATCTACATGTGCCCGTGGCCGCGCATCCAGTCAGCGATGATGGACGAGAAGTCGCTCGCCGTCACCTACAAGGACTGGCGCGGCGAGCCGCGCACCCACGGCCTGAAGCGAGCGCAGGCGCATGAGGCGGAGGCCGCGCCCTCGCTCGTCCGGCTGGCGCAGGGCGAGAAGGTGGGTGACTGCATCGACTGCAACGCCTGCGTCGCGGTCTGCCCCACCGGGATCGACATCCGCGAGGGGCCGCAGATCGGCTGCATCACCTGCGGCCTGTGCATCGACGCCTGCGACGAGATCATGGAGAAGGTCGATCGGCCGACACGCCTGATCGGCTACACCACCGAAGCCGACATGAAGCTCGCCCGCGCCGGCGGGACGCCGATGCCGCCGCTCAAGCGGCTGCTGCGCCCGCGCACGATCATCTATTTCCTGATCTGGGCCGGAATCGGCTGCGGCATGCTGTTCGCGCTCGGTACGCGCACGCACATGGGGGTGAGCGTGCTCCAGACGCGCAACCCGCTCTGGGTGCGGCTGTCGG
Organism: Sphingomonas sp. CL5.1; assembly: GCF_013344685.1. Lineage (NCBI taxonomy): Bacteria > Pseudomonadati > Pseudomonadota > Alphaproteobacteria > Sphingomonadales > Sphingomonadaceae > Sphingomonas > Sphingomonas sp. CL5.1. The sequence goes on from NZ_CP050137.1 coordinate 1,339,128, forward strand.
ACGGCGACATCCGCAACACCTATACGGTGAAGGTCCGCAACATGGAGGGCCGCCCGCGCAGCTTCGCGGTGTCGCTGTCCGGCATCGACGCCCGGATGTGGACCGACGGCGGATCGCGCGAGACGGCGGGCAGGACGGTGACGATCAATGTGCCGGCCGATCGCGTCGCCAAGACGCAGATTTTCGTCGTCGCCCCGGCGCAGGGACCGCAGCGCAGCGAATTGCTGTTTACGGTGACGGCGCTGGACGGGCAGAAGACCGCCGCCAGCGACGGCAGTTATTTCGAACGACCGGAGGGCAATCCATGACCCGTCGCTTCACCGGCTGGCACATGACCGCGATCCTCGTCGCCTTCTTCGGCGTGGTGATCGCGGTGAACGCGACGATGGCGACCTTCGCCACCACCACTTTCGGCGGCGTGGTGGTGGAGAACAGCTATGTCGCGAGCCAGCATTACGATCGCTGGCTGGCCGAGGCGCGCGCGCAGGACAAGGCGGGATGGCGCGCGGTGCCGTCGGCCGCTGGCGGCAGGCTGGCGGTGGCGTTGACGCAGCGCGGGGCCGCCGCGCCCGACGTGGCGCTGACCGCCACCGCGCGCCACCCGCTCGGCCGCCTGCCCGATCGCACGCTGACCCTGCATTGGGACGCGGCCGGCGGGCGCTATCTCGCCGACCAGCCGCTGCCGCGGGGCCGCTGGCTGATCGAGATCATCGGCGCGCGCGGCAACGAGCGGTTGCGCTTCGAGGACGAGGTGCGGATGTGACCGCACCGGCCCGCCCGGCCGCCGCGCAGCCGCTGACGGCCTCGACCTTCGTGGTCGAGGGGATGCGCTGCGCGGCGTGCATCGCCAGGCTGGAGCACGGCCTCGCCGCGCTGCCCGGCGTGGCGGCGGCGCGGGTCAATTTCACCAACCGCCGGGTGCGCGTCGACCATCTCGACGAGATCGGCGAGGACCGGCTGATCGACGCGATCGACGGACTGGGCTTCACCGCCCATGCCTTCGCTGGGGAGGCGGCGGACAGCGGCAGGAGCGAATCGCGCCGGCTGGTGCTGGCGCTGGCGGTGGCCGGCTTCGCGATGATGAACGTGATGCTGCTGTCGGTGTCGATCTGGTCCGGCGCGGACGGCGCGACGCGGCAATTGTTCCACTGGCTTTCCGCGCTGATCGCGCTGCCGACCGTCGCCTATTCCGGCCGCGTCTTCTTCGCGAGCGCATGGAGCGCGCTCAGGCGCGGGCGCACCAACATGGACGTGCCGATCTCGATCGGCGTGCTGCTTACCCTCGCGATGAGTCTCTACGAGACAGCGCTCGGCGGCGCGCACGCCTATTTCGACGGCGTCGTCATGCTGCTGTTCTTCCTGCTCGGCGGGCGGTTCCTCGACAGCGTGATGCGTGATCGCGCGCGCGGCGGGGTGGACGCGTTGCTGCGCCGCCTGCCGGCCGAGGCGACGGTGATCGCCCGCGATGGCGCGCACCAGCGCCGCGCCATCGCCGAGCTTGCGCCGGGGATGCGGCTGCTCGTGACGGCGGGCGAACGGATCGCGGCGGACGGCATCGTCGAGGAAGGCGAGAGCGCGGTCGACCGCTCGCTCGTCACGGGGGAAAGCGCGCCGGAAACGGCGGCGGCCGGCGCGGAGGTGCTGGCGGGAACGATCAACCTCTCCACGCCGCTGGTGGTGAAGGTGACGCGTGCCGGCGAGGCGACCGCGATCGCCGATATCGCGCGGCTGATGGAAAGCGCCGGGCAGTCGAAATCGCGCTACATGCGGATCGCCGACCGCGCCTCGCGGCTCTACGCCCCGGCGGTGCATACGCTCGCCGCGCTGACGCTCGCCGGCTGGCTGGTCGCCGGGCTGGGGTGGCATGTCGCGCTGACCAATGCGGTGGCGGTGCTCATCATCACCTGTCCCTGCGCGCTCGGCCTCGCGGTGCCGGTGGCGCAGGTGGTCGCGTCCGGCGCGCTGATGCGCGCGGGGGTGCTGGTGAAGGATGGCTCGGCGCTCGAGCGGCTGGCGAAGGCCGATCGCGCGTTGCTCGACAAGACCGGGACGGTCACGCTCGGCCGCCCGGTGGTGACGGGCGGCCTGCCTGGTGCGCCGGGCGAGCGCGCGATCCTCCATGCCCTCGCCCGCGCCAGCCGCCACCCGAGCGCGCTGGCGGTCGCCGCGGCGCTGGCCGACGCGCCGGCTGCGCCGCTCGCCGATATCGTCGAGGAGGCGGGGTTCGGCGTGCGCGGGTTGGTCCACGGCGTTGAGGTGCGGCTCGGTCGGCCCGGCTGGGCGGGGCCGGCGGATACGGACGCCTCGATCCTGTTCCGCATCGGCGATGCCACGCCCCATGCGATCCGCGTCGCCGATCGCGAGCGCGATGATGCGGCGGCGGCCATCGCGCGGCTGGCCGCGTTGGGCCTCGCGCCGGAAATACTGTCCGGTGACGCGCCCGGCGTGGTCGAGGCGCTGGCGGGGGAGCTTGGCGTCCACGGTCGTGCGCGACTGACCCCGCAGGACAAATATGCGGTCGTGCAGGCGGAGGAAGCCGCCGGGCATCGCGTGCTGATGGTCGGCGACGGGATCAACGACGGGCCGGCGCTCAAGGCGGCCTGGGTCTCGATGGCGCCGGCCGGCGCCAGCGACGTGGGGCAGATGGCGGCGGACCTCGTGTTCGTCGGCGCGCGGCTGATGCCGGTGCCGGTCGCGGTCGCCGCCGCGCGCCGCACGATGCGCGTGGTGGCGCAGAATTTCGCGCTGGCGATCGGCTATAACGTGCTCGCGGTGCCGCTCGCCGTCGCCGGCTTCGTCACCCCGCTGATCGCGGCGCTGGCGATGTCCGGCTCGTCGCTGGTGGTCGTCGCCAATGCGATGCGCCTCAGGAGCGCGGCGCGGTGAGCACCGTCGGCATCCTCATCCCGATCGCGTTGTTCCTCGGCCTGTCCGGGCTGGGGGCGTTCTTCTGGGCGGTGCGCTCCGGCCAGTATGACGACATCGACGGTGCCGCGCTGCGCATCCTCAACGACGAGGACCCGGAGGACTGACCCGGCCTTCGCCGTGTTTTTTCGGTTCGTGACAGGTTGATGACAGCGATGCCCGCTATCGGGCGCCTGTCAGACCCTCCCCGTGGCGGTTGCGCGCCGGGGAAGAAGGGCACGAATCGGAGACAGGCGAGTGCGCGTTGTTGCACGAGGGAAAATGAGCGCGCTCGTCGCGCGTCGGGTGATCGGGGCGGCGCTTGGCGTCGCGGCGCTGGCTGGCGGCACCGCCGCGGCGGCCGATCCGTCGATGGCGCGGATCGATGCGATCTTCGCGCGCTGGGCGGGCAAGGACGCGCCGGGCTGCGCGGTCGCGGTGTCGCGCGAGGGCAAGCCGATCGCGGTGCGCGCTTACGGCATGGCCGATCTGGAGAGCCATGTCCCCGCCACGGTCGATTCGATCTATGAGGCGGGATCGGATTCGAAGCAGTTCACCGCCGCCGCGCTGGTGATGCTGGCGCGTGAGGGCAAGCTCTCGCTCGACGACGATGTGCGCAAATACCTGCCCGAGCTGCCCGATTACGGCGCGCCGGTCACGCTGCGCCATATGCTCCACCATGTCAGCGGGCTGCGCGACTGGGGCTCGGTCGCGGCGGTGGAGGGCTGGCCGCGCAACAGCCGCACGGCGAACAACCAGGACGTGCTGGAGCTGGTCGCGCGGCAGAAGGAGCTGAACTTCGCGCCGGGCACGCATTACCTCTACAGCAACAGCAACTACAATCTCGCCGCGATCGTGGTGCGGCGGGTGAGCGGCCAGTCGCTCGCCGACTTCACGCGCGAGCATATCTTCAAGCCGCTCGGCATGACGCATACGAGCTGGCGCGACGATCACCGCAACATCGTCCCCGGCCGCACCGGCGCCTATGAGCGCGCCGGCGCCGGCTATGCCAACGAGCAGGTGATCGAGGACGCCTATGGCAACGGCGGGTTGCTGACCACGGTCGGCGATCTCGTCAAATGGCAGGCCGCGCTCGACGGCGATTTCTTCGGCAAGGGTTTCGTTGCCGAGATGCAGCAGCCGTTCGTGCTGAAGGACGGGACGAAAAGCGCCTATGGCCTCGCGCTCGTCTCGGGCGATCATGATGGTGTGCTTGAGGTGAGCCATTCCGGCTCGACCGGCGGCTATCGGGCGTGGATGGCGCGATATCCGGCGCAGAAGCTCGCCGTGTCGCTGCTGTGCAACACGGGCGAGGCCGACACGCCGGTGCTCGGACGCGAGGTGGCCGACCTCTATCTGCCGCCGCACCGGGACAAGCCCTATGCGCCGCGCGGGCCACTGCCGACCGGCATGTGGGCCGATCGGCTGACGGGCTTCCCGTGGCGCTTCGCCGCCGACGGCAAGGGCGGGCTGACCGCCAACGGCCGCGCGCTGGTGCCGGTCGGGCCGGGCCGCTGGCTGCTGCGCGAGGACGTGTTCGCCTTCTCCGGCGACAGGCTGGTGCGCGAGACGCGCGAGGGCGAGCGCCAGCCGCTCGATCGCGCCGAAGCGCCGGCTAACGACCTCTCGGCCTATGTCGGGCGGTTCTGCGGCGTCGATGTCGCCTCGTGCATCACGGTAACGCAGGATGGCGGCCGGCTCGTGTTCAGCGGCCCGCGCTGGCGGGGGCAGGCGCTGGAGCCGGCCTATCGCGACGTGTTCACCGGCGACGTGAAGTCGCTCGGCCTGGACCTCGTGCTCAAGTTCCGCCGCGATGCCGCCGGGCGCATCGACACGCTGCGCCTCGGCGAGACCCGTGCCTTCGACCTTCTGTTCAGGCGCGCCGGCTGAGCCGGCTGCCCCATCCTTCCGCACGGAACCAATAACAAAGCCAGCCCCGGTTCGCGGCGAGCTGGCGGATCAAACCGACCAAAGGGATATGTGTATGTCGATCCGTAGTGACAGTCTGCGCCATGCGCTTCTCCGTGGCACCGCCGGTGTCGCCCTGCTCGTCTCGCCGCTCGTCGGCGGGGCCGCGATCGCGCAGACCGCGCCCGAGCCGGCGGCCGACGCCGCTCCCGCCGCCGCCGACGATGCCGCCGCCGATATCGTCGTCACCGGCTCGCGCATCGACAAGGCCGGTTTCGACGCGCCGACGCCGACCACCGTGGTCGGCGCGGCCGAGCTGAGCCTCGGCGCCCGCCCGAGCGTGGCGCAGGCGCTCAACGACCTGCCGCAGTTCCGCGCGACGCAGACGCCGACCAGCACGGTCGCCAACACCAATTCCTCCGCCTCCGCGATGGACCTGCGCGGCCTTGGCGTGACGCGTACGCTGACGCTGCTCAACGGCCGCCGCTTCACCGGTTCGGCCGATCTCAACACGATCCCGCAGAACATGCTGAAGCGGGTCGAGGTCGTCACCGGCGGCGCCAGCGCGGCCTGGGGCTCGGGCGCGGTCGGCGGCGTGGTCAACCTGATCCTCGACGACAAGCTCGAAGGGCTGACGGTCGGCGCGCAGAACGGCATCTCCTCGCGCGGCGACGGCCACCGCTACAGCTTCAACGGCTCGTTCGGCACCACCTTCGCGGGCGGCCGCGGCCACTTCATGATCGGCGGCGAATATCAGCGGGACGCGGGCATCTTCGACCGCTTCTCGCGCCCGAACGTGGGCAGCACGGACCTGTTCTCGCCGGTCGGCAAGGTGAACGGGCATTCGCTGGAGCTGTCGCGCAACGTCTTCTACGCCAATTACGGCACCAACGGCCTCATCACCGGCGGCCCGGCGTCGCTGATCGGCCAGACGTTCAACGCCGACGGCTCAACCCGGCCGTTCCAGTTCGGCCAGGTCGGCGTCGGCGGCACCACGATGGTGGGTGGCGAGGGCGTCTCCTCGAACAGCGAGCACACGCTGACCAACCCCTATCAGCGCTACAACAGCTACGCGCGCCTCAGCTATGAGGTCGGCCAAGCGACCTTCTGGGCGGACGCGACGTTCAGCCGCATCTGGGCGAAATATCCCTTCTACGCCGAAACCGGCACCTACACGCTGAGCGGCTCCAACCCGTTCGTGCAGCAGGCGCTGGGCGGGCAGGTCGGCCCGAACGACACGATCAAGGTCGGCCGTGTGTTCGAGGATTACGGCATGCGCACCTTCGGGTTCAGCCGCCGCAACATTGAGGGCGCGATCGGCGTGGACGGCACGATCGGCGACGGCAAGTGGAAGTACAGCGCCTATTACGCGCACGGCGAGCTGCGCAACGCGCAGAGCTATGACAACCAGATCACCGGCGCGAACCTCACTAAGGCGCTCGACGCGGTGGATGACGGCAGCGGCCACATCGTTTGCCGCGACGCGCTGACCAATCCCGGCACCGCCTGCCGCCCGCTCAACATCCTCGGCGCGGGTCGTGCCGATCCGGCCGCCGTTTCCTATGTGTTCGGCAACCAGGCGAGCGTGGTCTACACCACCAAGCTCGACACGACCGGCTTCTCGCTGCGCGGTGATGCGTTCAACACCTGGGCCGGCCCCGTCTCCGTCGCGTTCGGCGGCGAGGCGCGGTGGGAGAGCAGCACCACCAACTCGCTCGATCCCGTGTCGGCGGCGAAGGGCTTCAGCCGCTTCAACTTCGCGCCGCTCGACGGCGGGTTCAACGTGCAGGAGGGCTTTGGCGAAGTCGCCGTCCCGCTGCTCGACCAGCCGTTCAGCAAGCTCGATATCAACGGCGCGGCGCGCTACAGCCACTACAGCACCTCGGGCGGCATCTGGTCGTGGAAGGTCGGCGCGACCGACCGCATCTTCGACAACCTGCTGCTGCGCTTCTCGCGCTCGCGCGATATCCGCTCGGGCAGCCTGACGGAGCTTTACACCACGGTGGCGACGAGCTTCTTCTCGGTCGCGGAGAACGGCAACACCTATAACAACGTGATCCGCTATGCTGGCGGCAATCCGAATCTGCGCCCGGAGATCGGCAGCACGCTGACGCTGGGCGGGGTGTTCACGCCCACGGCGGTGCCGGGCCTCAACCTGTCGCTCGATTACTACAAGATCGACATCAAGGACGCGATCGTCTCGCTCGGCGCGCAGGACATCATCACGAGCTGCGGCCTCGGCAACGCAGCCGCCTGTGCCCAGATCGACCGTGCTCCGCCTACCACGCCGGGGGGGCTTGGCGCCCCGACGGTGATCCACTCCACCTACATCAACCTCGCGGAATACAAGACGCGCGGGCTGGACATGGAAGCGTCCTACCTGCTGCCGATGAACCGCTTCAGCAACCTGCCGGGCAATCTGCGCCTGCGCGTGCTGGCAACCTATGTGCCGAAGGTGGAGATCAACAACGGCGTGGCGGTGATCCAGCGCGCCGGCGACGTGGGCGACGGCGTCAGCTTCGGCACGCCGAAGTGGCGCGGCACCGGCTCGATCACCTACACCAACAGCGACTTCTCGATCGACGCGCGCGTCCGCTATGTCGGTGGTGGCCTCTATGACCACACGCTCGATCTGGCGAACAACAGGATCGCCAGCCGCACCTATCTGGATCTCGGCGGGCAGACGACGATCGGCGGGTTCACGCTGTTCGCCAGCGTCAACAACCTGTTCGATCGCAAGCCGCCGCTCACCACCTACGGCTCGATCTTCTACGATTCGATCGGCCGTTACCTGAACGTCGGCGCGAAGGTTCACTTCTGAGCCGGGGCCGGACGAGGCGCTGAGAAGCGGGGGGGCGATCGCGAAGGCGGTCGTCCCCCTTTCGGCGTTTCGGCCGGTGACGGGTTGACGGGACGGGAAGGGAGTGGAAACGCGGATGCCGATGGCCCGGACACGCGGGCCGGGGGCAACGACACGCGCGAGAGGTAAGCAGGGGAAACAAGCGGGCGCCCGCGCCCGATGGAGGCTGCATTGCGCATCTTGCTGGTTGAGGACGACGCCGCGCTCGCGCGCGGTATCGCGTCGTCTTTGGGGTCCGAGGGGCTGTCGGTCGATATCTTCGGCACCGGCGAGGATGCGCTGATGATCGCGCCGAGCGAGCCTTATGCCGCGATCGTGCTCGATCTCGGGCTGCCGGGGATGGACGGGATCGAGCTGCTGCGGCGGCTGCGCCAGGCCGGCGTCGCGACGCCGATCCTGATCCTCACCGCGCGCGACCGCGTCGACGATCGCGTGCTGGGGCTGGATGGCGGCGCGGACGATTACATGGTGAAGCCCTTCCATCCGCGCGAGCTTCATTCCCGCGTCCGCGCGCTGATGCGCCGCGCGCAGGGCACGCCGGCGCCGGTGCTGCGGCTCGGCACGCTGGAGTTCGACCGGTCGAGCCGCAGCGTGCTGCTGGAGGGTGTCGCGGTGCCGCTGCGCCCTCGCGAGCTGGCGGTGCTGGAAACGCTGATGACGCGGCCGGGCAGGCTGGTCGGCAAGGAGCAATTGTCGGCTGAGGTGTTCAGCTTCGACGACAATGTCGGGATCAACGCGCTGGAAGTCTATGTCGGGCGCCTGCGCCGCAAGCTCGGCGAGCGCGGGCCGGTGATCCGCACGGTGCGCGGCCTCGGCTATATGATCGAGGCGGCCTGACCGCCGTGCGCGCTTACCCGCGATACAAATCGCTTCAGGCGCGTCTGATCGCGGCGGTGATGCTGCCGCTGGCGCTGCTCGTCGCGCTGCTCGCCGGGATTGCCGGCTGGGCGGTGAAGAATACCGATTCGGACACGCTGGACCGGGTGCTGGTGGGATCGGTGCGCACGCTGAGCGGCGCGTTCAACCAGCCGCCCGAATTGCGCGATAAAGTCGCGCCGCTCATCATCCACCTGCTCAAGCGGCGCGCGCGGCCGCACGTCAATTTCAGCGTCTATCGCGGCGATCGGGTGATGATGGGCGATCCGGCGCTTCGCCCGCCGGCCGACTATCGCATGGACGACGCGGTGATCGACCGCCATCCGCCGGCCGAATTCCCCAAGCAGGCGCGCGATACGCCGATGACGCGCGGCTATATCGATGCGCCGGACGCGGAAGGGGTGACGCAGGCGGCCTATCTGCGCGACGGCACGCTGCACGGCCGCCCGGCGCGGATCGCGACCGAGATGCGGCGGTTGCCGGAGAACGGCGATATCGTCGCGATCCAGATCGCCGATTACGTCGACGACCAGCGCATCTACAATCGCGACTATTACCTCCAGATCGTGGGGGAGGGCGGGCTTGTGCTACTGGTCGCGGGGCTGCTGGTGTGGCTGGCGATCGGCTGGGGGCTGCGCCCGTTCGCCGCGCTCACCCGGCAGGTGCGCGACGCGCAGACCGATCCCTCGCCGCAATTCCGCCTCCAGCTCCAGCCGGACATGCCGCGCGAGACGGTGCCGTTCGTCGAATCCTTCAACGCGCTGATGACCCGGCTGGAGAAGGCGAACCAGTCGCTGCGCCAGTTCACCTCGAACGCTTCGCACCAGATGCGCACGCCGCTCGCGGTCGCGCGCGTCCACCTCGACGTGCTGCGCCGCGCCGGGCCGCACGCGCCGGCCGCGCGCGCGGCGATCGGCGACATCACCTATGCGGTGGAATCGCTGGAACGGCTATTGCTCCAGCTCATCGCGCTCGCCCGCACCGACGAGCAATCGGTCGCGCCGCTCCAGCCGTTCGACCTCACCGCGCTCGCCGGGCGGACCGCCGCCGACCGCGCCGCGCAGGGCGAGGACGACGGGATCGACATATTGTTCGACGCCGCCGGCCCGGTGGCCGCGCTCGGCGACCCCGGCCTCGCGGGCGAGCTTGCCGGCAACCTGATCGACAATGCGATCCGCTACAACCGCCCCGGCGGCACGGTGCGCGTCACGGTCGAGCGCGCGGCTGGCGGTGCGCGGCTGGTGGTGGAGGACGACGGCCCCGGCATCCCCGAGCATGAGCGCGAGAAGGTGTGGGAGCGTTTCTATCGCGTCGCGCGGGAGGGGGCGCCGGTCGGCAGCGGGCTGGGCCTGCCGATCGTCCGCGCGCTGGCGGAGAGGATGGGGGCGAGCATCGCGCTCGGCACGCCGGAAAGCGGCGTGGGCCTGCGCGTCGTGGTCGATTTCCGCGCCGCCGCGTGACAGGTTGGTGACAGCGATCCGGCCTAGATAGCCTTCCCGTAACAGGGTCGCGACTCTTGCGCGACGTAGCGGATACGGGAGAAAGAAATGGCGGCACGGCGTTTGGGATGGATCGCTGGCTCGCGCGTCGTGCTGGCGGCGGCGCTGGCCGGGCTGGCGATGCCCGCGATGGCAGGCGAGCGCGACCAACTCACCATCACGCCGGTGCCGAGCGCGCCGCTGGCCGGCCAGTTCACGCTCACGGCGGTGGGCGACCTGATCTACCTGCGCCCGATGCTGGCGACAATGGAGAGGCGCTCGCCGGAGATGATCCGCATCCTGCGGCGCGCCGACGTGACCTTCGGCAATTTCGAGGAGGTCGTCTTCGATCTTCCCACCTTCAAGGGCGCGCCGCAGGCCGAATCCGGCGGCACCTGGATGCTGGGCGATCCGAAGATCGTCGACGATCTCGTGTCGATGGGCTTCGACATCGTCGGCACCGCCAACAACCACCCGACCGATTGGGGCGCGGAAGGGATGCTGGAGACGATCGAGCGGCTCGACGCGGCGAAGCTGGTCCATGCCGGCACCGGGCGCACCATGGCGGAGGCGCGCGCGCCGCGCTATTTCGACGCGCCGCTCGGCCGGATCGGGCTGGTTTCCGCCACCTCGACCTTCACGCCGATGACGCCCGCCGCCGATCCGCTCGGCATGGTGCCGGGGCGGCCGGGCGCCAATGTGATCCGCACGCAGGAGGTGGGGCTGGTCTCCGATGCCGATCTTTCGGTACTGGCGAAGCTGGCGGGCACCAGGCCCGGCGCGGCGGTGAAGCTCGGCGAGCGCGTCTATCGCGCCACGCCCGCGCCGCAGCAGCCGCTGACGATCGAATATGACGCCAATGCGAGAGACGAGGCGGCCAACCTCCGCTCGATCCGTCAGGCGAAGCAGAACGGCAATTTCGTCATCTTCTCCTTCCACAACCACGAGCCGAGCGAGGCGGTGCAACAACCCCCCGCCTTCACCGTCGATTTCGCGCACCGCGCGATCGACGAGGGGGTGGACGCCTTCATCACGCACGGCCCGCACCAGCTTCGCGGGATCGAGATCTACAAGGGCAAGCCGATCTTCTATTCGCTCGGCAACTTCGCGATGATGAACAACTCGCTCGATCACCTGCCGGCCGACATGTACGAGCAGTTCGGCGTCGATCCGGCGAAGGTGACGGCGCCCGAGTTCCTCCAGGCGCGCGGCTCGGCGGTGTTCGGCGATCCCAACCTCTACGAATCGGTGATCGCGGAAAGCCGCTTCGTCGATGGCAGGATCGCGGAGATCCGCCTCTATCCGATCGACCTCGGGGTGAACGAGCAGGGCGCGGGACGCGGCACGCCGCGCCTTGCCGACGCGACGGTCGGCGCGCGCATCCTCGAGCGCCTCGCGCGGCTCTCGGCGCCGTTCGGCACGAAGATCGTGATCGAGAAAGGCGTGGGGATCGTTAGACTTTCCGCCGCGGCGAAATAGGCTAGACCTGTCCGCATAGAAAAAGAGGGGATCAGATGAACCGCTTCCAGCTTGCCGTTTCCGCCGCCGCTTTGCCGCTGCTCGCGACGCCCGCCGTCGCGAAGCCGGCTGACAATGCCGAGGGCGCGATGCGCGCGCTCTATGCCAGCCGGCCGTTCGACGTGGCGCGCAAGTCGCTCGCGGCGGATTACGACCGGATCGTCAGCGAGATCGTCACGCTCACCGAGATTCCGGCACCGCCGTTCAAGGAAGCCAAGCGCGCCGCCGCCTATATGGAGATGCTGCGCGCCGCCGGCCTTCAGGACGTGGAGATGGACGAGGAAGGCAATGTGATGGGCCTGCGCAAGGGCACCGGTGGCGGCCCGCTGCTGGTGGTCGCGGCGCATCTCGACACGGTTTTCCCCGAGGGGCTGTCGACCAAGGTGCGGCGCGAGGGCGATTATCTCTACGCGCCCGGCGTGGGCGACGATACGTGCAGCCTGCCAGTGCTGCTCGCCTTCATCCGCGCGCTCGACAAGGCGGGCATCCGCACGAAGAGCGACATATTGTTCATGGGTGACGTCGGCGAGGAAGGGCCGGGCGATCTGCGCGGGATGCGGCACCTGTTCAACAAGGGCAAATACAAGGGCCGGATCGCGCGGTTCATCTCGGTCGAGCCGGGCCGCGACCGCGTGACCAACGGCGGCGTCGGATCGAAGCGCTACAGGGTGGCGTTCAAAGGGCCGGGCGGGCACAGCTATGGCGCGTTCGGGCTGGTCAACCCGGCCTATGCGATGGGCGACGCGATCGTCGAATTCGGCAAGATGAAGGTGCCGGAGAAGCCGCGCACCACCTATAATGTCGGCCTGGTCGAGGGCGGCACCTCGGTCAATTCGATCCCGTTCGAGACGGCGATGACCGTCGACATGCGCTCGGTCGACAAGGATGAACTGGCCAAGGCGGACGCCTATCTCCATTCGATCCTGCCCGGCGCGGTCGAGCGCGAGAATGCCGCCCGCTCCACCGCGCGCGGCAAGATCAGCTACGAGGCGAAGCCGATCGGCGACCGCCCGGTCGGCCATACCGCCGACGACGATCCGCTGGTGCGCACCGCTTATGCCGCGATCGCGGTCGGCGGCGGCAAGCCCGAGCTGGAGAGCAGCTCGACCGACGCCAACCTGCCGATGAGTCTGGGCATTCCGGCGATCACGATCGGTTCCGGCTTCGCCACGGAGCGCGCCCACTCGCCCGACGAGCGGCTGAAGCTCGATCGCGAGGATACGGTGCGCTACATGACAATGAGCCTGGCGACCGTCATCGGCGCGGCGGGGCTGGCGAAGTAAGGTCCCGCAAACCCCTCCCCATCACGGGGAGGGGCCTTTGTTTCACTTGGCCGGTGCCGTCAGGCCGTGCTCCTCCAGCATCGGGCCGACATCGGGGTCCTTGCCGTAGAAGGCGCGGAACATCGGGCCGTAATCCTCGGTATGCCCCTTGCTCAGGATCATGTCGCGGAAGCGCTGGCCGTTCTCGCGGGTCATGCCGCCGTGGTCCATGAACCAGTGATAGGCGTCATGCTCCAGCATCTGCGTCCATAGATAGGCATAATATCCGGCCGAATAGCCGTTCGACCAGATGTGCAGGAAATAGCTGCTGCGATAGCGCGGCGGCACGTCGGTCACGTCCAGCCCGGTCGCGGCGAGCGATTTGGCCTCGAACGCATCGACATCCTGTTTCGGCGCGCCGGCCGGCAGCGAATGCCAGTCCATGTCGAGCATCGCGGCGGCGATCACCTCGCCCAGCGCATAGCCCTGGTTGAACTTCGCCGCCTTCCGGATCTTGTCGACCAGCGCCGCGGGGATCGGCGTGCCGGTGCGATAGTCCTTGGCGTAATGCGCCAGCACCTTCGGGTCCCACGCCCAATGCTCGTTGAACTGCGAGGGGAATTCGACGAAATCGCGCGCGACGTTGGTGCCGGACACCGCCGGATAGGTCTGATCGGCGAACAGGCCGTGCAGCGCGTGGCCGAATTCATGGAACATCGTCGTCACGTCGTCCGAGCTGATCAGCGCGGGCTGGCCGGCGGCGGGCTTGGTGAAATTGGCGACGTTGTAGACCACCGGCTTCGTGCCGAGCAGCTTCGACTGGTTGACGAAGTTCGACATCCACGCGCCGCCGCTTTTATTGTCGCGCTTGAAATAGTCGAAATACATCAGGCCGAGTTCCGACCCGTCCTTGTCATAGACGGTATAGACCATCACGTCGGGCTGATAGACCGGGATGTCGTGGCGTTCCTTGAAGGTCACGCCGTAAAGCTGGTTGGCGGCGAAGAACACGCCCTGCTCCAGCACCGTCTTCAGCTCGAAATAGGGCTTCACCTCATTCTGGTCGAGATCGTATTTCGCCTTGCGCACCTGCGCGGCATAGCGATCCCAGTCCCACGGCTTGAGCTGGAACTTGCCGCCGGTGGCGTCGATCTGCGCCTGAAGCTCGGCGGCCTCGCGCTTCTGCTCAGGCGCGGTGGCGGCGGCCAGCTCGCGCATGAAGCCGGACGCGGCCTCCGGCGTCTTCGCCATCTGGTCATAGAGCGTATAGGCCGCCCAATTGGGATAGCCGAGCAGCCTGGCCTTATCCGCGCGGAGTTGCGCGATCTGCACGATCGTCGCGCGCGTGTCGTTGGCGTCGCCCTTTTCGGCGCGGGTCCAGCCGCTGTCGAACAGCGCCTCGCGCGTCGCGCGATCGGTCATGTCCTCAAGATCGGGCTGCTGCGTGGTGTTCTGGAGCGGGATGACCCATTTGCCGTCGAGCTTGCGATCCTTCGCGGCCGAGGCGGCGGCGGCGATCTTGCCCTCGTCCAGCCCGGCGAGCTTCGCCTTGTCGCCCACCACCAGGGCGCCGGCCTTGGCGGCGGCGAGCAGCTTCTGCTGGAAGCTCGTCTCGAGGCTGGCGAGTTGGGTGTTGAGCGCTCTCAGCTTCGTCTGGTCGGCGGCGGAAAGCTGCGCGCCGGCATGGACGAAGCCGTCATAATAAACCTTCAGCACCTGCGCCTGCTCGGGCGTCAGGTTGAGCGCGGCGCGCTTGTCCCATAGCGTCTTGACGCGCGCGAACAGTTTGGGATCGAGGTTGATCGCGTCCTGATGCTGCGACAATTTGGGCGCCACCGCCGCCTGCACCTTGTCCAGCGTGTCGTTGGTATTGGCCTGCACCACGCCGAAGAAGGCGAGGCTGACGCGTTCCAGCATCCGGCCGGAGCGTTCGAGCGCCGCGATCGTATTGTCGAAGGTCGGCGCGGCGGGATCGTTCGCGATCCTCGCCACCTCGGCGAGCTGCTGCCGCATCGCCGTGTCGAACGCCGGCTGATAGTCGCCGTCCTTGATCAGGTCGAAGCGCGGCGCCTGGAACGGCAGGGTGCTGGGCGCGGCGAAGGGATTGGCGCGCGTCTGCGTCAAAGCCGGCGCGGCAAGGCCGGCGACACCGGCGAGCAGGGCCGATGCGAATAGAAAACGATGGGCCATCAAGCATATCCTCGACATGGAATCGCCCGTCACGGGCATGGTCGCAGGGGTGCGCCTTCGCGTGCCGTCGCGCAAGCGATCGCCTCGCGGCTCCGTTCGCTTTTTGCATGTTGCGGTGCAAAAAGAGCGTTCGCACGGGCCGGGGGTTTCGGCTAGCGCGCGCGATGAGACAGTGATGCTGTCATTTTCTTTCGAGGTTGCGTTTGGCCGTGGATTGCGAAATCGTGGCCGCCGTCTTCGCCATGACGGGGGCTGCGTCTTGATCCAGCGTTGGGGCGTCGATGCCGCGCTCTTTTCGGCCAAATGCTTCCTCGGGGCGATGCTGGCCTATTGGATCGCGCTGCGCATCGGGCTGACGCGGCCCTATTGGGCGGTAGCCACCGCCTATATCGTCGCGCAGCCGCTGGCCGGCGCGGCGGTGTCGAAGGCGGTGTTCCGGCTGGGCGGCACGTTGCTCGGCGCGGTGGCGGCGGTGGCGCTGGTGCCGAACCTCGTCAATGCGCCGGAACTGCTCACGCTGGCGCTGGCGCTGTGGCTCGGCCTGTGCCTCTACGTCTCGTTGCAGGACCGCACGCCGCGCAGCTACGTATTCCTGCTCGCCGGCTATACCGCGAGCATCATCGGCTTCCCCAGCGTCGAGGCGCCCGGCGCGATCTTCACCACCGCGCTGTTGCGCGTGGAGGAGATTTCGCTCGGCATCGTCTGCGGCAGCCTCGCGCAGGCGCTGATCCTGCCGCAGACGGTGACGCGGCAATTGCTCGTCCGGATCGAGACGATTCTCGCCGACGTCGAGCGGTGGACGCGCGACGCGCTCGGCGAGGCGGGCGGCGAGGCGCTCGACCGAGACCGGCGGCGCGTGGCGCTGGACATCAACGAGCTGCACCAGCTTTCCATCCATCTGCCGTTCGATACCGCGCGCCTGCCGCCGCGCGTGCGCACGGTGCGCGCGTTCCAGGATCAATTGTCGCTGATCCTGCCGCTGGCCAGCGCGGTGGAGGATCGCATCACGCAATTGCGCGCGCTGGACGCGCTGCCGCCCGCCGCCGAGGCGCTGGTCGCGCGCATCCGCGACTGGCTCGCGATGCCGCCGCTCGACGTCGACACGCGTGCGGCGGTGACCGATGCGCTGATCGCCGACGCGCGCGCGCTGGAGCCGGATGCCGCCGCGCCGCTCGAATGGCGCGACGCGCTGCTGCTCAGCCTCGCCGCGCGGCTGGCGGACCTCGTGTCGGCGCATCGCGCGGTGCGCGACCTGCGTGAGCAGATGCGCGCGCCGGGCCGGCGCTCGATCAGCCCGGTGGCGGCGGCGGCGCTGGCGCAAAGCTCGCGCCGCGCCTTCCATCGCGACCGCGCTGCCGCGCTGCGCTCGGCGCTCGGCGCGATCGCCACGGTGGTGCTCGGCAGCATCTTCTGGATCGGCACCGGCTGGGCGGACGGCGCGGGCGCGGTGCTGATCGCCGGCGTCGCCTGCGCCTTGTTCGGCGCGAGCGACGATCCGCGCCCGATGATCCTGTCGTTCCTGTGGGGCACGCTCATCGGCGTGGTGCTGGCGGCGATCTACGCCTTCGCGATCATGCCGCGCGTCACCGATTTCGTCACGCTGGTCGCGGTGCTGGCGCCGGTGTCGCTGATGATCGGCGTGTTCCTGACCAACCCGCGCGTCTCGCTGATCGCCACCGGCACGGTGATGGGCTTCTTCAACATCGTCGGGCTGAACGATCGCTACGCCGCCGATTTCGCCGCCTTCGCCAACGGATCGCTGGCGCAGATCGTCGGCACCGGCTTCGCCGTGGTGACGGTGGGGCTGTTCCAGGTGGTCGGCGCGGATCGCAGCGCGGCGCGCATCATCCGCGCCGGCTGGCGCGATCTCGCGCGGCGCAGCAACCTGCCCGGCCGCTCCGATGTCACCGGCTGGGTGAGCAAGATGCTCGACCGGATCGGGCTGCTCGCCCCCCGGCTGGCGGCGATGGGGGAAGACCCCGGCCGCCCGATGCTGGATGCGTTGCAGGACCTGCGCGTCGGCGTCACGGTCGGCCATCTGCGCGACCTGCGGCTTGACGCGGGCGGGCCGGCGGAGGAGTTGATCACCCCCGTCCTGCATGGCGTGGGGCGCTATTATGCGGCGCGGCGGCTCGACCGGGCACCTCCCGACGATCCCGCGCTGCTGGAGGGGATCGACCGGGCGATGCAGGCCTTTTCGCATGACGGGGACGGCGGCATCCGGCGAAGCGCGGTGCTGGCGCTGACCGGCCTGCGCCGCAACCTGTTCCCCGAGGCGCCCGCTTATCGCGCGGAGGCGGCGGCGTGAACGGCGAGGTCGATATCGCCGGCGTCTATATGCCCGGCCTGCTGGTGCTGGGGATAGCGGCGCTGCTCCTCACCGCGTTGCTGACGCGGATGTTGGGCGCGATCGGCGCCTATCGCCTGATCGCCTATCGCCCGCTGGTCGATCTGGCGCTGTTCTTCATCGTGCTAGGCGCACTCGTTCTCCTTTTCGCATCGGACGCTCCCCTGCCATGAACCGCTATCTCGCTCCGCTCGGCCGAACCGTCGCGACCCTGGTGCTGGTCGCGATCGCGGTGCTCGTCGCGGTCTGGCTGTGGCGCAGGTACGAGGTCGATCCGTGGACCCGCGACGGCCGCGTGCGCGCCGACGTGGTGCGCGTGACGCCCGACGTCGGTGGGCTGGTGACCGAGGTGGACGTGCGCGACAACCAGCAGGTCAACCCCGGCGACCTGCTGTTCGTGGTCGATCGCCCGCGCTACGCGCTCGCGCTGGAGCAGGCCAATGCCGCGATCCAGTCCGCCCGCGCCACCCTGGGGCAGGCGCGGCGCGAGGCGAAGCGCGACCTCGCGCTCGGCGACCTCGTCGCGGCGGAGGCGCATGAGCAGAATGTCGCGCGCGTCGCCACCGCCCAGGCCACGCTGGCGCAGGCCGAGGCGCAGGCGGACGCGGCGCGGCTCAACCTGTCGCGCACCAATATCAAGGCGTCGGTGGCGGGCACCGTCACCAACCTCGATCTCCACCCTGGCGATTATGTCGCGGCGGGGCAGCAGGCGATGGCGCTGGTCGATCGTGATTCGCTGCGCGTCGAGGCCTATTTCGAGGAGACCAAGCTCGGCAGCATCCGCATCGGCGACAAGGCGCATATCCGGCTGATGGGCGATGGCCGCGTGGTCGAGGGCCATGTCGAGAGCATCGCCGCCGGGATCAGCGACAGCGAGCGGACCAATACCGGCAACCTGCTCCCCAACGTGAACCCGACCTTCAACTGGGTGCGGCTCGCGCAGCGCATCCCGGTGCGGATCAAGCTGGACAAGGTGCCGGCCGACCTGCGGCTCGTCTCGGGGCGCACCGCGACGGTGACGATCGTCCCGCATGACGGGGGCGGGAAGTGAGGCGAGCGCCGCTCGCGCTCGCCGCGCTGCTCGCGGGCTGCGTCGCCGGGCCGGACTATCATGTGCCGGAACGCGCGACCGTCAATACGCCGGGCGCGCAGGGGAAGTTCGACGCGGCGAAGGGCGGCGGCTTTGCCGACGCGCCGCTCCCCGATCACTGGTGGCGGCTCTATCGCGACGCAACGCTCGACGCGCTGGTGGCGGGGGCGCTGGCGGCGAACACCGACCTGCGCGCCGCCGACGCGAACCTGCGCGCGGCGACGGCGGTGGTCGATCAGGCGCTCGCCGGGCGCACGGTGCAGACCTCGGTCGACGCCGGAGTGGCGCTGGCCCGCCCCTATGGCACCGAGCTGCCGGCCACCGGCGAGATGACCTATAGCGCGACGATCGGCGGTGCGCTGCCGCTCGACCTCGCCGGCCGCATCCGCCGCGCGATCGAGGCGTCGCGCGCCGATGCCGGGGCGGTCGCGGCGGTGCGCGATCAGGTGCGGGTGACGGTCGCCGCGACCGCGACGCGCGCCTATCTCGCCGCCTGTGCCGCAAACCTGCGCATCGCGGCTGCACGGCGCGTGATCCATATCCAGCGGCAGACCTATGACGCCACGCGCCGGCTGGAGAAGGGCGGGCGCGGCACGGCATTCGACACCACCCGCGCCCGCGCGGCGGTGGAGCAGAGCGAGGCGCTGGTGCCGCCGTTGCTCGCCGCGCGTCAGGCCGCGCTCTATCAGCTCGCGACGCTGGCCGGGAAGCCACCGGCCGACTATCCGCGCAATGTCGAGGGGTGCGCCGCGCTGCCCGCGATCGCCGGTCCGCTGCCGGTGGGCGACGGCGCCGCCCTGCTCCGCCGCCGCCCGGACGTCCGCGCGGCCGAGCGCCGGCTCGCCGCCGCCACCGCGCGGATCGGCGTCGCCACCGCCAGCCTTTATCCTGAGGTGAGCATCGGCGGATCGATCGGCTATACCGGGCCGCTCAAGGGACTGGGCGAGCATGAGGACTTCAACTTCAGCCTCGGGCCGCTGCTGAGCTGGAGCTTCCCCAACCGCCGGGTCGTCCGCGCGCAGATCGCGCAGGCCGGGGCCGCCGCCGATGCCGCGCTGGCGACGTTCGACGGCACGGTGCTCGGCGCGCTGCGCGACGTGGAGACGGCGCTTGCCGCTTATGCGCGCGGCCGCGATCAGGTGGCGGCGCTGCAACGCGCGCGAGACAGCGCGGCGACCGCCACGGCGCAGGCGGACAAATTGTTCCGTTTCGGGCGCGGTGATTTCCTCGACTTGCTCAGCGCGCAGGCGACGCTCGCCAATGCCGAAGCGTCGCTCGCCGCCGCGCAGGCCGGGGTGGCGGACACGCAGGCGCAATTGTTCCTCGCGCTCGGTGGCGGCTGGGAGATGGACCAGACCCCGGCGCCGGCGACGCCGAAACCCTGACGCGGGCTGGCGTCAGGCGGCCGGCGCGCCGCCCAGCGCCTTCACCAGCGCGATGCTGGCGCGCATCCGGCCGGTTTCCACCGCGATCAGTGCGCGTTCGGAATCGAGCGCCTCGGTCTGCGCGGTGACGACCTCCAGATAATCCGCCGCGCCGTCGTGATAGCGGGTCAGCGCGAGATCGCTGGTGCGCTGCGCGGCGGTGGCGGCGTCGCGCTGCTCGACCGCCTGCGTCGCGAGGTGACGGGTCGCGGCGAGCGCGTCCTCCACCTGCCGGAACGCGCCGAGCACGGTGTCGCGATAGCCCGCCGCCGCCTCGTCATATTGCGCGCGCGACAGCTTCACCTCCGCCGCGCGCCGCCCGCCGTCGAACAGCGTCGCGACCGCCGAGAGCGGCCCCAGCCCCCAGAAGCTGCTGGGGGTGGAGAGCAATGACGGGCCGGTCGTCTGCCATCCGCCGGCAAGGCCGAGCGAGAGCGACGGGAACCACGCCGCGCGCGCCACGCCGATCCGCGCATTGGCGCCGAACATCCGCCGCTCGGCCGCCGCGATATCCGGCCGGCGCTGAAGCAGCGTGGAAGGCGCGGAGGCGGGAACCGAGAGCGTGCCGGGCTGCTGGATGCGCGGCGCGATCGCGAAATCGGAGGCGACCGCGCCGACCAGCGCGGCGATCTCATGCTCGGTCGCGGCGCGCTCGTTGGCGACCGCCGAAATCTGCGCGCGCGCGTTGGCCAGCACGGTGCGCGCCCGGTTGACGTCGACGCCCGAGGCGATGCCGCCGTCGTGCCGCGTCGCGGTGAGGTCATAGGCGCGGGTGAACGCCGCGACCGAGCGTCGCAGCAGATCCGCCTCCGTGTCCAGTCCGCGCAGCCGCGCATAGGCGTCGGCCACCGCCGCCTGCAGGCTGAGCCGCGCCGAGGCGAGGTCGCCCGCGCTGGCCGCCGCATCGGCGCGCGCCGCCGCCACGCTGTTGCGAACGCGGCCCCACAGGTCGATCTCGTAATCCAGCGACGCGCCGACGACATAATTGTCATAGGTCGCCGCGTTGCCGCTGCCCAGTGGCCGGTTGGCGGAGGCGCGCTGTCGCCCCGCCTGTCCGCTGGCGCCGATCTCCGGCAAAAGGTCGGCCGCGCTCGCCCGCGCCGTCGCGCGCGCCGCGTCGTAGCGCGCCAGCGCGGCGGCGAGCGTCGGGCTGGCCTGCGCGGCACGCCGCTCCAGATCGTTCAGCACCGGATCGTCGAACGCCGCCCACCAGTCGCCGCGCGGCGCGGTGTCCGCAGGGGTCGCTGTGGTCCAGCCGGGGATTTCCTTATAGGCGGCCGGAGCCGCGATCACCGGCGGGCGATAGGCGGGCGCCATCGAGCAGCCGGCGAGCGCCAGCAGCAGGAAGGCGGCCGCGCCGGCGTGGCGGCGGCGCTCAGTCGGCATTCGACGCGGCCCGCACGCGCACCTGATCGCCGCTGCGGATCGCGTCCGGCGGGCTGTCCACCACCCGGTCGGCGAGGGTGACGCCCCGCGAGACGGCGACCGTCTTGCCCTCGTCGCGCGCGATCGTCACCGGCTTCACCGTCACGCGGCCGCGCGCGTCGACCACCGCGACGCTCGGGCCGTCGTTGGTGTAGATGATCGTGCTGCCCGGCAGGTTCAGCGTGTTGCCGCCGCCCGCGCCGGTGCTGAACGACACCTGCGCGAAGGCGCCGGGCTTCAGCGCGCCGTCGGGGTTGGGCGCCTGCAACTCGATCAGCACCGCGCCGGCCTTCTCGTCCACCGCCTGCGCGCTGCGCGTCATCGTCGCGGGGAAGGTGCGGCGCGGATATTCGGGCAGCGAGAGCGTCGCGGTCATTCCCGGATGCACCTCGGCGGATGCGCCCTGCGGCACGCGCACGTACACGCGCACGCGGCTGGCGTCGGAGACGGTGAACAGCGGCTGCGAGGCGGCGTTGCCGGCGACGACGAGCTGGCCGATCTGCGCCGAGCGGCTCGTCACCACGCCGTTGAACGGCGCGTAGAGGTGGGTGAAGCCCTGCAACGCGCGCAGCCGCCGGACATTGGCGAGCGCGGCATTGGCGAGCGCGGATTTGGCGGCAAGGTCGCCGGCCTTCTCGTCCGCCTCCTGCCGCGACACCGCGTCCTTCGCCAGCATCGTCGACCAGCGTTGCGCGGTGGTGGCGGCGAGCTTCTGGTTGGCGAGCGCGGTCTGGTAATCGGCGGTTGCCTGCGCGAGCTGCTGGTCGATCTCCGGCGCATCGAGGATCGCGAGCGGCTGGCCGGTGTGGACGTGGTCGCCGATGTCGGCCAGCCAGCGCCGGACATAGCCGTTGGTGCGCGCGTAGATCGCCGCGCTGTTCAGCGCCTGCACGTTGCCGGGCAGGACGAGCGCGTCGCCCGCGCCGCCGCTGGCCGGATGGACGACCGCGACGGTGGGGACCGCCGCCTCCGCCGCGGCCTGTTTCAGGTCGCCGTTGGCGTTGATGCGGGTGGCGATGCCTGCGGCCGCGATGGCGATCGCGGCGATGCCGGCGGCGATGCCGACGCGCTTCAGCGTGCGCGGGCTGGGGCCGGCGGCGGCCGGCGGGGGCGTATCGGACATGTCAGCCATGGGCGGGGTGCATCTCGACGGTTGGTTGCCGCGCGGCGGCGGTATCGCGCTTGCGGTGGGCGAGCGCGAAGACGGTGGGGACGAAGAACAGCGTGGCGATGGTGGCGCAGATCAGCCCGCCGATCACCGCGCGGCCAAGCGGGGCGTTCTGCTCGCCGCCATCGCCCAGGCCGAGCGCCATCGGCGCCATGCCGATGATCATGGCGAGCGCGGTCATCAGCACCGGGCGGAAGCGGACCATGCCGGCCTCCAGCGCGGCGCGGGTGGCGTCGCCCAGCACCGCGAGCCGCTCGCGCGCGAAGCTGACGACGAGGATCGAGTTCGCGGTCGCCACGCCCATGCACATGATCGCGCCGGTCAGCGCCGGCACCGAAAGGGTGGTGCCGGTGATGAACAGCATCCAGACGATACCGGCCAGCGCGGCGGGCAGCGCGGTGATGATGACGAACGGATCGAGCCAGCTCTGGAAATTCACGACGATCAGCAGGTAGATCAGCACGACCGCTCCGATAAGCCCGAAGGCGAGCCCGGAGAAGGCGGTGTTCATCGTCGCATATTGCCCGCGCACCGTGACGGTCGCGCCCTTCGGCACTTCCTTTTCGAGCGACTTGATCGCGCGGTGCACATCCCCCGCGACCGCGCCGAGATCGCGCCCCTGCGGCGAGGCGTAGATGTCGATGACCGGCTGGATGTCACGATGCGAGACGACCGGCAGCGCGTTCGAGCGGCGGATTTCCGCCAGCCCGCCGAGCGGCTGCACCCCGCTGCCCGCCGCGCCGGAGATCGGCACGTTGCTGAGATCGCTGATCGATCCGATGAGATATTCCGGCGCCTGCGCGATCACCGGATAGGAAACGCCGGTCTTGGGATCGACGAAGAACACCGGCGATGACTGCGCGGTGCCGGCGAGCGATGCCGACAGGCTGTTCGTCACGTCGCGCTCGCTCAGCCCGTACTGGCCGATGCGCGAGCGGTCGACGTCGACGTCGAGCTGTGGCGAGCGGCCGGGCTGCTGGATGCGCGCGTCGACCAGGCCGGGGATCGCCGTCATCTTGGCCAGCAGCCTGGCGGCATAGGCGCGATTGGCGGTGGCGTCCTTGCCGGAAATCTGCACGTCGATCGGCGCCGGCGCGCCGAAGTTCAGGATCTGGCTGGTGATGTCGGCGGGCAGGAAGGCGAAGGTCGTGCCGGGGAAGCGGCGCGGCAGCTCGCGGCGCAGCGTGGCGACGACCTCGTCGGTCGGGCGATGATGCTCCTTCAGCG
Organism: Sphingomonas sp. CL5.1; assembly: GCF_013344685.1. NCBI lineage: Bacteria > Pseudomonadati > Pseudomonadota > Alphaproteobacteria > Sphingomonadales > Sphingomonadaceae > Sphingomonas > Sphingomonas sp. CL5.1. Next base: position 1,362,805 of record NZ_CP050137.1, read on the forward strand.
TGATCATCATGTCGCCGTCCTGCGGGCCGATCGTGCCGCTGTTGCTGTAGACGGTGTTGAGCGAGCTGACCGGCAGGCCGATATTGTCCGCGATCGAGCCGAGCTGATCGGCCGGGATCAGTTCGCGCACCGCGCGGGTGATATGGTCGAAGCGCGCGGCGGTGTCCTCGATCCGCGTTCCCATCGGCACGCGGACGTGCATCGCGATCTGCCCGGAATCGACGCTGGGGAAGAAGTTGCTGCCCAGCCACGGCAACAGCCCGAACGACACCAGCACCACGGCCATGAAGCCGATCAGGAACGGCTTGCGCGCGCCCAGCGTCCGTTCCAGCATCCCGCCGTAAGCGGCGCGCGTCTGCTCGAAGCGGCGCTCGAACCCGCGCTGGAAGCGGACGAGCGGGTTGTGCGATGTGGCGCTGCCGGCGGCGTGCGCGTCCTCGCCCGGCCGGTGCGGCTTCAGCAGGAACATCGCCATCGTCGGGACGAGCGTGCGCGACAGCACGAACGAGGCGATCATCGAGAACACCACCGACAGCGCCATCGGCACGAACAGGAACCCCGCCACGCCCGGCAGGAAGAACATCGGCACGAACACGATGCAGATGCACAGCAGCGAGACGAACGCCGGCGTCACGATCTGCGCCGCGCCGTCGAGGATCGCCTCCGTCACGCCCTTGCCCTGCTCGAGATGCCAGTTGATGTTCTCGATCGTCACCGTCGCGTCGTCGACGAGGATGCCGACCGCGAGCGCGAGGCCGCCCAGCGTCATCACGTTGAGCGTCTGCCCGAACGCCGCCAGCGCCGCCAGCGCCGCCAGGATCGCCAGCGGGATCGAGGTGGCGATGATGACGGTCGAGCGCCACGAGCCGAGGAACAGCAGGATCATCAGGCTGGTCAGCGCGGCGGCGATCGCGCCTTCCTGGATCACGCCCTTCACCGCGCCCTTCACGAACAGCGACTGGTCGCCGATCGGCAGGATCTTGAGCGTGTCGGGCAAGGTCGCGGCGATGCGCGGCAGCGCGTGCTTGGCGCCGTCGATGATGGCGAGCGTGGAGGTCGTGCCGTTCTTGAGGATGGTGAGCAGCACCGAGCGCCGCCCCTCGACGTGGACGACGTTGGTCTGCGGGCCGTTGCCGTCGCGCACGTGCGCCACGTCGCGCATGTAGATGGTCGCGCCGTTGACCACCTTCACCGGCAGGTCGTTGAGCGCCGCGATCGAGCTGGGCGCGTTGTTGAGCTGGACGCTATATTGCGTCGGCCCGATCTTGACGAAGCCGGCCGGGTTGATCTGGTTCTGCGCGGCCACCGCGTTGCTCACGTCCTGCGCCGACAGTCCCTTGGACTGGAGCGCGAGCGGATCGAGATCGATCTGCACCTGCCGCTGCTTGCCGCCGGAAGGATAGGGCATGGCGAGGCCGTGCACCGTCACCAGCTGCGGGCGGATCTGGTTCTGGCCCATGTCGAACAATTCCTGTTCGGACAGGCCCTTGCCCGACAGCGCGAGCTGCAGGATCGGCACGGTCGAGGCGCTGTAGTTCAGGATCAGCGGCGGATTGGTGCCGGGGGGAAGCTGTTTCAGCAGCGTCTGCGAGATCGAGGTTACCTGCGCCGTCGCGATGCGGATATCGGCGCCGGGCTGGAAATAGACCTTCACCACGCCGATGCCCGGCAGCGACTGGCTTTCGATATGTTCGATATCGTTGACCGTGGTGGTCAGCGAACGCTCGAAATTGGTGACGATGCGGTTGGACATGTCCTCCGGCGGCAAACCGGCATAGGTCCAGGCGATCGCGACCACCGGGATGCGGATTTCGGGGAACATATCCACCGGGGTGCGCATCGCCGACATGACGCCGATGATCGCGATCAATATGGCCATGACGATGAATGTCAGCGGCCGGGTGAGCGCGATCCTGACGATACCGATCATCCAATACCCTCACCTGCGCCGCTGGCGGCTGGATGCCGCCGGGCCGTGAATCACCCACCTCTCCCGAAGAAGCCGGCGAACCGTCGCGCCTGCCTTCCCGGACAAGCGGCGCGGTTATTCGCCTGCGCAACGGGGTGCCGCCGGCAACCCATTGCGGAAGCGCGCCAATGCGCCCTTGGTCGGGTCGCGTCTAATATATAATATGGCTCGATTGATATCAAAAGAGACTTGATTCGTGGACCTTCGCCACCTGCGTTATTTCCTGTGCGTGGCCGAGGAGATGCACTTCGGCCGCGCGGCGCAGCGGCTCGGCATCTCCCAGCCGCCGCTCAGCCAGCAGATCCGCTCGCTGGAGGACGAGCTGGGCGTGCGGCTGTTCGACCGCACCAGCCGGCGCGTGCGGCTGACCGAGGCGGGCGAGCTGTTCGTGCCGGAGGCGCGGCAGACGCTGACGCAGGCGGAGCATGCGATCGAGACGGCGCGGCTCGCGCGGCGCGGCGAGCTGGGGCGGCTGCGTGTCGGCTTCACCTCGTCCGGCCCGTTCGTGCCGCTGATCGCCTCCGCGCTCTACCGCTTCCGCGAGACGCATCCCGAGGTGGCGCTGACGCTGCGCGAGCTGGGCCGCGACGAGCAGATCGAGGAATTGCGGCGCGGCGGGCTGGACATCGCGCTGGTGCGCGGCGTCGCCCCGCCGGCGCCGCTGCCCGATGTCCATGCCCGCTGCATCATCGAGGAGGACATGGTGGTCGCGATGCGCGCCGGACACGCGCTGGCGGATCGCGCCGCCGATCCCGCCATCGCCGATTTCGCCGGCGTGCCGATGGTGCTCTACGCCGCGCCGCTCGGTGCCGGGTTCAACGAGCATTTCTTCGCCATGTGCCGCGAGGCGGGGTTCGAGCCGGACGTCGCGCATGAGGCGGGCAGCTTCGCCACCCTGCTCGGGCTGGTCGCGGCCGGGTTCGGCGCGACGGTCCTCGCGCGGTCGCTGGAGCGGCTGCATCTGGAGAATGTGATCTACCGCCGGCTCGACGCGCCGATCGCCAGCCGGCTGTGGCTGATCCACGCGACGGCGCTTTCTCCCACCGGCCGCGCTTTTCGCGACGTGATCGACGAATTGCGGCTTGACGACACCGCCCCAACGTAAGGATCAGGAAAGGTAAAGGCACAAAAGGCGACAGCGGGTGTTCGTGCGACATCCCGATCGGCATCGAAGAACAGGACGAAGGAACGCATGACCGACGATCACGATCCGCTCCCTGCTTCTTCCGCCCCCGCCGGTGAACCGCCCGCCCGTCGCCGCCCGTGGAAGATCGTCGCGGCGATCGTCGTGGTGTTCGCGCTGATCGCGTTCGGCGCGAACCGCATCGCCAGGAGCGGCGGCAACCGCGGCGGCGGCCGTCCTCCGGCGGCGGTCGCGGTGGGCAAGGCGACGCCGCGCGACATACCGGTCAGCGTCACCGCGCTCGGCACCGTCCAGCCGATCGTCACCGCGACGGTGCGCGCCCAGCTCGCCGGCACCCTGTTCAAGCTGTTCTTCAAGGACGGCCAGATGGTGCGCGAGGGGCAGGTGCTGGCGCAGATCGATCCGCGCCCCTATGAGCTGGCGCTGGCGCAGGCGAAGGCCAATCTGGCGCGCGACGAGGCGCAGCTCGCCGCCGCGCAGGTCGACCTCAACCGCTACGAGACGCTGCTCAAGCAGGATTCGATCGCCAGCCAGCAGGTCGATACGCAGCGCGCCACCGTCCGCCAGCTCACCGGCACCGTCGCGGCGGACAAGGCGGCGATCGGCTCGGCGCAGCTCAACCTCACCTATACCTCGGTGAAGGCGCCCGTCACCGGGCGCGCCGGCATCCGTCAGGTCGATATCGGCAATTACCTCACCCCCTCGGACACCAACGGCATCGTCGTGGTGACGCAGCTCGATCCGATCGACGTCGCCTTCTCGCTGCCGCAGGCGCAGCTTTCCGCGATCGGCCATGCGGCGGGGGCGGGCAGCGGGCTGCCGGTGCAGGCGCGCGATCAGGACGACAATAATGCGATCGCCACCGGGCGCTTCCTGACCTTCGACAACCAGGTCGACACCACCACCGGCACGGTGAAGGCCAAGGCGCGGTTCGACAACAAGGGCAACGCGCTGTTCCCGAGCCAGTTCGTCAACGTCTCGATGTTGACCAACACGCTCCACAATGTCGTCACCGTGCCGGTCAGCGCGGTGCGCCACGGCGCGCCGGGCGATTTCGTGTTCGTGCTGCGAGGCGATCGCACGGTGAAGCTGACGCCGGTGAAGATCGGCCCGAGCGCCAACGGACAGGTCGCGATCACCTCCGGCCTCGCGGCCGGCGCGACGGTGGTGATCGAGGGCGCCGACGGGCTTGAGGACGGCTCCGCCGTGCGCCTGCCGGGCGACAAGGGCGGTCCGGGCGCAAGCGGCAAGGGAGGCAGGAGTGGCGCGGCCGGCGGCCAGGGCCGCCGTCATCGCGGCCAGGGCAACCAGGCGGGATGACCGACACGGCCGCGTCCGCCGCGCCGCCGCCACCCCCGCCGCAGCCCGGCGGGCCGTCGCGCGCGTTCATCCTGCGCCCGGTGGCGACGACCTTGCTGATGGTGGCGATCCTGCTCGCCGGCCTCGTCGCCTATCGCTCGCTGCCGCTCTCCGCGCTGCCGGAGGTGGACTATCCGACGATCCAGGTTTCCACGCTCTATCCCGGCGCCAGCCCGGACGTGATGGCGCTGACCGTCACCTCGCCGCTGGAGCGCCAGTTCGGCCAGATGCCGGGGCTGACGCGGATGACCTCCGCCTCCTCGTCGGGCGCCTCGGTCATCACGCTGCAATTCCGGCTCGACCTGTCGCTCGACGTCGCGGAGCAGGAGGTGCAGGCGGCGATCAACGCGGCGAACACGCTGCTGCCGAGCGACCTGCCCGCGCCGCCGATCTACGCCAAGGTCAATCCGGCCGACGCGCCGATCATCTCGCTCGGCGTCACGTCGGAGACGCGCCCGCTGGGCGAGGTGCAGGGGATCGTCGAGCGGCAGTTCTCGAACAAGATCGCGCAGGTCTCGGGCGTCGGCCTCGTCTCCATGTCGGGCGGGCAACGGCCGGCGGTGCGCATCCAGGCGAACGTCGCCGCGCTCGCCGCGCGCGGCCTGTCGCTGGAGACGATCCGCACCGCGATCGGCAACGCCAACGCCAACGCCGCCAAGGGCAGCTTCGACGGCCCGACCAAGAGCTGGACGATCGACGCCAACGACCAGCTCGCCGACGTGGCGAGCTACCGCAACCTCGTCATCGCCTTCGCCAACGGCGCGCCGATCCGGCTGTCCGACGTCGCGGACGTGGTGCAATCGACCGAGAACGTGCGGCTCGGCTCGTGGATGAACGGCCAGCCGGCGGTGGTGATCGACGTGCAGCGCCAGCCGGGCGCCAACGTCATCGGCACGGTCGATGCGATCAAGGCATCGCTGCCCGATCTGGAGGCGCAGCTTCCCGCCGACGTGCATGTGACGGTGCTGACCGACCGCACCGCCGGCATCCGCGCCTCGGTGTCGGACGTGAAGTTCGAGCTGGTGCTGGCGGTCGCGCTGGTGACGCTGGTGATCTTCCTGTTCCTCGGCTCGCTGCGCGCGACGGTGATCGCCAGCATCTCGGTGCCGCTGTCGCTCGTCGGCGCGTTCGCGGCGATGTATTTCATGGGCTTCTCGATCAACAATCTGACGCTCATGTCGCTGACCATCGCGAGCGGATTCGTGGTCGACGACGCGATCGTGGTGCTGGAGAACATCTCCCGCCATATCGAGGAGGGGATGCGCCCGTTCGAGGCGGCGCTGAGGGGCGCGAGCGAGATCGGCTTCACGATCATCTCGCTGACGGTCAGCCTGATCGCGGTGCTGATCCCGCTGTTGTTCATGGGCGACGTGGTCGGCCGGCTGTTCCGCGAGTTCGCGGTGACGCTGGCGGTGACGATCCTGCTCTCCGCCGTGGTCGCGCTGACGCTCGTGCCGATGCTCTCGGCGCGCTGGCTGCGCGCGGAGCATGACGAGCGGCGCTATCGCATCTCCGAGATGACGCAGGGCTGGTTTGATCGCGTCGCGCAGCAATATGCCCGCGCGCTGGACTGGGTGATGCTGCGCCGGACGCTGACCTTGCTGGTGTTCGCCGGCACGCTCGTCGTCACCGCCATCCTGTTCTACGTCATCCCCAAGAACCTGTTCCCCGAGCAGGACACTGGCCAGATCGCGGTGACGACCACCGCCTCGCAGGACATCGGCTACACCCGCATGGCCGGCCTGCAACAGCAGATGGCGCAGGCGCTGCTCGCCGATCCTTCGGTGGCGAGCCTCAGCTCGGCGATCGGCGTGGACGGGCAGAACGCCACGCTCTCGCAGGGCCGCATGATCGTCAACCTCAAGCCGGAGGGCCAGCGCGGCAATCTCGGCGAGGTGCTCGCCGGGCTGGAACGGGCGGCGGGCAAGGTGCCGGGGATGCGCGCCTATTTCCGCCCGGTGCAGGATCTGACGATCGACACCTCCACCGGGGTCAACGCCTATCGCTTCTCGTTGCAGGGTGCGGACGAGGGGCAGGTGGACGAATGGGGCGCGAAGCTCGCCGCAGCGCTGATGAAGGACCGCCATCTTAGCAACGTCACCTCGGACGTGCTGGCGGGCGGCCGCGCGGTGGTGGTGGACATCAACCGCGACACCGCCGGGCGGCTCGGCCTCAGCGCGCTCGCGATCGACAATGCGCTCTACGACGCCTTCGGCCAGCGCATCGTCTCGACCATCTACACCCAGTCGAGCCAGAACCGCGTGATCCTCGAGGCGCAGCCGGGCAGCGTCACCGATCCGCAGGCGCTGGGCGATCTGCGCATCCCGCTGGCGGGCGGGACGAACGTGCCGCTCTCCGCCGTCGCGACGATCCGCACCACCGACGCGCCGCTGGTCGTCGCGCGCGAGGCGCAATTCCCGGCGGCGACGATCGGCTTCGATCTCGCGCCGGGCGTGTCGCTGGGCAGCGCGGTGTCGGCGATCGAGCGCGCGGAGAAGTCGATCGGCGTGCCACCCGCCATCTCGACCAACTTCACCGGCGCGGCGAGCGCGTTCAAATCCTCGCTGGCGAACGAATTGTGGCTGATCCTCGCCGCGATCGTCGTGGTCTATATCGTGCTGGGCGTGCTCTACGAGAGCTTCGTCCATCCGGTGACGATCCTCTCCACCCTGCCCTCCGCCGGGATCGGCGCATTGCTGTTCCTGTGGATGACGGGGCTGGGGCTGGGCGTGATCGGCATCATCGGCATCGTCCTCCTCATCGGCATCGTGAAAAAGAACGCGATCATGATGATCGACTTCGCGCTGGACGCGATGCGCGAGGAGGGGGCCGACGCGCATCACGCGATCCGGCAGGCGGCGCTGCTGCGTTTCCGGCCGATCATGATGACCACCTTCGCCGCCCTGTTCGCCGCGATCCCGCTGATCTTCGGCGGCGGCATGGGGCATGAGCTGCGCCAGCCGCTCGGCATCGCCATCGCCGGCGGGCTGATCTTCAGTCAGGTGCTCACCCTGTTCACCACGCCGGTGATCTTCCTCGGGCTGGAGGAATGGCGCGAGCGCGGGTGGAGCGTGCGGCGGCGCCCGGCCGGCGGCGAGGCGCGGATCGCGTGAACTTCTCCGCGCCCTTCATCCGGCGGCCGGTCGGCACGATTCTGCTGACGATCGGGCTGATGCTGGCGGGCGCAGCGGCGTTCTTCATGTTGCCGGTCGCGCCGCTGCCGCAGGTCGATTTCCCCACGATCATGGTGCAGGCCAGCCTGCCCGGCGCCAGCCCCTCGACCATGGCGTCGAGCGTCGCCGCGCCGCTGGAACGCCATCTCGGCACGATCGCCGGCGTGTCGGAGATGACCTCGCGCTCGGGCGTCGGCTCGTCGTCGATCGTGCTGCAATTCGATCTGTCGCGCGATATCGACGGCGCGGCGCGCGACGTGCAGGCGGCGATCAACGCCAGCCGCGCCGACCTGCCCGCGACGCTGCGCACCAACCCCAGCTACCGCAAGGCCAACCCGGCGGAGGCGCCGGTGCTGATCCTCGCGCTCACCTCGCCGACGCGTAGCCCGTCCGAAATCTACGACGCGGTATCGACCGTCGTGCAGCAGAAGCTGCTCCAGGTGCAGGGCGTCGGCAATGTCGAGCTTGGCGGCGCGGCGCTCCCCTCGGTGCGGATCGAGGTCAACCCGCTGGCGCTGTCGCAATATGGCATCGCGCTGGAGGACGTGCGCACCGCGCTGCAATCCGAAAGCGCCAACCGGCCGCGCGGCATCCTCGACGCGCGCGGCTATAGCTGGCAGATCTATTCCAACCAGCCGGGGCTGCACGCCGCCGACTATCGCGACACGGTGATCGCGTGGCGCAACGGCGCGGGGGTTCGGCTGTCGGATATCGCCAGGGTGGAGGACGGGCCGGAAGACATCCGCACGATGGGCCTGTTCAACGGCAAGCGCGCCGTGCCCGTCATCATCAGCCGCCAGCCGGGCGCGAACATCGTGCAGGTGGTGGATTCGCTGAAGGCGCAGCTCCCGGCGCTGCGCGCCGCCGTCCCCTCCGACATCCACCTCGACGTGGCGAGCGACCGCACCCTCACGATCCGCGCCTCGCTGCGCGAGGTGGAGGTGACTTTGCTGATCGCGACGCTGCTGGTGGTGCTGGTGGTCAGCCTGTTCCTCAGGAGCTGGCGCGCGACGCTGATCCCGGCGGCGGCGGTGGTCGCCTCGCTGCTCGGCACGGTCGGCGCGATGTATCTCGCGGGGTTCAGCCTCGACAACCTCTCGCTGATGGCGCTGACCGTCGCGACCGGCTTCGTCGTCGACGATGCGATCGTGGTGGTGGAGAATATCAGCCGCCACGTCGAGGCCGGGATGAAGCCGTTCGAGGCCGCGCTGGTCGGCGCGCGCGAGGTGGGCTTCACCGTGCTGTCGATCTCATTGAGCCTGATCGCGGTGTTCGTGCCGCTGATCTTCATGGGCGGGATCGTCGGGCGGCTGTTCCGCGAATTCGCGCTCACCATGTCGATCGCGGTGCTCATCAGCCTCGTCGTGTCGCTCACCACCACGCCGATGCTCGCCTCGCGCGTGCTGCGGGGCGAGGAGAGCGAGGGGCGGATCATGCGCGCGGCGGGGCGCGGGTTCGACTGGGCGCAGGCGCGCTATACGAAGGCGCTGGACTGGGCGCTGGCCAATCGCGGCGCGGTGCTGCTGCTGCTCGCCTGCACGGTGGCGCTCAACATCTACCTGATCGCGGTCGCCCCCAAGGGCTTCTTCCCGCAGCAGGATACCGGCGGCCTGATGGGCGGCCTGCGCGCCGACCAGAGCATCTCCTTCACCGACATGCAGGACAAGCTCACCCGCATCACGTATATCGTGAAGAGCGATCCGGCGGTGGCGACGGTGGTGGCCTTCACCGGCGGGTCGCGCGCGGGCGGCGGCTTCATGTTCGCGACGCTCAAGCCGCGCGGCCAGCGCCCGCCGGTGCAGGCGGTGATCGCGCGGCTGCGGCCGAAGCTGGCCAAGGTCAGCGGGGTCAGCCTGTTCCTCAATCCGGTGCAGGACCTGATGGTCGGCGGGCGGCAGAGCAACAGCACCTATCAATATGTGCTGAAGGCCGACGATCCCGATGTGCTGAAGGCGGCGGGGCAGAAGCTGGTCGACGCGCTGAAGCAGCATCCCGACACCGTCACCGATGTCGATATCGACCAGCAGGACGCCGGCGCCAACGCCTTCGTCGAGGTCGATCGCGACGCCGCCGCGCGGCTCGGCGTGACGATGCAGGCGGTCGATGCGGCGCTCTATGACGCATTCGGCCAGCGGCAGGTGGCGAACATCTATTCCGGCCTCAACCAATATCATGTCGTGATGGAGGCGGCGCGGCAGTTTAACGGATCGCCCGCCTCGCTCGCCAACATCTGGCTGCCGCTCAACCCGCCGGCGAACAATGTGACGAACGGCGTCACCACCCCGCCGAGCGCCGCCAAGGCGGCGGCGGCGGACAATGCCGGCGGCGGCGCGCCGAGCGCCGGCACCGGCGGCACCGGATCGGGCGGTTCGGCGGTCGCCGCCGGCAACGCGGTGAGCACGACGGCGCGGACGATGGCCCCGCTGTCGGCGATCGCGCACTGGTCGACCGGATCGACCAACGCGGCGGTGAGCCATTCGGACGGCGAGCCTTCCGCCACCGTCTCGTTCAACCTGCCGCAAGGCGTGTCGCTCGGCCAGGCGGCGCAGCTCATCTCTGAGGTGCAGGCGAGCCTCGCGCTGCCCGCCACCGTCCACGGCGAGTTCGGCGGCACCGCGCGGGTCTTCAAGCAATCGACCGGCTCGATGCCGATCCTGATCCTCGCCGCGCTGCTGGCGATCTACATCGTGCTCGGCATCCTCTATGAAAGCGCGATCCATCCGCTGACCGCGCTCTCCACTATTCCCTCCGCCGGGGTCGGCGCGATGATCGCGCTGATCGCCACCGGCGGCCAGTTCGACGTGATCGCGCTGATCGGCATCATCCTGCTGATCGGGATCGTGAAGAAGAACGCGATCATGATCATCGATTTCGCGCTGGAGGCGGAACGCGGCGAGGGGCTCAGCCCGGTCGCGGCGGTGCGAGAGGCGTCGCTGCTGCGCTTCCGCCCGATCATGATGACGACGATGGCCGCCGCGCTAGGCGCGCTGCCGCTGGCGATCGGCTTCGGCGACGGCGCGGAATTGCGCCGCCCGCTCGGCATCGCGATCTTCGGCGGGCTGGTCGCCAGCCAGCTCATCACCCTGCTCACCACCCCGGTCGTCTATCTCGCGCTCGATCGCTTCCGCCGCCGCCACGGCGCGGAGGAGCGCATGCTGGCGCGCCGCGGCGAGCTGCCGCTTTCCTCTTCCGGAGCCTCCGCATGAAGCGCGTCCTGCCCGTCGTCACCGCCCTGCTGCTCGCCGGATGCAGCATGGCCCCGGCCTATCGCCCGCCGACGACCGTGGCGATCCCGCCCTCGTTCAAGGAGCAGCCGGGCTGGGGCGCGGCAAAACCCGATGACGCGGCGGCGCGCGGCGACTGGTGGAATTTGTTCGGCGATCCGGCGCTCGACGCGCTGGAGCGAAAGGTGGATGTCACCAATCAGAATGTCGCCGCCTCGCGCGCGGCCTATCAGGCGGCGCGCGCGCTGGTGATGGTGCAGCGCTCGCAGCTTTTCCCGACGATCACCGGCTCGGCCAGCGGGCAGCATTCCGGCGCCTTCTCCGGCGGCGCCGCGTCCAGCGTCGGCACGGGCAGCAACGGCACCGTCACCACCTCCGGCTCGCGCTTCGCGCTCAGCATCGGCGGAAGCTGGGAGCCGGACCTGTGGGGCAAGCTCGGCAACGCCGTGACGCAGGCGAAGGCAAGCGCGCAGGCGAGCGCGGGCGATCTAGCCAACGCCACGCTTTCCGCGCAGGGCGAGCTTGCCACCGATTATGTCGAATTGCGCGGGATCGACGCGCAGATCGTGCTGCTCGACGCGACGATCAAGGATTATCAGCGCGCGCTGACCATCACCACCAACAAGTACAAGGCCGGCACAATCGCGCATTCGGACGTCTATCAGGCGCAGACCTCGCTATCGAACGCGATCGCCTCGCGGCAGGATCTCGATCGGCAGCGCGCGGTGCTGGAACATGCCATCGCGGTGCTGGCGGGCGAGAATCCCTCGACCTTCGCGATCGCGCCGGTCGAGTGGAAGCCGATGGTGCCGGCGGTGCCGGGCGTGCTGCCCTCCACCCTGCTGGAGCGGCGGCCCGACATCGCGGCGGCGGAGCGGCGGGTGGCGGCGGCCAACGCCAATATCGGCATCCAGCGCGCGGCCTATTTCCCCGACGTCACGCTGACCGGCAACGCCGGGACGAGCGGCGGCGCGGTGCGGCAATTGTTCTCCGCCGCGACGAGCCTGTGGTCGTTCGGGCTGAGCGGGCTGATGACGTTGCTCGATTTCGGCGCGCGGCACGGGCAGGTGCTTCAGGCGCGCGCGCAATATGACGAGGCGGTGGCCAACTATCGCCAGACGGCGCTCACCGCCTTCCAGCAGGTCGAGGACAATCTCGCCGCCACCCGCACGCTCGCCGACGTGACGCAGAGCCGCGCCGCCGCCAGCGACGCCGCGACGAAGGCGGAGGCGATCGCCAACAACCAGTATCGCTCCGGCCTGATCGACTATTCCGAGGTGATCGTCGCCCAGACCACCGCGCTCAGCGCGCGCCAGTCGCAGATCCAGGCGGTGCTCAACCAGCAGACCGCCGCGATCGCGCTGGTGCAGGCGATCGGCGGCGGGTGGAGCAAATGCGGCGACAAGGCCGCCGGGGGCTGCTGAAGCGCGGGAATCAGGCCCCCCGCGCCGCCTTCCAGTCGCGCTTCACCTTCTTGGCGAGGCTCCACTTATGCACCTCGGTCGGGCCGTCGTAGATGCGGAAGGCGCGGACCTCGCGGAACACCTGCTCGACGATCGTGTCGCCGGTCACGCCGCTGCCGCCCATCACCTGCACGCAGCGGTCGGCGACGCGCATCAGCGCCTCCGACACCGCGACCTTCGCCATCGAGCTTTCCGCCGTGCCGAGATCGCCGGTGTCGAGCACGTCCGCGCACCAGTCGATCATCAGTTCCGCCTGCTTCAGGTCGATCAGGTTCTCCGCCAGCATGAAGCCGACGCCCTCGTGATCGACCAGCGGCTTGCCGAAGGCGTGGCGGCGGCAGGCATAGTCGGTCGCGATCTCGTTGGCGCGGGTGCAGGCGCCGAGCCAGCGCATGCAGTGCGACAGCCGCGCGGGCGAGAGGCGGACCTGCGCATATTTGAATCCCTCTCCGGCCTGCCCGAGCATCTGGTCGGCCGGCACGCGGAGGTTGTCGATGCGGATCGTGGCGTGGCCGCCGGGCATCGAGCTGTCGATCGTGTTGGGCACGCGCTCGATCGTGATCGCGGGATCGGGCAGGTCGACGAGGAACATGCACGCGCCCTCATCCGCCTTTGCCATGACGATGCCGACCTTCGCGCCGTCCGCGCCGGTGATGAACGCCTTGCGCCCGTTGATGACCCAATGGTTGCCGTCCGGGCGGCAGGTGGTCAGCATCATCGACGGGTCGGAACCCGCGCCGCCGTCCGCCGCCGGCTCGGTCATGAAGAAGGCGGAGCGGGCGCGGCCCTCGACCAGCGGCGTGAGGAAGCGTTCCCTGATCTCCGGGCCGCCGACCTTGCCGAGCAGGTACATGTTGCCCTCGTCCGGCGCGGCGGTGTTGCACGCGAGCGGCCCGAGCGGGGAGAGGCCGGTGCGCTCCAGCACGATCGCCGTCTCGCGCTGCGACAGGTGGCTGCCGTCGGCGAGGATATGCGGGGTGAGCACGCCCGCCGCGCGCGCCTTCTCGCGCAGCTCCATGACCAGCTCGTCGGTCGGGCAATCGTGATGGTCACGGCGGGGATCGCGCTCATAGGGCACGACCTCCTCGCGCACGAAACGCTCGACGCGATCGGCGATCTCCAGCGCTTTTTCGATGCCGATGCTCATGCCTTGTTCTCCTTGTCGGTATCCATGGGTTCGTTGCGGGGCGCCTCCACTCCGGGCGGGTCGCCCCAGTCGCGCGCCAGCAATGCGGCGAGCCGGCTTACGTCCGCAGTGCCGAGCCGCGCGATCAGCTCACGCTCGATTGCGCGCATCGTCGCGCGGGCGGCGCGGGTGAGCGCGCGGCCTTCCGGGCTGAACTGGACGATGCGCGCGCGGCGGTCGGCGGGGTCGGGCAGGACTTGCAGGATCTTCCGGCGTACCAGCTCGTCGATCATCTGACTCATCGACTGGCGCGTCATGCCCAGGTTGTGCGCCAGCCGCGCCGGGCGCGTCACGCCGCTGGCGATATTGGCGAACAGCATGGATTGCATGCGCGTGACGGGCGGCCAGCCGGCGCGGCGCAGCGCGCCCTGCAACGCCTCGTCATACCAATAGACCGCGCGCAACAGGTCCATCATCAGCATCGGCAGATAGCCGCCGTCGCCGTGCGTCGCGGCGGCGGCTTCGCTGCGGTCCCGCCGTGATGCCATGATCGCCCCCTCGCCCCCTCGCCGGATGCGCTGCCTGTAGGGGCGCGGCGGAACCGTGGCAACGCGGCCGATCCCGCGCTTGACCCTCCGCCCGCGCGATATGTAGTTAGTATCCGAAGTAATATCGCCCGGCCATCGCTTTTTGACGGCGGGCGCCAGATCAGGAGAGCGACCCATGACCCGCAACATCCCGATGCTCGAACCGCGCTTCGCTTATCTCTGCTCCTATCGCGCCGAGTTCACCGAGCCGCAGCAGATGGTCGGCCGGGGCCATTTCGGCACGCGGATGATCGCGGCGCTGACCGGGGGGACGCTGACGGGGGAGCGGCTTTCGGGCCGCGTGATGCCGAGCGGCGGCGACTGGGCGACGATCGACGATCGCGGCGTGCTGCGACTCGATGCGCGCGTCACGCTGGAAACCCATGACGGGGCGCTGATCTACGTCTCCTATCGCGGCGTGCTGCGGCCGATGGAGAAGGTGCGCGAGTTCACCCGGCGCGGCGGACCCAAGACGGCGGAGGAGCACGGGCAGGTCTATTTCCGCACCGCCCCGGTCTTCGAGACGGGGCACCCGGACTATCAATGGCTCAACGATATCGTCACGGTCGGCATCGGCGCCTCGGTGGGCGGGGCGGTGGAATATGACGTTTACGAGCTGTTGTGACGACGACGCGACGAACTGTTAGATTCCTAATTGAATTTAGGCAGGCAACCTGACAATATACTCCCAGCAAGGAGGCGCCCCGCGCGAGCGAGGTCGTTGTCAGGAGAGAGCCAGATGTCCAAGCCGCAGACGGTCCAGCCGTTCATTCCCGCCAATGACGATTTCCTGACGCGCGGCGAGCTTGCCGCGTTGACCCCGGCCGAGCTGATTCGCCGCACCACGGCGCTGAAGCCGATGTTGGCGGCCCATGCGGCGGAATGCGAGCGGCTGCGCCACCCCATCCCCGCGGTGTGGAACGAGATCCGCAAGACCGGCTGCTTCTATCACTTCATCCCGAAGAAATACGGCGGGCTGGAATTCGACGTGGACAGCTTCATCGACGCGATGCTGCCGCTCAGCGAGGGCTGCCCCTCGACCGGCTGGGTGGCGGCCTTCTGCGTCGAGCACAACTGGATGCTCACGCAATTCCCGGAGGAGTTCCAGGACGAGGTGTTCGGTACGCGCGACGGCGATCGCGTTCCCTATGTCATCGCGCCGGGCGCCACTGCCCCGCCGGGAAAGGCGGTGCCGGTCGACGGCGGCTATCGCATCAGCGGCCGCTGGAAATGGGGCACCGGGGTGATGCACTCCGATTGGGTGATGGTCGCCTGCGCGATCGTCGATGGCCCGGAGAATATCGTGCTGTTCTGCGCGCTGCCGACCGAGCAGGTGACCGTGCTCGACACCTGGCACATCGACGGCATGGAGGGCACCGGCAGCCATGACCTGCTGATCGAGGATGTCTTCATCCCCGCCTATCGCACGATGGACATGGCGGAGATGCGCGCCGGCACCGCGCATGGCTCAAGGTTGTACGACAATCCGATCTATCGCCAGCCGATGCTGCCTTTCCTCGGCGTGACGGCGGCGATCTCCGGCGTCGCGGCGGCGCGGGCGGCGACGGCGCTGTTCCGCGACCAGCTCGCCGAGCGCGTGGTGCACGGCACCAACATCACCCAGTCCGAAAAGCCCGCCGCGCAGATGCGTCTCGCCAATGCCAGCGTGATGGCGCGCACGGCGGAGCTGCTGCTGCGCGATGCGATCAACACCAACATCGCGCTGGCCCGGCCGGAGCAGCGCGCCGATTTCGAGCAGCGTTCGCGGATGCGGCTCGAGATCGCGCAGGCGATGGAGCTGTGCCGCCACGCGATCATGATGGTGGCGGAGGCGAGCGGTGCCAGCTCGCACCTGCGCAGCAATCCGATGCAGCGCTACCTGCGCGACGTGAACGTGATGTCGAACCACATCGTCTACGACAAGGACGGCGCGGCCGAGCTGCACGGCCGCGCGCTGATCGGCCTGCCGCCCAACGCGCTGACGTTCTAGGAGGGCTTGGCCATAATTGATTAGAATGCTAACTATACGAAGCCGGGAAGCAGATCAGCCGCCAGGCGGACGGGCATTGGAACATCGCCCGATCCGCGAAACACAGAGGAGGAGGGTGCCGTGAAACTATTCTGGAATCGCCGCATGGGATTGCTGCTCGGGGCGGCGTTGCCGCTGGTGGCGGGTTACGCGGGCACTGCCGTCGCGCAGGACACGGGAGCCGGGGAAACCACGGCCCAGCAGACCGCCGCGACCGGCAACGACATCATCGTCACGGCGACGCGCCGGCCACAGACCTTGCTGGACGTGCCGCTCTCGGTGGCGGTCGTCTCCGGCGATTCGCTGGCGAAGATGGGCACGCGGCAGTTCAACGATCTCCAGGGCAGCGTCCCCAACCTCCAGATCGACCAGACCAACGGCAATTTCGTCATCAACATGCGCGGTCTCGGCTCGGGCGGCGGCAACCTGGCGTTCGAGCAGTCGGTCGGCTTCTTCGTCGACGGCGTCTATTCGGGTCGCTCGCGCTCGCTCCAGACCGCGATGATGGATGTGGCGCGCGTCGAGGTGGTGCGCGGGCCGCAGGGCGCATTGTTCGGCAAGAACACCGACGCCGGCGCGATCAGCGTCATCACCGCCGCGCCGACCCGCGATTTCGAGGGCCGCGTCAGCGCCGGCTACGAATTCGAGAATCAGGGCTGGAACGCCGAGGGCTATCTTTCCGGCCCGATCACCGACAGCCTCTCGGCCCGCCTCAGCGCGCAGGGCGGCCATGCCGGTGGCTATATGTACAACCGCGCGACCAAGACGGACGACAACAGCAACGATTATCTCGGCCTGCGCGGGCAATTGCTGTTCGAGCCGATGAAGGGCATGTCGGCCAAGCTGAAGGTCGAATACGGCAAGAACAATTACAACGGCAACAACCTCGCCTATAACGGGCTGGGCACCAGCGTCGTCGCCAATGCGATCCGCGCGATCGACGCGCCCTACGGCGGCGCGATCGAGACGCCGAGCTTCACCCGCATCCAGTCCTCGCCCTATGGCCGGGGTTTCTCGCGCACCGAGAACTGGAACGTCACGCTGACGACCGATACCGATCTCGGCGGTGGCGTGAAGCTGACGACGATCACCGGCTATCAGCATATCAAGGCACGGACCAACACCGATATCGATGTCAGCCCGCTCACGCTGGTCGATAACCTGCATACCGAGAGCACGACGCAATTGTCGGAGGAGGCGCGGGTTTCCGCCTCGATCGGCAAGCTGTCGCTGATCGCTGGCCTGCAATATTATTATGCCCAGTCGCATATCGTTCAGGGGGTTTACTGGAACAATCCGGGAATCGCGCTGCCGCTGTTCGTCGGTAACTCGATTTTGCCGTTCGATCAGAAGAGCGAGTCCATCTCGCCCTTCTTGGCCGGCAATCTGGAGATACTGCCGGGCCTGACGATCGACGGCAGCGTCCGCTACAGCGACGAGACCAAGCAGGCGCGGATGCAGCAGCTGCCTGGCGGCCCGTCGGCATTCCTGGCCTATGACATCCGTGGCCGCCGCCACGAGAAATTGTGGGATTATTCGGGCAAGGTCAGCTACAAGTTCAACCAGCGCGGGCAGGTCTACGTCAGCTACGCGACCGGCAGCAAGGGCGGCGGCTTCGTCGCGAACGACACCCAGCTTGGCAGGACCGGCAAATATCAGTTCGATCCCGAGCGCGCGCGCTCGTGGGAGGCGGGCCTCAAGCTGCGCGGGGAGGGGGGCCTGTATGACCTCAATCTCGCGGTGTTCAACACCAACTTCGACAATCTTCAGGTCTCATCGTTCAACGGCGTGAACTTCGTCACCGGCAATGCCGCGAAGGTGCGGTCGCGCGGCGTGGAACTGGAAGGCGATCTCCGGCCGGTTTCGTTCTTCAGCGTCGGCGGGAACGTCGCGTTGCTGGACGCGAAGTATCAGAGCTATCTGGGGCCGTGCATTTATAACGCAAGCTGCCCGCTGGGCTATTCGGACCTCAGCGGCTATCGCCTGACGCGCGCGCCGAAGTGGAAATGGACCGCCTATGCGCAGGTCGATACGCCGCTAAGCGACGCGCTCCAGTTCAGCGCGCGCGGGCAGGTCAATTACACCGGCCTCACCAATTATCAGGATACGCAGAATCCGGCGACGATGATGCCGGCCTATACCACCGTCGACGCGCGCGTCGCGGTGACGAACAAGGCGCAGGGCTGGGATGTCGCGCTGATCGGCCGCAATCTCACCAACACCATAAGCTGGAGCCAGGCGTTCGGCCTCCCGGAGATCGCCGGCGCGACGGGCATCTTCATCAATCCGGGGCGGACGATCACCCTGCAGGTATCCAAGAACTTCTGAGCGGGCGGAAGAAAGAAGGGGCGGGTCGCGATTGCGCGGCCCGCCCCTTTTTCTTGTCCGTCGCGGACGAGCGGTCAGCTCGTCCGGTTGGTGACCTGATACTGCCCCTTGTAGAGCGCGCCGTCGTCCACGCCGACTTCGCGCGCGATCAGGTCGTTGGTCATCTTGCTGAGCCGCAGGATCAGCGCGCGATTCCTGTCGCGATTGGCCGGGCTGGCGAGATTGACGATCTCGTCGGGATCGCGGAGCGTGTCGTACAGCTCCAGATCGTTGAGGCGCAGCAGCGTCTCCCAACTCGTCGGGATATGATGCTGGTCGGGCGCGAAATAGCGCGCGAACTTGTAGCGGCCGTCGAACGCGCCGCGATACAGCCGGCGCAGCGCGATGTCCGGCGCGGGCAGCGGCTTCACATTCTCCACCCCCGGCGGCACGTCGGGCTGGTTCCAGCCATAAGCGACCGCATAGTTGAGCAGCGATCCCTGCCGGTCGCGCTCGGTGCGCGCGTCGGGCTTGAAGGCGGCGGGGGAGAGGTCGAACCCCTTGAGCTGCGGATGGCGCGACGCTCGCGTCGCCGCATCGACTCCGGCGAGCCCCAGCACCGTCGGCGCGAGGTCCAGCGTGGTGCCCAGCGCGGCGGTCTGCTGCCCCTTCATGCCCCGCGGATGCGCGATCACGAAGGGGACGCCGATGTCCTCCTTGTAGACCGTGCCCGCCTTCTGGCGCAGGCCGTGCGCGCCGCCGCGCTCGCCATGGTCGGAGGTGTAGATGACGATCGTGTCGTCGATCTGCCCGCTTTCCTCCAGCGCCCGCATCACCGTCGCGACGTGGCGGTCGACGTCGAGGATGCAGTTGAAATAATAATTCTGGAAACGTTGCCACGCCGCCTCGTCGGCATGATCGAGCTTGCCGTAGAACGCCCATGAGGCCGCCCGGATCGCGGCATGGGCGTGGGGCTTGGTGGAAAGATCGTCCTCATAGAAGCTCTTGGGCAGCGGCGCCTTCCAGTCGGTTTCGTACACCGGATGGCCGGGTGCGGGGAACAGCGGCGCGATCAGGTTGGGCCGGGCGCGCGTCTTCTCGCCGTCGCCGCGCGCGTCGAAGAACATGATGTCGTGCGGATTGACGAAATTGACCGCCATGAACCACGGCTTGTCGCCCGCCTTGCCCGCGTCGAACGCTTCCAGCATGTTGACGGCCTCGGCGGCGGTGGTGCCGTCGTCCATGAAGCCCTGCCACGTCAGGCCGACGCGCTCGCCGTTGAAATTATAGTCGGAGAAGCCGAACGGCTCGAGCAGGTTGTCGCCGCGCGGATATTCGATCTTGCGCTCCGAAACCTGCGGCAGCTCGATGTCGGAGAGGTGCCACTTGCCCTTGTAGGCGGTGTAATAGCCCGCCTCGCGCAGCATGTGGCCGATCGTCGGCAGGTCCTTGCGCAGCTCCGGGAAGGGCTGGCTGTTCGGGTTGAGATAGACGCCGTTCTGCTGCGTGTGCTGCCCGGTGTACATCACCGCGCGCGACGGGCCGCACGGGTTGGTGTTGATGAGGTAATTGTCGAAGGAGACGCCCCGGCGGCGCACCATGTCCTGCCCCGGCAGCGGCACCGTCTTCGGCACGTCGGCCCAGGAGCGCTGCTGGTCGGTGACGATGAGCAGGATGTTGTGGCGCCCGTCGGTGCGACGTTCGCGGCGCGGGCGTCCGGCCGGCGCGGGGGCGGCCTCCGCCGGCTTCGTCATCGATGCGGTCGCGGCGATCGCCGCCGCGCCGCCGGCGCCCGCCAGCAGCGTGCGCCGGTTGACGTTGTTGTTGCCCATGAGCCTCTCCTCCATATCCGGTTCCCCGGCCGTGCGCCGGCCGGGGAGAAACAGCGCGTGCGTGATCGTGCGCGCGGTTCAGCCCGCGCCAAGCTCCTTGCGGACGATCCGCGTGCCCTCGACCATCGCGGCGAGCTTGGCGAAAGCGACCTCGCGCGAATGGTATTTCATGCCGCAATCGGGCGCGATCCACAGCCGGTCGGCGGATACGTGGCGCAGCGCCTCGCGGATGCGCGAGGCGATCAGCTCGGCCGGCTCGATCTCGTTGTGCGACAGGTCGAGCACGCCGTACATGATGATCTTGTCGGGCAGCTCGGCGAGGATCGACGGGTCCAGCCCCGGCTGCGCCGCCTCGACCGAGATGACGTCGATGCGCGAGCGGTTCAGCTCGGTCAGGAAGTCATAGGCCTTGGGCTTGGCCGCCTGATTGCCGTGCACCAGCGCATAGCCGAAGCAGATGTGCAGCGCGGTGGTGCCGGTCACGCCGTCCAGCGCGCGGTCGATCGCGGCGAGCGCATAGTCGCGCGCGTCGGCCGCCCGCGCCTGGAGATACGGCTCGTCGAGCTGCACCACGTCGACCCCGGCGGCGAACAGGTCCCTGATCTCGGCGTTGACCGCGTCGGCATAGTCCATCGCGAGGTCGGCGTCGGTCTGGTAATAATCGTTCTGCGCCTGCTTGGTCATCGTGAACGGGCCGGGCAGCGTGAGCTTCACCGGCTTCGACGAATGGCGCTTGAGGAACTCGGCGTCCTGCACCTCGATCCCGCCGATGCGGCGGATCGGGCCGGCGACGCGCGGCGCCGGGTTGGGCTTGCCGGTGCGGTCCATCGCCACGCCGGGATTGTCGATGTCGATCCCGCTCAGCGCGTTGGCGAGGCGATTGGAATAGCTCTCGCGCCGCATCTCGCCGTCGCCGACGATGTCGATCCCGGCCAGCTCCTGATCGCGGATCGCGACGAGGGTCGCGGCTTCCTGCGCATCGGCCAGCCACGGTTCGGGGATGCGCCACAATTCCTGCGCGCGGGTGCGCGGCGGCAGGCTCGCCTTCAGCCGCTCTCGGTCGATCAGCCAGTCGGGCTGGGGATAGCTGCCCACGATCGTCGTCGGCAGGAGGATGTCGTTGGCCATATCACCCCTTAAGGAAAGGAGCGAGAAGGATACTTAGCAATGTAAGTGACTGCAAGCGCGGAAGCGGCCGGGAGGCGCCGTGCCTCCCGGCTTTTCGGGCGCGGTTACTTGGCGTGCGCCATTTCGGCGACGTCGTTCTGGGCGAGCGCCTTCTGGACGATCATGCCCTCCTTCTTGATGCCGTCCGCGGTCACGGGATCGTGGGCTACGTCGGCGTCGGTGAACTCCTTGGTCCACGCCGCGAACTCGAGGCAGACACCGTCGGGATCGAAGAAATAGACCGAGCGGACGAACACGTCGTCGTGCATGTGGTCGGCGGTCTGGGTCTCCGAATTGTCGTGATTGAGGATCTTGGTGACCTCGATCCCCTTGGACTTCAGCCGGTCGTAATATTCGTCGAACTTCTCGGCCGGCACGTTGAACGCGATATGGTTCATCGATCCGTGCGCGGACATGAAATTGCCCAGCGTCGGCAGCGCGGCCGGCGCGGAGATGCCGGGATGCGCTTCCGGCGCGCCGGAGAACCAGAAGAAGGCGAGGCTGTCACCATTGCCCATGTCGAAGAAGAAATGCTGCCCGCGATTGCCCGGCAGGTCGATCGTCTTGACCAGCGGCATGCCGAGCACGTCGCGGTAGAATTCAACTGTCCTGGCCATGTCCTTGCAGACCAGCGCCAGATGGTTGACGCCCTTGAATTCGAACTGGGTGTTGGTGGCCGGCATCATCCGTCTCCTCTTGTGCCATCGTCCGGGCCGCGCACCGGCGCGATCCGGGAGAATCTTTCAGGGAAGGCCGGGTCGCCGGTGGGGCCGAAACGACTCGCTTCCTTCCCGTTCTGCTTCCGCGACCATAGCCCGGATCGCGATAATCGTCAAATATATTGACGGTTATCGCGATGGCCGCGCGCTGAGGAAGTCGGCGGCGTTGAAGCCCTCCGGCGCGGCGATCTCGACGATCGGCTCCTCGCGATCGTCATATTCCATGCGCAGCGCGCGGGTGATCACCGCGTGCATGTCGTAAAGGCAGGTGATGTAGGTGAATTCGAAGATCTGCTCGTCGTCCCAGAAGGTCCTGAGCTTGTCGAACACCTGCTGCGGCACGCGCCCGCCGGCCTGCGCGAGGCAATCGGCATAGGCCAGCACCGCGCGCTCCTGCTCGTCGAAGCAATCGGCGACCGTCCAGTACGGGATCGCCGCGATCTTCTCGTCGCTGACGCCCAGCCCGCGCAGCGACTTGCAATGTTGCGAGAAGACGAACTGGCTGCCCTTCACCCAGCCCGCGCGGGTCTGC
This sequence comes from Sphingomonas sp. CL5.1, assembly GCF_013344685.1. Taxonomy (NCBI): domain Bacteria; kingdom Pseudomonadati; phylum Pseudomonadota; class Alphaproteobacteria; order Sphingomonadales; family Sphingomonadaceae; genus Sphingomonas; species Sphingomonas sp. CL5.1. The sequence goes on from NZ_CP050137.1 coordinate 1,385,436, forward strand.
CCCAGCTCGCGCAGCACTGGCGAGATGCGCCGGCTCGGGTGGCGATAGACCGCGAAGCCGTCCACCGCGTGCTTGAAGATATCGGGCGCGAGCGCATAGACCGTCCACCAGTCGCCCGGCGTGCCGGTCGCGGTGCCCGGCTCGCTCACCGGATCGCGGTCGCCGAACAGGCGGTTGTAATAAGCGAGCACCGTCTCGTCGGTGACCTCGCCGCGCGGCACCTGGCGCAGAACCGGCATCGTCTCGTCTCCTCAGGCGTTGGCGAACTTGCGGAATTCGGCGACGTGCGCCGAATCGAAATATTCGTCGAGCCGGGTGATGAGGCCGTTCTCCACCCGGCAGACGATGCAGCACGGCAGCCGCACCGCGACGCCGTCATGCGTGCGGTTGCCCTGGAGCACGTGCTGCTGGACGAAGCCGCCGGGGAAGACGGCGACCTGCCGGTCGGCATAGCGGCGGTTGCCGATCCGCGCGACCATGCCGGACAGCGTTATTGCGGTGTCGGCGGGGGTGACGATGACCTCGTCGGTATTGTGCCAGATCTCGGCGTCCGGCGTGAAGCAGGCCTGCATGGCGGCGATGTCGCCCTGCTCGATCGCGTCGAAGAAGCCCTTGATGAAGGCGCGCATCTCGGTTTCGGACATTCTCTCTCCTGTCGCTTCGATCCACCGACGCAGCGAGGGGTGTCGCATCCGGCCGGTCCATCCTGCGCGCAATGCTTAGATAGGTAAGGATGACTGTCAACGGCTTTGCCGTCCGCCGGGTCGGCGGCGATCGGCACGCGGCCAAAAAAACGGCGCGGCGGCCCGGCAATGGGTCGCGCACGCCGCCGCAGGGAAACGCCCCCTCCCGGTTAGGGAGAGGGCAGGGGGATCAGAACTTCACGCCGGCCTCGACCGCGATGTTGCGCGGCGGATCGATGAACATGATCGCGCGGGTCGTGTTGGTGATCGGGAAGGGCAGGCGGAAGGCGCTGCCGGTGGTCAGTTCGTTGGTCAGGTTCTTGCCGATCAGCGCGATATGCCACCGGTCGTCCTGCGGCGCGAACTGGATGCGCAGGTCGAGCTTCGCGAACCCCTTCTGATAACCATAGGTCGGGCTTTGATCGTCGGAATCGTAATAGCCTGAGCGGCCGCCGATCACCGCCGTGCCGTCCAGCTTGTAGTCGCTGACATCGACCCGGCCGTGGACCGAAACGTTGCCCGTGAACTTCGAGGTATAGGGCGGACGATAGCCGGCGAGATTGTTGTTCAGGAAGCTGTTCGGCTTCGTCTTGTCGGTGACGGTCGTGTCGCACACGCTGGTTGGCTGGATCGCAAGGCACGCCGCGCCCGGATAATCGTCGTACTTGATATCCTGATAGGCCGCCGATGCGGTGATATCGAAATATTTGCTCGGCGCGATGCGGAGCGAGCCTTCCACGCCCTTTGACGAGGCTGCCGCCGCGTTCTTGGTGATATAGGTCAGGGCATTGGGATCATAGCCCGAGGTCTGCAGGTTGGTGAACTTCGTATCATAGACCGACACGTTGAACGTCGCGCGGCCGTCCCACAGGGTGGACTTGAAACCGGCCTCCCAGTTGCGCGACCGCTCCGGCTTGTAGATGAAGGTCGCATCCTTGGTGCCGACGGTGTTCGACACGAAGCCGCCCGATTTCGAGCCGCGACCATAGACCGCATAGACCATCAGGTTATGCGACACGTCATATTGCACGGTGATCGACGGATCGGCGAGGCCCTCGCTGATCGATCCGCTCGCCGAGGTCGAGGGCTTGTAAACCCCGCCGGCGAGCAGCACCGGGCCATAGAAATCACCCTGCTTGTGCGTGTTGGTGTAGCGCAGGCTGCCGATGAGGCGCAGGCCCGCGGTCGGCCGCACCGTCGCCTGCGCGAAGGCTGACAAGGTGCGCGCCTGTTGCGAGAAGTACGTCTGGTTCATCGAATAGAGACCGGACGGGAAATAGGCGCTGATCGGGAAGTCGTATCCAAGATACGGGTCAACATGATAGCGCGACGTATCGTAATAAGCGCCGACGACATATTCCAGCGTCCCGCCAGTCGGTGAGAGCAGGCGGACTTCCTGCGAGAATTGTTTGAAATTCTCTGGATATTTGTTGTAGACGGAATTCTCGACGATCGCGCCGCTCGGCGCCTGCTGGTCGAAATAGTTCGTCACCTGTCCGTCGAACCACGAATAGCCGGTGATCGAGGTCAGCGTATGCGTGCCGACCTTGAGGTTCGCGGTGACGGAGCCGAGGATCGAGCGGTTGGTATAGCCCTCCTGGCCCAGCGGCGTGTTGACCGCATAGCGGGTCAGCTTGGGCTGCTGCGCGGTGTTGACCGGGCTGGACACGCCGAGGCCGCCGACGCGCTCGTAATTCGACATCTCCAGCTTGGCGGACAGATCGAAATTGTCGCTCGGCTGCCAGAGGGCGCTGATGCGGAACAGTTGCAGCTTGTTCTCGGGATCCTCATGCCCGGTGGCGAGGTTCTTGATATAGCCGTCCTGATCCTGGATGCGGGTCGCGACGCGCAGCGAGAGCGTGTCGGTGATCGGGCCGGAGACGTAGCCGGTCAGGTCATAACCCTTGAGATCGAAATTATAGGTGCCGGTGACGGCTCCCTCGAACGTCTGGGTCGGGCCGGCGCTGACCACGCTGATCGCGCCCGCCGGGGTGTTCTTGCCGTACAGCGCGCCCTGCGGCCCGCGCATCACCTCGACGCGCGCGACGTCGAAGAACGGGTTGAGCGCCTGGCGCATCTTGCCGGCATAGACCCCGTCCATATAGACGCTGACCGCCTGATCGAACGAGAAATTCTGGGGCGGCGAGCCGAAACCGCGGATGTAGATCGTATCGTTGCCGTTGGTCTGCTGCACGAACATGTTCGGCACGTAATTCTGCACCGCCTTGAAATCGGCGGCGGAGAAATCGGCGACCTTCTGCCCGCTGACGACCTCCATCGAGATCGGCACATCCTGCAACCGTTGCTCGCGCTTCTGCGCGGTGACGACGATATCGCCGCCGGCGCTCTCGCTACCCTGGGCGGCGGCAGGCGTCGAATCCGGGGCGGATTGCGCAATGGCGGGGGAAGCCGTTCCCAGTGCGACGATGAACGGCGTTGTGGCAATTCCAATCAACAAACGGTTGAAACTACGGGACATATTCCCCCTTCTCCTCCAGGCGGCGCACTGTTGCGCCTTGTTTTCAATTAAACTTAGACTACTAACTATAGCTAGTCCAGCAGGAGAATGGCGATGATTGCGGAGGCGGAACGGGTGCTTGGGGATCATCTCTGCACGGTGGATTTCCATGTCGGGGGCGGGATCATCCCGATCGGTGCCACGCCCTTCTGCGACCGGCGGATCGGCTACATCACCGGCGGAGAATTCGACGGCCCCCGCCTCGCCGGCGAGGTGTTGCCGGGCGGTGGCAACTGGTCGGTCGGCGGGCGGCTCGACGAAACGTCATCGGTCGGCACGCTCGACGCGCGGGCGATCCTGCGCACGCATGACGGCGCGATGATCTACATGAACTATTTCGGGCGGAGCGTGATCCCGGACGATGTGCGCCGCGAGTTCGCCGACCCGACGCTCGCCTCGCAGGTGGAACGGTCGCGCTACTATCTGCGCATCGCCGCCGTGTTCGAGACGGCGAGCGCCGATTATGCGTGGCTCAACGGTACGTTGGTGGTGGGCCTGGGCGAGCGCACCGATCTCGGCGCGCGGCACCGGCTCTACGCGGTGCGCTGATCGAGCCAGTCGCTGATGAGCGCGGTGGCCCGTTCCGCCGCTTCCACCGTGGGCAGGTGGCCGACGCCCGGCAGCGTCTCCAGCCGCGCGCCGGGAATGGCGTCCAGCATCTCCCGCTGCTGCTCGATGGTGGTGATGCCATCCGCCTCGCCACGGACCAGCAGCACCGGCGTGCGGATCGCGCCGAGCGTCGGGCGACTGTCGATCCGCCCCATGATCGCGCGCTGCTGGCGCAGGAAGGTCTCGGCGCCGGTATCCGCCGCCATCCGCCGCGCGAGGCCGATCAGTCCGGGGTCGTTCCTCTTCGCCGGCGGGAACAGGATCGGGATACGTTCCTCGATCACCTGATCGAAGCGGCCGGATTCGACGAGATCGATATAGCCCTGCCGCCGCGCGGTCTGCGCCGGGCCGTCGGCGGAGGCGAGCGTCGCGATCAGCGCCAGCCGCGCCACCCGCTCCGGCGCGCGGCGCATCACCTCGAACGCGACGAAGCCGCCCATCGCGTGCGCGACCAGTGCGAACCGTTCCGGCGCAGCGTCGAGCAGCCGCGTCGCCATGCCGGCGATCGTATCGTCGCGCTGATGATCGGCATGGCGCACGTCGCGATCCGCCCAGGCGGCGATCTGCGGCGTCCACGTCTCCTGCGTGAGCAACTGGCCGGAAGCGAGGACGATAGGGAGCGGCGACATCAGATCACCTGATTGAGCAGGGGTTCGCCCGCCGCGAGCCGGCGGACATTCTCCGCCGCCGCCGCGAGGCTGCGCCCGAGCGTCTCGGGCGTCTGCCACGCGACATGCGGGCTGACGACGACATTGGGCAGGGCGAGCAGCGGATCGGCGCGATCGACCGGCTCGGTCGCGAACACGTCCAGCCCCGCGCCGCGCAGATGGCCGGAGCGCAGCGCCTCGGCCAGCCGCGCCTCGTTGACCAGCCCGCCGCGCGCGACATTGATGAGCACCGCGCCGCGCTTCATCGCCAGCGGGTCGACCATATTGGCGGTTTCGTCGGTGAGCGGGACGTGCAGCGAGACGACATCGGCCTCGGCCAGCAATTCGGGGAGCGCCACCTGCCGCCGCCGCGCGTTCCCGCGCGGCGCGCGCGCGGTGAAGATTACCGTCGCGCCCAGCGCCTCCAGCGCTCGGGCGAGCCGCTCGGCGCTGTTGCCCATGCCGACGAGGCCGATCGTGCGCCCGGCGATCTCGCCCATGTCGTCCAGCACGTCGGATGGAACCGCCCATCGCCCCGCGCGTGTCGCCGCATCGAGCGAGACGGTGCGGCGCAGCACCGCGAGCAGCAATGTCAGCGCGCATTCCGCCACCGCCTGCGCATTGACGCCGGGCATGTTGCACACCGCGATGCCGCGCGCCTTCGCCGCCTCCAGCGCGATCGTGTTTACGCCGACGCCGAGCTTCTGGATCAGCCGCAGCGACGGAGACGCCGCGATCGCCTCCGCCGTGACGGGCGCGAGGACGTGGAGCAGCACTTCCGCATCGCCCGGCGGGCTGCCCGGCTCGACCGCGCGCACCTTGCCCGCGCCGAACGTCGCGTCGATCTGCGCCTGGAACCCGGCGCTGGGAATGGTGTCGATGGTGAGCCGCATCAGCCGAGGCGCGCCGCGACCGGGCCTGTGAAGGCGGAGGCCCCGGCGAACACCGCGTCCGCGCCCATCTCCTCCTCGATCCGCAGCATCTCGTTCCACTTCGCCATCCGTTCGGAGCGGGTGAAGGAGCCGACCTTGAGCTGCCCGGCGTCCCAGCCGGTCGAAAGGTGCGCGATCGTCACGTCCTCCGTCTCGCCCGAGCGTGCGGAGACGATCATGCCCCAGCCCTGCGCGCGCGCCGCCTCCAGCGCGTCATGCGCCTCGGTGATGGTGCCGACCTGATTGACCTTGATCAGCGCGGCGTTGCACGCCTTCGCCTCCGCCGCCTGGGCGACGCGCGCGGCGTTGGTGACGAGCACGTCATCGCCGATCACCTGCACCTTGTCGCCCACCGCGCGCGTCACCGCCGCCATGGTGGCGAAGTCGTCCTGCGAGGCGGGGTCCTCGATCGACAGGATCGGATAGCGCTTCGTCCAGCCGATCGCCTCCTCCGCCATCGCCGCGCCGTCCAGCTTGCGATCATCGAGCGCGAGGCGGTAGCCGGTCGCGTCGCCAAGCTCGTTGGCGGCGATGTCGAGCGAGATGAACACGTCCTCGCCCGGCCGGTGCCCGGCGCGCTCGATCGCCTTGGTCAGCGTGTCGAGCGCCTGCTCGTTCGACGAGAAGTTCGGCCACCAGCCGCCTTCGTCCGCCACGCCGCAAAGCGGTCCCAGCGCCTCCATCAACTGCCCGGCGGCGCGATAGACGTCATCGGTGATTTCCAGCGCGCGGCGGAAGCTGCCGGCGCGCGGCGCCATCACCATGAAATCCTGGATGTCGGTGCGGCGGCCGGCATGCGCGCCGCCGCCGAAGATCTGGATCTCGGGCAGCGGCACGCGCACCTTGCGACCGCCCGCGAGATAACGCCACAGGGCTACGCGCTCCGCCGCCGCCGCCGCGTGCAGCACCGCCATCGACACCGCCACCACGGCGTTGCCGCCGAGCCGCGCCTTGTTCGGTGTGCCGTCCAGCGCGATCAGCGTGCGGTCGATCGCGGCCTGATCGCGCGCGTCCATGCCGGCGAGCGCGGGGGCGATCTCGGCGGCGACGTTCGCCACCGCCTTCGCCACGCCCATGCCGCCGAAGGTGTCGCCGCCATCGCGCAGGTCGATCGCCTCATGCGCGCCGCGCGACGCGCCGGCCGGCGCGATGGCGCGGCCGATCGCGCCGTTTTCCAGCCGCACCTCCGCCTCCACGGTCGGACGGCCGCGCGAATCCCAGAGCTGGCGGGCGAGGACGGTGGCGATACGGTTGGTCATCAATGCTCCTTGGGCCAATCGGCGATGAGTTGGTCGATAGCGGGCGTGTCCCCCGCGAGCAGCGCCAGCGCGCGGGCGCGTACCACCTGCTTCGCGGCATCGTCGAGATAGGGCGCTGGCGACTTGCCCTCGACGCGCGCGAGCAGCAGCGCGGCGACCAGCGCTCCGGCGCGCGCGGCGAGCGCCTCGCGCGGCTCCCACGTCACCCCGGCGAGATAGTCGGCGACGAACGCCGCCGCCGATTGCTTCAGCGCATAGCCGCTCGACGCGAGCCAGATCGTCTTGAGCAGCAGGTGCGTGGTGCAGAAGGCGAGGTCGAACGCCGGATCGCCATAGACCGCGCATTCCGCGTCGAGGAACACGCCGCCGCGCGGCCCGCACAATATGTTCTTGGGGCTGACGTCGCCGTGGACCAGCGCCATGCGCCGGCCCTGCAGATCGTCGGCGATCGCACCGAGTCGCGCCGCCAGCTCCGGCCGGCTCGCCGCGACATGGCGCAGGAAGGGCGAGATGCGCAGCGCGTCGAACAGGTCCATGCTGTCGAAATCGGCGGCGGTCCGCGCGTCGCCGGCGGTGGCGGCGTGGATGCGGGCGAGGTCGCGCCCCAGCCCGCCCGCGAAGCCGGGATCGATCCGCCCGGCGATCAGCTCGTCGCGCCATACCGGATGCGCATCCGGCTCCAGATAGGCGAGCGCGAAGAGATGCTCGTCGGGCACCTCAGCCACCACTTCCGGCACCAGCCGCGCGTCGATCCGCCCGACATGGCGCAGCCAGCGCACCTCGTTCTCGGCGCGCTCGACCGGGGCGAGCCATTCCGCCGCGACGCGCAATTGCGGCAGTGCGCGTTTGACGACGACCGGCGCCTCGTCGCCGATCCGCGCCAGCCACACGTCGCACGACACTCCGCCGGAAAGTGGGGTGAGCGTGACCGGCTGGCCGTCGCGGGCGATCCCCGCGCGGCGCAGCGATGTGATGGTGGCGGCCTCGCCCGTGTCGGTCACGCTCCCCGCCCCGTCAGCTCTTGGCTTCGATCCAGGCCGCCATCAGGTCGGCGGCGGCATTGCGCTCCTCGATCGAATCCTCGAAATAATGCGCGCCGGGGATCAGCTCGATCCGCTTGTCGGTCGATCCGATATTGTCGAAGATCTTGCGCGCGTCGCTCGGGAACACGCCGGTGTCCGCCGTGCCCTGCACCACCAGCGCGGGGGTGTCGAACTTGGCGAGATGCGGCGCGCCCTGGCACGGTGAGGTTTCGATGCTCCACATGTTGAGCCACGTCTTGAGCGAATTGACGCGCCCGATCGAGGGGGTGCGGTTCGCGGTCGCGGGATCGCCGCGATAGCACCAGCGCGGCTTGCGGGTGGACGGATCGAGCGCCGGGTCCATGCAGCGCAGGTCGCCCCACACGCGGAACAACGGGAACAGGCGGTCGGGAACGCCGGCCGCGTTCAGTCGCGCCAGCTCGGCCTTGGCCCAGTCGGTGATGCGCTGGTTGCGCGCGCGCTGCGCGGCGCGATAGCGGGTGACGAATTCTTCCGAATAGGGCGGGGCGTTCTCCGCGCTGAACGGATCGAGCGCGGGATCGGTCGGCACCGGATCGTTCTCGTCGATCACCGAGGCGTCGAGCCAGTCGGTCAACACCTCGGGCCGCCCCTGATGGGCGTTGAGCGAGATGTAGAGATCGGCCTTGATGAGCTCGTTGTACGCCTCCAGCCCCGCACCGCTCAGCTCGCCGCCCAGGGTCGGCCTGATCGCCTCCGCCTGATAGGCGCCCATCAGCGATCCGCCGCCGGAATTGCCGAGGATCACGATCCGCTCGACCCCCGCCTCCTCCTTCAGCCAGCGCATGCCGACGCCGATGTCGAGGATCGCGTGATGCAGCAGGAACTGGTCCTCGAACCCGCGATAGCGCGTGTTCCAGCCGAGGAAGCCATAGCCGCGCCGCGCGAAATAGGGCGCGATATAATGTTCGGTGAAATCGACGTTGTAATGGGTCGCGATCACCGCCGTCCTGGGCTTCTTGCCCGCCGGGGTCCAGTAGATGCCCTGGCAGGGATGGCCGCCGGCCTGAATGCGCGGCGCGGTCGGGGAGACCTTGCCGATGAACTGTGTATCTAGACCGTTGGTGTCGCGCGGGTCCATTTCCGCTCCTCTCGAATTTGCTTAGCTAGCGAAGAATATCGTCGTGTGTGGCCGAGGTCCAGCCTCATCACGTTGCGGCGGGCGGAAAAGCCGGGGCGCAACGCACCTTGCCGGACAGATCGCGCCCGATCACATCGGCAAGCCACGTCGCCGCCGCGATCGCCCCCGCGCGATCGTAACCGGTGGCGATGCCCGAGCGATCGAGCAGATAGAGCACATCCTCCGTCGCGACATTGCCGGACGCGCCCGGCGCGAACGGGCAGCCGCCCAGTCCGCCGAGCGCGGCGTCGACCACCGTCGCGCCCGCCTGCACCGCCGCCCAGACATTGGCGATCGCGGTGTTGCGCGTGTCGTGGAAATGGACGCGCACCGGAATCGGCGCGATCGCCTCGACCACGCGGGCCACCGCCTCGCCCACCTGCCCCGGCACGGCGACGCCGATCGTATCGGCCAGCCCCACCTCACGCGGGGCGGCGTCGGCGGCACGCTTCGCCATCTCCACCACGCGGGCGAGCGGCACCTCGCCCTCGAACGGGCAGCCGAAGGCGGTGGCGACGGTGATCTGCGCGCCGCGTCCCGCCGCCTTCGCCAGCGCGACCGTCTCCCGCGCGACCTCCAGCGATTCGGCGCTGGTCTGCCCCTGGTTGCGCATCGCGAACGTATCGCTGGCGACACACACCGCGCCAAGCTCGTCGATCCGCGCCGCCAGGGCTCGCTCCGCCCCGCGGCGGTTGAGCACCAGCGCGATGAAGGTCACGTCGCCGCGCTCCGGCAAACCCTTCGCCACCTCGTCGGCGTCGGCCATCTGTGGCACGCGGCGCGGGTTGACGAAGCTCGTCACCTCCAGCCGGCGCGCGCCGGCGGCGATGGCGCGCCCGATCAGCTCCAGTTTCTGCGCCGTGGAGACGAGCCTGGCCTCATTCTGCAACCCGTCACGCGGGGCGACCTCGACGATTTCGACGGAAGGCAAGAGTTGCTCCTTTCGAAAAAGATAGTATTCTAAGTAAATCGCGTCCGCAAGCCGGTCGACAGCCGCCGGCGCGGCTTGCGTTGCGCGATGCAACACCGTTTAAGCGGGTTCATGCGGTCGATCGAGTTGATCATTCACCTGTTCCAACGATTCTGCTGGCTCGACGAAGGGCTACAGGCGCGCGTCCATGACAAGGGCTGGCCGGACATCAGTCGCGCGCAATCGATGGTGATGATCAATATCGTCAGCGGCGTCACCCGTCCGTCGGAAATCGCGCGCCGCATGGGCGTCTCGCGCCAGGCGATCCACAGCACGATCGCGCAGATGGTCGAGAAAGGCGTCGTCACGCTGGAGGACGATGCCGAGGACGCGCGCCACAAACGGCTGCTACTCACCCCGTTCGGCGAGCGGATGCGTGGCGACGCGCAGGCCGCGATGACCGAGCTTATCGCGCAGATCGCCGGGAAGGTGGGGCAGGAACGGTTCGACCTGTTGCTTGAAACGCTGGCGGCGGACTGGGGCAGGCCGACATGAAGCCATGGACGATCGTCACCTCGCGCGCGGCGCTGCTGCCGGACGCGGATATCGACACCGACAAGATCCTGCCGGCGCGTTACATGAAAGGGCTGGACCGGCGCGGGCTGGGCGCGCGCCTGTTCGCCGACATGCGCGCGATCGATCCGCGTTTCGCGATCGACCCGGCGGCGGCGATCCTGGTGGCGGGGCGCAATTTCGGCTCCGGCTCGTCGCGCGAGCATGCGGTATGGGCGCTGGACGACCACGGCATCCGCTGCGTCGTTGCGCCGAGCTTCGGCGGCATCTTTAGCGGCAATGCGGCGACCAACGGCCTGCTGCTCGTGACGCCCGCGCCCGATGACTATGCCGCGCTGGTCGAGCGGCTGAGGGAGGCGCCGGATGCGCCCGTCACCGTCGACCTGCGGGCGTGCGCGATCGCGGTGGACGGGCTGCGCCTGTCCTTCGCGATCGACCGCGATCTGCGCGAGGCGCTGCTGGCGGGGCTGGACGATATCGGCCGCACCCTGCGCCACGCCGGGGCGATCGCGGCGTTCGAGGAACGGTAGCCCCAGGGCGGATCGACATTCAGTTCTGGCGGGCTGCAAATGGCGCTTTTGCGTGCTTCCGGTGCTCACGGACCTCCAGTCCGCTGCGCGCCGTCGATCGGCCCTAAAGGTCCGCGACGTCGGTGATGCGGCCGGCGATCGCCGCTGCCGCCGCCATCGCCGGGCTCATCAGATGGGTGCGCCCGCCGATGCCCTGGCGGTTCTCGAAATTGCGGTTCGAGGTGGCGGCGCAGCGCTCGCCCGGCGCGAGCCGGTCCGGGTTCATCCCCACGCACATCGAGCAGCCCGGCTCGCGCCAGTCGAACCCCGCCGCGACGAAGATGTCCGCCAGCCCCTCCGCCTCCGCCTGCTGCCGCACCAGCCCCGATCCGGGGACGACCATCGCGCGGACGTTCGCCGCAACCCGTCGCCCGCGCGCCACCCCGGCGGCGGCGCGCAGGTCCTCGATCCGGCTGTTGGTGCACGACCCGATGAACGCGCGGTCGATCGGCAGCCCGGCGATCGGCTGGCCCGCCGCCAGCCCCATATAAGCGAGCGCACGTTCCCGCGCCGCGCGGTCGAGCGCGTCGGCCGCCGCGCGCGGATCGGGGATCGCCTCGTCGATCGCGATCACCTGCGACGGATTGGTGCCCCAGCTCACCATCGGGCGCAGCGCGTCGGCCGCGACTTGCGCCTCGCGATCGAACACCGCGTCCGGCGCGCTGGCGAGCGTGCGCCACTCGGCGACCTTGCGCGCCCATTCCTCGCCGCGCGGCGCGCCGGGGCGGCTGGCGAGATAGGCGAAGGTGGTCTCGTCCGGGGCGATCAGCGTGGCGCGCGCGCCCATCTCCACCGCGAGGTTGCACAGCGTCATGCGCCCTTCCATCGACAGCGCGCGCACCGCCGGCCCGGCGAACTCGATGACATGGCCCAGTCCGCCGTCCACCCCGATCGCGCGCAAGATGCCGAGCGCGAGGTCCTTGGCGGAAAGATGTGCGGGCAGCGCGCCGGTGACGTTCACCCGCATCGCCTTCGGCTTGCGCAGCCGCAGCGTCTGCGTCGCCAGCACATGCTCGATCTGCGAGGTGCCGATGCCGAACGACAGCGCGCCGAACGCGCCGTGGGTGGAGGTGTGGCTGTCGCCGCAGACGATCGTCATGCCGGGGTGGGTGCGGCCCTGCTCCGGCGCGACGATATGGACGATGCCGTTGCGCGGATCGCCCATGTCGAACCGCTCGATCCCGTATCGCTCGCTGTTCTCGACCAGCCGGGCGAGCTGGGCGCGCGCCTCGGGATCGGCGACGGCGGCGATGCCCCGCTCCTGCGCCTCGGTCGGGACATTGTGGTCGAACAGCGCCAGCGCCCGCCCCGGCTGGCGCACGGTGCGGCCGTGCGCCTCCAGCCCGGCGAAGGCCTGCGGCGAGGTGACCTCGTGCAGCAGGTGGAGATCGACGTAGAGCAATGTCTCGCCGCCGTCCTCCAGGATGTGGTGGCGATCCCAGACGAGGTCGAGCAGCGTGCCGGTCACACGATGCCGCGCTGCTTGAGGTCGGCGATCGCCGCCGCGTCATAGCCGGCCTCGCGCAGCAGCGCCTCGGTATCCGCGCCGACCGCGACCGGCGCGGGCGCGCGGACGCCGCCCGGCGTGCGCGAGAGGCGCGGGAACACGCCCTGCATCGGCAGCGCGCCGTGGCGCTCCGTCTCGACCGTGACGATCGCCTCGCGCGCGGCAAAATGCGGATCGGCCAGCATGTCGCGCGCGGCGAACATGCGCCCGGCCGGCACGGCATGGTCCTCCATCAGCTTCTCGACCGCGGCGACGCTCTGCCCGCGCGTCCAGTCCGCGATCATCCCGTCGAGCAGGTTCTGATGCTGGCCGCGCGCGTTGTGCGTGGCGAAGCGCGGATCGTCGCCCAGCTCCGGCTGCCCCATCGCGGCCGCCAGCCGGCGGAAGATCGCGTCCTGGTTGGCGGCGATCAGCAATTCGCCGTCGCTGCACGGATAGACGTTCGACGGCGCGATGCCTTTCAGGATCGAGCCGGAGCGCGTGCGGACATGGCCGGCGGCGGCATATTCGGGGACCAGCCCCTCCATCACCTGCAACACCGATTCGAACAGGCTGACGTCGACGATCTGGCCGCGCCCGCTCTTCTCGCGCTCGTGCAGCGCGGCGAGCGCGCCGAGGCAACCATAGGTGCCGGCGAGGCTGTCGCCGATCGACACGCCGAGGCGTGAGGGCGGCCGGTCCGGCGTCCCCACCAGCGCGCGCCAGCCACCCATGGCCTCGCCGATACCGCCGAAGCCGGCGCGGGTGGAATAGGGGCCGGTCTGGCCATAGCCTGAGACGCGCACCACGATCAGCCGGGGATTGGCCGCGCACAGGTCGGCGGGGGAGAGGTTCCACTTCTCCAGCGTGCCGGGGCGGAAATTCTCGATCAGCACGTCGGTGCCCGCGATCAGGCGGCGCGCGATCTCCTGCCCCTCCGCGCTGCGCAGGTCGGCGGCGACCGACCGCTTGTTGCGCGCGATCACTTCCCACCACACCGGCGGATCGCCCGCGCCCCATTGCCGCATCGGATCGCCCGCCTCGGGCGGCTCGATCTTGACGACGGTCGCGCCGAGATCGCCGAAGAGCTGGGCGCAGAACGGCCCGGCGATCAACTGCCCCAGCTCGACGACGCGAATGTCTGAAAGTGGTCCCACGACGGTTCCCGATAAAACTTAGAATACTAAGTTATATGGTGCGACGCGACGGTGCAAGACCCTATGCGCGCAGGCGGCCGGCGACCTCCACCAGCCGCCCGACCAGCCCGTCGAGGATCGCGTTGGGCAGCGGTTCCGCCAGCGCCCCCTCGGCGGTGAAGGCGCGGTCGGCGAGCGGCACGGCGAGTTGCTCGGGGATGACCATCATCTGCACCGTGCCCAGCACCTGACGCAGGTGGGCGAGCGCGCGCATCCCGCCGAACGGGCCGATCGAGGCGGCCATGATCCCGGCCGCCTTGCCGCGGAAGGCGGTGAGCGCGATCGCCGATTCGCCGTCGCTCGGGCGCGAGGCCCAGTCGATCGCGTTCTTGAGCAGGGTGGAGATCGAGCCGTTATGCTCCGGCGTCGCGATCAGCAGGCCGTCGCACGCCGCCAGCGTCGCCTTCAGCCGGCGCGCGTCGGACGGACAATCCTGAAGCTCGAGATCCTGCGCATAGACCGGCAGGTCGTAGGTGGAGAGATCGACCGGCACCGCCTCCGCACCCGCCGCGCGAATCCGCTCGGCGCCCAAGGCGGCGAGCGCGCTGTTATGCGATCCGCGCCGCACGCTCCCCGAAATCACGGCAATCCGAACCGTCATCGCTGCTCCTTTTGATAAATTAGCTATCTAAGGATGACCGCGATTAAAACCGCGTCAAGCCCCTTCGTCGGGTTCGCTCTGGATTTCGGCCGGGATGCGGCGGGCCTCGGCGGTGAGGTTGCCGATCACGCGGCGCAGCAGGACCCGGAGCGTCTCGACCTCCTCGTCGGACATGCCGGCGGTTGCCACGGCGTGCACCTCGGCGTTGAGCGGGGCGAGCTTCGCCTCCAGCGATTTGGCGAAGGGCGTGAGATAGATGTGGATCTTGCGGCGATCGATCTCGCTCTTCTCGCGCCGGATCAGCCTGGCCGCCTCCAGCCCCTTGAGCGCGACGACCGTGGTCGGCTCGCGCATCCCGACGCGCTCGCTCAGCTCGCGCTGCGTGATCCCGTCCTCGATCCACAATTGCCGCAGGAAACGCCATTGGCCGGCGGAGATATCGTGCTGCAACGTATGGCGTTCCAGCAATCGCGAGAAATTACGGAATACGATCCGCGTGAGATAGCCGATGCTATTCTCCGGGTTCTTGTAATAATCGGCCGGGTGGCGGGTGATCCGCTTCGAGGTCAAGGCTGAAACTCCGGATATAAGCCGTTGCGTCCATAACTATGAGGGATGCGTGGGGCGGGCAACGCTCAAAAGGAAACGCGGACGGGACGATCACTGATCTGGCGTGGACAGGCGATCATTGTCAACTCTGTCATATTCCGTTTGTATTTCGGCGGGCGGGTCTTCGTCGCCTTCCTCGGGCAAGGTCTTGTGCAAGGTCACGGCCCAGCGCTCCAGCCAGGTGACGCCGTTCTTCTCCGCATAATCGTCGCGCGTGCGATAGGCCGGGTCGCGCATCGCCCGCGCCAGCGTCACCGGGCGCAGATGCGCCGCGCGCAGCAGCGCGGCGAGCTGGCCCAGCGTGTCGGCGTTGAGCCGGGTGCAGTGGAGCAGCATGACCTGCGCGATGTCGCGGCCAAACAGCACCCGCGCGCTCGCCTGCGACCAGCGGATGCGCATCGCGGTATAGGCGAGATAGGCCGCGCGGATGCGTTCCTGCCGCGCGACGTCGCGGCGCGCGATCGCGTCGTCATAAGGTTCGGCGAATTCCCAGTCCTCCGCGTCGATCGTCACCGGGGCGACGCGATAGCCGTTGGCCGCCAGCCAGTCGTCGATCTTGTCGCGCACCGCCCTGGGATAGCCGGTTTCGAGATAGGGATGGCGGAACCATTGCAGCTTCAGCCCGCGTGCCGCCAGCAGCGGCCGGGTGATGCGCTCGCCGCGCGCGATATCGGCGATATAGCCGTCCGCCCCGAGCGTGTTCGGCGAGCTGTGCGAATAGGTGTGGTTGCCGAGCGACAGGCCGGCGTCGAGCCAGCGCGCCAGGTTGGCGATCTGGCGGTCGCGCTGGAGATTGTCGATCTTCTCCTCGTTGACGAAGCCGGTCGCGGCGAAATGGTGGCGTTTCAGGCCGGCGACCAGCGCCTCGTTGGTATAGTCGATATAGTCCTGGTCGGGCAGGATGCTGAGCGCGGGGAGATCGTCGAAGGTCAGCGCGACCATGCCGCGCCGCGCGGCGGCCGGCCCGGCGCAGCACAATGCGGCGAGCGCCAGCGCCCACCCGATATGTCGCAACTTGCCCGCCATCGATGTTTCGCCCCCAAACCAGTCCGCAGGCAATGCTCTCAGCGCGGACGGGTTCCGTCCAGCGGTTTTCAGCCGTCGTGACGCTCGCCGCCGATCCATGTCGCCGCGACGCCATGATCCTCGCGCAGCGCGACCAGATCGGCGCGTAGCCCCGGTGCGATGCGGCCCAGCTCGCCATCGAGGCCGAGGAAGCGCGCGGGCGTCGCGCTGGCCATCGCGATCGCCGATTCGCGCGACACGCCCAGCAGCGCCGTCGCATTGGCGACCGCGCGCGTCATCGTCAGGTTGGCTCCGGCAAGCGTGCCGGCGGCATCGACGAGGCGATCCTCGCGCACCACGATGCGGCGCTCCTGCAACAGGAATTCGTGCAGGTCGGCGCCGATATTGGGCATCGCGTCGGTGACGAGCATCAGCTGCTCCGGCCCCTTGAGCCGCAGCGCGAGGCGCAGCGTCGCGGGGCTGACGTGATGGCCGTCGACGATGATCCCGCTGACGATGTCGCTGCCCAATGCCGCGCCGACCACGCCCGGCTCGCGCGAGCCGAGCTGCGACATGGCGTTGAACAGGTGCGTCGCGCCGGTCAGCCCCTCCTCGCGCGCCGCCATCACCTCGGCATGGCGCGCGTTGCTGTGTCCCACCGCGACGCGCGCGCCGGAGGCGACGAGCCGGCGGATCATCCCCGGCGCGACCCGTTCCGGCGCGAGCGTGACGAGCATCCGCCCACGGCGCGGCGTGGTGAGGATCGCCATCGCCTCCTCGTCCAGCGCGCGCAACCGGTCGGCGCGGTGGATGCCGCGGCGTTCGGTGTTGAGGAACGGGCCTTCGACATGGATGCCGAGTACGCCCGGCACGCCGGCCGCGATCGCCTCGTCGACCGCCGCGATGGCGCGGGCGATCACCGGCAGCTCGTCGCTGATGAGGGTCGGCAGGAAGCCGGTGGTGCCGTAGCGGCGGTGCGCCGCGCCGATCGCGGCGATGCCCTCCACAGTTGGCGCGTCGTTGAACAGCACACCGCCGCCGCCGTTGACCTGCGTGTCGACGAAGCCGGGGGCGAGGATCGCGCCGCCCAGATCCTCGCGCGCAGTGCCCGCCGGCACGTCGCGCGCGGCGACCATCGCGGCGATCCGCCCGTCCGCGACGAGCACCGCCCGTCCCTCGGCGAACGCGCCGTCGATCAGCACGCGGCCATTGACGAACGCCCGCATCGTCATACCGTCTCCGTCACCTTGGCGAGATGCGGCGGGTGATCGGGATCGAGGCCCCGCCGCAGCGACAGCGCGTTGGCGGCGCGGTAGAAGGCCTGGATCTGGAGCATCGGCTCGATCGCGGGAGCGGCGGCGGGATGAGGCAGGTGGATCGCCCCGGGCACCGCACTGCCGGCGACCAGCACCTCGCCGCCGCGCGCGACGACCTCGCGCACCAGCTCGTCCACGCCGTCGCCGGTCTCGTCGGCCTGGCGGAAGACGAGCAACGGGAAGCCCAGCCTGACCAGCGCCATCGGCCCGTGGCGCACCTCCGCCGCGCTGAACGCCTCGGCATGGAGGCCGCAGGTCTCCTTGAACTTCAGCGCCGCCTCCTGCGCGATGCCGAAGCCCAGCCCGCGCCCGATGACATAGAGCCCGCGCGCCGATTCGAGCCGCTCGACCAGCGGCGACCAGTCGCTGTCCCACGCCGCGCGGAGCAGGGCGGGGGCGCTCGCCAGCGCCTCGCGCAGCGCCGCGTCGTCCGCCCAGCCGGCGACGAGCTGGATCAGCGCGGCGATGCTGGCGATATAGGACTTGGTCGCCGCGACGCTGCGCTCCGGCCCCGCCTCCAGCGGCAGCGTGGTGCCGGCGAGCGCGGCGAGCGGCGAGGCGGCGTCGTTGACCAGCGCGACGGTGCGTGCGCCGGCGTCGCGCGCGGCGTTCATCGTCGCCAATATGTCCGGGCTGCGGCCCGATTGCGAGATGCCGATCGCCAGCGTGTCGGCCATTGCCGGCACCGCGCCATAGACCGACGCGACCGACGGCGCGGCGGAGGTGGTGAGCAGCCCGAGCCGCGTCTCGATCAGATATTTGGCGAAGGTCGCGGCATGGTCGGAGCTGCCGCGCGCGCAGGTCAGCACGCCGCGCGGCGGCGCCGCGCGCAGCGTCTCGCCGAGCGTGGCCACCGTCGCGGCGTTGCGGGCGATCTGGCGCGCGACGACATCGGCGGCCTCGCGCGCTTCGGCGAACATCCGCGTCGCCTCGGGGGCCTGCGCCTTGGGAGATGCCATGTCGTTCACGCCCTGGTGTTCAGTTCGGCGACGAAGTCATAGGCATCGCCGCGATACCAGCTCCGCGTCGCCTCGATGATGCGGCCGTCGTCGAGGAAGCCGCGCCGCTCGATGTACAGCCCCGGCGCGCCGGGCTTCACCCCCAGCAGCGCCGCCTGCTCGGCGTCGAACAGCACTGCGCGCAGCCGTTGCAGCGCGCGCGCCGGGCGGTTCCCGGTCGCCTCCAGCGCGGCGTAGAGCGAGCTTTCCACCACCTCCGGCCCGGCGAGGCCGTAGCCGGCGATGGTGGAATATTCGAGCGCCATCGCCACCTCGTCGGCATAGCGCACACGGTTGAAGCGCAGCACCGGCGCGCCCGGCCCGAGGCCGAGCGTCAGCGCCTCCTCCGGCGTCACCTCGCCCGCCGCGCGCAGCAGCCATTCGCTGCGCGCGACGCGGCCGCGCGCGGCCATGTCCTCGGTGAAGGAGCTGAGCTTGGCGAACTGCTTCTCGACCCGCCCGGCGACGAACGTGCCCGCGCCCTGCCGGCGGACGAGCAGCCCCTCGCCGACCAATGTGTCGAGCGCCTTGCGCACCGTGATCCGCGACACCGAAAGGTCGCTCGCCAACTCGCGCTCGGGGGGAAGCGCCTGATTCGGCTTGAGCACGTCGGCCCGCAGCGCGTCGCGCAGCGCATTCTCCAGCCGGCGATAGAGCGGCCCGCCCGCCGCGCCCTCCAGCGACCCGATCGCGTCGGCGAGCAAAGTCATGTTCGTCGTCTCTCCCCCTGCGGTGCGGCGGTCTTAATACCAATGCAATACCATGCGCCAGTCCCAATCTGTCAATGGGCATCACGAAAGTGAAAGAATCCTACTTGACGCCCCATTTGGTTATGACAATGATTGGGTATTGGTATGGAACCGGTCTTACCGATGGCGAGCCCGGAAAATATAAAGGGGATGGATATGGGGATTCGGGCATTTCTGGTCGGCTCCGCCAGCGCGGCCGCGCTGCTTTCGGGCGCCGCTCATGCGCAGGGCGCGCCGCAGCCGGCCGCCGGCGACACGCAGCAGGACGTGGTCGTCACCGGCATCCGCGCCTCGCTCGCCGCCGCGCTCGACACGAAGCGCAAGTCCGACGCGATCGTCGATTCGGTCTCGGCGGAGGATGTCGGCAAATTCCCCAACACCAATGTCGCCGAGGCGCTGACGCTGGTGCCGGGCGTGACGGTCGACCGCGCGTTCGGGCAGGGCGAGAAAATCTCGATCCTCGGCACCGATCCGGCGCTCAACCGCACCCTGCTCAACGGGCAGACGGTGGCGTCGGCCGACTGGTTCATCCTCGACACGCCGGGCCGCACCTTCAACTACGCCCTGCTCGCGCCGCAGCTCGTCGGCAGCGTCGACGTCTACAAGACGCCGGAGCCGCGGCTCGACGAAGGCTCGATCGGCGGCACCGTCATCGTCAACACGCGCAAGCCACTCGACCTGAAGCCGCTGACCGTCGCGGCCTCACTCGGCTATCTGTGGAACGACCGCTCGCGCAAGGGCGACATCCAGGGGTCCGCGCTGGCGAGTTGGCATAACGATTCGGGCACCTTCGGCGTGCTCGTCGCGTTCCAGCGCGCGAAGGACCGGCTGCGCCGCGACGGCCTCGAAAGCTACGGCACGATGCGGGCCGACCAGTGGAACGGCGCCAATACCGACAATCCGGTCAGCTCGATCGCCAACGGCACCTGCACCGGCGCGTGCGCGACGACGCTGGCCGCCAATCCCGGCGCGATCAGCCCGAACGCTTTCGGCACCTCCTATTTCGAGCAGGACCGCGAGCGGCTCAGCTATTCGGCGGCGGTGCAGTGGAAGCCGGTCGAGCAGCTCACGCTGGAGGCCAACTGGCTGAAGATCAAGGCGACCTACGACAACCTCAACCAGTCGATGTACGCCTTCCAGGGCAATACCTGGAACAGCCTCGGCGCGCTGAGCGGGATCACCGTCGCCAACGGCGTCGTCACCTCAAGCTCGCTGACCAACGGGCTGAGCGTGCTCGACGTGCAATATCGCCAGGCGGAAATGCATTCCGACACCTATCAGTTCAAGGCGAAGTGGCAGGACAATAGCTGGGACCTGAACCTGGAGGGCGGCCTGTCCGACGCGGACGGCGGCACCAAGAAGCAGGTGTTCCTCGAATTCCTCAACCACGCCAATTACACCGTCGACAACACCGGCGCGCCGGACAAGCCGGGCAACCTGACCTATACGACCAACGTGCAGGGCAATCCGGCGGCGTTCGTCACCGATCCAGGCTGGAGCGGCAACCTCGTCGCCAAGCCGACCACCGACAAGGAACGGTACGGCCAGGTCGACCTCGGCTTCGACTTCGACGGGGCGGTGAAGCGGCTCCAGTTCGGCTATAAATACCGTCACCACGAGACGGGCCAGTCCTATGCCGGCGTGTCGCTCAACGGCATCGCGGTGGCGGCGGCGGCGTTCGATCCGTCGCAGGCGCCGGGCAATTACCTGCGCGGGTTCAACGGCGCGGGCGACCAGATGCGCGACCGCTTCGTCATCAGCGGCAATGCGATGTACGATTACGTCACCGGCCTGCCGAACCTGCCCTCCCCCTCGGCCTATGCCGCGCCGGAATTCGCCTCGGGCAACTGGAACATCAAGGAGAATATCCACGCCGTTTACGGCCAGGTGGATGTCGACACCGGCATCCTGCGCGGCAATTTCGGCGTCCGCTACGTCCGCACCATCACCGATGGCGCGGGGCTGGTCTGCACGCCCGGCGCGTCGTGCAGCTCGCAGGGCGACTGGGTGATGCAATATTCGCACAAGACCTATGAGAACGTGCTGCCCAGCTTCAACCTCGCCCTGTCGGTGCGCGACGACCTGATCGTGCGCTTCGCCGGGGCGGAGGTAGTCGCGCGGCCGAACTATTCCGACATGACCAATTATTTCTGGCTGTCGGATCAGGTGCTGAACGGCGCGGGCGGCAACCCGAACCTGAAGCCGTATCGCTCCGGCAACCTCAACGCGTCGGTGGAATGGTATTTCCAGCGCCACGCGATCCTGTCGGCGGAGGCGTTCTACAAGTCGATC
Source organism: Sphingomonas sp. CL5.1 (assembly GCF_013344685.1). Classification (NCBI taxonomy): domain Bacteria; kingdom Pseudomonadati; phylum Pseudomonadota; class Alphaproteobacteria; order Sphingomonadales; family Sphingomonadaceae; genus Sphingomonas; species Sphingomonas sp. CL5.1. The sequence continues at coordinate 1,406,569 of NZ_CP050137.1, forward strand.
GACGACTATATTCTGTACCGCACCGCACCGGAGAATTATTTCAACCAGTCCAAGGGCTTCGTCACCACCTACCAGATCAGCCGACCGTACAATGCCGGCCATGCCTCGGTGAAGGGCTTCGCGGTCGCCTATCAGCAGAACCTGCCCTATGGCTTCGGCATCCTCACCAACTACACCTATTCGGACGCCAAGGGCGTCGGCGGGGCGGACCTGCCGTACAATTCGCGGCATCAGGTGAGCCTCAGCCCGTTCTTCGAATCCGGCCCGGTGGCGCTGCGCGGCACCTGGACGTGGCGGTCGAAATATTTCACCGGCATCGATCGCGGCGACAACATGTACGTGCGCGCGACCGACAATCTCGACGTGTCCGCCACCTACAAGTTCACGCCCGAGGTCAACCTGACGCTCTCCGGCATGAACCTCACCGATTCAGAATATTACGCTTATGCCAACACGCCCGCCCTCCCTCGCGGCGTGTATCGGAGCGGCCGGAAGCTGATGGCGACCTTCAACGTCAACTTCTGACCGGCCGGATGACGGGGCCGCCGACAATGCCGGCGGCCCCGCTTTGTCCCGCGCGGGCATTCCCAATCGCGCCCGCCCCGTTATGTTCCCCTCGATCCGCCGTTGCCGGAAAGGGCGTGCCAGCGTGTTTCCCCGCCGCTTCCTGTCGCTTGCCCTGCTGACCGCCGCGTTGCCCGTGGCGGCATGGGCGGAGCCGGCGCTGCTTCCCGCGCCCACCTCGGCGGTGGCGGGATCGGGCCGGCTGCTGGTCGGGCCGGGGACGGCGATCGTCGTCCCCGCCGGCGACAGCGGCGCGCGCAACGCCGCCGAGCGGCTGGCGGAATGGATGCTCGCCGCGCGCGGGCTGAAGCTGGCGATCGCGACGCGCGCGACGGGGCCGGCGATCCGCTTCCGGCGCGCCGCCGCCGGTGGGGCCGAATCCTATGCGCTCGATATCGGGCCGCGCGGCGCGACGATCACCGCCGCCGACGATGCCGGGCTGCTCTATGGCGCGGTCAGCCTGTGGCAGTATCTGACGCCCGATCGGGAACACGGCGCGGTCGCGGTCCCGGCGGTGTCGGTGAAGGATGCGCCGCGCTTCCGGTGGCGCGGGCTGATGCTGGACAGCGCGCGCCATTTCCAGTCGCCCGATTACGTCCGCCACCTGATCGACTGGATGGCGGTCAACAAGCTCAACACGCTCCACTGGCATCTCGTCGACGATCAGGGCTGGCGGCTGGAGATCCGCAAATATCCGCGCCTGACCGAAGTGTCGGGCTGGCGCGTTCCCGCCACCGCGCCCGGCGCCCCGCCGCTGCCGCGCAACGGGGGCTTCTACACGCAGGCGCAGGTGCGCGAGATCGTCGCCTATGCCGCCCGACGTAACGTGACGATCGTGCCGGAGATCGAGATGCCCGGCCACGCGCTCTCCGCGATCCGCGCCTATCCGCAGCTCGGCACCGGCGCGCCGGTGACGCCGGGAGCGGAATCCGACTGGGGCGTATTCCCGTGGCTCTACAATGTCGACGACGCGACCTTCGGCTTCCTGGAGGACGTGCTCACCGAGGTGATGGCGCTGTTCCCCTCGCACTATATCCATGTCGGCGGCGACGAGGCGGTGAAGGACCAGTGGAAAGCCTCGCCCGCGATCCAGGCGAGGATGAAGGCGCTCGGCATCGCCGACGAGGACAGGCTGCAAAGCTGGTTCGTCCAGCGGATGCAGCGCTTCCTCGCGGCGCACGGCCGGCGGCTGATCGGCTGGGACGAGATACTGGAGGGCGGCATCGCGCCGGAGGCGACGGTGATGTCGTGGCGCGGCATCGACGGCGCGGTGGCGGCGGCAAGGGCGGGGCATGACGCGGTGCTCAGCCCCTCGCCCGCGCTCTATCTCGACAACCGGCAGGGGTTCGGCCCGCTGGAGCCGCCGGGGCGCGGCAATTTGATCGACCTCGCCAGCGTCTATCGCTTCGATCCCGCGCCCGCGGCGATCCCGGCGGAGGCGCGCAGCCATATCCTGGGCGTGCAGGCCAATCTGTGGACCGAGCATGTCCGCACGGAGCAGCGCGCGGCGTGGATGATGTTCCCGCGCGCCAATGCGCTGGCGGAGGTGGCTTGGTCGCCGGGCACGGGGCATGACTTCGCCGGCTTCGTCGCGCGGCTGGTGCCGCAGCTCGACCGGATGCGCGCGCTGGGGCTGGAGCCGGCGGCCAGCGCGTTCGCGGTGACGACGGCGACCGATTTCACGCCCGGCGATCCGCATGCCATTGTGACGCTCGCCGATCAGGCCGGCCTGCCGCTGCGCTATACGACCGACGGCAGCGCCCCCACCACCGCCTCGCCGCTTTACGCCGGGCCGCTGACCCTGACGCTGCCGACGCGGCTGCGCGCCGCCGCGATGTTCGGGGAGCGCGCGATGCCCGGCGCGTTCGACGCGACGATCGACGCCGCCTACGTCCGGCGGCGCAGCGACGAACAGCTCGCCACCTGCACTGACAAAGTGCGGCTCGCGGTCGAGGACGACGCGCCGGCGGAGGGCAAGCGCGCCTCGTTCCTCACGGATATCCTCAATCCGTGCTGGCTCTATCGCGACGCGCCGACCGGCGGCGCGCGGCGGATCGCGCTGACGGTGGGGCAGTTCCCGTTCAACTTCCAGATCGGCAAGGATATCGACAATATCCGCTTCCGCGCGCCCGAGACGCCCGACGGCGAATTCGAGGTGCGCGCCGGAAGCTGCGACGGCGAGCGGATCGCGGTGCTGCCGCTCGCGCCCGCGCGCGGCAATCCCGAGCTTACCCGGCTGGTCGCGCCGCTGCCGCCGCGCGCGGCGCGGGAGACCCTGTGCATCACTTATACCGCGCGCGGGGTGAAACCGATGTGGGGGCTGAAGCAGTTGGAGCTGCTGCCGTGAGCGAGGTGGCGCTGCTCGCCCCGTTCGCCGGCTGGTTCGGCCAGATCGACGAGGTGCCGGACCCGGTGTTCGCCGGGCGGATGATGGGCGATGGCTGCGCGGTCGACCCGATCGAGGGCGAGCTGCGCGCGCCCGCCGCCGGCACGGTGATCGCGGTGCCGGCGACCGCCCATGCGGTGACGCTGCGGCTCGACAATGGCGCGGAGCTGCTGATCCATATCGGGCTGGAGACGGTGGCGCTGGGCGGCGCGGGGTTCACCGCGCTGGTCGCGGCCGGCGCGCGGGTGGCGGCGGGTGACGCGCTGATCCGCTTCGATCTCGATGCGGTGGGAGAGGCGGCGAAGGCGCTGATCACCCCGATCGTCGTCGCCAATGACGGCTATGCGCTGCGGCTCGACGCGCCGGGCCGGGCGGTGCGCGCGGGGGAGACGATCGGCTGGCTCTCCGGCGCGGGCGCGGGGGCGACGGGCGCTGCGGATGGGGAGAGCTACAGCCGCAACGTGCCGGTCGCCGCCGCGCACGGCATCCATGCGCGGCCGGCGGCGCGGATCGCGGCGTCGCTGCGCCCGTTCGCCGCCGAGGTGACGCTCGCGGCGGGCGGGAAAAGCGCCAATGCGCGCAGCACCGTGGCGCTGCTCGGGCTTGGCGTGCGGGCGGACGACGCGGTGACGATCACCGGAATCGGCGGCGATGCGCGGGGCGCGGTGGATGCGGTCGCGGCGCTGATCCTCGCCGGGCTGGGCGAGGCAGCGGCGGCGTCTCCCGCCGTCCGGCCCGCTCCGACGGGGCAGGCGGTGACGGGCGCGCCGGGGCTGGCGATCGGGCAGGTGATACAGCTTCGCGCGGTCGACCTCGACGTGCCGGTGGACGGCGCGGGCGTCGCGCGCGAGCGGCAGGCGCTGGCCGAGGCGCTGGCGGCGGTCGCGGCCGGGCTTGGCGGCGGCAGTCACGCGGCGGCGGAGATCGCGGAGGCGCACCGCGCGCTGCTCGCCGATCCCGAGCTGGCCGACGCGGCGGAGCGCGAAATCGCCGCCGGGCGCAGCGCCGGCCACGCATGGCGCGCCGCGACCCGCTCCGCCGCCGATGCGATCCGCGCGACCGGCGATGCGCTGCTGATGGAGCGCGTCGCTGACCTCGCCGATCTGGAGCGGCAGGTGATCGCCCGGCTGCTCGGCCATGACGCCCCGGCGGTGCCGGCGATCGCGCCCGACACGATCCTGATCGCGGAGGACCTGCTCCCCTCGCAATTCCTCGCGCTCGATCGCGCGCGGCTGGCGGGAATCGTCACCGCCGCCGGCGGGCCGACCGCGCATGTCGCGATCCTCGCCGCGTCGGCCGGCGTGCCGATGCTGGTCGCCGCCGGGGAGGCGGTGCTGGCCATCCCCGAAGGACGCACCGTGATCCTCGACGCGGACCGCGCCGCGCTCGATGCCGATCCGGGCGTCGGCGCGCTCGCGGCGGCGAGCGAGCGGCTCGCCGAGTCGCGCGAGCGCCGCGCGCGCGACCTCGCCGCCGCCACCGCCCCGGCGGCGACGGCGGACGGCGCGCGCATCCAGGTCTTCGCCAATCTCGGCGCGGCGGCGGAGGTGCCGGGGGCGGTCGCCGCCGGGGCGGAAGGCTGCGGGCTGCTGCGCACCGAATTCCTGTTCCTCGATCGCGACACCGCCCCCGACGAGGCGGAGCAGCGTGACGTCTATCGCCGAATCGCCGCCGCGCTGGGCGATCGCCCGCTGATCGTCCGCACGCTCGACATCGGTGGCGACAAGCCGGTGCCGTATCTGCCGCTGGCGGCGGAGGAGAATCCCGCGCTCGGCCTGCGCGGCATCCGCCTAAGCCTCGCCCGGCCCGATCTGATGCGCACGCAGCTTCGCGCGATCCTCTCGGCGGTGCCCGCGGCGCAATGCCATGTCATGCTGCCGATGGTGGTCGATCTCGCCGAATTGCGCGCGGCGCGCGCGATGCTCGACGAGGCGCGCGCCGCGCTCGGCATCGCCGCGCCGGTGCCGCTGGGGGTGATGATCGAGACGCCCGCCGCCGCGATGCTGGCCGACCAGCTGGCGTCGGAGGCCGATTTCCTGTCGGTCGGCACCAATGACCTCACGCAATATGCGCTGGCGAGCGATCGCGGCAACGCGGCCGTCTCGGCGAAGCTCGACGCGCTGCACCCGGCGGTGCTGCGGCTGATCCGCGAGGTGGGGCGCGGCGCGAAGGCGCATGGCCGCTGGGCGGGGGTGTGCGGCGGCCTCGCCTCCGATCCGCTCGCCGCGCCGATCCTGATCGGGCTGGGGATGACCGAGCTTTCCGCCACTCCCGCCGCCGTCCCGGCGCTCAAGGCGGCGATCCGGCGGTGGGCATTGGCCGATTGCGTCGCGCTGGCCGAACGCGCCTGCGCCGCGACCGCCGCCGCCGAGGTCCGCGCGATCGCCAGCGAGGTGTTGTGATGCCGATCAGACCCGCCGTCCTGTTCAGCCGCCTCCAGCCGCTCGGCCGCGCATTGATGCTGCCGATCGCGGTGCTGCCGCTGGCGGCGCTGCTGCTGCGGCTCGGCCAGCCGGACCTGCTCGACATCCCGTTCATCGCGGCGGCGGGCAATGCGATCTTCGCCAATCTCGGGCTGCTGTTCGCGGCCGGCGTCGCGGTGGGCCTCGCGCGCGGAAACCACGGCGCGGCGGCGCTGGCCGGCGTCGTCGCCTATCTCGTCGCGACCGAGGGGGCCAAGGCGCTGCTCGTGCCGCCGCCCGACATGCTCGTCGCCGATCCCGCGATCCAGGCGGCGTGGCGCGCGAAGGAGATCGCCAAGCTCGGCGTGCCCGCCGGCATCCTCGCCGGGCTGACGGCGGGGGCGCTCTACAACAGATTCTCGGATATCCGGCTGCCGGACTATCTCGCCTTCTTCGCCGGGCGGCGCTTCGTGCCGATCGCGGCCGGGGTGGCGGGGCTGGCCGGCGCGGCGCTGTTCGGCTGGGGCTTCCCGTGGTTCGAGGGCGCGATCGACGGGCTGTCGCAATGGGTGGTCCATGCCGGGTCGTTCGGGCTGTTTGCCTATGGCGTGCTCAACCGGCTGCTGCTGGTGACGGGGCTGCACCATATCATCAACAACATCGCGTGGTTCGTGCTCGGCGACTATCATGGCAAGACCGGCGACATCGCGCGCTTCTTCGCCGGCGATCCCCATGCGGGCGCGTTCATGGCCGGCTTCTTCCCGGTGATGATGTTCGGCCTGCCCGCCGCCTGCCTCGCGATGTACCGCGCCGCGCTGCCGGAACGGCGCAAGGCGGTGGGCGGCATGTTGCTGAGCCTCGCGCTCACCTCGTTCCTGACCGGCGTGACCGAGCCGATCGAGTTCAGCTTCATGTTCCTCGCGCCGATGCTCTATGCCGTCCACGCGGTGCTGACCGGCGTCGCGATGGTGGTGATGGACGCGCTGGGAGTGAAGCTCGGCTTCGGCTTCTCGGCGGGGCTGATCGATTATGCGCTGAACTTCGGCCTCGCGACGCGGCCGCTGATGCTGCTGCCGGTCGGGGCGGTCTATTTCGTGCTCTATTACGCCGCCTTCGCCTGGTGCATCCGCCGCTTCGACCTCAAGACGCCGGGGCGTGAGGCAGAAGCGACCGCGGTGGCGGAGCGGCCGGCGGGCGGCTCGCGCGGCGAGCGGGTCATCGCGGCGCTCGGCGGGGCGGCGAACATCCGCGGCGTCGATGCCTGCACCACGCGGCTGCGGCTGGTGCTGGCGGACAATGCGCGGATCGACGAGGCGGGGCTGAAGGCGGAGGGCGCGCGCGGCGTGCTCAGGCTGGCGGACGGCGGGCTTCAGGTGGTGTTCGGGCCAATCGCCGATCAGGTGGCGGGCGAGGCGCGGGCGGCGCTGTCGGGTGGGCCGCCCGCCCCGGCCGCGCCCGCCGTCGCGGCGAGCGTTGAACCGGCCGGGAATGACGCGATCCGCCGCGCGCTGGGCGAGGGCAATGTCCTCGCGCTGGCCGCGCGCGGCACGCGGCTGATCGCGACGCTGCGCGATCCGGCGCTGGCCGACGAGGCCGCGCTCCACGCCGCCGGCGTCCGCCTCGTCGCGCGGCGGGCGGGCAGCGACCGGCTGCACCTGCTTGTCGCTCCGTCCGGAGAATAGTCGGCGCGGCGTTGTTCTGCGGGAATTTGGACCCTAAAGGATCGGGAAACTCCTCCCAGCAAGGTCCACCCATGTCCGAAGCCACCAACGTCCAGTTTTCCGAACGCGAAGCCTTGCTGTTCCACTCGGAGGGGCGGCCGGGCAAGATCGAGATCGTCGCCTCCAAGCCGATGGCGACGCAGCGCGACCTGGCGCTGGCCTATTCCCCCGGCGTCGCGGTGCCGGTGCAGGCGATCGCGAACGACCCGGCGACCGCTTACGACTATACCGCCAAGGGCAATCTCGTCGCGGTGATCTCGAACGGTACGGCGATCCTCGGCATGGGTAATCTCGGCGCGCTGGCGTCGAAGCCGGTGATGGAGGGCAAGGCGGTGCTGTTCAAGCGCTTCGCCGACGTCGACGCGATCGATCTGGAAGTGGCGACCGAGGACGTGGACGCCTTCATCAACTGCGTCGCGCTGCTGGAGCCGTCGTTCGGGGGAATCAACCTGGAGGACATCAAGGCGCCGGAATGCTTCATCATCGAGCAGACACTGCGCGAGCGGATGAACATCCCCGTCTTCCATGACGACCAGCACGGCACCGCGATCATCACCGCCGCCGGGCTGATCAACGCCTGCCTGCTGACCGGCCGCAACATCGACGAGGTTAAGGTGGTGGTGAACGGCGCGGGCGCCGCCGCGATCGCCTGCACCGAGCTGATCAAGGCGCTGGGCGTGCGGCACGACAACGTGCTGATGTGCGACCGCAAGGGCGTGATCTATCAGGGCCGCGAGGGCGTCAACCAGTGGCAATCGGCCCATGCGGTGAAGACCGAGCGCCGCTCGCTGACCGAGGCGCTGGTCGGGGCGGACGTGTTCCTCGGCCTCTCCGCCGCCGGCGCGCTGAAGCCTGAGATGGTGAAGGACATGGCCAAGGCGCCGATCATCTTCGCGATGGCCAATCCCGATCCCGAAATCCGCCCCGAGGAGGCGAAGGCCGCGCGGCCCGACGCGATCATCGCCACGGGCCGCTCGGACTATCCCAACCAGGTCAACAACGTGCTCGGCTTCCCTTTCATCTTCCGGGGCGCGCTCGACGTGCGCGCCTCGGCGATCAACGAGGAGATGAAGGTCGCCGCCGCGCAGGCGATCGCCGAGCTGGCGCGCGAGCGCGTGCCGGAGGAAGTGGCGATCGCTTATGGCGTGCGGCATGTGTTCGGCCCGGAATATATCATCCCCGCGCCGTTCGATCCGCGCCTGATGGAGGTGGTGCCCGCCGCCGTCGCCAGGGCGGCGATGGATTCTGGCGTCGCGACCAAGCCGATCCTCGACATGGATGGTTATCGGCAGCAGCTTCGCGGGCGGCTCAATCCGACCAATTCGGTGCTGACGCTCGCATATGAGGGCGCGCGCGCGCATCCCAAGCGGGTGCTGTTCGCGGAGGGCGAGGAGGAAGTGGTGCTGCGCGCCGCGATCCAGTTCAAGGAAGGCGGCTACGGCACCCCCGTCCTCGTCGGACGCGACGACGTGCCGGAGCGGCTGCGCGCGCTGGGTGTCTCCCGTCCCGAGGAATATGAGCTGCACAACAGCCGCCATTCGCCGCTGGTGCCGAAGATGGTCGATTTCCTCTACCAGCGGCTCCAGCGCCGGGGCTATCTGCGCCGCGATTGCGAGCGGATGATCAACCAGGATCGCAACATCTTCGGCGCGGTGCTGCTCCAGATGGGCGAAGCCGATACGATGATCACCGGCATCACCCGCACCTGGGCGCATACGATGCGCGAGGTGAAGCGCGTGATCGATCCCGAAGTGGGCCGTACCCCGTTCGGCATCCATATCATGGTCGGGCAGAGCCATACGGTGTTCATCGCCGACACCACCGTCAACGAGCGCCCCAGCCCCGATGAGCTGGCCGATATCGCCGAGCATACCGCGCAGGTCGCGCGCCGCATGGGCCACGAGCCGCGCGTCGCCTTCCTGAGCTATTCGACGTTCGGCAACCCCGAGGGGCAGTGGCTGGAGAATATCCGCGCGGCCGTGGGCGTGCTCGACGAGCGCAAGGTCGGCTTCGAATATGAGGGCGAGATGTCGCCGGACGTCGCGCTCAACCCGCGGCAGCTCGCCAATTATCCGTTCGCGCGGCTGTCCGGCCCTGCCAACGTGCTGGTGATGCCGGGCCTGCAATCCGCCAACATCTCCGCCAAGCTGCTGCGCGAGCTGGGCGGGGATTCGATGATCGGCCCGATGCTGATCGGCATGGAGAAGCCGGTGCAGATCGCGCCGATGACCTCCACCGCGAGCGAGCTGGTGACGCTCGCCGTGCTGGCGGCCGGCGGCATCGCGCGCTGAGCGGGAAGGCGGCGGCTGGGCGGCCCGCTCCCGCCGCCGCCGCGCCCGCGATTTCATTTGCAATCCATCTTGGCCGCGCAACCTTTCGCGGCCGAAACCATTTCATCCATCGGGAACGATGGAGAACAGATGATGCGGATGGTTGCTTTGGCCGCCCTTGGCGCGGCGGTGCTGGTGACGGGCTGCGTGGACGACGGCGGTCCGGGCTATGCCGGAGACGGCTATCGCCGCTACGACTACAACCGGCCAGACCCTTCCTATAACGGCTATTATGCCGACCGTTATTATCGCGACAATCCGCGTTACCGCGAGCGCCGGCTCGGTTCCAACGACCGCGTCTATGTCGGGCAGGACGGTCGCTATTACTGCCGCCGCAACGACGGCACCACCGGGCTGATCGTCGGTGGCATCGCCGGCGGCGCGCTGGGCGCGGCGATCGCGCCGGGCGGATCGGGCCTGCTCGGCGCGCTGCTCGGCGGCGCGGGCGGCGCGCTGCTCGGCAAGTCGGTCGACAAGAGCAACGTGCGCTGCCGCTGACGGGCGCGGGACGGCGACAGGTTGCGACAATTTCGTCGCTGTCCCGGCACGTTCGCGCGACAGGCGCGCGTCATATCTGCCCATGGCCAGCGTATCGGCCGCGTAGGGAGCAAGATGATGAAGAAACTGACCATGATCGCTGCCGGCATCGGCATTGCCTTCGCCGCCGTGCCAGGCGTTGCGGCGGCCGCGCCGTGGGTGTCGATCGACCAGCGCGCCGCGAACATCAACATGCGCATCGATCAGGGCCTGCGCGCCGGCAAACTGAATCGCGCGGAGGCGCTGCGGCTGCGCGGACAGGTGCGCGATCTGAAGATGCTGGAAATGCGTTACCGGCGTGGCGGGCTGACGATGGCGGAGCGGCGCGATCTCGACCGGCGCTTCGACCGGCTGAGCGCGCAGGTCCGTTTCGAGAAGCACGACCGCCGGCATCGTTGGTAAAAGCCCTGGGACGGATCGACAGTCAGCCCATGCGGGGCTGCAAATGGCCGACGTCTGACCTGAATGTCGGTCCGTCCTAGCGCAACGGTTTCCCCGAATCCTTCCAGCGATCGAGTATCCGGGATTGGGGCAGGTTTTCGGGAGCGGCGTCGCGCAGGGCGGCGCCGCTTTCCGCATGGGCCGGCTGGACGGCCGGCATGGGCGCCGCCGGGATCGCCTTGTCGGCCGGTGGCGGCGACGGTAGCGGGATCACCGGCAACGGCATCGGGGCGGCGGGCATGGCGGGTTGCGGCTCGCCGCCGCGATAGACGCGGGTGAACGCCGCCGCCGTGCCCCAATAACCCTTCCAGCGATGGAAGAAATGCGCACCGATCGCATCGGTCATCACCAGGGTGCGGTTCCACGCCGGGGTCACCGTATAGGTATGGTAATGCGTCGCCAGCCCGACCGGCGCGAACACCTGCCCGGCGAGGATCATCGCGGCGTTGCGCGCCGCGCGCGCCCAGCCGGCGCGTGAGGGGATGCGCGCGGCCGAACCGTCGCAGGCGAAGCTGAACTGGCAGCCGCTCGCCCGGCCCGCGCCCTGATAGACCACGCCGCATACGGTGGGCGGGAAGGCGGGATGGCGGACGCGGTTGAGCACCACCTGCGCCACGGCGCGCTGCCCGGCGTCGCTCTCCGACGCCGCCTCGTAATAGACCGCCGCCGTCAGGCACTGGAGCGCGCGGGCGCGGTCGATCGTGCCGGCGAGCCGGGTGGAGAAAGGGGCGGCCGGGGTGACATTGGCGTCACCGGCGATCGCCACGCCGCGCGGCACCGGGGGCAGGGCGATGGTGCCGGTGGAGCCGCGTGCCGGTGCGGCGAATTCGGCCGGCGCGGCGGCGTCGCCGGCGAGTGGTGCGGCGGCGTTACGTACCGGGGCGGGGGCCGGTTGGGACGAGGCGAGGTGGAACGCGACGCCACCCGCCGCCGCCGCGCATCCCGCCAGCGGCAGCGCGACGCGGCGCAGCGCGCGCAACCGTTCGAGGCGTTGCGCGCGCCGTTCGCTGGGATGCGTCGGCGCCGTGGACATGGCGCCCCTTTCGCACGGATGGCTTACGATTCCGCTATCGCAGGTTCACGCTGTCGAGGTTGAGCGTCGCGGCGGGGATCGTCTCGGTCGCCGGGCGCTCCTTGCGCAGCGCGTCGCCGAATGCGCGGGCGTCGCCCACCACCACCGTCGTCGCATCGGCCGGGTCGAACAGGCTGGCCGCCGCCGACTGCACCGCCGTCGCCGGGGTGTCGCGCACGGCATCGGCGTAATGTGTCATCTCGTCGATCGGCAGGCCATCCAGCACCATGTTGCCGACGATCCCGGCGAGGCCGGCGGTGCGCTCGACCTGTCGCCCGAAATTGCCGATCAGTACCGAGCGGCGCGTCGCCAGCTCGCTTTCCGCGATCGGCGCGCTGCCCAGCCGTCGCATCTCTCCGGCGATCAGCGACACCACCTCCGGCGCGGCGTCGTTCCTGGTCGAGGCGGCGGCCATGATCGATCCGGTCAGCCGGTCCGCGTCGAGGTCGCTGCGCGCGCCATAGGAAAGTCCGCGCCTGATGCGGATCTCCTGATTGAGCCGCGAGGTATACCCGCCGCCCAGCACCGTATTGGCGAGCAGTGCGGGATAATAACGCGCATCGCCGCGCGGGATCGCGCCGCGCGCGACGGTGACGCCGGCCTGCCCCGCGTCCGGCAAGTCGATCAGGATCGTGCGCCGCGTCGCCGCGGGGGTCGGCACGGCGAGCGGGGCTGGGGCGGGGCCGTCGGCGCGCCAGTCGCCGAACCAGCGTTCCGCCAGCGCCTTCGCGGTGGCGGGCGTGATGTCGCCGGTCAGGATCAATGTCGCGCGTTCCGGCGACCAAGCGGCGGCATAGGCCGCGCGCACGTCGGCGGGGGTGACCCTCTTGAGCGATGCGGGCGTCCCCTCCACCGCACCGCCATAGCCGGACGCGCCGTACAGCGCGCGATCCGCCACCAGCCCGGCCAGCGCCATCGGATCGGTGAGCGTCACCCGCGCCGCGTCGATCGCCTGCGCGCGCGCACGCTCCAGCTCGTCGCTCGCGAGCCTGGCGTGGCGCGCGGCGTCTGCCAGGATGCCGAGTGCGGGCGACAGCGCGGGCGTGGCGACGGTGATGCCGATCGCGCTGCCCTCGCGCCCCGCGCCGGTGTCGAGCGACGCGCCGAGCGCCTCGGCATCGCGTGCGATCTGGGTGGCGGATCGGGTCGGCGTGCCCTTGGTCAGCAGCGTCGCGGCGAGGCTGGCGGTGCCGGCCTTGCCCGCCGCGTCGCGCGCCGCGCCCGATGCGCCGATCAGCCGCGCGGTGACCAGCGGCACGTCATGCCGCTCGACCGTCACGACCCGCAGGCCGTTGGCGAGCCGAAGCTCGCGCGGCGCCGGCACATGGCCTGCGACGACCGGGCCGAGCGGCGGCAGCGGTGCGCGCTCGGCGTCGGTCGCCGGAGTGACGATCGCGATGTCGCGCGGCGCCTCCAGCGGCCGTGTCTCGACCGTCGCGGCAACCGGGACGCCGGCATCGGGCCTGGCCCCCTCGGCGGCGGGGAGGTAGCGGATCGTGGCGACGCGATCGTCGGCGAGATAAGTCCGCGCGACCCGCTGGACATCGGCGGCGCTTACCGCGCGCACCGCGGCGAGCTGCCGCTCGGTGGCGCGCGGATCGCCGTCCACCAGCACCGACGCGGCGATGACGCGGGCGCGGCCCTCCGCCGTCTCCATCGCCTTCAGCGCGTCGGTGAGGATTTCGGTCTTGGCCTCGGCGAGTTCGGCGGCGGAGACCGGCGCGGCGCGGATCGCCGCGAGCTGGGCGCGCAACGCGCGGTCCACCGCGTCCGGGTCTTTGCCCCCGGCGGCGATGGCGATGATATCGAGCTTGCCCGGCCCCGCGCGCGTGTCGAGCGAGGCGTCCACCGTCTGCGCCAGACCGTCGCGATAGACGAGGTTTTCGTGCAGTCGCGAGCTTTCGCCGCGCGCGAGGATCGCCTGCAGCACCATCAGCGCGGGCATGTCGGGCGAGCGATCCGGCGGCAGCGGATAGCTCAGCGCGATCGCGGGCAGCGGCGTGTTCGGTTCGTGCACCGTCACCGTCACCGGCCTGGTGCGCACCGGCTCATCGACGGTGACGCGCGGGATCGGGCGATCGGGGCGCTTGATCGGGGCGAAATAGCGATCGACCCAGCGATCCAGATCGGCCGGATCGAAATTGCCGGCGACGACGAGGATCGCATTGTCGGGCCGGTAATAGATCGCGTGGAAGGCGCGCACGTCGTCGATCGTCGCCGAATCGAGATTGGCGATGCTGCCGATCACGCCGCGCGCATAGGGGTGATGCTGCCAGGCGAGCGCCGGCAGGTAGAGCGATTCGAGCTTGCCATATGGCCGCGCCAGTACCGACTGGCGGAATTCCTCCTTCACCACGTCGCGCTCGGAGGCGAAATCGGCCGGCGACACCACCAGCGAGGCCATGCGATCGGCCTCCGCGAACAGCAGCCGCTGGAGGTGGTTGGCCGGCACGACCTCGAAATAATTGGTGTAATCGTCGCCGGTCGAGGCGTTGTTGTAGCCGCCGACATCCTCGGTCAGCCGGTCGAACTGCTCGGCCTTGAGGTTGCGCGTCGCCTTGAACATCAGGTGCTCGAACAGGTGCGCGAAGCCCGATCGCCCGCGCGGATCGTCACGCCCGCCGACGTCGTACCACACCTGGATCGCGACATTGGGCGTCGCGGCGTCGCGAATCGCATAGACGCGCAGCCCGTTGGCGAGCGTCCGCTCGGTGAAGGCGATCGGCTGCACCGCCGGGAGCGGGGGCAACGGTTCGGCGAGCGCGGGGACAGCGGCGGCGGCGAGCAGCAGCGGCAGGATCAGGCGCATGGCGTCCTTTCAGGGATTCGGATGGCAGACCCAATTGCGGGTCAGCGCGACCGGCACGAAGCCGAGCGAGGCATAGAGCCGCGCGGGCGGCGCTCCGGCATGGACATCGATGAACAGGGCATCGCAGCCGCCCGCGCGGAGCCGATCGCCGGCCCACAGGATGAAGGCGGACATTACGCCTTTCCCGCGATGTTCGGGCAGCACGAACAGGTGCTCGATCAGCCCGAGATTGCCGGGGCACGCCAGCGTCATTCCATATCCGAGCGGCGGCCCGCCCTCGTGCCCTGCAATCAGCCAGTAATCGGCGGGTGGACTGCGAAGGCGCATCCCCTCAAGCTGCCCGGCGGCGACGGCGGGATCGATCGTGCCGGTGCGTAACCCCTCGCGATGATCGATCGCGACCAGCGTGGCGAAGGCTCGCCAGTCCGCCTCGCCGCATACCGCGCGCGGCGCGATCGCGGGCAACGGATGGCGGGATGCGAGCGGGCAGAGCGCGATGAACTCGATCAGCGGTGGTTGGGCGACATGACCGGCCAGCGCCAGTGTTGCCTCGATCGCCGGATCGGTCAGCGCATCCACGGCCACGACGCGCCACGGCGAATGGGCGAGATATCCGTCGATCGCGGCGAACAGCGCTTCTGGGGTCGCACCCGGATCGGCGGTCGCGAAATTCGCGTCCCAAGTATCGGGATAGGCCGGCGAAGCGACCACGGTGATGCCGGGCGCCGCGGCGATCGCCTCATGCCCGAGCCGCCGGAACCAGCGCCGCGCGGTGGCGGCACGGGCGGCGGCGTGGGTCACTTCTTCTCGTCCTTGTCGCGGTTCGCGAACAGCACGGCGGCGGCGACGGCGGCGGAGCCTATGCCGACGCCGAGCCCGATCTTGCCGATATTCCAGTTGCGGGTCTTGCGCTCCCGCTTCGCCTTGTCGGCGCCTTCCTCATGCGCCTTGGCGTCGCGCGCGGCGGCGAGGATCTCGTTGGGTTCGTCATTGTCGGACACGCTTACTCTCCTTCACTTCCGTAATATCGTGCGCGGAACGCGCGGGCGAACGGGGCGAGCGTGCCGGCGGCGATCGCCGCGCGCAGGTCCGCCATCAACGCTTCGTAGAACCAGATGTTGTGCTCGGTCATCAGCATCGCGCCGAGAATCTCGCCCGCGCGGACGAGATGATGGAGATAGGCGCGGCTCCATGTGCCGCACACCGGGCAGGCGCAATCGGGATCGAGCGGTCCCTGGTCCTCCGCGAAGCGCGCGTTGCGGATGTTGATCGGCCCGCCACGGGTGAAGGCCTGCCCCGTGCGCCCCGAGCGCGTCGGCAGCACGCAATCGAACATATCGACCCCGCGCTCGACCGCGCCGACGATATCGTCGGGCTTGCCGACCCCCATCAGGTAGCGCGGCCTGTCGGCGGGAAGCTGGCCGGGCGCGAAATCGAGGCAGCCGAACATCGCCTCCTGCCCCTCGCCCACCGCGAGGCCGCCGATGGCATAGCCGTCGAAGCCGATGTCGGTCAGCGCCCCGGCCGAAGCCTTGCGCAGCCCCTCGTCCAGCGCGCCTTGCTGGATGCCGAAGATCGCATTGGCGGCGGCATGTTCCCCGCCCGCGTCGAAGGCGGCGCGGCTACGCTTGGCCCAGCGCATCGAGCGCTCCATCGCCGCCGCCTGCACCTCGCGCGTCGAGGTGGTCGGCACCAACTCGTCGAACGCCATGACGATGTTCGAGCCGAGCAGCCGCTGGATCTCGATCGACCGCTCCGGGCTGAGCAGGTGGCGCGAGCCGTCGAGGTGGCTCTTGAACGACACGCCATCCTCACTGCGCCTGGTGAGGTCGGCGAGGCTCATCACCTGATAGCCGCCCGAATCGGTGAGGATCGGCCGATCCCAGCCCATGAAACCGTGCAGCCCGCCGAGCCGCGCCACGCGCTCGGCGCCGGGGCGCAGCATCAGGTGATAGGTGTTGCCGAGGATGATGTCCGCGCCCGCCGCGGCGACGTCGGCGGGCTTCATCGCCTTGACGGTGGCGGCGGTGCCGACGGGCATGAAGGCGGGGGTGCGGATCACGCCGCGCCGCATCGCGATCGTGCCGGTGCGCGCCGCGCCGTCGGTGGCGGCGATGGTGAAGGTGAAACGGTCGGTCATCGGATGAAGCTCATTGCGGCGGCGCGCCACGTCTCTTGTGCTTGCCGCCGGGGCGGTCGCCGGGCACCGAGGCGCGGATCGTGAGGCATTCTGCGCGGGTGACGACGCCGTCATGGTCGCGATCGAGCCGGCGGAAGATCTCCGCCATCTTCACCTGCAACTCCGCCGGCGTGATGCGGTTGTCGCCGTCGGCGTCCACCTCGAACGGGCTGGGCAGCGCGTTGCGGTCGCCCAGCCAGCGCTCGGCCCAGTCGGCGAATCCGATATAGCCGAGCACGCCCTTGCCGCCGGTGTCGATCGCGGCGAAGCTGCGCTCGACGCAGGCGTGAAGCTCGGCGGCGGTGGTGCGGCCGTCACCGTCGGCGTCGCAGGCGGCGATCATCATGGCGACCGGCTCGACCACCATCGTCGCGGGCGGCTGGCCGGGGCCGGGCGGTGTGGCGGTCACGGTGACGGCGGCCTGGAGCAGCAGGGCGAGGGCGATCGTCATTGGCGCTGCTCCCATGCATCGACGGCGAGAATGGGCGGGGCATTCACTGGCACGTTCCCGCCTGAACCGTTGCTGAGCCGCGTCGTCCGCATCCTTCCGCCCTATGGTGCGTGCGGCGGGCTGGCAACAGCCGCCTTACATGATTCAGGTTTTGCGGTAGGCGCGATGGCGGGAGGAACATCGCTCAGCAGCAGTATTGACTTTAATCGAAATGTTCTCGTTCCGATGATTGATGAAGGTCCGCATGTATTACGCAGTATATGCTTTTTATGAATAACTAAAAATATGAACGGTAGATTGTGTTTTGTGGTTAGGGGTAAGACAAAAATCAATTGTTTTGAAAATATAAAACTAAACATTCAAGTGTGTGTGGAGAAAATACATCCTCATATCTTCTGAAAATATTTGGTTATATTTACGATATCCGCCTCGGCAGCCTGCATTGGAACCGCGTTGTCATCTGCCACACCCTTCGTTGAAAGGCTGTTGCAGCAACGGATTGCGTGTCTGGCATTCACTGAATGCGACAATGCCACCGACGCCTTATGGCTGTATCCGACGAGTCTTGCCTGATGCATTCGCTGCTCAAGTCGCTGCGCCGCCGGGATTGTTATTGCATCGTGGCGGGGGAGTAATGAAATACCCGCAAGGGAAAATGCGTTCATCGCCGCAAGGGTGCATGGCGGAAAATATTCGCTTATGTCACAGCCGCACGAGGCCGCCAGTGCGGCTCGCCAGGGAATGACGCATGGTACAATCGCTCAAACTGCTTGCCTTCATCGAATTCCTGCAATTTGCGGCGATCGGCATTTTCTGGCTGTGTCTGCGCAACGATGCGCGCCGTTTGGTTCGCCCGATCGATCTGGCGCTTATAGCTATTCTCCCGTTAGCCGGTCTATTTTTGGGCAATAAATTTCTATTCTATCTTGTATTGTGTACCATACCATTTTTTTATATGAATTCCAGCACCGCGTTAGCAAGTAGATATCTCTTATTTTTGCCGATTTTTCCTGAACTTTCAGATAATATAATTATTGGAGGAAAGTTTTTAGGTGATTTTTCTGCGATAGATTTTTTCAATCTCGCCTTTTTTATAGCCATGCTCCTTACCATGAAGCTAAGAGTTCGTCGATTAACTTCTATTGACATCGCGGCGTGGATTTTTTTTGCCGCATGCTTGATCATGGTGGGGCGAGGCGTACCACTCAATGGGTACGTTCGACTTATTGCAACAACATTGTTGAGTGTCATTGCGCCATTTTACGTGATTTCGCGCTTGATTCGAACTCGTCATGATGCAAGCGACGCGGCGCTGTTTCTCGCTCTCGGCGGTTTCATCAACGCGGTGGTCGCGGTTTTCGAAGCAAGGCGCGGCTGGCCGCTTTATCAGGCATATTATAACGCGCTTCACGTCGATATGGTCGGGCTGAGCGCCACGCTGGCGATTCGGGCCGGTTTCATGCGCGCACAAGGTGCGCTGGCGAATCCGGCCAGTCTGGGCCTTCTCCTAGCTCTTGCGCTGCTCGCCGTGTTGACGTTGCGTTCCCGATTTAAACCCGCGGGGCGCTATCTAGTCATGGCCCTGCTTTCCGTCGGGATCGCGGCGAGTCAGTCGCGTGGGGCGTGGATCGCCGCTCTGTTCGGGATGTGCCTGTATTTCCTCTACAATCGGCGGACCATGATGCTGGCGGCCTTCGGCACGATCGGGTCGATCGCGTTGGTCATAATGGCGGCTGCGCCGAGCGGCAGTCACCTCGCCCAATTTCTCGGTCGCTCGGGATCTGGGCGGCAGACCGCGGAATATCGCTCCAATCTGCTCAGCCGGGGAATACAGGAAGTACTGGCTCATCCATTGGTGGGGCAAACTCGCGATCAACTCGAAGTGACGATGAACGATTTGCGGCAGGGCGAACATATCATCGATTTCGTCAACACCCACCTGACAATCGCGCTCACCGGAGGCCTGTTCATGTTCGCGGCATGGATGGCGGCATGGTCCGCGCCGATGCTGGCGGGCTGGCGGGTGCGAGGGTGGTCCGCGGCTCGACGCGAACCGGGCGGAATCGCACTGCCCTTCGCGATGATCGGCGCCTGCTTCGCCTGCCTGACGCTGACGTCGACGATCGATAGAATGCTGCCACTGACCATGTTGAGCATCGGCCTGATGAGTGCGTGCGTCAGTCTGGTGAAAACGACGGACGGCGCGGTGCGCCGGCAGGCGGCGACGCGGCGTCACCCGGCGCTGGCTCCGCCGATGCGTTCGGCCTGAGGGGATTTCCGCTTTTAAGCGTCGGCGGTCATGCCAGTGCCGCCGCCCCGGTTAGCAACAGGCGGACCAACTCGCCTTGTCCATGCGTGCCGGTCTTGGTGTAGATGCGTCGGGAATAGTTGCGCGCGGTTTCGATCGTTAGGCCGAGCGTGACAGCAGTTTGTACGATGCTCGCACCGTCGGCGAGCAACGCGGCGAAGCGCGCCTCGCTGGCCGTCAGCCCGTGCAGCGCGCCGATCGCCGCGATCCGCACGGAACTGGCCGAGATCGCCGCGCGAATCAAGGCGATCGACGCGCCGCCACGCGCCATCAGCAGCGCCTCCAACCGGGGGGTGGACGACAGCAGCAGCGCGCGGGGCGGCTCTTCCGGCGTGGCGACAAGTGTGGCCAGCAGGCGCTCGCCTTCCGCATCGCCGGTGCGCAATCGCTGGCCGAGCACGGGCGGCGTCCCGGTCAGCGCTCGTATCGTCCTCTCGGCGGCGGAATCGAAATCGGTCACCCGCGCTTCCTGATCGAATGCGATCCAGCCGGCGCCGGCCCGCGCTAGCGCATCCTCCGCGATGGCGAGCCGGTCGCGTGCGCGCTCCTCGCGCATCAACCCGGCGATCGCAATCGCGAGGTGCGGCGCGAGCGCGGAGAGCAGCGCCCCGTCCGCCGCCGAAAAGACGCGATCAGTGCTGTGGATGGCGAGCACCGCGCTCGTCCCGCCAAGCTTCGCCACGCGCACGATGCGCAGATCACCCGGCGGCGCTTCGTCCAACTCCGCGGCGGCATAGACCCGGCTGGGACGCAGCCGGTCGGGGGCGAGATCGGATAGTGGCGGCGGCAGGTTCGTCCCGACCGTCAGGCGTGCGAGATCGGCGCGCGTCCGCTGGCGCAGGCGGCGCAGGAAAGTGTCCCAGCGCGGCTCCTCCCGCGCGCCCTCGTGGAGCGGGAGCAGCAGATCGGTCTCGTCGACGCGGCTTAAGGCCATCTGCCTCCCATATGGGAGGTGGCGCGGGAAAGCCAGTCGCGCAGGTGACGGCGCATGACGACCGACGCGAAGACCCTCACCCATCTGGAACGGCTGGAGGCCGAATCGATCCACATCATCCGCGAGGTGGTGGCGGAGTGCGAGAAGCCGGTGATGCTCTATTCGGTCGGCAAGGATTCGGCGGTGATGCTGCATCTGGCGCGCAAGGCCTTCCATCCCGCGCCACCGCCCTTCCCGTTGCTGCATGTCGACACGACGTGGAAGTTTCGCGCGATGTACGACCTGCGCGACCGGATGGCGCTCGAGTCGGGCATGGAATTGCTCGTCTATCGCAACCCGGAGGCGGAGGCGCGCGGGATCAATCCGTTCGATCACGGCCCGCTCCACACCGATATGTGGAAGACCGAGGGGCTGAAGCAGGCGCTCGACAAATACGGGTTCGACGCGGCGTTCGGCGGCGCGCGGCGCGACGAGGAGAAGAGCCGTGCCAAGGAGCGGGTGTTCAGCTTCCGCTCGGCCAGTCACCGCTGGGACCCGAAGAACCAGCGCCCGGAATTGTGGAACCTCTACAATACGAAGAAGGCGCGCGGCGAGAGCATCCGCGTCTTCCCGATCAGCAACTGGACCGAGCTGGACATCTGGCAATATATCCAGCTCAACGACATACCGATCGTCCCGCTCTATTTCGCCGCGCCGCGCCCGACGGTGGAACGCGACGGCATGTTGCTGATGGTCGATGACGATCGCTTCCCGCTCGCGCCTGGCGAGGTGCCGGTGGAACGCTCGATCCGCTTCCGCACCCTGGGCTGCTATCCGCTGACCGGCGCGGTGGAGAGCGCGGCGACCACGCTGGAGGAAGTGATCCAGGAGATGCTGCTCACCACCACCAGCGAGCGGCAGGGCCGCGCGATCGACCGCGACGCGGGCGCTGCGAGCATGGAGAAGAAGAAGCAGGAGGGGTATTTCTGACGTGAGGGCAAAGCCCTCACGTCACCCCGGCGCAAGCCGGGGTCTCACGCCGCAAGCCGCGCCCTCCCTTCCAAGCGATCCCGGCCTTCGCCGGGATGACGGGACAAGACGATGACGAGCACCGACCCGATCTACAAAACCGACGCGCTGATCGCCGAGGATATCCACGCCTATCTCGACCGGCATCAGCACAAGTCGCTGCTGCGCTTCATCACCTGCGGCTCGGTGGATGACGGCAAGTCCACGCTGATCGGGCGGCTGCTCTACGATTCGAAGATGATCTTCGAGGACCAACTCGCCGCGCTGGAGGCGGATTCGCGGAAGGTCGGCACGCAGGGGCAGGAGATCGACTTCGCCTTGCTGGTCGATGGCCTCGCCGCCGAGCGCGAACAGGGCATCACGATCGACGTCGCCTATCGCTTCTTCGCGACCGAGAAGCGCAAGTTCATCGTCGCCGACACGCCGGGGCATGAGCAATATACCCGCAACATGGTGACCGGCGCCTCGACCGCCGACCTCGCCGTGATCCTGATCGACGCGCGCAAGGGCGTGCTGACGCAGACGCGGCGGCATTCCTATCTCGCGCACCTGATCGGCATCCGGAACGTGGTGCTGGCGGTCAACAAGATGGACCTGGTCGATTACGATCAGGCGACCTTCGAGGCGATCGTCGCGGATTACGCGGCGTTCGCGCGCTCGATCGGCATCGCGGATTTCACCGCCATCCCGATCTCCGGCTTCAGGGGCGACAATATCACCGCGCTCTCGCCCAACACGCCATGGTATCGCGGGCCGGCGCTGATCGAACAGCTCGAGAACGTGCCGCTCGATGCCGAGGCGGATCAGGCGAAGCCGTTCCGGCTGCCGGTGCAGTGGGTCAACCGCCCGGACCTCGATTTCCGCGGGTTCGCCGGATTGGTCGCCAGCGGGCGGGTGAAGCCGGGCGACACGATCCGCGTGCTGCCCTCGGGCAAGACCTCCACCGTGGCGCGGATCGTGACGCTCGACGGCGATCTCGACGAGGCGGTCGCGGGGCAGTCGGTGACGCTGACGCTGGCCGACGAGATCGATTGCTCGCGCGGCGACGTGATCGCCGCCGCCGATGCCCCGCCGCAGGCCGCCGACCAGTTCGAGGCGACGATCGTGTGGATGGCCGAGGAGGAGATGCTGCCCGGCCGCTCCTATTGGCTGAAGCTGGCGACGCAGACGGTCGGCGCGACGGTGCAGGCGCCGAAATATCAGGTCAACGTCAACACGCTAGAGCATCTGGCGGCCAAGACGCTGGACCTCAACGCGATCGGCGTCGCGAACCTGTCCACCGACCGGCCGATCGTGTTCGAGCCTTATGCCGACAACCGCCAACTCGGCGGCTTCGTGCTGATCGACAAGCTGACCAACGCCACCGTCGCGGCGGGGATGCTGCACTTCTCGCTCCGCCGCGCGCAGAATGTTCATTGGCAGCCGCTCGACGTGACGCGCGAGGTGCGCGCCGGGCTCAAGAACCAGAAGCCGGCGGTGCTGTGGTTCACCGGCCTGTCCGGCGCGGGCAAGTCGACCATCGCCAACCTCGTCGAGAAGAAGCTGGCGCGGATGAACCGCCACACCTTCCTGCTCGACGGCGACAATGTGCGGCACGGGCTGAACAGGGACCTCGGCTTCACCGACGCCGACCGCGTCGAGAACATCCGCCGCGTCGGCGAAGTTGCGCGGCTGATGACCGACGCGGGGGTGATCGTCATCACCGCCTTCATCTCCCCCTTCCGCGCCGAGCGCGAGATGGTGCGGCGGATGATGCAGCCCGGAGAGTTCGTCGAGATCCACATCGACACCCCGCTCGCCGAGGCCGAGGCGCGCGACGTCAAGGGCCTCTACGCCAAGGCGCGCAGCGGGGCGCTCAAGAACTTCACCGGCATCGATTCGCCCTATGAGCCGCCGCTCGATCCCGAAATCCGCATCGACACCACCGCGATGAGCGCGGAGGAGGCCGCCGAGCTGATCGTGCGGCGGCTGATTCCATAACGGGACGATCTCGCCGCGCGCGCGATGGACAGGGTTGCGCCGCCTCTGCTAACCTTGCTTGCGCCGCGCCGGGGGCTGCGTGGGGGAGAGGATCGGTGTTTCGTTCGGGTAACGGAATGGAGGCGGTTGCCATTGCACCGTCGGGATCGGCCGGTCGCCTTCGGGGGAGGCGCCGCACGCGGCGTCGGGAGCCGTAACGCGCGATGCAGACGCCTTTCGACTGGCTGACGCTGATGGTTTTCACCGGCCTCGTCGTGCTGATGCTCCATCGCTCGGCCGCGGAGGAGCCGGTCGATAAATTATGGCATTATGCCCCGCCGGCGGTGGGCTGCGCGGTCGTCAACTATATTGGCAACGAGGGCCATATCACCCTCGCCATCTTCGGCCTGGTCGCGGTCATCCTCTATATCCTGCTGGTATTGCGGCCGAAAATCTCGTTGTGATGCCGGCGGCCAGCCGCCTCATCCGAGGATGAAGTCGGACTGGACGAGCGGGCCGGAAGCCTTGACGTTGAGCGCGAAGTCGGCAACGCCGTCGCCATTGGTGTCGCCCATCACGTTCCAGTAGCCGCCGATTGAATCCACCCGCACTTCTCCCGCAGTATGCGAGAAGGGCTTGTTGGCGATAAAGGTGAATGCGTCCTTCGCGATCGTATTGGTGTTGGCGTCGAACTGCGACAGATCGATCTTGTCGCCTTCGGCATGGCTGAAATCGAGGATGGTGTCGGTATTGGTGATGGTGTTGCCGAGATCGCCAGGGGCGAATACGAACCGGTCCGCCCCGGCGCCGCCGACCAGCGAATCCTTGCCCGGGCCGCCGATCAGCACGTCGTTGCCGTTGCCACCGGAAAGATAGTCGTTGCCCGCGCCGCCGATGAGGATGTCATTGCCGTTGCCGCCGCTCAGTGAATCGTTGCCGTCTCCACCGTCAAGGTAGTCGTCGCCATCACCACCTTGCAGCACGTCGTCGCCACCGCCGCCCGAGAGGATGTTGTTGCCGGCATTGCCGGTGATTATGTTCGCGGCGTCGTTGCCGGCACCATTGATATTGCCCGATCCACCCAGGCGGAGATTCTCAAGGTTCGCGCCGAGTGTGTAGCTGATCGAGCTGACGACCGTGTCGGTGCCGCCGCCGGGCAGTTCGACCACCACGTCGCCGGGATTGTCGACGACATAGGTGTCGTCGCCGTCGCCGCCGGCCATATAGTCGGCCCCGGTTCCGCCATCGAGATAATCGTTGCCGGCGCCGCCGATCAGGGTGTCGTTGCCGTCATAGCCGTACAATTTGTTCGCGCCGAGGGTGCTGCCGGTGATGACGTTGTCTGCGGCGTTCCCTATGCCGGTGAACGTGCTTGATCCGGTAGCGGTCAGGTTTTCAAGGTTCGCGCCGAGCGCGTAGCTGCCGAGTGAAGTACGAACCTCGTCGATGCCGCCGCCGGGCAACTCGACCACCACATCGCCGGGATTGTCGACGATATAGGTATCATTGCCCGCGCCGCCGACCATGCGATCCGCGCCTGTGCCGCCATCGAGATAATCGTTGCCGGCGCCGCCGATCAGGGTGTCGTTGCCGTCATAGCCGTACAGTTTGTTGCCGCCGTCGCCGCCAGTGATCACGTTGGCGAGATCGTTTCCGGTTCCGGTGAAGGCTCCGCTGCCGGTGTAGGTGAGGTTTTCGATATTCGCTCCCAGCGTGTAGCTGTCGAGCGAGGTGCGAACCTCGTCGGTGCCCCCGTTGGCCGCCTCGACCACCACGTCGCCGGGATTGTCGACGATATAGATGTCGTTGCCGGCTCCCCCCGTCATCGTATCCGCGCCCGTGCCGCCATCGAGATAATCGTTACCGGCGCCGCCGATCAGGGTGTCGTTGCCGGCGCCGCCATACAGCTTGTTACCGCTGTTGCCGCCGGTGATTACATTGTCCAGATCGTTGCCGGTGCCGACGAAGCCGCTTTGGCCGATATAGCTCAGCGTCATAGCGCCGGATTCCAGCGTATAGCTGGAGGCGGCGGTGGTTATGTTTTGGGCGACCGGAGTTGGTTGATTTGCCGCCGGGAGGCCGGAAACATTATTCGCGGGGACGGGTCCAGATGCCTTGCTAGCCTCCGCCTGACCATTCACCGGCGCCGACCAGGCGGGCGATGCACTGTCGTAGATAGATTTTAGCGTGCCATACAGCCCGCCCGGACGATCAACCTGTGCATCGGTATAGGCGTTGAGCAGTGTCCCGCCAGCAGCCGAAAAGCTGTCGATCATCTGCGTATAGATAGTCGCCATTCGCGGATCGGCTTCGAGTCGCGAAAAGAAATCCATTACGATCGGTTGATCAGCGGCCGAAAACCCTGCGGCGCTAAGATCAATGCCGCCTTCATATGCAACAAGATCAAGGCCATATTTTTTTGCGACCGTTGCCTGGTAAGCCCATTGCGCGATGATCGAAGGCAAGGATCCCCAGCCGGTCAACGTGCCGCCGTTAGCAATCTCATTGAAAGCGGCGTCCAGCCCGGCGCTGCCGCCTTTCGCCCAGCCAAGGATCGTTGCCCGATCCGCGCTGTTCTGGCCACTCAACTCGCTGCCGAAATAGGTGGTGACCGCATAACTCTGGAAAAGTGACGAGACGTCACCCAAGCCCGCCTTTGCGACGCCCTCAAAAATATACTTTTCCAGTCCGAGATTCGCCGTTTGGGTAGCGAGCACGTTGTCCAGGCGGGTAGCCGCGCCGTCCCCGAAGACATCATTTGCGATCGCCGCAATCTGGGCGGAGCGATAGCCGTAATATTGTTGCACGCCGCGCGTGACATTTGTGCCCCAGAGCTGGGTGGCCAGCTGGTTTGCGTAACGCGATTGTTGGAATCCCCAGTTCCACATTTCATTGGAATATTCGACATTGACCTTCAGCGAAGGATCAAGGTTGTCGCGCACATAGGTCAACATCTGGCGCACGTAATCGTCGTTCGCCTGCGTCGGTATGTTGAGCCACATGTTGGTGCGGCTTTCGTTCGCCAGCGCGACCATCGCCTCGATCGGCACGCCCGTCGTGCTGCCGGTACTCGCCCAGGAAAGCGTGTCCGGCGTCGTCCGCTGCGACCACGAGGTGGCGGTGGTGATGTTGGTCTGTTCCCAGTCCATGTAGCGCAAGGTGCCGAATTGCGAGACTTGCTTTACGAACGCGGGATTGAACAACTCGCCCTGATTGAACAGCGCCATCTGATCTTGCCGGACGACGTGCATCGCCGTCAGCGGATTGGAAGCGGCGATGCTGGTGATCATCACCGTCTGCATTGGATTGGCGCCGGTGACGGTAAAGGTGATCTCGCCCGGTTTGGAGCTGACGATCGTGGCGCCCGGAATGCGGAAGGTGGCGGTTCCGGTATAGGTCAGGACATAGGTATTGTCGGTTCCGGCGGATGCCGGATCGAGTGCGATTATCGTCGAAACGCTGGTCGCACCGGTGGGAATTGTCGTGGGATAGCCGTTCTGATCCACGATTAGCGAGGAAACTGAAGTGCCTTGCACCCCCCAGGTGCCGGCGGTTTTCATCCTGTCGAGAAAGGGATATTCCGTGCTCCAATAGTTGACTGGAGACAAGTTGATCCCGACGGATGTAGTGTTCGACATGGATTGAGAGTTCCCTGAGTTTGTCCTGTAACTGACAGAATTCTACTCTTTCTTCCTCTATACGAACGGTTAATGGCTGTTTAATCAATATTGAACGATGAGGCGGAGTATACCGCTGCCTCTCACCGCTCCTTGAGCGCGTTCCCCCGCGCTTCCTCGATCGGGCTGGTGAGGTAGCTCAGGTAGCTGCGATTGCCGGTGACGATATCGGCCACCACGGTCATCCCCGGCATCAGCGACATCAGCCGGTCGCCACGATCCACCGTGGCGCGGTCGAGCGCGACGCGGACGATATAGACGGTGCCGAGTTTCTCGTCGTCGATCGCGTCCGGGCTGATGCTGACCACCCGCCCCGGCACCGTGCCGTAGCGCGAGAAGGGAAAGGCATCGAGCTTCAGCGCCACCTTCTGGCCCGGCTGGACGAAGCCGGCGTCGCGGTTGAGCAGCTTCACCTCGGCGACCAGCGTATCGCCCGAAGGCACCACCGTCATGATCGGCTTGGCCGCCTCGACCACGCCGCCCTCGGTATGCAGCGAGAGCTGGCCGACCGTGCCGTCCGCCGGCGCGCGCAGCGCCTGGAAGCCGGACCGCTGCTTCGCCTTGACCATCTCCTCCTGCCGCAGCCGCATCTCGGTGGTCGCCTTGACGAGCTGCTCGTACAGCTCGGCGCGGGCGTCGGCGCGTGACTTGGCGAGCGTGGAGGCGGCGCCCCCCGCCTGCGCCGCGGCGCGGCGGATCGCCTCGCGCGCGGCATCGCGGCTCCCGGCCTCGAGGATGCGCTGGCGGCGCATTTCCAGCACCTTGAGCCGCGAAACGAAGCCCTTCTCGAGCAATTGCTCGTTGGCGGCGATCTGCTGGTCGAGCAGCGGCAGCGACTTGTCGAGCTTCGCCACCTCGGCGCGCGCGCTGGCGATGTCGGCGCCCGCCACGCCGCCGTTCGCGGCATTGGCGGCGATCGTCGCGCGAATGTC
Organism: Sphingomonas sp. CL5.1; assembly: GCF_013344685.1. Classification (NCBI taxonomy): domain Bacteria; kingdom Pseudomonadati; phylum Pseudomonadota; class Alphaproteobacteria; order Sphingomonadales; family Sphingomonadaceae; genus Sphingomonas; species Sphingomonas sp. CL5.1. The sequence continues at coordinate 1,434,279 of NZ_CP050137.1, forward strand.
GGCGAGCCGCGCCCGCGCCAGCGACTCCTGCGCCGCGATCGACGCGGCGTCCGCCCCCGCCGGCGGGGTGAGGACGAGCGGCTTGCCGTCGAGCGCGTCGATCACCGCGCGGGTGCGCGCCACTTCGAAAGCGGCGGTTTCATAGGCCTTGGCCGCCTGCGCTGCCTCCGCGCCGGATACGGTGGGATCGAGCAGGACGAGCGGCTGGCCCTTTTTCACATGGTCGCCGTCATGGACGAGGATGCGCCGCACCACGCCCGCCTCGGCCGGCTGGACGAGCTGCACCGCGCCCTTCGGCACGATCCGCCCGGTGGCGGAGGCGATGATGTCGGTCCGCCCCAGCACCAGCCAGCCGGCGAGGAAGATGATGCCCGCCATCATCACCCGCGCGGTCAACCGCGCGGTGGGGGACACGGGGCGCTCGATCACCTCCAGCGCGGCGGGGAGGAACGCGGCGTCGTCGATACGCAGCCGCTCCGCCTCGCGCTGGCGGTCCTCGGCGAGCGCGGCCTTGACCAGCGACCAGTTGGTGGTGAGCGCGTTCATGCGGCGATTTCCTTGATGCCGGCCTGCCGGCGGTGAAGCTCGGCATAGCGCCCGCCCAGCTCGATCAGCTCGTCATGCGAGCCGCCCTCGACGATCCGGCCCTTTTCCATGGCGATGATCCCGTCGCATTCGCGCACGGCGGAGAGCCGATGCGCGATGATGACGACGGTGCGCCCGCGCGCGATCGCCTTCAGGTTGCGGCGGATGATCTCCTCGCTCTCCGCGTCGAGCGCGGAGGTGGCCTCATCGAGGATCAGGATGCGTGGATTGGTGATGAGCGCGCGGGCGATGGCGATGCGCTGGCGCTGGCCGCCCGACAGGTTCGCGCCGCGCTCGACGATCGGCGTGTCGTATCCGTGCGGCTGCTGGAGGATGAACTCGTGCGCGCCGGCCAGCTTCGCCGCCTGCATCACCCGCTCCAGCGGCATCGCCGGATTGGCCAGCGCGATATTCTCGCGAATCGAGCGGTTGAACAGGATATTCTCCTGCAGCACCACGCCGATATGACGGCGCAGCCACACCGGATCGGCCTGCGCCAGATCGATGCCGTCGACCATCACCCGCCCGCTTTCCGGGGAATAGAGTCGCTGGAGCAGCTTGGTCAGCGTCGACTTGCCCGAGCCGGACGAGCCGACGATGCCGATCGACCGCCCCGCGCCGATATGCAGCGAGACGCCGTCGATCGCCGGCGGCGTATCCGGGGCGTAGCGGAAGCGGATGTTCTCGAAGGTGATCGTGCCCTGCATCGCGGGCATGTCCACCTTGCCGCTGGTCTGCCGCTCGACCGGATGGTTGAGGATGTCCCCCAGCCGCTCGATCGAGATGCGCACCTGCTGGAAATCCTGCCAGATCTGCGCCATGCGGATCACCGGGCCGGAAACGCGCTGCGCGAACATGTTGAACGCCACCAGCGCGCCGACCGTCATCTCGCCGCCGATCACCTGCTTCGCGCCGAAGAACAGGATCGCGGCGAAGCCGAGCTTGGAGATCAGCTCGACCGCCTGGCTGCCGGTGGAGGACAGCGTGGTGACGCGCAGCGCCGACCCGCTATAGGCGGCGAGCTGGCGTTCCCACCCCTCCTGCCATTGCGGCTCGACCGCCGAGGTCTTGACGGTCTGGATGCCGCTGACGCTTTCCACCAGCAGCGCGTTGCTCGCCGCGCCGCGCTCGAACTTCTCCTCGATGCGATCGCGCAGCGGGCGGGTGACGAACAGCGAGACGGCGACATAGCCGACCAGGGTGAGGGCGACGATGCCGAACAGCGCGGGGGAATAAACGATCATCGCCACCATGAAGACGATCGTGAACAGCGGATCGACCAGCACGGTCAGCGAGGCGTTGGTGAGGAACTCGCGGATCGTCTCGAGCTGGCGGACGCGGGTGACGGTGTCGCCGACGCGGCGGCGCTCGAAATAATCGAGCGGCAGCGCGAGCAGGTGGCGGAACACCCGCGCGCCCAGCTCGACGTCGATCTTCTGGCTCGTCTCGGCATAGAGCCGGCTGCGAATCCAGCCGAATGCCGCCTCCCATACCGACACCGCAACGAAGGCGATCGCCAGCACGTTCAGGGTGGAAAGCGAATTGTGTGCCAGCACCTTGTCGATCACGTTCTGGAACAGCAGCGGCGAGGCCAGCCCGAGCAGGTTGAGCGTGCAGGTGATCAGCAGCACCTCCCCGATCAGCCGGCGATAGCGCACGATCTGCGGCACGAACCAGCGGATGTCGAAGCGGCCGGGACCGCCGGCGGCCGGCTCGCGCGTGGTGACGAGCACGACCTCGCCCGACCATAGCGCGTCCAGCCCGGCGCGATCGACGCGCTCCACTTCGCGCCCCGGCCGCTGGATCAGCACGCCGTCGTCAAGCAGGCGGCCGATCAGGAACCAGCCCTCTGGCCCATTGGCGAGCAGCGGCAGCGGCTGGCGCGACAATTTGCCCGGCGCGACCTGCGCCTGACGCGCGCGCACGCCAGAGAGTCGCCGCGCGAGGCGCACGATGTCGCCCCCTTCGAGCGGGCCGGATTTGCCCAATTCGTGACGCAGTTGCGCCGGATCGACCACCATCCGGTGCAGCGAAAGCAGCAGCGCGAGCGCACGCACACCCGATTCGGGGTCGATCGTCGGCCCGCCGAATGCTTCGTTCAGACGTGCAAAACGCTCGGTCAAATTCATCGCGCGGGCCTCGGCTGCATACAGACGCGCGACCTCGGTAACGGCAGATGGTAAACGCTGATTTAACCCGCGACATGATGGCGGACGATTAAATTCGCCCTGTCCTACATTCTTATTTAGAACATATCAGGAACATTCCTGCCGATTCGCGGTGCCGGATCGGCCTCATCCAAGGGAGATGTTCCGATGCCGATCGATCCTTTCGCCCAGTTCAGCGACGCGGTTGTCGCCCCGGCCGGCGCGCCGTTCGCGGTGACGCCTAGTGACGCCACGCCGCTGCCGGTGGTGCCCAAGGCGCTCTATGTCGGCACCGCCGGCGATGTCGTGCTGCGCGGCGTCGCCGGAACGGGCGACGTGACGTTCCGCAACGTCGCCGCCGGGCAGGTGATCGACGTCCGCGCCGGTTTCGTGCGCGCGACCGGCACCACCGCCGCCGATATCGTGGCGTTGGCGTGATGTCGTTGGGTTTCGCGCTCGGCGCGCGGGCGCGGCGGGGAGGATTGGCGTCGCCGCCGCCGGCCGTCGCCGCCCTGCCGCAGCAGGCGGCGATCGTCGCCCGCTGGTCGGCGGACGAAATTCCGTCGCAGGCCGACAACAGCGCCCTCGCCGGCTGGACCGACAGTGTCGGTGGTCTCGTGGCGGCGCAGGCGACCGCTGCCGCGCAGCCGAAATATCGCGTCGGCGGAGCGGGCGGCAAGCCTTATGTGCTCTTCTCGGGAGCGCAATATCTCGACGCGGGGACCAGCAACGCGGTGGCAAGCGCTTGCCAATCGGCGACGAGCAGCGCGTTCGTTGTCTGCCGCAACGTGCAGGCATCCAGTTTCGGCTTCCTGTTCACCGCGTCGAACTCGACCGGCTATAACCTGTTCGCCAACGGGGCGCAGGCCGGCTTCTTCGGCAACGGGCTGGGGCGTTGCCCTTATGCCGGGAGCGGGCTGACCACGCTGGGCTATACCGCCGGGCGGCCGGAGACGACGTCCGCACGCTACTTCGTCAACAACAGTTGCGTCACCCATCTCGGCAAGCTGACGGCGGCGGCGGGGCACAATGTCGGCATCGGCGGATCGCCGGCCACCCCCGCCACCGCCGCCAAGGCCGAGATCTATGAGGTGATCGTCTGGAACCGGGCGCTGACCGCCGCCGAGATGATGCAGGTCGAGATATGGGCGCGCGGCAAATATGCCGCTCCCTTGCCATGGGCGGGCGGACCGTTCCGCCTGTTCCACGGCGACAGCCTGACCAACGGCTACAGCATGACGGCCCCGCTCAACAGCTATCCGGCGAAGGTGGCGGCGATGAACGGCTGGAGCCTGGGTACGTGGACCAACCTCGGCCATGTCGGCATATCCATGACAGCGATGGATGCCGAGGCGGCGGCGGAGATCGATCCGATGCTGGCGCTGCTCGGTTCCACCCCGGCCCATCTCGCGGCTTGGGAATGGTATAACCAGCGCGGCCTGTCGACCGCCGTGGCCACGGCCGCGACCGAAGGTTATTTCCGTGCGCGGCGCGCGGCGGGCGTTGCGAAGCTGGTGTTGTTGACCAGCACCGACGCCGCCGATCCGTTCGACCTTCCGGCGGCGCGGGCGGCATATAATGGCTATTTCGATGTCAACGGGCCGGATTTCTGCGACGCCTATGTCGCGCTCCATGCCGATGCGATGATCGGCGTGGAAGGAGCTTGTCCAAACGCCGCGCCTTACGGCCCCACTTTCCATAGCGACGGCATCCACCTCACCGACGCGGGCTATGCCGTGCTGGCGGGCATCGTCGCGCCGGTCATGGCGGCGCTGTGAGACAGGGATGAGCCTTGGCGGCGGGGCGCGTGCCCTGCCGCCCTTCGCGCTATTTCCTGCGGAGGATGTCGGGCTTCAGGATGTGGAAGATATAGCCGATCACCGCGGCGAGCACGAGCACCGCGACGAGATGGTTGCCCTCGTTGCCGAAATAGTTCGCCACCGCGCAGCCGATCGCCGGCGGCAGATATTGCCAGAGCCGATCCGACGGCTCCTCATGCGATGACCGCTGTAGCAGCAGCACAACGAGGCCGGCGAAGATCGCGACGGAGATCCAGTCGTAGGCCGTCTGCATGAATCGATTCAGCTCCCAGAAAGGCGAAGATGCGGGTTTCTCCGCATCTTCGCCCATTAAGCACGAAACGGTTGACGAAGAAATAAGGTGCGCGACGGTCGCTTCATCGCCTTGCCCGGGCGAAGATGCGGACGATGGCGCGGCGCCGAAACATTTGCGGACATCGTTAATGTATCGGAATGGTCCAGCCACGCTTACGACCGGCGGTGCTCCTTGCTAAACCAAGGGACCTCCGATAAAAAATGCCCAAGGGAAAGTCGGCGAGTATCGCGGTGATCTGCCTGTGCCCTTGGGAGGTGTTTCCACCGTGGATTCCGGTCTGCTGGCGCAAAGATCGCAGACACCGATCGACTGGGTCCGATCCAGGCCGCTGCTGATTCTGGGACTGCTGGCGATCGTCATTCCGGTGATGATCCGGGTAGGGCAGGAAAGCTGGTCGACGGAGCAGGGCGCGCACGGGCCGATCGTGCTTGCGACGGGCCTTTGGCTGCTGAGCCGCGAGTGGGGGCGGGCGGCGGCGCTGGCCCGGCCGGGATCATGGCTGGCCGGCACGGCGCTGCTCGCCGTGCTGCTGCCGCTCTATATCTTCGCGCGGGTGACGAGCATCGTCGAGATCGAGGGCGCGGCGATGTACGCCATCGTGCTGACGGCCGCGTACCTGCTGTGGGGTGCGGCTTCGCTCCGCGTGGTGTGGTTCCCGCTCGTCTATCTGCTGTTCATGTTCCCGCCGCCCGACACGTTGTTCGCGATGCTGACCCAGCCGCTGAAGATCGCCATCTCGCAATGGGCGGTGACGATCCTGCACGCGGCCGGCTATCCGATCGCGGGATCGGGCGTGACGATCCAGATCGGTCAATATGACATGCTGGTGGCGGCGGCCTGCGCCGGGCTGAATTCGATGATCAGCCTGACGGCGCTCGGCCTGTTCTACATCTATATCCGGCACAGCGCGAACTGGCGCTACATGCTGTTCCTGTTGGCATGCATCCTGCCGGTGGCAATCGTGGCGAACCTGATCCGCGTGCTGATCCTGCTGCTCGTCACCTATCATTTCGGTGAGGCGGCGGGGCAGGGCTTCATTCACGAGGCGGCCGGGCTGACGATGTTCATGACGGCGCTGCTCGGTATCTTCCTGATCGACAGTCTGGCGCGGCCGCTGCGCGATCGGCTCGCGGCGCGGGGGGCGGCGGCATGAACGAGGAAAGCTGGCTGCGGCGCGCCGAACAACAGGGCGAGTCGCGGACGACGCGGCGCGAGATGCTGCTCGGCGGCGCGCTGCTGGCGACGGCGGCGGCGGGCTTCGCGCTGATGCCGCGCCGGGTGGAGAAGCTGCTCGGCGACGCCAAGCTCGACAAGCTGGTGCCGGAGAATTTCGCCGGCTGGCGCTATCAGGCGGCCAGCGGGTTGGTGCTGCCGCCGGCCGACCAGCTTCGCGACAAGATCTACAGCCAGTTCGTCACGCGCGCCTATACGCGCGCCGACGGCGCGGCGGTGATGCTGCTCATCGCCTATAGCGGCGCACAGGACGGCACGATCCAGGTCCATCGACCCGAAATCTGCTATCCGGCGAGTGGTTATAAGCTGACCCAGATCGCCGGGCATGAGACGCCGCTGGCGCCGGGTCTCACCATCCCCTCGCGCTATATCGTCGCGGAGGCCGACTTGCGGCGCGAGCAGCTTATCTACTGGACGCGCGTGGGCGATTATTTCCCGGCGAAATGGTCGGCGCAGCGCTTGGCGGTGATCAAGGAAAATTTTTCCGGCGTCATCCCGGACGGCGTGCTGGTGCGGATGTCGGCAGTCGGCGCGGACGATGCGCGCGGGTTGCTCGACAGCTTTGCGCGCGATCTCTACGCCGCCGTCGGCCCGCGCCTGCGTCAGGTGCTGGTCGGGTTGGACCGTGCAGGCATGCAATTGAAATGAATCGGATATTTTCGTTGGGGGACAGGATGAGCAAGGTGAAAATCGGTCTGGTGGTCGCCACGGCGATGATGCTGCCGCTGGTCGCGGGTTGCCAGAAGAAGGCCGAAGGGCAAGTCGTCGCCGTGGTCAACGGCCATGAGATCACCCAGCAGGAGCTGAACGCCGAACTGGGCAATGCGCAAATCCCGCCCGGCGCCGACAAGAAGGCGATCATGGCGCAGTTGCTCCAGCGCGTTATCGACCGCAAGCTGCTGGTCGGCAAGGCCAAGGCCGAAGGGCTGGATCAGTCGCCGACCTACCTGACGCAGGTCTCGCGCGCGCAGGACGGCATCCTCATCGACCTGCTCGCCGAAAAGAGCGCCAAGGCGGTGCCGGTGCCGGATGCGGCGGCGGCGGCGAAGTTCGTCGCCGACAACCCCAGCCTGTTCGCGCAGCGCAAGCGCTACGTGCTCGATCAGATCGCCTTCCCGATGTCCAATGATCCGGCGCTGGCCGCGAAGCTCAAGGCGGCGCAGACCATGGCGGAAGTCGAGGCGGCGCTGAAGTCCTCGAACGTCCAGTACAAGCGCGGCAGCGCGACGCTCGATACGGCATCGATACCGCCGGACGCGGCGCAGAAGATCGCGGCGCTGAAGCCGGGCGAGCCGTTCCTCGTGCCGCAGAACGGGCAGGTGATCGCCAGCGTGATCAAGAGCGTCGAAGCACAGCCCGTCGACCAGCAGCAGGCCACGCCGGTCGCGACGCAGATACTGCGCCGCAAGGGCGTCGAGGAAGCCATGAAGAAGGATCTCGACGCCGAGCGTGCCAAGGCGAAGATCGACTATCAGCCGGGCTTCGCGCCACCGGCGGGTAAGGCCACGCCGTCGCCGGCCGCGACGAAATAACACCAGAATTCATATCGACGGAAGGGAGGGAGGACGCGAAGTTCTCTCTCCCTTTTTATGTGATCGGGCCGCGCCGGCCCACCGCGACTCGAAGCCGCGTTCAGCCCGGCCGAACTTTCGCCGCGCGCTGGCTGAGCGGGTTGGCCTTCGCGAAATCGCTGAGTGTCGCGGCGGCCTCGTCGCGGCGGCCTTCCGCGATCAGCAGGCGCGCCAGCCTGGCGGGCAGACGCGGATCGTCGTCCGCCGCGTTCATGCCGTCGCGCAGCGCCGTTTCCGCCAGCACTCTCTGGCCGTCCTGCAGGAGGAGATCGGCGAGCGTTAGCCGCGCCGCGACATTGCTCCCATCCTGCGCGACCGCGTTGCGCACATCCTCGATCGCGCCGCGCCGGTCGCCCGCGGCGGCGCGCAGCCGCCCGCGCGCGAGGAGCGCGCCGGGCTGGTCCGGGTCGGCCTGCAACACGTTCGCCAGCATCGCGTCGGCCCCGGCGCGGTCGCCACGCAGCCCGCGCGCATAAGCGAGCGCGGCGGCCGCGTTCGCCGCGTCGGGGCGCTGCATCGCGCCGGCGTCGAGCTTCTCGCCCTGAAGCAGGCGGATCGCCAGATCGGGGCGGCCGGTTTCGTTCGCGAACTGGGCATAGGCGGCCTTCATCGCCAGCGGCGCATTGGCGGCATCGGACAGCAGCCGGTCGGCCGCGATCGCGCCAGATCCCTGTTTCAGCCACAGGTTCAGCGCCCGGCCAGCCACGGCGATATCGCTCGCGCCGCCGTCCACCGCGCGGGCGATCGCCGCATTGGCGGCATCCGCATTGCCGCGATCGAACAGCAGGTCGGCATATTGGAACTGGATGTCGGGATCTTTCGGATTGGCCTGCGCGAGGCGCTCGACCGCGCGGAAAAGCCCGTCGCGATCGCCCGCGCGCTTGTAATATCCGGTCAATATGCTCAGCCGCCCGGTGGGGTTGCCGGGAGCGGCGGTGGCTCGCTCCATGACTTTGGCCGCGCCCGCATAGTCCTGCGCATCGGCCAGCAGGCGGGCCTTGACCATCAGCGCGATGGGGTCGCCCGGCTGGACGGCGAAAACCAGATCGAGGAAATGGTTGGCCTTGTCCCGGTCGCCGCGCGAGGCCGCGGCGGCGGCGCGCACGGTGTTGGGCAGGACGTCGCTGGGGTTGAGCGCCGCGAGCTGATCGGCATATTTCTCCGCCTGCCCCGCGATGTTGCCGGCGATCGCGATCTGGCACAGGCCGGTCAGCGCCTCGACATTGGCGCGATCGAGCTGGATCACGTTCTGATAGGCGTCATAGGCGCCGCTCAAGTCTTGCGCCGCGAGCGCGATATGCGCCTTGATCAGCCAGTAATCACTGATGTCGTCGCGCAGCGCCAGCGCGCGCTGGATATATTGCCGCGCGACCGTGATCTGTCCGCGTTCGAGCGCGCCCTGGGCGATCGCGGCGTCGTTGGCGGCCTTGCGATCGCTGGACGTGCAGCCGGCGAGCAGCCCGGCGGCGACCAGTGGAACGAGGAACGGGATCGAACGCTTCTTCATCGGTTACGAATGTCCGTATCTTGGTGCAGACAGGCAAGCATTGCCGGCGCGACGGCTGGCGTGCGTCGGGAAATCGAGGCGAGCGCATAGATGCAGGTTGTTCGGTTAACACTCTTTTGCCTAGCGATGGTGTAGGCAAGCAGGTAGAACATCAAGGCTCTCACGAAACAATGCGTTCAACAGAACAATCAGGGGTGATGAATGCGGCGTAAAGCATGGAAGATGGCTGCGGGCCTCGCTTGTGCCGGTCTGGTGCACGGGCCGGCGGCGATGGCGCAGGGAGGCGCCCCGGCCGCCTCGACGTCCACTCCCCCGGCGCAGCTTCGCGCCTATCGGATCAGTCCGGGCGACGAGCTTGAGGTCTACGTCTGGGGCGAGGACAAGCTCCAGCGCGATATAAAGGTGCTGCCGGACGGCACCTTCTCCTTCCCGCTGGTCGGGCAGGTCAATGCCAACAACAAATTGCCGTCGGAGGTGGAGCAGGAGATCACGCGCGGGCTGCGTAGCCAGTTCCGCGATGCCGTGCCGCAGGTGACGGTGTCGGTGAAGACGCCGGTGGGCGTGCAATTCTCGGTCGCCGGCAAGGTGCGCTCGCCGGGCGCCTTCGCCACCGGCCGTTATGTCAACGTGCTGGAGGCGCTCGCGCTGGCCGGCGGTCCGGGGGATTTCGCCGATCTCGGCAATGTCCGCATCCTGCGCAAGTCCGGCAATGGCCTGACGGTCATCAAGGTGCGCCTGACCGACATCATGAAGGGTAATCCCAGCGATCGGGATCTCGCCGGCCTGCCGCAGCTCGAGAGCGGCGATACGGTGGTCGTACCGTGAAGCTACGCTGGTATGGCTGTGTGGCCGCGGCCGCGCTGATCGCGCCCGGCGTCGCGCAGGCGCAGGAGGAGACTCGCGCCAGCATCGATGTTTCGCCGAACGTCGGATATTCGTCGAACCCCTTTTCAGGAACCGGCAACGATCTGGGCAGCGGCTATGCGGCGGTCGATATCGCGCCGCAGCTTCAGCTGCTGACGGCGCGCGACATCCTCACCGTTTCGGGAATGGCCAGCATCAAGGAATATTTCCAGCATTATGCGGAAGCATCCAGCTATAACGTCAGCGCCGATTATGCCGGACGCCCGTCGGAACGGGTGAACACGCATGTGCGGATGGACCTGTCGAGCGCGATCGTCGGCGCCTATGATACCGTGGGAGACCTGCTGACGAATCCGGCCGCGGGCGTGCCGCCGCCAACCGATCTTGCGCTGTACGGCTCGCGCGATCGCCGCCGGCGCGTCTATGTCACCGGCGATTTCAATATCGCGTTGTCGGAGCATGACAAGATCAACGTCAGTTCGTTCTACGAATCGACGCGCTATCGCAGCTTTGGCGATGCGAGCAATTATGACGGCTATGGCAGCACCTTCGGCTATTCCCGTCAGATCTCGGCCGCTACCAGTGTCGGTTTGCAAGGTTCGCTGGCGCGTTACGTCTATCCGGGGCAGCGCGGCGACACGCGGGTGATCTCCACGCAGGCCACGGCATCTACCCGGCTCGGCCCGTTCTGGACGCTGGACGGCGCGGTCGGCGTTTCGTTTGTCGACAGCAGCACCTTCGGGTCGACGCACAAGGCCTCCCTTTCCGGCAACGCGACCTTGTGCCGGAAGACCGACCGCACGAACTTGTGCTTCGTCGCATCGCGGTCGGTGCGGCCGACCGGCTTCAATGGCACGCAATATGTGAACATGTTCGGTATCGACGGCAGCCGGAAGCTCAGCGAGCACGACACGATTTCCCTCCACGCCGCCTATACCACCGAGGCGGGATCGCGTTCCCTGGTGCTGCCGGGCCTCAACACCCGTTTCCTGCTGGTGTCGGCGATGTTCGAACGTCGTTTGTCGGAACGGCTGCGCGTCTCGGCAATGGGACAATATCGCAACATCTTTACCGATATTTATAGCCGCCCCGCCGATATCGGCGGGCGAATCGGCCTGTCTTACCGTTTCGGAGATTTGCAATGACCGATAGCGGGCGGACCGGCTACGACGATCAGGAAGCGGCCTCGACCGGGTTGCTCGGCAATCTGCCGATGATCCTGTGGCAGCGCCGCTGGTTCGTGATCGTGCCGGCGGTGCTGATCGCGGTCGCCGCCGTCGCGGCGGCATTCCTGCTGCCGCGCAAATATGAGTCCAAGGCCACCCTGCTGGTCGAATCGCAGGATTTGCCGGGCGCGCAGCCCGGCGCGGCGAACGACGATCCGATCGACCGCCGCATGGCCAAGATCCGCCAGCAGATCCTGGCCCGGCCTGATCTGGTCGAACTGATCCAGGCCAACGATCTCTACAACGCCTCCGCGCACAGCGAGCCACTGTCGAAACTGGTCGACCGGATGCGCGATGCGACGACGATCAGCGCGATCGATGCCGATATCCAGCGGGGGGCGTCGTCGGGCAAGCCGGGCAGCGGGTCCATCGCCTTTTCGCTCTCCTTCTCGTATCCGCGCGCGGCGCAGGCGCAGATCGTCGCGCAGACCTTCGTCGATCGCCTGCTCAAGCTTTCGACCACCTCGACGCAACAGGAAGCACAGACCAACGTGTCCTTCCTGGAGGATCAGGAATCGAACCTTCAGGCGCAGGTGCAGGCGATCGAATCGCAGATCAACCACATCGCCGGGATCAATGGCGCGGCGCTGTCGGCGGCCGGGCTTGGGATGGTCGGCGCCGGCGCGTCGGTCGATTATGCCGGCCAGATCGCGGCATTGCAGCGCGAGAACGCCACGCTCGGCGCACAGGTGCAGAGTGGCGTGGGCGTGGAACGCGATCCGGCGGTCGCCGCCGCCGAAGCCGCGCTCGCCGCCGCCAAGGCGAAATATTCCGACGATCACCCGGATGTGAAGTCGGCGGAGCGGCTGCTCAAGGCGGCGCGCGACAATTCAAAGCAATATCAGGTCCGCGGTGTCTATAGCGTCGTGCAGCAGCAGATCGCGGCCAACAACCGGGCGATCGCCGATCTCGAGCGGCAGCGCGGCGCCGAGCAGAGCCGCGCCGCCGCGCTGGCCGCCGCGCAGGCGCGCGGGCCGCAGGTCACGCAGCAGGTGCAGCAGCTTCAGGCGCGGGCGGATATCATCCGCGCCAATCTGTCGAAGGTTTCCGCCAACCTGCTCACCGCGCGCTCGGTGGCGAAGCTGGCCGATCAGCAGCGTGGCGAACGGCTGACGCTGATCGATCCGCCGGTGACGCCGGACCATCCCACCTCGCCGAACCGGCCATTGCTGATCGCGGGTGGCATCGCGGGCGGTCTATTGGTCGGCCTGGCGCTGGCGTTCCTGATCGAGCTGATCCTGCGGCCGATTCGCAGCGTCGGCCAGCTCACCAATCTGCTGGGCGAGGCGCCGCTTGCGGTTGTTCCCGTCCTGTCCCGCAAGCGCAAGCGGAGCCGCTGGGTGCCGCGACGCTTTGCCCGCTCCGCTTGAGCGGTTGAGAAGATGAGACCCGAATCCATGTCCAATTCGTGGAAGCTTGACGCGATCGACAGTGCCGCACCACCGCCGCGCGAGGTGCTCGGCGGCTCGCTGGCGGACGAGCGGCTGGAACTGCCCGACGCGACCCAGCGCAAATTGTTCGGCTTCAACAGCAGCGATCGCCGCTCGCGGCCGTTCAACCTGCTCCGTTCGCAGGTGCTGAAGATCGCCAAGGCGAACGGCTGGAAGATCATCGGCGTCACCTCCGCGACGCCCGATGTCGGCAAGACCTTCATCGCCAGCAATCTCGCCGCATCGATGTCGCGCATCCCGGACCAATATACGTTGCTGTTCGATTTCGACTTGCGGCGCAGCTCGGTCGGCAAATGTTTCGGCCTGGAGGAAGGGCCGGGGATCGGTGACTATCTTACCGGCGAAACCGATACGCTCGACGCGGTGGGCCACAATGTCGCCGGCACCGGCCTGATCGTCTTTCCGGCCGCGCAGATCGTCCGGCAATCCGCCGAGGCGCTGGCCGGCAACCGCATGAAAAGCCTGATCGAGGCAATGCGCGGGCTGGGCGAGAATTGCTTCTGCCTGTGCGATCTGCCGCCGGCCTTCGCCAATGACGATGCATCGATCGTCGTGCAGCAGATCGACGCTTACCTGTTGGTGGTGGAGGAAGGCAAGACGACCGCGCGGCAGGTGCGCGACGCGATGGAGGTGCTCAGCCCGGCGCCGTGCATCGGCACCGTGCTCAATCGCTATCACGGCGCGATCGGTGGGGACGATTACGGCTTCGGTTATTGGACGCAGCGTTATTACGACGCTTATTATCAGGAATAGGGTTTAGCGCGCGCCCAGCGCCGCCCGCACGTCGGCGTTATAACGGGCGAGGCTGGTCGCCGGATCGAACGTCGCGAACAGGCGCGGCGCGGCGGCGGCGATCACGGCGCGCATCTCGACGGTGCGCGCATCCAGATCGAGGATCGCGGCGGCGATCGCCTTCGCGTCACGCGGCGGCACGGCGCGGCCCACGTCCAGCCCGTCGAGATAGCCGTCGATCGCGGTGCCGCGCGTGAACAGGATCGGCACGCCGGCGAACAACGCCTCGACATAGACCATGCCGAATGTCTCGTTGAGGCTCGGGAGCAGCAGCGCGCGATAATGCGGCAGGCGCGCGAGCAGTTCGGCATTGGGCAGCGGCCCGACCAGGGTGACCGCTTCCGCCAGTCCGCGCGCGGCGATCATCCGCTCGACGTGCGCGCGCGATTCCGCGCTGCCGCCGCCGATCAGGTCGAGCTTCAGGTCCGGCCGCTCGCGCCGCGCGAGCGCCAGCCCGTCGAGCAGCCAGCGCACGCCCTTGCGCTTCCACGTATCGAGCGCGAGGATCGCGACGAAGCGGTCGCCGGGCGGCTGCGGCGCGATCGCGGGCGCGATGTTGCGGACGATATTGGGGAGGTTGCGCTCCTTGTCCGGCTGCGCGGGCACGTAGCGGTGGAATTCCTCGCGGAACCACGCGGAGACGAAATAGAGCCGTGCCGCCCCCGCCGCCACGCGCCGCAGCAGCGGGCGGAGCGTTGGCTTCATGCGGAACACCTTCGTCTCCACCTCGCCGCGCAGCGAGACGAACAGCGGCACGCCGAAATGGCGCGCGATCTCGCGCCCGGCCAGCCCCTCGAAGGTGAATTTGTGCGCGTGGACGAGATCGGGGCGGATGCCTTGCGCCTCCAGCAGCGCGATCGTGCGTTTCGCCGCGCGGCGCATCGCCGGCAGCAGGCCGATGCCGAGGCGCAAGCCGAAATAGGGGAAATGGAACAGCCGGAAGCCCTGCGCCGCGCATTCCACCGGGGCGGAAACGGGGCGCTCGCGGCGCTGATAGGCGATGACGACATTGTCGTAATCGCCCAGCTCGCGCACGAACCATTCGATCGCGTTGGTCGTCTTCGGCCGCTGCGGCGTGTTCACGTCGACGGCGAGGTGGAGGATGACGGGGCGGCGCTCGCTCATCGCCGCGCACGCCGCCAGCGCCATACCATCGGGAAGATCGCCGGCCCTTCGACCAGATAGCGGCGCGCGAGCCGGCGCGGGCTGGTGGCGAGCCGCCACGCCCATTCCATCCCCATCCGCTGCACCGCGCGGGGCGCGCGCGCCTGCCGCCCGACGAGGAAATCGACCGACGCGCCGATGCACAGGGCGGTGCCCCGCGCGCCCGCGATCGCGCCGATCTCGCGCGCCAGCATCTCCTGTTGCGGTGAGCCGACCGCGAGCAGGATCGCGCGCGCGCCCGCCGCCACCGCCGCGCGGGCCGCCGCCGCGCGGGCCGCCGCGTCGGTGCGCAGCCCCATCGGTGGCTGGTGATGAACGATATCGAGCGCGGGGTGGAGCGCGCGCAGCCGGACGGCATCCTCCGTCTCCCCGCCGATCAGGCACAACCGGTCGCCCGGCCGCAGCACATGCGCGAACAAAGCGGCGGTGAGATCGCTGCCCGGCACCACCGGCAGCGTCACCCCCGCCAGCCGCGCCAGCCGTGCCAGCACCCGGCTGTCGCACAGGCAGAGCGCCGCGTCGCGATAGGCCGCCGTCACTTCCGCCGGCGCATCGGCCAGCCGCACCATATGATCGACGTTGGGGGTGACGACATAGCCATAGGCGCTGTCCGCATCGCGCGCCGCGAGCCATGCCACCGCCGCCCCGAACGGCAGCGGATCGAATTCGGTGCCGAGGAATTCGGTGCGCGCCGTCATCCCGCCGCCGTCGCGAAGGCGCGCTCCAGCCGCGCGAGGTTCACCGCGTCGGAAAATTCCTCCGTGACGAAGACCCGGGCGGCATGGCCGAGCCGCTGGCGCTCGTCCGGGTCCGCGGTGAGGCGCGCGATCAGCGCGGCGATTGCCCCGGCGTCGTCGGGCGGGGCGAGCAGGCCGGTCTCGCCGTCGCTCACCAACTCGCGGATCGTCGGCAGGTCGCCCGCGATCACCGCGCGGCCGGCGGCCATCGCCTCCATCAGCACCACCGGGATGCCGTCGCGATCGTCGTTGGTCGCGGTGCGGCAGGGGAGGACGAACAGCCCGGCGGTAGCGATCGCCGCGAGGCAATCAGCATGCGGCCGCGCCCCATCGAACGTCACCCGCCCACCGATGCCGAGCGCGGCGACCTGCGCCTCCAGCTTCGCCCGTTCCGGCCCGTCGCCGAGGATGCGCAGGATCCATCCCTCAGGCGCGGCGCGGTGGAAGGCGTCGATCAAGAGGTCGATGCCTTTCTTGGCGACCAGCCGCGCGACGATGACGATCTCGCGTCGCTCCGCCGCCACTTCCGGCGGGATCGCGACCGAGCAGCGCACCACCGGCAGCCGCTCCTCCCCGATCGTGGTGATCGAGCGGTAGAAGCCGCGATGCCAATGGCTGATGCACGACACGAAAGCCGCTTCGTCCAGCTTGAAGGCGAGCGCGGCGCGCTGCACGAACAGGTCGGCGGCGTGGCCGGTGAAGCTGAACGGCACGCCCAGCGTCCGCGCGATATAGAGCGCGATCATCGCCGGCACGTTCGCCATATGCGCATGGACCGCGCCGATCCCGCGCCCGCGCAGCCGCCAGCCGGTCGCGATGCCGAAGCCGGCCTGCGCGACATGCTTCAGCCGACTCCTGAGCGAGGAATGGTCGGCCGTGAAGGCATCGCGGATCGCGCGCGCCGCCAGCAGCGGATGGCGCAGCAGCGCGATCGGCAGCGCCAATGTGGTGGCGGGTGCATAGATCACCACCGCCTCGCGCGCGATCTTTGCCAGCAGCGGGTCGTCGGTAGCGAGTGGCCGATGGACGCTGGCGCCGATCACTTCCCGCCCGCGCGCGCGCAGCCCGAGCAATTCGCGATAGACGAACGTCTCCGAAAGCGTCGGCAGGCGGGCGGCGACATAGAGGATGGCGGTCATGGTCAGGCCGTCATTCACCATCGGACTGGGCCGTATCCCGGTGATTTCATTCGCGGGATCGCGGCCGGTGGGGATCGGTAGGGCTTTGACAAGGAAGTCCGTCCTAAGCAAGAGATGCCCTTGCGCAACGGTTCCGACGCCACAGGGGGCGGCGGCGGTGGCGCAACCACAGCGGGGCGGGAAACGGGTGTGAACGGACTCGCGGTCATCATCGTCAACTATCGGACGCCGGACCTTTCGATTGCGTGCATCGCCGCGCTGGAGGAGGCGCGGCGGGCCTTTCCCGGCCTGCGCGTGGTGGCGGTGGACGGCGGATCGGGTGACGGATCGGCCGCGCGCATCGCCGAGGCAATCGCCACCAACGGCTGGAGCGAATGGGTGACGCCGCTGCCGCTCGAGGTGAACGGCGGCTTCGCCTTCGCCAACAATCAGGCGATCGCGCTGCTGGCGGAAGGCGGCGAGATGCCCGAGGCGATCGCGCTGATCAACCCCGACGCACGCGTCCGCCCCGGCGCGCTGGAGGCGATGGCCGACCTGCTCGATCGCGAGCCGCGCGCCGGCGCGGTGGGGGCGCTGCTGACGCATGAGGACGGGCGGCCACAATCGTCGGCGTTCCGGTTTCCGTCGATCCGGGGCGAATTCTGCCGAGGCGCGCGCACCCGCGCGATCGAGCGGCTGCTGCGCGTGCCGCCGACCAGCATCCAGGCCGCGCAGGCCGTGGAAGTGCCGTGGGTGACCGGCGCGGCGGTGATGTTGCGCACGGCCGCGCTGCGGCAGACCGGCCTGTTCGATGACGGCTTCTTCCTCTATTTCGAGGAGACGGACCTCATGCGGCGGCTGCGCCGGGCCGGCTGGGCGGTCTGGCACGAGCCGGCGGCGCGGGTTGTCCATGCCGGCGGCGCGGCGACGCAAATCCGCGATCCGGGCACCGGGTTGCCGCATGCGAAGCGGATGCCGCGCTATTGGTATGAATCGCATCGCCGCTATTTCGCGCTGGCCGGTGGCTCGGGCGCGGCGATCGCGGCCGGGCTGGCTTTTTTCGCCGGTCATGCGATCTGGCGCGCGCGCCGCCTTGTCTCGCCGCGCCTCAACGGCGGTGCGCATCGCAGCGCGCGCGATCTTCTCGCTTATGGCTGGTGGCCTAGCCGCCGCGACGTGACGCCTTCCGCGCCGCCGCTCGGCCCGGCGCGCCATGTCGCGCCATCATGGATGGATGCGCCATGAGCGCGGCGCTGGGCATCGTGGTGATCGGCCGCAACGAAGGCGAGCGGCTGGTGCGCTGTCTGGCGTCGATCGGGCGGGATCATCCCGTTGTCTATGTCGATTCCGGCTCGACCGACGACAGCGTGGTGACGGCGACGCGCGCGGGAGCACGAATAGTGGCGCTGGACATGTCGACCCCGTTCACCGCCGCGCGGGCGCGCAACGCCGGGCGCGCCGCGCTGGGCGGACAGGTGACGTTGGTGCAGTTCGTCGACGGTGATTGCACGCTCGATCCGGCGTGGCTCGACCATGCCCAGGCAGCGCTGGCGGCGGATGGCGGGCTGGCGGCGGTCTTCGGCCGACGGCGCGAGATCCGGCCGGAGGCGAGCCGCTACAACTGGCTGTGTGATGTCGAATGGGCCGTGCCGCCAGGCGAGGTGCGCTATTGCGGCGGCGACGTGATGATCCGTGCCGACGCATTGGACGCGGCGGGCGGCTATCCGGACGAGATGATCGCGGGCGAGGAGCCCGACCTGTCGATCCGCATGCGCGCGTCGGGATGGCGAATCGCCTGCCTGCCTTATGAGATGACCCGACACGACGCGGCGATCACGCGCTTCGGCCAATGGTGGCGGCGGGCGGTGCGCTCCGGCCATGCCTATGCCGAGCTTGCCGCGCGCCATCGCGGATCGCCGTTGCAGGATTACGGCCACCGACTGCGCGGGGTGCTGTTCTGGGGCGGGCTGCTGCCGGTGGCGGCTTTTGTCCTGCTGCTGTCCGGGGCGATCCTGCGTCAATCGTTCGTGGCGCTGTGCGGTTGCGCCGTGCTGATGTTGCCCGTGCTCCAGTTTGTCCGCATCACGCGGCGGGAACGGTCGCGGCGGCCGATGCGCGAGGCGCTGACGATCGCCGCTTTCCTGATGCTCGCCAAGCCGGCGCAGACGCTGGGAGCGTTGCGCTACGCGATCGGGCGTATCGGCGGGCGTGGCGCGCGGATCATCGAATATAAGGGAGCGGCGGCATGAGCGGGCTGTGGCGGCGGATCGCCGATGACTGGCGGGCGCATGGCCGCGACTGGACCAAACCCGGCTTCCGCGCCGTGGCGGTGCATCGCTTCGGCGTGTGGCGGATGGGGATCAAGCCGAAGCTGCTGCGCGTGCCGTTCACGCTGATCTACCGCTGGCTTTTCCGGCGATGTCGCAACGTCTACGGTATCGAGCTGCCCTATACGGTCGCGCTTGGGCGCGGCGTGATCGTCGAACATCAGGGTGGTATCGTCGTCCACGGGGGATGCCGGATCGGCGACAATTGCATCATCCGCCAGAATTGCACTCTGGGCATCCGGCGGATGGATGATCTCACCGGCGCTCCCGTGCTGGAGGACGGCGTGGAACTGGGCGCGGGCGCCGTGGTCATCGGCCGCGTCACCCTGGGCCGAGGTGCCCGGGTCGGCGCCAATGCGGTGGTGCTGGACGACGTGCCGCCGGGCGCGACCGTGTGGGGAATCCCCGCAGGGCCGGGCGGCGTTCGTCGTGAACGATGCACCGATAGCCCCAAAGAGTGATGGAATCGGGACAGATAGCGCATGTTGCGACGCAAAAAGAAATCGACAGTCGTGGCGGGCGGGAGCATCACGGTCCGCGCCCGGGGAGCAAGGCGGTGAAACTGGTGCGTAAGATCGTCATCGTCACGCCGAACATCTCCGAACAGATGGGCGGCGAGGCGATCAAGGCCTATCAATTCCTTCGGCACCTGCATCTGTCGGGTGCGGACGTGACCGTCATCACCCATCGGCGCAGCGCGCCGGTGCTGGAGAATGATTTCCCCGACGTGGACGTGCGCATCGTCGAGGATTCGCTCGATCAGGTCGCGGTGTGGAACAGTGTCGCATTGCGGCCGATTATCGCCAGCTTCTTCTTCTTCTACGCACGGCGCGTGGTGAAGGAGATACTGGCCCGCCACCCGGACGCGGTGTTCCATTATCTCTGCCCGGTCTCGCCGATCCTGCCGCGCTTTCCGGTGAAGGCGGCGACCAATGTGCTCGGCCCGCTCACCGGCAACATCTACTATCCGCCGGCCTTCCGCGACGCGGAGCCGGCGAAGGACAAGTTCCGCCGCAGCTTCCATTATCTCGCGCAGCGCCTGTCGCGCGCGCTGGTCGGCGACAAGAAGGTGTTCTGGCGCGTGCTGGTCTCGGGCGGGGAGCGCACGCGCCGCTCGCTGTCCTGGGCCGGTTGCGCGGACGACGCGATGCAGGACGTGATCGATTCGGGCATCTCCGACGAATTCGATGCGCATCCGCTGATCCGCCACGAGGGCGTCAACACCCGTTTCATGACCAGCGGCCGACTCGTGCCGCACAAGGGCGTGCAATTGACGATCGAGGCGCTGCAACACGTGACGAAGCCGATCGTGTTCGACGTCTATGGCGACGGTTATTACGGGCCGGAACTGAAGGCGCTGGCCGAGCGGCTGGGCGTGGCGGACAAGGTGCGCTTCCTCGGCTGGATGGAGAGCCACGACGCGCTGATCGCGCGGATGGCGGACTATCGCGGCTATATGGTGCCCAGCCTCGCCGAGGCGAACGGCATCGTCGTGCAGGAGGCGATGATGGCCGGGCTGCCGGCGGTGTGCCTGAAATGGGGCGGTCCGGCGATGCTGGCCAACGATCAGGAGGCGGTGCTGATCGAGCCGCGCTCGCGCGATTATGTGGTGCGCGAGCTTGCCGCGGCGATGGATGCGCTGGCCGGGGATCCAGTGCGCGCCAACGCGATCGCCGCCAACGCCCGCCGTGTTGCGGAACGGCGCTTCACCTGGGACGATGTGGTCAGGGAATGGCAGCGCGCCTATGATCTGCTCGGCGCATCCGCGCCGGTGGAGCGGATCGCGCGCGAGGCGAGGGCGTGATGCGAGGAGCTGGAGCAAACATGGGGGGCGACAAGCTTATGGATGCGGATCGGGTCGTCGATGAAGTGCTCGCCGAGTTGGCGAATGTCGATTTGGCAATAACGGAGGAATCCGCCGGCGCGCCTTCCGACTATCTCCGTGAGCACCGGCACGAATATGTGCGCACCGTGTACGATATCCTGAAAACGCGTCCGCCGTCGCAAGGGCCGGTGCGCGTTCTGGAAATCGGTGCTTTTTTCGGCGCCGTGTGCGTCGCGCTCAGTCGACTGGGTTATCAGGTGACGGCGGGTGACATCCCTGAATATATCGAAATGCCGCAGCAGGTCGCGCGTTACGCGCGGCACGGCGTAAAGACGCAAGGTATCCGGCTGGAGGAATTTATCCTGCCGTTCGCGGATGAAAGCTTTGACGTGGTGGTGATGTGCGAGGTGCTCGAACACCTCAATTTCAATCCACTGCCGCTTATCAAGGAGATCAACCGCATCCTCGTGCCGGGCGGGCTGTTCTACCTGTCATTGCCCAATTACGCACGGATGAAGAATCGCGTAAACATCCTGCGCGGAAAAGCGGCGGGCATCACGGTCGACGAATTCTTCGCGCAGCTCGATCCGAAGAACGCGCTGATCGCCAATGGCCACTGGCGCGAATATACGATGCCCGAGGTGCGCACGATGCTCGAGCAGCTCGGTTTCCGGCTCCAGGATCATTATTATTTCTCTTATGGCGAGACGATTCCGGGCGGATCGCTCAAAAAGCGGCTCGGCAAGCTGTTCTATCGCACTTTTCCGACCTTCAAGGAAAATCAGACGGCGCTGGCGATCCGCGAGCGGCGCACGGATATCAGGTTCGATATTCCGTCCACCGTGCACAAGGAATTGCGCGCGCTCTGAAACGAGGGACGCAGGCGTCATTCGCTTACGAGCGTCAGGTGTTTCGCACGGCGCGCCTTGGCCACGCGATGGCTCCAGTCGATGAAACGCTTCTCGAAGTGGAAGGTCGACCAATGCGCGA
Source organism: Sphingomonas sp. CL5.1 (assembly GCF_013344685.1). Classification (NCBI taxonomy): domain Bacteria; kingdom Pseudomonadati; phylum Pseudomonadota; class Alphaproteobacteria; order Sphingomonadales; family Sphingomonadaceae; genus Sphingomonas; species Sphingomonas sp. CL5.1. Next base: position 1,455,931 of record NZ_CP050137.1, read on the forward strand.
GTGCGAAGGTGATCGCGAAGCAGAGTGGGCGCTTGGCGTATTTCTCCACCCCATGACCCGCGCCGAGCCATCCGAACAAGGTGAAGTGATGGACGATGTAGAGCGCATAGGAGATTTGCGCGATATAGCCGGCCGCGCGCGATTCCAGCAAAGGGGATAGCGCATGGATCGGACGCATCACGGTAATGCCCACCATCGTTGCCGCGAGATAAGGGCGAAGGTAGTTCAGCCACGGCAACTCGGGGCGGGAGGATAGAAGGAAGAGCGCCACGGTCAGCCAGAAGGGCACGCGCGCGAGCCAATGCGGTGCGCGATCGCCGAAGCTGCCGTGGATAATCAGCGCGAGGATGCCGCCCGCGAGGATCTCATCGACGCGGAACCATGTGACGATGGAGACGTCGGTTCCGGTGGCGATGCGCGCGCCGGTAACGACCAACGCGCCCAACGGCACCAGCATCAGCCCTCGCCTTCCCAGCGCGGCGACGGTCAGGGCGATCGCCACGTAGAATTGCATCTCGACGCACAGGCTCCAATAGTGCGACGACCAATTGTCGAGCCAGAAGGGCGGCAGGTTGGCGTAGAACAGGAAATTGGCCAGCCAGACCGACGTGGGCTGTCCTTTGACAAGGAAGGAGATCGCCAGCACCGTCCAGGCAAGCGGCAGGATGCGGGCGAAGCGGCGGACGAGAAAGGATATCACATCGTCATCGCGCAGCAGGATGCTGACGATCAGGAAGCCGGAAAGGGTGAAGAAGATCGCCATGCCATTGGCGGCGATTGGCCCGTTCATCGCCCAGCGCGCCGGCCCAAGCGGCAACATGTGCGCGGCCATCACCGACAGGATGCTGATCGCGCGCCAGCCGTCGAGCATCTTCAGCCGGCGATGCACTGTTTCTCCGGCGGCCCCGGTCGGATCAGCGGACATGGGAGCCGAGCCGCCGCCTGATCGCTTTCAGCGGCATTTCCAGTGCATTATAGGACACGGACGCGACGGTCAGCGAAACGACGAGCGATATCGGCAACAGGATCGGCGGGGAAATGCCGGGCCATGCCTGCTCGATCAGGCGATTGAGCAACATATGGTAGAGATAGAGGCCATAAGAGATTCGCCCGACATAGCGGATCGGCCGCCATTCCAACGCTCGCACCACATTTTTCCATCGCGGGTCGAACAGCAGGTTTGCGATTATCAGGACGATGCCGATGCCTTGCAGGGTGAAGCGCCACGTCCAGCGGAACGCCTCGTCGCGATATAACAGAGTGCCGAGGATGATCACGAAGCCGAGTACGATCGCCGGCCGACTGATGAACCACAGCTCGCGGATCGTGCGCTCGCTATTATCGGGGCGACGCATCAGAAGCGCCAGAAGGCATCCCCAGGCGATGGAATCGATCCGCGTGTCGGTAGCAACGTAATTATATTGCGCTGGAAGTCCGAGCCAGAAATAAGTGACGAAGCGCCAAAGGAACGGAACCGCAAGCAGCGTGACGATGAGAATCATGCGCGATCGCCATGTACGTGCGACGAACAGCATCAGGCCCGGGAAGAAGAAATAGAAATGCTCTTCGATGGCGAGCGACCATAATTGTCGCCACGGATAGCTCACCGATTCTGGATAATGCGCGCCAAAGACATAATAATAATTCATGTAATAGAAAAGGCCGGCGAGTTTTTCCGCGGGCGTGGCCCGAAGGTCAAGCGCTGCGCCAGCGATCAGGCACAATATCACCAGCGCGATCAGCTCGGGATAGAGCCGGAGGATACGCCGCAGGTAAAAGAGCTTGAGGTTGATCGTTCCGGAACGGGCGAATTCGTTGATGAGCAGCGTCGATATCAGATAGCCGCTGATCGCGAAGAAGATGGTGACGCCGAACCCGCCCGGTACGAGCATGCCATAGCCAGCATGCGCGACCAGCACCATGCCGACCGCGATTGCGCGAAGCCCGTCGAAACCCGGGATGTAGCCGCTTGCGCCCCCGCTGGCATGGGGTGTGGAGCGCGCGGTGGACTTTTCCGCATCGGGTTGCTTGGTCAAGATCGATATCCTCGGTCGAAATCATTCTGCCCGGCGCGGCGCGGCAATCGGCGTGGCTCATCCGGTAGCCCGATTCGTCTAGTTGAGCGTATCGCGGGCTTTTCTATCCACCGCCATGTCAGCCATGAGGCGGCCCCGGTTACCAGCAACGCCGCGAGATAGATGATGGCTAGCGCGGGGATCGGGCCGAAAGCGGCTTCCGTCATCGTGGCCAACGGATGTAGCGCCCCTAGTATCGCGAACTGGAGGATATAAAGGCTGAAGCTGATCTCGCCGATCAGCGGCAGCAACCGCCCTTCAAGGAGGCGCGGCCGCATCGCGCCCGCCGACCAGACGAAAAGGGTCAGCAGCGCGATCGCCACCAGCACGTTGGAATGCCCGCGCAACTGGCTGTCGACGAGAAGACCCAGGATGCTTAGGGGAAGCGCGATCCTCGCGAAGGAACGCCATCGCCCGGTGGGGGATGGGAGTGTCGCAAGCCAGCATCCGCCGATGAAGGCCGGTGCATGAACCAGCCAGAACTGGCGCGCGAATTCGATGCCGCCGGGTGTGCTCCCCAGCAACCGGGAAAGTGTGAGATTGGCGATGCCAGCAAGGATGTAGCCGCCGAGCAGGATCGCGAGCATCCGGCGCGGATGTCGCACCGCGCGTAACAGCAGCGGGAAGACGACATAGAACATCGCCTCGGCGGCGATACTCCATCCGCCGGGCACGACGGTGTTGATGGCGCTGGGCAGCCAGCCGTGGACGAACAGGACGGTTGCGATCACGTCGATCGTCGATGCCGAATCCGTCGGTAGTGATAGCGTCGTGAGCCGGCTCAACAGCAGATAGAGGATGATGCCGAAGTAAAACATCGGCGCAATGCGGAAGTAGCGCCTCGCGGCGAAATTGACGACATGGAAAGGCCGGCTGGCATAATTGATCGTCAACGTGAGGCCGCTGACGATGAAGAACAGTTGCACGCCACGCACGCCGTAAAAAGTCAGATCGCGTACGGGTTGCGACAGGCCGGGAATCAATTGACCCGAATGGACCATTAACACCGCCAGTATCGCGACCCCTCGCAAACCGTCCAGATAGCGTAGGTGAGGGCGATCCGGTCCCTCTGTCCGCGCGGTCGTGCCCGGGCCTGTCGAGTCAGGCATCGTCGGCGAAGCGGCGGTGGACGTCACGCTTAATAAGCTTTCGGATGGACGATCACGCGCAGCGTGTTGAACATGATCGTCACGTCGCGCCACAACCGCCAGCCCTCGATATATTCCAGATCGGATTGCAGACGGTTCTCCAGATCGGACTGTTCATGCGTCGCGCCACGATAGCCGCGCACCTGCGCCAACCCGGTGATGCCTGGCTTCAGCGTGTGGCGCAGCCAATATTTCTGGCTCACCTCCCAAAACAGTTTCTCGCCGGCGAGCGATCCCAGCGCATGGGGGCGCGGGCCGACGATGCTCATGTCACCCTTCAGCACATTGAATATCTGCGGTAGTTCGTCGAGGCTGGTCATGCGGAGCAGCCGTCCGACGCGCGTGATGCGATCGTCGTCGGGGGTGGCCGATCGCGTGCCGTCCGCGTCGGTCGCCTCGACGCGCATGCTGCGGAACTTCAGGATGCGGAACGGCTTGTTGCCGCGCCCCATCCGCACCTGCGAGAACAGCACCGGTCCAGGGCTGTCGAGCTTGATCGCGATGGCGATGACAACCAGCAGCGGCAGCAGCACGACGGTGGTGATGCTCGCCAGCACCAGATCCATCGCGCGCTTCGTGATGCGGTTGCTGAGCGACATCGCGCCCACCGCGACCACCGCCGTGTCGCTGCCATGATAGCGCGACAGCGCGATCGCCCCGAGCGGGCTACCCTGATCGAGCTGGATCTCGCCGGTGATGTCATATGCCTTCAGCAGCAGCGCCCATAGATGGCGCCGTTCCGGGATACAGGAGACGACCACGCGGTCATAAGGCTCGATCAACACCGCAAGGCGCGAGAGCGCGTCCGGATTGTTCAGATCGGGGACGAAGCCGACCGCGCCGGCATCGAACACGTGATACGCGCCCGGCCTTGGCGGGACACCGTCGACGATTAGCAACTCGCCGACCAGCCCTCCCTTCACGGGGGAGACGAAGCAGAGGTGGAAGAATAACCGAAACAGGCAGATGAAGCCCAGCGCGCAGAGGATCGACACGCCGAACGCGACCCGCGACACCAATACGCCCAGATACTGGAAGAACATCACCAGCGTCACCACGCTGGTCGCGATGATCAGCGCCGAGATGCCGCGCCGCAGCGATTCGCTCGGCCGTTGCAGCGCCTCGCGCGAGACCGCCCCGTTGCGCAGCGCCACGAAGATGTGGATGGGAAGCAGGATCCACGCGATCTCGATCCCCAACGGCGCGAGCCAGCGCGCCGCACGCAACGAACCGCCGACCGCGAAGCCCGAGCGAATCGCCGCGCAATCGCACAGGATGACGCCGAAACAGAGCAGATACCTGATCCGGCGCTTATGGAACGAGGTGCTCAGCGCTTTCGCCTGATGCGGCGATTGGAGCGTTGCTGTGGTCGAATTTCCCACTTACCCAACCTGCCCGTCCGTAGCGCCCGAAGAAAAGCCACCCGCACCCTGCCGAGCGGGAGGGGCGAGCGACGAACATCTTCGCATCCAAAACCTTACTAGGGTCAGGACCCATTGATATGAGAAGCGCGATCTGATTCAGGCTCCGTGAGGAGACTGAGAATGAGCGACTTGTACTGGCTGACTGACGAGCAGATGGATCGTCTGCGCCCCTATTTTCCCAAGAGCCACGGCAAGCCGCGTGTTGACGATCGGCGGGTGTTGAGCGGCATCGTATTCGTGAACCGCAACGGGCTACGCTGGCGCGATGCGCCCAAGGAGTATGGCCCCCACAAGACGCTGTACAACCGGTGGAAGCGATGGGGCGATATGGGCGTGTTCCTTCGCATGATGGAAGGGCTGGCTGCTGAAGGCGCCGAACCAGCGACGATCATGATTGATGCGACCTATTTGAAGGCGCACCGCACAGCTTCGAGCCTGCGGGTTAAAAAGGGGATCTCGGGCGCCTGATCGGCCGCACCAAGGGCGGCATGAACACCAAGCTTCACGCCGTCACCGACGCCAACGGCCGCCCGCTCAGCTTCTTCATGACCGCCGGGCAGATCAGCGACTACACCGGAGCTACGGCTCTGTTGGACGACCTGCCCAAAGCGAAATGGCTGCTGGGTGACCGCGGCTATGACGCCGACTGGTTCAGAGAGGCTTTGCAGGCGAAGGGCATCAAGCCCTGCATTCCGGGCCGCAAATCTCGGCTGCAGCCCGTCAAATACGACAAGCGCCGGTACAGACGCCGTAACCGCATCGAGATCATGTTCGGCCGCCTCAAGGACTGGCGGCGCGTCGCCACACGCTACGACCGGTGCCCGCGGGTGTTCTTCTCTGCCATCGCACTCGCAGCCACCGTCATCTTCTGGCTCTGATCAACGAGTCCTGACCCTAGGCGGTTTGTGCTGTAGTGCAACCAAAGCGCGCGGTCATATCGACGCGCGCGACGCTCGCGTTGCCGCAGGGGCCGGTGAAGGAGGAGGTCAGCGTATCGCGATCGCTGCGGCCGTGGCGCCGATCAGCGACCACAGGAACGCCGTCGCGCCGACAAGAATCGCGAGGCGCTGGCGACGAGAAAGCGTCTTTTCCGCCGCCGCCGCCGCCGGATACGAGAAGGATTCGAGCAGCCGATCGTGCAGTTGCCGCGCGGGCGAGGCCGTCCAGGCCAAATCCCCAGTGGCGAGCGTCACGACAACCGGCTGTGCATCGCCGGAGGCGGCGCGGCTTGCGCCGGGACGCGGCTGCGGATCGAATTGTATCGCGGGCTGTGGCATCGCTACCTCCGCATGCCAGCTAGAACCCATTTCGCTAACGAAGGGTAAAGATTCGGCCGGTGTGGGCGGATCAGCGTGGCCGCGATGCCGCCCGCCGCGCCAGATGCTGCTCGATCACGTTCCACGAGCCGCTATCGACGAGGCCGAAATAGCCGCCGTTGCCGGGGCCGCTGGACAGATTGTAGAGGCAGGCGAGGCTGCCGCCGGCGGCGGCGAAGGCGGCGAGGTTCGCTTCCGTCACCCGGGCTGACGCTGGCGACCTGGTAATCGCCTCGAAGAAAGGTTTCACCAGCGATTGCTGCGCGGCGAAGGTTGGGATCGGATTAAGGTGAAGGTTACCTTCATAGGCGACCAGCTTCAGCCCGTGCGCCCGCGCTATCTCGCCTTGCCGTCGATAGACTGCCGCCATCGTAGCGACGCTCATCGCGCCGGCGCCGTCGGCGTGAAGCAGATTGTCGATCGCCGCGTCGATGTCGTTGCGCGGCGCCAGCGACGCGGTCGGTCCGCGAGCGTCGGTCAGCGTGCCGGTGACATAAGCGGCGATGATCCAGTCGGCAAAATCGCGCTCGCTGGCTCCGGCCCGGCGCACACCCTCCCACACCGCGTCCGCGCGATGCGGACTGACCGTTTGCGTGCCTATCACGACGCGGCAACCCGAGCCGCGCGCCAGCCGGGCGATCTGACCGGCACGAAAGCCGTAGAAGATGTCGCCCGACGTGCCCGCCCCCCAGCGCGCCGCCGCCTGTCGTTGCGCGTAACGCGCCTGCTCGAAGCCGAGGTTCCAGACTTCGTTGCTATATTCGATATACGGCGTCACGCCGCCAGCGGCGCGCAGCATCTCGATCATGCGCGTCACATAAGCGTCGGTCGCGAGATGTGGCACGCAGAGCCAGGGACGCGCGCCGATCCGCGCGGCGAGCTTTGCCATCACCTCGACCGGGACGCCGGGGGCATAGCTGCACGCCCCGACCGCCGGAAAAGTGTCGGACACCTGGCTGCCGTTGGTGCGCATCCAGTCCATGAAGCGTAGCGTGTCGAAGCCCTTGAGCTGAGCGAGGAATTCAGGAGCGAATATCTCCCCTTGGGCAAAGGCGGCCGCATCCTTCTGATGGATGAAGTGCATGAAGGTAGGCGGCTTGCGGATCGCGTCGATGATTATCTGCCGACCGCTCGGCGCCGGCCCGCGCACCTCGTAAACGACCGCGTCGCGCCGGCGCGAGACCAACGCGCCGCCCTGGAGCCGCACGTCCATATCCCCGTCGTGCATCAGCAGATAGGTGCCCGCCTCGCAGGGCAGCATGGCGGCGACGAAAGGCAGCCCGCCCAGCCCGGTCGGATAACCGAGCGCATCGAGCGGCGCGGGCGTGCCGTGTCTGTCCCACGGCGAGGACGCCTTCAGCCGGTCGATGAAGGCTGTCGTCGTCCAATAGCTGATCGGCGTCAGGTTGATGCCGAGCGCCGGACCGTCGCCGTCTGCCGGCGCGAGCGTTCCCGCGGCGGCATCGCCGGCGCCGGATGCATCCGACGGTGTCATCGCATTCTTCAGCGCGCGGCCGCCGACCAGATGCAGGGCGCCGGCCGCGACCGCTCCCGTGCCGGCCAGCAAGAGAAGCCGGCGATTCATTCCGTTGGTCGGCAAGGATTGATCCATCTTCTTCCGCTCGCTGACGTCGAGGAACGGGTAGCGCAACGCACGGCCCAATGCCATCGTCGCGTGCCCAGCCGGTGGATCGCCGTGACCACAGGCGCGACGCCGCGATATCGATTCGGGACAGGTGCTCGCCCGACGGCCGCGAATTCCTTTTCGCGCCTGCCGCAATTGGCTAGGGAGGCACGCAAGGAGATTTCGTATGTCGGTGCTGACATTCGCAGGTTCGGGATACAGTCGTTTCGACAAGCAGGAATGCGAGCGCGAAGGTGAGGCCCGAGCGGAAAGTTACCGGACGGCCGCGCCGTTCCCGCATATCGTGATCGACGATTTTCTTGATAAATCGCTGCTGCGCAATGTCGCCGCGCACTATCCGCCGATCGACAAGCAGCAATTCTTCGACCGCGACCAGGAACGGTTCAAATATCAGTTCCAGCCGGCGGCGATCGACGATCCCGTGGCGCTCAATCTCCTTGCCGAGTTGAATAGCGAGGCCTTTATCTCCTTCCTGGAGAAAATGACGGGGATAGAAGGGTTGATTCCGGACCCGTATTTTGTCGGCGGCGGATTGCACCTTACGCGTAAGGGCGGCCATCTCGGTGTGCATGCGGATTTCAACCTGCACAATATCCTCAAGCTGGAACGGCGGCTCAATCTTCTTGTCTATCTGAACGATGACTGGGACGAAGCCTGGGGCGGGTCGCTCGAGCTATGGGATCGGCAAATGAAGGCGTGCGAGGTGCGCGTCGCGCCGGATCTCGGGCGGGCAGTGGTGTTCAGCACGTCGCTCGACAGCTTCCACGGCCATCCCGATCCGCTTGCATGCCCCGACCACCGTGATCGGCGATCGATCGCCACTTATTATTACACGGCGTTCGACGCACGGGAGGGAATTGTCGAGCGGACCACCAATTTTCGCGCACGTCCCGGTACGGGCGATCGTGCCGATCGCGCCGTTTCGTTCCGGCATTTCGTCAACGATTGGGTGCCGCCGCGCCTGCAACGCTATGCCAACCGATTGAATCCCTTCACTTGAGGGATTGGCGGTTTAGGGGACGAGTGTGGCGGTAAGGCGATTGATGGCGGCCGGGCGCCCGATGTTGTCGCGCCGGCGGCTGATGGGGCCATCGGCGACGCTGATCGGCACCACGGTAGCGATGAACGTACTGCGCATCGGCAACACGATGGTGTTGACCCGGTTGCTGGCGCCGTCCGACTATGGCCTGATCGCGATCATCATGGCGATCTTCTTCGTGATCACCATGATCACCGATACCGGCTGCCAGGCGTTCATCGTCCGGCATGAGCGGGGGCTGGAGCGAGCGTTCCTCGATTCGGTCTGGACCATCCACGTGCTGCGCGGAGTGGCGAACGCCTTGCTGGCGATCGCGCTCGCCGTGCCGCTCGCGGCGCTGCTGGGCAAGCAGGCGCTCGCGCCGCTGATGGCGGTCGCCGCGATCAGCCTGGCGGTCGACGGCGCGGCGTCGCTGTCGTTGCTGACGGCGCTGCGACGGAAGATGGTGCGGAAATTGTCGATCGTCGATTTCGCGGCTTTCATCATTCAGCTTGTCGTAGGGTTGATCGCGGCATGGTTCCTGCGCAACGCATGGGCGATCGTCATCGCGATCATAGCCCAGAGCATCGCGCGCACGGCAGCCAGCTATCTAGTGTTCCCCGACGCGCGGCAGTCGTTCCGGCTCGACCGTCCGATATCAATTGAGTTGTGGCGGTTCTCGCGCATGATCGCGGCATCGAGCACGCTCACGCTCATCATCAGCCAGGTCGACCGGCTGGTGCTGGCGCGGCTGTTCTCGTTACAACAATTCGGCGTCTATTCGATCGCGGGTTCGCTTGCCTCGGCGCCCACCACGGTGGCGCAACTCTATGCCTCGCGAATCATGTATCCTGCATTGGCCGATACGTGGCGGGCCGCGCCCGAGCGGCTGCGCAAGACCTTCTACGGCATACGCGGGATTGTCTTCTACGGCTATCTGTTCGCCGCCGGCGGCCTGATCGGCTCGGCTTCGCTGCTGATCCGGTTGCTATATGATCCGCGCTACGCGGGTGCGGCGAGCTATCTCCATCTGTTGGCGATCACCACCGCGATGATCATGCTGACCAGGCCGATGAACGAGTTCCTCGTCGCGATCGGGCACGTCCGCGCGACGCTGGAAACCAATGTGGTGCGGGTCGGCTGGCTGTTGCTGGCCGCGCCGCTCGGCTATTTCGCGCTCGGCCCGATCGGAATCGTGGTCGCGCTCTCGCTGATCGAGTTTCCCGCTTACCTGTATGGGGCGTTTATGCTGGCGAAGTTGCGCCTCTATAGTCCCTCGCACGATCTGGGCGCTTTCGCGACCATCGCCGGGGGTGTGATCGCGGGCTATGCCGGCGCCACTGTTGGTCTCATGGTAATGGGAAGTCGGTAACCAGGCGAAGACCTTCTCTTTCGGAACATCGTGAAATGCACATCGCGCTATATTCGCCGGAACTGCCGTCCTCCGGCTCGGCCAATGGCATCGTCACCTATACCCGCATCATGCAGGCGGCGTTGAAGGCCGCCGGGCATCGCGCCACCGTGTTCGACCGTTTCGGAATCGAGCATGATGACGGAAGCATCGAGCAACTCGGCCCCGATTCGCGCATCGCCGCACGGATCGGCCGCTTGCGCGAGAGGATCGTAGGAAGATCGCCGGTGCGATGGCCGGTGCGGTTCCGGCATATCATCGAGCGGATTCATTCGCGCCATCCGATTGACGTGATCGAGATGGAGGAGAGCTTCGGCTTTGCGGGCCGGTTGGGCCTGGGGATACCGGTAGTTACCCGGCTGCACGGCCCGCATATATTCGGCAAGGATGAGCGCGAGCCGCCGCAAATAGCGCGTGTCAGCGCGGCCAGAATGGAAATTGAGCGACAGGCGTTGGTCGGCGCAAGCGGCATCACGTCGCCTTCGGCGCGGTTGCTTGACGATACGCTGGGTTATTACGGAATCTCTCCCACGCGCACCGCTTTTATCCAGAACCCGATGCCGCTCAGTGGAACGCCATGGTCAGTAGAAGGGGCACGGACCAATAATTTGCTATTCATCGGGCGGTTCGATTTGAGGAAGGGCGCGGATATCACCCTACGCGCGTTCGCCCTCGCGGCCAAAAAGGTAGATGATCTTTCGATCACGATGTGTGGACCAGATCGAGGTATAACGACTGATGATAACGAAAACATTAAATGCAAAGAATGGATTAATAAAAATATTGATAAAAAAATTGCGGGAAGAATAAAATTTCTCGGCGACATTGATCATAATACGCTAAATGAACTAAGAAAAATACATAAATTGCAATTATCTACTTCGAGATTTGAGACGTTTTCATATAGTATCGCCGAATCTTTGGCCGTGGGGATGCCCGTGGTGATGGCGAATACTTACGGGCTCGCTGAAGTGGTGACGGACCGAGAAAATGGCTTCGTCGCGCCGATCGGCGATGTGAACGCTTTCGCAGACGCGGTCGTTGCTGCTCTATCCGATTGTGAGCGATTGGCTCGAATTGGTGCGGCTGGGCGGGGCTTGTGCGCGCGGCTGCTTTCGCCAGAGCGGATCGCGGCGCAGACGGTGGATTTCTATCGCACGATCTCGGGTTGAAACCGACTGTATCCAGCCGGAGCCGGGGACGCCGGCCAGGAAAAGAAGGCTCGACTCCGGTATGATGAAGACGGAAGATCGCCCCATGCCGCTCCTCATCCCGGCCGATGAACAGGCGCAGCGCGCCAATAATTTCGATGCGATCCGGCTGGCGATGGCGTTGCTGGTGGTGTGGTCGCATTCGTTTGCCTTATGGTATCATACCGAAGCGAATGAATGGATTTCGCTGGCGATGGCCGGGACGTACAATGCCGGCAATCTCGGCGTGCTTGCCTTCTTTGCGATCAGTGGCTTTCTGATCACCGCGAGCTGGCAGCGCTCGCGCTCGTGGCGAAGTTACCTCAAGCGCCGTGTGGCCCGCATCTATCCGGGCTATCTCGTCGCCGTGACCTTATGCTCGCTGGTGATCGTGCCGGCCTTCTCCTCGCGCGCGTTCGGCGAACTCGGGCGCGGGGAGGTGGGGGGCTGTTCTCCAACCTGCTGCTGAAGAATTACATCGTTGCGTCGGATGCTTTCGGCGGCGGCGCGGTGAACGGGTCGCTGTGGAGCATTCCCTATGAGTTCTGGTGCTATCTGGGGGTGATGGCGCTGGGCATCGCCGGCCTGCTGGGCCGGCGGCCGGTCTATCCGCTGATCGCGGTCGGGGTGATGGCGGTGCGCGCGTGGCTCGACATGACGGGTCGCCACCCGGCCGGCGGCTGGTTGCAGCCGATCATCGGCGTCGCCTATTTCTGGTTCAACGTCCTGCCGCCCTTCGTGCTGGGCGGCGCGGCCTATATCTGGCGTGACCGGATTCCGCGCAGCGGCTGGCTGCTGGCGGGGCTCGTCGCGGCGACATTGATCGCGGCGCACCTGCCGCTGGCCGATCCGCCGCGTCTGGTGCTGACGCGGCTGCTGCTGCCACCGACACTGGTCTATGGCGTCCTCTACCTGGCCTTTCACCCCCGTTTGCATATGGGAGATGCCGCGCGTTACGGGGATTTCTCATACGGCACTTACCTTTACGCCTTCCCGATCCAGCAGATGCTGGCGGTGCTGTTGCGCGGGAAAGTGGCATTTCCGGTATATCTGGGGGCGGCGATGGTCTGCTCGCTCGCGGCGGGCGTGGCGAGCTGGTATCTGGTCGAGCGCTGGTTCCTGCCCAGGATCCGTTCGGGGCCACGGCATGAGAAGGACGCGCGCCCGCTCGCCGAGGAAGCGACGCTCGTCGCGCCCTGAGCGGTGGCGCCGACTGGCTAACGCCGCGCGATGTTGCTACCGGCGGCCAACGTCCCCGGCTTCGAGGTTCCCGCATGTCAGCATTCTCCGCGCCCGATCGGGTGGACGTCGCGGCGACGCGGGGAACGGAAGGGGCGGTGCCGCAGCTATCGATCATCTCCCCGGCCTATCACGAGCGCGCCAATATCCGTCCGCTCGTCACGGCGATCGCGGCGGCGATGGGGGAGGCGCGCTGGGAGCTGATCGTCGTCGACGACGACAGCGGCGACGGCACGGTCGAGGAGGTGTTCGCCGTCGCGCATGAAGGCTATCCGGTGCGCTGCATCCGCCGCATCGGCCGGCGCGGCCTCGCCTCCGCGGTGGTGGAGGGCGCGCTGGCGGCAAGCGCGCCGGTGATCGCGGTGATCGACGCCGACGGCCAGCATGACGAGCGCCTGCTGCCGCGGATGCTCGCGTTGATCGCGGAGGGCGGCAGCGATCTGGTCGTCGGCAGCCGGCATGTCGAGGGCGGCGGCGTCGGCGACTGGTCGAAGGACCGCCAGGCGATGAGCGGTTTCGCCACCTGGTGCGCGAACCTCGTGCTCGGCACCGGGATCAGCGATCCGATGAGCGGCTTCTTCGCGATCCGGCGCGACGTGTTCCACGCCTGCGTCCACGATCTGTCGCAGCAGGGCTACAAGATCCTGCTCGACATCATCAGCTCCGCCCCGCGCGAGCTGAAGATCACCGAAATCCCCTATGTCTTCCGCAACCGCACGCAGGGGGAGAGCAAGGTCGACCTGATGATCATGCTGGAATTCCTGTTCCTGCTGATCGAGAAGGTGACGCGCGGGCTGATCCCCCCGCGCTTCGTGCTGTTCTCGGCCGTGGGCGGGCTGGGCCTGCTGTTCCACCTTGCCATATTGCAGACGCTGAAGGTGTTCGGCAGCACCTTCCTGTTCGCGCAGACGGTGGCGACGGTGGCGGCGATGACGCTCAACTATGTCGTCAACAATTCGGTGACCTATCGCTCGCAGCGGCTGCGCGGCGCGCGCTTCGTCGGGGGGTATTTCGTCTTCTGCCTGGTCTGCTCGATCGGCGGCATCGCCAATATCGGCGTGGCGGACCTCGTGCTGGCGGGCGAGGGCAACTGGGCGCTCGCCGGCATCGCGGGGGCGCTGATGAGCGCGGTGTTCAACTTCGGCGTGGCGACCCAGTTCGTCTGGACGCAGCGGCGGCGGACGCGGCGGCCGAAGGTGATCCGCCCCGCCGGCTAGCCGAGCAGCAAGCCCGCCAGCGCCGCCGACATCAGGTTGGCGAGGCTGCCGGCCAGCAGCGCGCGGATGCCGAGCTTCGCGATCATCGGGCGCTGGTTGGGGGCGAGGCTGCCCGTCACCGCCATCTGGATCGCGATCGACGAGAAATTGGCGAAGCCGCACAGCGCGAAGGTGACGATCGCCACGGTGCGCTGGCTCAATTGCGCCTGCTGCTCGCCGAGCGAGATATAGGCGACGAACTCGTTGAGCACGATCTTCTGCCCGAACAGCCCGCCGGCGATCCCCGCCTCGTGCCACGGCACGTTGAGCAGGAACATCACCGGCGCGAAGACATAGCCGAGCAGCCCCTGGAAGCTCAGGCCGGGGAAGCCGAACCATGATCCGATGCCGCCGAGGATGCCGTTGGCGAGCGCGACCAGCGCGACGAACGCCAGCACCATCGCGCCGACCGCCACCGCGAGCCTGACGCCGGTCTGCGCGCCCTGCGCGGCGGCCATGATGATGTTGGCGGGTTTTTCCTCGTCATGCGTCGCCTGCGGCATCGGCTCGCCCGGCGTGCCTTCGGGGAGCAGCGCGGCCGGCCCCTTGCCGCTGATCCGCGCCTCGGCGAGCGCGATCTGGCGATCCTCCTCGCTCATGTCGCCGAGCGGCAATTCGCCCGCCGCCGGCTCGGGGCGGTCGGGCATGATGATCTTCGCCATCAGGATGCCGCCCGGCGCGGCCATGAACGAGGCGGCGAGGAGATATTCGATCCTGATCCCCATCGAGGCATAGGCCGCGAGGATCGTCCCCGCCACGCCGGCCATGCCGCTGGTCATCACGGTGAAGAGCTGCGCCGGCGTCAGCCCCGCGAGATAGGGGCGCACCACCAGCGGCGATTCGGACTGGCCGACGAAGATGTTCGCCGCCGCGCACAGGCTCTCCACCTTGCTGGTGCCGATCACCTTCTCGATCGCGCCGCCGATCCAGCGCACGATGAGCTGCATGATGCCGAGATAATAGAGGATCGAGACGAGCGCGGCGAAGAAGATGATGACCGGCAGCGCCTGGATCGCGAAATTCTTGCCGAGCGGATCGTCGGCCAGCTTGCCGAACAGGAAGGCGGTGCCGGCATTGGCATAGGAGAGCAGGTTCGCCACGCCGCCCGACAGGATCGAGAGCATCCCGCGCCCCCACGGCACGTAGAGCACCAGCACCGCGATCCCCGCCTGGAGCGCGAAGGCCGCGCCGACGACGCGCGGGCGGATCGCGCGGCGGTCCGCCGACAGCGCGAACGCGATCAGCAGGATCACGACGATGCCGGCGATGCCGATGAGGAGACGTTGCATGGATACCCGCGTTACTGAGGGCGCGGCCCCCCGCGCGACCGCCAACCCTTACACGCCCGCCAACCCTTCGCCACCACGATTCTCCCTGTCAGGCGAAGGATGGACGCCGCCCATTCTTCCGTCATGCCGGGCTTGACCCGGCATCCAGAGCCGCGAACGTCATCGCCCGTTACCCTGGATGCCGGGTCAAGCCCGGCATGACGGGAAGTGCGCCTGGCCTAGACGAACAGTTCGGCGAGGAAATCCTGCATCGCCTTCCAGCTCCGCCGGTCGGCGCGCTCCTCGTAGGTGACGCCGGGATGCGGCATCTTCCCCTTCAGCTCGATATCGGTGAAGGCATGGCCGGCATTGCCGTAAGCGTGGATCTGCCAGTCCGCGCCGCTGTCGGTCAGCTCCCTGCCCAGCGCGACCATCGCGTCGGGCGGGGCGATCGGGTCCTCCCAGCCGTGGCAGACCAGCACCTTCGCCGCGATCGGCGAGACATTGGCATAGTCCGGCCGGTCATAGACGCCGTGGAAGCTCACCACGCCCAGCACGTCCAGCCCGGCGCGCGCCATGTCCAGCGCGCACTTGCCGCCGAAGCAATAGCCCACCGCCGCCGTCCGCGCCGCATCGACATGGCCGAAGCCCTTGAGCACGCCGAGCGAGGCGGCGAGCCGATCGCGCAGCAGCGCGCGGTCGGCGTTCAGCTCGTTCATATATTCGGACGAATTCTCAGACTCGCGCGTCTTGCGCCGGCCCTGCCCGAACAGGTCGCAGGCGAAGCCGACATAACCGAGCTTGGCGAGATTCTCGGCATGGACATTGTCCGCCTCCTTCTGGCCGAGCACGTTGGGGATGACGAGCACGCCGGGGCGCGGCGTCTCCACCTCGTCCTCATAGGCGATCACGCCCTCGAACGGGCCGCCGGGACCGTCGTAAACCAGTGTCTGCCGGACGATCGCCATCGCATTTCTCCAAGGTTGCCGGCCAAGGTTGCCGGATGTGCGGAAAGCGCTACAGACCGGCCGCAGCCATCGCAAGGAGAGCCAATGCCCCGCCTCGTCCTGATCCGCCACGGCCAGTCGGCGTGGAACCTCGAGAACCGCTTCACCGGCTGGTGGGACGTTGACGTGACCGAAAAGGGCGCCGCCGAGGCGCGTGCGGCCGGCGAGCTGATGGCGGCGAAGGGCCTCGATTTCGACATGACCTTCACCTCGCTCCAGACGCGGGCGATCAAGACGCTCAACATCGCGCTGGAGGCGATGGGCCGGCTGTGGCTGCCGACCGAGAAGAACTGGCGGCTCAACGAGCGGCATTACGGCGGCCTCACCGGGCTGGACAAGGCGGAGACGGCGGCGAAGCACGGCGACGCGCAGGTGCATATCTGGCGCCGCAGCTTCGACGTTCCCCCGCCGCCGCTGGAGGCGGGCAGCCCCTATGACCTTGCGAACGACCGCCGCTATGCCGGGATCGACGTGCCCGCGACCGAGAGCCTCAAGGACACGATCGCGCGCGTGCTGCCTTATTGGGAGGAGCGGATCGCCCCGGCGCTGCGCGACGGCCAGCGCGTGCTGATCTCGGCCCACGGCAATTCGCTGCGCGCGCTGGTCAAGCATCTCAGCAATATCCCGGACGACGAGATCACCGGGCTGGAAATCCCGACCGGCCAGCCGATCGTCTATGAGCTGGACGACGCGCTCAACGCGACCGATCGCTATTACCTGAGCGAACGCTGATCCCGGCGCTCCGTCACCCCGGCACAACATCGGGGTGACGGGAGCGCGCGATACAACGCGCACTTGCCCTCATGCCTATGCCTCGCTAACCGCCCGCAATGGCGCACGTCGGCATCATCATGGGCTCCACCTCCGACTGGGAGACGATGCGGCACGCCGCCGACGTGCTGGACGCGCTGGGCGTCGACCACGAGACCCGCGTCGTTTCCGCGCATCGCACGCCGCAGCGGCTCTACGATTACGCCAGCGGCGCGGCGGCGCGCGGCATCCGTGTCATCATCGCGGGCGCGGGCGGGGCGGCGCACCTGCCGGGCATGGCGGCGTCGATGACGCATCTGCCGGTGCTGGGCGTGCCGGTCGAATCCAAGGCGTTGAACGGCATGGATAGCCTGCTGTCGATCGTGCAGATGCCGGGCGGCATCCCGGTCGGCACGCTCGCGATCGGCAAGGCGGGGGCGACCAACGCGGGGCTGCTCGCCGCCGCGATCCTCGCGCTCGGCGACGCCGGGCTGGAGGCGCGGCTCAAGGCGTGGCGGCAGGCGCAGACCGACGGCGTGGCCGACGCGCCGCAATGAGGACGCTGCCTCCCGGCGCCACCATCGGCATCCTCGGCGGCGGGCAGCTCGGGCGGATGCTGGCGTCGGCGGCCGCCGAGCTTGGTTATCGCACCCATGTCCTCGCGCCGGATCGGGAGAGCGTCGCGGCGCAGACCGCCTCCTCGCTGACCCGCGCCGATTACCACAACCGCATCGTGCTGGCCGATTTCGCCGCGCAATGCGACGTGGTGACCTACGAGTTCGAGAATATCGCGGTCGAGCCGGTCGAATGGCTGGCGGAGAAGGTGCCGGTGCATCCCTCGCCCGCCTCGCTGCGCGTCGCGCAGGAGCGGATCGCCGAAAAGAGCTTCGTCGCGGGGCTGGGCGGCCGCCCGGCGGCGTTCGCGGCGGTGGGCAGCCGCGCGGAACTGGACGCGGCGATCGCCGAAGTCGGCACGCCAGCCGTGCTCAAGACGACGCGCATGGGCTATGACGGCAAGGGGCAGGCGCGGCTCCGCTCGCCCGCCGACGCCGATGCGGCATGGGAGGCGATCGGCGGCCCGGCGGTGCTCGAGGCGTTCGTCACCTTCGCCCACGAATTCTCGATCGTGCTGGTGCGCGGGGCGGACGGCGCGATGGTGAGCTATCCCCCGCCGTGGAACGTGCATGAGGACGGCATCCTCGCCCGCTCGACCCTGCCCGCGCCGGCGGAAGTGGCGGCGCAATGGACCGAGGCGGCGGCGCTGACCGGGCGGATCGCCGAGACGCTCGGCCATGTCGGCGTGCTGACCTGCGAGTATTTCGCCACCGCCGACGGCCCGGTGTTCAACGAGATGGCGCCGCGCGTCCACAATTCCGGCCACTGGACGATCGAGGGCGCGGTCACCTCGCAATTCGAGAACCACATCCGCGCGATCTGCGGCCTGCCGCTCGGCGACACGGGGCTGACCGCGCCGGGGATCGAGATGGAGAATTTGATCGGCGATGCGTGGGAACGCTGGTCCGAGGTGCTGGCCGAGCCGGGCGCGCACCTCCACCTCTACGGCAAGCGCGAGGCGCGGCCGGGGCGCAAGATGGGGCATGTCACGCGGATCAGGCGGTAAGCGTCGTCAGGCGTTGCGCTTCGCGTAACTGGCTAGCGACCAGGTGTCGCTTCCCGCCCATTGCCACAGTCCCGCGATCCTGATCGGGGAATAGCGCCGCTCGGCGGCGGCTCCTTCCAGCGAGACGCGCGCGACGGTGAGCAGATGGCGGGCGCGATCAAGCCGGTTGGCCGTGCCGGGCTGAAGCGAGGCTTGCGCGTCGCGCGTCGCGATCCGGGCCTGTCCGGTTCCGCGCAGCGGCACGGCGCGCGCATTCGCCGCGGCGCGTGCATTCGTCGCGGCGTCGCGCGGTGACAGGCGCCCGGCCGCCGCCATCCGCGACGGCCCCGCGATCCGATCCGCCGCCATGCTCCGCCGCCCGTGCGCGGATCGGCTGGCGGCGAGCGGCGGTTGGGCCGCGATCGGATGGTGTTTCCGCGCCACCACCTGTCGCGACGGCGCGCTGGCGATCGTGGCGCCCGCCGTTTCCGGCCCATCGCCGCACGCGGAGACGCGGCCGCGCGGGTCGCAGCCGCGCGGCGGTTCGTCCAGCGCGATCCGCGCCAGGGCCAGCTTGCGCGCCGCCTCCGCGCGTTTCAGGCGGAGGGAAAGATCGCGAAGCTGCGCGGCCGCTGCCGTGCCGCCGCCCGGCTTCAGACTGTCGATCCGCTCGCGCAGCACCGCGATCCGCGCCTCGTGCGCGGCGACCACCGCGTCGTCAAGCTCGCCCCGCTCGCTGATCGCCGACCCATCGCCGGCCGAAAAATCCTGCTGCGTCAGCGTGCCCGCTTCGGGCCGGGAGGGCGCATAATCCTCGCGGCTGCGCTTCAATCCCTCGGCGATGGCATTGCCGAGCGATCGCCTGTTCAACCCGCCGTCGAGTTTCGGCACATCGAGGATGACATAACCGTGAGCCGGCTGCGCGTTCGACCCGGCTTCCGGGCTGGCGATGTTCATCGCGCTGGTCTGATCCGCCGGGAGGATCGCCGGATGATTGCCCGCCGCGAGCGTGGTGGCGAGATAGACGACGTTTGATCCAATGCCCCCCATGAGACGAATCGTCTCAAAAAGGAACAAGTCCGTCAATGGCGGATTTGTCGGCCGGCGGCTCGCGGGCGCGAGAACGGCGGGGCCGACATTCCCGCTCCGCCCGGCGGATCAGGCGGCGCGCGCCCCGTCACGCCACGCGGCCTTCACAGCACGCGCACCGGCATTTCGTGATTGCCCTTGAACATCAGCCCGTCGCGCGGCGTCGGCTCGCGCGCCAGCTCGATCGTGGTGATCCGGCGCATCAGCATTTCGAAGGCGATGCGCCCTTCCAGCCGGGCCACGGCCTGACCAAGGCACAAGTGGAAGCCGGCGCCGAAGGCAAGATGCTGCCTGGCGTTCTCACGCGTGATGTCGAGGCGATCGGGGTCGGCGAAGACGGACGGATCGCGATTGGCGGCCGCGAGCGACAGGATCAGGAAGGTGCCCCTGGGAACGGCGGTCGCGCCGAACGTCACGTCGCGCGACGTTTCCCGGAACAGCACGTAAACCGACGGATCGTAGCGCAGGAATTCCTCCACGGCGTTGACGGTCAGGTCCGGCCGCTCGCGCAGCAGGCGCATCTGGCCGGGATCGCGGATCAGCGCGAGCATGCCGTTGCCGAGCAGATGGGTGGTGGTCTCATGGCCGGCGACGAGCAGGGTGATGGCCCCCCAGATCACCTCCTGCGCGCTGATCTTCTCCTCATTGGCCGCCTCGATCAGCGTCGAGATCAGATCCTCGCCAGGATGCCTCCGCCGTTCCGCCGCTATCCCGTCCAGATAGTCGTACAGGTTCGCGGTCGCGGTTTCCGCCCGCTCCGCTTCGCCGGGATCGGCGGACAGCTCGAGGCCCGCGAGCAGCGCCGCCGACCAGTGCTCGAACAGATGCTGGTCGGCCAGCGGGATGTCCAGCATCCGGCAGATGATCGCCACCGGCAGCGGCAG
Organism: Sphingomonas sp. CL5.1; assembly: GCF_013344685.1. NCBI lineage: Bacteria > Pseudomonadati > Pseudomonadota > Alphaproteobacteria > Sphingomonadales > Sphingomonadaceae > Sphingomonas > Sphingomonas sp. CL5.1. Next base: position 1,476,251 of record NZ_CP050137.1, read on the forward strand.
GGCGAAATCATGGATGAAATCGCATTCGCGGCTTTCGATCATCCGGTCGATCAGCGCGTCGCAGCTTTTCCGCATGTCGGGGGCGAGCTGCTCGACCCGCCTGGGCGCGAAGGCTCGCGCCATCGCGCGCCGAAACCGGGTATTGTCGGGCGGGTTGAGGCCGATCATGTTGTTGCGCGCGAACGCCTCGGACATGCTGCCCGGCCTGCGGCGCGCGACCGACGCCTCGGTCGGGCGGCGAAAGGATTCGAGATCGGTGAGCGCCCGTTTGACATCGTGATAGCCGCACAACAGGTAGCGGCCGTCATCCAGCGCGGTGACGGGCTGGGTTCGCAGAAGGTGCCGATAGATCGCGATGCTGTCGCGACGGAACTCGCGCGATGTCGGATCGATCCGGACGGGCGTGTTCATCAGCCCCTCTCCCGCTATTTGCTTAGCTAGCGAATGATATGATTGCCCGACCGGACTGTCAAATATCCACGTCGCCACGGATGCAAGCCGCTGTTCGCACACGAAAAACGGCCGCGCCGGGCGGTCCCCGGCGCGGCCGTGCTTCGCCGGCTCCGTGCGCGCTTACGCCGAGCGCGTGCCGTTCATCGGGAAGCTGCCGAACGCGCCCGCGCCGACCGTGCCGGTCAGCGTGTCGCCGTCGATCGTCGCCTTCATGTCCAGCGTCATCGGCATCGGCACGGTCATCTGCTGCTTCCAGGTCAGCGTGTTGCCGTCGACCTCGCCCGAAATGTCGGACGAGCCCATCGCGCCGGCGGCGGTGCCGGTGAAGGCCGCGCCGTCGCTCTTCACGGTGAGGGTGGTCTTCTGATCGCCCAGCGGGGATTTCACGGTGACGTCGTAGGTGCCATCAACGGCCATTGGCGCTCTCCTGCTTCTCGTCCGTGATGGACGTCGCGGTGATGACCTCGACCGGCAGGCCGAGCGAGTCAAGCTGCGGCCGGACGATCTTCGCATCGCCCGCGACGATCCACACGAAGCGATCGGGCACGATCACCCGCCTTGCCGTAGCGTCCAGCTCGTCGCGGGTCAGCGCGCGATATTTCCGCGTGATCGTCGCGTAATAATCGTCCGGCCGGCGATAGAGATCGTTCGCCTGCATCGCGCCGAGCACCGCGCTCGATGTTTCGAAATTGCCGGCGAGCGAGCGAGTCGCGTCGGCGACGGTGCGGTCGAACTCCGCCTGCGTCAGCGGCTTCGTGGTGACGAAGGCGGAAAGGTCGGCGCGCAGCGCGGCGATCGACGCCCCGGTCTTGTCCGCCTGCACCGGCGCGCTGACGACATAAGGCGCGGCGAAGGCGTTGCGCATGAAATTGCCCGAGACGCCATAGGACCAGTGCTTGTCCTCGCGCAGGTCCATATTGAGCCGGCCGAGGAAATCGCCGCCCAGCGCGTCGTTCATGGTGATCGCGGGGAGCAGGTCGTCGGTGCCGCGCAGCCCGGTGCGCAGCCCGCCCGAGATCAGCGATTGCGGCGAATCCGGCCGGTCGATCAGGATGATGCGCGGCGCCGGCAGGCTGCGGTCCTCGCGGAACAGCTTCTCGCCGGCCGCGCCGTCCATCCGCCAGTCGCCGAAGGCATGGTCGAGCACCGCCTTCACCTCGGCGAGCGGGCGATCGCTGACGACGAAGATCTTCGCCTTGTCCGGGCGCAGCCACGCCTGGCGGAAGGCGACGAGGTCGGTGCGGGTCAGCGTCACGACCGCCCTGGCGTCGCCGCTGCCGCGTCCCTTCGCGTAGGGACTGCCCGCGCCATAGAGGATCGGCGGCAGCACGCGGCGGGTGAGGCCGGCCGGGTCGGTCAGCTCTTGCGCGATGCCGGCGAGGAGCTGGCCCTTGACGCGCGGCAGCTCGCTTTCGGGGAAGGCGGGCGCGCGGGCGATATCCGCCCATAGCGCCACCGCCGGGGCGAGATTGGCGCTCGGCGCGCGGAAGCTGATCGTCGTGCGATCCGCCGACGAGCCGGTCGCGATATCCAGCCCGAGCCGCTCCCCCGCCTCGGCGAGATGGATCGAATCGAGCGCCTTCGTGCCCTCGTCGATCATCGCCAGCGTCAGCGTCTGGGTGCCGAGCTTGTCGGCGACGTCGGCGGCGGTGCCCGCGTCGAAGCTCAGCACGCCGCGCGTGATCGGCACGGTGGTGCGGTTGGCGTAGATCAGCTCGATCCCGTTGGCGAGCCGCGTGCGCTCCACCTGGGGGAAGGCGAGGTCCGCCACCGCGCCGGCCGGCGGGATCGGGCCGCGCGTGCCCTTGACCGGCGGCGTGGCGGCGGCGGGCGGCGGCGCTTTCGCCTCCGCCTCGGCATAATGATCGCGCTCGCCGGGCAGGACGGTCAGCGTATAGGCGGGGCGCCTGAGCCATTTGCGCGCCGCGTCGCGCACGGTTTGCGGCGTCTGCGCGGCAAGCGCCGCGAGCTGCTTCTTGTAGAAGCCCGGATCGTTCGAATAGAGTTCGCCCTCGGCCAGCGCCACGGCCTTGCCGCCGAAGCCGCCGACCTTCTCCAGCCCGCTGATGCGTCGCGAGACGGCGGTTGTCAGCACGCGCTGCACCTCGTCGGCGGTGGGGCCGTTCTTCGCGAGGTCCGCGACGATCTCGTCGAGCCGCTTCGACACCAATGCCGGATCGACGCCGGGGCTGACGATCGCGTTGACGGTGAACATGCCGACCTGGGCGAAGGCGTCAGAATCCGCGCCGACGTCGACCGCGAGCTTCTCTTGCTTGACCAGCACGTTCTGCAACCGCGAGCTGGCGAGGCCGCCGAGCACCGCCGCCGCCACGTCGAGCGGGACGGAATCGGGGTCGTTCAGGCCGGGCACCGCCCATGCCTTGATGACCAGCGGCGCGGCCACGCGATCCTTGATTGTCTCCGATTTCGGGGCGGGGAGCGTCGGCACCTCGACCTTCGGCGGCACGCTTTTCGGGCCGGCGGGGATGGCGCCGAAATATTTCTCGACCAGCGGCTTCGCGGTCGCGACGTCGATGTCGCCGGCAAGGACCAGCACCGCGTTGTTCGGCCCGTAATGATCGTGGAACCAGCCCTTCACGTCGGCGAGGCTGGCCGCGTCGAGATCGGCCATCGAGCCGATCGTCGTATGGCCATAGGGATTGTCCGGCGGGAACAGCCCCTCGGTCAATTTGTAGCGGACGAGGCCATAGGGGCGGTTGTCGCCCTGCCTCTTCTCGTTCTGGACGACGCCGCGCTGCCTGTCGAGCACCGATTGCGTGATCGCGCCGGTCAGCCAGCCCATCCGGTCGCTTTCGAGGAACAGCGCGCGGTCCAGCGCCGATTTCGGCACCGTCTCGAAATAATTGGTGCGGTCGAAATAGGTGGTGCCGTTGAGATCGGTCGCGCCTGCCTGTTTCAGCGGCTCGAAGAAATCGCCCGGCGCGTTCTCGCTGCCGTTGAACATCAGATGCTCGAACAGGTGCGCGAAGCCGGTCTTGCCCTTCGGCTCGTGCTTCGATCCGACGTCGTACCAGATGCTAACCGCGACCACCGGCGCCTTGCGATCGGTGTGGACCACCACGCGCAGGCCGTTCTTCAGCGTGAATTGCTGATAGGGAATGTCGATCGCGCGGACCAACTCGGAAACCGGCGCGGCCTTGCCGGCATCGGCCTGCGCGAAGGCGGCGGGGGAGATGAGCGCCAGCGCGATGGCGGCGCCGAGGGGCATGAAACGCAAGCGGGAACTCCTGTGGATCGCTGCGAACGCTAGGGCCGCGACGAAGCGACGTAAAGCCGGCGAAAGAGCAGTTGACTGCCACGGCAATGATTGCCAAGGCAACCAAATGCACCCGTTCAACGAATCCAATTTCATTCCCGATTCGTCGCCGGGCTATCTTGTGCGGCTGATCAACCAGATGAGCATGGCCGGGCTGGAGCGGGCGCTGGCGGGGGAGGGGCTGAACGCCTCGCAGTGGATGGCGATGGTCTCGCTGCACTTCCATTTCGCCGACACCTGCGCCGAGCTTGCCCGCCAACTCGCCCACGACAAGGGCGCGATGACGCGGCTGATCGACGCGCTGGAGGAGCGCGGCTGGGTGGAGCGGACGCGGGCGGAGGACGATCGCCGCATCGTCCGCCTCGCGCTGACGCCGGAGGGCTATGAAGTCGCGATGCGCGGGCGGCGCAAGGTGATCGAATGCTGGAACCACTGGCTCGGCGACTGGAACGAGTCGGAGGTCGAGGCGCTGTTGGCGATGCTGCGACGGCTCAGGACATCGATGGAGAAGGCCGGGCCATGCAACGCCTGACGACCATGAGGACGATTGGCGCGATGCTGATGGCCGGCGCCGCGCTGGCGGGTTGCACCCCGCCCGACACGCGCCCGGCGGTGAACGCGAAGGCGCCGGCCGATCTCGGCCTAGTCGGTGCGGCCGCCCCGGCGGTCGACGCGCAATGGTGGCGCGCGTTGGGCGACCGGCAGCTCGATCGCATCCTCGCCGACGCGCTCGCCGGCAATCCGACGCTCGACGCGGCGGCGGCACGGGTGCGGCAGGCGCAGGCGGCGCTTGCCTCGCGCCGGGCGGAGGATGGGCCGAACGTGGCGTTCGACGCCAACGGCATGGAGCAGCGCCTGTCCGGCACCTATATCTATCCGCCGCCCTATGGCGGGACGGTGCGCTTCCTCGGCAACGTACAGGCCGGGCTGGCGTGGAACCTCGACCTGTTCGGGCGGCAGAAGGCGGCGATCGAAAGCGCGCGTGCCTCGACGCGCGCGGCGGCGCTGGACGCGGACGCGGCGCGTCTGATGTTGCAGGGCGCGATCGTCTCGACCTATCTGGAGGTGGTGCGCGCCGAACGGCAGGCGGCGCTGGCCGAGCGCACGATCGCGGCGCGCAACCAGTCGCTGAAGCTGATCGACGTGCGCATCCGCAGCAACCTCGCCAGCAAGCTCGATCGCGAGGCGGCGAACACGCTGCTCGCGCAGGCCGAGCTGGCGCTGACCCGCGCCCATGCCGCGCGCGCGCTGGCGGTGAACGCGCTGGCGGCGCTGGCCGGGCGCGGGGCGGATTATCCGGCGACGATCGGGGCGACCAGCGTCGTGGCGGATACCGCGCTGCCGCTGCCCGCGACGATTCCTGCCGATCTGCTCGCCCGCCGCGCCGACATCGCGGCGGCGCAGGCGCGGATCGCGGCGGCGGCGGCGGGGCGGCAGGTCGCGCGGCGCGCTTTCTATCCGAACGTCAACATCTCCGCGCTTGCCGGGCTTCAGGCGCTCGGCCTCGGCAACATGTTCGACATGGATTCGGGCGTGGCCGGGGGCGGGGCGGCGATCCATTTGCCGATCTTCGACAACGGGCGGCTCAAGGCCGATCTCGCCGGCGCCACCGCCGGGCTGGACCTCGCCGTCGCCGATTATAATGCGAAGGTGGTCGGCGCGGTGCGCGAGGCGGCGGACGCGGTGGCGAAGATCCGCGCCGCCGATGCCGAGCGCGCCAGGCAGGGCGATGTCGTGCGCGGCTATGCGGAGACGGCACGGCTCAACGGCATCCGCGTGTCGAGCGGCCTCGCCTCGCGGCTCGACCTGATCGACACCGACGTGCGGCTGCTCGACGCGCAACTCGCCGAAACCAATCTCGCCATCGACGCGCTCGCCGCGCGCGCGCAGCTCGCCGAGGCGCTCGGCGGCGGCTTCGATCCTTCACGGGACACCCAGCAATGACCGACGCAGAGACTCCCGCTTCCACGAACGGCGCGCCGCCCGCCGCTGCCGATATCCCCAACGGCGGCAAGGCACGCACCCGCAAACGCCTGCTGACCGCGCTCGCGGTGATCGTGGCGTTCGCCGGGCTGGGCTGGCTGATCTTCGGCGTGCTGCTCGCACCGCCGTCGGAGGAGACCGACGACGCCTATGTCGCGGGCGACGTGGTGGCGATCACCGCGCGCGACGCGGGCACGGTCGTCTCGCTGCACGCCGACAACACGCAGGCGGTGAAGGCCGGCGAGCCGCTGATCGACCTCGATCCGGCGACCGCCGACGTCAACCTCGCTTCGGCCGAGGCGGAGCTGGCCCGCGCGGTGCGCGCCACCCGCGCCGATTTCTCCAAGGTCGGCGCGTCGGGCGCGGCGGTGATCCAGGCGGAGGCGCAGCTTTCGGCGGCGCAGGCGGATTATGGCCGCCGCAAGGCCGCCGCCGGCGCGGGCGCGATTTCCGGCGAGGAGCTGAGCCACGCGGCGGACGCGGTGAAGGTCGCCAGCGCGACGCTCAACCTCGCCCGCGCGCAGGAAGCGCAGGCGCAGAGCGCGGTGGCGGGCACCGCCGTCAACACCAATCCGGCGGTGATGACGGCGATCGCGGCCTATCGCCGCGCGGCGATCACGCGCAGTCACATGCACATCGTCGCGCCGATCGATGGCGTGGTGGCGCAGCGTACCGTGCAGGTCGGCCAGCAGATCCAGGCCGGCACACCGCTGATGGCCGTGGTGCCGCTCAACCGCGTGTGGATCGACGCCAATTTCCGCGAGACGCAGCTGCGCGATCTGCGCATCGGCCAGCCGGTCAAGGTCGTGTCGGACATGTACGGCGGCAAGATCGTCTACCACGGCCGCGTCGTCGGGCTGGGCGCGGGCAGCGGCAACGCCTTCGCGCTGCTGCCGCCGCAGAACGCCAGCGGCAACTGGATCAAGATCGTGCAGCGCGTGCCGGTGCGCATCGCGCTCGATCCGAAGGAGCTGGAGAAGAACCCGCTGCGCGTCGGCCTGTCGGTGACGACCACCGTGGACACCGCCGACCGTTCCGGCGCGCGGCTCGCGCAGCAGGCGGCGGCGCCCTATCGCGGCGACGTGGCGACCGACGCGAGCGATCCCGCCGTCGAGGCGCGCATCCGCCAGATCATCGCGGCGAACCGTTGAGCCGGCGCGGGTAAGGGGCCGATCGCCATGGCAGACGCCGCCGCCGCTCCCGCCGGCCCGCCGCCGCTCCACGGCGCGCGGCTGGCGCTCGTCGCGATCGGGCTGGCGATGGGCACCTTCATGATGGTGCTCGACAGCACGATCGCCAACGTCTCGCTGCCGACGATCGCCGGCAACCTCGGCGTGTCGAGCGACAATTCGACATGGATCATCACCGCGTTCGCGGTCGCCAACGGCATCTCGGTGCCGCTGACGGGGTGGCTGATGCGGCGGTTCGGGGTGGTGCGGACCTTCTGCGTCTCCCTCGCGCTGTTCACGATCGCCTCGTTCCTGTGCGGCATCGCGTGGAGCCTGCCGTCGCTGATCGTCTTCCGCGTGCTGCAGGGCGCGGTGTCCGGGCCGATGATGCCGGGCAGCCAGGCGCTGCTCATTTCGGTCTTTCCGTCGCACAAACGCTCGCAGGCGCTCGGCATCTGGTCGATGACGACGCTGGTCGCGCCGATCATGGGGCCGATCCTCGGCGGCTATATCTCCGACAATTACCACTGGAGCTGGATCTTCCTGATCAACGTGCCGATCGGCTTCGTCGTCGTCGGCATCTGCTGGCCGAACCTCGCGAAGCGCGAGACGCCGACCGTCAAGGCGCCGATCGACACGGTCGGGCTGGGGCTGCTGGTGGCGTGGGTCGGTTCGCTCCAGATCATGCTCGACCTCGGCAAGAACGCCGATTGGTTCAACGACCCGACGATCGTCGTGCTGGCCGTCGTCGCCGCGATCAGCTTCGTCGCGTGGCTGATCTGGGAGCTGACCGACGATCACCCGACGGTCGACCTGTCGCTGTTCGCCAACTGGAATTTCGCGATCGGCACGCTCGCCTTTTGCCTCGGCTATGCGGTGTTCTTCGCCAACATCCTGCTGATGCCGCTGTGGATGCAGACGCAACTCGGCTATACCGCGACCTGGGCCGGGCTGGTCGCCGCGCCGAGCGGGGTGGTGGCGGTGGTGCTGACGCCGTTCGTGGCGCGCGCGGCCGGGAAGGTCGATGCGCGCATCCTCGCGACGATCGCCTTCGTCGGCTTCGCGATCAGCTACTGGATGCGCTCCGGCTATACGACGACGGCGAGCTTCTGGGACTTCATGCTGCCGCTGCTGGTGCAGGGCGTGTCGATGGCGACCTTCTTCCTGTCGATGGTGACGATCTCGCTCGATCGCATCCCGCCGGAGAAGATCCCCTCGGCGACCGGCATCTCGAACTTCGCGCGCATCGTGGCGGGCGCCTTCGCCGCGTCGATCATCACGACCGCGTGGGACCGGCGCGAGGCGCTGCACCAGAGCCGGCTCGCCGAGGCGGTCGGCGACAACATGCCCTATCGCCTGTCGGTGGAGGGGCTGGCGCACATGGGCCTCGACGCGACGCAGGCCGCGGCGGCGGTGACGCGGCAGATGGTGGGGCAGGCGTATCTGCTTGCCTCGACCGACCTGTTCCGGCTCTCGGCATGGCTGTCTGCGGCGATGATCGTGGTGGTGTGGTTCACCCGCAAGCCCGCGCCGCACGACGGGCCGATCGCGGCGGACTAGGGGCCGTCAGAACTGGATGTTGATCGGCCCTAGGCCGCCAGCGCTGCCGCCTCCGTCGCGGCGATCCAGCCGCCGCCGAGCACGCGGTCGCCGTCATAGAGCACCGCCGCCTGCCCCGGCGCGACGCCATATTCCGGCGCGTCGAACAGCAGGCGGTCGCCCGACAGCCGCGCCGGCACCGGCTTGGCCATCGAGCGCACCTTGGCGCTGAGCGGGCGATCGAGCGGGCCGAGGGTGTTGATCCCCTCCAGCCGCGCCGCGCCGACCGCCAGCGCGGCGCGCGGGCCGACCACCACCTTCTTCTCGGCCGCGTCGACGCGCACGACATAGAGCGGCTCGGGCGTGCCGCCGATCTCCAGCCCGCGCCGCTGGCCGACGGTGAAATGGATGATGCCGCGATGCCGGCCGAGCGTGCGCCCCTCCAGATCGACGATCTCGCCCGCCGTGTCCGCCTCGGGCCTGAGCTTGCGGACGAGGCCGGCATAATCGCGGTCGGGGACGAAGCAGATGTCCTGACTGTCGGGCTTGGCCGCGACGCCGAGGCCAAGCGCGGCCGCGATCTCGCGCACCCGCGCCTTGGGCAGCGCGCCGAGCGGGAAGCGCAGGAAATCGAGCTGCGCCCGTGTCGTCGCGAACAGGAAATAGCTCTGGTCGCGCGCCGGATCGAGGCCGCGATGCAGTTCGGGGCCGTCCGTGCCGATCATGCGACGAACGTAATGGCCGGTCGCGAGGCAATCCGCGCCGAGATCGCGGGCCAGCGCGAACAGGTCGGTGAACTTCGGCCCCATGTTGCACTGGACGCAGGGGATCGGGGTGCGCCCGGCGAGATATTCGTCGGCGAACCGGTCCACCACCGTCTCGCGGAAACGCGATTCATGGTCGAACACGTAATGCGCGATGCCCAGCCGGTCGCACACCGCGCGCGCGTCGCGGATGTCGCGGCCGGCGCAGCACGAGCCGGCGCGCCCCACCGCCTCGCCGTGATCGTAGAGCTGGAGCGTCACGCCGATCGTCTCCGCGCCGGTCGTATGAGCGAGCGCGGCCACCACCGAGCTGTCGACCCCGCCCGACATGGCGACGACGATGCGCTTGCCCGAAAGGCTTTCGCCGAGCTGGAAATCCACCTGATCCATCGTCCGCGCCGATACAGGAGAGCGCGCGCGCACGCAAAGTAACCTTGGTGAACGAAGCGTTTCCGCCGCCTTTACGGGACCTTCAGCATAGCCGCGTAGAACCGCATCCGCGCCTGCCGGGTAAGGCGTGCAATGCGAAAAGGGCCGCGATGGATTTGAGTTTCGGCAGATTCGACACCGCCGCCGCCGCCGCCGCGGCGGTGCTGTTGCCGGTCGATCTGGCCGTCCTGCTGGTGCGGATCGCGGCGCGGCAGGCCGCCTCGCCGACCGCGATCGCTCACGCGCGGATGACGAGCCGCGCGGTCGCGGAGGATCGGTTCATGCCTGCCGACGGGGCGTTCAACGGCGGCATGGCGCGTGCGCTGACCGATTGGAAAGATGCATGAATTTCCCGTTTACCGTGCCGCTTAGGCAGGGGGCAACGGCCTGCCCGCTAAGCCAAGGGTCTCGTAGTTGGAGAGGGGGCCCCCCGCCCCGAACCGAAGGTTAGAGTAATGATCGAGAACCAGAAAATTCGACCCGCACGGGTCATCGGGCCGCTTGGTGAACCGCTCACGCTGGACACGCTGCCGCCACCCGAAACGACGCGCTGGGTGGTGCGTCGCAAGGCCGAGGTCGTCGCCGCCGTCAATGGCGGGCTGCTGACGGTCGACGAGGTGTGCGAGCGTTACGGGCTGAGCGTCGAGGAGTTCGCCGGCTGGCAGCGCGCGATCGACCGGTCCGGCATGCCCGGCCTGCGCGTGACGCGCATCCAGCACTACAAGTCGCTGTACGAGCGCCAGCAGAAATATTGAGATCGTACCGGCCCGGCATCGCCGGGCCGCCGACGGCGCCGGTGCCCGCGCCATCCCTTCCCGCATCCGGACAACAGCGGGGGAGGATGGCGCGCCGCACCGGCGCCTTTTCCATGTCGGTTTCCCGTGGCGCCGCGCCGCGTTCGCCGCCCTGTCGTCGCGCAACCGGAACAAAAGCGGGTCTCGGCGTTTATCCCCTTACGCGGCCCGGAGATGCCGGGTGACCGCAGGGGAGAACGTCATGGGTATCATTCTTTGGCTCATCATCGGCGGCGTCATCGGTTGGCTCGCCAGCATCATCATGCGGACCGACGCGCAGCAGGGGATTTTCCTGAACATCATCGTCGGGATCGTCGGCGCCTTCATCGGCGGCCTGATCTTCTCGGGCGGCAATTTCGGGCAGACCGGCCTGTCGGTCTATTCCTTCCTCGTCTCGCTGCTCGGCGCGGTCGTCCTGCTGGCGATCGTCAATCTGGTCCGTCGCGGCTCGGTACGCTGACGGCGACGTAAGGCGAGACGGTCGCCCGGCACTCCGGGCGACCGTCCGTCCGCGCGTTATTGCAGCAGGAAGCGCACCACGACGCTGATCGAAAGATCGGTCTCGCCGGGCATCACCTGCGTATCGGCGGCCGGCGCGGCGGCCGCCCGCGCATACATCATCGGCACCGGGCGCGGCGGGTTGCCGCCGTTCTCGCCATTCTCGTTGATCGACACGATGCGCACGACGCGCAGCCCGGCCGCCCTGGCGTATAGTTCGGCGCGGGCGCGGGCGATGCGCACCGCGTCGGCGCGCGCCTCGTCAAACGCGCTTTCGGGATTCTCGATCGACATTGACGGGCCGTCGATCTGGTTCGCGCCCGCCTTCACCAGGGCATCGAGCGCCGCGCCGCTGCGGCCGATATCGCGGAACTTCACCGAAACGGTGTTGCTCGCCTGATAGCCGGTGATCACCGGCGCCTCGTTCTGCTGGTAGCGATATTGCGGCGAGAGGCCGACGTTGCTGGTCGCGATGTCGCGTTCGGCGATGCCGGCCGCCTTCAGCGTCTGGATCACCCGCGCCATGCGGGTCGCATTCTCCGACAGTGCCGCCCCGGCGGTCGCGGCCTGGGTGACGACGCCCGCGCGGATCGTCGCGATATCGGGCGTGCGCGTCACCTTGCCGGTCGCGGTGACGTCCAGCGTGGTGCCCTCGGGGATCGCGGAATCCGCGAAGGCCGGCAGCGAAGCCAGCGCGGCGCCGGCGGCGGCGATAGAGACGATCAAGCGCATGATATCCATTACTCCCGTGTGAATGATTGCGGCGGGTTGTGGCAGGGCGTCGATCAACCGAAGATGAACGAAAAATCGGGAATGGCGGGTTCTTGCCTTGCCGCATCGCACCCCCTTGAGGGAAGTGATTTATTTCTATAATACACGACATATTCGAACAAACGCGGCGGGAAAGCGCCGGGACGGGGAAGTGGACCGCATGAATTACGAGGCCGGCAGTCTTGGGGGAGAGCCGCTGGCGATCGAGGGCCCGGCGCGCGACGCGCGTCGCCGCCGCCGCTGGATCGTGATCGTCGCGGTCGCGGCGGTGCTGGCGATCGCCGCCTACGCCTGGGCGAAGCGCGGCGGCGATCCGGCGCATGTGTCGCCGGCCGACCAGGCTCCCACCGTCACCGTCATCGTGCCGGGCGACGCGCCGGTCGGCCGCGTCATCAACGCCACCGGCTCGCTCGCCGCGAAGCGCGACATGCCGGTCGGCGTCGCGGGCGAGGGCGGCATGGTGACGCGCGTGCTGGTCGAGCCGGGCCAGTGGGTGAAGCAGGGCCAGGTGCTGGCGACGGTCGACCGCTCGGTGCAGGTGCAGACCGCCGCGAGCATGGAGGCGCAGATCGGCGTGGCGAAATCCGATCTCGTGCTCGCCCAGCAGGAGCTTGAGCGCGCGCAGCAGCTCGTCGGGCGCGGCTTCATCAGCCAGGCCGACGTGCAGCGCCGCATCGCCACGCGCGACGCCGCCGCCGCGCGGCTGAAGGTGGCGCAGGCCGGCGCGGCCGAGCAGGGCGCGCGCAACCGTCGGCTCGATATCCGCGCGCCGGAACCGGGGCTGATCCTCACGCGACAGGTGGAGGCGGGGCAGATCATCAGCTCCGGCTCGGGCACGCTGTTCCGCATGGCGAAGAACGGCGAGATGGAGATGCAGGCGCAGCTTGCCGAGGGCGATCTCGCCAAGATCCATGTCGGCGACAGCGCCACCGTTACCCCCGTGGGCGAGTCGCGCTCCTTCGCCGGCCATGTGTGGCAGGTGTCGCCGGTGATCGATCCCAAGACGCGGCAGGGCATCGTGCGCGTCCAGCTTTCCTATGACCCCGCGCTTCGCCCCGGCGGCTTCGCCTCGGTCACCCTCGTCGGGGGCACGAGCAACGAGCCGCAACTCCCGCAATCGGCGATCATGAGCGACGATCGTGGCAATTTCGTCTATATCGTCGGGCCGGACAACAAGGTGTCGCGGCGCGACGTGCGGCTGGGCACGGTGACTGACCAAAACGTCGCCATCGCCGCCGGCCTCACCGGGCGCGAGCATGTCGTGCGCTCGGCGGGCGCGTTCCTCAATCCGGGCCAGCGGGTCGTGCCGGTGCTGGAAAAGAGCGGGGGCTGAACGGCGCCATGAGCTTTCGCAACATCTCCGCCTGGTCGATCCGCAACCCGATCCCGGCGATCGTCCTGTTCACGATGCTGACGGTCGCGGGGATCATCAGTTTCGCCCGCATGGACATCAACGACGACCCGGACATCGATTTCCCGGCGGTGACGGTGGAGATCACGCAGCCGGGCGCCGCGCCGACCGAGCTGGAGACGCAGGTCACCCAGCGCGTCGAGGCGGCGGTGCGATCGGTGGAGGGGATCGACGAGATCCAGTCCTTCGTCAGCGAGGGAAGCTCTGTCACCTTTGTCCAGCTCGACATCGGCACGCCGATCGATCGCGCGGTGAACGAGGTGCGCGACGCGATCACGCAGATCCGCTCCAACCTGCCCGAAGGCATCCTGGAGCCGCAGATCAGCCGCGTGAAGGCGAACGACAACGATGTCGGCAGCTATTCCGCGATCGCCACCAACATGACGATCGAGCAGCTTTCCTGGTACATCGACAACACGGTCGCCAAGGAGCTGATGTCGATCCCCGGCATGGGGAAGATCGAGCGCAACGGCGGCGTCGACCGCGAGATCCGCGTGATCCTCGATCCGGCGAAGATCGCGGCCTATGGCCTCACCGCGACGCAGATCAACCAGCAGCTCCGGCAGGTGAACCTCAACGCCGCCGGCGGCCGCTCCCAGATCGCCGGGGCGGAACAGTCGTTGCGCGTGCTGGGCAACGCGCGCGATGCCTATGAACTCGGCCAGACGCAGATCGCGCTGGGCGACGGGCGCACGGTGAAGCTGTCCGACGTCGCCACGGTGCGCGATCTCTATGCCGAGCAGCGCAGCGCCGCCGCAGTGGACGGCCGCCCGGTGCTGAGCTTCGATTTCAAGCGCGCCAAGGGCTATTCCGACGTCACCGTCTTCCGCGAGGCGCAGAAGAAACTCGCCGCGCTGGAGCAGCGCAACCCGCAAGTGCATTTCGCGCTGCGCTACGACGGGTCGAAATACCCGATGGAGCAGTACAAGAGCGCGATCCACGCGATGATCGAGGGCGCGGTGCTCGCCGTGTTCGTGGTGTTCCTGTTCCTGCGCGATGCGCGCGCGACGGTGATCTCCGCGCTGGCGATCCCGCTTTCCGCGATCCCCGCCTTCTGGTTCATGAACCTGCTGGGCTTCACCCTCAACGGCATGACGCTGCTCGCGCTCAGCCTGGTGGCGGGCGTGCTGGTGGACGACGCGATCGTCGAGATCGAGAACATCGTGCGCCACATGCGCATGGGCAAGACGGCCTATCAGGCGGCGATCGACGCGGCGGACGAGATCGGCCTCGCGGTGCTGGCGACGACGATGGCGATCGTCGCGGTGTTCCTGCCGGTCGGCCTGATGCCGGGCATCTCGGGCCAGTTCTTCAAGAATTTCGGCCTCACCGTGGTGGTCGCGGTGCTGATGAGCCTCGCGGTGGCGCGGCTCATCACCCCGATGATCGCGGCCTATTTCCTGCGCTCCTTCGGCCATGCCTCGCACGGCGAGGGGCGGCTCATGGACATGTACATGAGCGTGCTGCACTGGACGCTGGACACCGGAAAAGCGCCGATGATCCGCGCGCGCGGCGGCTTCCACCGCGTCACCGGCTATTTCCGCGATCATCGCATATGGGTGGTGGGCGTCGGCGCGCTGGCGTTCGTGCTGACGATCCTGTGCTTCATGGCGCTGCCGATGCAGTTCCAGCCGGCCAACGATTCCGATCGCTCGTCGGTGACGATCACGATGCCGCCGGGCACGACGCTCCAGCAGACGCAGGTGACGGTGGACAGGGTGGTCGCCTTGCTGCGCAAGCAACCGGATGTGGAAAGCGTCTATAGCCGCACGCAGGTCGGCACGGCGCGGGTGAGCGCGCAGTTCAAGGACCACAAGTCCATGAAGTCGACCGAGTTCGAGCGCAAGCTGGCGCCCGAGCTGGCGAAGTTCGCCGACGCGCGCGTCAATTTCGCCTCGCAGTTCGGCTGGGGCGACAACAACCGCGACGTCTCGATCACGCTCGGCGGGGACGATCCGGTCAAGCTGCGGGAGACGGCGGACCGGCTCGTCGCGCAGATGATGCATGTGCCGGGGCTGATCGCCCCGCGCATCGCGGGCGACCTCAACCGGCCCGAGATCGTCATCAAGCCGCGGCTCGACCTCGCCGCCAACGTCGGCGTGACGACCAGCGCGCTGTCGAACGCGATCCGCATCGCGACGATCGGCGACATCGACCAGAACAGCGCGAAATTCTCGCTTTCCGATCGACAAGTGCCGATCCGCGTCGCGCTCGACCAGTCCGCGCGCACCGAGATCTCGACGATCCAGAACCTGCCGGTGCAGACGCAGAGCGGCGGATCGGTGCCGCTGTCGCTGGTCGCCGACATCGGCTTCGGCTCCGGCCCGACCAAGATCAACCGCCTCAACCAGCAGCGCCAGCTCACCATCGGCGCCGACCTCGCCTCCGGCGTGGTGCTGAGCGACGCGATGAAGAAGGTCGATGCGCTGCCCGCGATGCGGAACCTGCCGCTCGGCATCCAGCGGATGACGGTCGGCAACGCCAAATGGCAGGGCGAGATGCTGGTCAATTTCCAGTTCGCGGTGCTGGCCGGTATCTTCCTGATCTTCTCGGTGCTAGTGCTGCTCTATCGCCGCCTGCTGCCGCCGCTGGTCAACATGGGGTCGCTGCTGCTGGCGCCGCTCGGCGGGCTGGTCGCGCTGCTGGTGACGGGCAATCCCTTGTCGCTGCCGGTGTTCATCGGGCTGCTGATGCTGCTCGGCATCGTCGCCAAGAACTCGATCCTGCTGATCGACTTCGCGCTGGAGGAGATGGCCAAGGGCGTGCCGACGCACGAGGCGATCATCGACGCCGGGCACAAGCGCGCCCAGCCGATCGTGATGACCACCGTGGCGATGGTCGCCGGCATGGTGCCGACCGCGCTGTCGCTGGCCGGCGACGCCTCGTGGCGCGCGCCGATGGGCGTGGTGGTGATCGGCGGCCTCACGCTCTCCACGTTGCTGACGCTGCTGATCGTGCCGGCGTCGTTCAGCCTGGCGATCGGCATCGAGCGGCGGATCGGCCCGTGGCTCGGCCACCGGCTGCTCACCTATCGCCCCGGCGACGAGGGAATTCCGGCGATCGACCACGTCCCCGGCGGCGGGCCGCTGCCGGCCCCGCGCGGGCGGATCGGCTATGGGGACGGCGGCTCGCAACCGGCGGAATGACCCCGGCGCGGAAACGCGGCGGCACGCTTTCCGCGACGCGGACTTGAACAAAGCGGGCAGTTGGGGATTGTTTCGGCAATGAACCTGATCGTCCGCCGGCGCCCGCCCCACGAACGACCGCCCGCGGGGCTGGTGCGGATGCGGGTGATCGCGACGGCGATGCTGGTCGCGATGGCGGCGGCCTTCGCGCTGGCGCGGGCGCTGGAGCCGGCGCATGCCGCCTGGGGCTTCGTCCGCGCCTTCGCAGAAGCGGCGATGGTCGGCGGGCTGGCCGACTGGTTCGCGGTCACGGCGCTGTTCCGCCACCCGCTCGGCCTGCCGATCCCGCACACCGCGATCATCCCGCGCAACAAGGACCGGATCGGCGACCAGCTCGCGCTGTTCCTGCGCGACAATTTCCTGATCCCCGGCGTGGTCGCGCGGCGGATGCGGCGGATGGACCTCGCCAGCGCCGCCGGCCGCTGGCTGACCAACCCCGCCGCCGGCGGATCGCGGCTGACGCGCGGCGTCTCGCGCCTCGCGGTGGAGGTGCTCCAGGCGCTCGATCAGGAGCGGCTGGGCGGCATGGTGCGCGGTGCGATGGTGCAGCAGGTGCGTGTGCTGGAACTGTCGCCGATGCTGGGCCGCGCGCTCGCCGCCGCGATCAGCGAGGATCGCCACCTGCCGGTGCTCGACGGCATCGTGCGCTGGGCGGGGCGCGTACTGGAGGCGAACGAGCCGCTGGTCCGCGCGATGGTCCATGAGCGCGCCGGCTCGATCCTGCGCTGGACCGGGCTGGACGAGACGCTCGCCAACAAGATCATCGACGGCCTTCACAAGATGCTGACCGACATGGCCGAGGACCGCGACCACCCTCTGCGCGGCAAGGCGGAGGAGGGGCTGGTGCAGCTTGCCCATGATCTTCAGCACGATCCGGCGATGATCGCCCGTGTCGAGCAGGTGAAGCTGGAATTGCTGGAGAATCCGGCGATGCAGGGCTGGATCAACGGCCTGTGGGAACAGGCACGCGCCGCGATGCTGCGTGTCGCGCGCGATCCCGAGGCGCTGCTCGCCGGGCGGCTGCGCGAGGCGTTCAACCAGTTGGGCGAGACGCTGCAACAGGACGTGCGCCTGCAACGCACGCTCAACCGCTTCGCGCGCCGCGCGGCGGTGGGGACGGCGGCCGACTATGGCGATTCGATCGTCCGGCTGGTGTCGGAGACGGTGCGTGGCTGGGATGCGCGCACGATCACGCGGCGGCTGGAGAACGCGGTGGGCAAGGATCTCCAGTTCATCCGCATCAACGGCACGCTGGTCGGCGGGATGGTCGGGCTGGTGATCCACGCGGTGGATGTCGCGCTATGAGGAACCGGCGCGAACTGCTTGCCGTTATGGGAAGTTTCCCGCAAGGAAGCGGATGATGGGCGCGGCGGCGGATTTCAGCGAGGACGGCGACACCCTGCGCTTCACCGGCGACCTGTCGCTGGCGAAGCTCGGCGACCTGCCGCAGCGGCTGCGCGAGCGCGACGGCGAGGTGCGGCGGCTCGACCTTTCCGGGATTGACCGCATCGACACGATCGGCGCCTGGGTGGTCCATCGCTTCGCGCGCGAGCATGACGCGACGATCGAGGGGCTGGACGACGAGCGCGCCCGGCTGCTCCAGCATGTCGAGGGCGCGGACCAGCCAGTCGCGATGCGGCCGCAATATCTCAGTCCCTTCACCCGCGTGCTCGGCGAGATCGGCACCGCGACCGTCACCGCCGGCAACACGCTGCTCGGCCTGCTCGGCTTCCTCGGCGCGACGGTGATCGCGCTGGGCAGCGTCATCCGCCATCCGCGCCGCTTCCGCTTCAACGCCACGGTGCAGCATTTCGAGGTGGTCGGTGTCTCGGCGCTCGGCATCATCGGGTTGATGAGTTTCCTGATCGGCATCGTCATCGCGCAGCAGGGGGCGGTGCAGCTCCGCCAGTTCGGCGCGGAGGTGCTGACGGTCAACCTGATCGGTCGCATCACCCTGCGCGAGCTGGGCGTGCTGATGACGGCGATCATGGTCGCGGGTCGCTCCGGCTCGGCCTTCGCCGCGCAGATCGGCACGATGAGGCTGACCGAGGAGATCGACGCGATGCGCACGATCGGCGTTTCCCCGATGGAGGCGCTCGTCCTGCCGCGCACCACCGCGGCGATCGTGCTGATGCCGCTGCTGGGCTTCTATTCCTCGCTGGTGGCGATCATCGGCGGCGGGCTGCTCTGCTGGATCAATCTCGGTATCCCGCCAGTCACCTATGTCGGGCGCATCAGGGAAGTGGTGCCGATCACCGATCTGTATGTCGGGCTGGTCAAGGCGCCGGTGTTCGGCGCGATCATCGCCATGGCCGGCTGCTTCCAAGGGATGCAGGTGGAGGGCGACGCCGAGCAAGTCGGCAAGCGCACCACGGCGGCGGTGGTGCAGGCGATCTTCCTGGTGATCGTGCTCGACGCGTTCTTCGCGGTGTTCTTCACCTCTGTGGGGTGGAACTGATGGCGGGGGGCGAGGACGACGATGTCATCATCCGCGTGCGCAACCTGCGCACCAGCTTCGGCGATCAGGTGATCCACGACGGGCTGAATCTCGACGTGCGGCGCGGCGAGATCCTCGGCGTGGTCGGCGGCTCCGGTACCGGCAAGTCGGTGCTGATGCGCGCGATCATCGGCCTCCAGCCCGCGGACGAGGGCGAGATCACCGTGTTCGGCGAGCCGACCAGCGGCCGCGAGGAAACCGAGGCGATCGAGATCCGCAAGCGCTGGGGCGTCCTGTTCCAGGGCGGCGCGCTGTTCTCCACCCTGACGGTGGCGGAGAACGTGCAGGTGCCGATCCGCGAATTCTATCCCGACCTCGACATGGCGCTGCTCGACGAGATCGCCTCTTACAAGGTGGTGATGAGCGGGCTGCCGGCGGAGGCCGGGCCGAAATATCCGTCGGAGCTGTCCGGCGGGATGAGGAAGCGTGCCGGCCTCGCCCGCGCGCTGGCGCTCGATCCCGAACTGTTGTTCCTCGACGAGCCGACCGCCGGGCTGGACCCGATCGGCGCGGCCGGGTTCGACGAGCTGACCCAGTCGCTCCAGCAGACGATGGGGCTCACCGTGTTCCTCATCACCCACGATCTCGACACGCTCTACGCGATCTGTGACCGGGTGGCGGTGCTGGCGGACAAGAAGGTGATCGCGGTCGGCACCATTCCCGAGCTGCTGGCGTTGGATCATCCGTGGATACAGGAATATTTCAACGGCCCGCGCGGCCGGGCGGCGGTGGCGACGCGCGAGGCGGACGTCGCGCGCGAAAAGGCAGGGGCTGACTGATGGAAACTCGCTCCAACCACGTCCTGGTGGGATCGGTCGTGCTGATCCTGCTCGCGGTGCTGGCGCTGTTCACGGTGTGGATCGCGCGGCTGGGCGGCGCGACCGAAAAGGAATATGATATCTTCTTCAAGCAATCGGTCGACGGCCTCGCGAAGGGATCGACCGTCACCTATTCCGGCGTCCCTTCCGGGCAGGTGAAGCTGATCCAGCTCTGGAAGAACGATCCGCAATTCGTCCGCGTCCGCGTCAGCCTCAACGAGGACACGCCGATCCTCCAGGGCACCACCGCGACGATCCAGGGCAGCTTCACCGGCACCAGCACGGTGAGCCTCGACGGCGCGGTGAAGGGCGCGCCGCCGATCACCTGCCCGGCGAACGACGCCGCCAACGAATGCCCCTATGGCGTGCCGGTGATCCCGACGCGCACGGGCGGGCTGGGCGCGATCCTCAATTCCGCGCCGCAATTGCTCGAGCGGCTCTCGACGCTCACCGAGAAGCTGACCGGCCTCGTCTCCGACAAGAACCAGGCGTCGATCGCCGGCATCCTCGACAACACCAACCGGCTGACCCACGCGCTCGCCGATCGCGGGCCGGAGATCGCGGCCACGCTGGCGCAGACGCGGGTCGCGGTGCAGCAGGCGGGCGACGCGGCGCAGAAGATCGGCGATCTCGCCGCGACCACCAACGGCCTGATCTCGGAGGACGTGAAGCCGGCGATGACCAACCTCAACGCCGCGATCAAATCGGCGCAGGCGAGCGCGGACACGCTCAACGCCGCGATCGGCGACGCGCGGCCGGGGTTGCAGACCTTCTCGAAGGAAACCCTGCCGGAGGTCAGCCAGCTCGTCCACGACCTGCGCAACATGGCCGCCGCGCTTTCCTCGGTGGCGGAGAAGGTCGATCGCAACGGTGCCGGCTCGCTGATCGGCCGGCAGCGGCTCCCAGACTATAAGCCCGGCAAATGAGGCGGACGATGAAGCGACTTGCGATTTTCCTGGCGGCGCTGCCGCTTGCCGGCTGCGTCAGCTTCGCGGCGAAGCCGCCGCCCTCGCTGCTCGATCTCACCGCCGCCGAGCAGGTGAAGCCGGGGCAGGAGCAGGATGCTTCCAGCGCGAAGACGGTGACGATCAGCGTGCCGGTCGTGCCGCAGGCGCTCGCCACCGCGCGCGTGCCGGTACAGGCGACGCCGACCTCGGTCGCCTATGTCAAGGACGCCTTGTGGGTGGAGGCGCCGCAGCGGCTGTTCGCGCGGCTGCTGTCTGACACGATCGCGGCGCGCACCGGGCGGGTCGTGCTCGGCGCGGCGCAGTCGTTCGGCGATCCCGGCGCGCGGATCGGCGGCGAGCTGCGCAATTTCGGCGTCGACGCCGCCTCGTCGAGCGCGGTCGTCACCTTCGACGCGGCGCTGGTGCGCGACAATGGCGGCAAGGTGGAGAAGCGGCGTTTCGAGGCGCGCGTGCCGATCGCGCGGATCGACGCCGCCTCGGCCGGCCGCGCGCTCAACACCGGCGCGAACCAGGTCGCGGCGGAAGTGGCGGACTGGATCGGCAAGTAGCGCGCTATCGCGCGGCGCGGCGCACCGGCGTGGGCACGTTGCAGATGTCCGCGCCGCCCGCCGGCCGGATGAAGAAGCCGTCGCGGCGATTGGCCCGCGCATCGGCGTAGCGCGCGAAACTGTCGCTTTCCGTCGCGAGATATTCGTAGCGCGGGCGCTCCGCCGCCGGCAGCTCGCTCGCCATGCGGATTGCGACGATCGGCACCCGCTCCGCCGCGCTGGCGTACATGCCGAGCGCCTCCGTGCCGCGCGGCAGCGCCGAGAGCAGCTCGATCCCCTCGATCACCCGGCCGATCAGCGCGATATTGCGGTCGAGATGGCGCGGCGCATGGCCGATCACCGCATATAGCTCCGCGCCGCTCCCCGCATCCGGCGGCATGTCGCGCCCGACCCCGACCATGCCGTAGCAATGCACCGGCCACGCGGTCGTCGCGCCGCTGGCGGCCGATCGCCCGGCGGCGACGGGCCAGCCGCGCCAGGTGAAGGTCAGCGGCGCATAGGCATCGCGCCCCGCCGTCGCCACGCGCCCCACGATGCGCCGCCTCGCCGCCTCGCGCAACAGCCCGCCGTCGATCGCGGTGCGGCCGAGATCGGTGGCATAGTCCGCCTGCGTGGTGGCGGCGAGGCCGGGCGGGACCGGATGCTTCGCGGTGTCGCCGCCCCATTGCGCGACATAATCGTCCTGTACGCGATTGATCGCTGCCCCGTCCCACCAATGCGCGGCGGCGAGGCGGCGGATATTGCCGATCCATGCCTGCGAGAAAGGCGCGGGCATGAGCTGGATCACCACGCGGCGCGGGCGGCCGGCGCGATCGGGCGCGAGGTCCATCACCAGCAGATCGCTCTCCGCGATCGCGCGCCAGTCCCGCGCGGGCGCGGCGGCGGCGATTTCGGAAGGCGCGGGAGCGGCGGTGGCCGGCGCCAGCGCCATGCCAAGCAGCGTGAGGATGGTCGCGATCATGCGGCCGATGCTGCCGTCTCTTGATACGGCGCGCAATCGCGAACGGCAAGAGCTTGCGTCCCGCGCCGCCCCGGCCTAGTGCGTCGCCCTCCAGAGCATGCGGAGCGGTGGCCGAGTGGTCGAAGGCGCTCGCCTGGAAAGTGAGTATACGGCAAAACCGTATCGAGGGTTCGAATCCCTCCCGCTCCGCCACTTCAGTCAACCGGGCTGTCCGAGCAACGAAGCATCGGTGGAACTCGGCTGATGCCGTGCGGGAATGAGCCGGAAATCGGGAAGCGTCCGTCTCAGTCCGTTTTGTCATTTCAACTCGTCGGCTGAGGTGATCTGCTTGGTGGTGTGATGTGGCTTCGGTTCCCGCCGATGCTGCGTGCTGTCGAGGATTTGCTGTTCGAGCGTGGTGTGCGCGAGGCGATGCGGTTTAACTGGCGAGTCGTTGGAAGGTGGAGGAGATCGATATTTCAACGGCCACGAAATTTAACACGAAACCTATATTATCTTATTGATTATAAAAGGATTTTTATATATTTTGTGTGTAAGCAATTTTCTGATTGCATTAACCATGCATTTAGGATTTGTTAATCATCCCTTTGGTTTGGGGAAAATCAGGGGATTGATCTGAGACAATAGTCCTCATTCGAGTCGCGAAAAGTTCACTTCATATTTGTGAGGTGAACGCTTGGTCGTCCTGCATCAGCTAGATGATCAGGTTTGTTTGCTGCCGGTTTATGTTTCGTATGAACCGGCTTTTCGCTTCTTGGAGGGCAATCGTGTTCAATCGCAGCTTTCGCGAAGATGTCGTCCAGATCAGCGATGTCGTCGTCGGCCCCTTCGGTTTTGATACTTCCAGTTTGCTGGATCAGGTGCTCCGGCGTTTTGCCGAGTCCATCGGAGCCGCGGCGGCGTTTCTGCTCGCGTCACCGGCGCAGGCGGAGGACAGGATCGTGACGGCCTATGTGCGCCGGGCGGATTCGCGCACGATTGATGCCAACCAATTGGCCGGCGACCTCAAGGATGAGTTATCGGCCCACCTCGATTCCTTCGATTGTGACGAGCCGCTTTTCTGGGCGGGGGAAGCGCACGCCCCTATCCTGGTTTCACGCTGGGATGAATCGTCCCGGCTGTCCTATTATTTCGTCCTGTCCTTCGATCGTCAGAAGGATGCAGCCGACCGGCGGGCCATAGAGCATTGCGTGGGTCTTTTCTTTCCGCTGCTCCAGCTTCACCTGAAGACCCTCGCGGAACTCGAGACGATGACGCGCAGCTTCGACGGAATGCGCGGCGTGCTCGACAACAGCGAGGTGGCGATCATCCTGTTCAGCCGCGAGGGCCGGATGATCCTGTCGAACAAGGCGGCGACCGATATCGTCGAAGCGCAGGACGGCTTGCGCATGGGCGGGCGCGGGCCGACGCCAACCTCGCTGCGCGCCGCCGCGCGCTTCCAGATCGCGCTGGAACATGCGATCGCGGAGAACGGCCGGCCGGGCCGGATGGGCAACGGGCGCGGCAGTGCGGTGATGAAGATCCCGCGCGAGGAGGGTCGCCGGCCGCTCATCGCCGCGCTGGTCCCGGCGAAGGAGACGGCGGAGATGCCGGGCGATCCGGCCGTCATACTCTATCTGTTCGATCCGACGCTGGAGCATCCCGAGTTCCTGGAGCCGATCTGCCAGCTTTACGAACTGTCGAAGGTGGAAGCGCGTCTCGCCTGCCATCTCGCAACTGGCATGACGCTGAGCGAGGCGGCGAGGACGATGCGCATCAAGGACCCGACCGCGCGCACCTATCTCAAGCAGATATTCGCCAAGACCGCCACGCACCGGCAGACCGATCTCGTCCGGCTGCTCCTGTGCAGCAGTGGCCGGATCGTCACGCAGACATCACCCGAAGCATTCGTCTGAGATGCCCGCGGCGGCGGTCCGGAGGGCCGCCTTGCCGCCCCGCGAAAGCCTTCCAAGGCCCGATTCCGATATGGAGTCGGGGCTTTTCGCGTTTTTCGAAAAATCGCTTCACTTTCGTGACATAGCGGCGGCCGCGCATCTGTCCCTTTTCAGGACAGCCCCCATTTGAGGGGTGTCCATATCCCCATTTGAAGGTGCGCATTTCCCCGACTTCGAGGGAGGCTCCGGCGGGGTCGGGGAATTACCAAAAGCATGTCCGTTGAGGACAGGCGACTCGGGGGCACCTCGGCATAGGTCGACAGGCGTCAATGAACCCTTTCGCTGAAGCGACGAAGCATCATTGGGAGTGATAGCAATGAAAACCAAGCTCTTGATCTCGACTTCTGCGGCAGCCCTGTTGCTGATTGGCGCGCCGGCATTCGCCGACGGAACCGCAGGCGCCGGCACATCGGCCGCCAATCAAGGCAGCCTCGCCACCGGCGACATTTCCGATAGTGGCAACACCTCGGGCAGCAATGTCGGCAACTCCAGCACGACCAACAACTCGACGACCAACGCGAACCTGAACACCAATCTCGCGAGCGGCAACAGCGCGAGCGACAGCTCGACGAACACCAGGACCGACACGATCGCCAGCGGCAACACGGCGACCGACAATTCGACCAACACCAAGACCACGAACCTCGCCAGCGGCAACACCACGGCGAGCGGCAACTCGGTCGGCAGCGGCAACACCGCCACCAACACCGACAATTCGACCAACACCAAGACCGCCACCATCGACAGCGGCAACACGGACAATTCGACCAACACCAAGACCACGAACCTCGCCAGCGGCAACACCACGGCAAGCGGTAATTCGGTCGGCAGCGGCAACACCGCCACCGACAATTCGACCAACACCAAAACGAACACGATCGCGAGCGGCAACACCGCCACCGACAGTTCGACCAACACCAAGACCACGAACCTTGCGAGCGGCAACACCACCGCCAGCGGCAATTCGGTCGGCAGCGGCAACACCAACACCGACAATTCGACCAACACCAAGACCGCGACGGTCGCCAGCGGCAATACGACCGCCAGCGGGAACACGGTGGCGAGCAACAACACCGACAATTCGACAAACACCAAGACCAACAATCTCGCCAGCAACAACACCACGGCGAGCGGGAACACGGTGGCCAGCGGCAACACGGTGGCCAGTGGCAACACCAGCAACACCACGACAAACCTGACGAAGAACGAGAACGATCAGCGCACGTTCAACAACAACGAGACCACCAACACGTCGTTGACCAAGAACGAGAACGACCAGCGCACGTTCAACAACAACGAGACCACCAACACCGATAATTCGGTGAGCGTGGCCGACAGCGGCAACAACAGCGGCAACACGTCCGTCAGCTATGCGGCGACGAACAGCGTCGCGCCGACGTTCGCTTTCGGTGACGGCGCGCTGGTGGCGAGCGCCAACCTGTCCAACTCGGTGTCCGGCGTGAAGGTCTCCTTCTCCGGCATGGGCGGGCAGGCGGCGTCGGCCGACAACCACCTGTCGATCGAGGGCAGTTCGTTCCAGAACTTCGCCGGTATCCAGTCGATCAACCAGAACACCGGCGTGGGCGCCTCGCAGGCTTCCTCCGTCAGTGTCGCGGTTTCGACCCGCGATATCGCGATCCACTGAGGTGCCAGGGGCCGGCGGCGACCGTCGCCGGCCCATTCTTTCGATCGAGCGGAGGATAGCATGTCCAGACTTGCTTTCGCCCTTGCGGTCATCGTGTCGGTGGCTCCGGCTTCCGCGCTTGCCCAGACCGCCTTCGACGCGGCGCCGATGAACGACGACACGTTGAAAGCCGTCGCGGGCCGCGAGGATATCGGCCAGGCCGCCTTCGCCAACCAGACCAACAATGTCAGCAACAACAGCGTGACGGGCAATTCCGTCACGGGCGCCGTGCGGATCGGCGACAACGCCTTCCAGAACATTTCCGGGCTGGCGGTGATCAACGTCAACAGCGGCAACAATGTCGCGATCAACAGCGCGATGAACGTCACCATCTCGCTCGCCCCCCGGAACTGACGGGGGCGGGGGTGACCGGGGGCCTGCGCCTCGCAGCATCGTCAGCCGGCCTCGCGGCCGGCTTGCTGTTGTCCGGCTGCTCCGCGCGGCTTTCCGGCGATCCCCATTTCATCAGCAGCGCCGTGCCCGGCGGCGAGTTCGTCGTGCCGGTCGCCTCGATGCAGGCGCGCCGTTTCAACACGGTGGTGCGCCAGCAATATGATTTCAGCTGCGGCTCCGCCGCGCTCGCCACCTTGCTGCGCTACCATTACGGCGACCCCCGGACCGAGGAGGACGTGTTCCGCGGCATGTGGCAGGATGGCGACCAGGCGCAGATCCGTCGGGTCGGCTTCTCCCTGCTCGACATGAAGCGCTATCTCGCCGCGCGGGGGCTGCGCGCCGACGGCTACAAGGTCGGCATCCAGGATATCGCGAAGCGCGGCATTCCGGGCATCGCGCTTATCACGGTGAAGAAATATCGCCATTTCGTCGTGCTCAAGGGCATCTCGAAGAACGAGGTGCTGCTCGGCGACCCCTCGCTCGGGTTGCGCACCATGCCGATCGCGGAGTTCGTCGCGGCGTGGAACGGCATCTATTTCGTGCTCAATTCGCGGCTCGATCTCGCGACGCACGCCTTCAACGTCCATACGCAATGGGCGAGCCTCGCCCGCGCGCCGACCGACGGCGCCTTCCTGCAACCGCTCAGCCAGCAGGCGCTCGCGCTTGCCGCGCCCTTCTACAGTGATTTCTGACGATGTGCGTGCGGCGCATCCTGACCGGGCTGGCGATCGCCACCGCGATGCTCGTCGGCAGGCCGGCCTCGGCGGAGGCGGCGTTCGACAATCCGGTCGACGACGCGACGCTCGCGAGCAGCTACGGCAAGTTCCTCGCGCCGGGCGGCATCGATCTGGCGATGAGCGTCCAGTCGAGCACCACGGTCAACGGCAACCTCGTGCTGCGCTCGGTGTTCAGCGTCGATCGCGGGCCGGGGACGCTCCAGGTGTTCGCGCCGCCCAGCGGCAGCAGCGGGCCGGAGGTTTCGCTTTCCGCCGCCGCGGGGACCGGCAACGTCCAGTCGAACATGAGCGGCAGCCAGGGCGTTTCCGTCTCGGTCGATCGCGCCACCGGCACGACCATCATCCAGCCGACCCATGGCTCCGCCGTCACGCCGGTCGTGTCGGTCAACAGCGCGCAGATCTCCGTCGCGGCACCCGCCGACAACAGCGGGCTGGTGCAGGTCACGCCCGCCGCCGCCGGGGTCGAGACGGGCGCGGGCGTGGTGTCGGTCACCGCGGTGGCGGCGGGCGCGCGCGTGACGCTCGACGGCGCCGGGTTCAGCATCAGCCATCTGGTCGGCGCGGCGACCGGCGCGGTGATCGCCAACACCGCCAACGATCGCGTCATCGACACGGTGACCAACGTGCAGATCGATCTCCACAATGCGCAGGCGATGGCGCTCGGCTCGGCGATGCTGCGCGTGGATTCGCTGGTGAGCGCGGCGACGCGCGCGATGTTCCATTGACGTCAGGGGAGTGGGCATGAACTGGAAAGGCTGTGCGCTGGCCGCCGTGATGATCGTATCGGCCACCCCCGCCAGCGCCGCGCCGGTGAGCGCGCTCACCAGATTACGAGCGGAGCTGGCGGCGGCGAAGGCGCAGATCACCGCGCAGCAGCAGGAGCTGGAGGCGCAGGAGAAGCGTCTCCGCTCGATCGAGGAGCGCCTTTCCGTGCCTGGTGAAGTCGTCACCGCCGCCGCTCTCCCGGCCGGCGTCGCGCAAGCGCCGGTGGCGGCGGCGGCTCCCTCGCCCGCCGGGGGCGGTTCCCCCGCGTCGGGCGAGGTGGCCGCCGCGCAGCAGCCGCACGCGCCGATCGAGCGCGTCGGGCAGGCCGCGCCGAACAGCGACCGGCCGCCCGAGGTGGCGGTGCTGGGGACCGAGGGGTCGGTCGTCACGCGCAAGGGCCAGCTCACCACCGAGTTCGGCCTCGAATATGCCCGCGCCGACCGCAACCAGGCGCTGTTCCGCGGCATCGAGCTGGTCGAATCCGTGCTGGTCGGCGTGTTCAACATCAGCCAGAGCCGGCAGGATATCGTCACCGCCTCGGGCGCGCTGCGCTATGGCATCACCGACAAGCTGGAGCTGGGCGTGCGCGTGCCCTTCGTTCACCGTTCGGACAATCTCGTCACCACGCCGATCGGCCAGAACAACGATACCGAATCGGTGGTCGCCGCGCAGGGCAACAGCCTTGGTGATATCGAGATGACCGCGCGCTACCAGTTCCTCGGTGCGCATGGCGGCTGGCCGTATCTGATCGGCAACCTGCAAGTCGTCGCGCCCACCGGCACCAATCCCTTCACCCTGCCGCGCACCGCGACCGGCGAGGAGAAGGAGGCCGCGACCGGCGCCGGCTTCTGGGGCGTGACGCCGAGCATCACCGCGATCCTGCCGACCGATCCGGCGGTGCTGTTCGGCACCCTGGGCTATACCAAGAACTTCGGCCGCAGTTTCAACACCCAGATCGGCTCGGTCGTGATCGACCGGGTCAATCCGGGCGACGGCATCTCGTTCAGCGGCGGCATCGGCATCTCGCTCAACCAGCGCACCTCGATCAACCTTGGCTATGCGCATACCTGGGCGTTTGGCACGCGGACGTTCAGCCATCTGCTCAACCCGTCGAACAATCCCGACCTGAACGGCGAGCTTCAGCAGGTTTCGCGCGATCTCCAGATCGGCCGCTTCCTGTTCGGCATGACCTATCGCGTGAGCGACCGGGCGAGCCTCAACTGGTCGGTCGAGGTGGGAGCGACGCAGGACGCGCCCGATCTCCGTACCTCGATACGCATACCCCTCGTCCTCTTCACCGGCGGCTAGCTAGAGCGCGCGGAGACGAGCCGGGCGCGTCACCATCGGCGACTGCTGGGCGCCGCCGGGTTGCTCCGCGATGTTCCCGGTATGGAGAAGTTCGTAGGGCCAGCGGGCATCCTCAGCAATAAAAAGCGCGGCCGCGCGACGGAAATATGAACCGCTTGCGTTGAAGTGGCATTCGTAAGCCGGAGGCCAGCGATGACGCCATCGTCCCTGTTTGTCGTGTCCCTCGCTCTGGCTACGCCCGCGCTGGCGCAGTCCGCCCCGCCGATCGCCGGCGGGATGACGCTCGATCGCTTCGTCGCGCGGCAGACCGAACGCATCATGGCCGCCGACACCGATGGCGACGGACGCGTCAGCAAGGCGGAGATGCAGTCGCTGGCCGGTCGCGGCGGCCGTGACCCGGCGCGAATGTTCGATCGGATGGACACCAATCATGACGGCTATCTCGATCGTGACGAGATCCGCGCGGCGCTCACCGCGCGGTTCCATCGCATGGACCGCAACGGCGACGGTGTGCTGGGCGCTGACGAGAGGATGGCGCGGCGCGGCGCGAAAGCCGCCGGTAATCCCGCGACGCCACAACCCTGAATCGGATATGCGGGTGCGGTGACGGCGGAGCCGAAATCGATTGGGCGAGACGGATCCCGATGCAGAGCTGGTGCGGCGTGTCGGCCAGGGCGACGAGGCGGCGGCGCGCCTGCTCGTTTCGGCCAAGCTGCCGCGCGTGCTGGCGCTGGCGCGGCGCATGACCGGCGAACGCGGAGAAGCGGAGGACATCGCGCAGGAGGTGTTCCTGCGGGTATGGCGGCACGCGCGGCGCTGGCGGCCCGGCGCGGCGCGTTTCGATACCTGGCTGCATGTGGTGACGCTCAACCTTTGCCGCGACCGGCTGCGCCGCCGCCGCGAGACGACCATGCCGACGCTGCCGGAGGTGGCCGATCCCGCGCCGGACGCCGCGCGCGCGCTGGACGAGTCGGCGCGCGGCCGCGCGGTCGCCGCCGCGATCGCCGCCT
This sequence comes from Sphingomonas sp. CL5.1, assembly GCF_013344685.1. Taxonomy (NCBI): domain Bacteria; kingdom Pseudomonadati; phylum Pseudomonadota; class Alphaproteobacteria; order Sphingomonadales; family Sphingomonadaceae; genus Sphingomonas; species Sphingomonas sp. CL5.1. The sequence continues at coordinate 1,506,147 of NZ_CP050137.1, forward strand.
TGCCGGAACGCCAGCGCGAGGCGATCCTGCTCGTCCATTATCAGGATATGACCAACATCGCCGCCGCTGAGGCTCTGTCGGTGAGCGTGGAGGCGCTCGAAAGCCTGCTGGCGCGGGGCCGGCGGGCGTTGCGGGAGCATTTCAGGAACCAGGAGGCGCGTGATGACTGATCCCTTGTCCGTGGCGTGTTTCCGGGCGCTGGCCGAGGCGTACGGCGCGATCGACCGCTGGCCGGCGGCGCTGCGCGAGGAGGGGCTTCGCATGGCTGGCCGGCCCGAGCTGGCGGCGATCGTCGCCGAGGCGGCTTCGCTCGACGCCCGGCTCGATTCGTGGAGCAGCCCGGCGCCCTCCGCCGCGTTGCGCGCGGCGATCCTCGGGCAGCGCCGGCGACGCCTCCGCCGGCGGCTGCGACTATGGTGGTCGGCGATCGGGGTGGCGACCGCGCTGGCCGGCGCGGCGACCGGATCGCTCGCCATCGCCGCGATGCCGGCCGATCATCATCCGTTCGGGGACGATACCGCCTTCGGCAATGTTTCCATGCGGGAGGAATGAATGTCGCTCCGCACGCTCAAGGCGATCTGCGCCGTTTCGATCCTCCTCAATATCTTCCTGATCGCCGGGGTGGCGGCCAGCTTGTTGTGGGTCCGCGCGCAGCGGCCGATGATCGGCGCGGGGGCGATGCGTATCGCCGGGGCGGAGCTGCCCAAGGCGGAGCGGCGCGCCTTCCGCCAGGCGCTGCGTGCCGCCCGGCGCGAGGCCGCGCCGCTGGCAGCGACCGACCGGCAGGCGCGGCGGGAAGCGGCCGCGCTGCTGCGCGCGCCGACCGTCGATCCGGCGGCGCTGGCGGCGGCGCTCGGCCGCGTGCGGGATGCCGACCTCGCGGTGCGTGCGCAGATCGAGAACGGCGTTGCCGGCTTCGTCGCCAACCTGCCGCAGGCTGACCGGGCGCGTCTCGCCGACAGTCTCGAACGACGCGGCGCGCGGCGGCAACGATAGCGCGACGGAATCCGCCGCCGCGCGCGTTCAACCGGATGAGTCGGCCGCAAAGGTAACGCCATGCCTCCTTCCGCCAGCCTGTCGCCAGCCGCGATCGCGATGAACCGTTTTGGGCTCGGCGCCCGGCCCGACGATACGCTGCCCGCCGACCCGAAGGGGTGGCTCAAGGAGCAGTTCGTCCGCTTCCAGCCCGCCACCGCCGCCTTCGCCGCGCTGCCCGATGCGGGAGAGCTGGTGCGGACCTACCTCGACGAGCAGCGGCAATTGCGGCGGCAGGCCAGTCGCGAACAGATGGCGTCGCCTGTCGCCGCCGGTACGAAATCGATCGAGCAGAAGGCCGCGCGGCGGGATTATGCGCAGGACGTGCAGGCGCTCTACCGTCAGGCGGTGCAGGCGCGCGCGCAGGCGGCGCTCGACACGCCGGCACCCTTTGTGGAGCGTCTGGTCCACTTCTGGTCCAATCATTTCTGCGTCTCGGCGGACAATCCGCAGGTGACCGCCTTCGCCGGTGCGTTCGAGCGCGATGCGATCCGCCCGCATGTGCTGGGCCGGTTCGAGGACATGCTGCTGGCGGTCGAGCATCATCCGGCGATGCTGATCTACCTCAACCAGATCCAGTCGATCGGCCCGGACAGCCTCGCCGCGCAGCGCGCGGCGCGCCGCAATCCCGAGCAGCGCCGCGGGCTCAACGAGAATCTCGGGCGCGAGATCATGGAATTGCACACGCTCGGCGTGCGTTCCGGATACGGTCAGGGCGACGTCACCGAATTCGCGCGCGCGCTGACCGGCTGGTCGGTCGCCGGCATCGGGCCGGGCGGGGCAACGGATGGCCGCCCGGGCGATTTCCTGTTTCGTCCGCAACTCCATGAACCGGGTGCGCGGACCATCCTCGGCAAGCGCTACGGGGAGGATGGCGAGGCGCAGGCGCGCGCCGCGCTGATCGATTTCGCCCGCGCGCCGGCCACCGTGACCCATGTCGCCACCAAGCTCGCGCGGCACTTCGCCGGAGACGCGCCGCCGCCCGCGCTGGTCGAGCGGCTGGCCGCTTCGTTCCAGCGCAGCGGCGGCGCTCTCCCGGCGCTCTATCGCGCGCTGATCGACAGCCCGGAACCGTGGCAGCCCCGGCCGCTCAAGTTCAAGACGCCGTGGGAATGGACGATATCCGCGCTGCGCGGGCTGGGCCGGAGCGAGATTGGCGCGATGCAGGTCGCCGCGATCCAGAATCAGCTCGGCCAGCCGGTATGGAAGCCCGGCTCGCCCGCCGGCTGGGACGATATCGCGGCGAGCTGGGCGGGGCCGGACGCGCTGCTCCGCCGGGTCGATTTCGCGCAGCGGCTGGTCGCACCGGTGGGCGACCGGCTCGACGCACGGCAACTCGGCCCGCGCCTGCTGCCCGCCTCGTTCAGCCGCGCGACCGCCGAAGAGGTGGGACGCGCCGAAAGCCCCGGCGACGCGCTGGCGCTGCTGCTCGTCTCGCCCGATTTCCTGCGGAGGTGAAAGCCATGATCGATCGCCGCCTGTTCCTCTCCTGTGCCGGCATCGGCGCGGGCGCCATGCTGATCGCGCCGCGCATGGCGCTCGCGGCGGTGGAAAGCGACCGCCGCTTCGTCTTCATCATCCAGCGCGGCGCGGCGGACGGCCTCAATATCGTCATGCCCTATGCCGATCCGGCCTATGCCCGGCTGCGCGGGGCGCTGGCGGGCGACATGGCGGCCGCGACCAAATTGGACGGAACGTTCGCGCTCCACCCCGCGCTCGCCGAAACCGCGAAGATGTTCGCGCAGCGGCAGGCGCTGTTCGTCCATGCGGTCGCCTCGCCCTATCGCGATCGATCGCATTTCGACGGCCAGAACGTGCTCGAGACCGGCGGCACCCAGCCCTATCAGGCGAAGGACGGCTGGTTGAACCGGCTCGTCGGCATGATGCCGGGGGCCGGAGATGACGCGATCGCGATCACCTCCACCGTGCCGATGGCGTTGCGCGGCGCGCGGCAAGTGACGTCTTATGCTCCGTCCGCGCTGCCGCAGCCCTCCGACGACCTGTTGTTGCGCGCCGGCAGGCTCTATGCGGAGGACCCGCAGCTCCATCCGCTGTGGACCGCCGCCCTGGAAGCACGCGGTCTCGCGGCGGGCAGCGGCGCGCGGCAGGACCCCGCCAGCCTCGGACGGCTGACCGCCAGTTTCCTGACCAAGCCGAACGGCCCGCGCATCGCGATGCTGGAAACCGGCGGGTGGGACACGCATAGCGGGCAGCAGGGGCGGCTGGCGGCGCAGCTCCGCGCGCTCGACACGTTGCTCGCGGCGCTGCGCGACGGCCTCGGGCCGGCATGGAAGGAGACGACCGTGCTGGTCGCGACCGAATTCGGGCGCACCGCCGCCGCCAACGGCACCGGCGGCACCGATCACGGCACCGGATCGGTGGCGTGGCTGGTCGGGGGCGCGGTGAAGGGCGGGCGCATCGTCAGCGACTGGCCCGGCCTCGGCACCGGGCAGCTCTATCAGGATCGCGACCTGAAGCCGACGATGGCGCTTGACGCGCTGATCGCGGGCGTCGCTGCGGAAAGCATGGCGCTCGATCCGCAGCATGTGGCGCGGACGGTGTTTCCGCTCGCCGCGCCCGTCCGCCCGGTCACCGGGCTGATCGCCGCATAGCCGCGACGGAAAATATCCTGTCGCGCGTTCAACCTTTCGGCCGGCGCGAGTGTGGAAGCGGCGGCCATGATCAGGTGTAACGGATCATGAGGAGTGCAATGATGAAGAAGCTGGTTTGGGGCCTCGTCGCCACCGGAATGCTGATCGGTGCCGCCACCGCGGCGGATGCTGCGCAGGGCTGCGGCCCCGGCTGGCATCGCGGCCCTTATGGCCGTTGCCACCCGGATCGCCGCCCGGTCTATATCGCGCCCGGCCCGGTGGCGATCGGCGTCTTCTATCCCGGACGCGGCTGGTGGGATGGCCATCGCTACTGGGGTCACCGTTATCGCTGGCACGGCGGGTGGCGCTATCGCTGACGAGCTGACCGATACGAACAGACCGCTCCGCGAACACTGGAAGACGCGACATCCCGACGTCGCGCCTTCCAGACGCGAACGGCTTCAACCGCGCTGCTCAAGGAATTCGGTCACCCCGGAAAAGCGCCGCTATCCCGAAGAGTTGCCACAGGCCCACTCGCTGAGTGATGAGATATTGAAACCGCCTCGATCAGGCGGTTGGGACGATCTTGGAAAGCTCGGCCTGCGCTTCCTCCAGAAAGGCGGATACCAATCGCGATTCGCGGAGGTTGATCGAGGTCACGAAGGCATATTGATGCGTGATCGGCGGCGCAAAACCGCGCATCGCCAGATCGTCGCGAAGGTAGCCACGGGCGAGCAGCCGGTTGACGATCGCGATCCCCACGCCGCGCGCGGCCAGCGCGCAGGCGGAGCCATGGGTATGCGTCTCGATCGCGACCATCGGGCGCAGGCGATAATCGGCGAACGCCTGATCGACCTGGATGCGCCACTGTCGCCCGGAACCGAGCAGGATCAACGGCTCGTCGCGCAGCAGGTCGGGAGTGAGCACCTCATGCGCGGCGAGCGGATGGTGCGCCGGCAGCACGCAGGCCGATCCGCTCGCCACCAGGGGTTCGCAATGGAGATTGTCGCCCGCGACCGGCATCTTCATGAAGCCGCAATCGACCACGCGGGTCGCGATCATCATGCGGCTGGTTTCCTGGCTGCGTGAATCGAGGTTGAAACGCACGCCGGGATGCTTTCGCAGGAAGCGGGCGACGATCGCGGGCAGCACGCCTTCGGAGAAGCTCGGCGGGGCGACGACGCTCAGTTCGCCGGCCGCCGAATTGGCGATATCCTCGGCCAGATTCGAGACGCGCTGCAATCCGGCGAGCGCGAACTCCACTTCCTCAGCGAGCAGCCTGCCGTCCTTGGTGGGCACGAGCTTGCCGCGATCGCGGTAGAACAGCTCGAAGCCGATCGCGCGCTCGAGCTGCGCCAGCGTGCGGCTGACACCGGGCTGGGTCATGCCGAGATTGGCCGCCGCGGCGGTGGCCGAGCCGGTGCGCATCACCTCGGACAAGGTTTCCAGCGCGCGCACCCCGAGCGTGGCGAGCGGGCGGCGCGGCCCGGCGCTCATCGCTCAGCCTTCCGCGTCGGCGACGATCGGCAGGATGATGCGCGAGGGATGATCGCGATCGACGAAGACACTGTTGCGCGCGACCGCCGGCGGCGCGTCCGGCACGCGCCAGTCGCTGTTCGGATTGACGTCGAAATGCGGGAAATTGCTGCTCGACACCTCGATGCGGATGCGGTGCCCGGCGCGGAACAGGTTGCTCGTCGGGAACGCGCGGACAGTGAGGGCATGGACCTTTCCCGGCTCCAGCGGCTGCGGATGCTCGAACGAATTGCGGAAGCGCGCGCGCAGGATGCCATGCGCGAGGTTCAGCGCATAGCCCCGCGGATAGTCGGGGTTCGGCGGATAGACATCGACCAGCTTGATCGTGAAATCGGTGTCGACCGCCGAGGAAGCGACGTGCAGATGCGCGACGACATTGCCCGTCACCTCGACATCGCGTGCGAGCGGCCCGGTCTCGAACACCAGCACGTCGGCGCGATCGGCGAGCGCGCGGCCGGGATGGCGCGCGCCGAACAGCGTTTCCGTCTCGCGCTGGTCATAGCCGCCCGCGAACATCACCGGCGCGCCGGACGCGATCGCGCCGCCGATCGTCGGCACCGGATCGGCAGGGTCGAAATCATAGGATAGCGGCCGGGCGTCCGCTTCCGGCGGCGTCTCGCGCAGGATACCGTCATCGTGCAGGAACATCGCCACGTCGCGCGCGCGGGTGGGTGGCCATGCCAGCTCGTCACGCCAGCGGCCGCCGTGATCGAGCCGCCCCGCCGCCGTCCGCCGCCCGCTGCCGCCGCCCATCACGAAGATGCGCACCGGCGCGGGGAGGTGCGCGGGCGCGTCCTCGCGGCCCAGCATGTGCCGGTCGAACCAGTCGCGGCGCAGCGTGAAATAGTCCGGCCCGACATGGCCGTCGAGCACCGCTTCCGCGCCGAAATCCGCGTCGCCGGCATAGGTCACCGATCGCTGCCCATGCGTCCACGGGCCGAGCACCAGCTTGATCGGACCGCGCTTGATCGGGGCGAGCGCGGTGAAATTGTCGATCGCGGTCTGCGAATAGGGATCGTACCAGCTCGCCATATGCACCGCCGGCACATCGGCATAATCACGATAGGCATCGAACGCGTAGATGCCGCGCTGCTTCCAGAAATCGGTCAACCGGTCATTGTCCCATTGCTCGACGACATAGGCTTCATATTCCGGCGCGGCGGCGAGCGGCGAACGGCCGATGCGCCAGCGGCGGCCGATCCATTGCTCGATCGATTCGCGCTCCAGCGCGGCGCGGCGCGCTGGATCGGCGGCGGTCTCCGGCGATTGCAGCGCGTGCTTGCGCGCCCAGGTGAGCTGCTTCAGCTCGAACGCGCCGCCCTGCCGCGCGCCGCCGTGATAGGCGCTGGAGAAGCCGCCGGAATCGAGGAACATCGCCTTGAGGCCCGGCGGGTCCAGACAGGCCAGCGCGTTCTGCACATGCGCGCCATAGGACAGGCCGAGCGTGCCGATCCGCCCGTCGCACCACGGCTGTTCGAGCAGCCAGGCGAGCGTGTCCGCCCCGTCCTCCGCTTCGCTGAGATATTTGGTGAATATGCCCTCCGATCCGAAGCGGCCGCGGCAATCCTGCAGGACATAGGCATAGCCGGCTTCGGCGAACCACCGCGCGATCTCCGGCTTGGGGCGTGGCACGGGATCGGCGGCGGTGAGGTCACCGTGATTGGTGCCGCGCTTGTCATAGGGTGTCCGCTCCAGCAGCACCGGGAACGGCCCCGGCCCGGCGGGGAGGTAGATGTCGGTCGCCAGATGCACGCCGTCGCGCATCGGCACCATGCGGTCGCTCAGGATGGAGGTCATGGTCAGTAACCGACCAGCACGGCGATCATCAGCGCCGCCGCCGACAACAGGGTCAGCAGCGCGAACAGCGGCGCGGCGAAGCGGAACCAGCGGTTGTACGGGATGCCCGCCGCCGCGAGATAGGCGAGCAGCATCCCCGAGGTCGGCGCGAGCATGTTGACGAGGCCGTTGCCGAGCAGGAACGCGAGCACCGTCGTCTGCCCCGACACGCCCGCCGAAGCCGCGATCGGGCCGAGCACCGGGATGCTCAGCGCCGCCTTGGCCGAGGTAGAGGGGATCAGCAGCGTCAGGATCATCTCCACGCCCATCACGATCGGCGCGACGATCACCGGCGACATGCCGTGGATGCCGGAGGAGACCGCCTCGATGATCGTGTCGAGGATCTGCCCGTCGCGCAGGATCACCTCCACCGCGCGACCCATGCCGACCAACAGGGCGGCGAGCATCATCGATTTCATCCCGTCGACGAACAGCGCCACGCCCGTCCGCGCCGGCATCCGCGCGGCGAGCGCCATCACCGCGGCGGCGGAGATGAACAGGGCGGTGAACTCGCCGTCGCCCCAGCCGAATTCGAGCGACCCCACCACCAGCAGCACCAGCGTCGCGCCAGCGATCAGCAGGATCGCGAGATGGCGCGGGGAGAGGCGCTCGTCCTCGATTGGCGCTGGCGTCGAGACGATCCGCGCCTCGCGCAGCACGTAGAGCATCGCGATGGCGAGGAACGTCACCCAGATCGCCAGCCGAAAGCCTAGTCCGCTGAACACCGGCACGTTGACGATCGGCTGCGCGATCAGGAGCGCAACCGGGCTGGTGACGGAGGCAAGGTAACCGACCTTCGCGGCGAGGGTGACGATCGCGAAGCCGAACATCCGGCTCCGCCCCAATCGCTCGGCCAGTGCGATCATCACCGGGATCAGCAGCAGATATTCGGAGATCATGCCGAGGAACGTGCTGCCCGCCGAGAAGGCGAGCATCAGCACCGGCACGAGGATCGCCATCCGCCCCCGACTGATACCGATCAGCCGCTGGATGCCGGCGTCCAGCGCCCCCGTCGAGCGCATCACGCCGAACATCCCGCCCAGCGACAGGATCATGAAGATCAGCGGCGCGGATTTCTTCAGCCCCACCGGGATCGAGGTGGCCAGCGCGACCGGGCTGACCGGCCGCGCCTCGCCCGCCGCCGCCTTCCCCGGCAGCAGCGCCGCCGGCCCGAGCGGCTTGGGGAGCGATCGATAGGTGCCGGCGATCACCGGCGCATTCTCCTTGTCGGAGACGCGCTGGTGCTCGCCGGAGGGAATGACCCAGGTCAGCGCGATCGCGAGGATCATCGCCGCCAGCATCATCAGCACCGGATCGAGCGATCCGTGGTGCCTGCCTTGCCCCGTCATCGTATCGCGCCCGCCGTCGCCAAGCCTACAGCTTCACCGAAAAGCGGGCGTAGAGGAAGCGCCCGCGCGCGTCATAGGTGTAGATATCGTAGTTGATCGGCGCGTTGGCATAGGATGCCGGCGGCTGCGTATCGAACAGGTTGTTGACGCCGATGCCGAAGCGCGTGCGCCCATCCGCGACGTCGAAGCCGACCTCGGCGTCGATATAGGTCACCGCGCTGGTGCGGGCGTCCTTCACCGGGTTCACCACGTCGGTGGTGCTGCCGATGTAGCGCGCGCGCAGCGTGGCGTTGGCGCCGTCACCGTCCCAGTTGAGCGAGGCCTGCCCCTTCCAGCGCGGATAGGTCGCGCGCGGCTGGTCGCCCTTGCCGGCGCGGTTGTCGACGATCGTGCCGCCGGTCGCCGGATCGGGCGAGACGGTGCGGAACGAGCCGAGATAGGAAGCGTCGACGATCGCGCCGATCCGCCCGATGCCGGTGGTGAAATCGTAGCGCACCGTCGCGTCCACGCCGTCGGTAGTGATCGAATTGAGGTTCTGCGCGCCTTGCAGCAGGTTGAGGATCGCCCCCGTGTTCGCGTCGCGCTGGACGAGATCGCAGAACACGCCGGCCCGCTGCGCGCATAGCTGCATGATCTGCGTCGCCGATTGCGAGGCGATCGCGTTCTTGATCCTGATGTTGTAATAATCGACCGTGATCGACAGGCCGTGAACCGGCGTCAGCGCGATGCCGGCGCTGATGCTGTCGGACGTCTCCGGCTTGAGGCTGGCGTTGCCGCTTATCACGCCCGGGATCAGGCCGTTCAGATTGTAGTTGATCTGGTTATAGCCGGTCGGCACGCCGACGCAGCCCGGCCTGTTCGGGTTGGCCGAGGCGCCGCCGTTGCACGGATCGGTGCCCTGGAAGCTCGTCTGCCGCGCGCCCTGATACAGTTCGAGGATCGATGGCGCGCGGAAGCCCTGCGCATAGGTGCCGCGCAGCAGCACCCCCTCGATCGGGCGATAGCCGAGGCCGCCCTTGAACGTCGCCTTGCCGCCCACCGTCGAATAGCGCGAGTAGCGCCCGGCGAGGCTGAGATCGAGGCTCTTGCCGAACGGCGAATCCTTCAGCACCGGCACCGACAATTCGCCATAGACCTCGTGCAGGTCGTAAGCGCCGCTCGTCGGGGTGCGGGTCTGCGCGGTGGTCTTGGCATAGAGCGCGCCGTTCAGATAGGTCGGCGCGGCGTTGGCGACCGGATCGGGATTGTCCACCCCGCGATTGCGGCGATATTCGTAGCCCACCGCCAGCGCGACCTCGCCCGCCGGCAGGTTGAACAACGTGCCGGTGGCGTTGACGGTGCCGTTCCACAGCTCGGTGTAATTGGTCTCGTGCGTGGTGAAGCGGATATAGTCCGCCTGCGCCTGCGTCATCGGGCCGAACAGGTTGACCGGCACGCAGCCCGCCGCCGCCGCGCAGGTCGCGGGGTTGCCGAGCGCGAGATAGAGATTGTCGTAGTTGATGCCGTTCAGCGCGGTCGACTTGATATAATCCTTCGAATAGCTGCCGAAGGCGTCCCAGTGCCAGTTGTTGCCGAACAGGCCGAACGAGCCGTCCAGCCCGGCGGCGATGCGCCAGGTCTGCACGTCCTGGATATTGTCGCGGTTGCCGACGTCGCTCATCACCTTGCGGACGCGGAAGGCGGAATTGGCGGCGAAGGCGAGCGCGTTGCCGGCGGGCACGCCGTTCGCGGTGCCGAACGGATTGAACGGCTGGTTGTTGGGGATGTAGAAGCCGCGCACGGTGCCCGCCGTGCCGCCGATATCGAGCAGCACCGGCGAGAAGAGCTGGTCCGACTTGCGCTCGTTATAAAGCCCCTCCAGCTTGAAGTTGAGGTTGTCCGCCAGCTCGTAGTCGAACCGGCCGTAGAAGCCGTAGCGCTGCGATGGGCCGGCGGAATAGATGCCCTGCGCCTGCGTATTGTAATAATCGCCCGGCAATGCGGCGGTGTGGAAGGCGTTGTCCGCGCCCGCGCCCGGCCCGTAGAGCGTGCCCGGCGAGTTGAGCGCGATCGGGGCGCTCGATGCGCCGAAGCCGGCTGGTGTGCCGAAATAGCCGTTCGAGGCGAGGCCTGGCAGGATATAAAGTCCGTTCGGGCTGGTTCCCGGCGATGTCACCGGCACCAGCGAGGTGGTGGTCAGCGGCCGTGCGTCGGTGCGGATCGGCTTCGATTCATAATAGCTGCCCGACAGGATGATCGAGGCGCGGCCGAAACGCTTGCCGACGTTGAGCGTCGCCGAATATTCCGCGCCGTCGCCCTTGTCGGTAACGCCCATGCGGGTCGATCCGCGAATGCCGTCGAACGGGCGGATCGTCTTGATGTTGACCACGCCGGCGATCGCATCCGCGCCGTAGATCGCGGAAGCGCCGTCCTTCAGCACCTCCATACCCTCGATCATCCCCATCGGGATGGTGTTGAGGTCCACGAAGTCGCGGAAGCCGCGCTGCCCCACCGCGTCGACCCAGCGGTGCCCGTCGACCAGCACCAAAACGCGATTTCCGCTGCCCTCGCCGCCGCCGAGATAGCGCAGGTTGATCGACGACGCGCCATAGGAGGTGCCCTGCGTGCCGTTCGAATTGAGGCTGACGCCGGCCGAGGGCAGTTTCTGGAGCAGGTCGCCGGGCGAGACGCTGCCGGACTTGGCGATGTCGTCGGCGGTGATGGTCAGCAGCGGGCCGACCGCCGCCGCGTCACGGCGCTGGATGCGCGATCCGGTGACGACGATCTCGCCCGATTCCGGCGCGTCCGCCGCCGGGGATGCCGGCAGTTCCTGCGCCCCCGCCGCCGCGCTCAGCGCGATCGTCATCAGGCTCGCGCCCAGCATCATGGCGCCCGCGCGCCTACGAAAATCCCGTTCGATCATGGCAAAGCCCCCCATCTTCTTATCGATTCGCCGCACAGGTATCGGATCGCGCGCCGGGCGATAGCTGATGGCGGAACTTCATCGGGCCATACCATGATCGGTATATGGTTGCGGGTGCGATGCAATGCCGGATTATGGCTATGCAACAAAAGTGAAAAAGCAGGCGATGTGGCGCAATCCTGATCGGCGCGGAATGCTGGGGGCGATCGGCGCGGCGGCGGTGTTCGCGTCGTCCGCCCACGCGCGGGAACGCCGGCCGATGCGCGTCATGCTGCTCGGCCAGTCGCTGATCCAGCGCGATGTCTGCCGCGAGGGCTGGCCGGGAATGAAGGCGATCGCCGCGTTGCTGCGGCGGGCGGATGTGGTGTTCACCGATCTCGAAACGCCGATCGACGGGCCGGAAGCGGGCGATCCGACCCGCGCCGACGCGACGCTCCACCGCGCGCCGCCCGAGGCGCTGGATTGCCTCAGAGCGCTGGGCGTGACGCTGGTGACGACCGCCAACAACCACGCCTGGGATCTCGGCACCGGCGGCATCCTCTCCACGATCGACGCGCTGGACCGTCGCGGCATCGTCCACGCGGGATCGGGGCGCGATCTCGCCGCCGCCGCCGCGCCCGCGATCCAGCACACGCCCGCCGGCGGCTTCGCGCTGGTCGCGGCGGCGGCGGGCGCGATCCGGCCCGGCGCGGCGGCGGCGCCGGGGCACGCCGGGGTCAACGAGCTTCGCAGGCGGGGGGACGGCACGCTGGAGCCGGCCGACGTGGAGCGCGTGCTGGCCGCGATCTGCGCCGCGCGCGCCGCTGGGGCGACGGTGCTGATGTGCCTCCACAATCATTATTGGGAACCGGTGCAAAGCGACACGCCCGCGTGGCAGAAATCCTTCGCGCGCGCCTGCGTCGACGCGGGCGCGGCGGCGTTCGTGGGTCACGGCACGCCGGTGATGCAGGCGCGCGAATCCTGGCGCGGCGCCCCGCTGTTCCACGGCCTAGGCAATTTCATCTTCCAGACGCGCAAGGCGGACGGCGCTTATGGCGCCGAGGCGTGGCGATCGACGATCGTCGAGGCGCGATTCGCCGACGGTCGTTTCATCGACGCCCGCTTTCATCCGATCCGGCTGGAGGCAGCGAAGCGCGGGGAGCTTTCATGGGGCGTGCCAACCCTCGCCCGCCATTGAAGCCAAGGCGGAGGGGGCGTGCGAGGATTCGCGGAAGCCGCCGATCTCAACAGGCAATCGGGCGGGGAGGCGCTTTGGCGCTCAACCGTTCGAGATAGGCGCAAAGCATATCGGCCAGCGCCTCCGACCAGGCGGCGATCTCCGGCGCCGTCCTCGATGTTTCCGAGAAGCTGCTGCCGACCTCGCTCAGCGTCATTTTGATCAGGTCCCCCGCGATCATGAGCGCGTCCGCTGGGGCGCCCGGCAGCGCCTCGGCCAGGAACGTCCGGAAAATCTGCGTATTCTCCCGCTTCGCCTCGATCGCCTCCGGCGCGTCGCGGTAAAGCGGCGCGGCGTCGCTGAGCGCGGTGCGGATCGCGGCCTCCTCGCATTCCGACAGGATGAACGCATGGACCAGCCGGCGAAGCCGGGCGGTCGGCGGGGTGGCGCGATCCTCCAATATGCCCTTCAACAGCGCCGAGGTGCGCCGCCACTCGTCGCTTTGCAGGCGGAACAGGATCGCGGCCTTGTTCGGGAAATATTGATAGAGCGATCCGACGCTGACGCCGGCGCGCTCGGCCACCCGCGCGGTGGTGAATCGCTGCGCGCCCTCCTTCGCCAAAACCTGAACGGCAGCGTCGAGCACCGCCTCGACCAGCAGGTTGGATCGCGCCTGTATTGGCTCCTTCCGCGTGGAGACGCGGGTGTTCCGGTCGGCCGTCATGCGGGCTTCCAGTGCGAATGGCGGATCTGACGAACTGATCGCATTTTGCGTGGCGGCAAGCAAATCGTCTGCCGTGACGCCCTTCCCGCCCCGACGAACGATCCGCGCGACGGGAAAGGCGTCAGGCAGCCACCACGCGCACGGGCACCGACTTCGCGGCGGGCGTGCCGCTGATGCGATCGTAATAATCGAGCGGCAGCAGCGGGTTTAGCTCGGGATAGTAACCCGCGACCGAGCCGCGCGGCATCGGATAGTCGATCACGGTGAGCGCCTCGACCCGTCGGCGCACACCATCGGTGCTGATCGTCTCCAGCGCGACCTGCGACCGCGCCTCGATGCCGCGCGCGATCCGGTCCGCCTCGTTCATGAACAGGACCATGCGATCGTTGTAAACGCCGCGATAGCGATCGTTGTAGCTATAGATCGTCGTGTTGAACTGATCGTGCGAGCGCACGGTCGCCAGCCGCAACATGGCGGGGTCGGCGACCGGCTCGTCGACGTCCAGCCCCGGCAGCAGGAGGAAATTCGCCTTGCCGTTGGGGGTTGGCCAGACCAGGCGGCGCGGCGGGATATCGAGGTGGAATCCCCTGGGGTCCTTGATCCGCTCGGAGAAGCCCTCGTAGATTTCCGGGTACACCTCCGCGATCTTGTCGCGGATGAGATCATAGTCGTGGATATAGGATTCCCACGGAATCCTGCTTTCCGGCAGCGCGGCCATCGCCATGCGGCAGACGATCTCCACCTCGGGCTTGAGGTCGGGACTCGCGGGGGCGAGCACGCCGCGCGAGGGCGTGACGTTCGACATCGAATCCTCGATGGTCACGAACTGCTCGCCCGCCGACGTCTCGATCCGTTCCGAGCGCGCGATCACGGGGAGGATCAGCGCGTCCCTGCCGTGGACAAGATGGCCGCGATTGAGCTTGGTCGCGATGCCGACGGTCAGCGCCAGCTTGCGCATCGCTTCATAGGACCGCTCGGTATCCGGCACGGCCCGCACGAAGTTGCCGCCCAGGCCGATGAACACCTTCGCGGTGCCCGCGATCATCGCCTCGACCGATTCGACCGTGTGATGCCCATGTTCGCGCGGTGGCTCGAAGCCGAACACGTCGCGCACGCGATCGAGATACTTCTGGCTCGGCTTCTCGTCGATCCCGACGGTGCGGTCGCCCTGGACGTTGGAATGGCCGCGGATCGGCGAGATGCCCGCGCCGGGCTTGCCGTAATTCCCCTTGAGCAGGAGCAGGCTGGCGACCTGCTGGAGCAATTGCGAACCGAACTGGTGCTGGGTGAGGCCCATGCCGTAGCAGATGATCGTCGCGCTGGAACGGATGTAGATTTCCGCGCAGCGCCTGATCTGCGCTTCCTCCAGCCCCGAATGCTCGACGATGTCGCGCCAGTCGAGCGCCATCACCTCGTCGCGCACCGCCTCCATGCCCAATGTGTGCTCGGCGAGGAAGGCATGGTCGAGAACGGTCTCGCCCGCCGCCTCGCGCTCGAACATCACCTTCATGATGCCCTTGATGAACGCGAGGTCGCCGCCGATCCTGATGTGCACGAATTCGCTGGCGATCGGCGTCGAGCCGAAGGTCGCCATCTGGATGACGTCCTGCGGCTCCGTGAACCTGATAAGCGCGCGCTCGGGCATCGGATTGACCGCCACGATCGGGACGCCGCGTTTGCGCGCCTCGACGAGGTTGGTCATCATGCGCGGTGAGTTGGTGCCGGTGTTCTGGCCGATGACGAAGATCGCCTCGGCATGTTCGAAATCCTCCAGCACCACCGTGCCCTTGCCCACGCCGATCGCGGGTGGCAGGCCCCGGCTGGTCGGCTCGTGGCACATGTTCGAGCAATCGGGGAAGTTGTTGGTGCCGAACTGGCGCACCATGATCGAATAGAGGAACGCGGCCTCGTTGGGGGTGCGGCCCGAGGTGTAGAATTCGGCCTCGTGCGGGCTTTCCAGCGCGCGCAGATGCCTGCCGATCAGCGCGAACGCCTCGTCCCACGAACACGGCACATATCTGTCGGTGGCGCTGTCATAGCGCATCGGCTCGGTGAGGCGCCCCTGCATCTCCAGCCAGTAATCCGACTTCTCCATCAGCTCCGTGACGGTGTGCTGCGCGAAGAAATCGCGCGTGACGCGGAACTTCGTCGCCTCGTGCGCCAGCGCCTTCGCGCCATTCTCGCAGAATTCCAGCGTCTTCTTGCAATCGGCATCGGGGAAGGCGCAGCTCGGGCATTTGAACCCGCCCGGCTGGTTCATCGACAGGAGCGCGCGCGATCCCTTGGTGACGACGCTCTGCTCGAGCAGCACCTTCGCCGTCGCGGCGGCGGCGCCCCAGCCTCCCGCCGGATGGTCATACGGTTTGAAGCGGGGGGCGTCCTCGGCCATAATGACGCATTCCAAGATACCTGTGGTCGCTTCATTATAGGAGCGTTCCGCATCGACTTTCCATCGCCAATAATTTCCGCCGGCGCGGGGACAATGCCCGGTATCGGCTGGCCCGTTTCCCGCCCCGCCCAACCTCTGCGCCGGCCATTATTGAGGTTGCGCGCGAGGACCAGGAAACCCTACAGCGCCATAGGGCTTTGCAGGATATCATCGCCATTCTCGGGATGGATGAGCTATCGGGAGACGACAAAGCGACGGTCGTCCGCGCGCGGAGGCTGGCGTTGCCTTTTCCAGCCGCCCTTCTCCGCCGGAGCCGGAATGTCGGACCCGGCGATACGATCGGCGGCGTCGAGCGGCTGGCGAGCGGCGGGTTTGGGGCAGTTCCTCCGACCCGCCTGACATGTTCCATGTTCTAACGGAGCGATTTCGTGGCAATTCCAGTAAGCCAGTCCGTCACAGCCAGGCTCTCCCGAACCGCCATCTTTCTGGTAGTGACGATCGCCCCGCAGAAAGAGAGCCTCGACGTCGTCCGGCGCTTCCTCGCCGACCTCTCGGGCATCGTCCGCGCGGTCGGGTTCCGCGATCTGGATGGCGGCCTGTCGTGTGTAACGGGCATCGGATCGGCGGCGTGGGATCGGCTGTTCGGCGCGCCGCGGCCGAAGGAGCTCCACCCGTTTCGCGAAATCAACGGCGTCCACCATGCCCCGTCCACGCCGGGCGACATGCTCTTCCACATCCGCGCCACCGGCATGGATCAATGTTTCGAGCTCGCCGCGCAGATCATGGTGCGGATCGGATCGGTCGCCACGATCGTCGATGAAACGCATGGCTTCAAATATTTCGACGACCGCGATCTGCTCGGCTTCGTCGACGGGACCGAGAATCCGGTCGGGCAGGAATGCACCGACGCCGCGATCGTCGGCGACGAGGACCCGGCCTTTGCCGGCGGCAGCTACGTGATCGTCCAGAAATACCTGCATGACCTGCCGAAATGGGAAGCGATCCCGGTCGAGCAGCAGGAAGGGATTATCGGCCGGAAGAAGCTGTCCGACATCGAGATAATGGATGATCTCAAACTGCCCTATGCGCACAATGTGCTGAACGTCATTCAGGACGAGGACGGCAACCAGCTCGATATCGTCCGCGACAACATGCCGTTCGGCGAGTTCGGGAAGGGCGAGTTCGGGACCTATTTCATCGGCTATGCGCGCTCGCCGAGCCGCACCGAGCGGATGCTTGACAATATGTTCGTCGGCAACCCGCCCGGAAATTACGATCGTATCCTGGATTTCAGCCGCGCCGTCACCGGCTCGCTCTTCTTCATCCCGACCTCGACGTTTCTGGATGACGTGACGCCCGGCGAGCCGCCTTCCGCCGGATCGTCGGAAGCCCGACCGCAGGAGGGCGATGCGACCGGCGATGCGCCCGTGCCGCCGGCCCACGGATCGCTGGATATCGGATCGCTGAACGAGGACTGACATGAACAACCTGCATCGGGAACTGGCTCCGATCTCGGCGGCCGCGTGGGAGCAGATCGAGGAAGAGGCGAAGCGGACGCTCAAACGCTATCTCGCCGCGCGCAAGGTCGTGGATGTGATCGGCCCCAGGGGTTTCGATCTCTCGGCGGTCGGCACGGGCCATACCAAGGCGGTCGCGCCGCTTTGCGACGGCTTGCAGGTCGTCCAGCGCGAGACGACCCCGGTGGTGGAATTGTGCGTGCCGTTCAAACTCACCCGCAAGGCGATCGACGATGTCGAGCGCGGTTCGAACGATTCCGACTGGCAGCCGCTCAAGGATGCCGCGCGCACCATCGCCTTCGCCGAGGATCATGTCGTGTTCGAGGGCTATGGGCAGGTCGGCATCAATGGCGTCCGCCAGGTCACCAGCAACGCCAAGCTCACCTTGCCGGGCGACGTGCGCGCCTATCCGGCGGTGATCGAGCAGGCGGTCAACGCGCTGCGGCTCGCCGGGGTCAACGGCCCTTATGCGCTGGTGCTCGGCGCCGATTCCTATAGCGAGATCACCAGCGAGAGTGATGACGGCTACCCCGTGCTCAAGCATATCGAGAAGCTGGTCGACAGGGAGGTGATCTGGTGTCCGGCGATCAAGGGCGGGGTGGTCGTCACGACGCGGGGCGGCGACTTCGACCTCACCATCGGGCTGGACCTGTCGATCGGCTATCGCGGCCACACCGCCGATGACGTCGAGCTATATATCCTGGAGACGCTGACCTATCAGACGCAGACCTCCGAGGCGTCGGTGATCCTCGACCTGCCGGCAAGCGGCCAGCCGAGGTGAGCGCGACCGGATCCGCGGGATCGCGATCGGGAGTAACGCGACGGGATTGAACCCCGGAAGTCGATCCGTGGCCGCGCCCAAGCTGTGGCCGGGGAGCAGGGCCGCTCGGTGGCCAGCCTTGGGCGCGCCGTGAACGGTAATCGTTGGCGGGAGGTGGGGCCGGCGAGGCCCCGAAGCACCTAGCGCTTGCGTGCCAGCGTCATGCCATTCGAGAAATGCAGCAGCACCATGTCGATGCCGTCGCAGCCGTGGATGTGCATGTTTTCCGGATGGCCGTCGCGGGCCATGTCGACGATCGCCGGATGATCGCCTTCCTGCGGGCCGGTGGCCACCCGGCCGAAGGCCAGCGTGTCGTCAACGACGATCAGGCCGCCGGAACGCACCAGTTGCAGGCATTTGTTGAAATGATCGATGCCGTCGTTCTTGTCGGCGTCGATGAAGGCGAGGTCGAACGTGCCGGCCTTGCCCTGCGCGATCAGCGAGTCGAGGCTTGCGTTGGCGTCGCCGATCATCGTGTCGATCCGGTCTTCCACGCCGCCCGCCTTCCAGAATGTCCGCGCGGCGTTCACATAGTCCTCGGAGATGTCGAGGGTGGTGATCTTTCCGCCCTCCGGCAGCACCATGGCCATGGCCATGGTGGAATAGCCGGTGAAAGTGCCGATCTCGAGGATGTTTCGGGCGCCCATGATCTGCGCCAGGATCTGCAACAGCGCGGCCTGCTCGGGCGAAAGCTGCATCAGCGAACGCGCGATCGTGGAGGTATATTCCCGGCATTGCACCATCGCCGGCGTCTCTTTGTACCCCCACCGATCGATATAGGCGCCGAGTTCGTCGGTGAGAGGAATGCCGATGCGGCGAGTCTTCATGGCCGGCTCCGCTATCGTGTAGGATGGAATATTTAGCATACTAAGCGTCATGCTCGCAGGCAGGTCAAGTCAATTCCGGGGGCGGCGCAGCGTGCGGAGACGATTTTGGTACCGCCTTTTCCAGACACGAATGCGGGCCGGTTTACGCGCGCGCGCAGCGGGTGATCGGCAGGCCGCGCGCGTGACGGGCCGATCGCCGAATCTGCCGGAAAACGTAGCGTCGGGGCGAAGAGCAGGGTTATCGGGCCGATCCGGCCCCTCCGGGCGCGCCGTTTCGCGTCGCTATAATTAGTTATTATACTATTAGTTCGTCATATCGCAGGAAAACAGCCGAAAATTTCAATTTTGGTGCGGTATTTTAGAATTGCGTTCGAGGCCATTTCGGTTTCAAATTCGCGTAAGACGCGTGACAGGGATCTCGCTGATACGGGGGCGTGGCAAGCGGTTTCGGGAGGAGCTTCGCCCGGACATCAATCGGGGAAGGCGGCGGCGTGTCCGTCCGCACATAGGGGGGTTAGACATGATCATTCGTGGGTCGCATCGTGCTTTGATGCTGGGAATCCTGGCCGGCGCCTCGTCGCTCGCCACCTCTACCGCGCTCCATGCCCAGACGGTGCCGGCGGCGCCGGAAGCGGCGCCAGCGCCGGCGGCCGGGAACGACACCGAGATCGTCGTCACCGCGCTCAAGCGCGCCACCAGCATCCAGCAGACACCGCTCGCCATCTCGGCGGTCAGCGCCGAGACGCTGACCAAGCAGAACATCACGGATTCGAGCGCGCTGACCCGCGTCTCGCCGGGCCTTCAGATCAACGAGAATTCCAACGGCGGCAGCCGCGTCATCATCCGTAACCTCTATGCCACGGGCGAGGCGCTGGTCGGCATCTATTACGACGACGTTCCGCTGAGCGGCACGGGCGGCGTCTCGAACGACGCGGGCGGCACGCAGCCGAACCTGCGGCTGTTCGACGTCGAGCGCGCGGAAGTGCTGCGCGGCCCGCAGGGCACGCTCTATGGCGCCAGCTCGATGGGCGGCACGCTGCGCATTATCTTCAACAAGCCCAAGCTGGACCGTTACGAGGGCGCGATTGACGGGCAGCTCAACACCTCGGCGGAGAGCAACGGCAGCCTGGGCCGGCAGGTCAACGGCATGGTCAACGTGCCGGTCATCAGCGACGTGCTCGGCGTCCGCGCCGTCGGTTATTACGATCGCTCGGCTGGCTATATCGACAACAGCCTGCTCGGCATGCGCAACATCAATGCGAACAAGAGCTACGGCGGCCGCGTCACCGCGCGGTTCAAGCCGGCCGACAACATCACGCTCGACCTGATGGCGGTCTATCAGAACCGCAAGGGCGTCGGGACGAGCTGGAACTATACCGAATATCAGCTGACCGGGAAGAAATACGATCAGCCGCTGCTGATGCAGCAGCCGCAGGAAGACAGGATGAAGCTGTTTTCCGGCACCATGAACTGGGACATGGATTTCGCCACGCTGACGGTGGCGGCTTCCTATACCGACCGCCTTCTCCAGTATAAGTTCGACTACACGCCATATTTCTCGAAATGGCAGTCGGTCAACAATACCCGCGGGCTGGTCGCTCCTTATGCCGGCGCCGGCACGGCAATTCCGGGTTACAATGCTTTCCTGAACGACTGTAATACCGGGTATGTCGTGGGGACGACCTGCAACGGCGCCGGATATCAGCAACTGGTCAACGGCTACGGCAACAGCACCACTTATCAGCCGCAATCGAACAAGACTTCCACCGAGGAAGTTCGCCTTGCTGATGACCGTAATGCCTTCAAGTGGACGGTTGGCTTCTATCACAGCTATCGCAAGAACTTCACCGAATCCATCCTGAGCCCGGCCGATCCGGTCACCGGTATCCAGCTCTATCCGGTCGGATATCCGTCCGGCAGCACCTATGTCGTCGGCGTGGACAATGTCGGCCTCGACCGCACCATCGACGACCGGCTCGAGCAGATCGCGGGCTTCGCCGAAGGCACGTGGGACATCACCAGCAAGCTCAGCGTGACCGGCGGCATCCGCTATTTCAACTACAAGAAGCGCACGACGTCCGCTGTCATCATCCCGAGCTATATCGCCGGCAACAGCCGTCAGGCGCCGCTGACCACCGGCGGCAACGAGCACGGCACGCTGCTGAAGTTCAGCGCCAACTACAAGTTCAACCGCGACGTGATGTTCTATGCGTCGGCGACGCAGGGATATCGTCCGGGCGGCGTGAACCAGACGCTGGGCCTGCCGAGCTATGCCGCGATCTACAGCTCCGATTCGGTGTGGAATTACGAAGCCGGCCTGAAGACATCGTGGTTCGATCGCAAGGTCGTGCTGAACGTCGATGCGTTCCGCATGGACTGGACCAACATGCAGGTCTCGGCGAGCTACAACAACGCCTTCGGATTCATCACCAACAGCTCCAGCCCCGCGCGGATCCAGGGCATCGAGTTCGACACGGGCTTCTATCCGCTCGATCGCCTGTCGCTGAAGGTGTCGGGCAGCTATATCGATGCCAAGCTGAAGGGCGACCAGTCGCTGCCCAATGGCATCACGCCGTGCCCGGTTCCCTATGACGGCACGCTTGGCTGCGCGACGATCAGCGCGGGCAAGTCGGGCGATCCGATCCCTTATTCGCCGAAGTGGACGCTGCAGACGAGCGTGGATTACAGCACGCCGATCAGCGACGATCTGGAGATCATCTACCACGGTGACCTCAGCTATCGCAGCAGCGCGCTGACCACCTACAACCTGCCGCGCTATGCCACCGCCTATCCGAACGGCCCGGCCGGGACCGCCGGGGGCGCGGCGCTCTATACGCTGCCGGGCTTCGCCACGGTCGGCCTGCGGTTCGGGCTGGAGAAGGATCAGGGCCTCTGGGGCGTCTATCTGTTCGCCAACAACCTGTTCAACACGATCGGCCTCACCAGCCTGACGAACGGGCAGGCCAGCGCCACCCAGCTCGGCTGGCGGTACAACGGCACGATCATCCGTCCCAACTATGTCGTCTCCACCGCGCCGCGTGTCGTCGGGGTGCAGTTCATGGCCAAGTTCCGCTAATCGAACGGGGGTAAGTCCGATATGAAGACTGGTATCCTGCGCGGCTGCGCTGTCGCCGCGCTGGTCGCTGGCGTCCTCGGCGGGGGTTCTGCCTCCGCCAAGGATGTCGTCATCCACGCCGGCAAGCTGATCGACGGCGTCTCCGCGACGCCCCGGACGCAGGTGTCGATCTTGATCCGCGACGACCGCATCACCGGCGTCCAGAGCGGCTTCGTCACCCCCGCCGGCGCCGAGGTGATCGACCTCTCGTCCAAGACGGTGCTGCCCGGCTTCATCGAATGCCACGATCACATCTCGTCGAACGGCGATCGCCGCCCGCTCAACCGTTTCACCCAGACCACCGGTGACGCGACGATCGCCGCCGTCGCCAATGCGCGGCGCGAGATCGAGGAAGGGTTCACCACGGTTCGCGATCTCGGCTCGGACGGGATTTCCGCCCCGGCGGTGATCCGCGCGATCGCCGCCAGGCAGATCGTCGGCCCGCGCTACTGGACGGCATTGCAGGCGATGGGGCCGACCGGCGGCCATTCCGATCGCCAGAACGGCCTCAGCCCCGCGGTCTCGATCGCCGGGCGCGACGCGGCGATCATCGACGGGCCGGAAGACGCGGTGGTCAAGGTGCGCCAGCACCGCCGCGACGGCGCGACCGTCATCAAGATCATGCCGTCGGGCGGCGTCGGCTCGATCGGCGACGATCCCAATCACATGACGATGACCGACGCCGAGATGAAGGCGGCGATCGACACCGCGCACGAGCTGGGGCTGAAGGTCGCCGCCCATGCGCACGGCAAGCAGGCGATCGACCACGCGATCCTCGCCGGTGTCGATTCGATCGAGCACGGCACCTATTCGGACGCAGAAAGCTACAAGCTGATGAAGGAGCACGGCACGTTCCTGGTGCCGACCCTGCTCGTCGCCGACGCGATCTACCAGAACGCCGTCAAGCATCCCGAGACGCTGCCGCCGACCGTGGCGGACAAGGCCATCGCGGTGACGCCGGTGATGATCGGCAATGCTGGCCGCGCCTACAAGGCCGGCGTCAAGATCGCGTTCGGCACCGATCAGGGCGCCACGTCGGATCGCAACAAGGCGGAGGAATTCGCGCTGCTGGTCAAGGCCGGGCTGACGCCGATGGATGCGATCTTCACCGCCACCCGCAACGCCGCCGAGCTGATCGGCACGCCGCAGGACATCGGCTCGGTCCAGACCGGGCGCTATGCCGATATCGTCGCGGTGGAGGGCGATCCGCTCGCCGACATCACCACGCTCCAGCGCGTCGAGTTCGTCATGAAGGGCGGCGAGGTACTCAAGAACGGCGGAAGGATGACGCGATGAGCATTGCGAGGAAGATGACCGGGGCGCTGCTCGGCGCCTGCGCGCTGCTGGCGATGACGTCGCCGGCGATGGCGAAGGACGTGGTCGTCCACGCCGGCACGCTGATCGACGGCGTTTCCGCGACGCCCCGGCGGCAGGTGTCGATCCTGATCCACGACGATCGCATCACCGGCATCCAGAACGGCTTCGTCACCCCGGCCGGCGCCGAGGTGATCGACCTCTCGTCCAAGACGGTGCTGCCCGGCTTCATCGACGTGCACGACCATATCTCGATGGATGCGGACTGGGGCGTGCTGGGCCGCTTCACGCGCAACGACGGCGATGCGGTGATTACCGGCATCCGCAATGCCGAGCGCGATATCGACCAGGGCTTCACGGCGGTCCGCGATTGCGGTTCCGGCGGCATCGAGGCACCGGCGCTCAAGCGCGCGATCGCCGCGAAGCAGGTGATCGGGCCGCGCATCTGGACGGCGATGCAACCGCTGTCGGCCACCGGTGGCCATTCCGATCCGCAGAACGGCATGCAGCCCGGCGTCCATTTCGACGGCCGGGAGCTGTCGATCATCGACGGGCCCGAGGATGCCGTTTACAAGGTGCGCCAGCACCGCCGCGACGGCGCCGATCTCATCAAGATCATGCCGTCGGGCGGCGTGGCCTCGATCGGCGACGATCCCAACCACATGACGATGACCGACGCGGAGATGAAGGCCGTCACCGATACGGCGCATTCGCTCGGCCTCAAGGTCGCCGCCCACGTCCACGGCAACAAGGCGATCAACCACGCGATCGAGGCGGGGGTCGATTCGATCGAGCACGGCACCTATGCCGACGCCACCAGCTACAAGCTGATGAAGGAGCACGGCACGTTCCTGGTGCCCACGCTGCTCGTCGCCGACTGGATCTACCAGACCGCCGTCAAGACGCCGGAGAAGCTGCCGCCGACCGTGCCGGAAAAGGCCATCGCGGTGACGCCGACGATGATCGGCAACGCCGGCCGCGCCTATAAGGCCGGCGTGAAGATCGCGCTCGGCACCGACCTGACCGGCCTGGGCAACCGCAACAAGGCGGAGGAGTTCGCGCTGCTGGTGAAGGCCGGGCTGACGCCGATGGATGCGATCTTCGCGGGCACCCGCAACGCCGCCGAACTGATAGGCGCGTCGCAGGATATCGGCTCGGTGCAGACCGGACGCTTTGCCGATATCGTCGCGGTGGACGGCGATCCGCTCGCCGATATCACCAAGCTCCAGCATGTCGCCTTCGTGATGAAGGGCGGCGACGTGCTGAAGAAGGACGGCAAGGTCAATGTGCTGAACTAGGGCCTGGCCGTCCGGCTCGACCCTACGAAGGAGGCGGGGAGCAAATCGGCGCGTTGCGTCGCGCGGCTGCTCCCTGCCTCCTTTCCTATCGGGCCGACATGGTGCTTGGCGCATCCGCACCGAGGCGCGTCTTTCGCGGCTGAAACGGCCGCGACAATTGGTCGCAAAGTCGCCTTGTTCCTGAAACTCCGCGCAATATCGCGGAGAAGCAACGGTGCTTTTCCTCGAACGCCGCCCGGCCCCTCGCCGGCGGCGATGTTCGAGGAGTAATAGCATGTACCAGTATCTTTCCGCCCCGCTCGCGGGCTTCGCGCTGCTGGCCGCGCTTGCCGCCGCGACGCCGGCGGCCGCGCAGGATGCGGCGGCTTTCCAGGGGCCGCGCGTCGAGGCGACGGTCGGGCTGGACCAGCTTCGTTTCGACCTGTCGAATATCGGCAGCGCGGGCCGCGCCAAGGCGAGCGACGTCGGCTTCGGCTTCGCGCTCGGCTATGACAAGGCGGTGTCGCCCAACATGGTGATCGGCGCGGAGGCGGGGATGAATTTCTCCGACGTATCCTATGCCGACGATGCGCTGCGCAGCCGGCGCGAGTTCGACTTCTCCGGCCGGATCGGCACGCCGGTCACGCATAATGCACTGCTCTACGGCAAGGTCGGCTATTCGAACCTGCAAGTGCGCGAGGTGGATCAACTGCGCAATCTCGACGGGCTGCTGCTCGGCGCCGGCGCGGAGGTGAAGGTGTCGCCAGTCGCTTATCTCAAGAGCGAATATCGCTATGTCACTTATGGCGACGGCTATTCGACCAACGGCATCCTGACCGGCGTCGGCCTGCGCTTCTGACGCCGCCGCGTGGGGCGGTAGGGGATCGCCCCTACCGCTTCGCGATCGCCGAGAGCGTGGTGCCGGCGGTGATCTGCTCCAAGTCGGTCCTGACGTGGAGCAGGCGGACGCCGCGCCCGGCGATCGCGCGGTCCAGCGCGGGGGCGAAGTCCTCCGTCCGCGTCACCGTCTCGCTCCACGCGCCGTAAGCGCGCGCCAGTGCCGCGAAATCGGGGTTGGCGAGCCGCGTGGCGGAGACGCGGCCGGGATATTCGCGCTCCTGATGCATGCGGATCGTGCCGTATGCGCCGTTGTCGACGAGGATCACCAGCATGCCGCAGCCGTGCTGCACGGCGGTCGCCAGTTCCTGCCCGTTCATCAGGAAATCGCCGTCGCCCGCCAGCGCCACCACCGCGCGATCCGGATGGCGCAGCGACGCGGCCACCGCCGCCGGCACGCCATAGCCCATCGCCCCGGCGGTCGGCGCGAGCTGCGTTCCCGGCCCGGCGTAGCGCCAGTAGCGGTGCCACCAGCCGGAGAAATTGCCCGCGCCGTTGCAGATGATCGTATCCGCCGGCAGCCGCTCACGCATCGCCCCCACGCACGGCCCGAGGTCCATCGCCACGCCGTCGCGCGGGCGCGGGGTCGACCAGTCGAGATAGTCGCCGTGCGCCGCCGCCGCATCGGGCCGCGCGGGCGCGTCGATCGCCGCCACCGCCGCCGCGAACGCCGCCATCGAGGCGCAGATCGCGAGGTCGGTGGCATAGGTCATGCCCAGCTCGTCGGCATCCGGGTGGACGTGGACGAGCCGCTGGCCGGGATGATCCGGCGTGACGAGCGTATAGCCGTCGGTGGTCGCCTCCCCCAGCCGCGCGCCGACGACGAGGAGCAGGTCCGCCGCCTTCACCCGCGCGACCAGCTTCGGATTGGGGCCATAGCCGAGGTTGCCGGCATAAGCGGGGGTGTCGTTGGGCACCGCGTCCTGCCGGCGGAAGGCGGCGACCACCGGGATGCCGGAGCGATCGGCCCATGCCGCGAAGTCGCGCGCCGCGTCATGGTCCCAGCCAGCGCCGCCGATGATCGCGACCGGGCGCTCGGCGGCGGCGAGCAAATCCGCCAGCCGGTCGATCGCCGCCGGATCGGCCGCCTGCGCGACGCGCTCGACGCGCGGCCGGTCGGCCGCCTCCACCATGTCGAGCAGCATGTCCTCAGGCAGCGCCAGCACCACCGGGCCGGGCCTGCCGTTCATCGCCACCGCATAGGCGCGCGCGACATATTCCGGGATGCGCCGCGCGTCGTCGATCCGCGCCGCCCATTTGGCGAGGGGAGCGAACATCGCCTCGAAATTGATCTCCTGGAACGCCTCGCGGTCGCGCGTGCCGCGATCGACGTCGCCGACGAACAGGATCATCGGCTGGCTGTCCTGCATCGCAACATGCACCCCGATCGAGGCGTTGGTCGCGCCCGGCCCGCGCGTGACGAAGGCGATGCCGGGCCGGTGCGTCAGCGCGCCGTCCGCGCAGGCCATGAAGGCGACCCCACCCTCCTGCCGGC
This sequence comes from Sphingomonas sp. CL5.1, assembly GCF_013344685.1. Classification (NCBI taxonomy): domain Bacteria; kingdom Pseudomonadati; phylum Pseudomonadota; class Alphaproteobacteria; order Sphingomonadales; family Sphingomonadaceae; genus Sphingomonas; species Sphingomonas sp. CL5.1. Next base: position 1,532,927 of record NZ_CP050137.1, read on the forward strand.
AGGTGACGACCTCGATCGCCGGCGTGTCGACCAGTGCGTCGAGCACCGCCAGGAAACTCTCCCCCGGCACGGTGAAGATACGCTCGCAGCCTTGCGCCACGAGCTGGTCGACGAGGATGCGTCCTCCGGTGCGGTTCCTGCTCTCCATCCGTGTCATCTAGAGGGGAAGGGCGGCTATTGCCAAGCCGCGCGCGCTGGATGATCGTGGCCGCGAAACATGCAAAAGGAGAGCGGCGGCGTGAGCGATTTCACCCTGGTAGCGGACGGCCTGCGTTTCCCCGAGGGGCCGGTGGTGATGCCCGACGGCAGCATCATCCTGGTCGAGATCGAGGCCGGACGCATCACCCGCGTCACGCCCGACGGCCGCAAGCACACCGTCGCCGAGCCGGGCGGCGGCCCCAACGGCCTCGCGATGGGGCCGGACGGGATGCTCTATTGCTGCAACAACGGCGGGTTCGAATATCTCGAGGCGGGCGGCATCCTCGCGCCGCACGGCATCGCGAAGGATTATTCCGGCGGCCGGATCGAGCGGATCGACCCCGCCACCGGCAAGGTCGAGGTGCTCTACAAATCGGGCGATTTCGGCTGCGTGCTGCGCGGGCCGAACGACATCGTGTTCGATGCGCACGGCGGCTTCTGGTTCACCGACCACGGCAAGGTCGATTATGCGAAACGCTGCCACGACATCGTCGGCATCTTCTACGCGAAGGCGGACGGCAGCCATCTGGAGGAGGTGATCTTCCCGTCGAACAACCCCAACGGTTGCGGCCTCTCGCCGGACGGCAGGACGCTCTATGCCGCCGAGACCTATACCTGCCGGCTGATGAGCTTCAACGTGACCGCGCCGGGCAAGGTCGCGCCGGATGCGGGGCCGGGCGGGCCGGGAATCCCGCTCTATCGCCCCGCCGGCTACAAATTCTTCGATTCGCTGGCGGTGGAAGCGTGCGGAAACGTCTGCGTCGCGACGATCGGCGAAAGCGGGATCAGCGTGATCTCGCCGGCCGGCGAGCTGGTGGAATTCGTCGCGACCGACGACATCTTCACCACCAACATCTGCTTCGGCGGCGCGGACATGATGGATGCGTGGATCACGCTTTCCGGTACCGGCCGGCTGGTGAGGACGCGCTGGAAGCGTCCCGGCCTCAAGCTGGAATATTGATCGTTGCGCGCGCGGCATGGCGAGACGCACGCGGTCGACCGCATCGGCTGGCTGCGCGCGGCGGTGCTGGGGGCGAATGACGGCATCCTTTCCGTCTCCAGCATCATCGTCGGCGTCGCGGCGGCGCGGCCCGGCGTGGCGGCGATCCTGCTCGCCGGGCTGGCGGGGCTGGTCGCGGGGGCGATGTCGATGGCGGCGGGCGAGTTCGTTTCGGTCAGCAGCCAGGCCGATGCCGAGGATGCCGACCGCGCGAAGGAGGCCGCCGAGCTGGCGAACAACCCGGACGGCGAGCATCGCGAGCTGGTCGCGATCTACCGCGCGCGCGGGCTGGACGAGGCGCTGGCGGAGCAGGTCGCGACCCAGCTTTCCGCGCATGACGCGCTCACCGCGCACCTGCGCGACGAACTGGGGCTGACGGAGGCGGCCGCCGCGCGTCCGGTGCAGGCGGCGCTCGCCTCGGCCGGCAGCTTCTTCGCCGGCGGCGCCGCGCCGATGCTGACGGTGCTGCTGGCGCCGGCCGTGACGCTGGTGTGGTCGGTGCCGGCGGTGGCGCTGCTGCTGCTCGCGGTGCTGGGCGCGATCGGCGCGCGGGCTGGCAGCGCGAGCGCGGCGCGGGGCGCCCTGCGCGTCACCTTCTGGGGCGCGCTGGCGATGCTGGTGACCTATGTCATCGGCGACCTCGTGGGCACGACTTTGTAGCGACGGGGCTTGCGCGACGGCGCGCGGCGCGGCACGGATTGTGGCGATGAAGCGCGATACAGTGATCTTCGATTTCGGCGGGGTGGTCACGTCGTCCCCGTTCGAGGCGTTCAACCGGCTGGAGCGGGCGCGCGGCCTGCCGCGGGATTTCATCCGTAAGGTCAATCAGCTTTCGCCGGACGACAATGCCTGGGCGCGGTTCGAGCGCGCGGAGATCGATTCCGCCGGCTTCGACGCGGCCTTCGCGGAGGAGGCCAAGGCGCTTGGCCATGAGCTGCGCGGCGAGGACGTGCTGGCGGTGCTGGCCGGAGACATTCGCCCGCGCATGGTGCACGCGCTCGACTGGCTGAAGCGGCAGGGCTACCACCTCGGCTGCATCACCAACAACGTGCCGTCGGGCGAAGGCGCCGGGATGGAGCGCAGCGGCGAGCGCGCACGGGCGGTGAGCGAGGTGCTCGTCCGCTTCGACTGCGTGATCGAATCGAGCAAGGTCGGCATCCGCAAGCCCGATCCGCGCATCTACCAGATGATGCTCGCGCATTTCTCCAAGCCGGCGGCGGCGTGCATCTATCTCGACGACCTCGGCATCAACTGCAAGCCGGCGGCCGAGCTGGGGATGCACGCGATCAAGGTCAGCGACGAGGACCAGGCGCTGGGCGAGCTGGCCGATGTGCTGGGCGTGGAGCGCGGCCTGTTCTGACTCCGCGTGTCGCGGTTCGCGGGGCAAAGCTGAACCGCTATTCGGCTTCGCTTGCGGCGGCGTTCGTCCGGGGCTAATCGCCGGGCCGGACGAAGGAGAGTCACCCGCCGATGAAGAAGCTCTACCCCGACGCCGCGGCCGCGCTGGACGGCATATTGTTCGATGGCATGACGATCTGCGCGGGCGGCTTCGGCCTGTGCGGCATCCCCGAGCGGCTGATCGACGCGCTGCTCGCGGCGGGCACGAAGAACCTCACCATCGCCAGCAACAACGCCGGGATCGACGGCGAGGGGCTGGGCAAGCTGCTCCGCACGCGGCAGGTGAAGAAGATGATCTCGTCCTATGTCGGCGAGAACAAGGAGTTCGAGCGCCAGTATCTCGCGGGCGAGCTTGAGGTGGAATTCTGCCCGCAGGGCACGCTCGCCGAGCGCTGCCGCGCGGGCGGCGCGGGCATCCCCGGCTTCTACACGAAGACCGGTGTCGGCACGCAGGTCGCTGAGGGCAAGGAAGTCAAGACGTTCGACGGCGAGGACTATATCCTCGAGCGCGGCATCCGCGCCGACCTCTCGATCATCAAGGGCTGGAAGGCGGACGAGGCGGGCAACCTGATCTTCCGCAAGACGGCGCGCAATTTCAACCAGCCGATGGCGACCGCCGGCAAGATCTGCATCGCCGAGGTGGAGGAGATCGTGCCGGTCGGCAGCCTCGGCGCGGATAATATCCACCTGCCCGGCATCTATGTGAACCGGCTGATCGTGGGGGCGCCCTACGACAAGAAGATCGAGTTCCGAACCACCCGCCAGCGGGAGAATGCGTGATGGCGTGGAGCCGTGACGAAATGGCGGCGCGCGCCGCGAAGGAATTGCAGGACGGCTTCTACGTCAACCTCGGCATCGGCATCCCCACGCTGGTGGCGAACCATATCCCGGCGGGCGTCGAGGTGACGCTCCAGTCGGAGAACGGGATGCTCGGCATCGGGCCGTTCCCCTATGACGATGAGGTTGACCCGGACCTCATCAACGCCGGCAAGCAGACGATCAGCGAATTGCCGCAATCGGTGTATTTCGGCTCGGACCAGAGCTTCGCGATGATCCGTGGCGGGCATATCGACCTCACCGTGCTCGGCGCGATGGAAGTGGCCGAGACGGGGGACATCGCGAACTGGATGATTCCCGGCAAGATGATCAAGGGCATGGGCGGCGCGATGGATCTCGTCGCCGGCGTCAAGAAGATCATCGTCGTGATGGAGCATACCAGCAAGAACGGCGACCCGAAGTTCATTCCGGCCTGCACGCTGCCGCTGACGGGCAGGAACGTGGTCGACATGATCATCACCGATCTCGCGGTGTTCCAGCGCCCCGACCACAATTCGCCGTTCCGCCTGATCGAGACCGCCAACGGCGTCACGGCGGAGGAAGTCGCCGCCAAGACGACGGCCCATTACGTGGCCTGACGCTATAGGCCCCTCCTCCTGAGGGGAGGGGCTATTTGAGGCGCGGGCGCAATTTTCTTGCCGGAATGATGCGAAAACTAGGGTTTCGCGAAAGGGCGCTTTGGGTCTAATGCGCTCGCATCATGGCAACTCGTCCCCTCACGCTCTACGAAAAGGTCTGGAACGCGCATGTCGTCGAACGGCGCGACGACGGCACCTGCCTCATCTACATCGACCGCCACCTCGTTCATGAGGTGACCAGCCCGCAGGCGTTCGAGGGGCTTCGCGCCGCCGGGCGCAAGGTGCGCCGGCCGGACCTGACGCTGGCCGTGCCGGACCATAACCTGCCGACCACCGCGCGCGTAGACGCCGACGGCAACGAGCTGCCGATCGCCGACCCGGAAAGCGCGACCCAGCTTGCCGCGCTGCGCCGCAATGTCGCGGAGTTCGGCGTCCCCTATATCGACGCGCTCGCGCCCGCGCAGGGCATCGTCCATGTCGTCGGGCCGGAACAGGGCTTCACCCTGCCGGGGACGACGATGGTGTGCGGCGACAGCCACACCTCCGCGCACGGCGCGCTCGGCGCGCTGGCGTTCGGCATCGGCACCAGCGAGGTGGAGCATGTGCTCGCCACGCAGACCTTGCTGCTCGCCCAGTCGAAGACGATGGAGGTGCGGGTCGACGGCACGCTCGGCTTCGGCGTCAGCCCGAAGGACGTGATCCTCGCGATCATCGGCAAGATCGGCGCGGCGGGCGGCACCGGCCATGTCATCGAATATACCGGCGAGGTGATCCGCGCCATGTCGCTGGAGGGGCGGCTGACGGTCGCCAACATGTCGATCGAGGGCGGCGCGCGCGCCGGCATGATCGCGCCGGACGATATCACCTTCGCCTATCTCAAGGGCCGCCCGATGGCCCCCGCCGGCGCGGACTGGGACAAAGCGGTGGAATGGTGGCGCTCGCTCGCCACCGATCCCGGCGCGACCTATGACAAGCGCGTCGTGCTGGCGGCGAGCGACATCGCGCCGGGGCTGACATGGGGCACCAGCCCGGAGGATGTCGTGCCGATCACCGGCGTCGTGCCGGACCCGGAAAGCTTCGCCGATCCCTCGAAGCAGGCGGCGGCGGCCAGGTCGCTCGATTACATGGGCCTGACGCCGGGGATGCGGATGCAGGACGTGGCGATCCAGCACGTCTTCATCGGATCGTGCACCAATAGCCGGATCGAGGACCTGCGCGCGGCCGCCGCCGTCGCCGACGGGCGGCGCGTGGCGGACGGGGTGCGGGCGCTGGTCGTCCCCGGCTCGGGGCTGGTGAAGCGGCAGGCCGAGGCCGAGGGGCTGGACCGTATCTTCGCCGCCGCCGGGTTCGAATGGCGCGAGCCGGGCTGCTCGATGTGCCTCGCGATGAACCCGGACAAGGTGCCGGCGGGCGAGCGCTGCGCCTCCACCAGCAACCGCAATTTCGTCGGGCGGCAGGGGCCGGGCGCGCGGACGCATCTGGTGTCGCCGGCGATGGCGGCGGCGGCGGCGGTGGAAGGGCGGCTCGCCGATGTGCGCGAATTGATGCGATAAATAGAGCGGATGAGAGGGGAATGGCGATGAAGAAGGTGCTGCTGCTGCTGGTTGCCGGATCGCTGCTCAGTGGCGTCGCCGCTTATGCCGCGATCGCCAAGTCGGTCGTCGTGACGAAGGAACGGACGGCGCGCTGATCTGCGCGCGCCAGAGGAGTATTGAGATGGAAGCCGTGACGAGCGTTTCCGGCCGCGCCTATCCGTGGGGCCAGAAGAACGTCGATACCGATGTGATCATCCCGGCGCATTGGCTCAAGACGATCACCCGCGCCGGGCTGGGGCGCGGCGCGTTCGAGACGGTGCGCGCGGTGTCGGGCAATCTGTTCGACGATCCCGAATATGCCGGCAGTCCGATCCTGATCGCGGGCGACAATTTCGGCTGCGGCTCCAGCCGCGAGCATGCCGCCTGGGCGCTCGGCGATCTCGGCATCAAGGCGGTGATCGCGCCGAGCTTCTCCGACATCTTCTCCGGCAACGCCTTCAAGAACGGCATCGTCACGGTGGTGCTGCCGCAGGAGGCGGTCGACCGGCTGATCGAGGTGGCCAAGACTGACCCCATCTCGATCGACCTAGAGCATATGACGGTGACGACGCCGTTCCAGGATCGGTTCGAATTCTCGCTCGATCCGTTCCGCCGGCAGTGCCTGATGCACGGACTGGACGAAATCGGCCTGACGCTGGAGCGCGACACGGCGATTTCGCGCTACGAAGGCGAGATCGACGCGAGCCGCCCGTGGGTGAGCCGCCGGGCGGCGTAGCCCGGCCGCTAAACCCTCTGGACGCGCCGCTTCCCGCGCTGCAAGGGGATACCGTCAATTCTAAAACCGCGCGCGCGTCGGCTTTGGCGCGCGCTGACGGGAGGGAAGGAGCGGATATGCGCGCATTGCTGTCGACCGCGATCGGCGGACCGGAAACTCTGACGGTGGGCGATCTGCCTGATCCGGTCGCCGGACCGGGCGAGGTGATCGTCGCGGTGAAGGCCTGCGCGGTCAACTTCCCCGACGTGCTGGTGATCGAGGACAAATATCAGTTCAAGCCGCCGCGCCCGTTCGCGCCGGGCGGCGAGATTTCCGGTGTCGTGGAAAGCGTCGGCGAGGGCGTCACCGCTTTCAAGCCGGGCGACCGGGTGATGGGCAACACCGGCATGGGCGGCATGTCCGAAAAGGCGGTGGTTCGCGAGGCGGCGCTTTATCCGCTGCCGGCGGCTCGCAGCTTCGAGGAAGGCGCGTCGATGCTGCTCACTTATGGCACGACGATCCATGCCCTGGTCGATCGCGGCCATATCAAGGAGGGCGACAACCTGCTCGTGCTCGGCGCGGCGGGCGGCGTCGGCCTCGCGGCGGTCGAGCTGGGCAAGGCGCTCGGCGCGCGGGTGGTCGGCGCCGTCTCGTCGGAGGAGAAGGCGCGGGCGGTGCGCGATGCCGGCGCGGACGATGTGCTGATCTACGGCCGCGCGCCGTTCTCGAAGGAGGAATCCAAGGCGCTGGCCGACGCCTTCAAGGCGAAGGCCGGGCCGAACGGCTTCGATCTCGTCTATGACGCGGTGGGCGGCGATTATGCCGAGCCGGCGGTGCGTTCGATGGCGTGGGAGGGGCGCTATCTGGTGATCGGCTTCCCGGCCGGCATCCCGAAGCTGCCGCTCAACCTGACGCTGCTGAAGAGCTGCGACATCTGCGGCGTGTTCTGGGGCGCGTTCGCCGCGCGCGAGCCGGCGCGCAACCGCGCCAACATCCAGCGGCTGTTCGACCTGTGGGCCGCCGGCAGGATCGCGCCGAAGGTGACCGGCGTCTATCCGCTGGAGAAGGGCGGCGAGGCGATCGCCAAGCTCGCCGCGCGCGGCGCGATCGGCAAGCTGGTGGTGCGCGTCGCGGCGTGACGGCCGCGGCGTTGCGCGCGGGCTGCTCCCTCTCTATCTGCATTGACGATTATTGCTGGGAGCAGATATGACGACCTTTGACGATCGCGAACGCGCTTTCGAATCCAAGTTCGCGCGCGACGAGGAAATGGCCTTTCGCATCGTCGCGCGTCGCAACCGGCTGCTTGGCCAATGGGCGGCGGAGCTGATGAAGCTCACCCCCGCCGAGGCCGATTCCTATGCCAAGACGGTGGTTCACGCCGATCTGGAGGAAGCCGGCGACGACGACGTGGTGCGCAAGCTGCTCGGCGACCTCACCGCCGCGGGCGTCGATATCGACGAGGGGGCGGTGCGGCGCGCGCTGGAGGAACAAACGATCGAGGCGCGTCGCCAGCTCATGGAAGCGCAGTGACATGGCGATGGCGGCGGACGACATCGCGGCGCTGATCCGCGCCGGCATCCCCGATGCCGAGGTGGAGATCACCGACCTCGCCGGCGACGGCGACCATTATGCCGCGCGCGTCGTCAGCGCCACCTTCACGGGGATGCCGCGCGTGCGGCAGCATCAGGCGGTCTATGCCGCGCTCGGCGGCCGCATGGGCGGCGTGCTCCACGCCTTGCAGCTCACCACCGCCGTCCCGAAATAACGGCCAGCGATTTTTGAGGAACCGGCGATGAGCGAAGACGTCCAGGCCCGCATCGATGCGGTGGTGAAGAACAATCCGGTGGTGCTGTTCATGAAGGGCAGCCCGCTGTTCCCGCAATGCGGCTTTTCCAGCCGCGCGGTGGCGATCCTCCAGCATCTCGGCGTCGAGTTCGAGAGCGTCGACGTGTTGCAGGATCAGGGCATCCGGCAGGGCATCAAGGCCTATTCCGACTGGCCGACCATCCCGCAGCTCTATGTCGGCGGCGAGTTCGTCGGCGGCTCCGACATCATGATGGAGATGTACGAGTCGGGCGAGCTGGCCGAATTGTTCGAGGGCACCGCCAGGGCCGGTTGACCGGGTGAGGGCGGGACGCCGCGAGATCGGAAGCGACGCACCCGCCCTGCTGAAGCGTGATTACGCTCGGTGCGCGATACACCATGCAGCGCGCGTGCCAGAGCGGCAGGCGGGCGGAAATCCGGCCGGTCCCGTGGTTAACGCGGATTCATCCGGGTTGCCGGCTGTAAATTTTCTCGACAGATCAGCCCCGCGCCTTCCCCGTGCGTCCGCGCCAGAAGGCTCTTGACCACAGATGTAATCAATGCAATTACATCCGTAGTCGATAGGAGAGCCGAATCGTGGCCGAGCGGATCAGCGATGCCGAACATGCCGTGATGGAGGTGCTGTGGGACGATTCCCCGCTCACCGCGCAGGAGGTGGCCGAACGTGTCGGCCCCGATCGCGGATGGAGCGTCAACACCGTCAAGACCCTGCTCGGCCGGCTGCTCGCCAAGAGCGCCGTCCATCATGAGGAGGACGGGCGGCGCTATCTCTATCGCCCGGCCGTGCAGCGCAGCGAATATGTCACCGGGGAATCGCGCCGGCTGATCGACCGGCTGTTCGGCGGCAAGCTCACCCCGCTGGTCGCCCATCTCGCCGAGCGCGACGAGCTTTCCGCGCAGGACATCGCCGAGATCGAGGCGCTGCTGAAGGCGCTCAAGCAATGATCGGCTGGGCGGTGGAGGCGCTGATCGCCTCGGCCGTGCTGATCGCGCTGGTGCTGGCGATCCGCATCCCCGTCCGCCGCGCGTTCGGCGCGCCGGTCGCTTATGCCTTGTGGCTGCTGCCGGTGCTGCGGCTGGCGCTTCCGCCGCTGCCGGCGACGCTGCGCGACAGGATGGTCCCGCCGATCGCCGCCCCGCTGGCGGATGTCGGGCAGCAGGTGTCGGTGATGATCCTGCCCGCCGCGACCGCCGATGCGCCCGCCGCCGCCGTCCCGGACCTCGCGGCGCTGCTCGGCGGCGCGCTGCTGCTGTTGTGGGGGCTGGGCGCGCTGGGTTTCATCGGCTGGCAACTCGCCGCCTATGTCCGTTTCCGCCGCCGGCTGCTCGCCGCCGCGACGCCGCTCGACAGCATCGGCGGCGTGACGATCGTCGCCAGCCCGGCGGCATCGGGGCCGCTGGCGTTCGGCATCGCCCGGCGCTTCGTCGCCTTCCCGCGCGATTTCGCCGGCCGCTATGACGAGCGCGAGCGCGCGCTGGCGCTGGAGCATGAGCTTGGCCATCATGCGCGCGGCGACCTGATCGCCAATTGGGTCGCGCTGGCGGTGCTCGCGCTGCACTGGTTCAACCCGATCGCCTGGTTCGCCTTCCGCGCCTATCGCGCCGATCAGGAGATGGCGAACGACGCGCGCGTCCTCGCCGGGCGCAGCGCGGCGGAGCGCCATGCCTATGCCTGCGCGATCGTCAAGGCGGCGCACGGCGGGGCGATCGCCGCCGCCTGCCATTTGTATACGGTCGACGATCTCAAGGGGCGGTTGCGGATGCTCTCGACGCCGGCCACCCGCGCGCGTGTCCTCGCCGGCACGGTGAGCATCGCCGCGCTGGGCGCCGCCGCGCTCGGCTTCACCGCCTCAGGCACGGCCGCCGCCGCGAAGATGCGCGCGGGGGTGGAGCGCGCCACCGGGGTCGATATCGGCGCGCTCCAGCCGACCGCGCTGCTTCGCCCGCCGCCGCCGGTCGCCGCGCCGCAGGCTCCCGAAGTGCCGGCCGCGCCCGCCGCCGGGGAAGGCAAGCGCCGCATTGTGATCCATCGCGACGGCGAGACGCATGTCTATGAGGGCGCGGACGCCGATGCCTATGTCGCCGCCAATCCGCTGCCGACACCGCCGGAGCCGCCCGTCCCGCCGTCGCCCGACATGGTCGCTGCCCCGCCGCTTCCGCCCGTGCCCCCCGCGCCGCCGTCGCGCTCGGATATCGATCGCCGCGTGGCGCGGGCGATGGCCTCGGTGCCGTCGGTGGTGTCGCGCGATTGCGGCGGCACTGGCGGCATGACGCTGAACCGCAACGAGAACGGCCGCCGCCTGATCGTCATCTGCAACGATCGCATCGCCCACGCCGCCGACGAGGGAGAGCGCCGCGCGGCCGCCGCCGAAGCCGATGCGGAGGCGATCCGCCGCCGCGCGATGGCGAGCGAGATCGCGGGGCTGCGCTCTGCCCGCGCCTCGATCGCGGCGAACCGCAACATGCCGGAGGACGCGCGGCGCGAGGCGCTCGCCGAACTGGATCGCAGCATGGCCGACATGGCGCGCGATCGCGACTAGCGGGACCGGGGGAGGAGCCGGTCGGCCGGCCACCGCCACGATAACGGCGGGGCCGGCCGTTTTGTGCCGCTTTCCCTTGCCATGACGGTGCGCAGCCGCCATCTCCCGCGCATGGACGAGCCACCGACCGGCATCGCGATCGCGCTCGAACCGCTCGTCACGCGGGTTCTGGCGCCCAATCCGTCTCCCTATACCTTCACCGGCACGCAGACGCATATCGTCGGCGCGCGCGATCTCGCGGTGATCGATCCCGGCCCGGCGGACGAGGCGCATCATGCCGCGCTGCTCGCCGCCATCGCCGGGCGGCCGGTGCGGGCGATCGTCATCACCCACCACCATCGCGATCATTCCCCCGCCGCGATCCGGCTGAAGTCGGAAACCGGCGCGCCGATTGTCGGCGCCGCGCCCTTCCACCTGTCGGACGACGGCCCGCGCGCCGATGCGGCGTTCGATGCGGATTACGCCCCCGATCAGGTGCTGGCGGAGGGCGACCGGGTGAGCGGCGAAGGCTGGACGCTGGAGGCGATCGCGACGCCCGGCCATACCTCCAACCATCTCGCTTACGCCTTGCCGGAGACGAAGGCGCTGTTCTCCGGCGATCACGTCATGGGCTGGTCGACCAGCGTGGTGTCGCCGCCGGACGGCGACATGAGCGCCTATATGGCCAGCCTCGAGAAGCTGCTCGCCCGCGACGACCGCATCTATTACCCCGGCCACGGCGAGGCGGTGGAGAAGCCGCAGCGGCTGGTGCGCGGCCTGCTCGGCCACCGCAAGCAGCGCGAGGGGCAGATTTTGCGGCTGATCGGCAAGGGCGTCGGCACGATCCCCGCAATGGTCGAGAGGATGTATGTCGGGATCGACCGCCGGCTGTTCGGCGCGGCGGAACATTCCGTGCTGGCGCATCTCGTCGATCTCGAGCGGCGCGGGGTGGTGGAGGCGGAAGCGGGGACATGGCGGAACCGCGCGTAAGGCCGTTCATCGTCGATTTCCTCGCCGCGCTGGCGATCCTGCTGCTGCTCGCGGGCGGCGGCTGGTGGCTGGCGCAGCGCTACGTCAATTCCCGGCTCGCGCCCGATCCGACGACGATCGCCAACGCCAGCCTTTCGGGCCTGCGCGAGCAGAACCGGCTTTCCGCCTTCGCCGCGCGCTTCGTCGCGGTCGTCACCTCGAAACAGTCGCAGTTCGGGCTGAGCGCGGAGCGGACGACGATCATGCCCGGCATGGTGCGCTACGAGGTCGATCTCGGCCGCCTCTCGCAGCGCGACGTGGCGTGGGACGGGGCGACGCACACGTTGTCGGTGCGGCTGCCGGCGGTGGAGGTGACGCCGCCGGCGATCGATCTCGACGCGATCCGGAGCTACGGCTCGGGCGGGGTGCTGATGACGCTCACCGCCGCGCGCGAGACGCTCGACGCCGCCAATCGCAGCGCGGGGCAGGCCGAGCTGCTCAAGCAGGCGCGCGCCGCGCCGATGATGAACATGGCGAAGGACGCCACCCGCCGCGCGGTCGAGCGCAGCTTCGCCATGCCGCTGAAGGCCGCCGGCATCGACGCCACCGTCAACGTGCGCTTCGCCGACGATCCGGTGCGGAACGCCGAGCATTGGGACGTGAGCCGCAGCCTGGAGGAAGTGCTCGGCAACCAGCGTTGAGCGGCGGCGGAAAGCGCAGTATAGCAACGCCCGCATAATAACTGGTCGCGCGGTCAATCGGCTTCTTCGGGGGGCACCGATAATGGCGAGCGTTTCGGCACGATTCGATATCGCCGGGGACCGGCGGTTCTTCTTCTTCCTCGCCGTCGCGATGACGGTGACGATCGTTGCGGGATTCGCGTTCCAGTTCGCGATGGGGCGGTCGACCTTCGCCGCGCCGCTGCTCGTCCACGCCCATGCCGTCACCTTCATGGGCTGGACCTTCTTCTATCTCTTGCAGAATACACTGGTGTTCACCGGGAATGTCGCGCTGCACCGGCGGATCGGCTGGATCGGCGTCGGCTGGGTATCGGCGATGGTGCTGCTGGGCATCGCGATCACCGCCAGGATAGTGCGCGATGGGCACGCGCCGCCGTTCTTCACGCCGCTCTATTTCCTGACGATGAACACGCTTTCGGTCATCGCCTTCGCGGGCCTGTTCGCTGCCGCCATAGCGATGCGGCGGCGCAGCGACTGGCACCGCCGGCTGATGGCGTGCGCGATGGCCGGCCTGACCGGGCCGGCGTTCGGACGGCTGCTGCCGGGGCCGTTGCTGATCCCCTGGGCGGCATGGGCGATCTTCGCCGGAATGATGCTGTTCCCGCTCGCCGGGGTGATCCACGACCAGCGCAGCGCCGGGCGCATCCATCCGGCATGGGCCTGGGGGATCGGCGTGCTCGTCGCCGATCAGTTGCTGATGGGGCTTGTCTCCGCCACCGGGATGGCGCTGTCGCTATATGGCGCGCTGGTGGCGGGCGGGGCCGGGGCGAAGCTCGCGCCGCTGGTTTATCCGCCATTCCCTTGATTGCGCGGCGCGCGCGGTCCATCTGGCAGGCATGGAGCAGCCCACCAACTTGCGCGGCCTTGACCTGCGCGCCGAGATCGATCGCCTCCGCAAGGAGCGCAACGCCGTCATCCTCGCGCATTATTACCAGAAGCCGGAGATCCAGGACCTCGCCGATTTCGTCGGCGACAGCCTCGACCTCAGCCGCAAGGCACAGGCGACCGACGCGGAAGTCATCGCCTTTTGCGGCGTGCGCTTCATGGCGGAGACGGCGAAGATCCTCTCCCCGCAGAAGATCGTGGTGCTGCCCGACATGGACGCCGGGTGCAGCCTCGAGGATAGCTGCCCGCCGGAACAGTTCGCCGCTTTCCGCGCGCAGCACCCGGACGCGATCGCGCTGACCTATATCAACTGCTCGGCGGCGGTGAAGGCGCTGTCCGACGTGATCGTCACCTCCTCCTCGGCCGAGAAGATACTGGCGCAGATTCCGAAGGAGCGGAAGATCATCTTCGGCCCCGATCGCAACCTCGGCGGCTATCTCGCACGCAAGAGCGGGCGCGAGCTGATCCTGTGGCCGGGCGTGTGCATCGTCCACGAGGCGTTCAGCGAGACCGAATTGCTCAAGCTGAAGGCCGAGCATCCCGACGCGCCGATCGCCGCCCACCCGGAATGCCCGCCGGTGATCCTCGACCATGCCGATTATGTCGGATCGACCAGCGGCATCCTCGATTATGCCAAGTCCTTTCCCGGCGACACGCTGATCGTCGCGACCGAGCCGCACATCATCCACCAGATGGAAAAGGCGCTGCCGGAGAAGACCTTCATCGGCGCGCCCGGCGCGGACGGCAATTGCAACTGCAACATCTGCCCGTACATGGCGCTCAACACGATGGAGAAGCTCTACGTCGCGCTGCGCGATCTGGAGCCGCGCATCGAGATGGACGAGGAATTGCGGCTCGGCGCGAAGAAGAGCCTCGACGCGATGCTGGCGATGGCGAGCGGCACGATCGGGCTGGGCGACCTGGGGCCGGCGAAGGCGGGCTGAACCGCCCCCTTCCGGCGTCGCGTCGTCTCGCGTTTTCGCCTGAAATCCCGGTTTCCGCCGGGATGGCGGGGTTAGGCCACCAGCTCCAGCAGCCCCTCGAACAATCGCCGGCCTTCGTCGCCGCCGTGCGCCGGCTCGATCCGGCGCTCGGGGTGCGGCATCATGCCGAGCACGTTGCCGGCGTCGTTGAGCACGCCGGCGATCGCGCGCGCGCTGCCGTTGACGTCCTCGGCATAGCGGAACGCGACGCGGCCCTCGCCCTCCAGCCGGTCGAGCGTGTCGCCGTCGGCGAAATAATTGCCGTCGTGGTGCGCCACGGGGATCATGATGCGCTCGCCGGCGGCATAGCGGCTGGTGAAGGCCGACTGGGCGTTCTCCACCGTCAGCGCCACGTCGCGGCAGACGAAGTTCAGCCCGGCGTTGCGCATCAGCGCGCCGGGCAACAGCCCCGCCTCGGTCAGCACCTGGAAGCCGTTGCACACGCCGAGCACCGGCATCCCCTTCGCCGCCGCGTCGGACACCGCGCGCATGATCGGCGAGCGCGCCGCCATCGCGCCGGAGCGCAGATAGTCGCCATAGGAAAAGCCGCCCGGCAGCGCGACGAGGCCGGTGCCGTCGGGCAATTCGCTATCACGATGCCACACCATCGCCGGCTTGCGCCCGGTCACCGCCTCCAGCGCCACCGCGATGTCGCGGTCGCAGTTCGATCCCGGAAAGACGATGACCGCAGACTTCACTTCGCCGGCTCCGGATGCTCGATGCGGTAATTCTCGATCACGGTGTTGGCGAGGAGCTGGCGGCACATCGCGTCGATCGCCGAATCGTCGATCGAATCGGCGACGTCCAGCTCGATCAGCCGGCCGACCCGCGCGCCGTTGATCCCGGAGAAACCGAGGCCGGCGAGCGCGTGCTCGATCGCCTTGCCCTGCGGATCGAGCACGCCGGGCTTGAGCGTCACATGGATGCGGAGCTTCATAGCCGCGCCTATGCCGGAGCGCGCGCCGCCCCGCAACCTTAACGAGATTTTTACGCTGTTCTGCGATCGTTGCCCGGCGGGAGCGAGGATCGAAGTATGATCTCAGGCATCGCAACGGCGCTGTTCATTGCTATTTTCGCATTCGGCGGCGACTATTTCCATTGGGACGACCCGCACGGCCGGGTGAGCATGGCGCTGCTCGCGGCATTCGTGTGTGGCCTCGTCGTCGGCTACCGCTTCCGCGACTGATCGTCACGGGCGGTTTGTCGACCGGGGGATTCGCCGTGCCGCCATGTGATTGACCGCGCGGCGCGGGATCGCGAGACTCCGGCGGCGGAACCGGATCACCATGGACCGCACCGGGAGTCGACATGCGCCACGCCGAAATCCTCGCCACCGTCCTGCTGGCCGGCACCGCTTTGCCCGCCGCCGCGCAGCTTTCGGTCGGCGGCTCGGTCGATGTCGTTTCCGACGAGCGGCGGCGCGGGATAAGCTGGAGCGAGGGGAAGGTCGCGCCATCGGCGTCGCTGTCGCTCCAGCTTCCCGCCGGGTTCGATGTCGGCGCGCGTCTCACCGGGCTGCGCGGGAGCGCGCGTTCGGGCGGGGCGGATGCGGTGGTCGACGCCTCGCTGGGCTATGGCGGCGATCTCGGGCTGGGCTTTCGCGGCGAGGGATATGTCATCGCCCATGCCTTCACCGGCGCGCGCGGGCATATGGATTATGTCGAGGGCGGTGTGGGGCTGAGCTATCAGCTCGGCCCGGCGCAGATCGGCGCGGACGCGCGCTACGCCCCGTCGCAAGGCGCGATCGGCGGCGACAATTTCTACGTCTCCGCGCGCGCGCAGTTCGGCCTGCCGGCGACGCCCTATACTTTCAGCGCCAGCATCGGCCATTCCTCCGGTTCGGTCGACGACCCGCTCCGCGCGGCGCGGCTGCGGCCGGGCGGCAGCTATAGCGACTGGCTGGTCGGCGTGCGGCGCGTCACCGGGCCGCTGACGCTGGGGCTGGATTATTCGGGCACCGACATCGATCGGACGGTGGTCTCGCCTTATGCGGATGCGCGCAACAGCGGGGACAGGCTGACGGCGCGGATCGGCATCTCCTTCTGAAATCGGGAACCGCCGCCCGTGCGGACGGTTGAATCGCCTCCCGATGCAAGGAGGCATCCGATGCGTATTCTTCCGTTGCTGATCGCCGGGGCGATGCTCGGCGGCGCCATACCGGCCACGGCGCAGGAAGCGCCGGCGCAGGACCCGAACGCCCCGCGCGCGCCGCTCCCCCATGATCGCGGCTATGACAAGGACAGCCCGCGCACCGAGGCGATCGACGCCGCCGGGCGGCCCGGCGTGGAGGCGGCCAATCGCGCGGCGCTCGATCAATCGAACATGCAGGCCGCCGTGCAGGCGGACGTGCAGCAGGCCGATACCGCGCAATATCAGGCCGACGTGGCGGCCTATCGCCGCGCGATGCGCGCGCACCATCGGCGCATCGCGCGCCAGGACGCGCGTTATGCGCGGCAGGAGCGCGCCTATGCCGATGCGATGGCGGACTGGCGGCTGCAGGTCGCGGCGTGCAAGCGCGGCAACAGCGCCGCATGCAATGCGCCGACGCCCGATCCGGCGAATTATCGCTAGGGTGGAAACGCGAACGGCGCGGCAAGGGCCGCGCCGTCGGTCCTGATCAGGTCAAGGCCGGCCGACAGCGGTTGTGCCGCAGGCCCGCCGCGCTCAGCCGCTGTAATACATATCATACTCCACCGGGCTGGGCGTCATCTCCCAGCGGGCGACCTCCTCCCACTTCAGCTCGATGTACGATTCGATCTGCTCCTTGGAGAAGACGTCGCCCTTGAGCAGGAAGTCGTGATCCGCCGCCAGCGATTCCAGCGCCTCGCGCAGCGACGCGCACACCGTCGGCACCTGCGCCAGCTCGGCCGGCGGCAGGTCGTAGAGGTTCTTGTCCATCGCGTCGCCGGGATGGATCTTGTTCTGGATGCCGTCGAGGCCGGCCATCATCAACGCGGCATAGGCGAGATAGGGATTGGCCAGCGCGTCCGGGAAGCGCACCTCGACGCGCTTCGCCTTGGCGCCCGCGCCATAAGGGATGCGGCACGAGGCCGAGCGGTTGCGGCTGGAATAGGCCAGCAGCACCGGCGCCTCATAGCCCGGCACCAGCCGCTTGTAGCTGTTGGTCGACGGGTTGGTGAAGGCGTTGATCGCCTTCGCGTGCTTGATGACGCCGCCGATGAAATAGAGGCACATGTCGCTGAGGCCGGCGTAGCCGTTGCCGGCGAACAGCGGCGTCTTGCCTTCCCAGATCGAGAAATGGGTGTGCATGCCCGAGCCGTTATCCTCCTTGATCGGCTTGGGCATGAACGTCGCCGACTTGCCATAGGCATGCGCGACCTGGTGCACGACGTATTTGTAGATCTGCATCCGGTCCGCCGTGGTGGTCAGCGTGCCGAAGGTGAGGCCAAGCTCGTGCTGCGCGGCGGCGACCTCATGGTGATGCTTGTCGCACGGCAGGCCCATCTCGAGCATGGTGGAGACCATCTCGCCCCGGATGTCGACCGCGCTGTCGACCGGCGCGACGGGGAAATAGCCGCCCTTGGCGCGCGGACGGTGGCCAAGATTGCCGCCCTCATATTCGCGGCCCGAATTGCCGGGCAGCTCGATATCGTCGATCTTGTAATAGCTCGACGAATAGGTGTTCTCGAACCGCACGTCGTCGAACATGAAGAACTCGGCCTCGGGGCCGACGTAGACGGTGTCGCCGATCCCGGTGGTCTTGAGATACGCCTCCGCGCGCTTCGCGGTGGAGCGCGGATCGCGGGCGTACAGCTCGCCGGTCGCCGGCTCCACGATGTCGCAGATCATGATGAGCATCGGCGTGGCCGAGAACGGATCGACATAGACCGCGTCGAGATCCGGCTTCAGCGTCATGTCGGATTCGTTGATCGCCTTCCACCCGGCGATCGAGGAGCCGTCGAACATCAGGCCGTCGGTCAGCTCGTCCTCGCCCAGCACGCCGGCGCACATGGTGAGGTGCTGCCACTTGCCCTTGGGATCGGTGAAGCGGAGATCGACCCACTCGATCGCCTCGTCCTTGATGCGCTTCAGAACGTCGCTGGCCGTCGTCGCCATGATGAAAATGCCCTTCGTGTTCGAGATGCCGCGCGCCCGATGGAGCGGCGGGGTTCACAGATGATGTGGTGGATCAGATCGCGTCGTCGTCGCGTTCCCCGGTGCGGATGCGCAAGGCGGTCTCGACCGGGATGACGAAGATCTTGCCGTCGCCGATCCGGCCGGTCTGCGCCGCCTGCGCCACCGCCTCGACGACGCGCTCGACCAGGCCATCCTCGACCACCACCTCCAGCTTCACCTTCGGCAGGAAGTCGACGACATATTCGGCGCCGCGATAAAGCTCGGTATGGCCCTTCTGCCGCCCAAAGCCCTTGGCCTCCGTGACGGTGATGCCCGATACGCCCACTTCGTGCAGCGCTTCCTTCACTTCATCGAGCTTGAACGGCTTGATGATCGCCTCGATCTTCTTCACGCTTGGTTGCCCGTCCCCGATTGAAAACCACACCGTCTGCTGAACGGCATTGCATCGACCGTGCCAGTCGAGCGCGCGAAGGGCAAGGCGGCGACTCGCCGCCCCGCATGCGATATTCGCTGCCCGTTTTTTGGGCAGGCGGGCGATATGTGCCGGTTTCGAGGGCAGCGGCGCGGTGGGGAGGGGTAAAGGCCGCGCCGCCGCCCCCGGTCACCGGGCCGGCGTGGCCGCGGCCGCGCCGCCGGTGGTCAGGTTCTTCTGCGCCCAGTGCGCCTCGTCGATCACGTAATAACGGACGAGTTGCGCCTGATCGGGGGTGAGCACCCTGGCGAAGCTGACCATGCCCTGATCCTTGAGCGCGCCGTCGATCAGGATCGACTTCCACGCATCCGCGCTGCCCAGCGCGCCGGAGCGTTGCAGGTCGGGCAGCACCCCGCCGCCGCCGGCCGCCGAGGCGCCGTGGCACACCTGGCAATAGCGGCCGAACAATGCGCGGCCCTGCGCGATCTGTTCCGGCGTGCCGCTCGCGGCGGGCAGCGGCACCGGCGCGCTGTCCGGCGCGGTGGTGGCGGGCAGCTTCTCCTGCCCGCCAAGCTTGAACACGACGAGGCGCGGGTGGTTCGGCACCTCGGCGCCCTTGCCCATGGCATAGCCCAGCGACAGCGGTAGCGCCCCGCCGCGCCCGGCGAGCACCGCGACATATTGCGTGCCGCCCACCATATAGGTCGCCGCGCCCGCCATCACCCCGGTGCCGACCGGATAGCTGAACAACTGCTTGCCCGAATCGGCGGCATAGGCGCGGAACTCGCCCAGCGACGTGCCCTGGAAGACGAGGTTGCCGGCGGTGGTCATCGTGCCGCCGTTCCACGGCGTCGGATATTTCACTGTCCAGCGCGGCTTGTTCGCCACCGGGTCCCACGCCACCAGAAGCCCGGTCGCGCCCGCCGTCGCCGCCTTCACCGCCGCCGCGTCGCGTGGATACATCAGCGCGCCGAGGTTCTCGCCTACGTTGAACCCGATCGGCTTGGCCTGATCGAGCGGATCGCTGCTCGCCATATAGCCCGCCGCGACGATCTGCGCCGGGATATAGGCGAGGCCCGTCGTGGGGTTGAAGCTCATCGGCTGCCAGTTGTGCGCCGCGATCGCCGAGGGCAAGGCGAGGAACGGTTTGCCCGTCTTGTAATAGCGCGCCGCCGGGTTCTCGATCGGCCGCCCGGTCTTCATGTCGTATCCGGTCGCCCAGTTGACGCCGGGGATATACTGGCCGGCGTTGATGAGCTTCCCGTCGGTCCGGTCGATGACGTAGAAGAAGCCGTTCTTCGGCGCCTGCATCAGCACCTTGCGGTCCCTGCCGTCGATCTTGAGCGTGGCGAGGTTGATCGGCTGCGTCGCGGTGAAGTCCCAGCTTTCCGCCGGCGTCTCCTGATAATGCCAGAGATATTCGCCCGTCTCCGGCTTCAACGCGACGATCGAGGAGAGGAACAGATTGTCGCCCTGTCCCTCAGAGCGCAGCCCGTGGTTCCACGGGCTGCCGTTGCCGACGCCGAGATAGAGCTGGTCCAGCTCCGCGTCATAGACGATCGAATCCCATACGGTGCCGCCGCCGCCCGATTGCTTCCACTGGCCGTTGGCGGACCAGGTCGGCGCGGCCTTCGCCATCGCCGCGTCGGATGCCTCGTTGTCCTTCGCGCCCGTCGGGTTGGGGACGGTGTAGAAGCGCCACTTCTTCGCCCCCGTCGCCGCGTCATAAGCGGTGACATAGCCGCGCACGCCGAACTCCGCGCCGCCGTTGCCGATCAGCACCATGTCCTTCACCACGCGCGGCGCGCCGGTGATCGTATAGGGCTTGCTCTTGTCCGTGGTCTGGACCGACCAGTCCTCCTTGCCCGTCGCCGCGTCGAGCGCGATCAGCCGCCCATCGAGCGTGCCGAGATAGAGCCGTCCCTTCCACGCCGCGACGCCGCGATTCACCACGTCGCAGCACGCCTGCACGCCCTTCTGCGGATCGACCTTGGGATCGTAGGTCCAGAGCTGCTTGCCGGTCGCCGCGTCGAAGGCGAACACCTTGGACCACGGGCCGGTGACGAACAATTTGCCGTCAATCACGATCGGTGTGGCTTCCTGCCCGCGCGCGTCGGGCATGTCGGCATACCAGGCGACGCCGAGCTGCCCGACATTGCCGGCGTTGACCTGGGTGAGCGGGGAGAAGCGCTGCTCGGAATAATTGAACCCGGTCATCGCCCAGTCGCTGCCGTCGCCGCCGGTGGTCAGCAGCGCGCCGTCGACCTTGCCCACCCCGGACGCGCCGCCCGCCGCCTGCTGGTGGCCACCGCCGCACGATGCGAGCAGCACGGCCGTCAGCGCCAGCGCGAATCCCTTCCGCATATCCCTCTCCCCGCTTCGTTGCTGAAGTCGTCGGCGGTGATGGTGGCGCAGGATTGAAAGGAAGGGAAGGGGGAAGTGCACCCTTGCTTGAGCGACTTTGGAAAAATCGGTATGGCTCCGGGCGTTTCCCGTCGCTGGAGGGGCGGCCGAATCCTTCGATGCACGATGTCACGATATCCGCTTCCATTCCTCCCGCTCGCGCGCGGCGGCGCAGGCGTTGGCGCTGGGGCACGCTCGTCGCGCTCGCGCTGCTCGGCGTGCCGGCATTGTGGTTCGCGCTGGCCTATGGCGGCCTGCCGCGCCTGTGGAGCCGGCATGAGCACAAGCTGATCGGCCGGCGCGACGCGATCACCTCCTATACCGCCCAGGATATCCCCGGCGATCCGATCAACCTCGAACTGTTCGGGGAGCGCGGCGCGATCGACTGCGCCTTCCGCCGCGCGGGATGGTCGCCGGCCGATCCGGTCGATCTGCGCTCGGCGCTGGGCATCGCGGCGAGCGTGCTGTTCGCGCGCCCCTATCCGCAGGCGCCGGTCAGCCCGCTCTATTTCGCCGACCGGCAGCAGGATTTCGCCTTCCAGCGCGATGCGGGAAAGAGCGCCGACAAGCGCCATCACATCCGCTTCTGGCGAATCGGGCCGCGGCGCTGGGTGGCGGCGGCGACCTTCGATCGTGGCGTGGGCGTCAGCCTGTTCACGCTCCAGGTGACGCATCATATCGGCCGCGAGGTGGATGCGGAGCGCGACGCCGCCGGCGCGCTGCTGCGGGCGAGCGGCGCGCGGCTGATCGACGCGCTTTCCTCGCGCCTCGCGCCGGGCTGGCACCGCAACGGCGGCGGCGACAGATATTTCACCGACGGGATGATCCACGTCTATCGGCTGGGCAGGGCCGGCTGCTGACGCCGCCTCAATCGTAAGGCGGACGATCCAGACCCGCCGGGGAAAGCGTGAAGACCTCGCAGCCGTCCTCGGTGATGCCGATCGAATGCTCGAACTGCGCGGAGAGCGAGCGGTCCCGCGTCACCGCCGTCCAGCCGTCGTCGAGCAGTTTCACGTCCGGGCGGCCGATGTTGATCATCGGCTCGATCGTGAAGATCATGCCGGGGCGCAGTTCCGGCCCGGTGCCGGGGCGGCCGACATGGACCACTTCCGGCGCGTCGTGGAACAGGCGGCCGAGGCCGTGCCCGCAGAAATCGCGCACCACGCCATAGCGATGCGCCTCCGCGTGGCGCTGGATCGCGTGCGCCACGTCGCCGAGGTGGTTGCCCGGCTTCGCCTGCTCGATGCCGAGCATCAGGCATTCATAGGTCACGTCGACCAGTCGCCGCGCCTTCAGCGGCACCTCGCCGATCAGGTACATGCGGCTCGAATCGCCGTGCCAGCCGTCGAGGATCGGCGTGACGTCGACATTGACGATATCGCCGGACTTCAGCGCCTTGTCGCCGGGGATGCCGTGACACACGACATGGTTGATCGAGATGCACGAGCTATGCGTATAGCCGCGATAGCCGAGCGTCGCGGGCACGCCGCCGCGCGAGACGATGAAATCGTGGATCAGCCGGTCGATCTCCGCCGTGGAGACGCCGGGCGCCATGTGCGGCACGATCATGTCGAGTGTTTCGGCGGCGAGGCGGCCGGCCTTGTGCATCCCCTCGAACGCATCGCGTCCGTGGAGCTTGATCGCGCCGTCGCGCCCGAGCGGCGCGTCGCTGGTGACGGTGACATATTCGGTCATCGCGCCGATATAGCGTGGCGAAGCGCGATTGGCGAGGTTATGGCGGAACTTCATGGTTGAGGAACGCATCTGGACCGCCGCGCTCGTCGTCATCGGCGACGAGATTCTCTCCGGCCGCACGCAGGACAGGAACGTCGCGCAGATCGCGCTGTGGCTCAACGTGCAGGGCATCCGGCTGACCGAGGTGCGTGTCGTCGCCGATCGCGAGGAGGCGATCGTCGAGGCGGTCAACACGTTGCGCGCGCGCAACGACTATCTCTTCACCACCGGCGGCATCGGCCCGACGCATGACGACATCACGGTGGACGCGATCGCCGCCGCGCTCGGCGTCGGCGTGGTGCATCATCCCAAGGCGGTGGCGGTGCTGGAGCGTTATTACGCGACGCGCGGCGGCGCGACCGAGGCGCGGCTGCGCATGGCGCGGGTGCCGGAGGGCGCCGACCTGATCGAGAACCGCATGTCCGGCGCGCCGGGCATCCGCATCGGCAACATCTTCGTGATGGCCGGCGTGCCGCACATCACCGCCGGGATGCTCGACGCGCTGACCGGGACGCTGGAGGGCGGCCGCCCCGTGGTGAGCGGCACGCTCGGCTGCTGGGTGGGGGAAAGCGAGGTGGCGGACCTGCTCGGCACGATGGAGCGCAGCCACGCCGGGGTGGCGATCGGCAGCTATCCCTTCTTCCGCGAAGGCCGCACCGGCGCCAATTTCGTCATCCGCTCGCCCGATGCGGCGCAGGTCGATCGTTGCATCGCCGACCTCGCCGAGGCGCTGGCCGCCGCCGGCCATGCGCCGGTGCCGGGGGGAATCTAGGACGGATCGCCATCTCCTGAATGTCGATCCATCCTAGCCCTCCACCACCGTCAGCGCCTCCAGCCGGAAGCGCGTTCGTAGCGAGTCGCGGCTGACTTCCACGACGGCGATGTCGGCGACGAGATGCCCCGCGACCGGCAGTTCCGCTTCCGCCAGCCCTTCCAGCCAGCGATCGAGCGCCGCGCTGGTCGCCGCCTCGCCCGAAATCTCGTGGCGCATGCCGGAGAAGGTCGCGCTGTGCCATTCGGTCGCGTGGTGGCGGGAGATCGCGATCCCCGTCCCCGCCGCGCACAGGGCGCGTTCCAGCAAACGCACGACGCCTGGGCCGCGCATCACTTCGTCCTCGCGATGAAGGCATCGACGCGCGCGGCAAGGCGCGGCCCCGGCACCCGCCCGCGCTTCAGATCCCCCACCAGCCGCGGGTCCTTCACGGCGCGGCGGCCGAAGGTGCTCGGCGGCATCCCGGTGCGGCGCAGATAAAGGTCGATCTTGGTCAACAGCGTCATCTCGACTCGGCTCCCGTTTGATTCGTTCCCTTTTTGTTCTCGCAAGAAATCCAACTTGTCCAGGAAATTTCCTGCGGCTATGCTGCGGCCATGTCCCAGGACCCCCGCGAGGCGCTGATGCGGCTGGCGAGCGCGCGCGGCGTTAGCCTCGCGGCGCTCTCCGCGATGCTCGGGCGTAATGTCGCCTATCTCCAGCAGTTCGTCGGGCGCGGCTCGCCGAAGCGGCTGGCGGAGGAGGATCGCCGTGCGCTGGCGGCGTTCTTCGACGTCGAGGAGCGCGTGCTCGGCGGCGCGGCGGCGGGCGCGGCGCTGGTCGAGGTGCCGTGGCTCGCGCTGTCGGCGGCGGCGGGGGCCGGAGCCGACGCGGCGGACGAGCGCCGCTTGCGGGTCGAGCGTTTCGCCCCGGAAACGCTGGCGGCGGCGGGGATCGCGCCGCGCACCGCCTCGATCATCATGGCGCGCGGGGATTCGATGGCGCCGACGATCCTCGACGGCGACCGGCTGGTGGTCGATCGCGGCGACCGGCGGATCGTGCGGACGCCCGCGATCTTCGTCGCCCGCCGCGACGGCGACCTGCTGGTCAAGCGGGTGACGGCGCGGGGCGACACGATCACGCTGGCGAGCGACAATCCGGCCTATCCGCCGCTTACCCTGCCGGAACCGGAGGTGGAGGTGATCGGCCGCGTGAAGCTGCTGCTGCGCGCGCCGGCCTGATCCGCGCGCTCAGCCCCGCTCGCGCCACCACATCGCGACCGAAACCGCGACCGTGAGGGTGAGGCCGATCAGCACCCCGATCGTTGGCTGGCCGGCGGCGAAGCCGAGGATCGCGCCCGCCAGCACGCCGCTGGCGATCAGGAAGCCGCCGGCGGCGGAGGGACGGGAAGGCTTATCGGACATTGCCGCGCGCCCTTGCCATGTCCTGCGGCGGGACGCCAGCACCCCATCGCAACACTTTGGAAAGGCATTTCCCGAACGGACTTTTAGGCAGCCCGCGCGCAACAGGGCGGGGCATGGACGATTTTCCCTATGTCGCCGATCGCACCGCGCTCAACGACGCGCAGGTGCTGATCCTCACCTTCGGCCGCGCCGCCGCCGACGAGGCTGTCGCGCGCGCCGATCGCAGCCGCGATCTCGGCAATCACATCCATTTCTGCCGCTGGCGCCAGATCGAGCGGCTGGTCGAATGGCTCTCGGCCGGACGCGCGGACGGCACGATTCACTGACACCATTGTCGCCCGGCGCGATCACGCGCTATCAGGCTGAAATGGTTCGGCGAGGCGCCGCATTACTGGTCGCGATCGTCGCCGTGCCGCCCGCCGCGGCACAGCAGCAACCCGCCGCGCCGGCCGCACAGCCGCCGTCGCCTGCCGCCGATGCCGGCGACATGCTCGATCCCAACGCACCGCTCGCGCCGCTGCCCGATATCGGTGTGGCCTGGCCCGATCTGAGCAAGGCCCCGGCCGATACGGAGAGCGCGCAGACCAGCGCCGCCGCCGAGACGCGCTACGGCTATCGTATCGAGGGGATCGACGCGGTGCCCTCGCCGCTGCTGCGCCAGCGCTTCGCCGAGCTTTCCGTGCTCGACCAGCATGACGGCGAGCCGGCCAACGCCGCGCAGCTCGATCGCCGCGCGCGCGAGGACGCGGACCTGCTCGTCACCCTGCTGCGCGCGGAGGGCTATTATGACGCGCGCGTCCAGACCAGCGTCGACGCGAGCGGCGGCAAGCCGGTGGTGGTGCTCTCCGCCGAGCCGGGCCAGCTCTATCGCTTCGCCGGCGTCACGATCGACGGCATGGCGGCGGCCGGCGACAAGGCGGCCGCGCTGACCGACGCCTTCGGGGTGAAGCAGGACGATCCGGTCAACGCCGATGCGATCGTCGCCGGGCAGGCGCGGCTGACCGAGCAGGCCGGCAAGCAGGGCTTCCCCTTCGCGAAGATCGGCGAGCCGGAGATCACCGTCGACCGCACCGCGCGCACCGCGACGCTGGACCTGACGGTCGATCCCGGCCGCGCGCGCAGGTTCGGCCGCATCCGCGTCAATCCGAACAACCATGTGTTCGGCGCGAAGCATGTGCAGGAGATCGCGCGCTTCCAGCCCGGCGAGCCTTATTACGCCCCCGGCCTCGACGACCTGAAGCGCGCGCTGATCCAGACCAGCCTCGTCTCCAGCGCGGAGGTGAAGCCGGTGCCGGGCGACACGCCCGACACGGTGGACGTGGACGTGACGCTCCAGCCCGCCCCGCCGCGCACCATCGCGGGCGAGCTCGGCTATGGCACCGGCGAGGGCGCGCGCGCCGAGGTGAGCTGGACGCACCGCAACTTCTTCCCGCCGGAGGGTGCGCTTATCCTGCGCGGCGTGCTGGGGACGCAGGAGCAGCTTGCCCAGATCACCTATCGCCGCAACAATTTCGAGGGTCGCGACCGCGTGCTGACCGCGCAGGTCGCCGCCTCGCACACCGAGCGGCTGGCCTATACCGCCGACACCTTCTCGCTCTCCGGCTCGCTCGAGCGGCAGACCAATATCTTCTTCCAGAAGGCGTGGGTGTGGTCGCTGGGCGCGGAACTGGTCAGCACCGACGAGCGCGACGTGATCGCCTCGACCGGCCAGCCGCGCCGGCGGACCTATTATATCGCCGCGCTGCCCTTGAGCCTCACCTATGACGGCTCGGACGACCTGCTCAACCCGACGAAAGGCTTCCGGCTCGGCGGGCGGCTCAGCCCGGAGCTGTCGTTGCTCGGCACGGCGTTCGGCTATGCGCGGACGCAGCTCGACGCCAGCGCCTATACGCCGTTTGGCGACAAGGTGGTGCTGGCCGGGCGGGTGCGGCTCGGCACGATCGTCGGCGCGCCGCGTGACGCGATCGCGCCGTCGCGGCGATTCTATGCCGGCGGCGGGGCGTCGGTGCGCGGCTATGGCTATCAGGCGATCGGGCCGCGCGATCCGAACAACGATCCGATCGGCGGGCGCAGCCTGACCGAATTCTCGATCGAGACGCGCGTGAAGGTGTGGGGCAATTTCGGCATCGTGCCGTTCTTCGACGGCGGCAATATCTACACCTCGCCGCTGCCGAGGTTCTCCGGGCTGCGCTACGGTGCGGGGCTGGGCGTGCGTTATTATTCCAATTTCGGGCCGATCCGCGTCGATGTCGGCACGCCGATCAACCCGCAGCAGGGGGATTCGCGCGTCGCCGTCTATGTCTCGCTGGGGCAGGCGTTTTGAGGCGGGCGGCGAAGTGGATCGCCGGATTGCTCGCGGCCGCGCTGGCGATCCTCGGCGCGGCGGTGCTGGTGGTCGACACCGACATGGGGCACCGCTGGGTGGCGGACCGGATCGCGGCGGTGCGCACGCCGAGCGGGCTGCGCTTCACGGTCGGTCGCATCGACGGGTCGATCTACGATCGCGCGGTGTTGCGCGACGTGCGCGTCTATGATCTCGACGGGCTGGTGTTCTCCGCGCCGGTCGCGCGGCTGCACTGGTCGCCGCTGCGCTGGTTCGCCAACCGGCTCGACATCACCGCGCTGGATATCCCTACCGCCACCTTCGCCAAATGGCCGCGCACCAAATCCAGCGCGAAGCAGGGGCCGCTGCTCCCCGATTTCGATATCCGCATCGGGCGGCTGCGGGTCGATCGCCTGTATGTCGATCGCCGCGTTACCGGCATCGCGCGCTATGGCCGCATCCGGGGCCGCGCCGATATCCACGCCGGGCGCGCGCTGGTCGATCTCGCGGCGGTGGTCGAGGGCAGCGATGCGCTGCGGCTGAGGATCGACGCGGAGCCGGATCGCGACAGGTTCGACATCGCCGTCCGCGCGCGCGGGGTGAAGGACGGCGTGCTGGCGCGGCTCACCGGCATCCGCAAGCCGCTGCGACTGGAGGTCGGCGGCGCGGGGAGTTGGACGCGCTGGGACGGCCATGCGCTCGCCAATGCCGGCGCGGCGCGGGTGATCGACCTGACGCTCGGCAACCGCAAGGGCGCCTACACGCTCACCGGCAATCTCGTCCCCTCGGCGGTGTCGGGCGGCAAGCTTGCCCGGCTCACCGCGCCGCGTGTTACGGTGAACGGCGGCGCGACGCTCGCCAACCGGCGGCTGGCGGGCAATCTCGCGCTGCGCTCGGCGGCGCTGGCGGTGGACGCCACGGGCACGCTCGATCTCGGCGCGAGCGCGTTCCGCAACGTTCGCCTCCGCGCGCGATTGCTCCAGCCCGCGGCGCTGTTCCCGAACATGACCGGGCGCGACGTGGAGCTGCGCGCGGTGCTCGACGGCGCCTTCGCGACGGCCGGCTTCGATTACCGGCTGACCGCCGCCCGCTTCGCCTTCGACGACACCGGCTTCGATCAGGCATGGGCGGCGGGGAAGGGGCGTTTCTCGAAAGCGCCGGTCAGTCTGCCGGTCCGTTTCACCGCTGCGCGCGTGACCGGGGTGGGCGACGTGGCGGGGGGCATGTTGCGCAACCTGTCGGTCGAGGGCGTGCTGCGCATCACCAGCAAGCTCGTCACCGGCGACGATCTGCGCGTGAAGTCGGACAAGCTCACCGGGCGGATCAACCTGCTGCTCGATCTTGCGACCGGCGACTATCAGGTCGGCGTCAACGGCGCGCTCGGGCGGTATCTGATCCCCGGCCTCGGCGTGGTGGACGTCACCTCCACCCTGCGCGTCGTGCCGGGGCCGGGCGGGCACGGCACCCGCGTCGTCGGGCAGGGCGAGGCGCGGATGGTGCGGCTCGACAACGCCTTCTTCCGCAGCCTTGCCGGCGGCCTGCCACGCATCCGCACCGCGCTGGAGCGAACGCCGGACGGCGTGCTGCATTTCACCAACCTGATCCTCACCGCGCCCTCGCTGCGCCTTACCGGCACGGGTTTGCGCCGTCGCGACGGCACCTTCCATTTCGAGGGGCGGGGCACGCAGGCGAGTTACGGCCCGCTGACGCTCAAGCTCGAAGGGCAGATCGACCATCCGACGATCGACCTGCTGCTCGCGTCGCCCAATGCGGCGATGGGGCTGTCGCAGGTGCGTGCGCATCTCGATCCGACCGCGAAGGGCTTCGCCTTCACCGCCGCCGGCGGCTCGCGGCTGGGGCCGTTCGAGGCGGCGGGCGATATCCTCCTGCCGCCCGGCGGCACCGCGCAGATCGCCTTCGCGCGGATCGACGTCAGCGGCACGCGCGCGACCGGCACGCTCGATATCGTCGAGGGCGGCTTCACCGGCCGGCTGGCGCTCGACGGCGGCGGTCTGTCGGGCGAATTGCTGTTCCGCCCGGCGGGCGACGTGCAGCGCATCGAGGGGCATATCGACGCGCGCCGCGCGCGGCTGGGTGGCAAGGTGACGGTGGCGCGCGCGCATCTCGATCTCGTCGCCCTGCTCGATCCGGCCGGCACGGCGATCGAGGCGAGCGTCAACGGCGGCGGCCTCAGGCGCGGCAAGCTGACGATCGGGCGCTTCGCCGCCGCCGCCCATCTGCGCGGCGGCAGCGGCGAGATCCGCGCGCAGATCGCCGCCGCGCGGGGCCGGGCCTTCGACGTCAGGAGCGTGATCGCCGTCACGCCGGACAGCTATCGCATCACCGCCGAGGGCAATGTCGATCGCCGCCCGCTCAAGCTGGAGGAGCCGGCGGTGGTGACGCGCGAGGGCGACGCATGGCGACTCGCGCCGACGCGGCTGACCTTCGCGGGCGGCGAGGCGAAGCTCTCCGGCCTGTTCGGCGGCGACGCCACCAGCATCGAGGCGGCGGTGACGCGGATGCCGCTGTCGATCCTCGACATCGGCTATCCGGGGCTGGCGCTGGGCGGCAGCGCCTCGGGCAATGTCAGCTATGCGGTGCGCGGCAACGGCCCGCCGACCGGCCGCGTCGACATGACGGTGCGCGGCCTCACCCGCTCGGGCCTGTTCGCCTCCTCCACGCCGATCGACATCGGCATCGCCGGCGCGCTTTCCGCCGATCGCGCGGGCGTGCGCGCGGTGATGGCGTCCGGCGGGCAGACGATCGGGCGCGCGCAGGCGCTGCTCTCCCCGCTCGGGCAGGGCGATATCGCCGAGCGGCTGATGGGCGCGGGGCTGTTCGCGCAACTTCGCTACAATGGCCCCGCCGACACCTTGTGGCGGTTGAGCGGGCTGGAGATGCTGGCGATATCCGGCCCGATGGCGCTCGGTGCGGACGTGACCGGGCGCGTCTCCGACCCCTCGATCCGCGGGATGCTGCGCACCAGCGGCGCGCGGATCGAAAGCGCGACGACCGGCACATTGCTGACCAATGTGCAGGCGGCGGGCACGTTCCAGGGTTCGCGCCTGCAGATCCAGCAATTCGCCGCCGACGCCGGCAAGGGCGGACGCGTCACCGGCAGCGGGCAGTTCGACTTCTCGGCCGAGGCCGGGATCGGGCTGGACCTGTCGCTCGACGCCGCCCATGCCGTGCTCATCAACCGCGACGATATCGGCGCGACCGTCACCGGGCCGCTGCGCCTGCACTCAAGCGGCAACGGCGGGCTGATCTCGGGCGACGTGACGCTCGATCGCAGCCGCTACCGGCTGGGGCAGGCGAGCGCGGCCACCGCCGTGCCGCAGCTCAGGATACGCGAGATCAACCTGCCCGGCGGCGGCGAGGAGGAGGAAGCGCGCGCGACGCCGTGGCGGCTCGACGTCCACGCCCGCGCGCCGAACCAGCTTGCGGTCAGCGGCCTCGGCCTGTCGAGCGAATGGTCGGCGGATCTGAAGATCGGCGGCGCGCCGGACAATCCCGCGATCACCGGCCGCGCCGATCTGGTGCGCGGCAATTACGAGTTCGCCGGGCGCGAGTTCCAGCTTTCGCGCGGCGTGATCCGCTTCGCTGGCGAGGTGCCGGCCAATCCCGCGCTCGATATCGAGGCCAATGCGGATTCGACCAACCTCAGCGCCACGATCCGCGTGACGGGCGTGGCGCAGAAGCCGGAGATTTCGTTCACCAGCACCCCCGCGCTGCCGCAGGATGAATTGCTGTCGCGGCTGTTGTTCGGCACCTCGATCACCAATCTTTCCGCGCCGGAGGCATTGCAGCTCGCGGCGGCGGTGGCGGCGCTGAAGGACGGCAATGGCGGCCTCAATCCGATCAACGCGGTGCGTCGCGCGGCGGGGCTGGACCGGCTGCGCATCCTCCCCGCCGACGTGCAGACCGGGCAGCAGACCTCGATCGCGGCGGGCAAATATGTGACGCGCAAGCTCTATGCGGAGATCATCACCGACGGTCAGGGCTATTCAGCGACGCGGGTGGAATATCAGGTGACGCGCTGGCTCTCGCTCCTGTCGAGCATCTCCACGCTCGGCCGGCAGAGCGTCAACGTGCGCGTGTCGAAGGATTATTGAACCTGCCGGAACCGGCTCCGGCAGGTTCAACGGAAAGGAAGGATCAGCCGAGCGTCCGCCCGATCATCACCTGCGGCGCGATATCGGTGAAGTTGACGATATCAGCCTGAAGTTCGCCGCGACGCGGGCTGGCCATCGCCGCGCCCAGCGCCTCCGGCGAGGCGAAATGGAAATGCGCGATCAGCGCGAACGGGCTGGGGGCGCCGCCCATCGGCTGCCCCTCGATCAGCTCGACCCGCTCCGGCTGCCACACCTCCCGCGCCAGCTTCGCATGATGGTCGCGGTAATAGGCGCTGTCGAAACGCGCGCCGTCGTGATTGGGGTATAGGACCGACACGATCATGACGTTCTTTCCTTCAGGCAAAAGAAAGGGCGCCGTCGGATCGAGCGGCGCCCAGGGGGGAGGAAGGTTCAGGCCGGCTCGCCGACGATCGTCTTGACTTCCATGAAGTCGGTGAGGCCGTATTTGCCGCCCTCGCGGCCGTTGCCCGATTGCTTGTAGCCGCCGAACGCCGTTCCCGGCGTCGGGCCCCACGAATTGATCGTCACCAGCCCGGCGCGCAGCTTGCCGGCGATCCTGGCCGCCTCGGCGGGATCGCCGGAGATGGTGGCGGAGAGGCCGTAATCGGTGTCGTTGGCCATCTCCACCGCCTGATCGCGATCGTCATAGGTGGTGATGGTGGCGACCGGACCGAACGTCTCCTCGCGATAGATGCGCATGTCGGGCGTGACGTCCGCCAGCACGGTCGGCTTGACGAAATAGCCCGCGTTGCGGCCATCCGGCCGCCCGGTGCCGCCGGTGACGAGCCGCGCGCCCTCGTCCAGCGCGGACTGGATCAGGCCCTGGATCTTCTCGAACTGCGCCTTGTTGACCACCGGGCCGATATGCGCGCCCTGATCCTCCGGGTTGCCGACCTGCGTCGCCTCCATGATCGCCTTGGCCACCTCGGTCGCGGCATCGACCTGGCTCTTGTGGACCAGCAGGCGGGTGGGGGCGATGCAGCTCTGCCCGGTGTTGGCAATCACGCCGGCCAGCGTCGGCGGCAACACCTCTTCCAGCTTCGCGCCTTCCAGCACGAGGTTGGGGGCCTTGCCGCCGAGTTCCTGGTGCACGCGCTTGACGGTCGCGGCGGCGGCGGTGGCGACCGCCACGCCCGCGCGGGTCGAGCCGGTGAAGCTCACCATGTCGACATGCTTGTGGCCCGACAGCGCCGCGCCGACGCCCGGCCCGTCGCCGTTGACGAGGTTGAACACGCCCGCCGGCACGCCCGCGTCGTGCAGGATTTCGGCGAGGATCAGCGCGTTGCTCGGCGCTTCCTCCGACGGCTTCAGGATCATCGTGTTGCCGGCGGCGAGCGCGGGGGCGACTTTGGCGCAGATCTGGTTGAGCGGCCAGTTCCACGGCGTGATCATCGCCACCACGCCGACCGGCTCGTGCACGACGCGCGAATTGCCAACCTGCTCGGAGAATTTGAATTCGCGCAACGCGGCGAGCGTGCCCATGAAATGGCCGAGGCCGGCGGGCACCTGCGCCATCTGCGCGAAGGAGATCGGCGCGCCCATCTCGCGGCTGGTCGCGGCGGCAAGCTCGGGAAGGCGGGCCTTCATGCCGGCGATGATCTTCTCCAGGATCGCGGCCCGTTCCTCAATGCTGGTCTGCGACCAGCTCGCGAACGCCTTCTTCGCGGCGGCGACCGCCTTGTCGACATCGGCGGCGGTGCCGAGCGTGATCTCGGTGCAGGGCTGCTCGGTCGAGGGGTCGATCACCTCATGGCGCCGCCCGCCCTCGCTCTCCACCCATGCGCCATCGATATAGTGCTTCAGGTAGCTTTGCATGACCGGCCTCTCCACTGGCGTTTTAGGGAATCGGGTATGGTTGTGATGCCTCGCGGATTAGGTTGCAACAGGAAACGCGATGTCCGCTAACCGTACCGCGACGGGACGTGCCGGGCGTTAACCGCGAAAGCCACTTTCGCGCCGCCGCCGTCGCGCGCAAGAAGCCGTGGTACGACGAAAGGAATCTGCCGGCATGCGCCGTTTCGCCGCCCTCATCGGCCTGTCGCCGCTCGCGCTCACCGCCGCTGCCCCGGCCCCGGCCCCGGCGCCGTTCACGATCGTGGAGACGGGGGAGAGGTTCGCCCATCTTCAGGACGCGCTGATGGCGCGGCGCGGGCAGGACTTCACCGTGCTGATCGCGCCGGGCGTCTATCGCGAATGCGCGATCCAGCAGGCGGGGCGCGTAACCTTCAAGGCGGCGGAGCCGGGCAAGGTGATCTTCGAGAGCGCGTGCGAGGGCAAGGCCGCGCTGGTGCTGCGCGGGCGCGGATCGACGGTGGATGGCCTCGTCTTCCGCAACATCCGCGTGGGCGACGGCAACGGCGCGGGCATCCGGATCGAGATCGGCGACCTGACGGTGCGCAATGCGATGTTCCTCGACAGCCAGGAAGGCATATTGGGCGCGACCGGCGACGCGACGCGGATCACCGTCGATCACTCGACCTTCTCGGGCCTCGGCCAGTGCGACGAGACGCCCGATTGCGCCCATTCGATCTATCTCGCCAATACCGGCGAGATCACGGTGACCAACTCCCGCTTCGAGCGCGGTCGCGGCGGGCATTACGTCAAGCTGCGCAGCCCGCATGTGCGGATCGACGACAACAGCTTCGACGACAGCGAGGGGCGCAAGACCAATTACGCCATCGACCTGCCGGAGGGCGGCACCGGCGAGATTCTGCGCAACACCTTCGTCCAGGGAGCGAACAAGGAGAACTGGACCGGCTTCATCGTCGTTTCGGCGGAGCAGCGCAAATATTCCGCCGCCGGCCTGCGCATCGACGGCAATGTCGCCACGCTCGCGCCGGGGCAGAGCAAGAGCCCGGCCTTCGTCGCCAACGTCAGCGGCGAGCGGCTGGCGCTGGGGACGAACCGGCTCGGGCCGGGCGTGCGCGCCTATGAGGACCGGCGGCCGTAGGCGCCGCTTTCGGCCTGCCGGTTTCGTCAGACGACGTGGAAACGCCGGCGGGTTGCCCCGCCGGCGCTCCATGCTCGCGGTCTGATTGCCGGTCAGGCCTGGGAGAAGGCGACCTTCGCGCCATTCTTGCGCGTCCGCATCACGCCGCCGACCAGGCCGAAGCCGAGGATCATCATCGCCCAGGTCGCCGGTTCCGGCACGCCGGGGATGACGGTGCCGCCGCCGTTCTGGCTCGTGGACCAGCCAACGGTGTGATTGTCCGATTCGTAACCGGCGCCGATATTCGTCTGATGGAACACGATCCGGTCGAACGTCCCCGTATCGAGGAAGAAATTGATGAACACGTAAGGCTGGCCGCCGTTCTGGCCCTGATAGGGGCTGAAGGGATTGCCGTTGTAAGCGCTGTTGCCGCTCACATACGACAGGACGTTGGTGGGATCGAACGTGCCCAGCGACGTGCCGCCGTTGAAGAATTCGACCGTGTTGCCGCTGTCCAGCGCGGATAGCCAGAAGCCGAAATAGTTGATCCCGTTCGTGCCGGTGTCGCTGAAGCTGATCGAATATTGCGACGTCTGGTTGATGCCGGCGACGGCGTAATTGCCGCTGCCGCCCGCACCGCCATATTGGTCGGCCCGGATGACGTTGACGTTCGTGTAGGTGCCGGTGATCGGACTGGCGCCGAACGTCGTGGTGAGCGACGGCGAGACGCCGGTGCTCTGACCATCGAATGTCTCGACGCCGAAATAATCGAAATCCGTCGCCGTGGTGTTTGTGACCCCCGGCGCCTCGACCTTGACGGTGAAATCGGCGGAAAGCGCCGCGTCGGCGACATTCGCGCCGAACGCAGC
Source organism: Sphingomonas sp. CL5.1 (assembly GCF_013344685.1). Lineage (NCBI taxonomy): Bacteria > Pseudomonadati > Pseudomonadota > Alphaproteobacteria > Sphingomonadales > Sphingomonadaceae > Sphingomonas > Sphingomonas sp. CL5.1. Next base: position 1,568,226 of record NZ_CP050137.1, read on the forward strand.
GGTGGTCGCCAGGGCGACGCTCGCAACAATCTTCTTCATGACACCCCTCGAAAGATGAGAAAAATGATGCGACCGTTAAGTGACCATTAAGTCGATTCGCCCCGCGCCGCAACGGGCGCCCGGCCGCTGTTCCAGAGCGGGACGGAATCGAAACTAGGCCGCCGCCGCGACCCTTTCCCGGATCAGGTCCGCCGCCTTTTCCGCGATCATGATCGTCGGCGCGTTGGTGTTCGATCCCACCAGCGACGGCATCACGGAGGCGTCGACGACGCGCAGCCCCGCCAGCCCGCGCACCTTGAGCCGCGCGTCGACCACCGCCAGCCCGTCCCCGTCCGCGCCCATCCTGCAGGTGCCGACCGGGTGGTAGATCGTCTCGGCCGTGCGGCGCACCCAGGCGTCGATCTCCGCGTCGGTGCGCACCTCGCCGCCGGGGGCGAGCTCCGCGTCGCGATAGGGGTCGAGCGCCGCCTGCGCCGCCACGTCGCGCCCGATCTTCACGCATTCGCGCATCACGCGCACGTCCTCGGGCTGGCTCAGGTAATTGGCGAAGATCAGCGGGTCGGCCAGCGGATCGCCCGACGCGATCGTCACGCGGCCGCGGCTTTCCGGGCGGAGCTGGCAGAGGTGGAAGGAGAAGCCGTCCTCCTTCGCGCGCACCTTGCCGTGGTCGCGCATGATCGCGAGCACGCCGTGGATCTGCACGTCCGGCCGCGACAGGCCGGGGCGCGAGCGGACGAACGCGCCGGATTCGAGGAACTGCTGCCGCCCCAGGCCGGTGCCGCGCAGCAGATATTCGAGGCCGACCTTGAGCTGCCGCAACCCCCTGGTCGCCGAATAGGCGGTGGTCAGCCCGTGCGAACGCCAGTTCATGATGACGTCGAGATGGTCCTGCAGATTCTCGCCGACGCCGGGCAGGTCGTGGACCGCGCGCACCCCGGCGTCCTTCAGCCGCGCCGGATCGCCGATGCCGGAGAGCTGGAGGATCTGCGGGCTTTGCACCGCCCCGGCGCACAGCAGCGCCTCGCCCGCCACCTCGACCCGTGCGAGGCGGTTGCCGGCGAGATATTCCACCGCCACCGCGCGGCCACCCTCGATCACGATCCGCGTGGTGCGCGCGCCGGTGATGACGGTGAGGTTGGGCCGCGCCATCGCCGGGCGCAGATAGGCCGAGGCGGTCGACCAGCGCTGCCCGTTCGCGATCGTCAGGTCGTAGCGGCCGAAACCCTCCATCGCCGCGCCGTTGAAGTCGCTGGTGAGCGGATAGCCGGCCTGCCGCCCGGCCTCGATCAGCGCGTCGTGGAACGGGCTGTCGCTCTCGCCGCCGGAGACGGTCAGCGGTCCTTGCGTGCCATGCAGCCCGCCGCTCTCGCCGCGATGATGGCCCTCCAGCCGGCGGAAATAGGGCAGCACGTCGTCCCACGACCAGCCGGCCAGCCCGAGCTGGCGCCATTCGTCATAATCCTGCGGGTGGCCGCGCATGTAGACCATGCCGTTGATCGCGGACGATCCGCCCAGCCCACGCCCGCGCGGCCACCACAGGCGGCGGTTGTCGAGATGCGGCTCCGGCTCGGTCCAGAAGCCCCAGTTATGCTTGCCCCTGGCTTTTATCAGGTTGCCGACGCCGGCGGGCATCCGCACCAGCATCTCGTTGTTGGCGCCGCCGGCTTCCAGCAGGCAGACGCTCGACGCCGGGTCTTCCGAAAGCCGCGCGGCGAGCGTGCAGCCCGCCGAGCCGCCGCCGATGACGACATAATTATAGCCTGCCACGCGACCCTCTCCTGTTCCTCATGGCCCTGTCTCTTATGGAACGAGCACCAGTTTCCCGACCATCGCGCTGTCCCGCATCGCCTCGAACGCGGCGCACCAGTCGGCGAGCGGATATTCGGCGTGGACGCGCGGCCGGATGCGCCTCTCCGCCGCCAGCCGCCAGATCGCGTCGAGATTCTCGCGCCCCTTGTCCGGAAAGCGCCGGCCATATTCCCCCGCGCGCACGCCGATCACCGAAAAGCCCTTGATGAGTGGCATGTTGGTGGAGACGGTCGCGATCCGGCCCGAGGTGAAGCCGACCACCAGCAGCCGGCCGCCGAAGGCGATGCAGCGGGTCGATTCGTCGAACACGTCGCCGCCGACGGGATCGTAGATCAGGTCGGCCCCGCCGCCGGTGATCTCCTTCACCGCCTCGCGGAAGCCCGGCGTGGTGACGGTCGCGTCAGGCGCATGGTCGCGCGCGACCACCGCCAGCTTCTCCGCCGAGCGCGACGCGGCGATCACGCGGCAGCCGAGCGCCCTGGCCAGATCGACCGCGGCCAGCCCGACGCCGCCGGTCGCGCCGTGGATCAGCGCCCATTCGCCCGCTCGCGCCATGCCCAGCCGCACCAGCGCGACATAGGCGGTGAGATAGGCGGTGCCGACGCTCGCCGCCTCGGCGAAGGAAAGGTGCGCCGGCTTGGGCCGGACGGCGGCGGCGTCGACCGACACCATCTCCGCGAATCCGCCGAGCCGCGTGCCGCACACCACCGCCGCGCCGGGCGTGAAGCCGTCGCCCGCGATCACCTCCCCCGCCACTTCCATGCCGGGGGTGAAGGGCAGCGGCGGCTTGAGCTGATAGTCGCCGCGCGTCATCAGCAGGTCCGGATAGTTGAGCGAGGCCGCCTTCACCCGCACCAGCACCTTGCCGGGGGCGGGCGCCGGCGCCGGCACGTCGGCGAGCGCGGTGCCCGACAGCTCGGGCGACAGCGCCGATACGACCAGCGCCCTCATGCCGTCGGCGCGCGCGCGATCATGATGTCGAGCAGCGAATCGAACAGCGTGCTCATGTCGAGCTGCGGCGCGTGGACCTTGCCCAGCCCGAGCGTGATGAGGCCATAGGCGCGGATTTCCGCCTCGTTGCGGGTGAAGCCGGCGGCGGTGAGGTTGCGCGCGAGGAAATCGAGCAGCAGCGTGTCATGCCGCTCCACCGCCGCCTGCGCGCGCGGGTCGCTTTCCGCCCAGGCGCGCATCGCGATCGCCAGCCGGGAGGAGCCGCGCCGCCGCACCGTCTGCCCCAGCAGGCGGATGCGCGCGATCGGATCGGGGGAGGAGCGTTCCAGCGCGTCGATCAGGTCGCCGACCTGATCCTCCGCGAAATAGCGCGCGAGCTGCCCCTGATAGTCGTCGAAATCCTTGAAATGGTGATAGAAGCTGCCGGTCGACACGCGCAGCTCGTCGGCCAGCGGGCGCAGCTTGAGCGCCTTCAGCCCGCCGCGCCTGAGCAGGGACTGGCCGGCCTCCAGCCAGTCGCGCGGCGTGAGGTCGGGCGATCGCGTCGCTGTCTGATTTGCTGGCTGCACGCTTGACATCCCCTCTACCATAACGAAGGTTATGCCGGAAATCGGCGCCGGTAAAGAGCCGGGGCCGTCAACCGCTTTTGGCAACCGCCCTTGGAGAGTCCATCCATGCCCGACGCTTATATCATCGACGCCGTCCGCACCCCGCGCGGGATCGGTAAGCAGGGAAAGGGCGCGCTCGCCCATCTGCACCCGCAGCATCTCGCCGCCACCGTGCTGAAGGCGCTGAAGGAGCGCAACAACCTCAACACTGCCGAGGTGGACGACATCATCTGGTCCACCTCCTCGCAGCGCGGCAAGCAGGGCGGCGATCTCGGCCGCATGGCGGCGCTCGACGCCGGCTATGATATCAAGGCGAGCGGCACCACGCTCGATCGCTTCTGTGGCGGCGGCATCACCGCGGTGAACTTCGCCGCGGCGCAGATCATGTCCGGCATGGAGGATCTGGTGATCGCCGGCGGCACCGAGATGATGAGCCTCACCGCAGCGATGGCGCAGGAGGACATGGAATCGGGCAAGCCGCCGCTCGGCATGGGATCGGGCAACGAGCGGCTCGACCTCACCCACCCGCAGAGCCATCAGGGCATCTGCGGCGACGCGATCGCCAGCATGGAGGGGATCACCCGCGAGCAGCTCGACCGCGCCGGGCTGGAGAGCCAGCAGAAGGCGGCGGCGGCGATCGCCGAGGGGCGTTTCGACAAGTCGATCGTGCCGGTGGTGGACGATGCCGGTGAGGTCGTGCTGGCGAAGGACGAATATCCCCGCCCGCAGACCACCGCAGAGGGCCTCGCCAGCCTCAAGCCGTCGTTCACCGCGATCGCGGACATGCCGCTAAACGCGAAGGGCGACACCTTCCGCAAGCAGATCAACCGCAAATATCCCGATCTGGAAATCCAGCATTTCCACCACGCCGGCAATTCGTCGGGCGTGGTCGACGGGGCGGCGGCGGTGCTGCTGGCGTCGAAGGAATATGCCGACAAGCACGGCCTCAAGCCGCGCGCGCGGATCGTGGCGATGGCCAACATGGGCGACGATCCCACGCTGATGCTCAACGCGCCGGTGCCGGCGGCGAAGAAGGTGCTGGAGAAGGCCGGCCTCAGGAAGGAGGACATCGACCTTTGGGAGATCAACGAGGCGTTCGCCGTGGTCTCCGAGAAGTTCATCCGCGATCTGGAACTGCCGCGTGACAAGGTGAACGTGAACGGCGGCTCGATCGCGCTCGGCCACCCGATCGGCGCGACCGGGGCGATCCTGATCGGCACGGTGGTGGACGAGCTGGAGCGCCGCAACAAGCGCTACGGCCTCGTCACGATGTGCGCCGCCGGCGGCATGGCCCCGGCGATCATCGTGGAGCGCGTCGAAGGGTGATGGCATGACGGCGTGAGCGGCGCGCGAGACGCCGCCACGCCTTGTTTTGGAGAGAGAAGGAATGCTGCACCCGGTCGCTCATGCACGGGCGACGCCCGACAAGGCCGCTTATATCATGGCCGCCACGGGCGAGACGGTCACCTATGGCGAGCTTGACCGCCGCGCCAACCAGGGCGCGCATCTGCTCCGCTCGCTGGGCCTGAAGCGCGGCGACGCGATCGCCGTGATGATGGACAACAACGCCCGCTACCTGGAGATCATGTGGGCGGCCGAGCGCACCGGCGTCTATGTCACCTGCCTCTCCTCGAAGCTGCTGGTCGACGAGGCGGAATATATCCTGCGCGACGGCGATTGCCGCGTGCTGATCGTGTCGAAGGCGATCGCGGTGCAGGCCGCCGCGCTGCTGCCCCGCATCGGCGACATGCGGCGTTTCATGGTCGGCGGCACGACCGAGGGCTATGACAGCTATGAGGCGGCGCGCGACGCGCAGCCCGACGGCCCGATCGCGGACCCCTCGCCGGGGCAGATCATGCTCTATTCCTCCGGCACCACTGGCAAGCCCAAGGGCGTGCGCTTCCCGCTGCCGGAGGAGCCGTTCGGCGAGAATCCATCGGCGCTCGTCGGGCTGGGACAGGCGCTGTACGGCTGGACGCCCGATCTGGTCTATCTCAGCCCCGCGCCGATGTATCACGCGGCGCCGCTGCGCTGGTCGATGGCGGTCAACCAGATCGGCGGCACGGTGGTCGTCATGGACCGGTTCGACGCGGAGAAGGCGCTCGAATATATCGAGAAATACAAGGTCACCCATGCGCAATGGGTGCCGACCCATTTCATCCGCATGCTGAAGCTGCCGCCGGAGGTGCGCGCGAGATACGACGTCTCCTCGCTCAAGGCGGTGTGGCACGCCGCCGCGCCGTGCCCGGTGCCGGTGAAGCAGGCGATGATCGACTGGTGGGGGCCGATCATCGGCGAATATTATGCCGGCACGGAGGGGAACGGCTTCCACGCGATCCAGTCGGCCGAATGGCTGACGCACAAGGGCTCGGTCGGGCGCAACCTCACCACCATCACGCATATCTGCGACGAGGACGGCAACCCGCTGCCGCCGCGCACCGAGGGCGCGATCTATTTCGAGCATCCGGAGGGGCTGCGCACCTTCACCTATCACAACGATCCCGAAAAGACGGCGGATTCCACCGATCGCCACGGCTGGACGACGCTGGGCGACGTGGGCTGGATGGACGAGGAGGGCTATCTCTACCTCACCGACCGCAAGAGCTTCATGATCATCTCCGGGGGCGTGAACATCTATCCGGCGGAGATCGAGAACCTGCTCGTCACCCACCCGAAGGTGGCGGACGTGGCGGTGATCGGCGCGCCGCACGACGAGATGGGCGAGGAGGTGGTCGCCGTCGTCCAGCCGCGCGACATGGCGGAGGCGGGCGAGGCGCTGGCGGCCGAGCTGACCGCCTTCGCGCGCGAGCATCTCAGCCACGTCAAGACGCCGCGCCGCATCGACTTCCGCGCCGAGCTGCCGCGCCACGACACCGGCAAGCTCTACAAGCGGCTGCTGCGCGACGAGTATTGGGGGAAGAAGCCGCTGGTCTAGGGTTCTCGGGGAGCGACGAATGAGCTTCAACTTCGGCGACATGATCGAGGCGGTCGAGCGGAAAGTCCCCGCCGATCGCGTGGCGCTGGCGCATGGCGACGAGGTGGTGGACTGGGGCGAGCTGCGCCGGCGCTCGAACAACCTCGCGCGCGCGCTGATCGGGCGCGGGCTGCGGCCCGGCGAGCGGGTGGCCTTCTACGCCTATAACAGCGCGGACTATCTCGTCGCGCTGATGGCGTGCTGGAAGGCGCGCGGGACGCACGTCAACGTCAACTATCGCTACGTCGCCGACGAGCTGGCCTATATCCTCGCCGACAGCGACGCGACCGTGCTGCTCTACGACGCGCGGCTGCGCGACGCGGTGGCGGCGGTGGTCGATCGCTCGCCGCTGGTGCGGACTTACGTGGAATGGGGCGGGGACGGCGACGCGCCGGCCTTCGCCGAGCGTTATGACGCGCTGATCGCGGGGGACGGCGCGCCGCTGGACATCGCGCGCGACCCGCAGGACCGTTTCTTCATCTACACCGGCGGCACCACCGGGATGCCCAAGGGCGTGGTGTGGGCGCACGCCGATCTCAACGCGATCGGGCTGGCGATCGCCGCGTCGCAGGGTTTGCCGGTGCCGCGGGATGTCGAGCAGGCCGCCGATTTCGCCGCCGCCAATCCCGACTATCCGGTCACCCTGGTCGGCCCGCCGATCATGCACGGCACCGGGCTGCTTTCCGCTTATGCCGCGCTGCTCGCCGGCGGGACGGCGGTGACCTTGCCGAGCCGCAGCTTCCGCGCGGAGGAGGCGCTGGATGCGATCGAACGCTGGCGGGCGAACCGGCTCGTCGTGGTCGGCGACGCCTTCGCCCGCCCGATCCTCGACGCGCTCGATGCCGCGCCGGGGCGGTGGGACGTATCCTCGATGCGGCTGATCGTCTCGTCCGGGGTGATGTGGACGCAGGGTGTGAAGGACGGGCTGCTGCGGCACATGCCGGACGCGGTGTGCCAGGACAATTTCAGCTCGTCGGAGGCGATCGGCATGGGCGTGGCGCTCACCACGCGCGAGGGCACGGTGGAGACGGCGAAGTTCATGGTCGGCCCGCGCTGCCGCGTGCTTGACGAACATGATCGCGATGTCGCGCCGGGCTCGGGCATGCGCGGGGTGGTTGCGCTGGCGCCGCCCAATCCGCTGGAATATCACAAGGACCCGGACAAGACCGCGCGCACCTTCCGCACGATCGACGGCGTGCGCTATTCGATCCCCGGCGATTTCGCGGAGGTGGCGGCGGACGGCACGCTGATCCTGCTCGGGCGCGGCTCGGCCTGCATCAACTCGGCCGGCGAGAAGATTTTCCCGGAGGAGGTGGAGGAGGCGCTGAAGCTCTGCCCGGCGGTGAAGGACGCCCTGGTGTTCGGCGTGCCGGACCCGAAATGGGGGCAGGCGGTCGCGGCGGTGGTGGAGGTCGCGCCGGGATACGACGAGGGCGCGGCGCGCGACGAACTGCGCGCGCGGCTGGCCGGGTACAAGCAGCCGAAGCTGCTGGTCGCGACGGCGGAATCGCTCCGCGCGCCGAACGGCAAGGCGGATTACGGCAAGGCGCGGAATCTGGCGGGGGTCGCCTGACGCCGCGGACGGTTCACCCGTCGCTGGCGCGCTCGATATCGGCGCCGACCGCGCTCAGCTTCTCCTCCAGCCGCTCATAGCCGCGATCGAGGTGATAGACGCGGCTCACCGCCGTCTCGCCTTCCGCCGCGAGGCCGGCGAGGATCAGGCTCATCGAGGCGCGCAGGTCGGTCGCCATCACCGGCGCGCCGACGAGGCGATCGACCCCGCGCACCACCGCCGTGCGCCCGCGCACCTGGATGTCCGCGCCCATCCGCGCCAGTTCGGGGACGTGCATGTAGCGATTCTCGAAGATCGTCTCGGTCAGCACGCTCGCGCCGTCCGCCTTGCACAGCATCGCCATGAACTGCGCCTGCATGTCGGTGGCGAAGCCGGGGAAGGGCGCGGTGGAGAGCGTCAGCGGGCCGAGCTTGCCGTTCGCGGAGACGCGCACAGAGCGCTTGCCCTCCACCACCGTCACCCCCGCCTCGCGCAGCGCGTCGAGCGTCGCGCCCATGTCCGCCGCGTCGACGTTGGTCAGTTCGATATCCCCGCCGGTGATCGCGGCGGCGCAGGCGTAGCTGCCGGCCTCGATCCGGTCGGGCATCACGGCATAGGTCGCGCCGTGCAGCCGCTCGACGCCCTCGATCTCCAGCGTTTCGCTGCCGATCCCCTCGATCTGCGCGCCCATCGCGACGAGGCAGCGGCACAGGTCGACGATCTCCGGCTCGCGCGCGGCATTCTCGATCCGGCTCGATCCCTTCGCGGTGACGGCGGCCATCACGACATTCTCCGTCGCGCCGACCGAGACGATCGGGAAGGAATAGCGTCCGCCCGCCAGCCGCCCGCCCGGCGCGCGCGCGGTGACATAGCCGGCCGACATCTCCAGCTCCGCGCCGATCGCCTCCAGCGCTTTCAGGTGCAGGTCGATCGGGCGGTTGCCGATCGCGCAGCCGCCGGGCAGCGACACCCGCGCCTCGCCCGCCCGCGCCAGGATTGGGCCGAGCACGAGGATCGAGGCGCGCATCTTGCGCACGATGTCATAGGGTGCCTCGGTCGAGGTGAGCTTGCCGGCGCGGATCGTCATCACGCGGCCGAAATCGTCGGGGCGCGAGCCTTCGATCGCGGTCGATGCCCCCAATTGGTTGAGCAGGTGGCCGAAGCTGTCGACATCGGCGAGGCGCGGCAGGTTGCGCAGCGTCAGCGGCTCGTCCGTAAGCAACGCACACGGCAGCAATGTCAGCGCGGCATTCTTCGCGCCGGAGATCGGGAGGGTGCCGGAAAGGCGGTTGCCGCCACGGATGAGGATACGGTCCATTCGCCCGCGTCTATCGAAGCGGCGGCGCGGCGCAAAGGGGTGAGAAGCGAATGAACCGCGCTCCGCTCCCCGTTTGCGCCGGTCTCGTAGAATGGCTGGACTTCTAGGAGGGAAAATGCAGGGCTTACCGGACTTGATCGGGGGTCAGCCCGAACGGGAGAGCGAGGTTACGCCTTCTCCAGCGTGCATTGCAGCGGGTGCTGGTTCTGGCGGGCGAAGTCGATCACCTGGCCGACCTTCGTCTCCGCCACCTCATAGCTGAACACGCCGCACACCCCGACGCCCTTCTGGTGGACGTGGAGCATCACCCGCGTCGCTTCCTCCACGTTCATGCGGAAAAAGCGCTGGAGGCACAGCACGACGAATTCCATCGGGGTGTAATCGTCGTTGAGCATCAGCACGCGATAGGGCGTCGGCTGCCTGGTGCGCGTCCGAGTGCGGGTGGCGATTCCGATGCCGATGCCGCCATCGGAATCGTCATCGCGACGCTCGGCCATCAGGAGGGGCGCGGGGAGGTGAGTCTGGCGCTGCATGGTTCGCGCTAAAATATGGCAACGATGCCCGCGAGGGCAAGAGGCGCGCGCCGGGCGGTGCGCACGAAAAAGGGACGATCGCGTGGCCCGCGAATCGTCCCTTCATCATGCCTTGTGCGGGCCACCGCCCGCGACGGCGATCAGGCGGCCGCCTTGACCTTCTCCGCGGCGAGCGCGAAGCGGTTCGACAGCGGCTGGGCGATCTCGCCCGCCAGCTTCAGCGCGGCTTCGGTCGAGCGCGAAGTCTCGGCGACGAAGGCGTCGAACGAGGAGCGGACATAATCGCTCTGGAGCTTGAACAGCTCGGTCGGCGACTTGACGGCGGACATCGCCTTGAACGCCTCGTTGGCCTTCTCGTAGCTCGACTTGGCGTAAGCGGCGGCGTCCTGGCCGAACTTCTCGGCGCCCTTGGCGGCGATCTTCGACGATTCGACGAGCGCCTCGATATTGCCCTTGTGGAAAGCGTTGGCGTCCTCGAACACCTTCACACCCTTCTCAAGCGCGCCCTTCGCGCGCTCGTTGGCGTCGGCGAAATAGGCCTGGGTCTTTTCGGTCACATTCTTGAACGTGTCGGCCATCTTGGGTTCCTTTGCAGCGTTGGTCACCGGCCTGGTCGCCGGGCGTTTGGGCGAGGCTACGGCCTTCGCCCGGATTGCCGGCTTCTTGGCGACCGGCTTGACGACCGTGCGGCGAGCCGCCGGCGTCTGTTCCTTGGTGATGACGGGAGCGGCGGGGACGACGGGGGTCGCCGCCTGCTTCGCCGGAGCCGGCCGGGCCGGAGTTACCGCGACCGGCGCGGGCTTGATCGCGACCGCCGGGGCCGCCTTGGCGACGGGGGCCGGCGCCTGCTTCGCCGGCGCGGGCGCCGTCACGGCCTTCGGCGCGACCGTGGCGGTCGGCGTGGTGACGGGCGCGGCTTTTGCCGCTGTCGGCTTCGGTTCAGGCTTGGCGGCAGTATCGGTCATCCGCGCGACTCCATCTTGCTGCGATGCAACATAGTGAGGCCGTGCGGGCTTGGCAAGGAATTTTTGTGCGGCGCAACAAAATGTCGGGCCGCATCATGATGTCATTGATAAGCCACGATCATTTCGATCTGACATAGGTGCCCGGCGCGTCCTCGATCGCCTTGAGTCGGCCCTTTCCGGGGATGCGGGCGCCTTGCGCCGCAACCTCCTCCGCATCGATCGAGCGCAACCACCCGTTCCAGTCGGGCCACCAGCTTCCCTTGGTCTCGGTCGCGCCCGCGACGAAGTCGTCGAGCGATTTCACCGGCGCGGGGTTGGTCCAATATTGGTATTTATGCTGCGCCGGCGGGTTGACGACGCCCGCGATATGGCCGGAGCCGGCGAGCAGGAACTTGACCGGGCCGGCGAGGATCTGCGTGAGCTTCCACACGCTCTCCACCGGGGCGATATGATCCTCGCGCCCGGCCTGCACATAGGCCGGCGTCCTGATCTTGCCGAGGTCGAGCGGCGTGCCGTCGATCGACAGCGCGCCGGGCCGCACCAGCAAATTGTCGCGATAGAGGTCGGTCAGGTAGCTCAGATGCCATCTGGCCGGCAGGTTGGTGGTGTCGCCGTTCCAGTGCAGCAGGTCGAACGGCGCGTAATCGTTGCCGAGCAGATAATTGTTGGTGACGTAGTTCCAGATCAGGTCGCGCCCGCGCAGCAGGTTGAAGGTCACCGCCATGTAGCGCCCGTCGAGGAAGCCCTGCGGCGAGAGCGTGCGGATCAGCGTGAGCTGCTCGTCGTCGATGAAGTTGAGCAGGTCGCCGGCGCGGGTGAAGTCCACCTGCGCGGTGAAGAAGGTGGCGCTCGCCACCTTGTCCGCGTCGCCGCGCGCGGCGAGCAGCGCCAGCGTGGCGGCCAATGTGGTGCCGGCGACGCAATAGCCGATCGTGTGGACCGCCGGCACCTCCAGCGCGGTGCGCACCGTGTCGATCGCGTCGATCTGCGCGTTGACATAATCGTCCCACGCGATGTCGGCCATCGTGGCATCGGCCGACTTCCACGACACGACGAACACGCTGATCCCCTGATCGACGCACCAGCGGATGAAGCTCTTCTCCGGCGTCAGGTCCAGGATGTAATAGCGGTTGATCCACGGCGGGAAGATCACCAGCGGCACGCCGAGCACCTTCTTCGTGGTCGGCGTATATTGGATCAGTTCGTAGAGCGGCGTACGCTTGACCACCTTGCCGGGGGTGACGGCGAGGTTGCGGCCGACCTCGAACGCATCGGCGTCGGTATGGGTGAGCTGGCCGCGCGCCATGTCGGACAGCATGTGCTGCAACCCCTTGAGCAGATTCTCGCCGCCGGTCTCGATCGTCTTCTCGATCACCTCCGGGTTGGTCAGCGCGAAATTGCTCGGGCTCATCGCATCGACGAAGCCCTTGGCGGCGAAGCGGATCTGCTCCTTCTGCCCCGGCTCCAGCCCGTCGAGCGCCTCGACGTTCTTCAAGAGATGGTCGGCGATCAGGAAATAGCTGTCGCGAATCCACGCAAACAGCGGATTGTCGCGCCACGCCTCGGCCTTGAAGCGCCTGTCGCGCGCATGGGCGGCGGATTCGGGCGCGGGCGCGCCGCTATCCGCGCCGGGGTTGAGGAAACGCTGCCACAAGGTGAGGCTGTCGCGCCAGAAATCGTTCGCGCGCTCCAGCGTCGCGGCGTCGTTGAGGCCGGGGATCACCGGCATGCCGGGCAGCCCCGCCGCGCCCTCGCCGCCGCGCATCGCCGCCATCCCGTGCTCCAGCATCATCTGCTGCGCGCGCCCGAGCACCCAGGTCCAGCGTTGCAGGTCGGCGAGGCTGGGGGACTGGAATTCGGTCATCATCCTCTCCTTGGGCGCGTGCCCCGGCGGGCCGCCCGCGCATAAGGTAGCAATGTTGCGGGGATGAGATAGCGGGTTTTTGCGCCGCCCCGCACGCGGCACCTGTCGCCGCCGCGCCGGACGCGATATGATGCGGCTGCGAAAGGAGCAAAGATGTCCGACGAATTCTACCGCATGAAGCGCCTGCCCCCCTATGTCATTGCCGAGGTCAATGCGATGCGGGCAGCGGCGCGCGCGGCGGGGGAGGACATCATCGACCTAGGCATGGGCAACCCCGATCTGCCCCCGCCGGCGCATGTGATCGAGAAATTGTGCGAGGTGGCGCAGAAGCCCTCCGCCCACGGCTATTCGCAGTCGAAGGGCATTCCCGGCCTGCGCCGCGCCCAGGCCAATTATTATGCCCGCCGCTTCGGCGTGGAGGTCGATCCCGAGAATGAGGTGGTCGTGACGATGGGGTCGAAGGAGGGGCTGGCCAGCCTCGCCACCGCGATCACCGCGCCCGGCGACGTGGTGCTGGCGCCGAATCCCTCCTATCCGATCCACACCTTCGGCTTCATCATCGCCGGCGCGACGATCCGAGCGGTGCCGACCACGCCCGACGAGCATTATTTCGAGAGCCTCGAGCGCGCGATGGCCTATACCGTGCCGCGCCCCTCGGTGCTGGTGGTCAATTACCCGTCGAACCCGACGGCCGAGACGGTCGACCTCGCCTTCTACGAGCGGCTGGTGGCGTGGGCGCGCGAGAATCAGGTGTGGATTCTCTCCGACCTCGCTTATTCGGAACTGTATTACGACGGCAATCCGACCCCCTCGATCCTCCAGGTGCCGGGCGCGAAGGACGTGGCGATCGAGTTCACCTCGCTCTCCAAGACCTATTCGATGGCCGGCTGGCGGATCGGCTTCGCGGTCGGCAACCGCAAGCTGATCGCGGCGATGACGCGGGTGAAGTCGTATCTCGATTACGGCGCCTTCACCCCGATCCAGGCGGCGGCCTGCGCCGCGCTCAACGGGCCGCAGGATATCGTCGACAAGAACCGCCAGCTCTATCACAAGCGCCGCGACGTGCTGGTGGAGAGCTTCGCGCGCGCCGGGTGGGAGATCCCGAGCCCACGCGCCTCGATGTTCGCGTGGGCGCCGCTGCCGCCGGCGCTGGCGCACCTAGGTAGCCTTGAGTTCTCGAAACAATTGCTGACTCACGCCAAGGTCGCGGTTGCGCCAGGGGTGGGCTACGGCGAGAACGGCGAGGGTTACGTGCGCATCGCGATGGTCGAGAACGAGCAGAGGTTGCGCCAGGCCGCGCGCAACGTGAAACGCTATCTGCAGATGATGGGCGTCAATACGCCCGCGCGTAACGCCGGGTGAAGGTGCGCGTCGCTGACGGCCGCGTTGCCGGCCGCCGGACTGGTGGATAGGCGGGCGGCCGGTCGTGCCGATCGTCTATAACCCCTTCTATTCGCTGGCCGGGGTGCTGGTCGGGCTGCTCGTCGGGCTGACCGGCGTCGGCGGCGGATCGCTGATGACGCCGCTGCTGGTGCTGGTCTTCGGCTTCCATCCGGTGACGGCGGTCGGCACCGACCTGCTCTACGCCTCCGCCACCAAGACGGTCGGCACCGCCGTCCACGGCTGGCGCGGGACGGTGGACTGGCGCGTGGTCGGGCGGCTCGCGGCGGGCAGCGTGCCGACGACCGTCGCGATGCTGTTCGCGCTGAACTATGCCACGCATCGCGCGGCCGACACCGGACATCTCGTCGCGACGATCCTCGGCGCGGTGCTGCTGCTCACCGCCGGCGCGATCCTGTTCCGCGAGCGGATCGTCTCGCGCCTCGCGCCGCGCTTCGGGCGGCTCAGCGACCGGCGGATCGGCTGGCTCACCGTGCTGCTCGGCGCGATCCTCGGCGCGCTCGTCTCGCTCACCTCGGTCGGCGCCGGGGCGCTGGGGATCACCGCGCTGCTCGTGCTCTATCCCCGACTGGAGCTGAAGCGGCTGGTCGGCTCGGACATCGCCCATGCCGTGCCGCTCACGCTGATCGCCGGCCTCGGCCATATGACGCTGGGCGCGGTGGACTTCTCGCTGCTGGTGTCGCTGCTCGCCGGATCGGTGCCGGGAATCGTCATCGGCAGCCTCGTCGCGACCCGCGTGTCCGATCGCGTGCTGGTCCCGATCCTCGCGATGACGCTGGCGGTGGTGGGCGTGAAGCTGGTGCTCTGAGGCGCGGTATGACCGATTCCCTGTCCATTCGTCTGGCCAGCCCGGCGCAGGTCGAGCAAATCCGAGACCTCACGTTGCGCGCCTATGCGAAATGGGTTCCGATCACACCGCGCAAACCGCGTCCGATGACCGCCGATTATGATGTTGCGGTGCGAGAGAACCGCTTCGACTGCCTCTATGAGGACGACCAGTTCGTCGGTCTGATCGAAACCGTCCAGCAAGGCGACGAACTGATGATCGTCAACGTCGCGATCGACCCGGACCATCAGGGGCGCGGATTCGGCACCCGCCTGATGAAACATGCGGAGGAAATCGCCAGAGTGGCTTCGCTTCGTGCGACCCGCCTGTACACCAACAAGCTGATGACGGAGAATATCGTGCTCTACGAGCGTCTCGGCTATCGGTTCGAGAAGGAGACACACCACGATCTCGGCACCGTAGTGCATATGGTGCGTCCCGTTTCGTAGCCGAGCTGGTTGATCGGCGTTGTCAGGGGCGATGATCTGGCGGATTGCGATCATGCTTCCACCCGGTTGACCTCCGCGCTCCGCTCCCGCATCCCCGCCGGCATGACACGCCCCGGCTTCGCTTTCTCCACCCGCTTCAAGGTCCGCTATGCCGAGATCGACGGGCAGAAGGTGGTCTTCAACTCGCGCTATCTCGAATATGCCGACGTCGCCGTCACCGAATATTGGGAGTGGACCGGCATCGGCGAGGTGCTGGGGAAGCTGTGGCACGAGACGGAGTTCCACGTCCGCCGCGCGGCGGTGGATTATCTCCGCCCGCTCGTGCTGGGCGACACGATCGAGGCGTCGGTCAGGATCGAGCGGCTCGGCTCGTCGAGCATCACCAAGAGGTTCGAGCTGGCCAACCAGCGCGGCGAGCTTTGCACGGTGATCGACATGGTGAGCGTCCACGTCCACCTTCCCAGCGGCCGTCCGACGCCGATCGAGGGCGAGGTGCGGCAGTTCCTCGAGGCGCTCGTCGCCGCGCAGCCGGATCGGGTGGCGTAGGACGGATCGACATTCAGCCGATGCGGGGCTGCAAATGGCGGTTCTCCGCGCTTCCGGCGCTCACGGACCTGTAGTCCGCAGCGCTCCGGGTCACGGAAAACCACCATTTTCGCTGACGTCTGACCTGAATGTCGATCCGTCCAGGACTTGGCGCCGGCCGCCTACCGCCGGAACAATCCCCCCAGCACGCCGCGCACGACGCTGCCGATCAGCCCGCCGCCCGACGACGACGAGCGCCGACTGGAGGTGCCGAACACCTGCTTGCCGATCTCGTTCGCCACCTGCCGCCCGATGGAGGAGCTGGCGGCGCGCGTGGCGGAGGTGATCGCCTTGTTCCACGGCGAGTTGGCCGCCTCGCGATCGGCGGCGATGCGGGCGCGTTCGGCTTCCTTCG
The DNA here is from genome assembly GCF_013344685.1 of Sphingomonas sp. CL5.1. Lineage (NCBI taxonomy): Bacteria > Pseudomonadati > Pseudomonadota > Alphaproteobacteria > Sphingomonadales > Sphingomonadaceae > Sphingomonas > Sphingomonas sp. CL5.1. The sequence goes on from NZ_CP050137.1 coordinate 1,584,416, forward strand.
CGGCCTGTGCGTCGGCCTTGGCCTGGAGCGCGGCGGCCTTCTCGGCATCGTCCTGCGCGCGCGCGGCGGAGGCGGCGGCCGCCGCCTCGGCGGTCTTGGCGGCGAGCAGTTCGTGCGCGGATTCGCGGTTGACCAGCGTGTCGTATTTCGCGCCGATCGCGTCGGTCTGCACCAGCACCTTGCGCTCGTCGGGCGTGATCGGGCCGACGCGGCTCTGCGGCGGGCGGATCAATGTGCGCTCGACCGGGGAGGGCGCGCCGTCCGGCTGGAGCAGCGACACCAAAGCCTCGCCCACCTTCAGCTCGGTGATCGCGGTGGCGACATCCACGCCGGGGTTGGCGCGGAAGGTCTGCGCCGCCGCTTTCACCGCCGCCTGGTCGCGCGGGGTGAAGGCGCGGAGCGCGTGCTGCACGCGGTTGCCGAGCTGCCCCGCGATCGTATCCGGCACGTCGATCGGGTTCTGGGTGATGAAATAGACGCCGACGCCCTTGGAGCGGATCAGTCGCACGACCTGCTCGATCTTCTCCAGCAGCGCCTTGGGCGCCTCGTCGAACAGCAAATGCGCCTCGTCGAAGAAGAAGCACAGCTTCGGCTTGTCGGGATCGCCCACCTCGGGGAGATGCTCGAACAGCTCGCTCATCAGCCACAGGAGAAAGGTGGAATAGAGCTTCGGGCTCGCCATCAATTTGTCGGCGGCGAGGATGTTGACGATGCCACGCCCCTTGTCGTCGGTGCGGATGAAATCGTCCATGTCGAGCGCCGGCTCGCCGAAGAAATGCTCCGCGCCCTGGCTGCGGAGCTGGAGCAGCTGGCGCTGGATCGCGCCGATCGATTGCTTCGAGACGTTGCCGTAGGTGGTGGTCAGCTCGTCCGCGCGATCGGCGCAATTGGCGAGCATGGATTGCAGGTCGTCGAGGTCGAGCAGCAGCAGCCCTTCCTTGTCCGCGACGTGGAAGGCGATCGTCAGCACGCCCTCCTGCACCTCGTTGAGGTCCATCAGGCGGGCGAGCAGCAGCGGCCCCATCTCGCTGACGGTGGTGCGGATCGGGTGGCCCTGCTCGCCGTAGAGGTCCCAGAATTGCACCGGATTGTCGGCGTAATGCCAGTCGGAAAGGCCGATGTCGGCGGCGCGCCGGGCGAAGGCCTCGTGCGTCTTGGACTGCGGCGAGCCGGCCATCGCGATGCCGGAAAGATCGCCCTTCACGTCCGCAACGAAGCACGGGACGCCCTGCCCCGACAGTCCCTCGATGATGCCCTGGATCGTCACCGTCTTGCCGGTGCCGGTCGCGCCGGCGATCAGCCCGTGGCGGTTGGCGCGCTTCAACTGGAGCACCTGCGGATTGGCTCCGCCCGCGTCCGCGCCGATGAAGATGCCGTCGGTCATACCTGCTCCCGGAATTGCTGCGGAAAGCAGCCTAGCCGCCGTCCCGTGACACGAAAAGGGCGTCGCGCGAGAAGACCCGCGCGGCGCCCCTCTTCGGTTGCGACCCGAATTACTTGATCTTGACCGGCACGAAGCCGCTCTGCCCCCGCGCGCGGTTGATCATCAGCAGCACCTGCGGGCGACCCGCCGACTTCGCCGCCTGCACGCCGCGCGCGAGATCGGCCGCCGAGCGCACCGGCGTGCCGTTGATTGCCGAGATCACGTCGCCGCGCCGCAGCTTCTGCCCGGCGTCGCTCGACGGATCGACCGCGCTGACGACGACGCCCTGCACGGTCGAATCGACGCCCACCTGCCGCGCGATCGCCGGGGTGAGCGGCTGGACGGTGACGCCGATCGCGTTCGATGCCGGGGCCGGCTGCTCGCTGCCCTGATCGTCGTCGTCGCCGGAGAAATCGTCACCGCTGCCGGTGGTGGTCGCGAGCTGGTCCTCCGGCGGGCGGGTGGTGACGTTGGCGGTGATCGACATCGGCTTGCCCTCGCGGATGACGTCGAGCTTCACCGTCGAGCCGGGGCTGGCGTTGGCGATCAGATAGGAGAGCGTGGTGTCCGGCGTCACGGCGGTGCCGTTCACCCTGGTCACCACGTCGCCCGCGCGCAGCCCGGCCTTGGCGGCGGGGCCGCTCGGCTCGACGCGGCCGATGATCTCGCCCGAGTTCTTGGGCAGGCCGAGCGCGGCGGCGATATCGTCCGTCACCGGCTGGATGCCGACGCCGAGATAGCCGCGCTTGACGCTGCCGCCCTTCATCAGCGTGTCGATGATCGGCCGCGCCTCCTCGGCTGGAATGGCGAAGCCGATGCCGATATTGCCGCCCGACTGCGAGAAGATCTGCGAGTTGATGCCGATCACGTTGCCGTTCATGTCGAACATCGGGCCGCCGGAATTGCCCTGGTTGATCGACGCGTCGGTCTGGATGAAGCGGTCGTTCGCGCCGCCCTGCCCGGTCACGCGGTGGACGGCGGAGATGATGCCGGCGGTGACGGTGCCGCCGAGGCCGAACGGGTTGCCGATCGCGATCACCCAGTCGCCGACGCGCGCATGCGCCGAATCGCCCCATTTCACATAGGGCAGCGGGCCGGGCGCGGTGATCTTGAGCAGGGCGAGGTCGGACGCGGCGTCGCGGCCGATCAGCTTGGCGACATATTCCTTGCGGTCCGGCAGCGTCACGCGGATCGAGGTGACCACCGCGCCGCGCATCCCGGCGGCGACGACGTGGTTGTTGGTGACGATATAGCCGTCCGGCGAGATGATGAAGCCGGAGCCGAGCGATTGCGCCTCGCGCGTCACCGGGGCGCCGCCGCGCCCGCCGCCGCCGCCGCCGAACTGGCCGAACAGGTCGCCGAACGGCGTGCCGGCGAACGGGTTCGCGGGCTGCTGCACCGTCACCTTCTGATCGGTGGAGATGTTGACGACGGCCGGCTGGAGCTTCGCCACCATGTCGGCGAAGCTCATCGGCGCGCCTGCGCGCGGGGCGCCGGCGTTGATCGTGCCGGGCTCGTTCTGCGCGACCTGCGCGGCGGTCGCGGGGTGCTGGAGCACCAGCGATGCGGCGGTGCCGCCGAGAAGGAGAGCGCCAGTAAGGGCGTAGGCGTAGCGCACGGTCTTCATGTTCCTCTCAATCACCCGGCAGCGGCCGGGCGTGTTTCAATGGCCTTTCGCCGATGAACGACGATTGAATATGAACGATTCGACAGTCGGACGTGTTTCCGGCCGGCGGATCATTTTCCGCGACCCTCGAACTCCTTCAGATAGGAATTGTCGCGCGACATCAGGATCGTGGTCGATCCCTCCGGCGCCGGCCCGCCGTCCGCCCCGAAGGTGCGGCGATAGGACTGCATCGCGCGATAGAAATCGTAGAAGTCCGCATCCTTGCTGAACGCGTCGGCATAGATTTTGGCGGCGGTGGCGTCGGCCTCGGCGCGGACGATCTGCGCCTGCTTCTGCCCCTGCGCGCGGATCGTGTTCGCCTCCTGCTGGCGCGCGGTGCGCATCGATTGCAGCGCGCTTTCCAGCGGGCTGCCCTCGGGCAGGTCGGCGTGCTTGATGCGCACGTCGACGATCTGCACGCCATATTGCCGCGCGTTGCGCTGGAGCGAGTTCTGGATCGCCTCCATCACGTCGCCGCGCTCGGGCGTGAGCAGCGAGGAGAAGGGCACCTTGCCCAGCTCGTTCCTCAGCGCCGTGCCGAGCAGCGGACGGAGCTGGTCCGCGACGCGCTCCTCGGTGGCGGAGGTGGAGCCGGTCGAGGTGACCGCCTTCAGCGGATCGACGATGCGGAAGCGCGCGAAGGCGTCGACGTTCAGCCGGAGCTGGTCGGTCGACAGCACGAGCGTGTTGTCGAGGTCCGCGTCGAGCACGCGCTTGTCGACCCACACGATCTTGTCGATGAACGGGATGCGCGCGATCAGGCCCGCGCCGGTGTTCCGGCCGATCACCTGCCCCGGCTGCCACTGGTTGATCGTCGTCACCGGATTCTCGAAGCGCAGGATCACCGCCTGCTTCGTCTCCGGCACGATCGCGAAGGTGGCGGCGGCGACGATCACCGCGGCCAGCGCGGCGAAGCCGATCGCGATCGGGTTGCGGGCGAGGCTCATCGCTGGCCTCCCTGCTGCTGCGCGGGCTGGGCCTGCGCGTCCGGCACCTTGCGCAGCCTGTCGAGCGGCAGATAGGGCGCGACGCCCGGCGTCTCCACGATCACCTTGTCGGTCCTGCCCAGCACGGCTTCCATCGTCTCGTAATACATGCGGCGGCGCGTCACTTCCGGCGCGAGCCTGTACTGCTCGTAAACCTTGTCGAACGCGGCGGCCTCGCCCTGCGCGTGGGCGATCACCTGCTGCGAATAGGAGCGCGCGTTGTTGAGATTGGCCACCGCCTCCTGCTGCGCGGCGGTGACGGCGTTGAAATCGTCGACCAGGCTCGCGGGCGCGGAGGCCTGCTTGATCGACACGCCCTGGATGCGCACGCCGGCCTGATAATCGTCGAGGATCTGCTGCATCGCGCGGGTGACGCGCGCCTCGATCGTGGTGCGGCCCGCGCCGATCGCCTCGTTCAGCGTGGTGGTGGCGACCACCGCGCGCATCGCGCTCTCGGCGGTGGCGCGGACGGTTTCCTCCGGGTCCTTGATCTCGAACACGAAGTCGCGCGGATTCTCCACCCGCCAGCGCACGGTATAGGCGAGGTCGATGATGTTGCGGTCGCCGGTCAGCACGTTCTCGCCGCCGTCGCGCGGGAAATCGTCGTTGCGCACCTGCTCGACGTCGACCTTCTGGACATCGACGATCGGCGCGGGGAGGGTGAGGCGGATGCCCGGATCGAGGATGCCCGAATAGCGCCCGAAATAGGTGACGACGCCGCGCTGCTGCGGCCCGATCTGGTGGATGGAGGTGAACACCAGCCACAGGGCGACGATTACCCCGGTGCCGATCAGCCACAGGTTGCGCGCGGTGACGCCGGGGGGAAGCTGCGGCCCGCCGCCGCCAGCGCCGCGCGCGCGCTTCAGGAACTCGTCGAGCGCGGTGGGCCTGGACGCGCCCTTGCGGCCGCCGGGCGGCACCGCCCACGGATTGCGCGGTCCGCTCTTGTCGTCGTCGTTCCCCGGCCCCCATGGGCCGCCGGGCGTTTCGTTCATCAGGATGGACTGGCGCCTGAACCAGCGCGGCAAGGTGATCATGCACCCCTTATAGGAATGGTATTCGCGAAAAACAGTGCCAAGCGCGCAGTTCGATCGTATCGCGCTGTCCATGGACGAGACTGACATACGGGCGGCGGTGGACGCGGTGGCGGGGTCGCGCGCCACGGTGAAGGTCGATGGCGCGCGCGTCGGCGTGGTGCTGGACGCGACCGGGCTGGACGCGAAGGCGCGCGACGCGATGGAGGCGGCGGTGAAGATGGCGGCGGCCGCGCCGGGCCGCGAGGTGCGCGTGGTCGTCACCGCCGAGCGCCCGCGCCGCCGCGCGATCGCGGTGGCGAGCGGCAAGGGCGGCGTGGGCAAATCGACCGTCTCGGCCAATCTCGCCGTCGCGCTGGCGCGGCTCGGGCGGCGCGTCGGGCTGGTCGACGCCGATATCTACGGCCCGTCGCAGCCGCGCCTGCTCGGCGCCGAGGGCGAGCGGCCGGAGGCGAAGGACAAGGTGCTGCTGCCGGTCCCGACGCGCTATGGCGTGCCGATGCTGTCGATGGGCCAGCTCGTCGCGCCGGGCAAGGCGCTGGCGTGGCGCGGGCCGATGGCGGCTGGGGCGCTCGGGCAGCTCATGGATGCCGAATGGGGCATCGCCGACACGCTCGTCATCGATCTGCCGCCCGGCACCGGCGACGTGCAGCTCACCATGGTCCAGAAGCATCGCCCGGCCGGCGCGGTGATCGTCTGCACGCCGCAGGACCTCGCGCTGATCGACGCGACGCGCGCGATGGACCTGTTCGACCAGACCGGCGTGCCGATCATCGGCGTGATCGAGAATATGGCGGGCTATGCCTGCCCCGCGTGCGGCGAGGTCTCCGACCCGTTCGGGCGCGGCGGGGCGGAAGCGGCGGCGAAGGAGCGGGGCGTGCCCTTCCTGGGCCGCGTCCCGCTCGACATCGCGATCCGCCGCGCGTCGGACGCCGGCGAGCCGCCGGCCGCCGATCCCGCCGACCGCATATTCCGTCCCATCGCGGAACAGGTCGTCGCATGGCTGGAAACCGATGGCGGGGCAGGGCGTTGAGGGGCTACCGGTCGTGCTGGCGCGCTGATGCCGCCGGCACGAGCGGACCAGTTTTCGAGGGGGTCTGAACCGTGCCGCTGACCGATCCCGCCGCGATCAAGGCGCTGCTCGAGGAAACGCGCACGATCGCGATGATCGGCGCGTCGGACCGGCCGGATCGCGCCTCGTATCGCGTGATGGCGATGCTTCAGGGGCACGGCTATCGCGTGATCCCGGTCAATCCGCAGATCACCGGCGAGCATGTCCACGGCGAATATATATTCCGCGACCTTTCGCAGATCGGCGAGCCGATCGACATGGTGGATATCTTCCGCCGCTCCGACGCGGCCGGCGCGGCGGTGGACGAGGCGATCGCCAGCGGCGCGCGATCGGTGTGGATGCAGCTCGGCGTGATCGACGAAGCCGCCGCCGCCCGCGCCGAGGCCGCCGGCCTGAAAGTGGTGATGGACCGCTGCCCCGCGATCGAGATTCCGCGGCTCGGCGTCGCGCCGGTAAGCTGACCGTCGCCCGCCGCCCTCCGCTGCCGTCCCTTACCACCATGTCACTCCAGCGAAGGCTGGGGTCTCACGCCCAAAGTGTCACGCTCGCTGCCCGCGACCCGGCTTTCGCCGGGGTGCCGGATCGGAAGGGATTCCGTCCGCTGCCTCCAGCGCATAAGAAGCGGGGATTCGGGCAGGGAAGGGGACGGGAATGATCGCGATGCCGCCGGATGCGCCGCCGCCCGCGCGGCGGCCGTGGTATGCGCATCTCTACCTTCAGGTGCTCGTCGCGATCGCGGCGGGGGTGATCCTCGGCCATTTCTGGCCGGCGACCGGCGAGGCGATGAAGCCGGTCGGCGACGCCTTCATCAAGCTGGTGAAGATGATCATCGCGCCGGTGATCTTCCTCACCATCGTCACCGGCATCGCCGGGATGCGCGATCTCGGCGCGGTCGGGCGGGTGGCGGCGCGCGCCTTCGCCTATTTCCTGACCTTCTCGACGCTGGCGCTGATCGTCGGGCTGATCGTCGCCAATGTCGTGCGGCCGGGGGCGGGGCTGCATATCGATCCGGCGACGCTCGATACCGCCAAGGTCGCCGATTACGCCGCCAGGGCGCATGAGACGACGGTCACCGGCTTCCTCACCGCGATCATTCCCGACACGTTCCTCTCTGCGCTGACCGGCGGCGATATCCTCCAGACATTGTTCGTCGCGATCCTGTTCGGCGTCGGCCTCGCGACGATCGGCGAGCGCGGCGAGCATGTCGTCGCGCTGCTGGAGGACGTGTCGGCGGCGGTGTTCCGCATCGTCGCGATCCTGATGAAGACGGCGCCGGTCGGCGCGTTCGGGGCGATGGCGTTCACGATCGGCAAATATGGCGTCGGCACGCTGGCCAACCTCGCCGCGCTGGTCGGCACCTTCTACCTCACCTCCCTGCTGTTCGTGCTGGTGGTGCTGGGCGCGGTCGCGCGGGCGTGCGGCTTCTCGATCCTGCGGCTGATCGCCTATCTCAAGGCGGAGCTGCTGCTGGTGCTCGGCACCTCCTCGTCGGAAAGCGCGCTGCCGCTGCTGATCGAGAAGATGGAGCGCGCCGGCTGTCCCAAATCGGTGGTCGGGCTGGTCGTGCCGACCGGCTACAGCTTCAACCTCGACGGCACCAACATCTATATGACGCTGGCCGCGCTGTTCATCGCGCAGGCGTGCGACGTGCATCTCACCCTGGGGCAGGAACTGCTGCTACTGGGCGTCGCGATGCTCTCGTCGAAGGGCGCGGCGGGGGTGACAGGCGCGGGGTTCATCACGCTGGCGGCGACGCTGTCGATCGTGCCTTCGGTGCCGGTCGCGGGAATGGCGCTGATCCTCGGCGTCGACCGTTTCATGAGCGAATGCCGCAGCCTCACCAACTTCATCGGCAATGCGGTGGCGACGGTGGTCGTGTCGCGCTGGGAGGGGAAGCTCGATCGCGCCGCGTTCGATGCGGCGCTGCGCGGCGATCAGCGCCTGAGCGCGGCGAGCATCTCGTAATAATGCTGCGGCGGGATCGCCTGCTCGAACTGGCAGCCGATCCGCCCGCCGAGCGCCCAGCGCACCGTCGCGCGGACCCGGCCCGTCACCGGCAGCATCACCGAGAGCGCGGTCCCCGGCGCCATCCGGCCGTCGCAGCGCGCCATCAGGCCGGAGGGGGAGGTGTTGACGATCAGCAGGCTGAACGGCGCGCCGCCGTCCGCGCGCGCGCTCGCATGGTGGAACACCTCGTCGCGTGATTCGCCGCGTGCGTCGACTGCCGGCCATCCGGCCCGATATGCAGCCACCCCCGATACTCCTTGGCCCTTGAAGCTGATCGCTACGGCAGGGTCGTGAAAGGGGTACGAACGGAAATGGTCAACGCGGCGTTGGCCTTACCCCGCGACCAGCAGTCCGTGATGCTTCTTGCCGGCCGAGATACGCAGCGGCTCGGCGCCCGGCGTCACCGTGGCGGCTTCGTCCGCCACCTTCTCGCCGCCGACGCGTGCGCCGCCCTGCTTGATGAGCCGCCGCGCCTCGCCCTTCGACGCGCAGAAGCCGAGCCCCACCAGCGCATCGACCAGCGGCACCGCGCCGGACGCCGCGAAGGTCGGCAGCGCGTCGCCGCTCGCCCCTTCCTCGAAGGTGCGGCGCGCGGTTTCCGCCGCCTGCTCCGCCGCCGCGCGGCCGCGGCACATCGCGGTCGCCTCGTTTGCGAGGATTTTCTTCGCCTCGTTGATCTCCGCGCCGCCCAGCGCCTCCAGCCGCGCGATCTCGTCGAGCGGCAGGTCGGTGAACAGGCGCAGGAAGCGGCCCACGTCGCGGTCGTCGGTGTTGCGCCAGAACTGCCAGTAATCGAAATGCGGCAACTGGTCCTCGTGCAGCCATACCGCGCCGGAGACGGTCTTGCCCATCTTCCCGCCGTCCGCCGTGGTGATGAGCGGGGTGGTGACGCCGAACACCTCCACGCCGTCCATCCGGCGCGTCAGTTCGACGCCGTTGACGATATTGCCCCATTGGTCGCTGCCGCCCATCTGGAGCCGGCACCCGGCGCGCTGCGAAAGCTCCCGGAAGTCATAGGCTTGCAGGATCATGTAGTTGAATTCGAGGAACGACAGGGATTGCTCGCGATCGAGCCGGAGCTTGACCGAATCGAACGACAGCATCCGGTTGACCGAGAAATGCTGCCCCACCTCGCGCAGGAAGGGGATATATTCCAGCCGGTCGAGCCACTCGGCATTGTCGAGCATGATCGCGTCGGACGGCCCGTCGCCGAAGGTCAGGAACCGTTCGAAGATGCGCTTGATCGAGGCGATATTGGCATTGATCCCGTCCAGCCCGAGCAGCTTGCGCGCCTCGTCCTTGAAGCTCGGGTCGCCGATCTTGCCGGTGCCGCCGCCCATCAGCACGATCGGCTTGTGGCCGGTCTGCTGGAGCCGGCGCAGCAGCATGATCTGCACGAGGCTGCCGACGTGCAGCGAGGGCGCGGTGGGGTCGAAGCCGATATAGCCCGGCACCACCTGTTTCGCGGCCAGCGCATTGAGCGCGGCCGCATCGGTCATCTGGTGGACATAGCCGCGCTCGGTGAGCAGGCGGAGCAGGTCGGACTTCGGCTCGGTCATAACGGGTGCGCGTTACACGCACCTCACTCGCGCGGCAATTGCGTCAGCGGGTCGACCGGCCCACGCCCCTTGCGCAGCTCGAAATGCACTTCCGGCCGGTCGGCATAGCCGGTCGCGCCGGACAGGGCGAGCGTCTGCCCCTTCTTCACCGCCTGCCCGCGCTGGACGAGCAGCTTGGAGGCGTGGCCATAGACGCTGGTCCAGCCCTCGCCGTGCTTGACGATCACCAGCCCGCCCATCGAGGTGATCGCGTCGCCGACATAGGCGACGGTGCCATCGGCGGTCGAGCGGATCGGCGTGCCCAGCGGCACGGCGATGTTGATCCCGTCGTTGCGCTCGCCGCTCTGCCCCGCGCCGAAACGCGCCACCACCTGCCCCTCGACCGGCCACAGGAAGCGGCCCGGCGGCGCGATCGGGGCGGAGATGGCGACGGTGGCGGGCAGCGCGCGGCGCGGCGTCTCAACCGGCGCGGCGGGGCGCTGGTTCGCCGCGATTGCCGGCTCGCCGCCGGTGATGATGTCGTCGATGTCGAGCTTGAAGGCGGCGGCGCGCTCGGCGGCGCTGGTCGGCTGCGTGCCGCCGGGGATCAGGATGCGCTGGCCGGTGCGCAGCACATAAGGCTCGGTCAGGTCGTTCGCCGCGACGATCCGCGACCATTCGACGCCATAGGCGCGCGCGATCGCGATGCCGGTCTGCCCGGCGCGGACGAGGTGGTAGCGCCCCGGCGGGATGGTCAGCCGCTGCCCCGCGCGCACCGTATAGGCGGGCGCGGCCAGCCCGTTGGCGGCGGCGATCACCGTGACGCCCGCGCCGGTGCGGTCCGCGATATGGCTCAGCGTGTCGCCGGGCCGCACGACATAGGTCTGCGCCGCGACATAATGCGCGTCGGCGGCCGCCCCACGCGTCTCCCATGCCGGGCGCGGCGCGGGGAGCTGTTGCACCCGCTCGCCCTGTGGCTGGCGCGGCGGGGCGTGCGTGACCGGCGTCGGCCGATAACGCGGCGGCGGCGGCGCGCGGCGCGGCGCATCGACCTGCGGGATGCAGGCGCCGAGCAGGAGGCAGGTCGCCATTGCGCTCAGCCGCCGCCGCATCCCGATCCTCCGCTTACAAATACGCGCCGTGGAGCGCTTCTAGCGACCGCTCGTGCGTCAGGTCCAGATGCAGCGGGGTGACGGTGACATATCCCTCGGCCACCGCCGCGAGATCGGTGCCCGGCGCGAGCGCATGTTCGATCCGCCCGAGCGACAGCCAGTAATAGGGAAAGCCGCGCGGATCGGTGCGCGGCTCCAGCCGGACGCGGCCGTAATCGCGCATCCCCTGCCGCACGACCTTCACCCCCTTCACCGCCTCGGCGGGGACGGGCGGGAAATTGATGTTGACCACCGTGCCGGGCGTCCACTCGCTGCCGAGCAGCGGGCGCAGCACGCGCTCGCCCCAGCCTTCCGCCGCGGCGAACGACACCTCGTCGCCCAGCCCGGTATCGGCGTAGCGCTGGCTCAGCGCGATCGCGGGGATGCCGGCCAGCGCCCCCTCCATCGCCGCCGCGACGGTGCCCGAATACATCACGTCCTCGGCAAGGTTCGCGCCGCGATTGACGCCCGACAGGATCAGGTCGGGCTTCGCCGGCATGAGCTGCGCCAGCGCCATCATCACCGCGTCGGTCGGCGTGCCGGAGACGGCGAAGCGCCGCGCGTCGAACTGTCGCACCCGCAGCGGGCGCGAGAGGGTGAGCGAGCGCCCCGCGCCCGATTGCTCCTCCGAAGGCGCGACGATCCAGATGTCGTCGGAGAGCGTCCGCGCGATATCCTCCAGCACCTTCAGGCCCGGCGCGTGGATGCCGTCGTCGTTGCTCAGCAGGATGCGCATCAGCGCGGCTCCAGCCGGTTCACCCCGCCGAGATAAGGCTTGAGCACCTCCGGCACCCACACCGAGCCGTCCTCCTGCTGATAATTCTCGAGGATCGCGACGATCATCCGCCCGACCACCAGCCCGGAGCCGTTGAGCGTATGGACGAAGCGCGTCGCCTTCTCGCCCTCCGGCCGGTAGCGCGCGTTCATTCGGCGCGCCTGGAAATCGGTGCAGGTGGAGCAGGACGAAATCTCGCGATACCGCTTCTGGCCCGGCAGCCACACCTCGAGGTCATAGGTGCGCGCGGCGGTGAAGCCCATGTCGCCGGTGCAGAGCTTCATCCGGCGGAAGGGCAGGCCGAGCCGCGTCAGCACGTCCTCGGCGGCGGCGGTCATCCGCTCATGCTCCGCCTCCGACTGGTCGGGGGTGACGATCGAGACCATCTCCGCCTTGTCGAACTGGTGCTGGCGGATGAAGCCGCGCGTGTCGCGCCCCGCCGCCCCCGCTTCGGAACGGAAGCAGGGGGTAAGCGCGGTGAAGCGCAGCGGCAGTTCGTCGGCGGCGAGGATCTTCTCGCGCACGATATTGGTCAGGCTCACCTCGGCGGTGGGGATCAGCCAGCGGCCGTCGGTCGTCTCGAACAGGTCCTCGGCGAACTTGGGAAGCTGGCCGGTGCCGAACATCGATTCGCTCTTGACCAGCAGCGGCGGGGAGACTTCCTCATAGCCGTGCTCGCGGGTCAGCGTGTCCAGCCCGAACTGGCCGAGCGCGCGGGCGAGCTTCGCCATCTGCCCGCGCACCAGCGTGAAGCGCGCGCCGGCGATCAGCGCGCCCGTCTCGAAATCGAGGCCGAGCGCCGGGCCGATCGCGTCATGCTCCTTCACCGCGAAGGCGAAATCCGGCCGCGCGCCGCGCTCGTGGATCAGCGCGTTGTCATTCTCGTCCGCGCCCTCCGGCACGTCCGCCAGCGGGACGTTGGGGAGCGAGGCGAGCAGGTCGTCCAGCTCGCCGCCGATCTGCGCCTCCTCCGCCTCAAGCTCCGGCAGGCGCTGCTTGAGCGTCGCGACCTCGGCCATCAGCGCCGCTGCGGTCGCCTCGTCCTTCGCCGCCTTGGCCGCGCCGATCGCCTTGGAGGCTTCGTTGCGGCGCGCCTGCCCGGCCTGCAATTCGGTCAGCAATTCGCGGCGGCGACGGTCGAGATCGAGGATGACGGCGCTCTCCGCGCCCTTGCCCCGCTTCGCCATCGCGGCGTCGAAATCGGACGGATTCTCTCGGATCAGGCGGATGTCGTGCATGTCCGCGCTATGGCGGCGGCGGCGAGGGGAGGCAACCCGCCAGCGTGGCAAGGTGTTTCACTCATGATATGACCATGGCCCCTGTCGGCAGGAAGGAGACTGATTGTGCAGCTTCCCACGAATTCGTTGGTGCTTGTCGCGGACGGCGAGAAGATGCTGTTCCTGCGGAACGAGGGCGATGCGACCTATCCCGATCTGGTGGTGGAGCAGCATCGCGAGCAGGATAATCCGCGGACCGGCGAACAGGGCACGGATCGCCCCGGCCGCTCCTTTTCCAGCGTCGGCTGGGGGCGCAGCGCGTATCAGGAGCCGGATTATCACCGCCTCAACCAGGACCAGTTCGCCGCGGAGGCGGCGGAGCTGCTCAAGCGCCGTGCGCTGGCCGATGACTATAAGATATTGTTCGTCATCGCGCCGCCGCGCACCCTGGGCGAGCTGCGCAAGCATTATCACAAGAGCGTCGCCGAGCGGCTGCGCTGCGAGATCGGGCGCGACCTGACCGGCCACCCCGTCGCGGATATCCAGAAAGCGATCGCCGACGCCTGAGCGTCGTCAGGCGGCGGCCGCCTTCCGCGCCAGCCGCCGCCGCGCGACGAGGCCCGCGGCGGCCGCGCCGAACAGCAGGATCATCGGCGGGGCGGGAACCGGCGTGGGGTTGCCGCTGCTCGATCCGCTGCTGCCGTGATGGCCGCCGTTCGAGGACCAGCCCCCGTTCGAGGACCAGCCGCCATTGGACGACCAGCCGCCGTTCGAGGACCAGCCCTTCGAGCTGGAGCCATAGGACGAGCTGGACGTGGACGAGGAGGTCGAGCTGCTCGACCCGTTCGAGCTGGAGCTTGACGAGGTCGAGGTCGAGACGTTGCCGCTCGAGCTGGACGAGGTCGAGGTGGACGAGGAGACATTGCCGCTCGACGACGAGGAGGTGGACGACGACACGTTCCCGCTGGACGAGGACGAGACGTTGCCGCTCGACGAGGAGGTGCTGCTCACGTTGCCGCTGGAGGACGTGCTGCTGACATTGCCGCTGGAGGACGTGCTGCTGACATTGCCGCTCGACGTGGACGAGGTGCTGCTGACCCCGCCGGTCGAGGTGGATGACGAGGTGGACGAGCCGCCCGACGACGAGGAGACGTTGCCGCTCGACCCGCCCGACGAGGTCGAGCTGGAGGTCGATCCGCCGCTGGTGCTGGAGGTGGACGACACCACGATCCCGCTCGATCCGCCGCCGCTGCCGCCGAAGAAGCCGCCGGCGAAGAACCCGCCGCCGCCGAAGCCGCCGCCCCAGCCGCCGCCAATCACGGCCGGCGGCGCGGCCGGGCCGGTGCTCGCCAGCATCTCCGGCGCGGGGGGCAGCGGCACCGGGGGCGACTGGGTGGAGACGGTGACGACGGTCGGCGCGCAGGTCGGCATCGGCGGCGTCTTGACCCGCGTGCGCGCGGCGACGCGCTGCACCGGGCGGCGCTTGACCGGCTTGGCGGCGACCTTCTTCTTGCTGAATTCGGTGCGCGGCTTGGCGTTTTCAGCCACATGCACCGCGCCGCCGCCGATCACGGCTCCGCCGGCGGTAAACGCCGCGAGTTTCGCCAAGGCCATCCGCACAGACATGATTCATTCTCTCTAGTCTTTGTCGGCGATAACTCCCGCCGCCATTCCCAACGCGCGTCGCATTGCCGCTAGCCGACAAGTGCAAAGCAAAGGTTTAAGTGCAAGTTCGTTTACCACGATTGCGCGTGCCGGAACGCAACACTAGCCGGGAAACGCGCGTGCCGGCGCCGCTTCGTTTCATTACGAGACAGTATCTATCGCCACCGGCGGCGCCGGTTCAGCGCCGAGAAAGGCGAAGCGGGTCAAGAAGATGATCCACAGGCCCCGGTTCGTGATCGCTTGTTTGCGCTCCCGCACCCGACTATAGGCGCGCTTCGGACGGTGTACGGCGTGCGAGAACGCCGGCACGGGGCGGGAGAAGGTCGATGGCGACGGCATACGATCGAACTGGACAGGGCGACCATGGTCGCGAGGCCGCCAACGACGGGGACGGCTACCGGCCGCGTCCCGACGAACCCTTCATGTGCGAACGGCAGCAGGAGTATTTCCGTGCCAAGCTGCTCGACTGGAAGGAGGCGATCCTGCGTGAGGCGCAAGGCACGCTCTCGCAATTGCAGGTCGATTCGCTGCGCGAGGCCGACCTCAACGATCGCGCCTCGAGCGAGACGGACTGGTCGATCGAGCTGCGCACCCGCGATCGCCAGCGCAAGCTGATCGCCAAGATCGACGCGGCGTTGCGCCGGATCGACGACGGCGAATATGGCTATTGCGAAGTGACCGGCGAGCCGATTAGCCTCGGCCGGTTGGAAGCGCGGCCGATCGCGACCATGACCGTCGAGGCGCAGGAGCGCCACGAGCGGCAGGAAAAGGTCTCGCGCGAGGATTAAGGATTTGTTAGCCCGTGCGCGTTCCGGTTTGGCAATATCTGGCGGCTTATTGAGGTGTCGATGAAGCATCTCGACACAGGCGCCTTCGCCGATGCGGCTCCGCTGGACGGGCAGGGGCGCGGGCGCGAAAGCGTGTCGTTCAACGCGCGGCTGCGGGTTGGCGATGCGAAGCGCGCGGCGAAGGTGCGCATCCGCAACGTCTCGCCCGGCGGGCTGATGGCGGAGGTGCCACGTCCCCTCGCGCCCGACGCGGCGGTGGAGATCGAGTTGGCCGGGATCGGCTGGGTCGCCGGCCGCGTCGCCTGGCAGATCGAGGGGCGCGTCGGTGTCGCCTTCGACAGCGAGATCGATCCGCGCCGGTTGCAGCCGGCCGCCGACGCCTGACTCCCGCGCGCGGCGCGGGAGCGCCGGCCGGCCCCCTCTATCGTGTCGTGCCGTTCGCCGATGCGTCGTCGCCGGCGTCGCGGCCCAGCTCGTCGACGATCTTCTCGAGCAGGTGGATCAGCAGCGGCTTGTGGAACTCGCCGACGATCTCGTCGAGGATGCGATCGTGCGCCTCGGCGTGGACGACCAGCTTCTGGAGATAGTTCTTGCCCGCCGGCGTCAGGTTCAGGTGATAGGCGCGGCGATCGAGCTTCGAGCGGTCGCGCGAGATGAAGCCGTGCTTCTCCAGGCTCTTGAGCGCGGGCGTCAGCGTCGATTTGTCGCGGCCGGTGGCATAGCTCAGCGCGGTCTGGTTGAGGCCCGGATTCTCGTTGATCACCGAAAGGATCGCGAAATGGCCGGGGCTCAGGTCCGCCTCGCCGACGCGCTTGGCGAACGCCTGGAAGGAGACGTCCTGCGCGCGCCGGAGCTGGAAGCCGATATAATCTTTCAGCGGTCCCAAATCTTCATTGCCTCCCTGGCCGCGGCATCGCCGCATCGGATATAAGAGTCACGCGCCCGGCCCTCCACAAGAATCGCCCGGCCGGTGCAGCAGCGCGCCGTCGATCTCCGTGATCCGGCGGCATCCCGATTGCGTCATCGCGCGATCGAGTTCGTCATGGAGCAGCGCGATCAGCGCCGTCGGACCCCGCGCGCCGCCCAATGCCGCGACCGCATGGAGGAAGGCGCGGCCGAGCAGCACGAAATCCGCGCCGGATGCGAGGCAGCGCATGATATCCTCGCCGCCGCGCACGCCGCCGTCGACGATCAGCGGCACCGCGCCGCCGACTGCCGCGCGGATCGGCGCGATCATCTCGACCGGCGCGGGGGCGGCGTCGAGCTGGCGGCCGCCGTGGTTCGAGATGCCGATCGCGTCCACGCCCAGCGCCGCCGCGCGCCGCGCATCGTCGGGATGCAGCACGCCCTTCAGCACCAGCTTGCGCGGCCAGCGCTCGCGGATGCGCGCCAGCAGCTCCCAGTCGAGCCGCGCCGAGCTTTGCCCGGCCATCAATTCGGCGAGCGAGCCGGTGGAGCTGCCCGGCGGCGAATAGGCTTCGAGGTTGGCGAAGCGCGGCGCGCCGCCGGTCGCCATCGCCAGCGCCCAGCGGGGGTGGCGCAGCAGGTCGAGCGCCATGCCGGGGCCGGGGCGCAATGGCAGCGTGAAGCGGTTGCGCAGGTCGCGCAGCCTCTTGCCCGGCGCCGGCACGTCGGCGGTGACGACCAGCACCGGATAGCCGGCCGCCGCCGCGCGGCGCAGCAGGTCGTCGGTGATCCCCGGATCGCGCCCGACATAGAGCTGGAACCAGCTCTCCGGCGCGGCCTCGGCGATCGTCTCCAGCGCGGTGGTGCCGGCGGTCGACAGCGCATAGCCGATGCCGGCCGTGGCGGCGGCGCGGGCGAGGGCGAGGTCGGTGCCCGGCGCGACCAGGTTGGCCATGCCGATCGGCGCCACCCCGAGCGGCATGGCGTAGCGCCGGCCGAGCAATGCGGTCGAAAGGTCGCGCGTCGTCGCCCCGGTCAGCACGCGCGGGACGAGGCGGATCGCGTCGAGCGCGGCGGCGTTGCGGGCGAGCGCGCTCTCGCGGAGCGCGCCGCCGTCGACGAAGTCGAACGCGAAGCGCGGCAGGCGACGTCGCGCCAGCGCGCGCATCGCCTCGAAATCGCACGGAATGTCGCCGGTCCCCGTCATCGCGGCCGGCTTACCGCGCAACAACGGGCTTGACAACATGGTTTGTCATCCAACTATATATTGGCGGAGTTCAGAAGAGGGAGAGGCGCATGGCCGCCGCTGTTAACGGTAGGAACGGGCACGGATTCGCCCCGCGATGGTTGCTGGCCTCGACCACCGGGCTGGTGCTGGCCGCCACGCCGCTGATGCTGCTCGGCTGCGGCAATTCGAGCGGTCAGGCGGAGAATCCCGGCGGCGGCGCGGCGGAGGTCTCGGCCGGCGGCGAGTTGAGCGGCGGGCGGCCGAAGTTCGGCCCGCCGCCGGGGATGAAATTGTTCGAGGACAATTGCGCCGCCTGCCACACCGAAAAGGGCATGGAGATGGGCGGCCGCGCGATCCCGAACCTCGCGACGCTGCATTCCATGTCGCCCGAGCGCATCTTCGACGTGATGCTCAACGGCATGATGAAGGAGCAGGCGGCGGGGCTGGATCGCGTGCAGAAGAAGCAGGTGGCCGAATTCCTCGGCGGCCGGCCAATGATGGACGCCGCCGGCACCGACGTGAAGGCGATGAAGAACCTGTGCAAAGCGAACCCGGAGTTCGCGTTGCGCGCGGACGACTGGAACGGCTGGAGCCCCTCGCCCGACAACACGCGCTTCCAGAATGCCGGCGGCCTCGCGGCGGGCGACGTGCCGAAGCTCAAGCTCAAATGGGCGTTCGGCGTGCCGCAGGGCGCCAGCCTGTTCTCGCAGCCGGCGGCGGCGGGCGGGCGGCTGTTCTTCGGCGGCGACAACGGCACCGTCTATGGCATCGACGCCGATACGGGCTGCGCCTATTGGTCGTATCACGCCGACGGCGGGGTGCGCACCGCGCCGGTGGTGCAGCCGGTGACCGGCCAGAAGGAGAAGTTCGCGGTCATCTTCGCCAGCCAGTCCGGCACCGTCTTCGCGGTCGGCGCGCGGACCGGCGAGTTGCTGTGGAAGATGAAGCCGTCGAGCGATCCGCACGGCCTCACCGGCTCGATCGCGGCTTATGGCGGGCGCGTCTATGTGCCCTTCACCGGCACCGAGACGCTGGCCGGCGCCAACCCGAAATACGAATGCTGCAAGTCGAGCGGCGGGGTCGCCTCGATCGACGCGAGCAGCGGGAGGCTCGTGTGGTACGCCTCGACCATCCAGGAGCCGATCGTCTCGCGCGGCAGGAATGAGGTCGGCGTGGCGATGTGGGGGCCGTCCGGCGCGAGCGTGTGGAACACGCCGACCGTCGATGCGAAGCGCAAGCTGGTCTATGTCGGCACCGGCAACAGCTATAACGAGCCGGCCGCCGCCACCTCGGATTCGATCGTCGCGCTCGATCTGGAGACGGGCAAGATCCGCTGGCATCATCAGGAGATCGCCGGCGACGCCTTCGCGCTCGGCTGCCCGGATACCGCGCCGGCCGGCAACCATTGCCCGACGAAGATCGGGCCGGACTGGGATTTCGGCGGCTCGTCGGTGATCCTGAAGTCGTTGCCGAACGGCAAGGACGTGCTGATCGGCGCGGGCAAGGCCGGCATCGCCGTGGCGGTCGATCCCGACCAGCAGGGCAAGGTCGTGTGGCGCACGAAGCTGTTCACGGATAAGCCGCCGACCGCCGACGGCCTCGTCATCTTCGGCGGCGGCGCGGACAGCCGCTACGTCTATTATCCGCTCCAGCGGCCGGGCGGCGGGCTGACCGCGCTCGATCTCGCCACCGGCAAGCCGGCGTGGACCACGCCGATGCGCGCCGACGGGCGCGGCCAGATCGGCCCGGCGAGCGTGATGCCCGGCATCGTCTTCACCGGCGGCTGGGACGGCGTGCTGCGCGCGGTCGATCCCGCCGGGAAGGTGGTGTGGACGTTCGACACGAAGCGCGATTTCCAGACGGTCAACGGCATTCCCGGCAAGGGCGGCTCGCTCGGCCAGTCCGGCGCGGTGGTGGCGAACGGGCGGCTCTATGTCGCGTCGGGCTATGTCGGGATGCAGAACGGCTCGGCCGGCAACGTCATCCTCGCCTTCGCCCCGAAGTAAGACAGCTCTCCGACCTCGGCCCCGCCAGCCTTTCCGGGCCGGCGGGGCCGTTTTTTTTGCCAGTCGAACGAAAGGCGGGAAAAGAAACCCCGCGCGCCCTTGCGGGCACGCGGGGGAGGTTCCTCACATGGAGGGGGACCCGATCAGCCGCGCGGCAGCCATATGTCGAGCACCGCGCAGCGGCCTTCCTCGCGCACGACGCGCAGCCCCTCGGCCAGCGCCGCGTCCACGTCGGACACTTCCTTCACCGCGCGCGCGTAGGCGCCGCCCGCCGCCGCCGCGATGCCGGCATAGTCCGGCGGCGGATCGAAATTGACGTCGAGGTCGGCGGTGTTCGCGGCATAGCCCGCCGGATGCACCGCCAGCGCGGAGAAGCGTGGCGCCTTCCACCCGCGGTTGTTGAGCACGATGTGCAGGAACGGCGCCTTGTAATGCCGCGCCATCCAGTGAACCGACGAGGGGATCGAGAACATGTACGATCCGTCGCCGGTCACCGCGACCACCGTCTTGTCCGGCGCGGCGAGCTTGGCGCCGATCGCCGCCCCGCCGTTCCACCCGAGCGACCCGCCGCCGCTGGCGAAGAACGTCCCCGGCTCGTCCGGCGCGATATGGTCGAGGATCTCGGGATAGTTGGTGATCCCCTCGTTCAGCACGATGCTGTCCTTGCCCAGCATCGTGCGCAGCCGTGCCATGACATATTCGGTGGTGAGATGCTCGGCCGGCTTCGCCCGCTCGGCGAGCCACGCGCCGCGCCGCTGGTGCAGGCCGGCATAATGCGCGCGCCGCTCCGCCACCACGTCCATGTCGAGGGCGAGCGCCGCCGCGCGCCGGTTGAGCTGGCGCAGCGCGGTCGCCGCGTCGGCGCGGAACGACTGGACGGCGGGGATGTACCACAAGGGCATCGACGCCTTCAGCGGATCGACGTCGATATGGAAGATCGTCGCATCCGCGCGCGGTCGGCTGACGGTGGGGATCCACGGCACGTCGCTGTCGAGCACCAGCACCACGTCCGCCTCGGCCAGCACCGGATTCTGGAACGGATGGTTCCAGTGGCTGCCCTGATAGAGCGGGTTGCTGTGCGGGAAGTTGAGCGCGCTCGGCACCGATTCGAGCAGACCGACGCCCAGCGCCTCGCAGAAGCGCACCAGCTCGCCCAGCGCCTCCGGGTTGCGCCCGGCGAAGGAGGTGACGACGATCGGCCGTCGCGCCCCGGCGATCGCGGAGAGGATCGCGTCCACCCCCTCGGCGGTCAGCGCGCCGGGCTGCACCGGCCGCCAGTGCGCCATGTCGATCGCGACCGGCGTCACCTCCTCCTCCATCACCTCGCGCGCGCCGACCAGATAGACCGGCCCCTTGGGGTCGCTGGTGGCGAACTGCATGGCGCGGTGGACGATCTGCTTGACGTTCGTGCCAGTGCGGAACTCATTGTCGTATTTCATATATTCGCGGACGATGCCGCGCTGGTCGTACACGTCCTGGATCCACTGGATGAACTCGTTGCGGCTGCCCTTCAGCTCGCCGTCCTGCGTGAAGGGCGAGAGGCCGGCGAAGATCAGCACCGGCGACCGCCCCTTGGCCGCGTTGTGCACCGCGCCCGCCAGCGACTGCGTGCCGCATTCGACGTGCACCACCACCGCCTGCGGCTTGCCGCTGACCTGCGCGAAGCCCTGCGCCGCCGACAGGCCGACCATCTCGAACGGGGCGGTGACGACCTTCGGGATCTTCCGCCCGTTCGCCCGCGCCTCCGCGATCGCCTCCACCAGCGCCGGGTGATCGCTGCCGAAATTGGCGAAGATATAAGAGACGCCCGCCTCCGTCAGTGCTTCGAGAAAGGCGGAGCTGGCTGTGTACATTGCGTGATTCCTGACGTGAATTTTGTGCGTAAGAAGGGCGGGCGCTCAGAACGGATAGTGCTGCTCGTCCTCGATCGTGATCCATCGGAGGTCGGTGAACTCGGCGATCGCCGCCTTGCCGCCGAACCGGCCGTATCCGCTGTCCTTGACCCCGCCGAAGGGCATCTGCGCCTCGTCGTGCACGGTGGGGCCGTTGATGTGGCAGATGCCGGACTGGATGCGCTGCGCGGCGCTCAGCGCGCGGCGGATGTCGCGGCCGAACACGGCGGCGGAGAGGCCGAACTCGGTATCGTTGGCGGCGGCGACCAGCGCGTCGTCGCCGTCCGCGCGGACGATGGTGACGACCGGGCCGAACGATTCCTCGGCATAGATGCGCATCGCCGGGGTGACGTGATCGAGCACGGTCGGCTGCATCACCGGCCCGTCGCTCGCGCCGCCGGCGAGCAGGGTCGCGCCGTTCTTCACCGCGTCAGCCACCAGCTCCCCGACGCGCGCCGCCGCCTCGCAGCTCACCAGCGTGCCGAGCTGCGCCGCGCCATCGTCCGCCGCGCTCGCGCGCAGGCTCTCGGCCTTCTTCTTCAGCCGCGCGGCGAAATCGTCGGCGACCCTGGCGTCGACCACGATCCGCTCGGTCGACATGCAGATCTGGCCCTGGTTCATGAACGCACCGAACGCCGCGCCGTCCACCGCAGCGTCGAGATCGGCGTCGTCGAGCACGACCAACGGCGCCTTGCCGCCAAGCTCGAGCAGCGCGGGCTTCAGATGGCGCGCGGCGACCTCGGCGATGATCCGGCCGACCCCGGTCGATCCGGTGAAATTGACGCGGCGCACCGCCGGATGGGCGATGATCGCCTCCACCAGCGCACCGGCGTCGGCGGGGGCGTTGGTCAGCACGTTGACCACGCCGTTCGGCAGGCCGGCGTCGTGCAGCACCTGCCCGATCAGCCGGTGCGTGCCGGGGCAGATTTCCGACGCCTTGAGGATCACCGTGTTGCCGCAGGCCAGCGGCATGGCGATCGCGCGCACCGCGAGGATCACCGGCGCGTTCCACGGCGCGATGCCGAGCGAGACGCCCGCCGGCTGGCGCACCGCCAGCGCGATCGCGCCCGGCTTGTCGGAGGGGATCACCTCGCCCGCGATCTGCGTCGTCATCGCCGCCGCCTCGCGCAGCATCCCGGAGGCGAGCCTGACGTTGAACCCGGCCCAGCCGCGCGTCGCCCCGATCTCCGCCCGCATCAGCGCGGCGAACTCGTCGACCCGCGCGGCGAGCGCGTCGGCGGCGCGCAGCAGCAGGTCGCGCCGCGCGTTCGGCCCCAGCTTCGCCCACGCCGGGAAGGCGCGCGCCGCCGCCTCGCAGGCGCGCCGCGCGTCGTCCGGCGTGGCGGCGGCGGCGGTCGTCGCCACGCGCGCGCCCGACGGGTCGCGCCGCTCGAACGTGGCATTGCCGGTGGCCGCGACGCTTTCGCCGTCGATCAGCAATTGGACGGTCATCATCAAACTCCGGTTGAATGGGCTGGTCGGGAATGGCGGCGGACGGCGAGCAGCGCGATCGTGGTCGCCGCCATCGCGGCGAGCAGCATCAGGCTCAGCCCGCTCGCGCCGAGCGCATGAAGCGCCAGCGCGCCGCCGAACGAGCTGGCGATCGCGCCGATACGGCCGACGCTGGTCGCGCTGCCGACCCCGGTGGCGCGGATCGCGGTGGGATAGACATGCGCGGCGAGCGCGTAGAGCGTGGTCTGCACGCCGTTGATGAACGCGCCCTCCACGCCGAGGATCAGGATCAGCATCGCGCGCGATCCGCCGGGATCGAGCGGCGTCGCGAGCATCGCGCCGGCGCCGATCACCCCGCCGATCGCCATCGCCACCATCGGCGCGCGCGATCCCTTGTGCCCGATCAGCCACGCCCCGCCCAGCGCGGCGATCACCCCGCCGATGTTGAAAGCGGTCAGGCCCTGGCTGGAGAAGGCGAGGTCGAATCCGGCGTCGGACAGCATCGTCGGCAGCCAGCTGAACGCGGCATAGACCGCGAACAGGCACGCGCCGAACGCTCCCCACAAAGCGATGGTGTCGTGCCGCCACGTATCCGCGAACAAGGCCGCGACCGGCGACTTGCCCTGCGGCGCGGCATCCTGCTCGCCGCGATCGACCAGCCGCGCGTCGCCCGGCACCTCCAGCCCCACCCGCGCGAGCAGCCGGCGCAGGCGCGGCGTGTCGCCTTCGCGGCGCAGCAGGAAGCGGGTCGATTCGGGCAGCAGCGTGATCAGCAGCAGCGCCACCGTCAGCGTCGCGCCGCCTGCCGCCGCGAACAGCATCCGCCAGCCGAACACCGGCAGCACCTTCGCCGCGATCAGCCCGCCGACCACGCCGCCGAGCGGCACGCAGACGATGCTCGCGGTCACGCCCAGGCTGCGGCTGCGGCGCGGGGTATATTCCGAAACCAGCGCGGCGGCGTTGGGGAAGGCCGCGCCCAGCCCGACGTTGGCGAACAGGCGCAGCGCGCCGATCTCGATCAGGCTGTTGCTGATCGCGATGCAGGCGGTGAGCACGCCGAAGGTCAGCACGCTGCCGACCAGCGCGGCCTTGCGCCCGAAGCGGTCGCCGATCATCCCGCCGAGCGCTGCGCCGAACATCATGCCGAACTGGCCGATCGCCATCACCGGCGAGAGCATCTCCTTGGAAATGCCCCAGTCCCGGATGATGGCGGGCGCGGCGAAGCCCAGCGACTGGTTGTCGAACCCGTCGAAGATCACCGCGCAGCCGACGAGCAGCAGGATCAGCTTCTGGTAGCCGGTCCAGCGCCCCTCGTCGATCGCCGTGCCGATATCATAGTCGGGCGACGGCCCGGCGGCGGAAATGCTCATTTGCCGGCGGCCGCCCCGCTCTGGATCGCGTCCATGCCGGCCTTGGCGATGATGTCGTCCTCGCCGGCCATGCCGCCGCTGACGCCGATCGCGCCGATCACCTGGCCGTCGCGCATGATCGGATAGCCGCCCGGCACCGCGACTACGCCGGGGATCGTTCCCATCGCGGCGTTCTGCGACACCATCTGGCTGATCATCGCGGTCGGCGCCTTGAACATGATCGCGGTGGTCGCCTTGCCGATCGCGGTGTCGATCGTGCCCATCGGCGCGCCGTCGGTGCGGTGGAAGGCGAGCAGCTTGCCGGCATTGTCGACCAGCGCGATCGACGAGCCCCAGCCGTTCGACGTCGCCCTGGCGATCGCCGCGTCCATCACCGCGCGCGCCCCGGCGGAACTGAGCACCGGCAGGTTCTGCACCATCGCGGTGGTCGGCTTCGGCCCCTGTTTCGGCTCGGCGGCGGCGAGCGGTTGCACCGCGGCGGCGGCGAGCAGCGCGGCGCCGCCGTATTTCAGCATCTTCGTCATCGGCATTCCTCCCAGGTTGACCGTGGCGCGGTCGTGATCGTCGCCGTCACGTTGAACCACGAATCGCCTCCCCAAAACCGTGTCCGGCACGGCGGCAACAGGCGCCGCCGCCGTCCAGGCTGATCGCAGCCTAACAGAAACTAGTGTGAGATCAAACTTGTTTGTTGCGCGCGATGCTGGTAGCGATCGTGCAACGACCGCCGGCCCGGAGCCGGATTTCATCAGGGAGAAGCCGATGGCCGAATCGCCGCTTTCATTGCGCAGCCTGGGCGGGGGCGCCTTGCTCGCCGCCGGTGCGCTGGGGGCCGTCGCGCTCTCGTCCGCCGCCTCCGCGCAGGGCACGGTGGAGCGGCGGCTCGCCGCGCTCGAATCGCGGGTCGATCGGCTCGACGACCGCGCGAGGATCGAGAATCTCACCCGCGCCTACGGCTATTATGTCGACAAGCAGCTCTGGAACGAGGTCGCCGACCTGTTCTCCGACAACGCCCGCGTCGAGATCGCAGGGCGCGGCGTCTATCTCGGCAAGGCCAGCGTAGATCGGCTATTCCTGCAATCGATGGGCGGCGGCCAGGTCGGCCTGAGGCCCGGCGGCCTGTTCAACCACATGATCCTGCAAGGCGTCACCGATGTCGCGCCCGACGGAAAGACCGCGAAGGGCCGCTGGCGCGCCTTCGTCCAGATCGGGCAGGCGAAGATGTTCGGTATCTGGTCGGAGGGCACGTACGAGAACGAATATGTCAAAGAAGGCGGCGTGTGGAAGATCAGCGGCATGCACTTCTACGCCACTTTCTACGCCCCCTACGAGAAGGGCTGGGCGCAAGGGGCGCGGCCGAACAACGGGCCGACCAAGGATGCCCCGCCCGACGCGCCGCAGTCGGTGGAATATGACGTCTATCCCGGCCATTACGTCCCGCCGTTCCATTATCCCAACCCGGTGACGGGCAAGCCGTGGACGATCGAGGAAAGCCGCAGATATTCCACCACCGGCATGTCGCCTGCGCCCGCCGGCCCGCCGATCCAGCCCGGATCGCCGATGCCCGCCGCGCCCGCGCCCAAGCCTGCCCAGTGACCGGAGACTTACGATGAGCATCAAGAACTGGACCCGCGTTGGACTGGCCGGCGCCGTCATGGCTGCCGCGATCGTCGCTGTCCCCGCGCTGGCGCAATCGGACCGCGGCGTCGAAGCGCGCCTCGCCGCGCTGGAGAAGCGGGTTGCGCTGGAGGAGGATCGCGCGCAGATCGAGAACCTCACCCGCGCCTATGGCTATTATATCGACAAGAAGGTGTGGAGCGAGGTCGTCCCGCTGTTCTCGAAGGACGCGGTGGTCGAGATTTCGGGGCGCGGTGTGTACAAGGGCGCGAAGGGCGTCGACACCTTGTTCTCGAAGGTGATCGGCCGCCAGCATATGGGTCTCGCCGATGGTGAGCTGTCCAACCATATGGTGCTTCAGGGCGTCACGAACGTCGCGCCGGACGGCAAGACCGCGACCGGTCGCTGGCGCGCCTTCATCCAGATCGGCATGTGGCAGAAGATGGGGCTGTGGGCCGAGGGCACCTATGACATCCGCTACGTCAAAGAGGACGGCAAGTGGAAGTTCAGCCTGATGCGCTGGTACGGCACCTATTTCACACCCTATGACAAGGGCTGGGCGCAGGCGTCGTTCGGCAACAACGGGCCGAGCAAGGAATTCCCGCCCGACGCGCCGCCATCGGTGCAGTATGACGCCTATCCGGGCCATTACGTCCCGCCCTTCCCCTATCCCAACCCGGTGACCGGCCGCCCGTGGACGCAGGCGGACACCGATCGTTACTCCACCAGGGGGATGGACCCGAGCAACGCGGCCAATTCCTCGTCGGCGGGCTCGCCGCTGTCGCTGGAAAGCCAGCGCCAGCAGCAGCCGCCGCGCTGACCCGCGCGAACGGGGCGGGGCGATGCGGATCGCGGTGATCGGCTCGGGGGCGATGGGCAGCCTGTTCGGCGGGCGGCTCGCGCTCGCCGGGCATGAGGTGTGGTTGGTCGATGTGAACCAGCCGCATATCGACGCGATCAACCGCGCCGGTCTGCGCCTCGATCTCGACGAGGGGGAGCGGGTGGTGACGAACGTCCGCGCCGGCGTGGCGGACGCCTTCGCCGGGCCGGCTGATTTGCTGATCGTCTTCACCAAGGGCTATCACACCGCCGCCGCGCTCGCCGCCGCCCGTCATCTCGCCGGGCCGGGGACGTGGGCGCTGACGCTCCAGAACGGCCTCGGCACCGGCGAGCGCGTCGCCGCCGCGCTGCCCGGCGCGGCGGTGGCGATCGGCATGACCGACCTGCCGGCTGACCTCAGGGAACCGGGCCATGTCGCCTCGCACGGCGCGGGCCATGTGCGGCTGTGGAGCCTGTCCGGCGCGCCCGATCCGGCGCTGGAGCGGATCGCCGCCGCGCTGGGCGAGGCGCGGATCGCGGCGCGCGCCGATCCCGAGGTGGTCACCGCGATCTGGGAGAAGGTGATCTTCAACACGGTGATGAACCCGGTCGCCGCGCTCACCCGGCAGACGGTCGGCGGCATGGCGGCGCAGCCGGACGGGCGGGCGCTGGCGGAGGCGATCCTCGCCGAGGCGTTCGCGGTGGCGGCGGCGTGCGGCGTGGCGGTCGATCGCGAACATGTCCGCGCGATCATCGAGCATGCCTGGGCGGCGCACGGCCCGCACCAGCCGTCGATGTTGCAGGACGTGCTCGCCGGCCGCCCGACCGAGATCGATTCGATCGCGGGGCAGCTCGCGGAAAAAGGCGCCGCGCATGGGGTGGCGACGCCGGTGCTCGATACGCTCACCCGGCTCGTCAGGATGATCGCGCGCGCCGGCTGAACAATCAGGGGAAGAAGGGGATGACGATGAAGGTCCGCAATCTGGCTCTCGTCGCGTTGCTCGGCACGGCTTCGATCGGGGCGGCGCAGTCGCCCGACGCACCGGCGCTGACCGGGCCGGACTGGGCGAGGCGGGGAGAGGCTGAACTTTCACCTGCGCGTTACAGCGTGATCGTCGAAAAGGACGTCGCCGTGCCGATGCGCGACGGGGTGAAGCTCGCCGCCGATGTCTATCGCCCCGACGCGCCGGGCAAGTTCCCGGTGATCGTGCTGCGCACGCCGTACAACAAGGCGACGCCCGACGAGGTGCAGAACTCGCGCTGGTATGCCGAGCGCGGCTATGTCGTCGTCAACGAGGACGTGCGCGGCCGCTTCGCTTCCGGTGGCGATTTCTACACCTACCGTCACGAGGCGCAGGACGGCTACGACACCGACGCCTGGGCCGCCGTCCAGCCATGGAGCAGCGGCAGGCTCGGCACGCTCGGCGGCTCCTATCTCGGCTATACCGGGCTGACGCAGGCGATCGGCGGCCATCCCGCGCTGAAGGCGGTGGCGACCGACGTCACCACCACCGATATCTACAATAGCTGGGTCTATAGCGACGGGGCGTTCCTGCTCGGCTTCTCGCTGCCGTGGGGGGCGGGGACGGTGTACGGCCGCACCACCGACGGCGGCGGCGCGTTCGTGAAGCCGGAGGCCTATGCGAAGCTGCCGCTGAACACCGCCGACGCCGCCTCGTACAAGGTCGACCAGCCGTATCGCGACTGGCTGGCGCATCCGCTTCGCGGCGACAGCTATTGGAACGGCATCAGTTTCGAGCGGCAGGCGGCGAAGATCAGCATACCGGCGCTGGTGGTGAGCGGCTGGTACGACATCTTCCTGCGCGGCGCGCTGGGCGATCACCAGCAGATCAAGGGTGCGGGCGCGACCCCGCTCGCCCGCGCGCAGAAGCGCATCGTCATCGGCCCGTGGACGCACTTCAAGACGATCGCGCCGCGCAAGGGCGGGTTCGGCGGCATGTCCACCCCCGACGATGTGGATTACGGGCCGGACGCCGCGCTCAACGGCAACCTCCTTTACCTGCGCTGGCACGATCACTGGCTGAAGGGCATGGACAATGGCGCGGACCGGGACCCGGCCGTGCGCATCTTCGTGATGGGCGAGAACAAGTGGCGCGCCGAGGACGAATGGCCGCTGAAGCGCACGCGCTACACGCCTTATTATCTCGCCAGCGGCGGGAGGGCGAACACGGCGACCGGCGACGGCACGCTCTCCACAACGAAGCCGGCCGGTGCTGAAAGCGACCGCTACGACTACGATCCGGCGAACCCGGTGCCGACGCTCGGCGGCAACATCTGTTGCAGCTCGGTGCCGTCCGGCGCGCACGATCATTCGCCGGTCGAGAAGCGGCCCGACGTGCTGGTGTTCACCGGCCCGGTGCTGGACCGGACGGTGGAGGTCACCGGCCCGATCCGCGCGACGCTCTACGCCGCCAGCTCCGCGCCCGACACCGACTGGGTGGTGCGGCTGATCGACGTCGATCCGAACGGCTATGCCCGCAACATCCAGGACGGCATCGTCCGCGCGCGCTACCGCAAGGGCAAGGACGCGCCGCCCGCGCCGATCGAGCCGGGCAAGGTCTATCGATATGACATCGACATGTGGGCGTCGAGCAACGCCTTCCTGCCCGGCCATCGCATCCGCGTGGAGGTGACGAGCAGCAACTTCCCGCGCTTCGACCGCAACCTCAACACCGGGGAGGACCCGGCGACCGGCACGCGGATGGCGGTGGCGCATCAGCAGGTGCTCCACTCCGCCCGCTATCCCAGCCACGTCCTGCTGCCGATCATCCCGCGCTGATCCGCCTTCTTTTCGAAAGGGAACGACCCATGATGCGTAAGACTGCCGCCCTCGCCATGCTGCTCGCCTGCGCCACGACGCCCGCGCTCGCCGCGCCCGCGCCGCAGGCCGCTGCCACGCCTGCCGGCGCGCCCGATGCGGTCACGGCCGGCGGGCTGGTCTTCCCCTCGATGGCGGCCGGCACCCACGGCACCGCGATGGAGCAGGTGGACGAGATCGTGAAGAAGATGGACGCGCGGCTGCGTAAGGCCGGCGCGGCGGGCGGCATCGGCAACATGATGCAGCATACCATCTACCTGAAGGACGGCGCCGCCTCGCCGATCGACGTGCTCGGCCGCTTCCACGGCGCGGCGCGCAAGCTCGCGCCGAGCCTCGTCGCCGAGCCGAGCGTCGGCACGATTGTCCGCGTGCCCGAGTTCGCGGACAGGAACACGCTCGTCGCGGTCGATCTCGTCGCCGGGCCGGGCAAGGCGGCCGGCTTCGAGCGCCACCCCTTCACCTTCGGCCCGAAGGAGATCGTCGAGACGATCGGCACCGGCCCGGTGATCTTCACCGCCGGGCTGGAGGCGATGGACTTCCAGAACGGCAAGCTCGTCCCCGGTATCGACGAGCAGATCGACGTGATCGTCGCCAAGCTGGACGGCGCGATGAAGAAGGCCGGCCTGTCGGTCGGCAACATGATCTCGCACAACCTCTACGTCACGCGCGGCACCGATCCGATCCATGTGATCGAGAAGTTCCACGAGGCGACGCGCAAATATTCGCCAGGCCTCAGGAACCATCCCAGCGTCGGCACGCTCGTGCTGGTCGACGGCATGGCCGTTCCCGGCTTCCTGCTGGAGATCGACGCGATCGCGGCGAAGGGCGATCCGGCGGCGCTGAAGCGCGTGCCCTTCACCGAGATGCCGATGGATATCGCCAAGTCGGTGCAGGCCGGCTCGCTGGTCTATCTCGCGGGGATGGAGGGCGTGGATTTCGACAATGGCGGCAAGGTCTCGCCTGACGTGATGGAGCAGGTGGACGCCGCAGCGCGCAAGATCGCCGCAACGCTGCGCCCGGCCGGTCTCTCCACCGCCGATCTCGTCAAATACAAGATGTACGTGAAGAAGGGGAATGACGCGGCGGCGGTGCGCGCGCGCTTCCGCGCGGCGCTGGCGAAACTCGCCGGCGGCAGGCAGCCGCGCGCGGCGGAGACGCTTGTGATGGTCGAGGGGCTGGCCGGCCCGTCGCTGCAATTCGAGGTGTCGGCGATCGCCGCGCACCGTTGAGGACTCACGCAAGGAGAGGATATATGAAGGAAATCGTCGCGCTCGCGCTGATGACGGCGCTTGCCGCCCCTGTCGCCGCGCAGACCGTCCCGGCCGCCGCCTCGGCGACGAAGGCCGGCTTCTCGGTCGACGGCACGCCGATCGAGACGCTCGCGGGCGATCCGCGCAGCAAGGCGGTGATCGATAAATTGATGCCGCAGCTGCTCGGTCACCCGGCCTATGAGCAGTTCAAGACGATGACGCTCGCCCAGCTCGCGCCGATGAGCCAGGGCGGCATCACCGACGAGCTGCTCAAACAGGTGCAGGACGAACTGGCGAAGATCAGGTAGCGGCCATGTCGAAGGCCGCGACCAGCGAGTTCTGGAAGGACATTCCCCCGATCGAGCGGGTGTTCCGTGCCGACGCGATGCCGGAAACATACATCCCGGACGCGGCCACCGACGACGAGCGTTATTATTTCCCGCTCAGCCCGACGGTTTTCTCGCGCCCGCTATGGATATCGCCGCAGCGGAACATGTGGGCGGACATTTTGATGGCGAAGGAGGCCGGCCTCGTGAACCGGCATTACCACCCGCATCAGGTGTTCGCCTATACGATCCAGGGCCAATGGGGCTATCTGGAGCATGACTGGACCGCCCGCGCCGGGGACTTCATCTACGAAAGCCCCGGCGAGGGGCATACGCTCGTCGCCTATGACGTCGGCGTGCCGACCAAGATCCTGTTCGTCGTCACCGGCCCATTGATCTGGCTCGACGAGAAGGGCGAGGGCGTCGGCCACTACGACGTCCACGACTATATAGCCGACGCCCGCGCGCATTACGCGCGCGTGGGAATCGGCGCGGATCATATCGACCGGCTGTTCCGCTGACCGAATCCTCTCCCCTCCGCATGGCGCGGAGAGGAGAGGCTGCTCACGCCCCCGCGAGCTGCTGTTCCAGCGCGCCCAGCACGCGATAGCAGGGCATCACCTGCGCGACCGAGCTGTTCGGCTCGCGCTCTTCGCGGATCGCGGCGACGAACTCGCGATCCTGCAATTCGATGCCGTTCATCGACACGTCCACCGTCGAGACGTCCACCGGTTCCTCGCGCCCGGTCACCAGATCGTCGTAGCGCGCGATCCACGTGCCGTTGTCGCAGATGTAGCGGAAGAAGGTGCCGAGCGGCCCGTCGTTGTTGAACGACAGCGAGAGCGTGCAGATCGCGCCGCTTTCCGCCTTGAGCTGGATCGACATGTCCATCGCGATGCCGAGTTCGGGATGGGTCGGCCCCTCGATCGCATTGGCCTTGACGATCGGGCCGGCCTGATAAGCGAACAGGTCCACGGTATGCGCGGCGTGGTGCCACAGCAGATGGTCGGTCCAGCTCCGCGGCTCGCCCTTGGCGTTGATGTTCCTGCGGCGGAAGAAATAGGTCTGCACGTCCATCTGCTGCACGGCGATCTCGCCCGCCGCGATGCGCTTGTGGAGCCATTGGTGCGACGGGTTGAAGCGCCGCGTGTGGCCGACCATGCAGACGAGGCCGGTCTCGCGCTGCCTGGCCAGCACCGCCTCCGCGTCGGCGAGGCTGTCGGCGAGCGGTATCTCGACCTGCACATGCTTGCCCGCGTCCATGCACTGGATCGCCTGGCGCGCGTGCATCTGCGTCGGCGTGCAGAGGATCACCGCATCCACGTCGTCGCGCGCGAGGCTTTCGGCGAGATCGGTGGTGGCGTGGGCGATGCCGTATTTCTCCGCCACCGCGCGGGTCGGCTCGATCTGTCGCCCGACCAGCGACACCACCTCGGCCCCGGCGATGTTCCGCAACCCGTCGAGATGCTTTTCCCCAAAGGCGCCGGCGCCCGCGAGAGCGATCTTCATCCGTCCGTTCCTTTCCGATTCATTCGACCGGTTCGAGCACGAGGTGCCCCACCGCCGTATTGCTGGCCGGCACATGATAATGCCGGTGGAGTGCCCGCGTCCGCCGCCCGAGCGCGCCGCGCATGATGAGCCACATCACCAGCTCGATCCCTTCCGAACCGGCCTCGCGCAGATATTCGATATGCGGGATATGGCGCAGCGCGTCGCTGTCACCGATCATCCCGTCGAGGAAGCGATTGTCCCATTCGGCGTTGATGAGGCCGGCGCGCGGCCCCTGGAGTTGGTGGCTCATGCCGCCGGTGCCCCACACCTGCACGTTGAGGTCCTCCGGATAGCTCGCCACCGCGCGCGCGATTGCCTCGCCCAGCGCCCAGCAGCGGTTGCCGGAAGGCGGGGGATAGGTGACGACGTTCACCGCCAGCGGCACGACCTTCACCGGCCACGCCGCCGGCTGACCGAACATGAGAGAGAGCGGCACGGTGAGGCCGTGATCGACGTCCATCTCGTTGATCATCGTCATGTCGAATTCGTCGAGGATCAGGCTCTGCGCGAGATGCCAGGCGAGGTCGGGATGACCGATCACGTCGGGCACCGGGCGCGGCCCCCAACCCTCATCGGCCGGCCTGAAGCTCTCCGCGCAGCCGATCGCGAAGGTCGGGATGATCCGCATGTCGAACGCGCTGGCATGGTCGTTGTAGACGAGGATCACCACATCGGGCTTCACCTCGGCGACCCACCTTTTGGTCCAGTCGAACCCGGCGAACATCGGCTTCCAGTAATCCTCGCCCGTCCTGCCGAGATCGACGGCCGCGCCGATCGCGGGGACGTGGCTGGCGGCGACGCCGGCGCTGATGCGGGCCATCAGTTCTTCTCCCTGATGCTGCGCACGCCCTCGGGCGAGCGGCCGCCGGCGACCATCATCGCCTGATAATCCTCCGGCGACATGCCGGTCATCGTCCCCACCGCCTGCACGAAGCTCAGACCGTCGGTGGAGAAGATCTTGGCGAGGAAATAGATGTTGCCGCCCAGATCGAGCAGCCGGTTGTAGTCGCGCGCCAGCACCGCCTCCTTCTGCGCGTCGGTGAGCGGCCATTCGTCGAGATAGGCGCGCTCGTTGGCTTTCCAGCGTTCGCGGTTCTCGGCCTTCATCAGGCTCATGCAGAACTGGTTGAGGTGATAGCCGGTGCGTGCCCGCTTCGCGGTATAGACGCGCGTGCCGGGGATATCGTCGAACTCGGCGAGATAGGAGTGGATGTCCTTCGGCGCGGTCATAGCCCCCGCTCCTTCAGCAACGCGTCGAGGCGCGGGAAGACCCGGCGGGCGTTGCCCTCGAAGATCGCGGCGCGCTGCCCGTCGCTGATCGGCAGCGCGTCGACATAGCGTTTGGTGTCGTCGAAATAATGGCCGGTCTCGGGGTCGATCCCGCGCACCGCGCCGACCATCTCGCTGCCGAACAGGATGTTCTTCGTCTCGATCACGTCGGCCAGCAGGTCGATGCCCGGCTGGTGATAGACGCAGGTGTCGAAGAACACGTTGTTCATTAGATGCCCGTCGAGCGCCGGCTTCCTGAGCATGTCGGCGAGGCCGCGATAGCGCCCCCAGTGATAGGGCACCGCGCCGCCGCCGTGCGGGATGATGAAGCGCAATGTCGGGAAATCGGCGAACAGGTCGCCTTCCAGCAGCTGCATGAAGGCGATCGTGTCCGCCGCGATATAATAGCCGCCGGTGGCGTGGAGGCCGGGATTGCACGAGCCGGAGACGTGGATCATCGCTGGCACGTCCAGCTCGACCATCTTCTCGTAGAAGGGATACCAGAAGCGGTCGGTCAGTGGCGGGGCGGTGAAATGGCCGCCGCCGGGATCGGGGTTCAGGTTGCAGCCGATGAAGCCTAGCTCGGTGACGCACCGCTCCAGCTCCGCGATCGAGCCGGTCATGTCCGCCCTGGGGTTCTGCGGCAACATGCAGACGCCCGCGAAAATCTCGGGGTAGAGATCGACGCAGCGCTTGATGAGGTCGTTGTTGACCCGCGCCCATTGCGTCGCGACCGCCTCGTCGCCGACATGCGGCGCCATCGCCGAGGCGCGGGGGGAGAAGATCGTCATGTCCGCCCGGCGCTCGCGGATCAGGCGGATCTGGTTCTTCTCGAGGCTCTCGCGGATCTCGTCGTCGGAGATCGCGGGATAGGGCGGCGGCGTCTCGCCGGCCTTGAACGCCGCTTTCTGCGCCTCGCGCCAGTCCGAATGGCCGGCGGGGACGGTGGTGTAATGGCCGTGGCAGTCGATAATCATACGGCGTCCGCCTTCTGTGCGAGGATGAGCGCGGCCTTGGCCTCAAGGCCGTCCGGCGAGGGGAGGCGGCGCGCGCCGATCGCGCGCTGGCGCTCGACGGTGCCGCGCGTCATCGCGGCGCCGGTGCCGAGCGCGTCGAGCGTCTTGACCACCTCCTCCATTTCGGCGGCGCGGCGCAGGCCGTGGACCAGCATCCGGTCGAGATTGTAATCCGCGCGCCGCCGCCAGTCCGCGCCCGGCCAGCTCGCGTCGAGCGAGGCGATCACCGCCTCCGATACGCCGGCGGCATGCGCGGCGAGGAAGCATTCGGCGGACAGCGCCTCGATCCCCTTGACCATCACCGAACGGATCATCTTGATCGCCGACGCCGCGCCGACCGGCCCGTCGACCAGCTCGACTTTCGTGAAGCCCAGCGCGCGCAATGCATCCGCCGCGCCGGCGGCATGGGGGCCGCCGACCAGCAACGGCGTGGCATGGCGCGCGGGATTGACCGGGGCCATCACCGCGACATCGGCATAACGTCCGCCCGCCGCCTCGATCCGCGTGGCGGCGGCGCGCTTGGTATCGGGGGCGACGCTGTTCATGTCGCAATAGAGCGCGCCGGCGGCGATCGACCGCGCCGTCTCCCTAGCGGCGGCGAGCGCCTGATCGGCCGTCACCAGCGACAGGATCAGCGGCGCGTCCGCGACGGCGGCGGCGTTGCTGTCGGCCGGCGCCACCCCGGCGGCGGCGAAATCGGCGAGCTTGGGCGCGCGCGTCGCGGCGGCGTCCAGCTTCAGGTCATAGCCGCGCGACGGCGTATCGGCCGGCGCAAATGCCATGCCCGCCTCTCCCAGTCCGATGAAAGCCACCTTGACCATGGCACGGTTCTGCGAGGGTCTGCGCCCCGCCGCCAATCGGAAGTTGCGAGGGCTATCCGATTTCCGGAATTTTGCTCTCACGTGCCACGGCATTGAGGATGTCGAGGAATTGACGCTGGATTAAGGTTGGCTGCCAGTCGGCGCGGGTCGTCACGCCGATCGTCCGCTCGGTTGCCGGCAGCGCGGCCGGCACGCCCGCGAGCAGTCCGGCGCGCAGCTCCAGCGCGATCTGGTCGGGCGAGACGAGCGTCAGGAAATCGGAATCGATCAATATGCCCCGGATCGCCATCACCGATCCGCATTCCACCGGCGCGGCGGGGCGGGGCAGGCCGGCGGCGTCGAACAGCCTTTCCCAATGGTGGCGCAGCGGCGATCCGGCGCGCCCGACGATCCACGGGAAGCGGCCGAGATCCTCCGCCGAGACGGGTGTGCCTCCCGCGAGCGGGTGGCCGGCGCGCGCGGCGATCATCAGCCGGTCGACGAACAGCGGCACTTGCGAGAAATCGGGCGGGCACGGATCGCGCAGCGCGCCGATCATCAGGTCGATCCGCCCGTCGCGCAGCGGCTCGGACAGTTCGGCATGCGAACCTTCGACGATATCGACATGGCTCGCCGGCATCGCGCGGGTGAAGGCGGCGACCGCCTTGGGCAGCAGCAGCGCGCGGCACAGCGGCATTGCCCCGATCGCCAGCCGCGCCGTGCCCGCGCCGTCCGCCTCGGCCTCCTCCAGCGCGGCGGCGAGGTCGGCGGCGGCGAGGCGGAAGTGGCGCGCGAGCCTCCTGCCCTCCACGGTCAGCGCCACGCCGCGCCCCTGCCGCACCGCCAGCGCCGCGCCGCACAGCCCTTCCAGCTCGCGCACCGCGCGGTGGAGCGCGGGCTGCGACACGCCGGTCGCGCGCGCCGCGCCGACGAAGCTCCCCGCTTCCGCGAGGTTGAGCAAGGCGCGCACCTGCGTCGCGGTGAGCAGGTTCTCGGGCCGCTCGAAGCCGCGCCGCGCGCCGCGCGTCAGCGGGCGCATCGCGCGGGCGAGCCGGGCGTGGGCGTCGGTGATGCGCGGGATCGCGCGCGCGCCCGCCTCGGTCGCGCGCATCCCGTCGGGCAGCCGCTCGAACAGCGCCGCGCCGAACCGTTCCTCCAGCTTGGCCAGCCCCTGCGCCAGCGCCGGCTGCGACAGGCCGATCGCCTCGGCCGCCGCGCTCATGCTGCCACGCTCGGCGATCAGCGGCAGCGCGCGCAGGTGGCGCAGGTTGAGGTCGAACGGCCGGGCCATGCTGCGGGCGATATATAGCATAAACTTATCGCCGTGCCGCAATTCGGAATTGTGCTTTGTCCGGGCGGCGATCATCCCCGCATCGTCAATCGGAGGGAGTGAAATGGCCGGTGTCGTCATGACCGGGGTGGAGCGTCCGCCCCTCGCCATCGTGGACGGGCTCGCCCATTGCGGCGTCGCGACGGTGCATGAGGCGCAGGGGCGCACCGGGCTGATGCGCAGCCACATGCAGCCGATCTACCCGCGCGCGCGGATCGCCGGCACCGCCGTCACCATCTCCGCGCCGCCGGGCGATAATTGGATGGTGCATGTCGCGATCGAGCAGCTCCGCGAAGGCGACGTGCTGGTGCTCGCGCCGACCAGCCCGTGCGAGGACGGCTATTTCGGCGACCTGCTCGCCACCTCCGCGATGGCGTGCGGCTGTCGCGGCCTCGTCATCGACGCGGGCGTGCGCGACGTGCGCGACCTGACCGAGATGGGCTTCCCCGTCTGGTCGAAGGCGGTGTTCGCGCAAGGAACCGTCAAGGCGACGCTCGGCTCGGTCAACGTGCCGGTGGTCTGCGCCGGGGCGCTGGTCAATCCCGGCGACGTGGTGGTGGCGGACGACGACGGCGTATGCGTCGTCCCGCGCGCCGATGCGGAAGCCGTGCTGGAGAAGGCGCGCGCGCGCGAGGCCAATGAGGAAGCCAAGCGCAAGCGGCTCGCGGCGGGCGAGCTCGGCCTCGACATCTACGACATGCGTGGCAAGCTCGCCGAGATGGGGCTGAAATATGTTTGACCCTTCGTCACCCCGGCCTTGTGCCGGGGTCCACGGAGCCGCAAGCGCAGCGGCCGGAGCCTCCATCCGGTCGTCTGCCTCCCGATGGCCCTCGGCACAAGACGGGGACGGGGAGGGCAGGCGATGACAGTCGGCGTGCGCTGCATGTGGATGCGCGGCGGCACCTCCAGGGGCGGCTATTTCCTTGGTCACGACCTTCCCGCCGACACAGCCGAACGCGACGCCTTCCTGCTGCGTGTGATGGGCTCGCCCGATCCGCGCCAGATCGACGGCATGGGCGGCGCGGACCCGCTCACCTCCAAGGTGGCGGTGGTGCGCAAGTCGGCGCGACCGGGCGTCGATGTCGATTATCTGTTCCTGCAGGTGTTCGTCGATCAGGCGATCGTCACCGACGCGCAGAATTGCGGCAACATCCTCGCCGGGGTCGGCCCGTTCGCGATCGAGCGCGGGCTGGTCGCGGCGCGCGACGGCGAGACGCGCGTCGCGATCTTCATGGAGAATACCGGGCAAGTCGCGGTCGCCACGGTGCGGACGCCGGGCGGCAAGGTCGTCTATGACGGAGAGGCGTCGATCAGCGGCGTGCCCGGCACCGCCGCGCCGATCCCGCTCGCCTTCCGCGACACCGCCGGTTCGTCCTGCGGCGCGCTGCTGCCGACTGGCAACGGGGTGGACGAGATCGCGGGCGTCGCCTGCACGCTGATCGACAACGGCATGCCCTGCGTCGTGCTTGCGGCGGAGAGCGTCGGCGTGACCGGTTATGAAGATCGCGACACGCTTGATGCCGATGCGGCGATGAAGGCGAGGGTGGAGGCGATCCGCCTTGCCGCCGGGCCGCTGATGAACCTCGGCGACGTGCGCGAGAAATCGGTGCCGAAGATGATGCTGGTCGCCGCGCCGCGCGAGGGTGGCGCGATCGCGGTGCGCTCGCTGATCCCGCACCGCGTCCATGCCTCGATCGGGGTGCTCGGCGCGGTGAGCGTCGCGACCGCCTGCCTGATCGAAGGCTCGCCGGCCCATGCCGTTGCGAAAGTGCCCGATGGCGCGACCAGGACGCTGGGCGTCGAGCATCCCACCGGCGTCACCGAATGCGTGGTGACGGTGGACGAGCGCGGCCGGCCGGTCGAGGCCGGGATGCTGCGCACCGCGCGCAAGTTGATGGACGGGACGGTGTTCGGATGAGCGACGATCAGGCCGGGCGTATCCTGAGCTGGACGCTCAATCCCTCGAAACCCGCCTTCGCGCCGCCGCCGGGCGCGGTCGATGCGCATTGCCATGTGTTCGGCCCGCAGGCGCAATTTCCGTTCAGCGCCAGGGCCAAATATCTCCCGCGCGACGCCGGGCCGGAGGCGCTGTTCGCGCTGCGCGACCGTCTCGGCTTCACCCGTAACGTGATCGTGCAGGCGAGCTGCCACGGCACCGACAACGCCGCGACGCTGCACGCCATCACGCGATCGAATGGTCGCGCGCGCGGCGTGGCGGTGGTCGATCCGGCGATCGGTGATGCGGAACTCGACCGGCTGCACGAGGGCGGGATGCGCGGCGTGCGCTTCAATTTCCTCAAGCGGCTGGTGGATGACGCGCCGAAGGACAGGTTCATCGAGGTATCCCACCGCATCGCGCGGCTCGGCTGGCATGTCGTGGTCTATTTCGAGGCGGACATCTTGGCGGAGCTGCGCCCGTTCCTCGCCGCCATCCCGGTGCCGGTGGTGATCGACCACATGGGCCGCCCGGACGTGAGCCAGGGGCCGGACGGCGCGGACATGCGCGCCTTCCGCGCCTTGCTCGACAGCCGCGACGATATCTGGACCAAGGTGACCTGCCCCGACCGGCTCGACGCCAAGGGGCCGCCATATGACGATTTCGTTCGCGCGGTGCGTCCGTTGGTGGAGGATTATCCCGATCGCGTGCTGTGGGGCACCGACTGGCCGCATCCCAACATGCAGGACGCGATCCCCGACGACGGCGCGCTGGTGGATGTCATCCCGCGCATCGCGCCCACGGCCGAGTTGCGGCGCAAGCTGCTGATCGATAACCCGATGCGGCTGTATTGGCCGGAGGAAATGTGAGCGCGAAACGCCGGATCGGTCCGTTCGAGGTCAACCCCATCGGGCTCGGTTGCATGTCGCTGAGCCACGCCTATGGCACGCCGCCGCCGCGTGAGGATGCGGTGCGGCTGCTCAACCGCGCGCTCGATCTCGGCCACGATTTCCTCGACACCGCCGCGCTCTACGGCTTCGGCGCGAACGAGACGCTGCTGGGCGAGGCGATCGGGCACCGGCGGGGGGAATATGTCCTCGCCTCGAAATGCGGGATGACCGGGGTCGAGGGCAAGCGCGTGATCGACGGGCGGCCGGAGACCCTGCTCGCGACGATCGACGAATCGCTCCGCCGGCTGCGCACCGGGGTGATCGACCTTTATTACCTCCATCGCCTGGACAGGAAGGTGCCGGTCGAGGAATCGGTCGGCGCGCTGGCGCGGATGGTCGAGGCGGGGAAGGTGCGCGCGATCGGGCTGAGCGAAGTCTCCGCCGCGACGCTGCGCCGCGCCCACGCGGTCCATCCGATCGCGGCGGTGCAGAACGAATATTCGCCCTGGTCGCGCAACGTGGAGATCGGCGTCCTCGACGCGGCCCGCGAGCTTGGCGCGGCGCTGGTCGCCTTCTCGCCGGTCGCGCGCGGGTTCCTGGCCGATGGAGTGCATTCGCCCGATATGCTCGCGCCCGGCGACATCCGGCGCGGGATGCCGCGCTTCCAGCCGGACAACTTCCCGCGCAACCTGGAACTGCTCGCCCGCTTCCGCGCGATCGCGGCGGCGGCGGGATGCACCCCGGCGCAGCTTTCGCTGGGCTGGGTGCTGTCGCGCGGGGAGCATGTCGTCGCGATCCCCGGCACCACCTCGACCGATCATCTCGCGGAGAATTTCGCGACGCCGGCCGGGTTGCCGCGCGAGGCGCTGGAGGAGGTCGACCGGCTGATGACGCCCGATGCCGTGGCCGGGCCACGCTACCCCGCCGCGACCCAGGCCGAGATCGATACCGAGGAATTTGCGTAAGCCGGGTCGGTTTCCCGGCTAGCGATCGCGGGGCAACCGACTTGCGGGGCTTGCGATCTGTCCGGCCGATCGCGGTCGCGTCTCCGGCAGGGCGAGCAGCACCGGCAACACCGCGATCGCCACCAGCGCGATCATCACGCCCGGCGCGCTGAGCGAGCCGCTGCGTTGGGTCAGCACCTGCGCAAGCCACGGCGTAAGCCCGCCGAACAATGCGGTCGCGATGGTGGCACCCAGCGCGAGGCCGCTCAAGCGGCCCTCGACCGGTAGCTGCTCGGCGGTCGCCACCGCACCGACCGCGCTGATTCCCCCGGCCAGCATCGCCAGCACTATCGCGCCGGCCAGCGTCGTTCCCGAGGTCGCGCCCGCCAGCAAGTGGAACAATGGGTAGGGCAAGGCGGCGGACAGCAGGGCGAGGCCGATCAGCACCGGCCTGCGACCCCAACGGTCCGCCAGCAGCCCGACCAGCGGCGTGACGAGGACCACCGCGACTGCGGCGACGGTCGCCAGTTGCAGCGCCTTCGCCTCGTCCAGCCTGCCGATGGAGGTGAGGTAGAGCGGTACATAGGTGATGCCGACATAATAAGTGATCGATCCCAACGCCGAGATCGCGAAGCCGCGCAGCACGCCGGCGCGATGTCGCCGCAACGCGTGGACGAGCGGCCGGCGCACCAGCGCGCCCGCGTCCCGGCGGGTCTCGAACGCCGGCGATTCCCGCATCGCCGCCCGCGCGATGAGGATCGCCCCGGCCAGCGCCGCCCCGAACGCGAAGGGCAGGCGCCAGCCCCAGTCGTCGAGCACGGGCCTGGGCAACAGGCTTGCGGTGAGCGCGGCCAGGGCCACCGCGAGCAGGCCGCCGATCTCGCTCGTCGCGGCGGCCAGCGATGTCACGAGGCCGCGACGGCCCGGCGCCGCGCCTTCCAGCAGATAGGCGACGACGCCGGTATATTCGCCGCCCACCGCAAATCCCATCACGCAGCGCAAAAGCAGCAGCAGGACACCGGCGATGGGGCCGGCCTGCGCGGCGGTCGGCAGGATCGCGGTGAGCGCCATCGCGACCGTCATCAGCGTCATCGAGGCGAGCAAGGTCGCGCGCCGCCCGTGCAGATCGCCGAAATGCCCGAACACCAGCGCGCCGACCGGACGCAGCAGATAGGCGACCGCGAAGCCGGCCAGCGTCGTCAGGACGGAATCCTCGCCCCGGAAGAACACGCGCGCCAGCACCGTCGCGAGATAGAGGAACAGCGTGAAATCATACCATTCCACCACCGTCGAGAGCGCTGCGAGGACGAGCGAGCGGCGGTCGACCGGACGGGAATGGCTCATGAATGCCCCTTTTTTCTCGAAACCGTCGCATCGGCATCGCACGGCGGCCGGGGGATCGGCAAACCGTCACGGGAAAATGCGGCGGATGTGTGAGCATATCGCGGCCGGCGGAACCGCTATGCGACGGCGGCGTAAACCGCATTCGATCCCGTCACCGCCGCGCCGCGAAATGATCGCACCGCCTGGCGGCCGGGATTCGCCTCAGGTCGATCGGGCTTCCCGTCAGGGCTGAATCGCGATCGGCCCTTTCGCCCCCGGCCCAAGCCCGACGGTGGCGAGATAGGCTTCGAGCGCCGGCAATTCGTCCGCGGCGACGATCGCGCCGACATAATTGTCCGGCCGGATGAGGAACCAGTCGCCGGGGCGGGGCGCGTAGGCGGCGTCGAAATGACCCGCCTCGTCGACCAGCTCGCCATGTCGGCCGATCGCATGAATATGCAGCCCCGCGCGCGGGAGGACGAGACCGCGATCGCCTTCGAAGCCGAGCAGCGTCCAATGCGGCCCCCGGAACAGGTCGAACAGCCGCTTCGCCTGACCCGCCGCGCCGCGGATCGGTGCGTCGGGCGCCCGATCGCCGGCCAGCAGGCCGCCCGCGCGTTCCGGCTTCTCGAGCGCGAGGCGCGATCCGGGATAACCGATGTCGAGCTGGTGCACGTCGCGCCCGCGCCGCATTTCGCCGCGCTTCATCGCGTCGAGCAGCCCCGTCGACAGGCCGAGCATCGCCTGTGCGACCGGCCGCCGTTCCGCCTCATAGCTGTCGAGCAGCGCGGGCGGCGCGCCCGAAATCACCGAGGCGAGCTTCCAGCCGAGATTGTAAGCGTCCTGCACGCTGGTGTTCAGCCCCTGGCCGCCGGTCGGTGGGTGGACGTGCGCCGCGTCGCCGGCGAGGAAGACCCGGCCCGCGCGATAGCGATCCGCCAGCCGGGCGTTCATGGTGAAGACCGACGCCCATGACACATCATGCACGACGATATCGTCCCGCCCGGTGCGCGCGGCGAGCAGCCCCGTCAGCCCGGTCGCGGACAGATCGATGTCACCATCCATGGGCACCGGCCCCTGAAGCTGGAAGAGATCGGTGCCGGCCAGCGGGCAGGCCGAAATCTGCCGCCGCATGTCGCCCTCGCCGAAGCGGTGCCAGACATCCC
Source organism: Sphingomonas sp. CL5.1 (assembly GCF_013344685.1). NCBI lineage: Bacteria > Pseudomonadati > Pseudomonadota > Alphaproteobacteria > Sphingomonadales > Sphingomonadaceae > Sphingomonas > Sphingomonas sp. CL5.1. The sequence goes on from NZ_CP050137.1 coordinate 1,627,665, forward strand.
GTGAAAGGCCGGACAGGGACACGTCGGCGACGATGGCGCGGACGCCGAGCGTCCTGCCGGGAAAATCGATCCCCAGCGCCTGGCGCACGAAGCCGCGCCCGCCATCGGCTCCCACCAGCCAGCGGATGCGGATCGTCTCCGTCCCGGCCTGTTTGACGAGCCGCGCCGTCACGCCGTCCGCATCCTGATCGAAGCCGGCAAGCTCCACGCCGTATTCCGGGCCGGCCCCGAGTTCGGCCAGCCGCTCGCGCAGCACCCGCTCGGTCAGGAATTGCGGCACCATCAGCGGCAGGTGATACGGTTCGGCGGGCGTCGCGGGGTCGGCCTCGATCATATCGGTGTCGGCATGGCCTCCATCCTCGCGATATTCGCGCTGTTTGGGATAGAAGCCGCCGACCGCCATGAGCCGGTCGAGGATGCCGAGGTCTTCGAACACCTCCTGCGTTCGCGGCTGGATGCCCTTGCCGCGCGAGCCGCGAAACGGATCGTCGAGCTTTTCGACCAACCTGAAGGAAACGCCGCGCCGCGCCAGCTCGATGGCAAGCGTCAGCCCTGTCGCGCCCGCGCCGCAGATGAGTACGTCCGCCGCGAAATCATTTGCCATGACGATCTCCATATGTGCATTATGCACTTAAATGGAGATCGTGGATGCCGTCAAGGAAGAATGTGCATAATACACTCGATTCGGCGGCGCTTCGTGAATTGCATGGCGCCATGATCGATATCGTCAGCGTGATGAACCGCCCGCAGCGCGACGAGGAAATGGTCCGCCAGGCCGGGATCGCGCTCGATCGGGCGCTGTTTCCGCTCCTCGTGATGATCGAACGGCTCGGCCCGATCGGCATCGTCGATCTGGCCGGCCGGGTTGGGCGGGATTACACCACCGTCAGCCGGCAGGTTTCGAAACTCGAGGATCTCGGCCTCGCCGAACGCCGCGAGAACCCTGTCGATCGCCGCGTTCGCGAGGCGGCCATCACCACAAGAGGCAAGGCGATGACCGATAAGGTCGATGTCGCGCGGGAGAAAATGGCGCGGGAAATCCTCTCCGACTGGCAGGAGGACGAGGTCTTGGACCTCATCCGCCTGATGCGTCGCTTCGCCGACGCCGTGACGCGGGGAAGCCGAGCCTCGGCGGCATCCTGAAGCCACGGAAATAGGTGCCGGCCTTGCGCATCGGGAGCGCGATGCTCAGCCGTTGGGCGGCGCCCGCCATTGGTGGCCGACCTGTGTGGCGCGGGCGACGATCAACTGGCTGGCCACGCTCGACGGGCCAAAGGTCCGGACCTCGTACAACGCCTCGAATGCCTGCGCCTTGCCGACCCTGGCGGTCAATGTGTCGAGATCCGCGCGGCGCGCCACGATCTGCGCGCTTTCGGCCAGCGCCGGATCGTTCATCCCGGCGATGACCAGGATGCGGTTCCCATATGGCCCGGGCAGGCTGGCGACATAGACGTAATCGCGACGCAACATGCGTTCCTGCGAAGGGTCCGCCCAGTCCGACTGGAACCGGCGGTGGCTGCGCCGGTCGACGAGGGCGTCTCCGTCCGGTGCCAGCTCGAATCCCGAACTGTCGAAGATCGGCTCGCACAGATCGCGCAGGTCGCTCAGCAAGCCGACATACACTATATTATGCGCTTTCAGCATGTCGGTCGTGAAGCGGGATGAGGTGATCGGGGTATTGGCGCCCTGTCCTCTGGTCGCCTCGCTGACGATCGGCGCGATCACGGCAATCGCCGGCGCCATCGCGGAGGGCAGGTCGAACAGATTCAGGTCGACATAGCGCTCGCCCTGCTTCGCATCCCGGCTTTTGTAACGATCCAGCACTTCGCTCGACGTGATGGCGGGATCGCGCAACTCGCGGAATACCTTCCCCTGGCTGTCGACCTCGCCGAACGTATAGCGATCCCCGCTGACGAGCAGCACCGGGAAGTGCGCGCGCGCAAGCGGCTGCCAAAAGGCGGAGCGGAGGCGGGGATCGTCTCCCGCCGCGCGCTGGGGAGAGAACCCCCGCCACGCCGCGACGGCGGACAGCAGCAGCATGAGCACGACGCCGGCCGCCAGCCACGTCGAACGCGAACGCCAGCCGCCGCGCCGCGCGCCGGAACCGTCGGACGCGCCGGGCGGCCCCTCACGCCGGGAAGCCGATGCCTCCGGCGAGGGTGTCGCCGCGTCCGCCGGCGCCAGCAATTGCAGCCGATACTCGCCGCGAGGCAGCACGAGCCGCTCCCCGAGCGTGTTCGCGGGCAGGTCCTCCAGCTTCTTGCGCAGCCGGTGGATGCTCATGCGGACGGTCGCATCGTGGCCGATCTGCTCACTGACCGACAGGCCGAACACTTCCTGCGCGACCTCGATCTCCTTCGGGATCCTGCCGGCCAGCGAGCGCTCTATCAGGAACTCGAAAAGGCGATTGATCTGTGCCGATTTGCCGAGGGTGCCGCTGCTCCGCGCGACCTCGGCGGCCGCGCGTAACCGATCCTGCCAATCGTCGTCGGGCCGCGCGGAAACTCCGGAAGCATCGGGGCCGAAATCACTCATGGGCAAAAGGCGATCAAGCGGCCCCCTCCAGACAACGATCTTCTGCTTAGCCCAATTTCGCCTCGCAACAAGACCGGCGGCGCGGCCTGACCGGGCCGGTACACGCGCCGTCCTTCGAGGCGGGATCGACGACCGCCCCGCCATGCTTCGGGCGGCGCGGGAAGGCGCTCGCCCCGCGCGCCATCACCGAGGCCCGGATCGCTGGAACGTCCCGGTGGCGCCTGGCAAAGGAGATTTCCCGACATCTGGAAGCGCGAAGGCTATTCCATCCTCGCGACCGCGACTTCAAGCCCGTCCAGCGCATCCGAGAAGCGGATCTGGCAGGAAAGGCGCGACAGTCCGGTCCTGTCCACGGCCTCATCCAGCAAGGCGCTCTCATCGTCGCTCATCGCGGGCAGGCGATCGAACCATTGGGGGGCGACATGCACATGGCAGGTCGCGCAGGAACAGCATCCGCCGCAAAGCGCGGGCAATTCCTCGATCCCCGCGCCGCGAATGATTTCCATGACCGAGAGGCCGGTTTCGCCCGCGACGGGACGGATCGTGCCATCATGCGCCGTCACGAACACGCGGGGCGCGACGGTCGCGGCCTCCCCGATCGCGGCGCCGGCCTGATCCGTCCGCTGCCCTTCAATCGTCGCCACTTCCATACCCTCCCATCACATCGATCTGAATGAAGACGTTTCGCCCGTTCCCGATCGCGCCTCGCCCGATCCGGGAATCGATCGCCCCGACAGCGAGGCGCGAGCGCGGCGTTTCGGGCCGCCGTTACCGCATCGCCGGGCGTGACCATCCGCCGTTCGTGACATCATCACGCCATGACCAGCATGGCCGCGCCTACCCGGAGAATTTCCATCCCAAAGGCAATCACGCCGCTGTTTGTGCATTAAATGCAACCATAATGCTAAATCGTCAATGATCTTTTCGAAAACGAGACAATAGGCGAGCCGTATGGACCGCAATCACGCGGCCGCCAAACGCGGTACGGTTCGTTACCGCGACCGTACTGTTTGGTACTTATCCGGGGCATGCGGGCGGCTCATCCATGGCGTGTCGCACCGCCTGTGATGCGGCGCCGACCGGGCGCTATCCATCGCGGTCCATTCCGCAGGATTGCCGCGCCGGCATCCCGCCGCCGCGATCCCAGGCACCGCGACGCGACATTCGCGCGGGGCAACCCGTGTGGAAGACAGAAGCGATAGGAGAGAAATATGCCTCCCGGCTCCAATATGGCGGCGCGCCTCGTGGGCGGCGTCGCGCCGGCCCGCGCTCCGCAACGCGCGCATCGCCGCCTGCTCCGCCGCGAAGGAGGCCGTCATGACTGACGCGACACCATGGTCCGCGATCGCTGACTTCTACCAGCCCACATTGGAGATCGTGAAACTGTGGATGTGGGGGCTGCCGCTCTTCGCCGCGATCATCGCGATCTCCTTCATGCTGTCCGGAAAGCGGTTACGGGGATTGAGCTGGAAGGGGATGATCGACGTCGTGTTCCCCCGCGATCTGCACGCCCATCCCTCGGCACGCGTCGACCGGTGGAACGCGATAATCCTGTTCGTGATCGGCTTTCCGCTGGTCGGGCTATTCGCCCTGAACGGCCTTGCCATCGCCAGCAACGTCGCCGGGGTGATGACCGGTCATTTCGGCGCGGTCCCGCAACTGCTTCAGGCCGGCTGGGCGATCGTCCTGCTGCAATTCTCGGTGTTCTTCCTGGCCACGGACTTCGCCGGCTACTGGGTGCATTACTGGTGCCACACCAACCCGTTCCTGTGGACGCTGCACAAGCCCCACCATACGGCGGAAACCCTGACGCCCTGGACGCTCTATCGCCAGCATCCGATCGAATTCTTCGTCCTCAACGCCATTCCGGCGGTGTTTGGCGGGGCGGTGACGGGGATCGCGCTATATGCGACCGGAACGGCCATGCATCCGGGCACGGTGGCCTGCGTCGGCATCCTTTCTTACGTGCTGTTCTTCCTGATCGACTTCCTGTCTCACGCCCATGTTCCAGTGTCTTATGGATGGCTCAACCGCATCGTCCTCGCCCCGGTAATGCACAACATCCATCACAGCATGGAACTCCAGCATCGCGACAAGAACAATGCCGTCGTGCTGACGCTGTGGGACTGGATGTTCGGAACGCTATACCTCCCCGCGAAGAACGAAAAATGGCGCTGGGGCGTGAACGAGGAGGAATATGGTCCCACCAATCCGCACAATACGCTGAAGGGCTTCTATGCGGAGCCGTTCGTCGCGGTCGGGAAGAGCGTTTCCCGGTTGCTGCCGCACCGGGCCAGGAAAAGCGCGGGCGATCGGGGGTAAGCCTACCCCGGTCGACCGGGCGGGGTGGCGACGCGGCCACCCAATAGATCGGATGAGCTGACACGAGGCTCGGGGCAGTCCCCGGGCCTCGATGTCGTATGCGCCGGCCGCCGCATGCCGCGAGCAAACGGACGATCGCCGCGATCGACGCGCAAAAGACGCCGGCCGGCAAGCGATCGGCGGCCCGCGCGATGTCGCGATCCGGCGCGTGCGGGCTACGGTTTTGTTACCCGCGCGGGTACCGTTCGTTACTTGCCGCTGCCGGGCCGCCCCCGCACCCAGCACGGCAGATGGAAATCCATCGCCATCCGGCGCAACCGGATCTGGCGCGCGCGCCTTCGGATAAGGCGTGACCGCGTCCCAGGATCACCTAAGGAACGCAGCCGCGTTTCGACGGGCATTGCGTTGAATGTTGAAGAACAGGCGGACCGACCTCGTCGTAACCGCCGAACAATCTGGATAATGGGAGAGAGGCATGCGCAACTTGGAAACCCGGCTGACTGGACGCGATCGCTCGCGCCTGCAAAAGCGTCATCCCGCAAGCCGGGTGGCAACGCTTCTCATCATCCTTTCGAGCAGCGCGTCGGCATATGCGCAGACCGTCACCCCCCCGCCGCAGGGGCAGGCGGAGCAGGCCCGTGACGCCGCCCCGCCGCCGCCCGCGACTGACGCGAAGGCCAGCCCCGGCGCCGGCGACATCGTCGTCACCGCGCGGCGCAAGGAGGAATCGCTGACCGACGTGCCGGCCTCGATCACCGCCTATTCGTCCGATTTCCTCAAGAAACAGAACATCCAGACCTTCGCCGACTATGCGACGAAGATTCCGAACGTCACCTTCCAATATGGCCAGGGCACCGATGCGTCGTCGGTCGGCTTCGTCGGCGGGCGGCAGACGACGGTGCGCGGCGTGGCCGGGGCGAACACCACCGCTTATTACATCAACGACACGCCGGTCCCCGCCTCGATCAGCCCGCAAACGCTGGACCTCGACCGTATCGAGATATTGAAAGGCCCGCAGGGCACGCTCTTCGGGGCCAGCTCGATGGGCGGCAATTTGCGCTTCATCACCCGGCAGCCGTCGTTCACCGAGGACAGCTACACCGTGCAGGTGCAGGGTGGCGGAACGAAGCAGGGCGGATTCGACTTCGACGGCAACGCGCGCGGCGATATCGTGCTGGTGCCCGGCCGCGCCTCGCTCGACATCGCCGGGGGCTATACGCGCGAATCCGGGTTCATCACCCGCAGCTTCCCCGAAAACGGCACCATCGTGGACAAGCCGGGGCAGGGGCGCAACGACACCTATTCCGCCGCCGCCACGCTGCGCGTCAAGCTCGCCGACCGGCTCGAGGCGAGCCTCAGCGGCATCGGGCAGATCTCGAACCTGCACGGCTTCCCCGCCGCTTACGTCCCGCTGCCGGGATATCGCCCGGTATCGTACACGCTCGATCGCGACCGGGACGTGCAGGAATATTCCCGCGACCGCTGGGGGCTTGGCTCGCTGGTGCTGAAATATGCCGGCGAAGGCTTCTCCATCACCTCCTCGACGAGCTATTTCGCGCGCCGGACCAAGGAGCTGGAGGACGATACCGAGGGCAACAACGACTATATCACGAACGTGCTGGGGAAGGATATCGGCGATCCGGCGCTACCGACCATCAACATCTCGATGGACCGGCGCTTCACCGAGGAGAACCGGCTGTCCTTCGACGAGGGGACGCTGCTGCCGCATCTCTCCGGCATCGTCGGCGTATTCTATCAGCATCAGTTCAACAGCTTCTCGCAACCGGCGATCCCGATCCCCCAGCTGGAGGCGGCGGGGCTGGTGCCGGGCTATATCACCGCGCAGACCTTCATCACGCACGAGGACAATACCGCGATCTTCGGCGAGCTCTATTACGAGGTCGTCCCGCGCCTGACCCTGACGGCGGGCCTGCGCAAATACTGGATCACGCAGAAGGCGGACGCCGCGCTGAGCCAGGGAATCTTCAATTCGCCGGAAGGAGACCTCGCGCCGGCCCGCCGCAGCAGCCAGAGCGGCGTGGTGCCGAAGGTCGTGCTCTCCTATAAGCTGCCGGGCGACGGCACGCTGTACGTCTCGGCGGCAAAGGGTTTCCGCCCCGGCGGATCGCAGGCGCGCCTGCCCGATTTCTGCGCGAGCGACCTTGCCGCGATCGGCCGCAACCAGGACGACACGCAGGCATACAGGTCCGACACGCTGTGGAGCTACGAGGCCGGCATCAAGGGGCAGCTCGCCAACCGCCGGCTCAATGTTTCGGCGGCCGCGTTCCAGATCGACTGGTCGAACATCCAGCAGCAGGTGATGCTGCCGACCTGCACATTCAGCTTCATCGCCAACGCCGGCCGCGCGCGGATCAGGGGCGGCGAGCTTGAGGTCAGCGGCCGGCCGATCGCGGGCGTGCCGTTCACGGTGCAGTTCGGGCTGGGCTATACCGACGGGCGCCTGCTCGATCCGGGCCTGATCGTGCAGGCGCCCGACTCGCGGCTGGTGCAGACGCCGGAATGGACCGGCTCGATCGCCGGCAACTACGAACAGCCGCTCAGCGACAGCGTGACGTTCGTGGCCAGCGCCGATTACAGCTACACCGGCTCGGTCAAGGTGGCGAACAGCGCCGGCGGGTTCCTGTGGCGCCAGCCGCTCAACTTCGTCAACGGCTCGGTCGGCCTGCGCTTCGGCAAGTCCCAGATCCTGCTGTACGGCAAGAACCTGCTCGACAAGCGCCTCAACCTGGGCGATCTCTACAGCTCCGGTATCGAGCGGTCCGAAATGCTGGCCGACGGCACCTCGCAGCGGTTGCCGCGCGCGGCCGTGAGCCGCCCGCGCCAGATCGGCCTGCAATATCGTGTCGACTTCTGAGATGCGCGCGCGCCAGGTAAGCGGCGCGGGGCGAAAGGCCCGGTTCGTCCGCATATCGGCGCTGGTGCTGTGTCTCGCGCCATCTGCGGTCGGCGCCGCGCGGGCGCAGACGCTGGTCATGCCCAGCGTCGAGCCGGTGCCGCCGAGCGGAAAGCTGCCGCTTTCCTCGGCGGAGCGGCCGGGCACCGAATATATCGATCTCGCCAAACGGGGCTATCAGGAGGAGGAATATTATCTCTCCGGCGTCGCCCCGGCGATCACCGCCGATGGCCGGACGGTGGCGGACGTGCCTTACGTGACGCGATTCCTGATCCGCAAGCCGAAGGACCCGCGCCGCTTCAACGGCACCGTCATCATCGAGCCGTTCAGCTGGTTCGGCGAGCGGGCGGCCGGATGGATCCTGACCCGCGACTATCTCACCCGGCGCGGCTACGCCTATGTCGGCTATACGCTGAACATCAACGCGCCCGCGCACGACCCGAAGTTCCCCGTCGACGCGTCCGGAACCAGCGAGGACGCGAAGCAATATGGCGGCATCGTCAATTTCGATTTCATGCGCCGCTTCGATTACGCGCGCTACGCGCCGCTCGGCAGCTATTACGACGAGCGCCTGTTCCTGCGCGGCGGATTGCCGGACCCGTTCGTTCCACAAGCGCAGGGGATCAGCGCGGAGCTGGCGCTGCTGCTCAAATCGAACCCGCCCGACGGGCCGGCGAAGGGGCTGAAGGTCGATCGGGTGTACGTCAACACCTGGGCGGTCAATGCCCAGATCTGGATGGATTATCTCAATCAGGGCCGCCACCAGCAATGGCGGATGCCCGATGGCCGCCCGCTGATCGACGCCTATATGACCGGCAAGCTCGCTTATGGCGAGGTCGCCGGCGAGAGCATCCGGGTTCCGCGGCACATGCCGGACGACGCGCCGTTCGTGACGGTGTTCAGCGAGTCCGAGACGCTGCACGACGCCATCAACGGGATCGCGCTGCCCCCGGACACGGACGTTCCGCGCCTGCGCTATTACGAGGTCATGGGCACGCCGCATCTGCGCAAGGCCGATCTGGGCACCGGCGAGGTCGAGCCGCTGCCGAACGAGCGCGGCAAGCCGAACGATCCGCGCTGCCAGACCATCTATGACGAGCCGTCGGAACTGCCCTTCTCCGCGCTGCTGGACGCGCTCGACCGCTGGGTCCGCCTCGGCGTGCCGATGCCGAGGGAGGAGCGGGTCGAGCGTCGCGGCAAAGGCGTGGTGCGCGACGGCAGGACGGGCAATATCGTCGGCGGGGTGCGTCCCCCGTGGATCATGGTCCCCGCCGCCGAATATTGGACCGATTACGAAACGGGATGCGGCGTGGTGTACGACAGCAAGGTGCCGTATTCCGCCGCGCGGCTTCGCGCCATGTACGGGAATTACGCCAATTACGCCCGCAGATTCGAGGAAGCAAAGCGCAGGTCGGTGGCGCAGGGCTATCTGCTGCCGGAAGACGCGGCGGGGCTGAAGCCGATCGCCACGCCGCAGGATTTCGGGCCGCAAAGGCGTTGATCCCCGGACGATCGGTTCCGGCCGTTCCCCTGTCCTGCATCCCGTGGCCGCTGGACGGGGAGGGGCGGCCACGCCCAGCTCACGTTGGTCGCCAACGCCCGGCGGCGAGCGCCGAGTCAGCCCCCGTAACCCGACGATCACGCGGGGAAGGATACAGCCATTGTTGCGTTTGGTAATTTATAAGGCTTGAAAACCAGATAATGTTGCATCATGGTGGCGATCTGGCCACGATGCGCGGTCAGCGTCACACGAGCGGCCGCGTTACCCAGGCGACGCTGGTGCGCGGCCTGTTAACGATAGAGGTTAGGTGCCTGTGCCGTGTCTCGCTTCACGCATCGGGAATGATCGCTTTGCCGCCCCACCGCGCGCCATCAATCAGTGGAGGACCCGTAGATGACCATCGATATCCAACGTGCGGCGCAACTCGATCGCGAGTCGCTATTCCATCCGTTCACCGCCCTGAACGATCTCTATCGCGATGGTCCCAACGTCATGACCGAGGCGCGGGGGCTGTATGTCACCGACATCCACGGCAACACCTATCTCGACGGCATGGCGGGCCTGTGGTGCGTCAACCTGGGCTATGGCCGGCAGGATATCGTCGACGCGATCGCGCAGCAGAGCGCCAGGCTGTCGTTCTTCCACACGTTCAACAGCATGTCGACCGACGTGGCGATCGAATGCGCCGATGAGCTGCTGAAGCGCGCGCCGGTGCCGATGGCGCGCGTGTTCTTCGGCGCGTCGGGCAGTGACGCCAACGAGACGCAGATCAAGCTGATCTGGTATTACAACAACCTGCTGGGCCGCCCGGCCAAGAAGAAGATCATCGCGCGCTGGAACGCCTATCACGGCTCGGCGGTGATGACGGCGGGGCTGACCGGCCTGCCGGGGATGCACGCGCTGTTCGACCTGCCGCTCGGCCCCATCCTGCACGTCACCGCGCCGCATCACTACCGCAAGGCGCCCGAGGGCATGTCGGAGCGCGAGTTCTCGCGCATGCTGGCGGCCGAGCTGGAGGAGCTGATCGAGCGCGAGGGCGCCGATACGATCGCGGCCTTCTTCGCCGAGCCGGTGATGGGCGCGGGCGGACTCATCACCACGCCCGAGGGCTATTGGGAGGAGATCACCCCGATCCTGAAGCGCCACGACATCCTGCTGGTGATGGACGAGGTGGTATCCGGCTTCGGGCGGCTCGGCACCTATTGGGGCGCGCAGGCCTATGGGCTGGAGCCGGACCTCATCACCGCCGCGAAGGGCGTGACCAGCGGCTATTTCCCGATGTCGGTGTGCTACATCTCGCCGAAGCTGTGGGACGTGTTCGAGGCGCAGAAGGACGTCGCCGGCCTGTTCGGCCATGGCTACACCTATTCCGCGCACCCGGTCGGCGCGGCGGCGGCGCTCGCCACGCTGCGCGCGATCGACGAGGACAAGGTGGTGGAGAACGCCGCCGATGTCGGGCCGTACCTGCACGAGCGGATGCGCGCCGCGCTCGGCGACGATCCGATGGTGGGCGAGATCCGCGGACGCGGGCTGATGATCGGCGTCGAGCTGGTCAAGGACCGCGCCACCAAGGAAGCCTTCCCCATGGCCCAGCGCGTCGGACGGCAGGTGCTGAAGGCGGCGGCGGATCGCGGCCTCATCACCCGCGCGCTGGGCGACACGTTGGTGTTCGCGCCGCCGCTGGTGATCGATCGGGGATCGATCGACACATTGGTCGGCACGTTCAAGGCCGCGATCGACGCGGTGCGCGCGGACGTCGCGTGACCGCCGCCAGCGCGGGCGGGGCGGTGGCGCCGCCGCTCGTCACGGCGGGTGGCGGACAGCCGATCGGCTATGCCGCGCTCGCCTCGGCGATCGCGGCCGGCATCGTCGGCGCGCTGATGATCCTCGTCACGCCCGGCTTCCTCGCGCTGGTCGCGGCGCAGGCCGGGCTGGGCGACCAGCAGCTCGGCTATATCGCCGCCTGGGACATCAACGCGATGGCGGTGGCGATCGGGATCAGCACCTTCCTGTTGCCGCTATGGGACTGGCGGATCAGCGTCGGGGTGGGGTTGCTGCTGCTGGTGGCGGGCAATTTCGCCACCGCCGCCAGCCACAGTTATGCCGCGATCGCGGCGGCGCGCGTGCTGGCCGGCACGGGGGAGGGGATCGCGGTCGGCTTCGCCTTCGCCGCGTTCGGCCGGGCGGCCAATCCCGACCGCACCTTCGCGGTCTATCTGGTGCTCGGCGCGGTGCTCGGCGCGGGCATCCTGCTGATGCTGCCGGCCCTCCAGGCGCAATTCGGCCCGCAGCGGCTGTTCGTCGCCAATGGCGTGCTCGCCGCGCTGGTGCTGCTGGGGCTGCGGTGGTTCCCGCACGGGCGCCGGCTGGAGCAGGATGCCGTGCTGGGCCATGGCGGGCTGAACCGGCGGATGGCGACATGGTCGCTGATCGCGGTGTTCTTCTACTTCTTCGCGATCGGCGCGGTGTGGAGCTACAGCGAGCGGATCGGGCAGGCCAGCGGGCTTGACGCGCAGCAGATCGCGCACGGCCTGTCGCTGGGCACCTTCGCCGGCATGGGCGGCGCGGCGCTCGCGGGCCTGCTGCCCCGCCGCTTCGGCCGCGCCTGGCCGCTGGCGGTGAGCGGCGCGGCGACCATCCTGAGCTACCTGCTGCTGGTCGGTGGCGTGTCGGCGACCGCCTTCACGATATCGATGGTGCTGTTGCTGATGTCGTGGAATTTCGCGCAGCCGCTGCTGTCGGGCATCTGCTGCGACGCCGATTGCGAGGGGCGGGTGGTCTGCGCGATGGGGTCGATCCAGACCTTCGGCATGGGCTTCGGCCCCGCCGCTGTCGGGCTGACGCTGCGCCATGGCGGCTACGCGCCGACGCTGTGGGCGAGCTGCGTGATCCTGGCCGGCAGCCTGTTCCTCGCCATCCTCGCCATCCGATCCCCGCGCCCGGACAGGAGCATGTCATGACCGCGTTGAAGCTTGCCGATCCCGACCTGCTGCGCGAGGCGGCGCTGATCGGCGGCGAGTGGGTGACGGGCGACCGCGCCGACGCGATCGCGGTCACCAACCCCGCGACGGGCGAGACGATCGGCCATGTCCCCGATCTCGGCGCGGCCGGGACGGAGCGGGCGATCGCGGCGGCGGCGCGCGCCTTTCCGGCATGGAGCCGGCTGACCGCAGCCGCGCGCGCCGCGCCGCTGCGCCGCCTGTACGAGCTGATGCTGGCGCATATCGATGACCTGGCCGCGATCATGACCGCCGAGCAGGGCAAGCCGCTCGCCGAGGCGCGCGGCGAGATCCGCTATGCGGCGGGCTTCATCGAATGGTTCGCGGAGGAGGGCAAGCGCGTCTATGGCGACGTGATCCCGCCCAACGCGCCCGGCCGCCGCATCCTGACCTTCAAGCAGCCGATCGGCGTGTTCGCGGCGATCACCCCGTGGAACTTCCCGTCGGCGATGATCACGCGCAAGGTCGGGCCGGGCTGGGCGGCGGGCTGCACCGGGGTGGTGCGCCCGGCTTCCGCGACGCCGTTCTCCGCGCTGGCGCTGGGCGTGCTGGCGGAGCGCGCCGGGCTGCCGCCGGGGGTGTGCAACATCATCACCGGGGCAGCCGCGCCGATCAGCAAGGCGATATGCGACAGCCCGGTGGTGCGCAAATTGTCGTTCACCGGCTCCACCGCGGTCGGCGCCAGGCTGCTCGCGCAATGCGCGCCGACGATCAAGAAGACCTCGATGGAGCTGGGCGGCAACGCGCCCTTCCTGGTGTTCGACGACGCGGACGTGGACGCGGCGGTGGATGGCGCGATGATCGCCAAGTTCCGCAATGCCGGCCAGACCTGCGTCTGCGCCAATCGCTTCCTGGTGCAGTCGGGAATCCACGACCGCTTCGTCGCGGCCCTGGCGGTGCGGGTGGCGGCGCTTCGCGTCGGCGACGGGCTGCGCGAGGGGGTGGAGATCGGGCCGATGATAGATGGCGCGGCCGTCGCCAAGGTCGAGGAGCATATCGCCGACGCCGTGGCGCTGGGCGCGCGCGTGGTTGAAGGCGGCGGGCGGCATGAACTGGGCCACAGCTTTTTCGCGCCGACCGTGCTGGCGGACGTGTCGCCCGACGCGCAATGTTTCCGCGACGAGACGTTCGGGCCGCTCGCCGCGATCGTCCGCTTCGACAGCGAGGAGCAGGGGATCGCGCTGGCCAACGACACCGAGTTCGGGCTGGCCGCCTATTGCTACACCCGCGACGTCGCGCGCGCGTTCCGCGTGGCCGAGGCGCTCGAGGTGGGGATCGTCGGCATCAACGAGGGGCTGATCTCCACCGAGGTGGCGCCGTTCGGCGGGGTGAAGCAATCCGGGCTGGGGCGCGAAGGCTCCAAATACGGGATCGACGACTATCTGGAGATCAAATACGTCGGGATCGGCGGCATCTAGCCTTCGTCATTCCGCGAAGCGATAGCCCGCCGGCGTACCCCCCGGCGATGGAGGGTGGGCCGGCCCACCCTCCGGTCGAGCCTACAGGAACACCGCGCGCGACAGGCCGCCGTCGACCGCGATCGATTCGCCGGTGATGCCGCTGCCCAGGGCCGAGGCGAGGAACACGATCGGATCGGCGACCTCGGCCACCTCCAGCATCCGCCGGATCGCGGACGGATCGCCCGCCTCGCGCTTCACGAACGCTTCATAGGTGATGCCTTCCTCGCGGGCCATGTCGGCGAACCATTGCTCGACATGCTCGGTGCGCGTCACGCCGGGATGGATGATGTTGACGGTGATGCCGTCGCGGCCGACCTCGTCCGACAGCGTCTTGGTCAGGTGAACCAGGGCGGTGTTGCGCATCCCGCTCAGCGCCTCGGTGCAGCGCGCGGTCAGCCCGCCGACGTTGACGATCCGGCCCCATTGCGCGCGCCGCATATGCGGCACGCATGCCTTGCACATGCGGAAATAGCCGAGCAGCTTGGTGTTGAGGTCGAGCAGCAGGTTGTCTTCGTCCGCTTCCTCGATCGCGTTGCGCACCAGCCCGCCGGGGGCTGCCGCGCAATTCACGAGAATGTGGACGCCGCCGTAGAGATCGGCGGTCTGGTCGACCAGACCGCGCACCGAGGCCATGTCGGTGGTGTCGACCGGGATCGCGCTGACCTTCCCGCCGGTATCGGCGCGCAGCTCCTCGGCGGCGGCGTCCAGCGTCGCCCTGGTGCGCGCGGCGATCGTCACGTTGACGCCGGCCTGCGCCAGCTTGCGCGCGGTCTCCTTGCCGATGCCGACGCTGCCGCCGGTGACGATCGCCGTGCGCCCTTCGATACCAAGATTCAGGCTCATCAAATTCTCTCCCTTCGATCCGCCGGATGGCCGATCCGTGCATGTGCCTCGCTGCCGTCGGAAAAGCGGCTGGTCAGCCGTTCGTCGGATGCGATCGCGGTGATGCCGGTGCAGCTTCCGGTCGCCACCAATTGCCCGCAGCACAGCATCTCGCCCCGCGCGGCCAGCCAGTTCGCCAGCCACGCCAGCGCGGCCAGCGGATTGCCGAGCACCGTCGCGGCGCCGCCATGCACCGGCGCGCCGCTCGATCGGAGCAGCGTCGCCTCCAGCGTGGCGAAACGATCCTCCCACAGCGCCGACAGCCGGTCGCCGACCACCAGCAATTCGGCATTGCTGTTGTCCGCGACCAGCGCGCCGGCATCGACGTCGTCGGCCGCATAGCGCGAGCTGCACAATTCGATGCCGGCATAGACGCCCGCCACCGCCCGCGCCACGGTGGCCTGATCGAACGGCGCCGCCGATGGCGGCAGGTCCTCGCCGATCTCCACCACCAGCTCCGCCTCCGCGAATCGCGGATGGGCGCTGGATGGCACCGCCGCTTCGCCGCGCAGGATATCGGCGGCGCGCAGCCGCCCAGCGATTGGCTCGCCAACCCCCATCGCCCGCTGGGCCGCGGGATTAGTCAATCCGATCTTGTAGCCGGCGACCGGCGCGCCGCGCAGCCGCGCGACCTCGGCCTGCACCGCATAGCCATCACTCAGGGAAAGCGCGGAGGCGGGCGGCGGGATCGTGGCGCCTGCCGCCCGCGCCCCCGCAAGCGCGCGGGCGAGATCGCCGATGCTGGTCTGGATGAATGTCATGACCGACATCTGCCTGCATTGTACCGAATACGCAACAGTGAACCTTATAAATGGACTATTGTTTCCATTATTGATAATTGGTAGAAGAGGTGAACGGGCAATCGCCGCAACGGATTCGGAGTAGGAAGCAGCATGACGACGCTATCGGCGGTGGATCTCGCGGCGCGACTCGGCGGCGAGCTGGCAAAGGCGCCGCGCAAGCTGCTGATCGACGGCAAGCTGGTCGACGCGCGCTCCGGCCGGACCTTCGCGACGATCAATCCGGCGACCGGCGAGGAGCTGGCGCAGGTCGCGCATGGGGCGGCGGAGGATATCGACCTGGCGGTGGCGGCGGCGCGGCGCGCGCTCGAGAATCCGGCATGGCGCGACATGACCGCCAACGACCGTTCGCTGCTCCTCTATCGCCTCGCCGACCTGATCGAGCGCGACGCGCAGGAGCTGGCGGTGCTGGAATGCCTGGACAACGGCAAGCCGGCGACGCTGACGCGGGCGGTCGAGATCGAGGGATCGATCAAGACGTTCCGCTATTTCGCCGGCTGGCCGACGAAGTTCGGCGGCGAGACGCTGCCGGTGTCGCCGCGCGGCGGGCTGAAGATCCTGAACTACACCACCCGCGAGCCGGTCGGCGTCGCCGGGCTGATCGTGCCGTGGAACTATCCGATGTCGATGGCGGCGTGGAAGATCGCGCCGGCGGTGGCGGCGGGCTGTGCCGTCGTGCTCAAGCCGGCCGAGCAGACGCCGCTGACGGCGTTGCGGCTGGGCGAGCTGGCGCTGGAGGCGGGCTTCCCCGCCGGCGTCATCAACGTCGTGCCCGGCTTCGGCGACGCGGGCGCAGCGCTGGTGCAGCACCCCGGCGTCGACAAGGTGGCCTTCACCGGATCGACCGAGGTCGGCAAGGCGATCGTCCGCGCCGCGGCGGGCAACCTCAAGAAGATATCGCTGGAGCTTGGCGGCAAGTCGCCGCAGATAGTGCTGCCCGACGCCGACCTGGACAATGCCGCCGCGTCGATCGCCACCGGCATCTTCTTCAACCAGGGGCAGACCTGCACCGCCGGCTCCCGGTTGTACGCGCATCGCTCGATCCACGACGAGCTGCTGGCGAAGATCGCGGACCATGCCGCGAAGCTGAAGATCGGCAACGGGCTGGACCCGGAAACGAGCTTCGGCCCGCTTGTCTCGCAGGAGCAATGGGACCGGGTGAGCGACTATGTGCGGATCGGCGCCGACGAGGGCGCGCGGCTACACACCGGCGGGCGGCGGCCGGAAGGGCTGGCGCCTGAACTTCATGGCGGCTTCTTCTTCCAGCCGACGATCCTCGCCGACGCCACGCGCGACATGCGGGTCGTCCGCGAGGAGATTTTCGGGCCGGTGCTGAGCGCGCTGTCGTGGTCCGACACGGAAGACCTGATCGCGCAGGCCAATGATTCCGAATTCGGCCTGTCGGCGGGCGTGTGGACCAACGACATCAAGAGCGGCCACCGCATCGCCGCCGCGGTGAAGGCGGGGACGATCTGGATCAACTGCTTCAACCTGGTCGATCCGTCGACACCGTTCGGCGGCTTCAAGCAATCCGGCTGGGGCCGGGAGCACGGGCGGCAGGCGATGGAACTCTACAGCGAGACGAAGAGCGTCTGGGTCAACCTCAGCTGATCGCGGCTGCCCGCGACCAACTGCACGAACGAGAGAGCGAGAGGGACGAAATGGCCACGGAAAAAACCCTGCTGGTATCCACCGACGGTCAGGCGGTGATGCGCAGCCATGACAATGGCGATACCTGGCACCGGATCGGCATCGACCAGGATCTGGAATATGACGATCGCGTCCGGTGCCTGCTGGCCGATCCGCGCGATCCGCAGTCGATCTTCGCCGGCGCCGAGCGCGGGCTGTTCCACAGCGCGGATTGCGGCGTGACGTGGACGCGCATCGATTGTGCGCTGAACGACATGGCGGTGTGGAAGTTGGCGATCGCGCCAAGCGATCCGAACGTGATGTACGCGGGCACCGGATCGCCGACGCCGGCGGTGTTCTACCGCTCGACCGACGCCGGGCGGACGTGGGAAGCCACCTCGCTGCGGATGCCGCTGAAATGCGCGGGGGTCAGCCGGCCCCGGATGCTGGCGCTGGCGGTCGATCCCGACAATGCGCGCGACATCTGGGCGGGCGTCGAGGAAGGGGGGCTGTTCCATTCCACCGACGGGGGCGACAATTGGGAGCGGGTCGACAAGGGCTGGCCGGAATCGGCCGGCAATTCCGACATCCACAACCTCATCGTCCTGCCGGGCACGCCGAAGGTGGTGCTGGCGCTGGTGGTCAACGCGCTCTACCGTTCCGAGGATGGCGGCCGCACCTGGTCGCGCGCCGGCGCGAAGGAGACCTGGGGTCTGCGGTATTCGCGGTTCCTGCTGAAGAAAGTCGACAGCGACGAGCTGTTCCTGGGCATCGGCGACGGCACGCCGGGGACGATCGGCGCGCTGCTGCGCTCGACCGACCGGGGCGCGACCTTCCAGCCGATCGACCTGCCGGTGCGCCCCAATTCCTGCCTGTGGGCCGCCGGCGGCAACGCCGCCGATCCCGATTTCCTGATGATCGGCACCAAGTTCGGCGATCTCTTCTCGAGCCGCGACGGCGGCCGGACCTGGAACAAGGAATGGCGCGAGTTCAACGAGATCACCGACGTCACCTGGCTGCCCAGCGTGCCCGCCAATCAGGGGACCGTCCATGTACACGCCTAGGATCAAGCGCATCGCGCATATCGTGCTCTACGTCAGGGACCCCGAAGCCTCGGCGCGCTGGTACAAGGATGTGCTGGGCATGGAGATCAGCTCGCGGGTCGGCGGCGGCCCGTACAAGGGCGGCGTGTTCATGACCTTCGGCCATTACGACCATGACATCGCGCTCTTTCCCGGCGACCCCGAAGCATCGCGCGGCAAGGAGATCGAGCATGTCGCGCTCGAACTGGACTGCGGCAGGGACCTGAACGAGCTGCGCCGCGTGTACGCCAGCTTCCTCGACAAGGGCGTGAAGATCGCCGAGGTGCTGGACCATGGCGTCGCCCACGGCCTGTATTTCTACGACCCCGACGGCCATATGCTCGAAATCTTCGCGCCCACCGTCGAACCGTCCGCGGCGACAATCGAAGAATTCCGCGCGGGCGAGGGCAAGGCCGATCCGGTCGAGCTGACCCCGCTCAGGAACTGACCGCTCCCCCGGGCCCGTCCCGCGCCGTCGTCCTCTCTATTCGGGCGGCGCGGGGCGGGAATCCTCTGTTCTCAACATTGCGAAAGCCATCAGACATGTCCGACAAGCCCGAGAATTTCCACGGCCTGCACGTTCGCAAATGGTATCGGTTCGAAGAAGAGACGCTGGCGATCGAGAGCGGCGCGCTCGCCGATGGCGATCCGGTGGTCAAGATCGTCATCGCCGCCGCCGTCGCCAATCCGCATGCGGGCGGCTTCACCAGCGACTTCTCCGCCGTCATCGCCAAGTCCGCGGCGCTGGGCGAGGAATTCGGGCGCCGCATCGTCGCGGCGCTCGCCGGTCGGCCGGCGGCGAGCTACGGCAAGGCAGCGATCGTCGGCCTCAACGGCGAATATGAGCATGGCAACGCCTTTCTCACCACCGATTTCGCCAACCCGATCCGCAAGGCGCTGGGCGGGGCGGAATCATGGGTTCCCTCGACCGGCAAGTCCGGCGGGCCGGGCACGGAGATCGACATCCCCCTGGCGCACAAGGACGCCCTGTACGTCCGCTCGCACTATGACACCGTTTCGGTGAGCTTCGGCGACGCGCCGCTGGCGAACGAGGTGGTGATCGCGATGGCGGTGGCGACGCGCGGGCGGCTGCATCCGCGACTGGGCGGGCTGACCGCCGATCAGGCGATCGGCAAGGACGGGCTGCGGTGACCGGCGCGATCGCCCCCCTGGACCGCGCGCCCGCCGCGCCGGAGAAGCTGCCGGGAGAACGCGAGTCCTTCGTGTCGTCGGGCGGCCTGCGGTTGCGGGTGCGCGAATGGGGCGATCGCGATGCGCCCCCGATCGTGCTGCTCCACGGCCTGCGCGGCTTTTCCGGGACGTGGCGGCACCTTGCCGCCGCGCTGCCCGGATATCGCCTGATCGCGATCGACCAGCGCGGGCGCGGGGAAAGCGACTGGGACCCGGCGCGCAATTATTATACCGATGCCTATGTCGCCGATCTGGAGGCGGTGGTCGATGCGCTGGGCCTGACGCGCTTCGTGCTGATCGGCCATTCGCTGGGCGGCACCAACGCCTATGTCTATGCCGCGCGCCACCCGGAGCGGCTGGGCGCGCTGATCGTCGAGGATATCGCGCCGGGATCGTCGGTCAGCGGCGAGGGCGCGGCGCGGATCCGCGCGGAGATGGCGGCGCTGCCGGTCGACTTCGCCTCCTGGAGCGAGGCGCGCGATTACTGGCGGCGGATACGTCCGACGATCGGCGCGGCGGGGCTGGAGCAGCGGCTGGCGGAAAGCCTGTGCGAGCGCGACGGGCGGATCGGCTGGCGCTATGACGCGGCGGGAATCAGCGCGACGCGGATCGATCCCGATCCGGCGCGGGTCGTCGACCTGTGGCCGGTGGTCGACGCGATCACCGTGCCGACGCTGGTGATCCGTGGCGCGAAATCGGATTTCTGTCCGCTCGACACGGTGCTGGAGATGGGCAGGCGCAATCCGCGCATCACCGCCGTGACGGTGACGGACGCCAGCCATTATGTCCATGACGATCAGCCCGAGGCGTTCGAGGGCATCGTCCGTGAATTCCTGGGCCGTCACGCCCCGTCATCGGGAGATTTGGGTTGAGCGGGAATCGCAACGGCGCGCGGGCATTGCTCGAGGCGGCCCGGTCGATGGGCGCCGACATCTGCTTCGCCAATCCCGGCACGACCGAGCTGACGCTGGTTCACGCGCTGGAGCATGTGCCGGCGATCCGCCCGGTGCTCGGCCTGTTCGAAGGCGTGTGCACCGGCGCGGCGGACGGTTATGCGCGGGTGTCCGGCCGGGTCGCGCTGACGCTGCTGCATCTGGGGCCGGGGTTCGCCAACGGCATCGCCAACCTGCACAACGCGCGCCGCGCCCATTCGCCGATCGTCAACATCATCGGCGATCACGCGACCTGGCACCTGCGTTTCGACGCGCCGCTGACCTCCGACATCGAATCGTTGGCCGATCCGGTATCGGGCGCGGTGGTGCGGCTCGCGTCGGCGGATACGATCGACGCCGATGTGGCGACCGCCTTCGACGTGGCGACCGCCGCGCCGGGCGCGGTGACGACGATCATCGCGCCGACCGACATCATGGACGCGCCTGCCCCCGCATCGACCCGCCCGGCCGCCGCGCGGCGGCCGGCGGCCCCGGTATCCGACCGGGCGATCGCGGCGGCGGCGGCGGTCATCCGTGACGCGGGCCAGCGCATCCTGCTGCTCGGCGGCGACGCGCTCGACGAGCGGGGCCTGCGCGCGGCGCAGCGGATCGCGGCGGCGACCGGCGCCCGGCTGGTGATGGAGCCGTATCCGGCGATCGTCTCGCTCGGCGGAGACCTGCCACGCATCGAGCGGCAGGCATATTTCCCCGACGACGTGCTGCGCCAGTTCGGCGACGCGCAGGTCGTGCTCGCCGGCGCGCGCCCGCCGATCAGCTATTTCGGGTATGAGGGCCAGCCGAGCGAGCTGGTCGATGCCGCGCGCCTGACCGTGCTGGGCGCGGCGGGGGACGACAATGCCGCCGCGCTGGAGGCGCTGGCCGACCGGCTTGGCGCCGCGGCGGTGGCCGCGACGCGGGCGGACAGTGAGCCGGCCGCGCCCGGCGAAAGGCTGACCGGCGACGCGATCGTCGAGGAACTGATCGCGCAGCTACCCGAGGATGCGGTGATCTCGCTCGAAGGCTCGACGCTGGGCGGGCCTTACCTGCGCCAGGCGCATCGCGCCGCGCGGCACCGGGTGATGACCAATACCGGCGGGGCGATCGGGCAGGGGCTGCCATGCGCGGTCGGCGCGGCGCTGGCTGCGCCGGGATCGCGCATTGTCGCGCTCCAGTCCGACGGAAGCGGGCATTACACGTTGCAGGCGCTGTGGACGATGGCGCGTGAGCGCCTGCCGGTGACGGTCATCATCGCCGCCAACCACCGCTACGGGATATTGCAGACCGAGCTTGCCCGCGCCGACGTGCCGCTGGACGATGCGGCGGTGGCGCGGCTGACGCGGCTCGACAATCCGCGCGCGGACTGGACCGCGCTGGCGGCGGGCTATGGCGTGCCCGCGCTCCGCGTCGATACGCCGGCGGCCTTCGCCGCGGCGCTGCGGCGGGGGCTGGCGGAGAACGGCCCGCTGCTGATCCAGGCCGAGCTGCCGTGAGCGAGCCGGTCGTGATCGTCACCGGCGGCAGCGGCGACATCGGCCGCGCCATCGCCGCCGCGCTGGCGCGCACGATGCGGATCGTCATCACCGCGCGCCGAGCCGCGACGCTCGAGGCCGTCGCGCTGGCGATCGCCGCCGAGAGCGGACGGCCGGTGCATTCGCAATGTTCCGACGCGCTCGACCAGGCCTCGATCGATGCGCTGGTCGGGGACGTCATGGCGCGCTTCGGCCGCATCGACGTGCTGATCAATTGCGCCGCGAGCACGTCGAGCGTGGCGGGCGATATCGAGCAGGTCGAGGTCGATCGCCTGATCGCCGATCTTGACACCAAGGTCGGCGGCTATCTGCGCTACGTGCGCGCGGTCGCGCCGGTCATGAAGGCGCGCGGCGCCGGGCGGATCGTCAACATCGGCGGGCTTACCGGGCGCGCCTCGGAGACGTTGAGCGGGATGCGCAACGTCGCGGTCAGCCACCTGACCAAGGTGCTGGCGGACCAGCTCGGCCCGCATGGCATCGCGGTCAACGCGGTGCATCCCGGCATCGTCGCGACCCCCCACCTCGACGAGGTGTTCGCCGGCCAGGCGCTGGAGCGCGGCACCACGGCGGACGTGATCGAGGCGGAATATGTCGGGCAGATCCCGCTGCGCCGCATCCTGGGCGTGGAGGAGATCGCCGGGGTGGTCGCGCTGCTCGCCGGCCCGTCGCTGGGCGCGATCACCGGCCAGTCGATCACCGCCGATGCCGGCTATGCGCGCGGCGTGTATCTGTAGGGAGCGAGCGATGAGCGATACCGAAGACGGCCGGATCGAGCGCTACCCGCCCGCGCTGCGCCTGCTGCACTGGGTGCGCGCGCTGCTGGTGCTGGGGCTGATCGCGGCCGGCTGGACGATGACCCGGATGTCGGACGCGCAGGTCGCGCGGTACGGCGATCTCTATCCCTGGCACAAATCGTTCGGGCTGCTCGTGCTGATGATCGTGCTGGTGCAGCTCGCGATCCGCGCGCGCGCCCGGCTGCCGGAGCCGCCGGCGGCGCTGCCCCGGCACGAGGCGATGCTGTCCAGGGTGGTGCACCGCACGATGTATGCGCTGCTCGTCGTGGTGCCGGTGATGGGCTATTCGATGTCGAGCACCTACACGCATAGCGACGGGGTGCCGTTCTTCGGCCTGCCGGTGCCCGAGCTGCTGCCGAAGAACGACCACTGGTTCGCGGTGTTCCAGTGGCTGCACCGTGTGCTGGCCTATACCTTGCTCGGGCTGGTTGCGCTGCACGTCGGCGGCGCGCTGAAGCACCGCTTCCTCGATCGGGACCGGCGGGCCGACGTGCTGCCGAGGATGTGGTGAGATGATGCCGGACGACAATGCCTTCGATCGCGGACTGCGCACGCGGCGCGCCGTGCTGGGCGACGCTTATGTCGATGCCGCGCTCGCCCGCGCGGATTCGTTCGGCGCGCCGATGCAGCAATGGACGACCGAGGTGTGCTGGGACCGGATCTGGAACCGGCCCGGCCTCGATCGGCGCAGCCGCAGCATCCTCAACCTCGGCATGATCGCCGCGCTGAACCGGCCGCACGAACTAGCGGCGCACGTCCGCGCCGCGTTGCGCAACGGGTTGACGGTGGCGGAGATCCAGGAGGTACTGTTGCAGGTCGCGGCCTATTGCGGCGTGCCGGCGGGCGTCGACAGCTTCCGCATCGCCGGCGGGATCGTCGCGGAATGGACGCGGGAGCGGGAAGGCGGCGACCCCGATGCCCCGCCGTCGCCCGCCGACGATTGCGCCTGACGGGAAAGCGGTTATTCGGTATCCCGTCCGGCGTCCCGGCCGCCGGCCGATCCGCCTGGGCAAGGGCGATACGGGGGGTCGCCGGTCGACGGCATTGTTGGGCGCGCCGGTCTTGCAGCGGCCGGAAGTGGACGGGACGGGCGGTTGATGGACGAAAAGGTCGAAATCGGAAACACCATCGCGATGATGTCGTTCGCGGCGGTGGTCAGCAACGGCAGCTTCTCCGCCGCGGCCAAGCTGCTCGGCTATTCCAAGGCGGCGGTTAGTCGCCAGATCGCCCGGCTCGAGGCGAATGTCGGGCTGAAACTGCTCGATCGCACCACGCGGACCGTGACGCTCACGCCGGCCGGGCGCGAGATGTATCGCCGCTGCGCGCGGATCATCGACGAGGTGAGCGAGGCGAACCAGGCGATGAGCGGCATGCTCTCCACGCCGCGCGGCGACCTGAAGGTCAACGCGCCGGTCGTTTCCTCGCTGTTCAACATCACCCAGAGAATCCCGCAGTTCCTGCAGACCTATCCGGATATCCGGCTGTTCATGAACCTGTCCGACAGCAAGACCGATCTGCTGAAGGACGATTTCGACATCGCCTTCTGGGTCGGCGAGCCATACGACCTGACGCTCGATACGGTGAAGCTGTGCGATTACGAGATGACGCTCGCGGCATCGGCCGATTATCTCGACCTTCACGGCCGCCCGTCGACGCCGGCCGATCTCAAGGAGCATATGTGCATCCTCGAGACGCATCTGTCGCGGATCGGTGAATGGCGCCTTTCCTCCGACGTGGTGATCCCGGTCAGCAGGGGGCCGCTTACCTCTAACAGCGTGCGGCTGACGCGCGAGGCGATGCTCGCCGGGATGGGCATCGGCTACCTGCCGCGCTTCCTGCTGGAGCAGGACATCGCGAGCCGCAAGATCGAGGTGGTGCTGCCGGGAATCGTCACCCAGCGGCTTCCGCTATACCTGCTCTTCTCGCGCGGCAGCTACGCCATGTCGAAGGTCCGCGCGTTCGTGGATTTCCTCGCGGCGGAGATGAACGGCACCGGCACCCCGCTTTCGGGCGCGGCGATCCAGCTCGCCAGCGCGATCTGAGGCGGGAAGGGGCGGGCGCGCCGGCGACGCGCGCGCCGCGGCTTCAGATGTCGACACATTCCACGTCATAGCCGAAATACATGGCGCCGAGATTGCGGGCATAGGGATACGGATTGTTGGCGACGTGCGCGCGCGCGGAATGGATATCGAGGAAGGCGCGCTGGATCGGATTGCCGCGATAAATGGCCTTGCCGCCGCTGAACGTCATCAGCTTGTCGATCTCGGTGACGCAGCGGCTGACCATGGACGTGGTTGAAAAGCCCAGTTCGGCCCTACCCAGCAGCGTCCAGTCGTCCTCGCCGGCGCGGCGGCAGAGTTCCGCCACGTCGCGATTGTGCACCAGCGTCAGCTCGTCGAGCGTGCGTTCGACCTCCGCGACCACCTGTTGAATCGTCGAATCCCGCGCCAGGCGTTCGCCGGTATAGGTCGCCCTCTTGTCCCTTGTCGCCCCGACGAAGATCGTGGCGGCGCGCCGAAGCGCACCGAGCGACGTCGTGGAAACCGTGCGATTGAAGAGCTGCGCGAAGGGGATGCGATACAGGCTGCCCTTGTTCACCGCATGACCCGGACAGCTCAGTTCGAACATGTCCAGTTCCCGGATGGTGCGATGTTCCGGCACGAACGCATCCTCGACCACGATATCGTTGCTGCCGGTCGCGCGCAGCCCCATCACGTCCCAGGTGTCGACGATGCTGTAATCGGCGCGCGGCACCAGGAAGTTGCGGGGTTCGGGCGGCGCGTCCCTGGTCGCGCCGGGCACCATGGCGCCCAGGATCACCCAGTCGCAATGCGCCGAGCCGCTCGAGAACGCCCAGCGGCCGGACAGCCGGTATCCCCCGTCGACCGGCGTGACCTTGCCGACCGGCATGTATGAGGAACTGATCCGCACATCCGGGTCGGCGCCCCACACGTCCCGCGCGGCCTGGTCGTCGAACAGCGCCAGTTGCCAGTTATGGACCGCGATGACGCCATAGACCCAGGCGCTGCTCATGCAGCCTTCGGCCAGCGTCCTGGCGACGTCGAAATATACGCTGGGCGGCAGTTCGTACCCGCCGTAGCGCCTCGGCTGAAGGATGCGGAAAAAGCCGGCCTCGACGAAGTCGCTGATCGTCTCGGCGGGAACCTGCCTGGCCGCATCCGCCCGAACCTCGCGGTCCCGCAGCACGGGGACGAGTTCCCGTGCTCGTTCGACCAGCGTCGTGGAGAGATTCTCCCCGACGGAATACGGCATCAGGTTGCCGACGGCGCTGCTCATGGCGTTCCTCTTCTAAAGCGACGGCTTGTGCGTCGTTGGCTGAAGCAAGTATCATCGGACGGCACCGGCGCGGCGCCGCGTTCCTCGGGCGGATCGCGTGACAGGCGATGCCGTCACGGAACCCCGCTTTATTGGTAAACCTCTTGCGCAACGGCGTTATCGGCGCATCTCAACAGCCTGTGGCCTGCGCGGACAAGTAGGTTACGGTTGCGTACGGTAACGGGAATCCGGGGTGTTTCGGGAAAGGGGCGCGATGGCGCAAATCGTCATCACGGCGCGGAAACCCGATCCGCCCGCACGCCGCGTTCGTCCGATCGGTCAGGTTGGCTCAGGCTCAGAACATGCGACCTTGCGGGCGGCGATCATCGCGAGCGCGTCAGCGATTCTACGGATCAGATCATCCGAAAAAGGGATGGAGGTTGATTGGGTGGCTGCTGCAAGCAAGGTGGGATGCGCGCCTAAGCCGGCGTGCCTTGGGGTCATCTAGATGGCGCGCGTTATTGCGCCGGCCAGGAAACACAGCCTTGGCATGGGGCTGTGCGGGCTTCGTGCGTATTGAAGGCTAAGTCTGTCGTCGGAGCCGCTCGATCATGACCAACCTGATGGCGGCGATCGCTCTGGCCGTGCTGGCGAGCGGGATCGACGCATCCGCCAATGTACCGATAATACGCGTTTCGATTGTGCCCGGGCGGATGGACGGCTCGCGCGGTAGCGGCAATGTCCGCGTCGCCATCGACGTGCCGGGCGTTCACGTCGATGCCGGCCAGCCGCTGTTCGATTTCCCCACCGGCGACGATCTTGTCGTCACCGATGCGCGCGGTGCCGTGGATATCGCGTCGCGCGGCGCGGGCGAGGATCGCTTCTATGTCGCGACCCGTGCGGTCGATGGCGATCTGCGGATCGCCTATCGCGTCGCGATCCGGAATAGCGTGGCGACTGGCGGCACCACGCCGATCTTCCCGCGCGTCGACGGCGATGGCTTCTCGGCGCTTGGCATGGCGTTCCTGGCAACGCCGCATGTCGCCGGGAGCTATCGGCTGGCGCTCCGCTGGGACCTGTCGGCGATGGGGCCAGGCGCGACCGGCGTATCGAGCTTCGGCGACGGTGACGCGACGGTGCCCGCCGCGCCGGTCGATCGACTGCGAAAGCTGGTGATGATGGCAGGCCGCCTCAACCGTGAGCCAGCCGCCGGGGGCACGGGCAAGTTCGCCGCAGTATGGTCGGGCGACCCGGGTTATGACCTCAGGCCGACGATGCGCTGGGCGCAGCGGCTGCACGGCTGGATGGTCGATTTCTTCCGCACGCCGGATGACCCGGCCTATCGCGTGTTCGCGCGCGAGAATGGCGGCCTCAACGCGGGCGGGGGCGTCGCCTTCCCCAACAGCTTCTTCCAGACCTGGGGACGCGGCGTCACCGGCGACAGCATGCGCGGCATCCTCGCGCACGAGATGGTCCACACGTTCACCGCCAACGATCTCGGCCGCTGGTACGTCGAAGGCGACGCTGTCTATTATCAGGTGCGGCTGCCGTGGCGCGCGGGCATGGTCTCGACCGACCAGTACCTCCGCGATATCAACATGACCGCCTATCGCTACTACACTAACCTGAAGATCGCCGCGCATGAGGACGAGATCGATCCGGCGTTCTTCAGCAATCCGTGGCTCAACACGCTGGCTTACGATCGCGGCGCGCTCTATTTCGCGCAACTCGACGGGATGATCCGGCGCAAGACCGGCGGTAAGCGCTCGATCGACGATCTGGTGCGGGTGATGGTGCGCACGGGGCGTGACGGCGAGACGATCACCGACGAGACGTGGTTCGCGCTGCTGCGCGAGGGCATTGGCGAGGAGGCGGTGGCGCTGACCAAATCGATGCTGGCCGGCGGGATCGTCCTGCCCGAATCCGACGCCTATGGCCCGTGCTTCCGGCGCGTGGCGGCCAGGCTCCGCCGTTACGAGCTGGGCTTCACCGTCGCGCGCAAGCCTGCCGGCACTCCGGTCGAGGTAAAGGGGCTTATCGCGGGTTCCGAGGCGGACAAGGCCGGCGTCCGCAATGGCGACATGATCGCGCTGCCGCTGTTGACGAGCGACGGCCCGCGGCGCGATTTTGCGGCGACGGTGACCGCGCAGGTGACGCGCGATGGCCGGACCTTTCCGGTCACCTGGGCGCCGCGCGGCGCGGCGGTCGACGGCTATCAATGGGAACGCGTCGCCGGCGTGCCCGATAGCGCCTGCCGGCCCTGACGGTCAGCGATCACCCGGCGGCCGAGCCGGTTTCGTCCGGCGCGCGCGTCAAGGCCGGATCACCCCGACATCGCCCTCGATCATGATCCGCGTGCCGAGCGGCGCGGATTCGCGCTGCAGCGTGGAAAGTATTTCGCGCGCACGGTTGCCCGTAGCGAGATGTGGAACGCCGCGTCGCCGGGTCGCGGTGTTGAGCAGGTCGATCGGATAGAGCCGCACCTCGGCCAGCCTGCCTTGATCGAAGGTCGTCACCGCCATCATGCTCTCATACCAGCTTGGCGGGCTGGTCGGGCGCGGGTCTGGCGCCTCGGGCCAGGGCATCGGCGGATAGGCGTTTTGCGTCGCCGTCTCCTGGCTGGCGAGGATGCTCGGCTTGAACATGAAGATCGCCAGCCCGTAGAAGATCGGCTTGCCCTTGTAGATTTCGATCCCGCGCAGCGAATGCGGGCCACCGCCCATGATGACGTCCGCGCCGGCATCGATCGTGTCGTGGAAGAGCTTGATCAGGAAATCGGGTGGCTCGGGCGTATCGTCGTCGACGCCGGTCGGTGTCTCGTGCGCGTGGATGGTGAAGACGACGAGGCCGGCCTTGTCCTTCGCCTCGCGTACTGCCTGCAACAATCCGGCCTCGTCGAACAGGTTCATGTCGTAATGCTGGCCGCGTTTCCCGGAAACGCGGTACAGCGCGCCGCCGAATTCGACCTGCGCGGCGCCAGCCGGCGGCGCGGGATGGAGTGGTGAGGCGAGATCGGTCGCAAGTCGGATGATCCGGTCCATGTCGTCGCGGGTGACGAGGTTGACCGTGCGCGTGCGCAGCAGATTGTTGCCGGCACGCGCCGGCTCGCGCTGGAAAGCGTCGTGCGCCATCGCCTCGGGCTTGAAGGTGGAGGTGGCGGCGACCAGCCCGACCGTCCCCTTGGGTGTGGTGAAATAGCCCGCGCCGCGCGCCTCCGCCAGGGTGCGTCCGCCGCCGGCATGCGCGACGCCGACGTCGTCGAGCAGCCTTATGCTGGCGAGCTGGCCTTCGCCGCCCCAGTCCATGCCGTGATTGTTGGCGGTCGACACCATGTCGATCCCCATCGCCTTGTAGTCGCGCGCGAGCGTCGGCTGGCCATAGACCTGTCCGGGGCCGAAGGAGGTGCCGGCGAAGGTTGCGAGGTCGAACGCCATCCCCTCCTGATTGGCGATTGCGACATCGCCGGCGCGGACGATGTCGAGCACTCTGGCCATGTCAGGATCGCCGTTGTCCGCCTGTGGCGCGTTGTAGAGCAGGTCTCCGAGCGAGACGACGGTGAACGACCCCTGCACGTTGGCCGGCTTGGGCGGCGTCTTGAGATAGATCGCGGGGTCGGATGGCAAGGGCGTTCCATCCTGCGCCAATGCCGGGGCCGCGAGGAGCAGCGCGACCGCGCCGATCGAGCGAGCGCGGGTCACTGGCCCCAGATCTCTTCCGCGAAGCGCAGGAAATTGGCGCCGAGGATCTTCTCGACCCGCGCCGCCTTGTGGCCGCGCGCCTCGAGCAGACGGGCGAGCTGGCGAAACTGCTCCGGGCCGCGCAGATCGTCGACGAAGGGATGGGTGTCGTCGCCTTCGCCCGGTGCGGCAACGCCCTTGGCGACGCGGTCGGCATGTTCGGCGCGCAGCGCCGCCGCATAGGCGGTGAGGTCATCGACCGGCGTCGTCCCGCCATCGGTGCCGATGCCGACATGATCCTCGCCGCACACGTTCACCGCATGCTCGATATGCGCGACGACATCGGCGGCGGTGGCATGGCCCGACGGGTTGAGGAACGGCATGAAATAGATGCCGATGAACCCGCCATGGTTGGCGACGCCGCGCAATTCCTCGTCGGTCTTGTTGCGCGGCAGGTCGGTCAGCGCGCGGCAGCCGGTATGGTTGATCGAGATCGGGCGCGCGGCGGCGGCGATGGCGTCGAGACATGTGCGCCGCCCCGAATGCGACAGGTCGACCATCAGCCGCCGCGCCTCGAGCCGCGCGATCACCGCGTGACCAAACGGGGAGAGCGGCGTTTCCTCCGGCGCCATGCTGCCGCCACCGAGTTGGTTGGCCGGGTTATAGGTCAGCTGGAACACGCGCACGCCGGCGTCGCCGAATTCATCGACCCGATCGACGTTGTCGCCCAGCATCGCGCCGTTCTGGAATCCGTAGATCAGCCCGGTCCTGCGCGAGGCGTGGGCACGGCGGATATCGGCGGCGGTGCGTACCTTGATGAGATCGCGAGGATGCGCGGCGATCAAGGCATCCCAGCGCGCGATTGCCGCCTTGGTATAGGCGTAAGGCTCCTGTCCGCCTGCGACATAGCCCAAGGTGATGTTGACCGCGGTCTGGCCCGACCTTCGCGCGTCGGCGATCATCCGGGGCGTGATCGTGATGTTGACTACCTCGGCGTCGTCGACCGGTTGGTTGGGATCGTCAAGCGCGCCAAGCGCGTTGATCACTGTCCAGCCCGCGGTCGGATCGCGCGGGGAAGCGCGGGCGGCGGCGATTCCGCCCATCCCGGCGGCGAGCAGCGTCAGGCAATCGCGGCGATCGACCATCATTCGTTATCTCCGGCAATGGTGCGCGCGAAGGCGCGAAGGTCGGCGGCGTAAGCGGCGCGCGCCGGCGCGTCGCGATAGATGGCGTGGCCGGCGAGGTAGCAATGAAAGCGAATCGCATCCCGGTCGTGGCCAGTGAGGTGACGGAATAATTCGGCGTCGATCGAGCAGCCGCCGAGCGGGTCGTAGGCGCCGTGCATCACCATCACCCGCACGCGCGGATCGAGCGCGATCGCCGCCGCCGCACCGGGCAGATCGGGGCCGAAATGGCCCGCGCCGATGATGTCCTTCTGCGCGAACGCCGCTTCGGCGGCGGCAAGATCGGCATCGGTCGCGCCATAGATGGTGGTATGGCGCCAGGTCGCGTTGACCGATTTGGGATAGACGCCGCCAGGCGCGAAGCCGTTCTCGATCGGTTCGACGCCGAGATAAGGCAGGTCGGACGGATAGCCCAATTCGTGCCGGATCGAGCGCACGCCGGGGTCCAGCGCCGGCGAATGGTGTGGCTCGATGATGCGATAATCCGAATAATATGGCTGCTTTCCGGGCACGAGATGCCCGAGGAAATAGCCTTGGGTTATCAGCAAGGTCTCGCGATCGATCTCGGATGCCGGGAGTCCGGTGCGCTTTGCCAGCTCGGTCGCGATCGCCTCGCGCCTGGAAGCGCCCAGCGTCTCGCGATGCAGCACGGCGGGAATATAGACATCACGCGCCCAGCGCTCCGCCCCGGCGCGTGCGGTGGCCGGCGTGGTGCCAAGCTCGGCGGGCAGCTTGTGGTAATAGAGCGCGGCAACGGCATAATCCCCGACATGGATCGCCGCCGCGATCCGCTCTTGGTCCGGGTAGTGTGGCAGCCCTTCCGAATTGGAGACGAGGACGATGCCGCGCAGTTTCAGCCCGCGCTTGAGCAACTCGTAGCCGGCGGAGCCCGCGCGTCCGGCGCCATAGCTCTGCCCGGAGACGATCAGTGGCGTGTCCTCGTCGCCGTGCCGCAGCACGAAGACGCGGACGAATTCGGTCGCCGCAGCCACGTCCCCGACGATGCTGGTGAACGCGACCTGCGCATTGTCCGACACGGCGCGCGAGAAGCCGGTGCCGATCGGGTCGACGAACACCAGGTCGCTGTCGGTGAGGGCGGTATCCTCATTGTCGACCAGTTTGCCCTGCTCGATTCGACGTGGGCCGAACCCCTCGAACTCGACCGAGGCGGCGGGAAGGCCGGGGCCACCGTTCCAAAGGAAAGTGAGCGGGCGATGCTCGCCCCGCTTGGGGAGGCGATAGGCTGTGTAGAAGGAATAGCCGATCGGCGCGCCGGTCGCCACGTCGCGGATCGGGATGCGGCCGGCCTCGGCGGTGTAGGTCAGGCGATGGCCCGCGATCACGATGCTGTGCGTGGTGAGGACCGGCGGCGGCTCGTCGGCGGCGGCGGCCGCGCCCGGCCATGCCAGCGCAAGCGCCAGCGCGATGATGCCGGTTCGTGCGCCCATGCCGTGCCCCTTCCGACCAGTGATACGCGCCGCGCGCCGGAATCCGCAGGGCCGCGAGGTGGATGCGCGCATGTCGAGCGTAATATACCGCGAACGACACGATCAGGGGGACGCGTGGCATGAAGGCTCGTCTGGCAATCGCGGCGCTGGCGCCGGTCACTCTGGCGGGCGCCGCCGCGCCCGACGCCGCGCCGCTGGCGACCGTCACGATCACCCCGGCCAGGCTCGGTTCGCCGGAGGGCACCGGCGACGTCGGCGTCGAGCTGTCGATCCCCGGCGTGAGCGCGGCGGCGGGCACGCGGCTGGTGACGATCGGCACCTGGGTGCCCGGCATGGCGCGTCCGCTGACGATCCGTGACATGCGGCTGACGGACGACGGCGGCGCGGTGCCGGTCTCCGCCGCGAAGGGCGGACAGGGGCCGAGCGACAACACCAACGAGGGCTGGACGATCGGCCGCGCGGTCTCCGGCACCTTGCGCGTCAGCTATCACCTGATGGTCGAGAACGTGCCGCTGCTGCGCGGCGGGCCGCCGGTGCAGCCGCGCATCGACGGCGCGAGCGTGTCGAGCGTCGGCGCCGGGCTGATCGCCGCCGTGAAGACCGATGCCCCCTATCGCATCGCGCTGCGCTGGGACCTGTCCCAGGCGGGCGCGGGCGCGGCGGCGGCGACGAGCTGGGGCGACGGCGACGTCGAGCTGCCCGCCGGGCCGCTCGCGCGGCTGGGCGACACGGTGTTCATGGCGGGGAAGATCCGCTCCACTCCCAATCCCCCGGCCGGGCCGTTCCTGGCGGTATGGGGCGGCACGCCCAGCTTCGATCCCGCGCCGTCGATGGAATGGACGCGCCGGCTGCACGGCTGGATGAGCAAATTCTTCGGCGACACCGACGAGCCGGCCTATCGCGTCTTCATCCGCTACAACCCGATGAACGCGGGCGGCGGCGCCGCCTTTCCGCATTCGTTCCTGATGACATGGGGCGCGGGCGTGAACGGCGACAACTGGAAGCCGATCCTGGGCCATGAGATGACGCATACCTGGACGGCGATCGATATCGGCGACGGCAAATGGTATTCGGAAGGGATCGCGGTCTATTACCAGGCGCAGCTCGCCTGGCGCGCCGGGCTGATGTCGACCGACGATTATCTCGCCGACCTCAACATGACGGCGAGCCGCTATTACACCGACGCGCTGCGCTCGACCCCCGAGGATCAGGTGGTGGCGCATTTCTGGGAGGATACGCGCATCCGCGTGCTGCCCTATGATCGCGGCGCGCTCTATTTCGCCGCGCTGAACGGCATGGTCCGCCGCGCCTCGGGAGGCAGGCGATCGATCGACGAGCTGATCTTCGCGATGAACCGGCGCGCCGCCGCCGGCGACAGGCTGACCGAGGACGACTGGCTCGCGCTGATCGGCAAGGAAGCGGGGCCGGAGGCGCTGGCGCTGCACAAGGCGATGCTGGCGGGCGGCCTCGTGCTGCCGCGATCGGACGATTTCGGGCCGTGCTTCCACCGGGTGGAAAAGCCGATCCGCCGCTTCGACCTCGGCTTCGACAATGGCTCGCTGCTCGGCGACGACAAGATCGTGCGGGGGCTGAAGCCCGGCTCCGAGGCCGAAAAGGCCGGGCTGCGCAACGGCGATCACATCGCATATGGCGTCGCGCTCGACAGCGTGCAGGCCGAGGTCCACCACCAGCTCGCGCTGACCGTCACGCGCGACGGCAAGAGCTTCCCGCTCACCTATCTGCCGCGCGGCGAGGCGGTGCCGGCCTATCAATGGGAACGCGTGGCCGGCGTGCCCGACGAAAAGTGCCGGCCGTGAGCGTGCGGACGATCCTGCGCCACGCCGCCGCGGCGGCCGCGCTCGGCCTCGCCATCGGCGGGGCATCGGCGCAGGTGAAGCCCTCGAACGAACCGGAGGATTTCCTCAGGGCGCCGCCCAAGCCATCGACGCTGAAGGGCCATTTCTCGCTCGTGGCGATCGGCGACCTGCTCTACTCGCACCCTTACGCGCAAAGCCCCGATCCCGAATTGCAGAAGGTGCTGGCGATCACGCGCGCGGGGGACGTGACGATCGGCAACCGCGAGGGCATGTTCTTCGATCTCGGGACGTTCAAGGGCACCGGCTACGGCAACGGCATGTTGTGGAGCGAGGCGGCGATCGGCCCGGACATGAAGGCGATGGGCGTCGACATGGTGTCGATGGCCAACAACCATTCGACCGACTGGGGCGGCGAGGGGTTGCGTGAATCCGCGCGGCTGCTCGACGAGGCCGGCATCGTCCATGCCGGCAGCGGGCCGAACCAGCGCTCGGCGCGGGCGGCGGCGATCCTGACGACGCCGCAGGGTCGCATCGCGCTCGTCTCGACCGCCTCCACCTTCAAGCCCAATGCCGGCGCCGACGATGCGTTCGAGGGCGTGCCGCAGCGCACCGGGATCAGCATTCTGCGCACGCGCGCGATCCACCTCGTCGACGCCGACCAGCTCGCCAGGGTGAAATGGCTGGCGACCCGGCTCGCCTCGCCGCTCGCCCCCGCGCCGGCGGCGGACGCGACCGAGGTGACCCTCGACGACACCATATACCGCCTGTCCGACCGGCCGGGCCTTCACTACGACATGGACCTGTACGACCATGCCGCGCTGCTGAAGGCGGTGCGCGAGGCGAAGGACAAGGCCGACCTCGTCGTCTTCACCATCCACGCGCACGAAAGCCCGACCGGGGTGGACGACGACACGCCGCAGCCGCCCGATTTCCTGATCCGGCTTTTCCACGACGCGGTCGACGCGGGCGCCGACATGATCCTGGGCGGCGGCCCGCATTCGCTGCGCGGGGTGGAGATCTACAAGGGCAAGGTGGTGCTCTACGGGATGGGCGCGTTCTTCCTCAACGGCGAGATCAAGGCGTTGCAGGAAACCGCGTTCGCCGAATGGCCCGACGCGACCGGCCACGCGCCGCCGCCCGCCCCGCCCGAGCGATCGGTGCGCAAGGGCGGCAACCCCAAAAGCTGGTATGACGGCATGGTCGCGACGACCGAGTTCGTCGACGGCAGGGCGAAAACGGTGCGGCTCTACCCGCTCGATCTCGGCAACACCTATGATCGCGCGCGGCGCGGCATCCCGCACCTCGCCGATCCGGCGAACGCGCGGCGCATCCTCGCCGACCTGCAACGCTTCTCGGCCCCGTTCGGGACGAAGATCGCAATAGAGGGATCGGTCGGGGTGATCCGCCTGCCCTGACGGCGGGCGTGCCGGATCGGGAAAGCCGCGCGCCGGCCGGCGTCGCCCCGGATGGGGATAATCGCGCGCCGAGCGTATAAGAGGTGCCGGCGGATCGGCGCGTGGAGGTGACGGGGATGCGAAGGGAGGCGGTCAAGGTCATCGCCGACCTGAGCGTGCGCTTCCGCCCCGCGCTGATGGCGTTCTTCCTGCGCCGCATCCATAATTTCACTGAGGCCGAGGATCTGACGCAGGAAGTGCTGCTGCGCGTCGCGCAGAAGAGCGAGACGCTCGATACCGGCCGCCCCGACGCCTATGTCTTCCAGATCGCCGCCAACCTGCTGCGCGACCGGGCGCGGCGCAGCAATGTGCGCGAGGCATATCTGCGCGGCGCCGCGATCATCGAGGAGGCGCGGGTCGAGGAGCGCGACCCCGACCGCGTGCTGCAGGGCAAGCAATCGCTTGCCACGGTCATCGCGGCGCTGCACGAAATGCCCGAGCGCACGCGCACGATCTTCATCCTGTTCCGCCTGGAGAACCTCAAGCAGCACCAGATCGCCGACATGCTCGGGGTATCGGTGCGGACCGTCGAGCAGCATGTCGTGCGCGCGAGCCTGTTCCTGCGCCAGAAGTTCGGAGAAGAAAGTTGACCACCGACCGCCCGCATCTCGCGGACGATCCGTTCGAGGAAGCCGCCTATTGGGCGGTGCGCCTCGCCGAAGCGCCGCCGGCATTCGCCGAGCAGGCGCGGTTCGAGGCGTGGCTCAACGCCGATCCGCTCAACATCGCGAGGATGGAGGACATCGTCCGCAGCTGGGAAGCGGTCGAGGCGCACGCCGCCGCCGAGCCGATCATGGAGCTGCGCCAGGCCGCGCTCGCCTCGGCGCGCGCCAGCGCGACCGCGCACGAGCGCGCGTGGCACGGCATCGGCTGGCGCGCCGCGCTCGCCGCCGCCTCGCTGCTGATCGCGGTGATGGGCGCGGGCGTGTGGCTGATCCTGCAACCGACCGAATATCGCACCGGTATCGGCGAACGGCGCCTGGTGACGCTGGCCGATGGCTCCACGCTGTCGCTCGACGCCGGCAGCGCCGTGGACGTGCTCTATTCGCGCGGCCAGCGCGAGCTTACCGTCGAGCAGGGGCGCGCGAAGTTCGTCGTCGCCAAGGACCCGCTGCGCCCCTTCACGGTGCGCGCGGGATCGAAGCTGGTCGTCGCGACCGGCACCGCGTTCAGCGTCGAGCGGCTGCGCGACAGCGTCCATGTGGTGCTCTACGAAGGCCATGTCGCGCTGCTCGACGCGACGACGCCGCGCTACCGCCCGATCGGGCTGCGCGGCGCGGCGGACAAGGGACCGGTCGGCCGCCTGCTCGCGCCCGACCAGCAGGTGACGCTGCCCGCCGGCGACGCGCCCGCCGACGCGACCGACGTGGCGGTCGTGACGCCCGCCGACCCGGTGCGCTCGCTGGCGTGGGAGAGCGGGCAGCTGATCTTCAACGACGAGCCGCTGCCGCGCGTGGTGGAGCGGATCAACCGCTATGCCGACCGGCCGCTGCGCCTGGGCGACGACAGCGCGCGCGCGCTGCGCGTGTCGGGCGTGTTCCGTGCCGGCGATACCGGAGCGCTCGTCCAGGGCCTGCAGGCCGCGTTCCACGTCCATGTGCGGGAGGAGCCGAACGCCGTGGCGATTTTCGGTGGCGATCCGCCCGGGTGATCGCGGGTTTTCGTCACCTGTGCGTAACACTGCACAGGGGCGGATCAGGGCCGTCCCGCAACAGGGGCTGAGATCATGCGCGATATGGGGACGGGCGTGGCTTTCGGGGCGATGGCGACGGCGCTGGTCGCCGTGGCGGCGCCGGCGGCGGCACAGGCACAGGCATATAATCTCGACATTCCGGCGGGGAGCCTGGGCGACAGCCTGCGCGCGTTGGGGCAGACCTCGGCGCAGCAGATCATCTTCTCCGAGGCATCGGTGCGCGGCATGGCCGCCCCGGCGCTGCACGGCAGCTATACGATCGACGAGGCGCTGGGCCGGCTGCTCGCGGGCACCGCGCTGCGCACGACGCGGACATCGGGCGGCGTGTTCTACGTCGGCGCCCCGGCGGAGGCGCCGGAAGCGGCCGCCGGGAACGCCGCGCCTCCCGGCCCGGACGTGATCGTCACCGGCACGCGCATCCGGTCGACGAGCCAGGTGACCGCCGCGCCGGTCACCCGCATCAGCAGCGAGCAATTCACCGAGCGCGGGGTGGTGCAGGTCGGCGACATGCTGAACCAGGTCACCTCCAACGTGCCCGAGCTGCCGCAGGCGCCGTTCTCCGGCGTGCCGGCCGGCTCGGGCCAGACCTTCCCCAATTTGTTCGGTTTGGGCGAGGGACGCACGCTGACGCTGCTCAACGGCCGGCGCATGGTCACGTCGTCGTCGGGCCTCGGCGCGCGGGTGGTCGACGTCAACACGATCCCGGCGGGCCTTATCGATCATATCGACGTGGTCGAGGCGGGCGGGGCGGCGGTGTACGGCTCGGACGCGATCGCCGGCGTCGTCAACTACGTGCTCAAGCGCAACTTCTCGGGCGTCGAGATCGACGCGCAGAACATGGTTTCGGGCCGCGGCAAATATTCGCAGCCGTTCGCGCGGATCACGGCGGGCAAGAACTTCGCCGACGGCAAGGGCAACATCGCAGTCGACGTGGAATATTCGCGCACCGATCCGCTGCTCGAAACCGACCTGCCCTATTTCGAGAGAGGCCCGCGCAGCGTCACCAACTTCGCGAACACCGGCCCCAATGACGGCCAGCCGCCGACGGTGATCGCCTATGGCGGCCACCTGTGGCGCTTCAACGGCAACGGCGTGATCTTCGCCAACAACGCGAGCGCGCCGTCCAACCTGCTGCGGATCAACGGCTCGCCGGTGCAATTCTCGCCGGACGGCCAGTCGATCATCCCGTACAACACCGGCGCGATCCAGCTCAGCAGCCCGACCGTGGCGAGCAGCACCGCGCTGGGCGGCGAGGGCTTCGACACGCGCCTGCTGTCGACCTTCCTGACCGGCGTCGAACGCTACACCGGCTCGGCGATCGGCCATTACGATTTCAGCGACCACGTCCGCCTGTCGGGTGAGTTCCTGTATTCGCACCAGCGCGGCACCGACACGCTCGCGACGGAGGACATCCAGCGCGCGGTCGGCGGCGGCGCGACCTTCTCCGCGGTCAGCTTCACCAAGACCAATCCTTTCCTCACCGCCTCGCAGATCGCCGCGTTGAGCGCGGCCAGCCCCGGCTTCGCCGCCGGCGGGCCGCTGTGGCTGTCCAAATATTTCGACATCCTGCCGACCCGCGAGGGCATCAGCACGACCAACACCTGGCGCGCGCTGCTGGCGCTGGACGGCGACTTCACGCTCGGCGACCATAATTTCTACTGGAGCCTGTCGGGCAGCCATGGCGAGACCAACTCGGTCACCGGCAACTGGGCGCAATATTTCGATCACTTCAACAATGCGATCAATTCGGTGCGCAACGGATCGGGCCAGATTGTCTGCGCGATCAATGCCGATGCCGATCCGACCAACGACGATCCGTCCTGCGCGCCGGTCAATCCGTTCAGCAACGACGCGGTGTCGGCGGCGGCGCGCGCCTATGTCTCGACCTATCTCCGGCAGACGGTGCGCAACAAGCAGGATGATTTCCTCGCCACCCTCGGGGGCGAAATCGTGAAGCTGCCGGCCGGCGCGGCGCAATTCAGCGTCGCCTTCGAACATCGCTACGAGAGCGCGGCGTTCATCCCGTCCGACACGTTGCTCAACGGCTATGGCGGCTATGCCAGCGTCGCCGAAGCGGGCCGATACCACACCGACGAATATTCGGGCGAATTGCTGATCCCGATCATGGGCAAGGATTTCAAGCTGCCGCTGGTCGAGGCGCTGGTGGCGACCGGCTCGTTCCGTCACGTCGACAACTCGCTGGCCGGCAAGGAGAACGTGTGGGGGGCGGGCCTTCGCTGGACGGTCGGCTGGGGGTTGACGCTGCGCGCCTCGCGCAGCCGGAACTTCAGCGCGCCGACGCTCGACCAGCAGTTCGCGCCGGTCAACGTCAATCCCGGCAATCCGGCGAGCGATCCGTGCGACGTCACGCTCATCGGCTCCGGCTCGAACCCGTCGGCGCGGCGCGCGAACTGCATCGCGCTGTTCAACGCCAACCCGGGCTATGGCCTCAACACGCTGCCCGCCGGCGTCGCGAACACGGCGGAGAACCGGCTGGCCAATTTCAACGATCCGTCGATCAACACCGGCCGGGTGACGATCACCACGCAGGGCAACCCCGGCCTGAAGAACGAGATATCGAACACGCTGACGTTCGGCGCGGTATATGAGCCGCGCTACATCCCCGGCCTGTCGATCAGCGCCGACTATATCCGGGTCGACCTGAAGGACGCGCTGTCGCCCTTCGCGATCGGCGACTTCCTCAACGCCTGTTACGACAATGTCGTCCAGCCGGCGGCGATCTGCTCCACCTTCACCCGCGACGCCGACGGCTATCTCGCGACCGGCACCGAGGAGACCTTCAACGCCGGTTCGCTGAGATATCGCGGCGAGGTCTATAAGGTGAACTATCACCTGCCCTTGTCGCGGGTGTTCGACGGCGACCCCGGAACGCTGGATTTCCATGTCGAGGCGACGCACAACCGTTACTTCAACACCTCGGTCACCGGGTTCGACAACACGCGCAGCGACGGCACCGTGGCGGCGCCGGACTGGCGCCTGCGGTTCGACCTCAACTACGGCAGGGGGCCGTTCCGGGCGTTCTATTCCTTCTATTTCCTGCCCGACGCCAAGGCGAGCTTCACCGCGACGGCCGACACCACGACGGTGCCGGTCCTGCAAGCCAATGCCACCCATTCGATATCGTTCCAGTATGACGCCGGCAGGAGGTTCACCTTCCGCTTCGGGGTCAACAACCTGACCAACCGGACGCCGCCGCCGCCCT
Source organism: Sphingomonas sp. CL5.1 (assembly GCF_013344685.1). NCBI lineage: Bacteria > Pseudomonadati > Pseudomonadota > Alphaproteobacteria > Sphingomonadales > Sphingomonadaceae > Sphingomonas > Sphingomonas sp. CL5.1. Next base: position 1,668,007 of record NZ_CP050137.1, read on the forward strand.
CGCGCACCTATGGGGACATCTATGGGCGGCGCTTCTTCGCCGGGGCGCAGGTCCACTTCTGACCTCCTCCCCTTCCTCCCGCTCCAGGGTCCGATCGATGCGCCCGCGCATGCCGACCGATCATGACGACGCGCCGGGCGGCCCCGCCGCGACCATCCTGCTGTGCTTCGTCACCGCGATGCTGGAGGGGGCGGACATCATCTCGATGGGGTTGGCCGCGCCCACCGTCGTGCGCATCTTCGGCTTCGCGCCGCAGCAGATGGCGGCGATCCTGACCGCCGCGATCGTCGGCATGATGGGCGGCGCGGTGATCGGCGGGCGCGCGGGCGACCGGCTCGGGCGGCGGCGGGTGCTGCTGTTCGCGCTGGCGGCGGTGGCGATCTTCTCGCTGGCGACGACGCAGGCGGCCAGCTTCGAAGGGTTCATGCTGGCGCGGTTCCTGTGCGGGCTGGGGCTGGGCGGCGCGTTGCCCAACCTCATCGCGATCGTCGCCGAGGCATCGCGGCCGCGCGCGCGGGCCACCTCGGTCAGCTTCATGCTCGCCGGGCAGCCGGTGGGCGGCTCGCTGCTCGGGCTGCTCGTCGCCGCGCAGGGGACCGCGCTCGACTGGCGGCTGGTGTTCTTCATCGGCGGCGCGCTGCCGCTGATGATCCTGCCGGCCCTGTTCCTGCTGCTGCCCGAATCGGTGGCCTTCCTCGACGCCAGCCGCCGCGTGCCGGGCGAGGCGGCGCGCCTCGGCTTCGCCCAGGCATTGTTCAGCGGCGGACGCGGCGCGATCACGCTGCTGCTGTGGCTCAGCTACGGCTTCACCCAGGTGGTGGTGTACCTGATAAACAACTGGCTGCCGACGCTGATGGTGGCCAAGGGCTTCGGCGCGCGCGACGCCGCGCTGATCTCCGCGCTCGAGAATATGGGCGCGGTCGCCGGGTGCATCCTGCTGGCGATCGTCGTCGATCGCGGACGCATCCGCTCGGTCATCATGGTCACCTATGCGATGATGATCGTCTCGCTGCTGGCGCTGGCCGCGTCGACCAGCTTCGCGGCGGTGGTCGTGGCGGGCGTGCTGACCGGCTTCTTCGTCGTCGGCGGGCAGCTCATGCTCTACACCGTCGCGCCGGCTTATTACGCGACGCTTATCCGCGCGACCGGCGTGGGATCGGCGGTGTCGGTCGGGCGGCTGGGGGCGATCGCCGGGCCATTGGCGGCGGGACAGCTGCTCGCCCTGGGGCTGACCCCGGCGGCGGTGCTGGCGGCGGCGGCGCCATGCCTGCTGATCGCCGGGGCGGCGGTCGGGCGGCTGGTCTATGGCTACCGGCCGGCGACCGAATCCGCTACCGTCTGACGCGATGGAGTTCAGCCGCCGCTCCCTGCTGGCGACGGGCACCGGCCTGTTGCCGGCGATCGCCGCGGCCGGAGCGGCCGCGCCCGCCGCCGTGCCCGATCGGGCGCGCTTCCGTTTCGCCGGGACCTATCTCGACGCCGCCTTCACGCATCCGCTGAGCGATATCGCCGCGACGGCGGGCGAAGCCTATCTCGCGGCGCGCGCCCGCGATCCGCAAGCGGTCGGCCCCGCCCACAACGCGCGCCGCGCCGCGGTCGCGGCGTTCGCGCGGCTGGTCAATGTCGATGCCGCCGACATCGCGGTGGTACCGAGCACGATGGACGGCGAGAACCTGGTCAACCTCGCGCTGCGCACCGGGCCGGGCGCCGGGGTGGTGACCGACGCGGGACATTACGACGCGTCGCTGGCGATCTATGGCGAGCTGGCGAAGCGCGGCGCGCCGGTCGCGGTGGCGCGGCCGCGCGAGGGAGGGCGGATCGATCTCGCCGACATCAAGGCGGCGATCGGCCGCGAGACGCGGCTGCTGGCGGTGTCGCTGGTGTCGGGCAGCACCGGCTTCACCTACGACCTGGCGGAGCTGTGCGCGATCGCGCATGCCCACGGCGCATTGGTCTATGCCGACATCATCCAGGCCGCCGGGGCGATGCCGGTCGACTTGCGCGCCAGCGGCGTCGATTTCGCCTGCTGCGGCACGTACAAATGGCTGATGGGCGATTTCGGCGCGGCGTTCCTCTATGTTCGCCCGGACCGGCGCGACCGCTTGCATCGCGTGGAGGTCGGCTGGCGCCAGATTCGCGCCCGGCAAGGCCATGCGCTGCCTTTCGAGCCGCCCGGCCCCGCGATCGGCGATTATGCGCTGGGCGAGGACACCGCCGCGCTGTTCGAGGTCAGCACCCCGGCCTGGGGCGCGCTGGCGATCGCCGCCGCCTCGATCGAGGCGATCCTGGCGACGGGTGTCGAGCGCATCGCGTTGCAACGCGCGCCGCTGATCGCGCGATTGCGCGATGCCCTCGCCGGGTGGGACGCGATCCCGCTGACGCCGCCGCGCGGCGCGGGGCCGATCCTGGCCTATGCGGTGAAGGACGCCGCCCGCCGGTTCGACGCGCCGCTCAAGGCCGCCGGTGTGACGATCTCGACCTATGACGATCGCATCCGCGTCTCGCCCTCGGTTTACAACACCCCGGCGGACATCGACCGGCTGGTTGCGGTGCTGCTCAATGCCTAGCGCCGGGGTGCGGACAGTCGCCGGGGCGATCCGGGGGGTCGACAGGTTTCGGGACAGGCCACTCGCGCCCTGAATGGCGAGTTCCGGGGCGCCAGGCCGCCGTTCGCCTCGCGCGCGCTCGATCAGCCGGTCGATCGCGCGGTTGCGGGTATCCGTGCCGCGCGGCTAGCATGGGGCGATGCTGAACCCGATAGAAGAGCAATCGGCGGTCATCGCGCTTATCGGCCTGCTCGGAATCGGGGCGCAGTGGATCGCGTGGCGCACGGGCTGGCCGGCGATCGCGCTGATGCTGGCGGCCGGCGTGATCGCGGGGCCGGTCATCGGCCTCATCAATCCCCAGCACACGTTCGGCGCGCTGCTGGAGCCGATGGTGTCGATCGCCGTGGCGATCATCCTGTTCGAGGGCGGCCTCAGCCTCAACTTCCGGGAATTGCGCCGGACCGACGGCGCCGTCACCCGGCTGGTGCTGCTTGGCGTTCCGGTCGGCTGGGTGCTCGGCGCGCTGGCCTGCTATTATGTGGCGGGCCTGGTCTGGCCCGTCGCCATCCTGTTCGGCGGCATCCTGGTGGTGACCGGCCCCACCGTCGTCATCCCGCTGCTGCGGCAGAGCAACGTCGCGCCGCGCCCGCGCGCCATCCTCAAATGGGAAGCGATCGTCAACGACCCGTTCGGCGCGCTGTGCGGCCTCATCACCTATGAATATCTCCGCCGCTCGGCGGCGGGCGGGACGTTCGGCAGCGTGATGGCCTCGCTGGTCGCGGCGGCGGTGGTGGCGGGCCTGCTGGGCTGGATCGCCGCGCGGATCGTCGGCTGGGCCTTCCCGCGCGGCTATGTGCCCGAATATCTCAAGGCGCCGGTGCTGCTGGTGACGGTGATCGGCGTGTTCGTGATGTCGAACCTGATCCAGACCGAGACCGGGCTGCTGGCGGTGACGGTGATGGGGGTGGCGCTCGCCAACATGCGGCTGAACTCGCTGCGCGACATCCATCCGTTCAAGGAGAATGTGACCGTCCTGCTCGTGTCGGGCGTCTTCGTCCTGCTCTCGGCTTCGCTGGACTTCGCGTTCCTGCAACAGTTCGAATGGCGGTTCCTGGCGTTCCTGCTCGCGCTGCTGTTCCTCGTGCGGCCGGCGACCGTCCTGCTCAGCCTCGCCTTCAGCCCGGTGCCGTGGCGGGAGCGGCTGCTGATCGGCTGGGTCGCCCCGCGCGGCATCGTCGCGGTCGCGATCTCCGGCCTGTTCGCGCTGCGGCTCAGCCACCTGGGCTATGGCGACGGCTCGATCCTCGTCACGCTGTCGTTCGCGGTGGTGGTGGCGACGATCGTCGCGCACGGCTTCACGATCGGCCCGGTCGCCCGCCTGCTCAAGGTGACCGGCTCCGCGCAACGCGGGCTGCTGATCGTCGGCAGCACGCCGTGGAGCCTGTCGCTGGCCGAGCACCTCCGCCAGCTCGAGGTGCCCGTCACGATCGCGGATACGAGCTGGCACCGGCTGGCGGCGGCGCGCCAGGCGGGAATCCCGACCTATCACGGCGAGATCCTCGCGGAGGCGACCGAGGACCAGCTCGACATGACGCAGTTCGAGGTGCTGGCCGCGACCACCGACAACGAAGCCTATAACGCGCTGGTGTGCAGCGAGTTCGCGCCGGAGATCGGCCGCGACAAGGTCTATCAGCTCGGGGACGCCAGCGAGGACGACGCCCGCGCGCTGCCCGACAGCCTGCGCGGCCGCGCGATGTTCACCTCCGGGCTGGGGGTGGAGGAGCTGCTGGAGCGCGAGCGCGCCGGCTGGTCGTTCCGCAAGACGCGGATCAGCGAGCAGTTCGATTTCGAGACGGCGCGCGCCGATCTGCCGGGCGAGGCGGACCTGCTGCTGCTGGTGCGGAAAGGCGGATCGCTCAACTTCTTCACGCACGCCTCGCGCCCGACGCCGCAGATCGGGGATACGATCCTGTCCTATGGGCCGCCCGACGCGAACCGCAGCGCGCGGCGGTTGAAGAAAAGAATGGAGGAGATGTCGTGAGGACAAGCGCCGCATGGGTGGCCGGCCTGGCCCTGATCTGTCTCGGCGCGGCGGGATGCCGGCAGGAAGGCGAGGGCCCCGCCAATCGCGCCGCGCCCGCCGAAGGCAACGGCACGGCGCCCGCCCCCGAAGCGACCCGGCCGAGCGAAGCCGCGACCCCGGCCGCTCCGTTAGAGGAAGGCGCGAACACGCAGGCGTCGGGCGGCGCGCCGGACAACGCCTCGGGCGAGGGGGCGAAATCCATTCTCCGGCCGGACGTGGCGCCGCCCGAACCGGCCCCGCCGCCACCAGAGCCGGTCACGCGCGTCATCGCGTTCGGGGCATCCGGCACGGCGCTGGACGATACGGGCCGGCGGATGCTGGACGACCTCCTCCATCAACCGGCGACCGCCGCCGGGGGCCGCATCGTCCTGCGGGGCAACACGGATTCGCGCGGCAGCGACAGCGCCAACCTGATCGTCTCCCGCCGCATGGCGGAGGCGGTTCGCGATTATCTCGTGAAGAATGGCGTCGACCGGGAGCGGATCAGCGTGATCGCGCTGGGCGAGCGCAGGCCCGTAGCGCCCAACGCGCATGCCGACGGCAGCGACGACCCGGAAGGACGCGCCCGCAACCGCCGTGTCGAGATCGAGGTGCTGCTGCCCGACACCCCGGCCCGCCCGGCGCCGAAAAGCTGAGACGGCGGCGCACGCACGTCGCGAGGCCGGCCGCTTCCTCACGCTGGCGGTGCGATGCGCGTCACCGCTTCATCCGCAGGCATTTCCCCGCATTCGACATGGCCCGCCGGTCGCCGCCCCGTTCAGGAACGGCGCCGGCGAGCCGGTGCGGTCGGGATCAGGCCGCGGCCCTGGGGTTCCCGATGCGGCCCTGGGCCGGATCGCCGCCGCCGATCTCGATCCTGCGCGGCTTCATCGCCTCCGGGACGACGCGCCTCAGCTCGATCGAGAGCAGCCCGTTCTCGAAGCGGGCCTGACCCACTTCGATGAAGTCGGCGAGCTGGAACCGCCGCTCGAACGCGCGGGTCGCGATGCCGCGATGCAGATAGTCGCGCTGATCGTCATCCCCGGCGCGCTTGCCGGTGACGGTGAGCTGATTCTGCTGCGCGACGACCTCGATCTCGTCCGGCGCGAAGCCGGCGATCGCGAGCGTGATGCGATAGCTGTCCTCGCCCTCGCGCACGATGTCGAAGGGCGGATAGCCGTCATCCTCGCGCAGGCCGGATTCGAGCAGGTTGAACAGCCGGTCGAAGCCGACCGTCGAGCGGCGATAGGGGGTGAAGTCGAAAGCGGTTCTCATTTCCAAATCCTCCATTTTCGAAGCGATCTGGACATGAGAAGCGCCGGTATGAGAGCCGGCGCCCTCTATGTCCCGCCGGGCCCGAACGCGGCGCCCGGCGGGATTCAGATAATTTCCCCAAATCGCTCTTCAAGGGGGTCCGACGCGGAATTGGCGGGTTCCGCCGATCCCGGAGCCGCTTTGAATTCCGCCGTCAATTCCTATCTGGGTCACTGGTATCGCGCATGGGCGCGGAGGACAGGATGGCGAATGGTTGGGCGCGCGACGGCGCCGTTCAGGATCAGATCGACGACACGGTGATGGACGCGGTGCTGCGCGCCCGCGTCATGATGCCGACGGGCGACGGCAGCGATGAATGCGACGATTGCGGCGAGGAGATTCCGGCCGCCCGGCGCGCGGCGCTGCCGGGCACGCGCACCTGCGTCGCCTGCCAGTCGAGGCGCGACGCGAATATCCGCCCGATCGGGATCAACCGGCGCGGCAGCAAGGATAGCCAGTTGCGCTAGGACGGATCGACCGGCTGCAAGGCGCCTCGACGCCATCGCCGCGCCGCGCGACGGCACCTCCGTTCCCGCCCGCCAGCGAGGGCGCGATCCGCATGCGCTGCCGGGAACAACGGGCCGAACAATTCGGCTGGAAAAGGGCCTGACGCTCACCTATAGACCCGCCAGTGGTTCCAGGGCCGGTTGCGTGCCGGACGGCATGCGGGTGTGGCGGAATTGGTAGACGCAGCGGACTCAAAATCCGCCGTTGGCAACAACTTGTCGGTTCGAGTCCGACCACCCGTACCAGAGCGGCCCGGCGCCGCGCTTGAATTTCCGCCGTGCTTTCGTCATCGCCGATCGCGATAGATCGGAGAGGACGGACATGACCAAGCGGTTCGCGGGCAAGCACGTATTCGTCGCGGGTGCCTCCAGCGGCATCAATCTCGGCATCGCGCACGGTTTCGCTGCGGAAGGCGCGAAGCTCACCGTGCTCAGCCGCAGTGAGGAGAAGATCCAGGCGGCGGCGCGGGAGCTGCGCGATGCCGGCGCGGAGGCGCTGGGCATCGCCTGCGACGTGCGCGATTATGCGGGGCTGGAGGCGGCCTATGCGCAGGCGGTGGCGGCGTTCGGCAAGATCGACGTGCTGATCTCCGGCGCGGCGGGCAATTTCCTCGCCCCGGCGGTGAAGCTCAGCGCCAATGCGTTCAAGACGGTGGTGGATATCGACCTGCTCGGCACGTTCAACGTGTTCCGCGCGAGCTGGGACCATCTCGCGAAGCCCGGCGCGTCGCTGATCGCGATCACCGCCGGGCAGGCGGTGCATCCGATGAGCTTCCAGATCCACGCCTGCGCCGCCAAGGCCGGGGTGAACATGGTGACGAAATGCCTCGCGCTGGAATGGGGGCCGGCGGGCGTTCGGGTCAATGCGATCTCGCCGGGACCGATCGGCGACACCGAGGGGATGCGGCGGCTGGCCGATCCGGCGCGCGAGAAGCAGATCAAGGGCCGGCTGGCGCTGCGCGATTACGGCGAGAAGCGCGATATCGCCGAGGCCGCGCTGTATCTCGCCAGCCCGGCGGCGAAATATGTCACCGGCACGATCCTGAATGTCGATGGCGGCTCGGACCTTGGCGACGCCAGCGCCGATGCGCTGGGGGAGTAGGCAAACCGATCAGGAGCGTTGCACGATGCCGAGGTCCGCGGGGCCGAAGGCATCGGGCAGCAGCTCGGACAGGCGATAGGTGACGACCGCATCGCCCTCGGCCGCGCCGCAATGGACGATCAGGTCGCGCCCGCCCATCTGCGCCGCCTCGTTGAGCACCTGCCGGCAGCGGCCGCACGGGCTCACGACATGCGCGCCGGTCGGGACGCCGTGCGTGTCCATCAGCCCGCCGATCACCGCCACCGCGACGATATCGGCCAGCCGCCCCGCCGCGCTGGCGCTCGCCACCGCGACGGTCTCGGCGCAGAGCGACAGGCCGTAGCTGGCGTTCTCGACATTCGCGCCCGTCATCACCGATCCGTCGCTGAGCAGCAGCGCCGCGCCGACCGCGAAGCGCGAGTAAGGCGCATGGGCCTTGAGCGCGGCGGCGCGGGCGGCTGCGATCAGCGCGGCGGTGTCTGTCATGGCGCGGCGACGTCCCAATTGGCGGGGCCGTCGATCCCGTCGACCCGGCGCATGTCGTTGGCGCGCCATAGCCGCCACGGGCGCGCGGCATAGGATGGCGCGATGAAATTGCCGGTCGCCCACAGGTTGCGGGGCAGCGCGGCGCTGACTTCATAGTCGCTTTCCACCGCGCGCGCGACGCGCAGCAGCACGGGCTTGCCCATATGCGCCTCGATCGTGCTGGCGAGCAGCCGGAGGTCGTCGAGCAATGCGGCGCGCTCGGGACGGGTGGCGCAACCCGGATCGTAGCTGATGTCGATCGCCACCGGCAGCGCGTCGGCGTCCGAGGGGACGAAGGTGTTGAAAGCGTTGGCCTGCTCGCGCGCCGGCTGGCAGAAGGAATAGACGTGGACCGCGCCGCGCCGCATCCCGGCCGCGTCCACCCCGCGCCAGTTCGCCTCGAACGCCGGATCGCGCTGGTTCGCCCCGCGTGTCGCGACGACATAGGCGAAGTCGGCGCCGGCGGCGGCGACGTTGTTCCATTCGATCGCCCCGTCGCTCGCGTCGACATCGACGCCCTGCACCGGATAGCGTTCCACCGAAGGGTGCCAGCGCGTCGCATATTGCCACGCCGCCACGCCCGCCAGCGCGAGCGCCGCGACGATCAGTACGAAACGCCCCAGCCCCCACATCCTTCGTCAGCCCTTGATGTGCAGCACGCAGATCAGCGTGAACAGGCGGCGCGCGGTGTCGAAATCGATCTCGATCTTGCCCTCCAGCCGCTCCTTGAGCAGCTCCGCCGCCTCGTTGTGGATCGCGCGGCGCGCCATGTCGACCGTCTCGATCTGCTGCGGGGTCGATTGGCGGATCGCCTGGAAATAGCTGTCGCAGATCGCGAAATAGTCGCGGATCGGGCGGCGGAAGCGGCCCATCGCGAGGATATGCGTCTCCAGCGGCGCGCCGTCCTCGCGCCGGATCGCCATCGCCAGCCGCCCCTCCTCCACCGACAAGGCGAGGCGATAGGGGCCGGCATAGCCGTCGGGATGGACCTTCTGCGGCGCGAAGTGATTGCCCTCGATCAGGTCGAAGATCGCGATCCGCCGCTCCTGCTCGATATCGGCCGAGCGCCACAGGATCGTGCGCTCGTCCAGCTCGACATCGATGATCCGGGGATCGGCCATTGTGGTTGCGATAGAGACGAACGGCGCGCGCGACAATCCGTCCGCCTTATCCACAGATCATTCGGCGCAATCCGGGTTGAGCCGCGCGCGGTGGCGAGCGTAGAAGATGGCGCAATGGCCACTCTCGCGTTCCCGAACCCGGCGGCGACCCCCGCCGAGCCGATCCACCTGCCGCGCAACGTGGAGGCGGAGGCCGCGCTGCTCGGCGCGATGATGATCGACAACCGGCTGGCGGACGATATCGTCGACCGGATCGAGCCGCAGCATTTCTACGAGCCGCTGCACGGCCGCATCTTCGCCGCGATCAAGACGCTGCGGGGGAGCGACATGCTGGCCACCCCCGTCACGCTGCGCCCGATGTTCGAGGCGGACGAGGGGATGAAGGAGCTGGGCGGCCCGGCCTATCTCGCCAGCCTCACCGGATCGGGCGCGGGGCTGATCGGCGCGCGGCAGTTCGCGCAGCAGATCTACGACCTCGCGATGCTCCGCGCGCTGGTGACGGTGGGGCGGACGCTGGTCGATCGCGCGCTCGACACTTCCGAGGAGGTCAATCCGCGCGCGCAGATCGAGGCGGCGGAGGAGGAGCTGTTCAAGGTCGCGGCGGACGGCGGGGCGGAAAGCAGCGTCAAGACCTTCGTCCAGGCGACGACGATGGCCGTGAAGATGGCGGAGCGCGCGCTCAATTCGGGCGGCAACCTCTCCGGCGTCACCACCGGCCTCGATTCGGTCAACGGCAAGATCGGCGGCATGCATCATTCGGACCTGATGATCCTCGCCGGCCGCCCCGGCATGGGCAAGACCTCGCTCGCCACCAACATCGCCTTCAACGCGGCGCGGCGCTGGATGCGCGACATGGAGGATGGCATCCCGCCCTCGCAATCGGTGGGGGCGAAGGTCGCTTTCTTCAGCCTTGAAATGTCGGCCGACCAGCTCGCGACGCGCATCCTCGCCGAGCAATCGGGCATCAGCTCCGAGGCGCTACGCATGGGCAAGATCAGCCGCGCGGAGTTCGAGAAGCTGGCGACGGCGGCGGCGGAGCTGGAGAACCTGCCGCTGTTCATCGACGATACCGGCGGCCTGTCGATCGGCGCATTGCATACCCGCGTCCGCCGGCTCCAGCGGCGCCATAACAACGAGATCGGGCTGGTGGTGGTCGATTACCTCCAGCTCCTCACCGGCAGCGGCAAGTCGAGCGACGGCAATCGCGTGCAGGAAATCTCCGAAATCTCGCGCGGATTGAAGACGCTGGCGAAGGACATGAACGTGCCGGTGCTGGCCCTCTCCCAGCTCAGCCGCGCGGTGGAGCAGCGCGAGGACAAGCGCCCGCAGCTATCGGACCTGCGCGAATCCGGCTCGATCGAGCAGGACGCCGACATGGTGTGGTTCGTGTTCCGCGAGGATTATTACGTCGCGCAGAAGGAGCCGAAGCGCCCGATGGAGGGCGACGACAGCAAGGTGTTCGAGGACCATGCGCAATGGGCGACGAACATGGAGCGGGTGTTCGGCCTCGCCGAATTGATCGTCGCCAAGCAGCGCCACGGCGCGACGGGCAAGGTGGTGCTGAAATTCGATCCGACGATCACGCGCTTCAGCGACTACGCCGGCTATTGAGGAGGGCGGGGGATGCCGCGGATCGACCTTGCGACGGTTCCGGGGCGGACCGGCAGCGGCTATCCCGCGCCGTTCGACCGCGCGGCCGGCGCGCGCGTCTATCGCCGGCTGGAGGGGCCGGGCGGGATCACCGATTTCAACGTCACCCATGTCGAGCTGCCCGAAGGCGCGTGGTCCAGCCAGCGCCATTGGCATGAGGCGGAGGACGAGTTCCTCGTCATGCTGGACGGGGCGGCGACGCTGGTCGACAATGACGGAGAGACCCCGCTCGGGGCGGGCGATTGCGTCGCCTTTCCCAAGGGCGACGGCAACGGGCATCACCTGATCGGCGGGCCGGGCGGCTGCGTGTTCGTCGTGTGGGGCGTGCCGGAGGCGTCGGCGTGCCATTATCCCGATATCGACCTCGCGCTCGACGGGGCGACCGGGCAATACAGGCACAAGGACGGGACGTCCTACTGAACGCCCTCCGGCGCCGCCTTCACCGCCGCCGCAGCCACGCCACCAGCCCGGCCGCCAGCGCATTGAGCGCCGCCGCGCCCGCCGCGATCCACAGCAAGGTCGTCGTCCACCCGCCCGCGCAGGCGTCGCCGGCCCGCGGCGCGCATTCCCCGGCGAAGGCGCTGAGCATCATCAGCCCGGCGAGCAGCCAGATCGTCGCGGTGAGCGCCCATCCAAGGCCGGTGAGATTCTCGCGTGGCATCGGGCCCATCGCCTAGAACACCGGCTCCTCGCCGGGCCTGGTCGGCAGATGGATGCCGCATTCCACCTTGTCCCAGCCGCGCCAGCGGCCGGCGCGCGGGTCCTCGCCCGGTAGCACCTTCGACGTGCAGGGCTTGCAGCCGATCGAGGGATAGCCGTCCGCTTCCAGCGGGTGCCGGGGGAGTTCGTGCATCTCGAAGTAAGCGTCGAGCCGTGCCTTGTCCCAATCCGCCAGCGGGTTGAGCTTCAGCCGCCCCTCGTCGATCTCGAAGCGCGGGATGCCGATGCGCGTCTTCGACTGGAAGCCCTTGCGCCCGGAAATCCACGCGTCGAACGGCAGCAGCGCGCGGCGCAGCGGCTCCACCTTGCGGATCTCGCAGCAGCCGTCCGGGTCATAGGACCAGCGCAGGCCGTTGGCGTCCTTCGCCGCGAGGATGCGCGGATCGGGGCGATAGACGCGCAGATCGGTGAGGCCGAGCTGCTCGGACAGCGCGTCGCGATATTCCAGCGTCTCGCCGAACATCTTCTGCGTGTTGGTGAAGATGACGGGAACGTCGCGATCGACCCGCGCGATCATGTGCAGCAGCACGGCGGATTCGGCGCCGAACGACGATACCGCAGCGATCCGCCCCTTCAACTCGCCGCCGAGCAGCTCCGCCAGCATGTCCTGCGTCGGGACGCCGGCGAAGCGCGCCTCATAGACCGCCGCGTCGGCGGCGGTGAAGGGCGTCACGTCGATCGTGTCGAGCGCGCGCGCCGCCGCCTCAGCCATGGCGCAGCTTCCACACCGGCACGGCGTCGTCGGCGGCGGTCTGGTAGCGATAGTCGTAGCGTTCCAGCGCGGCGCGCAGCACCTCCCGGTCGATCGGCGCGTCGGGTGCGAAGCTGTCGAAGCCGCAGCGGCGCATATGATCCATCTGGTCGACCAGCACGTCGCCGGTGGCGCGCAGCTCGCCCGTGTATCCCGCCTCGCGCAGGATGCGGGCGGAGGAATAGCCGCGCCCATCGCGGAAGCGCGGGAAATCCACCTCGATCAGCCTGATATGGTCGAGATGCGGCAGCAGCAGCCGCGCGTCCTCGCCCGCCTCCAGCAGCACGGCGGAGGAATTGGTCTGGTCGAGGAAGGCGTCGAGCGTCACCGCCGGCTCCTCGGTCGGCTCGTCGTCGCGGAAGCGGAGATAATCGTCACCCATAGATCGCCTCCTTGAACGGCTCGAACCCGACGCGGCGATAGGTGTCGAGGAAGCGTTCCCCGTCCTCCCGCATCTCGAGATATTTGTCCGTCACGCGCTCGACCGCATCGACCACGCCCTCCTCGTCGAAGCCGGGGCCGGTGATCTTGGCCTGCGTCGTGTCCTCCGCGCCCGATCCGCCGAGCAGGAGCTGGTAATTCTCGGTGCCCTTCCGATCGACGCCGAGGATGCCGATGTGGCCAGCGTGGTGGTGGCCGCAGGCGTTGATGCAGCCGGAGATCTTGATCTTCAGCTCGCCGAGATCGCGCTGGCGGTCGATATCGGCGAAGCGCTGCTGGATCTTCTGCGCGACCGGGATCGAGCGCGCATTGGCGAGGCTGCAATAATCGAGGCCGGGGCAGGCGATGACGTCGGTGATGAGATCGAGGTTCGCCTCGGCCAGCCCCGCCGCGACGAGCGCCTGCCAGACGGCATGGAGATCGATCTTGCGGACGTGGGGCAGCACCAGATTCTGCGCATGGCTCGCGCGCAACTCGTCGAAGCTGTAGCGTTCGGCGAGATCGGCCACCACGTCCATCTGCCCGGCGCTGATGTCCCCGCCGATGCCGCCGATCGGCTTGAGGCTGATATTGGCGATCGCATAGCCGGGCGCCTTGTGCGCGACGGTCTGGCGATCGACCCACAAGGCGAAGGCGGGGTCGGAACGGTCGATCGCGTCCGGCAGGCCGGTTTCGAACGGCGGCGGCGTGAAACAGGCCGCGATGCGGTCATATTCCGCCTGCGGGAAATCGGTCGCGAGCGTCAGGAAATGCTCGAACGCCTCCTCCACCTGACGGCGGAACTCCTCCTCGCCGAGCTGGTGGACGAGGATCTTCATGCGCTGCTTGTGGATGTTGTCGCGGCGCGCGTTCAGGTTCCACACGCGCAGGATCGCCTGGAGATAGGAGAAGATCTGCGACGCCGGGCAGAAGTCGCGAATCTTGTAGGCGATGAACGGCGTGCGGCCCATGCCGCCGCCGGCATAGACCTCGAAACCCTCCTCGCCCGCTTCGTTGCGCACGATGCGCAGCGCGCAATCGTGCCAGCGCAGCGCGGCGCGGTCGGCCGGCGCGGCGATGACGCAGATCTTGAACTTGCGCGGCAGGTAGCTGAACTCGGGGTGGAAGCTGGTCGCCTGCCGCAGCAGCTCGGCCCAGGGGCGCGGATCGCAGATCTCGTCGGCGACGGCGCCCGCATATTGGTCGGCGGAGATGTTGCGGATGCTCTCGCCGCTGGTCTGGATCGCGTGCATCTCCACCGTCGCCAGCTCGGCGAGGATGTCGGCGGCCTGCTCCAGCTTGATCCAGTTGTACTGGATGTTCTGGCGCGTGGTGAAATGGCCGTAGCCGCGATCGTATTTGCGCGCGATATGCGCCAGCATCCGCATCTGCCGGCTGTTCAGCGTGCCATAGGGGATGGCGACGCGCAGCATATAGGCGTGGAGCTGGAGATACAGGCCGTTCTTGAGCCGGAGCGGCTTGAACTGGTCGTCGGTCATCTGGCCGGCGAGGCGGCGGCGGGCCTGATCGCGGAATTCCTCGACGCGCGCGTCGACGATCGCCTGATCGTATTTGTCGTAGCGGTACATCAGATCACCCAGCTTCCGGCGTTGGGATCGGCCGGCTTCAACGTCAGGTCGGGGCGCACGGTGGGGCCGAGCGCGCGGATACGGTCCTTGATATGCGCGGGGCGGGGGCCTTCGGGCGTCATCGTCGCGTCGATGATCGTGCCGCCGTTGACCCGGCACGCGCCGTCCTCGGCATGCAGGATCGCCTCGCCACGATCGCCGACGTCCACCGCATCCTCGACATGGCGCGACCAGCCGTCGCCGGTCCACCAGATCACGTCGCCGGTGGGAAGATCGTTTCCGGTAAGCAGTTTCACGCGATATTCTCCGCAACCCTGGCCCAGCGCGCGAGCTTGTCCTCGGCGTCGCTCAGCTCGACCACCTCGCCGACGACGATGATCGCCGGGCTGCCGACATTCTCGCGCGCCATCATCGGGCCGAGATCGGCGAGCAACGTCCTGAGCGCGCGGCTGCCGGCGAGCGTGCCTTTCTCCAGCACCGCGACCGGCATGTCCGGCGCGACGCCGTCGGCCATCAATTTGTCCGCGATCTGCTCGGCGGTGGCGACGCCCATGTAGATCACGAGCGTGCGGCCCTGCCCGGCGAGGCCGGACCAGTCCTGCTCGCTCAGCCCCTTGCACTGGCCGGCGACGAAGCTGACCGCGCTGGCATGATCGCGATGGGTGAGCGGCAGCATCGCCTCCGCGGCGCAGCCGAGCGCGGCCGAGACGCCGGGGATCACCTCGACGGGAAGGCCGGCGGCGCGCACCGCCTCGACCTCCTCGCCGCCGCGGCCGAAGATGAAGGGATCGCCGCCCTTCAGGCGCACCACCACGCTGCCCGCCTTCACATGCGCGACGATCAGCGCGTTGATCGCCTCCTGCGGCAATGTGTGTCGCGCACGGCGCTTGGCGACCGAGATGCGCTGCGCCTCCGGCGGCGCGAGATCGAGCACGCGCGGGTCGATCAGCCCGTCGTGGACCACCACGTCGGCCTGTCGCAGCGCCTCCGCCGCGCGCAGCGTGAGCAGGCCGGGATCGCCGGGGCCGGCGCCGACAAGGATGACGCGGCCGCGCGCGTCCGGATCGAGAAGGGTCGCCATAGTGGAGCGCAGATGGCCTCCGCCGGCGCGGGCGGCAAATGAGGCTTGCTTTGCGGCGGCCTAGACCAGCTTTTCTCTACCCCGGAAGTGTTATATTCCGCTGGCACACTTCAAGGATGAGGATCACGCCCTTGCGTAACTTGCTTGCCGCCGCGCTTCTGGCCGGCGCCGCCTTTGCCGTTCCCGCCGCCGCCATCGCGCAGGCGGTCCCGCCGCCCGCGCCGCAGCCGGGCGACGGGCCGGAGGACGCCGCGCTCAAGCAGCTGTTCCACGACAGCGACGAGGCGAGCCTCCGGCGCAATCCGATCCAGGGCATCTTTCGTGGCGACCTGCGCTATGCCGCGCATCTCGGCAATTACCTGACCGACGCTTATTACGCCGCCGAGCAGAAGGCGTCGGAGGACGATCTCGCCGGGCTGAAGCGGATCGACCGGGCGAAGCTGACCCATGTCGACCAGATCGCCTATGACGTGTTCGAGAACCAGACCGAGATCGCGCTGCGCGGCTTCGCGCCGGACATCCTGACGCCGCAGAAGCTGCGGCCGCTCGATCACTTCTTCGGCTTCCAGACCTTCTATCCCGATTTCGCGTCCGGGCAGGGCGCCGCGCCGTTCAAGACGCTGGCCGATTACGAGAACAACCTGACGCGCAACCGCGAATATGCCGAGATCCTCGATCGCGCGATCGGGCTGTTCCGGCAGGGCGAGAAGGCGAACATCGTCCAGCCCAAGCTGGTCGTGCGCAACATGATCGAGCAGTTCGACAACCTCATCAATCAGGGCGTCGAGGGATCGGTGTTCTACGCGCCGGTGAAGAAATTCCCCGATACCGTCCCGGCCGCCGATCAGGCACGGCTGCGCGCGGCCTATGCGGCGCAGATCCGCGACGTGCTGATCCCGGCGCACAAGAGGATGCGCGATTTCCTCGCCAATGAATATCTCGCCCATGCGCGCGACAGCGTGGGGCTGTCGGCGATGCCGGGCGGGGCGAGGCTCTACAGCTATCTGATCGAGGAGAATACGACGCTGCCGCTGAAGGCGGAGGACGTCCATCAGCTCGGCCTCAGGGAGGTGGCGCGCATCCGCGCCGAGATGGAGGTGCAGAAGGACAAGACGGGCTTCAAGGGCACGCTGGCCGATTTCTTCACCTTCATGCGCACCGACAAGAAGTTCCAGCCGACCTCCGCCGAGCAGCTCCGCGAAGGCTATGAGGCGATCGGCCGGCGCGTCGATGCGCGGGTGCGCGAGCAATTCTCGCTGATCCCCAAGACCCCGCTCGAGATCCGCCCGGTGCCGGCGTACAAGGAAAAGACCGAGGCGGGCGGATCGTACAACCCCGGCACGCCGGACGGATCGCGGCCCGGCATCTTCTACTACAACACCTATGACCTGCCCTCGCGTTACATGTGGGAGATGGAGACGCTGTATCTGCACGAGGCGGTGCCGGGGCATCACTTCCAGATCAGCATCGCGCAGGAGAATGCGGCGTTGCCGGCGTTCATGCGCTTCGGCGGCAACACCGCCTATGCCGAGGGCTGGGGGCTGTATGCCGAGAGCCTGTGGCACGATCTGGGCATGGAGACCGATCCCTGGCAGCGGATGGGCGGCCTCAACGACGAGATGCTGCGCGCGATGCGGCTGGTGGTCGACACCGGCATCCATGCGAAGGGCTGGACCCGCGACCAGTCGATCCAGTACATGCTCGATAATTCCCCGATGGCGCGCACCGACGCCACCGCCGAGGTGGAGCGCTATATCGCCATTCCGGGCCAGGCGCTGGC
The DNA here is from genome assembly GCF_013344685.1 of Sphingomonas sp. CL5.1. NCBI lineage: Bacteria > Pseudomonadati > Pseudomonadota > Alphaproteobacteria > Sphingomonadales > Sphingomonadaceae > Sphingomonas > Sphingomonas sp. CL5.1. The sequence goes on from NZ_CP050137.1 coordinate 1,685,153, forward strand.
ATATAAGATCGGGCAGCTCACCATCTCGCGGCTGAAGGCGGGCGCGAAGGCGGCGCTCGGCGACCGGTTCGATCCGCGCGCCTTCCATGCACAGGTGCTCGATACCGGCGCGCTGCCGATGCCGGTGTTGGAGCAGAAGATCGACGCCTGGGTGAAGGCGGGGGGCAAGTAATCCTCTCCCTCGCTCCTTCTCCGTCATTCCGGCTTTCGCCGGGGTGACGGTGGGAGGCCTTACCCGTCCCTCAGGCCGATGCCGATCGTCGCGCGCGCGGCGTCGGCTTCGTTGCTCACCACCGGATAGGCGCAATAATCCGCCGCGTAATAGGCGCTGGGGCGGTGGTTGCCGGACCAGCCGATGCCGCCGAACGGCGCCGAGGACGACGCGCCGTTGGTCGGCTTGTTCCAGTTGACGATCCCGGCCCGCGCGCGCGCCCAGAAACGGTCGAACAATTGCGGCGTCTGGCTGATGAGCGAGGCGGACAGGCCGTAGCGCGTTTCGTTGGCCTCCGCGATCGCGGCGTCGAAATCGGCGCAGCGCGAGACTTGCAGGATCGGGCCGAACAACTCCATGTCGGGACGGTCGCGCACGCTGGTCACGTCGATCAGGCCCGGCAGCAGGAACGGCCGTGCCGGGTCCGGGCGCTCGAGGTGGCGGATCGGGCGGCCGCCCTTCATCAGCAGCGCGAGGAAGCTTTCGGTGAGCTGGTCGGCGGCGTCATTGTCGATCACCGGCCCCATGAACGGGGCGGGATTGGCGAACGGCTCGTCGACGATCAGCCGCGCGAGCAGCTTGCAAAGCTCCTCGATCAGCGGCTCGTAAAGCCTTTCCTCCACTATCAGCCGCCGCGCCGCCGTGCAACGCTGCCCGGCGGTGGTGAAGGCGGACTGGGCGATGAGCACGGCGGCCTGCCAGAGATCGGGCGTGTCCCACACCACGACCGGATTGTTGCCGCCCATCTCCAGCGCGAGGATCTTTTCCGGCTTCTCGGCGAAGGCGCGGTTCAACGCGAGGCCGGTGCGCGCCGAGCCGGTGAACAGCAGCCCGTCGATCCCGTCGTGCGCGGCGAGCGCCTTGCCCTCGTCCGGCCCGCCGGTGACGAGGCGGATGCAGTTTTCCGGCACCCCCGCCTCGCGCAGGCAATCGACGAGGAAGGCGCCGGTCGCGGGGGTCTTCTCGGACGGCTTGAACACCACCGCATTGCCCGCGATCAGCGCGGGGACGATATGGCCGTTGGGCAGGTGCGCCGGGAAATTATACGGCCCCAGCACCGCCAGCACGCCATGCGGCTTGTGGCGCAGCGCCATGCGGCTGCCCATCGGCGAATCGAGCCGGCGCTGCGCGGTGCGCTCGGCATAGGCGCTGACCGAGATGTCGACCTTGGCGATGACCGAATCCACCTCGGTCCGCGCTTCCCACAGGGGCTTGCCCGTCTCGCGCGCGACCAGGTCGGCGAAGGCGTCGGCGCGGGCCCGGACGACATTGGCGAAGCGGCGCAGCGTCTCGATCCGCACGGTGAGCGCGCGCGCCGCCCAGCTCGCCCACCCGCCGCGCGCCGCCGCCACCTCGGCATCGACGTCGCTGATCGCGTCGCGCCACAATTCGGCGCCGCTTGCCGGCTCGAAGGAGACGAGTTCGGTGGCCATCGGTCAGTCATTCCCCCCGCGAGATCGCGAGCGCGATTGTAGAGAAGATCACGGCCGTTCGACAAGCGCGTCGCCCATCGCGCGGATGCTTGCCACCTTGGCGTCAAACGCGGACCAGTCGTCGGCTTCCGCGATGCGCGACCAGATCGCCTCCACCTCGTCGATCAGCATCGAGCACGGCTCGCCGCGCCAATAGGCGTGCGCGCGGGCGGCGCGGAGAGGATATTGTTCCAGCGCGACGCGCGCCTCGTCCCATTCCGGTCCATATTGCGCGGGCAAGGCTTGCGCGAACGCGTCGAAGAAGAAGCGGTCGATGCCGACGCCGCTCGCCCGCAACGCGCGCTCGACCGTCTGCACCAGCGCGCGGTCGGTGGCCGGATCGATCGGCCTGCGCCCGAGCCGCCAGAGCAGCGCATCGGTGATCGTCGGCTGGTAGCGGTCGCCGAACGTGTCGAGCAGCGCGATCATCGGCTCCGCCTCCGCGATCGGGCGCAGCGAGACGGCGAGCTGCATCACGTCCCAATGGATCGCCTCGGGCTGGCGGCCGAAGGCATAGAGGCCGTTCTGGTCGAAATAGGCGGCGGTGAAGCCCGGGTCCCAGGTCGGCGAGAACCGCCACGGGCCGTAATCGAAGCTCTCGCCGGTGACGTTGATATTGTCCGAATTGAGCACGCCATGCACGAACCCCGCCGCCATATAGCCTGCGGCGAGTCTGGCGGCGCGGGTGATCACGTGGTCGAGCAGGCGCAGCGGGTCGTCGCCATCCTCGCCATAGAGCGCGCGCAGGACGTAGCCGACCAGCCGGCGAATCGCCTCATCCTCGCGGAGATATGCCAGCCGCTGGAACGTGCCGATGCGGATATGGCCGTGGCTCAGCCGCACCAGCACCGCCGAGCGGGTGGGGGAAGGCTCGTCGTTGCGGTAGAGCTTCTCGCCCGTCTCGATCAGCGAGAAGCTGCGCGAGGTGGGGACGCCCAGCGCCTCCAGCATCTCGCTCGCCAATATCTCGCGCACGCCGCCCTTGAGCGTCAGGCGGCCGTCGCCGAAGCGGCTCCACGGCGTCTGCCCCGATCCCTTGGTGCCGAGGTCCATGAGCCGGCCGCCCTTGTCGCGGAGCTGCGCGAAGGTGAAGCCGCGCCCGTCGCCGATCTCGGGATTGTACACGCGGAACTGATGGCCGTGGTAGCGCAGCGCGAGCGGCTGCGGCAGCGAGCCGGGGAGCGGGGCGAAGCGCCCGAAATGCGTGGTCCATTCCGCGTCGGTCAGCCCGTCCAGCCCCACCTCGCGCGCGGCGCGATCGTTGCGGAAGCGCAGCCGCGTCTCGGGGAAATCGGCGGCCGCGACGCGATCGTAGAAGGCGTCGCCGAGCGAAAGGATCGCCTGTTCGGGCCGATATGCTTGCGGGTCGATGGGCATCCGGCGATATGGGGCGCATCGCAGCAAAGGTTCAAGCATGGCCGGCCCGCAGGATCTGATTTGGTGGTCGAAGGACGGCCTCCGCCTTCACGCCCGCGATTATCCGGGGGACGAGCGCGCGCTGCCGGTGCTGTGCATGCCGGGGCTGACGCGCAACGCGCGCGATTATGAAGCGCTCGCCGCGCGGCTGTCCGGCGCGCGGCGGGTGATCGCGATCGACTTCCGCGGGCGCGGCGAGAGCGCTTATGCCAAGGACCCGATGAGCTACGTCCCGCTCACCTATGCGCAGGACGTGACGGCGCTGCTGGACGAGGCGGGGATCGACCGTTTCGTGTCGATCGGCACGTCGCTCGGCGGGATCGTGACGATGCTGCTCGCGGCGATGCTGCCGGGGCGGATCGCCGGGGCATTGTTCAACGATGTCGGGCCGGAGATCGAGCCGGACGGGCTGGCGCGCATCCGCGGCTATGTCGGCCGGTCGAGCGTCTTTCCCACCTGGATGCACGCCGCCCGCGCGCTCGCGGAAAGCAATGCGGACGTCTATCCGGCGTGGAAGATCGAGGACTGGCTGGCGATGGCGAAGCGGCTCTATCGCCTCAACAGCGCGGGACGGATCGTGCTCGATTACGACCTCAAGATCGCCGAGCCGTTCCGCGTGCCGGGGGCGGAGAGCGCGCCCGACATGTGGCGCGTGCTCGCCGCGCTCGGCAATGCGCCGGCGCTGGTGGTGCGCGGCGGCAATTCCGACATCCTTTCCGAAGCGACCGCCGCGCGGATGATCGAGACACTGCCCGATGCCGAGTTGCTGACCGTGCCGGGCGTCGGCCACGCGCCCACGCTCGACGAGCCGGGGGTGGATGAGGCGATCGCGCGGCTGCTGGCGCGCGCCGAGCGGGAGCCGGCCGGGGTGTGAGGCGGCGGACGCCTCTCCCGCTGGCGCGACGGATCGGCTAGGGCGCGGCATGGCCCAGCCCGTCCGCATCCTCCATCTCCATTCGACCTTCGACCTCGGCGGCAAGGAGGCGCGCGCCGTCCGGCTGATGAATGCGTTCGGTGACCGCGCGCGGCATGTCATCGTCTCGTCGATGGAGGGGCATTACGGCGCGCGCGAGCGGATCGCCAGGGGCATCCGCTACGAGATCGCACAGGACCCGCCGCCGCTCACCGGCAAGCCCTCGGTGAAGCGCTACGAGGCGATCGCGCGCTACATGCGCGGCTTCGATCTGGTGCTGAGCTACAATTGGGGCGCGATCGACGGCGCGATGGCGCGGCGCGTGTTCGGCGCCTTTGGAAAAGGGGGGGGCGTGCCGCCGCTCGTCCACCACGAGGATGGCTTCAACGAGGACGAGGCCGGTGGGCTGAAGCGCGAGCGCAACCTCTATCGCCGGCTCGCGCTGGGCGCGGCGCACGCGCTGGCGGTGCCGTCCGAGACGCTGGAGCGGATCGCGCTGGAGACGTGGAAGCAGCCGCGCGGCAAGGTCCACCGCATCGTCAACGGCATCGCTACCGCGCTCTACGCCCCCGATCCCGAGCCGAAGGCGATCCCCGGCTTCGTCCGCAAGCCGAAGGAGGTGGTGATCGGCACCGTCGCCGGGCTGCGCGCGGTGAAGGACCTGCCGCTGCTGGTGCGCGCGGCCGGCGGGCTGGCGGGCAAGTACCGGCTCGTCATCGTCGGCGAGGGGCCGGAGCGCGCGGAGATCGAGCGCGCCGCGATGGCGATGGGGATAGACGACAGGCTGGTGCTGCCCGGCTTCCTCGACCGGCCCTATCGCTACATGCGGCATTTCGATTTGCTCGCGCTGTCCTCGCGCTCGGAGCAGTTCCCGATTTCGGTGGTGGAGGCGATGGCGGCGGGGCTGCCGGTCGTCGCGCCGCCGCTGGGCGACGTGCCGCGCATGGTGTCGCCGGAGAACCTGCCGTTCATCGCGGAATATGCCACCGAGGTGAAATTGCGCGACGCGATGCAGCCGCTGCTCGACGACGCGGCGCTGCGCGCGCGGGTCGGCGCGGCCAACCAGGCGAAGGCGCGGGCGGACTATGACGAAGGGGTGATGATCGCGCGCTACGCCGCCCTATATGAAGAGGCGATGGGGCGTCCGGGAGCCTTGCGCGCATAGGGCGCGCGTTACGCTAATTTGCTCGATTCCCGGCGTCCTTGCGCTATAGCGGGCGAAATTACGTCCGAAAGGTGACCAACTGCCGTGTTCAAGGGTTTGAAGCCGATCGTCTACAACGGCCGCGAGGTGTGGCCTCTCGTCGAGGGCGGGAAAGGCGTGGCCGCGACCAATCATGCCTCCGCCGGGGCGTGGGCGGCGGCGGGCGGCATCGGCACGGTCTCGGCGGTGAATGCCGACAGCTACGATCCCGAGGGCAAGATCGTGCCCCAGATCTACAAGGCGCTGACCCGGCGCGAGCGGCACGAGGAACTGATCGCCTATGCCGTCGAGGGGGCGGTGCAGCAGGTGAAGCGCGCGTTCGACATCGCCGGCGGCAAGGGCGCGATCAACATCAACGTGCTGTGGGAGATGGGTGGCGCGCAGCGCGTGCTGAACGGCGTGCTGGAGCGGACGCGCGGCATGGTCGCCGGCGTCACCTGCGGCGCGGGGATGCCGTACAAGCTCAGCGAGATCGCGGCGTCGTACAACGTCCACTACCTGCCGATCGTTTCCTCCGCGCGCGCCTTCCGCGCCCTGTGGAAGCGCGCCTATTCCAAGGTGGCGCACCTGCTCGGCGCGGTGGTCTATGAGGACCCGTGGCTGGCCGGCGGGCACAACGGCCTGTCGAACGCCGAAGACCCGCTGAAGCCGGAGGACCCCTATCCCCGCGTCAAGGCGCTGCGCGAGACGATGCGCGAGGGCGGCATCCCCGATTCCACTCCGATCGTGATGGCCGGCGGCGTGTGGTATCTGCGCGACTGGAACGACTGGATCGACAATCCCGAACTGGGACAGATCGCCTTCCAATACGGCACCCGCCCGCTGCTGACCAGGGAAAGCCCGATCCCGGACGGGTGGAAGGAACGGCTGATGACGATCGAGGAGGGCGACGTGCTCCTCCATCGCTTCTCGCCGACCGGCTTCTATTCGTCCGCCGTGCGCAATCCCTTCCTGCGCAATCTGGAGGCGCGGTCGGAGCGGCAGATCGCCTTCTCCACGCAGGAGGCGGGGGATCACGTCTTCCAACTCGACGTGGGCGTGAAGGGCAAGAACTTCTGGGTGACGCGCAACGACCTGCTGCGCGCGCGCGAATGGTTCGGCGCGGGCTTCACCGACGCGCTCAAGACGCCGGACAATACCCTGGTGTTCGTCACCCCGGCGGAGAAGGTGGAGATCCGCAAGGATCAAGCGGATTGCATGGGTTGCCTCAGCCAGTGCCTGTTCTCTAGCTGGGCCGATACCGAGACCAATTCCACCGGCCGGCTCGCCGATCCGCGCAGCTTCTGCATCCAGAAGACGTTGCAGGAGATCGCGCACGGCAGCGATACCGAGCAGAACCTGATGTTCGCCGGCCACGCCGCGTTCAACTTCAAGCGCGATCCCTTCTATTCCAACGGCTTCGTGCCGACGGTGAAGCAACTCGTCGATCGCATCCTGACCGGGGACTGATCCGCTGAAGCGCGCGCTCGTCGTCAGTCACGTCGCTTATGAGGGGATCGCGGGCTATCGCGCTCCGATCGAGGCGGCGGGCTATGCGATCGAGCGCGTCCCGGCCTGCGCCACCGACTTCGCGGTGCTCGACATGATCGCGCCCGACCTGCTGGTGGTGATGGGCGGGCCGATGGGCGTTTATGACACCGCCGACTATCCGTGGATCGCGCCGGAGATAGACGGGATCGCCGCGCGGATCGCGGTCGGGCGGCGGACGCTGGGCGTGTGCCTCGGCAGCCAGATGATCGCCGCCGCGCTGGGCGCGCGAGTCTATCCGGGGCACGGGCCGGAGGTAGGTTTCGCGCCGCTCGCCAATCTCGACATGGAATCGCCGCTTGCCCACCTTGCCGGCGTGGCGATGCTGCACTGGCACGGCGACACTTTCGACCTGCCGGCGGGGGCGCGGCGGCTGGCCTCCACCGCGCGCTACGCCAACCAGGCGTTCGCGGTCGGCGATCATGTGCTGGCGTTGCAGTTCCATGGCGAGATGGGCGAAGATCCGCGATTCGAGACATGGGTGGACGAGGGCGGGGCGATGATCGCGGCGGCGGGGCTGGACGCCGCCGCCTTGCGCCGCGATCACGCGGCGTTGGGGCCGCTCGCGGTCCGCGCGGGGCAGCGGATGCTGGCCGACTGGCTCGACGGGCCGGGGTGAAACCACGACAATTTTTCCGCGAGGTAACAGTGCCGACACGCCGGTGAAGCATAAGCGGCGTAGATGCCGGAGCGTCATCGGAAAGGAGATGCGCGATGAACCTCGATCGCGACCGCGCCTACCATACCCGCCGCGCCTATCAGGAAGCGGTCCGCGCGATCCGCACGCTGAGCGCCGACGCGGAAGCGAGCCACGACGAACTTTGCCTGATGCATTGCCGACGTTTCCTCGCGGCGATGGGGCCGGGCGGCAGGGTGCCGATCGCGGCCTAATACGGATCGATGTTCGGGCTTCCGCGCGTTGTCCCATCGTCATGCCGGACTTGATCCGGCATCCAGCGCCGCAAAGGTCATCGCCCGTTGCTCTGGATGCCGGATCAAGCCCGGCATGATGGGAGAATCCCGCCCATTTCACCGCCTGTCATGGCAGGCGCTTGGGAGAGGCTTGTGCCGGGGGTTCGCCGGGAGGCGGGCGCTGAACAAGAAGCTCAAGCCGCGTTGCGCGCAGCCGGACCCCGGCACAAGGCCGGGTGACGGATGGTGCATTTCTGGCCGGAACACTGGCGCGGGTTACCCGCGTCCCGCTTACGCCCAGCCCTCCAGCACCTGATCGGGCGGGCGGTGGCCGTCGGCCCACATGCGGATGTTGGCGATCACCTTCTCGCCGGTCGCGAACCGGCCCTCATAGGTGGCGGAGCCCATGTGCGGGGTCATCACCACATTGGGCAGCGCGAGCAGGCGCGGGTCGATCTCCGGCTCGTGCCGCCACACGTCCAGCCCGGCGCCGGCGAGCCGGCCCTCGGCCAGCGCCTCGACCATCGCATCCTCGTCTACCACGCCGCCGCGGCTCGTGTTGATGAGATAGACATGGCGCCGCATCAGCGCGATGCGGCGCGCGTCGAGCAGGTCGCGGCTGTCGTCGTTTAGCGGGGTGTGGATCGTCAGGATGTCGATCGCGCCCAGCATCTCGTCGAGATTGGGGTGCCATTGCGCGCCGAACTCGGCCTCCACCACCTTCGGCAATCGGTGGCGGTTGTGATAGTGGATCGACAGGCCGAAGGCGCGCGCGCGGCGCGCCACCGCCTGCCCGATCCGCCCCATGCCGACGATGCCGAGCGCCTTGCCGCCGATGCGGTGGCCGAGCATCCCGCCGGGGCTCCACCCGGTCCATTGGCCGGCGCGCACCAGCTTCTCGCCCTCCGCCAGCCGGCGCGGCACGGAGAGGATCAGCGCCAGCGTCATGTCGGCGGTGTCCTCGGTCAGCACGCCGGGGGTGTTGGTGACGATGATGCCGCGCGCGCGCGCGGCCTTCAGGTCGATATGGTTCACGCCCGCGCCGAAATTGGCGATCAGCTTCAGCCGCTCGCCCGCCCCGGCGATCAGCCCGGCGTCGATCGAATCGGTCATCGTCGGCACCAGCACGTCGCAATCCGCCATCGCCGCCGCCAGCTCGGCGCGGGTCAACGCGCGGTCGCTGCGGTTGTTGGTGGTGTCGAACAGCATTTCCAGCCGATCCATCACCGCATCGGGAAGCTCGCGGGTGACGATCACCTTCGGATTGGCGCAGCGTCGCGTTTCGACCATGAAAAGGGCTTGGCGAACGGCTCGCCCGGCGTCAACGGCATTGATCGATCGCGCGAAGCGTGAAAAGTCGGTTCGCTCCGGCAACAGGGGATGAAGATGCGACGGGCGGCGGTGATATTGGGCATGGTGATGGCTGGCGGATTGATCGCCGGCGATGCGATCGCGGCCGATCCGCCCGCGAAGCAGCCGTATTTCGCCTCGATCGCGCCGTCGCGCGCGCGGATGCGCAGCGGGCCGGGACGCAACTATCCGGCGACGTGGCTCTACGTCCGCGCCGACCTGCCGGTGCGCGTGGTCGACAGCTTCCAGGACTGGCGCAAGGTGGAGGACCCCGCCGGGACGCAGGGCTGGATGCAGGGCAAGATGGTCAGCCCGCGCCGCACCGCGCTGGTGCAGGGCGGCATCACCGAGCTGCGCGAGCAGCCGGCGGCCGGCGCGAAGGTGACGTGGCGCGCCGAGCCGGGCGTCGTCGGGCGGGTCAGCCAGTGCGGCGGCGGCTGGTGCCGGCTCGACGTGCGCGGCCAGGCCGGCTTCGTGGAAACCGCGCATTTATGGGGCGTCGCGCCCGGGGAGACGCTGCCATGACCTTCGCGCTCGACGGATTCGATCTCGATGCCTTCGTCCGCGCGACGCTGGCCGAGGATGCCGGCGACAAGGGCGACGTCACCTCCGACGCGGTGATCCCGGCGGAGGCGCGGTTCCGCGCGGTGATGGGGACGCGCGACGCGATCACCGTCGCCGGGCTGGAGATCGCCGCCGCCTTCTTCCGCGCGCTCGATCCCGAGGTGTCGGTCGAGATGCTGGTGGCGGACGGCACCAGCGTGCCGCGCGGCACCGCGCTGATGCGGCTGGAGGGCCGCGCGCGGGCGATGCTGACGGCGGAGCGTTCGGCGCTCAACACCGCGCAGCACCTTTCCGGCATCGCGACGCTGACGCGCAGCTACGTCGATCGCATCGCCGGCACCGGCGCGACCCTGCTCGACACGCGCAAGACGATCCCCGGCCTCAGGCGGCTGGAGAAATATGCCACCCGGATGGGCGGCGCGAAGAACCATCGCATGGGCCTGTGGGACGCGGCGATGATCAAGGACAACCATGTCGCGATCGCCGGCGGCGTCGACGAGGCGGTGCGCCGCGCGAAGGCGGCCGGCATCCCGGAGATCATCGTCGAGGTCGACCGGATCGACCAGATCGAGCCGGCGCTCGCGGCGGGCGCGACCTGGCTGCTGCTCGACAACATGGCGCCGCCGACGCTGCGCGGCGCGGTGACGCTGATCGGCGGGCGCGTGCCGGTCGAGGCGTCGGGCGGCGTCACGCTGGAGACGATCCGCGCGATCGCGGAGACCGGCGTCACCTATGTCAGCGTCGGCCGGATCACCCAGTCCGCTCCGGCCGCCGACATCGGGCTGGATTTCGCGGCCGTCTGATCCGCTTGCGCCGGGGCGGCGTGACGCTAACCTTCGGGCGCAAAGGGGGAAGAATCATGCAGCGTCCAGCCTCGATCGTCCGTTACGAGCAACTCTATCTCGCATCCTTCGTCCTCGGCCTCGTCGCGTCGGGGGTGAACTGGCAGGGGCGGGCGGCGCAGCTCGCCGCGAATCCGGCGCTTGCCAGCATGCAGTGGCTCGCGCCGCTCTCGCTGGTGATCGGCATCGTGATCGCCGTTACCTTGTGGTATTTCACCGCGCGCAAGCCCAGCGCGGCGGCGAAATGGGTGGTGGTGGTGTTCGCCGCGCTCTCCGTGCTGGGGATCGGCGGCAACATATTGACGCTGCTGCGCGGCGGGCCGGTGTTCGCGGTGCTGCTCGGCGTGATCGTGTCGTTGCTCTACATCGCGGCGGCGGTATTGCTGTTCAGGCCGGACGCGAAAATCTGGTTCGGCGAGCAAGTGAATGGAGACGATCCGGCATGACCTTCAACCGCGCGCTGCTTGCCGGCGCCGCCGCCCTTGCCGCGCTGCCCGGCGTGGCGGGCGCGCAGGCCTATCGCTGCGCCGTGCCGGACGAGATCGCGACCCCGCATCCCGATCTGCCCAACGAACGCGAGCCGCAGCGGCTGCTGCCGATCGGCGGCTATACGCTGGCGATAAGCTGGTCCCCGCAATTCTGCCGCACGCGGATGCACGATCCGAAGGCGCGGATGCAGTGCGGCGGCAACCGCTTCGGCTTCGTGCTGCACGGCCTGTGGCCGGACGGCGAGGGCAAGGACTGGCCGCAATATTGCGCCGCGACCGATATCGTGCCGCGTCAGGTGATCGCGGCCAACCTGTGCTCCACCCCCTCGGCGCAATTGCTCCAGCACGAATGGGCCAAGCACGGCACCTGCATGGCCGGCGAGACGCCGGCGAGCTTCTTCCGCCGCTCGACCGGCATGTACGCCAGGCTGCGCTATCCCGACATGAACGCCCTGTCGCGCCGGCCGCTGACCGCCGGGCAGTTCGCGGCGGCGCTGGCGCGCGCCAATCCGGGGCTGAGCGCGGACATGATGCGGATCACCGCCAACCGGCAGGGCTGGCTGGACGAGGTGTGGCTGTGCCTCGACCGGAAATTCGCCTTTACCACCTGCCCCGCGCATCAGGGCGGGCTGGCCGCCGATGCCCGGCTGAGGATCTGGCGCGGGCCGCGCTGAGCCGCGCGGTTGCCGGCCCCTCCACAGAGCGGGAGGGGCCGTTGCCTCAGATGCCGACCCGCAGCGTGGCGCGGATGTCGCGGCCCGCGAGCGGGGCGAAATCCTTGAGCACGCTCGCGGCGCGGCGCGCGTCCACGTCGAACAGGTTGTTCGCCGCCACGGTGATGCTCGTCCGGTCGTTCCCCGCGAACGGCTTGAACGAGAAGGAGGCGTTGACCATCGTATAGGGCGCGGTCGCGGTCTCGTAACCGGCGATGCGGTTCTGGCGGAACACATGCTCGAGCTCGACGCGCGCGCTGGTGCGGTCACCCTGCGCCTCCAGCCCGCCGAGGATGCGGAGCGGCGGGATACGCGGCACGGGGCTGACGTCCACCACCGTCGCGCGGACGTAATCGGCGAGGATATCGGCGTTGATCCGTTGCCCGCCGATCGTCGCCAGCCGCTTCGACGCGTCGATCTCGAAGCCGTAATAGCGCGCCTTCGCCTGGGTATATTGGAAGCAGGGGAATTCCACCTCCCGTCCCGACGGCGCGGCCGCCGCCTCGCACACGTCCTGCCCGGTCTGGTTCTCGTAGATATAGTCGTCGAACCAGTTGTAATAGGCCGAGGCGTCGAGGCTGAAACCGTCGCCGTGCGCGTGGAGCGTCGCCTCCAGCCCCCATGACTTCTCGGTGCGGAAGTTCGGGTTGCCCAGCTCATAGGCCTGCGTGCCGGCATGGGCGCCGTTGGCGAACAATTCCTCCGCCGACGGCGCGCGCTCGGTGCGCGATGCGTTGAGACCGAGCCGCACCCCGTTGGCGATGCCATAGGACGCGCCGAGCGAGCCGGAGAAGGTGTCGAAGCCGCGCGTGCCGTTGAAGAAGCGCGGATCGTCGAGCGGATTGCGCGCGGCGAGGCTGGTATGTTCATAACGCACTCCGCCCTCGGCCTTGAAGGCGCCGCTCTCATATTGCTGGAGCGTGAAGAGGCCGACCTGCTGCGTGTCGTTGCGCGGCAGGAATGCTTCCTCGCCCACGACGTTGAACTGGCGGCTGAAATATTGCGCCCCGCTCGCGCCGTTCCAGCCGCCGTGATCCGCCTGGAGGAACTCCACCCGGCCTTCCAGCCCCTTGTTGTAGAAAGCGGTGCCGACCTCGCCGTCCTCCTCCAGCTCGAAATGGCGGTAGCTGGCATAGGCGGCGCGCAGGCGGATGCGGTCGAGGAAGCCGCCGCCCGTCTCCACCTCGCCGCGCAGGTCGAAGCGGTTCTGGAGCACCGAGAGGCGCGGGGCCTCCTGCTCCTGGCCCGGCTCGGTCGCGTAGCGGATCGGCACGCCGTAGAGGCTGTCGTAATGGCTGTACGACGCGCCGAGCGAGCCGCCGTCGGTGATGAGCGCGGCGCCGACCCCCGCCGTCCACGTCTCCGCCGCCGAATTGGGCAGCCGCCCCTTCAGCCGCGCGGAGGCGGCGAAGTCGATCGGATCGTCGGGCGCTTCCGCCGCCGCCGCCAGTGCCGCGCGGCGGGCAGCGGGGGAGAGGACATAGCCGCCGATGCGCAGATCGTCGGCCTTCAGATAGGAGCCGTCGGCGTGCAGGACGAGATTCCTCGTCACCGCCACGTCGCCCGCCGCGCCGACCGAGCGCTCGCTCGCGGCGCTGGCATAGCTGCCGATCGCGTTCAGCCGGTATCCGTTCTCCGGCACTTTGCGCGGAATACGCGAATCGATCACATTGACCACGCCGCCAACCGCCGACGAGCCGTAGAGCAACGCCGCCGGGCCGCGCAGCACCTCGACGCGCTCGGCGAGCAGCGGGTCGATCACGACGGCGTGATCGACCGAGGTGTTCGACACGTCGACCGAGCCGATGCCGTCGGTCAGCACGCGGATGCGGTCGCCCTGGAAGCCGCGCAGGATCGGGCGCGACGCGCTCGGGCCGAAGGAGGTGGCCGACACGCCGGGCAGCCGCGCCAGCGTCTCGCCGATCGTCGGGCGCAGCTCGCGGTTGAGGCGGTCGCCGGAAAGGACCGAGGTGCCCTGCAACACGTCCATCTCGTCATGGGCGACCGGCGCGGAGACGATCACGTCCTGCGGCGTCGAGTCCTGCGCGGCGGGGGTTTCGGCGAGCGCGGGCGTAGCGGCAAGCGCGACGAGGATGGCGGCGAGCGGGCCAGTGGCGGCGTTTCCCTGAATCATGAAGCCCGGCTAAACGCAATGTTACATCATATCAACACTATTCGTCGTGCGTTATCATCGCCTTGTCGCTCAGCGGCCGCGTTCGACCGAATCCAGGATGCGCGCTGCGGCCATGAACACCGTGCCGGCGCACGCCACAAACAGCAGCCGCCCGCCATAGCCGGGGAAGTCGTGCATATAGTGAATCCCGCGCTCGACCGCGCCCGTGCCGAGCGCATAAATCACCAGGAACGCTTCGAATTTCGTCTTGATGACGAACAGGCGGGCGATGCGGGACCACATGCCTCGCGCACACGCAAATGATGTGCCAGCGGCGGATTCCCGTTATTTTCGGCGCGGGCATGATGGTTAATTGTAAGTAAATTCGACATTTTCCGTCATTCCTCACGCGGGAATCGCGGGGAGGGTCAGGCCAGCACCGCCAGATCCAGCACTTCCAGCAGCGCGCGGCGCGCCTCCTCGATCCGGGCGATCAAAGCGGTATCGCCGATCGACTCCACCGCGATCGCCTCCGGCCAGCGCGCCTCGATCACCGCCGCGATCCGGTCGAGCTTCGCGTCGTCGACCATGAAGCGCGGGTCGATCGTCGCCGGATCGGCCACCACCCGCAGCCGCAGGCACGCCGGGCCGCCGCCGTTGGCCATCGATTCGCGCACGTCGACCACCTCCACCGCGCGGATCGGGCCATTGCCGGAGACGTGAGACTGAAGCCAATCCCACACGCGAGGATTGTCGCGCGCCTCGCCGGGGACGATCAGCGTCTGGCCGCCGCCGGGCGGCGAGACGAGTTGCGCGTTGAACAGATAGGAGCGGATCGCGTCGTCGAGGCTGACGCGGCTGGCCGGCACCTCGACGATCTCCACCTCGGGCATCAGCGCCCGGAGCCGCGCGTAGAAGCCGGCCCTGTCGGCGAATGCCTCCTCATGCGCGAACAGGGTGCGCTCGTTCGCCACCGCCACCACGTCGTTGTGGAAGGCGCCGGCCGCGATCGCCGCCGGGGACTGCTCGACGAACAGCGTCCGTGCCGGATCGAGTCGATGGGCGCGGGCGATCGCCTCGCTCGCCTCGCGATGCTGGCGCGCGGGGAAGGGGCCGCCTGGCTCGCCATAGACGAACACCTCGACGCCGGGCGCGCCGTGCGCCGCGCAGAGCCGCATGTGGTTGGCCGCGCCCTCGTCGCCGAACGGGGCCGGGATCGGCTCGTGCACCGCGAAGGCGGCGTCGGCGAAGGCGAGGCGGAGCTGCGCCAGCGTCGCGGGCCATTCATGGCTGCGGTGCGGCATGGTCATCAGGTTGGCGACCGTCAGGTGGCAGCGTCCGTCGCCGCTGTCCGCCGCCGGGGAGACGGTCGCGGCATTGGCCGCCCACATCGCCGAGGCGGAAAGCGCGCGCGCCTGAAGATGCGGCGCGGCACGGGCATAGTCGGTGGCGAGCGCCGCCAGCCAGTGATGGTCCGGCCGGGGATGTGGCAGCAGGATGCCCTGTACCAGCCCCAGCGCGAGGTTGGCGCGCATCTTGGCGATGCCCTGCAACGCGGCGGCGCGCGGATGGGCGACATGGCCGGCGTTGCGCGTCGCGGCGAGGTTGCCGGGGCTGAGGCCGGCATAATTGTGGCTCGGGCCGACGATGCCGTCGAAGTTGATCTCGCGCATCACGTTCTCGCCATGAAAGTGACGTTGCTGTCCTCCTGCGCGCCGATCGCCCTCGCGCTCGCGGAATCGATCACCACCGCATCGCCCACCTCGCGCACGACGCCCAGCGCGCAGCGGAAATCGGCCAGCTCGCCATAGGCGACCAGCGCCTGCGTCCCGCCCTCGTCGTCGATCGCGACGACCGGCGCGGTCCGCGCGTCGCGGATCGAACGGACATTGTCGGTCCGCGCCGTCATCGTCGGGCCGCCGTCGAAGATGTCGATGTAATTCTCGAACGAGAAGCCTTCATTCTCCAGCATCCGCATCGCCGCCCGGCCGGAGGGGTGCGGCAGGCCGATCGCGGCGCGCGCCGTCTCGGAGAGCATCGCGGTGTAGATCGGGTGCTTCGGCATCAGGTCGGCGATGAACTGGTGGCCGTGAGTGGCGTTATACTGGTCCGCGTCCTGGAAGTTCATGCCGAAGAAGCGCCCGGCCAGCCCGTCCCAGAACGGCGATCCGCCCGCCTCGTCGATGATGCCGCGCAGCTCGGCGAGGATGCGGTCGGCGAAACGCCGGCGGTGCATGCGGATGAACAGGTAGCGGCTGCGCGCGAGCAGCATCCCCAGGCCGCCGGCGCGCTCGCCGGGGTGGAGGAACAGGCCGCCGACCTCGCTCGACCCTTCGAGATCGGTGGTGAGCGACAGCATCTCGGCGCGGAAGGTGCGGCCGAGCTGGTCGCTGTGCTGGGTCAGCGTGCCGATGCGGTAGCTGTAGAAGGGGTGGCGCTGCCCGACCTGCGTGAAGAGCTGGCAGGTGCCGCGCACCTCGCCGGTCTCGCCATTCTCCAGGATCAGCACGAACAGCTCGTCGCCCAGCTCCCCCTCGGTGCGGGCGAAGGCGGCATGGCTGCGATCGAGCTTGGCCTTCAGCGCGGGCCGGTCGGCCGGCAGGTTGGTGAAGCCGCCGCCGGTCAGCTTCGCCATCTCGTAGAGCGGCGCGAGATCGGCGTCATGCGCCGCGCGAACGACGAAGCTCACAGCCGCCCCTCCGCGATGCGCAGCATGGTGAGGGCGGAGAGCGCGGCGCGCTCGGCCAGGCTGTCGACGATCAAATATTCCTCCCCCGAATGGATCGCGCCCCCCCGCGCGCCCATCGTGTCCACCACGGGCACGCCGCACGCCGCGATATTGTTGCCGTCGCACACCCCGCCGGTCGCGCGCCAGCCGATCGCGAGGCCCAGATCGGCGCCGGCATCGCGCACCAGATCGAACAGTCGCGCCGCGCCTGGGTCGATCGGCTTGGGCGGGCGGTTGAAGCCGCCGTGGACCTCGACGTGCACGTCATGCGCCACGGCGACCTCCGCCACCGCCGCGTCGATCCGCGCGCGGGCGCGGGCGATCTCGTCCTGCGAGGCGGGGCGGAAGTTGACGCGCAGCACGGCGAGATCGGGCACGACATTGTTCGGCCCGCCGCCATCGATCCGCGCCGGGTTGACCGCCAGTTGCGGCCCGCGCGCGGCGGCGAGGCGCAGCGCGATGTCCGCCGCCGCGACGATGGCGTTGCGGCCGTCCTCGGGATTGCGCCCGGCATGGGCGGCGCGGCCGCGCACGACGATCGAGAAATTCCCCGTGCCGCCGCGCGCGCCGGCCAGCGTGCCGTCGGGCAGCGCCGGTTCATAGGTGAGCGCGGCCGTCTTGCCCCGCGCCAGCCCGGCGATCAGCGCGGCGGACGAGAAGGAGCCGGTTTCCTCGTCCGAGTTGATCAGCACGTCATAGCCGATCGCGCTGCCCGCCGCCTCGACGCCCTCCAGCGCGGCGAGCATCACCGCGAGGCCGCCCTTCATGTCCGCCACGCCGGGGCCGTTGATCGTGCCGTCCGGCCGGTCGGCGAGCGTCTGGAAAGGGTGGTCGGCGGGGAATACCGTGTCCATATGCCCGGTCAGCAGCAGCCGCACGGGTGCATCGGGGCGCACCACGAGGTGGAGGTGGCGGCCGTGCGCGATCGGCTCGACCTCGCCCGCCGCCGTCACGCGCTCGGCCGGCGCCGGCTCGACCAGCCGCACCTCGCCGGGCAGCGCGGAGAAGGCGTCGGCCAGCATCCCCGCCACGCTCGCCAGCCCGGCGAGATTGCCCGTGCCGCTGTTGACCGCCGCCCACTGCCGCACCCGCGCCAGCATCGGCGAGGACCGCGCCCGCTCGATCGCGCGTGTTTCGTGTGCCGACAAACCCCTCATCCGCAAGTGGTAGCGCGGTCAGAACGTATAGACCAGAGACGCCCTGCTGGTGGTGTCGGTGGTGCGCCGGCCCTCCGGCGGCATGCTTTCATATTGCACGACATAGGAAAGCTGCGCCGACAGCGGCCCCACGACCTTCGCCGCGAGCGCGGTGGTGCCGCTGACGGACGAATTGTAATGCTGGAGATAGGCCGAGGCGACCTGCGTCAGCTTCAGCCCAGGCGCGAATTTCCACCCGAAATCCATGCTGCCGCGCGCCGCGATGCTGCTCTGTTCCGTCTGGTCGGTGAAGGCGGTGTAGCGATAGGCCGGGCCAAGCTCCAGGTCGAGCTTCATCGCCGGCGTCTGGATCGCGCTGTAGCCCGCGCCGACCGATGCGGAATAGCGATCGGTATAGCCGAGGAAGCGATCGGATTCGAATTGCCCCGCGCCATAGATGTAGCGGCGCGAATCGATCTTGTAGTTCGGCTCGTAGCTGGCGAGATAATGTTCTCGCGTGGTGATCCCCAGGCTGCGCTGGTAATCGGCCTGGAGGTGCACCTTCTGCCGCCATTGCAGCCCCTCGCGCGTCAGGTCGAGCACGCCGGTCGCGCCGGCGGTCTCGCTGTTGCCGGTGGTGAGATAGCCGCCCAGCTCCGCGCGGCCGCGCCACAGGTCGAACAGGCGCGCCTCGCGGATGCGCGTGTCGTGCGCGCGCTTGCGCTCGTCGCGCCACTGTTCCGCGACCTTCGCCACCGCGTCGCCGCTCGCCGGGTCGGCGGTACGGGCGTATTTGACGATCGTCGTCACTTCCGCATCGTTGCCGGCGGCGATCGCCGCCTCCAGCATCGCCTTGATCGGGGGCGGAATGGTCACTTCCCCCGCCGGGTGCCTGTCGCCGTCGGCGGGATTGTCGCCCGTGACGACGGCGGTGTTGGCGAGCAGCAGCGGGAAGGCGAGGAGAAGCGCGCGCATCGTCGTATTGTTAACCGGCTTTATGGCGATTTTGCAGCGGCGCGCGGGCGGCGGACGGCAGGGTGTGGCTCAGCCGAGACGATCGGAAAAGGCCGCCAGCACCTGCTCGTAGAGCGCGCGCTTGAACGGCACGATCATGTCGGGCAGTTCGGCCGGCGCGGCCCAGCGCCACGCGCGGAACTCTGGATGCGCGGTGCGGATGTCGATGTCGTCGTCCGTGCCGGTGAAGCGGAACAGGAACCAGCGCTGGCGCTGGCCGCGATACCGGCCCTTCCATACCTTGCCGATCAGCTCGGGCGGCAGGTCGTAGGTCAGCTCCTCCGGCGCCTCGGCGATGAGGTCGAGATGGCGCGGCGCGACGCCCGTCTCCTCGCCCAGCTCGCGGATCGCGGCGGCGCGCGCGTCCTCGCCCGGATCGATCCCGCCCTGCGGCATCTGCCACGCCTCCAGCGTGGTATCGATGCGCTGGCCGACGAACACCAGCCCGTCGCGGTTCATCATCATCGCGCCCGCGCAGGGGCGGTAGGGGAGGTCGCTCGTCATGGTGGGGGCAGCGCTATCCGATGCCGGCCGGGGCCGCCAGTCCCCAAACCGTCGCCGGGTGGCGGCGCGCCTATTTCGCGCCCGCCTCCGCGATCGCCTCCTTCACCGCCGCGAGATAGCCGGCGGCGTCCTTGGCCGCGGAGGGGATCGCCTGGCGCAGGTTGACGAAGCCGTGGATGTTGCCCTTCGCCTCGCGGAACGTCACCGGCACGCCGGCCAGCGCCAGCGCTGCGGCATAGGCGCGGCCCTGGTCGCGGATCGGATCGAGGCTGGCGGTGACGATCACCGCCGGCGGCATGCCGGCAAGGTCGCCGGCCAGCGGCGAGCCGCGCACATGCGCCACGTCCGCCGCATAATGGTCGGCGAACCAGATCATCCCGTCGCGGGTGAGCAGGAACCCTTCCGCGAATTGCTCGAACGAGGGATATTCCGTCGCCATGTCGGCCGCCGGATAGATCGGCGCCTGCACGATCACCGGCACCTTCGCCGGCGCGTCGCGCAGCGCCATCGCCGTCACGATCGTCAGGTTGCCCCCGGCGCTGTCGCCGGAGAGGACGAGGCCGGTCACGCCGCGCCCCAGCTCGCCGGGATTGCCCGCGACCCAGCGCGCGGCCGCCTCGCAATCGTCCGGCGCGGCGGGCCACGGCGCTTCCGGCGCGAGCCGATAGTCGATCGAGACCACTGGCAGGTCGAGCTGGCGCGCCATCTCGGCGGTGAAGCTGGCGTGGGTGTCGATATCGCCGATCACGAAGCCGCCGCCGTGATAGAACACCACCACCGGCCCCGGATCGCGGGTCGCGCGCGCGTCGAACAGCCGTGCCGGAATCGCGCCCGCCGGGCCGGGAATGGCGAAGTCCTTGATGACGGCCAGCTCGCCCACCGGCGGATCGGCAATGTCCTTCATCGCGGTATAGACGGCGCGGGCGTCGGCCGGCGGCTGCTCGTGCATCTTCGGGCCGGGCACGTTGTTGAGATAATCGAGAAAGGCGCGCACGTCGGGGCGGACATAGGGCGCGGCGTCGGCGGCGGGGCGGTCGATCAGCGTGTCGGTCATCGCGTCGTCTCTCCTCACGGGTTCGCTTTTGCTACCGATCCTGCCGCATAACGCCGGCCGCGTCCATCGCCCGCGAAAGCGCGGCTTGTCATGCGGCCATATCATTCTACGTTGGAACGTGGAGAGACGAGGGCGTAAGGCCCCCAAGACAACCGAAGTGCCACAGGAAATTGCCGCATGGCGACCGCCGCCCATCAAGTGACCCCCGAGGAAGCATCCGCCCACCCGCCCGCCGAATCCGTCGTCGTCCGCTTCGCGGGCGATTCGGGCGACGGGATGCAGCTTACCGGAGGGCAGTTCACGCTCTCGACCGCGCTCGCCGGCAACGATCTCGCCACCTTCCCCGATTTCCCGGCCGAGATCCGCGCGCCGCAGGGCACCTTGTTCGGCGTCTCGGCGTTCCAGATCAACTTCGGCTCCACCGAGATCGACACCGCCGGCGATGAGCCGGACGTGCTGGTGGCGATGAACCCGGCGGCGCTCAAGACCAATCTCGCCTCGCTCAAGCGCGGCGGCCTCATCATCGCCGACGAGGGCGAGTTCAACGACCGCAACCTCGCCAAGGCCAGGTACGACGCCAACCCGCTGGAGGACGGCAGCCTCGCGCAATGGCAGTTGATGAAGCTCAACATCTCCCAGCTCACGCTCGACGCGGTGAAGCCGTTCGGGCTGGGCAACAAGGAGGCGCTGCGCTGCAAGAACATGTGGACGCTGGGGCTGGCGCTCTGGATGTTCGACCGCGACCGCGCGCCGCTGGTCGACTGGCTCAAGGCCAAGTTCGCCAAGGCGCCGACGCTGGCGGAGGCCAATATCGCCGCGCTCAACGCCGGCCATGCCTATGGCGAGACGGCGGAACTCGCCGGGCCGATGAAGCAGCATCATGTGCCCGCCGCCCCCGCCGAGCCGGGGCTGTATCGCACGATCACCGGGGCTGAATCGATCAGCCTCGGCCTCGTCGCGGGCGCGCAGCTTGCCGAATTGCCGATGTTCTTCGGCGGCTATCCGATCACGCCCGCCTCGGCGATCCTGCATCACCTGTCACGGCTGAAGGAGTTCGGCGTCACCACCTTCCAGGCGGAGGACGAGATCGCCGCGGTCGCCAGCGCGATCGGCGCGTCCTATGCCGGCCAGCTCGGCGTGACCTCCTCGTCGGGTCCGGGCGTGGCGCTCAAGACCGAGGCGATCGGCCTCGCGATCATGACCGAGCTGCCGCTCGTCATCGTCAATTCGCAGCGCGGCGGCCCCTCGACCGGGCTGCCGACCAAGACCGAGCAGTCCGATCTCTATCAGGCGGTCTATGGCCGCAACGGCGACGCGCCGATGCCGGTGATCGCGGCGCGCTCGGCCGCCGACTGCTTCGAGGTGGCGATCGAGGCGTGCCGCATCGCGACGCAATATATGACGCCGGTGATGCTGCTGACCGACGGCTATATCGCCAACGCCGCCGAGCCGTGGAAGGTGCCCGACACCAGCGCGCTCGAGCCTTTCCCGGTGACGTTCCTGAACGAAGCGCCGGCCGGGGGCTTCCTGCCCTACGCACGCGACGAAAAGGGCGCGCGGCCGTGGGTGAAGCCCGGCACGCCCGGCCTGCTCCACCGCATCGGCGGGATCGAGAAGGCCGCCGGCACCGGCAACATCGATTATTCGCCGTCGAACCACCAGTTGATGACCGATACGCGCCGCGACAAGGTGGCGGGGATCAAGGTGCCTGACCAGCAGGTCGAGGTCGGCGAGACTTCCGGCAAGCTCGCCGTGGTCGGCTGGGGCAGCACCTTCGGCCCGATCCATCAGGCGGTGCGCCGCGCGCGTCGCAAGGGGCTGGACGTCGCGCATATCCACCTGCGGCATATATGGCCGATGCCGGCGAACCTCGGCGCGCTGCTCAAGGGCTATGAGCGCATCCTCGTGCCCGAGATGAACACCGGCCAGCTCAAGACCGTGCTGCGCGACCAGTTCCTTGTCGATGCGAAGCCGCTCAACAAGGTGTCCGGCCAGCCCTTCCGCATCGCCGAGATCGAGGCGGCGATCGAGCAGGCGCTGGGCTGAGCGGGGAGACGAGACAATGAACGAGATGACCACCATCGCCAAATCCTCCCCCAAGGACTGGGAGACGGATCAGGAAGTCCGCTGGTGCCCCGGCTGCGGCGACTATGCGATCCTCAAGGCGGTGCAGCGCACCCTGCCGGAGCTTGGCGCGCGGCCGGAGAACACCGTGTTCGTCAGCGGCATCGGCTGCTCCTCGCGCTTCCCTTATTATATGGAAACCTACGGCTTCCACACGATCCACGGCCGCGCGCCGGCGATCGCGACGGGGGTGAAGCTCGCCAATCCGGGCCTCGATGTGTGGATCATCACCGGCGACGGCGACGCGCTGTCGATCGGCGGCAACCACACGATGCACCTGATCCGGCGGAACCTCGATTGCCAGATCCTGCTGTTCAACAACGAGATCTACGGCCTCACCAAGGGGCAATATTCGCCGACCAGCCGGGTCGGCACGCAATCGCCCTCCACGCCGTTCGGCTCGGTCGACCGGCCGGCCAATCCCTGCGCCTTCGCGCTGGGCGCGGGCGCGCGCTTCGTCGGGCGCGGGATCGACGTGCACAAGAACCTGCCGACGGTGCTCAAGGCGGCCTATGCGCACAAGGGCACCGGCTTCGTCGAGATCTTCCAGAACTGCATCGTCTATAACGACGACGTGTTCGCGCCGTTCACCGCCAAGCCCAACGCGGCGGCGAACCAGCTCTGGGTAGAGCATGGCAAGCCCCTGCTGTTCGAGAACGGCGCGAAGGGGCTGGCGATGGACCCCGACCGGCTGGTGCTCAAGGTGGTCGATGTCGCGGACGGCGACTGGCAGGCGGCGGGCGTGATCGTCCACGACCAGACCAATCGCGGCCTGGCGCATATGCTGGTCGAGATGCCGACGGGGGCTTTCCCCGTCGCGCTTGGCGTGATCTTCGACGATCCCGCGCCGACCTTCGAAAGCGCGGTCGTCGCGCAGAACGAGCGGGCCAGCGAGGGCAAGAGCGCCAATCTCCAGAAGCTGCTCTCCAAGGGCCAGACCTGGATGGTCGAGAAGGAGCCGAGGGCCGAATGATGCTGGGCATGATTATCGCGGTGGCGCTTCAGGCCGCCGCTCCGGCCGCGCCGGCCGGCGCACAGGCGACGCCCGAGCAGCGCACGCGCCTCGCGCTCGCCGCGCGCGGCATGTCGCAGGCGGGCATCGACGCGATGATCGCGGCGGAGAAGAAGCACACGGCGACGCTCCGCGGCATCGCCGAGCGCGGCCAGGCGGCGGAGCAGAACCTGCGCGCCGCGCTAGCGAAGCGCCCGGTCGATGTGGAGGCATTCGTCGCCGCCAACACCGCGCGCGGCGAGGCGTCGTCGGCGCTTCAGCGCGAGGCGGTGATGGTGGCGAACGAGCAGATGCGCGCGCTGTCGCCGGCCGATCGCGTCGTGCTGTCGCAGATCGCGGCGTCGCCTTCGCAGCCGCCGCGCCAGCCCGCGAAGCCGCAGCCGAAACGGTGATCCGCTTCGCCGTTCCCGCCTATGCGGGAATGACGAAGATGGTTCTGACCGGAGGGCGAGCGAGCTCGATTCGGCGCAACATGCTCCGACGCGTTCGTTCACGCGCGCGCTTTCGCCCTTCCGCTCGCGCCGTCGGCCGTGCAAAGCCGCGCGGGTGAATCGACCGGGAGTTAACGAAGCGCGGCGCGCGGGCGGCCGTCTGGCGCATGTCGCCGCGCCATTGTTCCACCGCATCCTCGACCGGATCGACGCGGGGCTGGCCATCGGCGCGATCGAGACGACGCTGCCGGATGGCACGCGCCGCCTGCTCGGCGGGCGGGTCGACGGGCCGCTGGCGATCGTCGCGATCCGTCGCTGGCGCGCGCTGCGGCGGCTGGTGCTCGCCGGCTCGATCGGCTGGTACGAGGGCTGGGCGGCGGGCGACTGGTCCAGCCCCGATCCGGTGCCGCTGTTCGACCTGTTCATGCGCAATCGCGTCACGCTGGGCGAAGTGGCGCGGGCCAAGAGCGGCGCGCGGCTCGCCGGGCGGCTGCTCCACGCGCTGCGCCGCAACGACCGCGCGGGAGCGAAGCGCAACATCGCCGCGCATTACGACCTCGGCAACGACTTCTACGCCGAATGGCTCGATCCGACGCTGACCTATTCGAGCGCGATCTTCGCCCCCGGCGACACGCTGGAACAGGCGCAGCGCCGCAAGCTCGCCGCGATCCTGTCGCGCACCGGCGCGGGGGCGGGCGACACATTGCTGGAGATCGGCTGCGGCTGGGGCAGCTTCGCGCTGGCGGCGGCGGAGGCGGGGGCGGACGTCCATGCGATCACCCTGTCGGCTGAGCAGAAGGCGGTGGTGGAACGCCGCGCGGCGGGGCTGCCCGTCACCGTCACGCTCACCGATTATCGCGATGTGACGGGCACGTACGACGCGGTGGCCAGCATCGAGATGGTGGAGGCGGTGGGGCAGGAATATTGGCCCGACTATCTCGCCGCGATCGCCCGTGCGCTGAAACCGGGCGGGCGGGCCGCGATCCAGCTCATCTCCATCGCCGACGATATCTGGGACGGCTATGCCCGCAACGTGGATTTCATCCAGCGCTATATATTCCCCGGCGGGCTGCTGATCTCCGAAAGCCGCTTCCGCGCGCTGGCGGAGAATGCCGGGCTGGCGTGGCACGACCGCAGCGGCTTCGGTCTCGACTATGCCGAGACGCTGCGGCTGTGGCGCGGGCGGTTCGACGCGGCGGTGGCGGAAAAGCGGCTGCCGGCGCGCTTCGATCAGAAATTCATCGACTTGTGGCGCTATTATCTGATGTATTGCGAGGGGGGCTTCCGCGGCGGGGGAATCGACGTCGCGCAGGTCACGCTGGTCAGGCAATCGGAATAGGGAGCAGGGGACATGCGCTGGACGGGTCTGATCGCGGCGGCATTGCTGGCGGGCACGGCGACGGCGCAGAGCGCGCCGCAGACCAACGCCCCGCCCGCGCCGGTCAATGCCGGCGTCGCGATCACCGACCAGAACCGCGCGCACCTGCAACAGATCGGCGCGGAGATATTGTTCTGGTCGCAGGCGCAGCGCGACGAGAATTTCCCGCACATGGAGAAATTGTTCCCCGGCCATGTGGTGAGCGCGGGAAGGAAGGTGCTCGCGCTCCCGCCCGGCCCGCCGCTGCCGATCCCGGCGACCGAGGTGGACGCGTTCATGCGCGACCAGAACGTCGCCGGGCTGATCGTGGTGCAGGCGGGCACGGTGCGGTTGGAACGCTATGCGCGCGGGTTGACGCGCGAGGGGCGGTGGACGAGCTTTTCGGTGGCCAAATCCTTCACCTCGACGCTTGTCGGTGCGGCGATCCGCGACGGCTTCATCAAGTCGGTCGAGGAGCCGGTGACGAAATACATCCCGGACCTCGCCGGCAGCGCCTATGACGGCGTGACGATCGCGCAATTGCTGACGATGACATCGGGCGTGAAGTGGAACGAGGATTATACCGATCCGAAATCCGATGTCGCGCGGATGTTCTCGATCCCGGTGCCACCGGGAATGGACGCCACCGTCGCCTATATGCGCACCCTGCCGCGCGAAGCGGCGCCGGGCAGCAAATGGGTGTACAAGACCGGTGAGACCAACCTGATCGGCGTGCTGGTCGGCAATGCGGTGAAGATGCCGCTCGCCACCTATCTCAGCGAGCGGGTGTGGAAGCGCTACGGCATGGAGCGCGATGCGTTCTGGATGACCGACGCCACAGGGCGCGAGGTCGGGGGCTGCTGCCTCTCCGTCTCGTTGCGCGATTATGCGCGGATGGGGCAACTGGCGATGGAGGGCGGCGCGGGCATCGTCGCGCCGGGCTGGTTCGCCGAGGCGACGCGCGCGCATGCCGATACCGGGCGCGGACCCGGCTTCGGCTATGGCTATCAATGGTGGACCTATCCGAAAGGCCGCTTCGGCGGGGTTGGCATCTTTGGCCAGAGCATCACCGTCGATCCCGCCAGCAAGACGGTGATCGCGATCGTCAGCGCGTGGCCGAAGGCGACCGACGATCGTTTCTCACAGGCGCGGCTGGCGTTTGTCGACCGGCTGTTCGCGACGGCGAAGGCGCCATTGACGAGACATCCGCAGCGGTGGTGAATTATGATCGTGAGATTAAATATAGATTAAAGAAAGATTAAACAAAACAGACTTTGATCTGACCATTTAACCGCGAACATCCGGCACGAAGAAGATTCGTTCTTAATCGGGGCAATATTGGCGCGTAAATTGGTTGTGCGAGGATAACGGCGTGTTAACCTAATTCCAGCGCAGCCTAAGAGTCGTGGGCAACATGCGCATGTCTGTCAATTTCGGTCATGTGGAGATGTTGTATGCACATAAGGCACGTTCTGGCGACGCTTGGCGCACTTGCGCTCGGCCCCGCTGCCCATGCCGCCGCGATCGCGGATTTCGAGTTGAACGGCACGCTCAACAATAGTGCGGGCGGAAGCGTCGCGCTGGTCAACAATGGCGGCGCACTCGGCGCGTCCGGCATCACTTTCGGGCTGAATCAAGGGCCGACGATCACCGGGCTGGGCGCGCTTTCGGCCTATACGATCGACGTGGGCTTCACGCTCGACAGCCTCAACGGGCCGCGCGGCAATGGCTATGTCAAGCTCATCGATTTCAGCAATCTGACCAGCGATTCAGGATATTACAGCTATTATGGCCACCTCAACGCCTATCCGTTGAGCGATTCGACCAACGCGGTCTTCACGGCGGATTCGCCGGTCCGGCTGACCCTGTCGCGCGATAGCGCGGGGCTCATCACCGCCTATATCGACGGCACTCAGATTTATGCCCAAAGCGACAGCACGAACCAAAGCAAGACGCTGATCGACGGGCTGAACCCGCTGACGTTCTTCACCGACGATACCGTGACCGCCTCCGGGGAAGCCTCGTCCGGGTTCGTCGACTATATCCGCATTTTCGACAGCGCGATCACGCCCGGCCAGGCGAACCCGGTCGGCGTGCCGGAGCCTTCGACCTGGGCGATGATGATCGTGGGATTCGGGCTTGTCGCCGCCGCCGCCCGGCGTCGCAAGGCGATTCCCCGCCCGGCCTGAGATCGATCGTCGCGCCGCCCGTCACCGCGACGGGGCGGCGCGGCTTTCGTTTACACCGGCGACCATTCCAGCACGTCCTCGCCCTCGTCGTCCGCGCTAACCGCGCCCGGCTCCGGCCCGATCGCCTCGAGCAGCCGGTCGAGCGCCCAGTCGACCCCGACGCCGCTCGCGCCGGAAATGGGGATCACCGGATGCCCGCTCGCTTCCTCCAGCTCGGCGGAGAGCGCGGCGATCAGCTCGTCGTCCAGCGTGTCGATCTTGTTGAGCGCGACCACCACCGGCTTGTCGTCCAGCCCCGCGCCATAGGCGGCCAGCTCGTCGCACACGATGCGATAGCTCTCCGCCACGTCGGCGTCGTTGGCGTCGACGAGGTGCAGCAGCACGCGGCAGCGCTCGATATGGCCGAGGAAGCGGTCGCCGATGCCGGCCCCGTCCGCCGCGCCCTCGATCAGGCCGGGGATGTCGGCGATGACGAATTCGCGCCCCTTGTGCCGCACCACGCCGAGCTGCGGCCGCGTGGTGGTGAAGGCATAGGCGCCGACCTTCGCCTGCGCGTTGGTGACGGCGTTGATGAAGGTGGACTTGCCCGCGTTGGGCAGCCCGACCAGCCCGGCGTCGGCGAGCAGCTTGAGCCGCAGCCAAACCCACGCCTCCTCATGGGGCCAGCCGGTGCCGTGTTGGCGCGGCGCGCGATTGGTGGACGTCTTGTAGCTGGCGTTGCCGCGCCCGCCGTCGCCGCCGCGCAGGAAAACCTCGCGCTGGCCGACGCGCACCATGTCGAGCAGCAAGGTGCGGTCCTCGTCGTCGGCGAGGATCTGCGTGCCGACCGGCACCCTGACGACCAGATCGTCGCCGCCCGCGCCGGTGCGGTTCGATCCGGAGCCGCCCTGCCCGCGCGGGGCGCGGAAGTGCTGCGTGTAGCGGAAGTCGATCAGCGTGTTGAGGCCGGCGACCGCCTCGAAGATGATGTCGCCGCCCTTGCCGCCGTTGCCGCCGTCCGGCCCGCCATATTCGATGAACTTCTCGCGCCGGAAGCTGACCGCGCCGGGGCCGCCGGCGCCCGAGCGGACGAAAATCTTGGCCTGATCGAGGAAATGCACGTCAATTCGTCCGGTCGTGAATGAGCATATTGCGCGCGAGCTGCCGCGCGCGGTTGCGCGGCAGCCCGAGCGCGCGGGTGAGGGGGGCGCCGAACAAGGCGTCGCCCAGCGCCATCAGCACGAGCTGCACCGTCTCGTCCTGGAGCGGGCGCTCGTCCCTGGAATGGCCGGCGGCCAGTTCGTCGACGAGATCGTGGATCGCCTGGAAGATCGGATCGAGCGCATCCTCGTTGCCGGTCAGGATCATCCAGCTCGCCAGCGCGCCGGCCCCGCCGGTGTCGAACGCATCGAAGGCAAGCTCGACGATCTCGGCTGGCTCCTGATCGGTCTCGCGCTGGCGCAGCACCGCCTCGCGGATCGTGCCGGTGATGAAGGCCGCCATCCGCGCGATCAGCGCCTTCTGCAAGCCGTCGGCCGAGCCGAAATGGTGGAGCAGATTGGCATGGGTGCGGCCGATCCGCGACGCCACCGCCTTCAGCGTCACCGCCTGCGGGCCGACCTCGACCAGCAGCGCGCGTGCCGCCTCCAGCGCGGCCTCGCGCGATTCCTCCGGGCTGAGCCGGCGGCGGGTGGGCAGGGGAGTGACGGACATGGAATGGCTGTCGGCGCTTTATGGCGGAAATTCAATCGTCGAGTTGGTTCAACCCCTTCGCCGTTCGCCCTTAGCCTGTCGAAGGGCTGCTTCGGCGGGCGCAGGACGAACGGCCAAGGTGACGCGGTCGATGAGCGTCATGCCGCGATCGGAAGCGGATTCATGTCTCCCTCGTCTTCCAGATCGAGCGCCAGCACCGCGCAATCGACCTCGCCGCGGTGCGCCAGCGAATAATGCGGTTCGCGCCGCACTTCGCGGAAGCCCAGCTTGGTCAGCACCTTGCGCGAGGCGGCGTTGTCGAGGTGATGGCTCGCCTCGATCCGCTTGACGCCCAGCGCGTGCCGCGCCTGCTCGATCACGATCCGCGCCGCCTCGGTGGCATAGCCGCGCCCCCAGGCGTCGGGGGTCAGCCAATAGCCAAGCTCGTGGACGCCGTCCTCGCGACGCAGCCCGATGCTGCCGATCAGACGCGGATAGTCGCCCTCATGCGCGAGGATCGCGAAGCGCGGCTCGGCCGCTCCGCGCGGCAACGTCAGGAACGCTTCCGCATCACCCTTCGCGTAGGGCCATGGCATGCGGGCGAGCCTCGTCGCGACCGCCTCATGCGCGATCGCCTGCGTCAGTCTCTCGGCATCTTCGGGCCACCACGGCCGCAACGTCAATCTCTTCGTCCGCGCGAACATCTGTCGCTCTCCTCACCTGTTCGCGCCGCTACGCCGCCATCATGACGGCCAAGCGACACAAGGGTTCCAGGGAGCACGAAAAAAGGGAGCCGGGGCGGACCCGTCTCCCTTGTGTCTGGCTGGTTCCTGCTATCGGAACCCGGGTCGCCCTGGTGGGCAACCCGGCTGGTTGCCCGATGTTACTCGGCCGCTGCCTGCATAATCTCGACCGAGCAGAATTTGCGGCCAAGCTTGCCGTCGTGGAACACGACGCGGCCATCGACGAGCGCGAAGAGGGTATGGTCCTTGCCCATGCCCACGTTGCGGCCCGGATAGAATTTGGTCCCGCGCTGGCGCACGAGGATGTTGCCGGCGACGGCTTCCTGCCCGCCGAACTTCTTCACGCCGAGGCGACGACCGGCCGAATCACGACCGTTACGCGACGAACCGCCTGCCTTCTTATGTGCCATTGCGATCTACTCCTTACGCTTCGGCGGCCTGGGCGGCGTCGCCCTCGGCCTGCTTGGCGGCGGCCTTCGGGGCGGCCTTCTTCTTCTCGGCGGCGCCGATCGACACGATCTTCAGGATCGTGTGCTGCTGGCGGTGGCCGTTGCGGCGGCGATAGTTGTGACGGCGGCGCTTCTTGAAGACGATGACCTTCTCGCCCTTCGCCTGCGCGATGATCTCGGCGGCGACGGTGAGGCCGGCGGTCGGCTTCAGTTCCGAACCCTCGCCCGCGAGCAGCACGTCGCCAAGCGTCACCGAGGAACCTGCGTCACCCTCGATCTTCTCGACGACGATCTTGTCTCCGGCGGCGACGCGATACTGCTTGCCGCCCGTGCGCACGATTGCGAACATGGCCCTTGTCACTTTCCAAATGCTATTACCCGAACAGGCACGCCCGTCGGGAGAAGCGGCGCGGTTAAGGCAGGCGGGTGATTCTGTCAACCGCTCTCCAGCCCCGCGCGGCTCCGATAATCAGTGCCGGTGTTCGCGCCTGAGGCTGTACCGGCCATCGGCATAATCGTTGAACAGCCCGGCGATCGCGGGATGGTCGATCGGCTCGTCGCTGTCGTCCGCCACCAGGTTCTGCTGGCTGACATAAGCGACATAGGTCGATTCGGCGTTCTCGGCGAGCAGATGATAGAAGGGCTGGTCCTTGCGCGGCCGGATCTTCTCCGGGATCGCCTCATACCATTCGTCGCTGTTGTTGAAGACGGGATCGACGTCGAAGATGACGCCGCGGAAATCGAACATGCGATGGCGCACCACGTCGCCGATCGCGAAACGCGCGTGCGCGATCGGTGGGGCGGACATGGCGGCGTCACGAGAAAGCGAGGCGGCTTTGATCGTCATACCCGACTATCTAGGGTCCAGACCCACCAGCGGCAATGCCTCGATGCCGCGCGCCCCGGTCATGGCGCAACCCGCTTGCACATGCCGGTCACAGCGGTTAGAGGCGCGCCCTCGATCGCCCGCCATGCCGGCGGACATCCTCTGCGGAGAGGTGCCAGAGTGGTCGATTGGGACGGTCTCGAAAACCGTTGTGGGTGCAAGCTCACCGTGGGTTCGAATCCCACCCTCTCCGCCAAAAATTCTCATATATCAACCGAATAAGCAGATTTTAGTCACCTGTGCCCACGTTCGTGCCTATTTTTGATCCGGCCTTGGGCGAGCTATCGTGGCCTTTAACGATCAAAGGCAGCGATGACGGGGCATTGAAGACGTGATCGTAAGCGCTCCAAAGTGCGTCATAACGGAATGCCGCTATCCCGCTGGAAGCGGTTGAGACTAAGAAATCCAGCCGTTCTCGCACTTCCCAGTCCAACTACTGCGAGCTACGGGTAACGCAGATCATCCCATGGCCGAATCGCCCCTCATCGCGGAAGGAGCGCCGGCACTCCGAAGAAGATATCGAACGCGCGAGCGACCCGCGCCTTCCCGAACGGCCGTAAATCCAGCTTGAATACGAACCGGCGCAGCGCCGCCGGGTCCAGCTTGTGCGCGTGGTTGGTGGCGGCGATGACCGGGAGCGGATGGCGATCGAGCCATGTGAGCAGTTCGGCGGCCAGTGTCCGCGCCAGTTCGGTCTTGCCGACGCCGGGTGGACCAAGGGTCAGAATATTGATCCCGGCGGCCTTGCTGCGGATGGCGCCGTGCAACAGCCGGACCATAAAGTCGATTTCCTCGCATCGATCCTGGCCGCTGACTCGAAAAAATGGCGCGAGCAATGTGACACCATGCGCCCGCGCCAAGTTTTCCCATCGCACCGAAGTTGCCATGATGGCTTCGGGCAGCGCGATAACGATCAATGGCTAATGGCGCTCCGGCGTGCTGATCGAGGTTAATTCGATTTTCCGCCGTCCGGGTTCAGTCCTTCAGTGCCGCCCGTTGTTCATGCTGCCCGGCCATTGCCAAATGCAGCCTGCGCGTATGCGGATCGGCAGCGGCGTCCGCCACCTCGTGAGCCTGTTTGGCGCGTCGCTGGTAATATTCCCTGTTGCCTGCGCGGCGGTTCGCGTTGCCGTCCATCTCTCCACTCCATCGTGAGTCGCCCGGCTGCCCAAGACGATATCACAATGGGACATGGTTGCTGACTCAATCCGGCTGGCCGCATTTGGCCGCGCAGACCCGGCATCCGATGACCATGACCAGGGCGCGCTGGCTCCAGCAAATGGCGCGGGCGAAGTGATACCATCGGCCCGCGCCAATGCTTTACATCTTGTCGCCCATCTTGCCCTTTATGTCGCCAGTGGCCTTCTGCACGTGTCCCTTGGCATTCTGCGCCGCGCCCTTGGCCTCCATTTTGCGGTCGCCGGTCGCCTTACCGATTTCCTCTTTGACCTTGCCGGCAACCTCGTTCGCGGTGCCCTTCATCTTGTCCTTGAACTCACCCATTGCTTCCATTGCTTCTCTCCTGATTGGTGGTTTCGGAATGCCTGGACGCGCGAGGCGTTCCGCACCTGATCGAAGTTAGGTCGATTTCATCTAATGGACCGGATAATGCCACGGTTCTGGCGCTCGAGCGTTATTCGACATTCGTGGAAGACGCCGTGGAGGTCGACCATGTTGTTGTTGCTTACCGTTGTGCTGGTTGCCGTGCTGATCCTCGGTGCCATCTGGCTATTCGATCTGGAGCGTCGGATGAGCGCGCTTGAAGCGGCAAGGCGCGGCGGCGTGACTGCGGACGGGAAGCGGTTTGGCCGGCGTCGAACGGATCGGCTCTAGCGGACGCTTTCACTTCGGTCGGCTGGACCTCATCCCGGTCCACCGCCTCGCCGTGTCCCCTTGGATGCCTCCTGCCGGCCTCGCCCGCGCATCTTCGCCGCCAGTTCCGGGAGAACCTGCGCGTAGGGAGGCAAATACGGCAACCCACGGGTCGCAGCCCGTTACGTGGGGTAACTTCGTGAAGGAATGCTTGCGAACCGGCCCCTATCGTTAATTTCGAGTGGGCGTTTCTATCTGGCCGAGTGGGGCGAAGCGCCTGCTGCTAGAGGTGGCCGCGCTGAAAGCTACGCGGCAAGCGCAAGTCGCGAAAAATGCTCCACCGTTTGCGGGGACGCCGTGAACAAGAGCACGCGCATTCGCTCGTCGAAGTCATCCGCCTTAAAGCCTCCGATATCGTCCACCGGGTCGCGCTGGACCATGGTCCAATCGCCGAACTCCCGTTCATCGATCGATGTGTCGGATAGGATTGCGATGTCCATGTGCCGGGGATCGGCGAGCAATCGCTCCAGCAAGCCGGCGATGCTCTCGGCTTCGCCTTCAATCACCTGAAGGAAATTCTGGCCGTCGATGTAAAGGATGCCGGTTATTCCATCGACGCCATTGAGTGCTTTCGCGACCTTCAAAATTTCGGGGGCATCGTCGGCCGCGAGTCCTGAGGCGGCCGTCGATATGCTGCGGTAAATGACCTGACGCATTGCCGGGATTATGGGGTCAGCAATGCGGCCTAGCAAGATCGATCAGCGCAATCATCCCGCTACGCTCGCCGCTGGTGCTGCGATCAACGCAGCGTTCAGCGCTCATCCGGCGCGGGAGCGCGGCGGCACTTCCCAATGGCGATAGACCAGCCCGAAGGTGCCGTCCTGATATTCCTCGCCCTCGATCGGCGTGACGTCGACATAGACCGTATGCAGCGTGGGTGAAGGCGATTGCGCGCCGTTGGCGGTGTCGGTGTTCCAGTTCGAGCAGGACACGTAGATGCGCGGGTGCTTCCTGCCCGCCGGGGCGGATAGCAGGCAGCGCTTGGCGTGCAGCATTCCGGCGTTGCCCATGCGGTCGTGGGAGGGATTGACGATGATATCGGCCGCCGTGATCGCCGCTTCGCATTCCGGGTCGCGCGCCTCATCCATCGTGGCGAAGCTCTGGCGGCCGAAACGATGGATTTCGCCGTCCGGGAAGATCGCCCACATGGCATGCTGGCGACCGAGCGAACGGCGGCGCCTACCGTCATAATGGCCCTCGTCGATTCCGACATCTGGCGGCTCTGGCCGTAACTCCGGCGGACTTGGCGGCAAGAATGACCTGCCCTGTCGGTTCGATAACGTTTCGACCGGCACGCAAGCGGCATAAGCCCCCGGGCGAGCCGCCGCCGACACGATGCTCTTCGTTGCGCGCGGAGTTTCTCGCCAAGCGGCATCGGAACAGGAAGCCCAAACCCTGACCGCTCGCTGTATCGCCTAACTTCATAAATATGCCCGCTGCGCTCTCGCAGCGGGCATTTCCCGTTCTGGGGCGAATATGCTCAATGCTAAGAGCCTTGGGGGCGTAAGCCTGAAGACACTGGTCGGTGCGCAGTGCCACCTGGGTTGAATGCCAGCCCGTGCGTGCGACCCGCTGCGCGCGCTAGTTTACCAACAGACAAGCGTGAGCCTCTTGACGGCCGGCGGCCGGCGGCCGGCGCATTGTCGGTGTCGGTGTCGGTGTCGCCGCAACGAGCGACGCTCTGCGCTTGTTCGATGATCGGGCGGAAGACGATCGACAGGACCAGCGGCTCATCCAACGCCACGCGTGGCGGCGGGACGAACAACAGGCTGTTTCCGTCGCATCGCCACAGGCCGTCGGCGAGCGCCGTCATCGAATCGAACACCGGGTTGGCGGCGATCGGCGAAGCGGCGATCCCGGGCTTGCCGGCGCCGAACATGCTGATGCGATGGAACGCGATTTCGCCGATCTGGACGACCTGTCCAAGCGCCCCGATCTGGACCCCCGCATCGAATTTCGCCGCCCCCACCGGGATATTCAGCACGTAGAAGCCGTCATGAGTGGGCGATGCCGTCAGGCTTTGAACGAGCTGTTCGCCACCAGCCGCGAGAAGAACCGGAACGGGAAGCTTTTCGACGGCAAAATCGACCAGCCGCAAATCGAGACCGAAGCGATTGGCCGAAAGCCACGACAAGGAGATCGGCAGGCCATGTGCCTGCAACTCGCCCGAAAGAAACATGCGATCGACACGGCGCACATAGGCCATGCCGTGGCGACGCAATTCCCGGCGCGCGCCTTCCTGATCGACCATCCCGACGAGATCGTCGGTGCCGAGATTCACATCATGCTCGAACCGGCTGAAGATAGCCACCTCGTCCGCCTGCGGCATGAACAGCAATCGCCCGAGAATGGCGAGCGCCATCCGCCGCCGCGCATCCGGTTGGTCGACAGCGGGCGGACGATGGAAAGCCGCATCGCACGACCGGGCGAAAGCGATCGCGCCGGTCTGAATCCTGGCGCGCGTCTCCGATTGCGCGCCGTCGACGCGCGAGGCCCGGCACCTGGCGCGCCCGTTGTCGGCGTAATCGAGCACCGATCCCGTGCTCGATGTGCAGACTTGCTCAAGAATTGCGATCTGGCCGCACAGCGCCCTCAGAAGCCGGTGATCGTAGTGGCGGGAATCGAACAGGCCGCGCTTCCGTTCGGGATCGACGTTGCTGTTCGCGAGCAGCAGATAACGGCCGGTGACGGTAACGCCGAGACCATCTTCCAGAACAGGCGCGACAAGATCCTGCACGGTTCCGCGATAGCCGAGGTCGACCAGCATCACGATGTCGCCATCGGCGATCCTCGCCTCCCGCCGGACATGAGCGATAAGGCGCTTCGCATAGGCTGCGCTGCGCCTGATAATGCGGCTCAGCGTTTCGGGCGCGAATATGTTGCGTCGGAAAGCGGCGTTCGTCTCGCCGATTTTTGCAGTTTCGGCCGGAGTCAGGCCGAGTTGCGCCGCAAGCACATCGACACGATTGGTGCCTTCCTCGTCCAGATAGCGTTCCACCGCGGTCCGATCGCCGAACGATGCCTGCCGCGCGGCGAAGCGGCTGATCGCCACGCTGGCGCCTTCGCCGCCGATCGCTTCGTACATCGCATGGGGCAGGAAGCCGTCGCGCAGCAGGAACAGCGGCTTGACCGGGCGCGCGGTTTCGGCGGCAACCGCCTCCACCTCCGCTTTCAGCCAACGCGAAAACGCGTCGAGCACCGGCCCTACAATATCGTGGCCGAGGTGCCATGCCGGATCGCGGCGTTCCTGAAGGGCAAGCGGCGCGCGGTGCAACTGGACCATCGGTCGTCGAACGCGCGTCATCGGATCGAGCATCACCGCCGCATTGGCCTCAAGGCGCAGGATATTCGCCGTCGCATCGTCGAATTGCCGGATGTGGACGGCATTCAATCCCGCCGCTTCCGCCGCCAATCCATCCGCATCGAGATTATCGCCGACATGCAGGATCGCCTTCGGCGATTCCCCGATTTCGCGCAGCACATGAGTGAACAGCCCCGCACCCTTCGACCGGCCGTATTCCGACGAGCAGAATATCTGGTCGATCATGCCGACCATTTCCTCTCCGCCGACAGCCGCGATCAGGCCATGCAATTGCGATCGCGACAGATAGGTGTCGCTGACGATGATGAC
The DNA here is from genome assembly GCF_013344685.1 of Sphingomonas sp. CL5.1. Lineage (NCBI taxonomy): Bacteria > Pseudomonadati > Pseudomonadota > Alphaproteobacteria > Sphingomonadales > Sphingomonadaceae > Sphingomonas > Sphingomonas sp. CL5.1. Next base: position 1,721,679 of record NZ_CP050137.1, read on the forward strand.
TTTCAGCCCACGCGCCCTTGCGTCCGCGATCAGCGCCACCGTGGGGGCGAACGCGAAACAATGCCGCGCCTCGAGCGCCAGTTCCCGTGCCACGCCGGCATCGGCATCGCCAGGCAGGTGCGCGTGGATTTCCTCGATCGAGACCTCGGAAAGTCCGTCCTTGCGCAGCCGCAACCGGCGCGCCGCCTGCTCCGACTGGACGCGCGGCTCGATCCCGCCACCGGGATAATCGAACTCCGCGAAAACGTCCTGCGGCAGGTTGGTCGCGCGCCATATCAGCGTATCGAAGCAATCGAGCGAAAGGACACGGATTCCTGCCGGGGCGTTTTCCAGCAACGTCGCGACGTCTCTTGGAGTAACCGTCTTCCGCATCGTGCTCATCTTTCGGGCGGTGGCGTTGATATTGTATCCGCCGGAATACGGGCAATTGGATTGCCGAAAAGTTAACCTCGTTCGTTAGTTAATCCGGTGTGACGCCGCCCGGCGATCGGCTCCAGTGTTTTAATTCCCGTGGTTAACCAAATGCTAGGAACGGCCTGCGACGACTGCGGTCGACATCGAAAGGGCACCCAGATGCCGGACCTGCTTATTCATTCCATGGCCGAATTCTCCGATCTTATTCTCGCCGGCCTCGCCATTGCGGAGGCGCGGGAGATCGTGGAGATCGGCGCCGAGTTCGGTGGAATGTCGAAATTGCTCGCCGATCATGCATCATCGGTGAATGGATCGCTCACCAGCATCGATCCTTCCGTCAAGCCGGCGTTCACCGCCTGGTTGGCGGCCAATCCGGCGGTTCGCCATATCGCCCAGCCGAGTCTTGCCGCGCTCGATCATGTGGGGCCGGCGGACGCGTGGCTGATCGACGGCGACCACAACTGGTTCACCGTCTATCACGAACTGCACCGGATCGATGCCATCTGCCGCGAGCATGACAGGCCATTGCTTGTCTTCCTGCACGACATCGGTTGGCCGGCCGCCCGGCGGGATATGTATTACGCGCCGGAAGCGATCCCGGCCGACTATCGTCACGCCCATGATTATGACGGGGGCGCGGTGCCCGGCTCGAACGCGCTGGTGCCCCGCGGCGGCTTTCGTGGAAACGGGCAGTTTGCCTTTGCCTGTCATGAAGGCGGCCCGCGCAACGGCGTGCTTTGCGCGGTCGAGGATTTTGTTGCGGACCTGCGCGACAATGGCCGCACCCTTGCCTTTGCCGAGATCAACGCGGTCTTTGGGCTGGGCGTCCTGTTCAGCGAAGACGCGCCGTGGAGCGAAGCACTGGGGCAGCATTTGCTGCCGTTCCACCAAAATCCGCTGCTCGCCACGCTCGAGCAAAACCGCCTCGCAAACTATCTCCGCGTTATCGAGTTGCAGGACGGGGGACTCCACACTTGAATTGTCCGCGAGGACAGGGCGCACATCCGCCGCGGTGCAACGCGACATGGTCGGGCTGATCGGTGGCGGCAATACGCGCATAGCTGCCGAATTCCTCGACGATCGCACGGTGATCGCGCGCACGATCGTGGTCATGAAGATGGCAAGGCCAATAATCGCGGGCATTCTCCGGCGAGCACCGGATTAGGCCCCCTGCACGCTCCGTATATCGCGCACGGATGTTCGCCCCGCGCCCGGCGGAACCCGATCGCCTGCTCGGCTCTTTTTGAGGGTTGAAGGAGCGCCGCGTGTCCAGTGTAGCCCGACCGAACAACCTCGCCGATGCCCATACCGGGCAGCCGCGCCTTTTCGGGCGCAGGGCCGTCATTACCGGCGGCACCATCGGGATCACCGTCGACCTTTCCCGGCGCGAGGAGGCCGACAGGTTCTTCGATGCGGCGGGTGCCTGTCTGGGCAGGCTCGATATTGCGGCGATAAACGCGGCGATCCCCGCCGAAGCCCTGCCGGACACTTCCGGCGCCGATACAGACTATCAGATCGCGGTCGGTTTCACTTCCTGTCCGACCGGCACCCAGGCCGCCGTCAACCGGATGAAGGAAGGGAGCGACATCAAAATCGGCCTGATCGAACCGGGCTTCACCGGGGCCGATTTCCGATATCCGGACTATCCGCCGGAAAAGCAGCGCGCGCTCATCGCGCGGGACCAGATGCTCCGCGCGGAGGACATCGCCGTCGCGGCGCACTTCATGCTCACCCAGCCGCGCAGGGCTGCCGTCTCCTTCATGCGCGTCGAAACGCGGCGCAAGTGCCCGTGAGCGACTATCCCGTCGACAGGCTCGTCCTCGTTCCGGACGACATCGATCTTTCGAGATCGCCGCTCGCCGGCCAGCTCGATGCCGAAACCTATGTGCTCGGCGCGTTCAATCCCGGCCTGACGCGGCTGCCGAACGGCAACCTGCTGATGATGGTGCGGATCGCCGAGGCGCTGCGCGAACCGATCCATGGCGGCAAGGTCCATGCGATCCGGCTGGACGAGGGGCGTTATGTGCTCGACGGCTGGCCGCTCGAACTGGTCAACACGGCGGACCCGCGTAAGTTCATGCTGCATGGCGGCGGGTGGAAGATCATGGCCTTGACGTCGCTCTCGTGGCTCTTGCCCGTGGAGCTTTCGCCCGACGGGCTGGAGATCGTCGCGATCCATTATGGCCGTGCGATCGCGCCGGCGGGCGAATGGCAGTGCTATGGCGTGGAGGATGCGCGGATCAGCCGGATCGACGGGAAATGGCTGATGACCACCTGTTCGGTCAGCCCGGAGCGGCATTCGACCACACTTTACGTTTCCGACAACGGGCTGGACTGGCGCTTCGACGGCATCGTGCTCGATCACCAGAACAAGGACATGCTGATCTTCGAGGGGCGTATCGACGGACAATATTGGGCGCAGACGCGACCGCTCGGCGATCTCTATTTCGCTTATCCTCCCGGCAGCGAATGGCGCGCCGGCCCGTCGATCAATCTCGCCGTATCTCCCGATGCGCGTCATTGGCGCCCGTTCCTCAAGCCCGGCATCCGGCCGCGCGCCGACACCGTCGCCACCGCGCGGATGGGAGGTGGAACGCCACCGATCCGGGTCGATGGCGGCTGGCTGTCGCTCTGGCACGGGGTGGAGCCGAAGGAGATCGTCGGTATATACCGCACCTATTGGTCGCTGCTCGATCCGACGGACCCGTCGCGCGTCATTCGAACGGAGGCGTCACCGCTGCTCGAGGCGAATCCCGCGCTGACCCGGCCGATCGAGCATCAGATGTATGTCCGCGATGTGGTGTTCACCACCGGCATCGCGGAGCTGGACGACGTATATGTCGTCGCTTCCGGGGAGGCGGACCTGGCGTGCCGGATCACGCATATCCCGAAATCCCGCTTCAGTCCGGGATCGTGAGCGGGAACAGCCAGCCCGATGGCCGGGTCATTGCCCGGAAGGGTCCCTGCCGAACAGCGCGCGCAGCTCGTCCTTGGCGTTTTCCAGCTTTTCGTGATCCTGCCTGGACAGGTTGTCGCCGGCCCGGTTGATGTAGAAGGTTAGCATCCCCATCGTCGATTGCAGCGGTGTGCCCTTGCGGCGCTTGCTGTGTTCGGCAGAATGCTTGAGCGATTGCGCGATGGCCTTGGGATCGTCCATCGTGAACATTCCCCGCTCCAGATCGAGGGCGTCGGAATGTTCGGTCACCTCGTGCGACCATTTGTGCTGTGTCATCCCAGGCTCCGATCAGGCGCAACCGGCCACGCCGAGCAGGAGGGCGAAAAGCCCGACGCCGATCAGGCCGCCCAGAAAGATGGAACGCTGCCGGCGGGTACGCAGGACGATTTCACCGCCGCGCGCCTTCCGGCCGGCAAGGTGGATGGGTGGGTCCGGATCGCGCGCCAAGGTCTTCTCCTGCAAGTGCAAGCTCAATTCCCGGACCGGCCGGCCGTTCCGGCTTTCCTGTCGCCTACTGATCCAGGTTTGCGGAAAAGCGCCTGCATGTCGGTGGGAGCAGCGCGTGATGGAAGGCGATCCGCGTTTCGAGACCACGCAGAGCCTGAGCGGTGCGCTGGCGCCTTCAGCGCGGCGGATCGCTGGTCGTCACCGTCGAGCGGCGGATCAATTCGCCGCCGGCATCCACCGTCAGCCGCAGGTGGCGGTTGCCGGCGAAGAAGCTCAGGCGGAACGTGCCGGCATCCTCATCCATGCCGCGTTCGCATACCGAGGTGATCCGCCCCGCGCGCATGTCCGCCTGCACCTGTTCGGGGGCGATCCCCAGACCGGCGGCGATCAGCGCGGCGTCAACCTCCACCGCTCCATTATCGAACCTGACCTTCGTCATCACGGGAGCGAGCATAATCTATTTGCCGCCGGAAAGTTTGCGCCAGCGCAAATCCGCCCGTCTCGCGCCGGGGTAGAACGCGCGCGATCGGAGGTCCGGCAGAATGGATGGTCTGGCACTTGCCCGCGCGCTGCACGTCCTTGGCGTGGTGGTGTGGATCGGCGGGGTCGGCATGGCGACGACGGTGGCGATCCCGGCCGCGCGTCGCGGCGATCTGGGCGCGGACCGGCTCGCGGCGTTCCAGGCGATCGAGCATCGTTTCGTGTGGCAGGCCCGCGCCGCCGTCCTGCTCGTCGGCGCGACCGGGCTGTACATGATCGCGAAGCTCGACCTGTGGGACCGGTTCCGCGAACCCGGCTTCTGGTGGATGCACGCGATGGTCTGCGTGTGGCTGATCTTCGCGCTGATGCTGTTCGTCGGCGAGCCGCTGGTGCTCCACCGCCGCTTTCCCGGCTGGGTCGAGCGCTATCCGGAAGGCGCGTTCGCCTGGCTCCAGCGCGCGCATGTCGTGCTGCTCGCGCTCGGCCTGATCACCGTGTTCGGCGCGGTCGCCGGCAGCCACGGCTGGTCGGTCTTCTGACGAAGGCAATATCACATAGCGGGTAGGGGGATTGTCGATGACGCTGGAAGCCGAGCAGATCGATCCGCCGCTGGCCGATCCGGTCAGCGCCGTCCTCAAGTGGGTGTTGCTCGCGGTGGCGGTGCTGACCTTCGGGCTGCTCGCATGGGCCACCGTTGCCACCTATCGCGCCGTCCCGCCGCAGCCCGACCGCTTCGTGACGCGGGGCGGCGCAGTGGTGATGACCGGCGACGACGTTATCGCCGGCAAGGGCGGTTTCCAGAAAGCCGACCTGATGGATTACGGCAGCATCTACGGCATGGGGTCCTATTACGGCGAGGACTACACCGCCGCGGCGCTGGTGCGGATCGGCACCGCCGCGCGGGAGGCGGAGGCGCGGGCGCGCTACGGCCGCGCCTTCGCCAGCCTGCCCGACGAGCAGCAGGCGGCCGCCACCGCCGCGATGCGGAAGGCGCTCCACGGCATCGACCTGACGCGGCGCGAGGTGGTGCTGCCAGACAGCGAGGCCGGCGCGATGATCTCGGTGCGTGACGAGCTGGCGCGCGGGCTGGCGCTGTCCGATCCGAAGCGCGGCTGGACGCCGGCGCACAGCCTCGATCCGGCGCTGGCGCGGCAGACCGCCGATTTCCTCGTCTTTTCCGCGCTCACCACGGTCGCGCGCCGGCCGGGCGTCACCTGGTCATGGACCGAGAACTGGCCCTATGAGCCGCTGGTCGGCAACACGCCGACCACCAACACCTTCCGATGGACGTGGATCAGCTTCTGCTTCACTTTCTTCGCCTTCGGGCTGGTGCTGTTCATCTACGAATTCTTCCTGAACGGGCCGGACGAGGCGCCGATGGACCCGGTGCTGGCCGGCTTCCGCCCGCTCACGCGCAGCCAGAAACGGATCGGCAAATATTTCCTCGTCGTCGCCGCGCTGCTGCTGGTGCAGATCGGCGCGGGCACGGTGATGGCGCATTCCTATTACGAGCGCGAGGCGTTCTACGGGATCGACGTCAACCGCTGGCTGCCGTTCAACTTCCTGCGCAGCGTGCACATCCAGGCGCCGATCGTGTGGATCGGCCTGTCGTGGATCGGCGCGGCCCTGTTCCTCGCCCCCGCGATCGCCGGTGGGCGCGAGGCGAAGGGGCAGCATGTGCTGGTCGACCTCCTGTTCTGGGCGACGGTGGTGGTCGTCGCAGGCGCGCTGGTTGGCGATTATCTCGGCATCATGGGGGTGATCGACCGGGGCTGGTTCTGGTTCGGCAACCAGGGGCTGTCATACATCCAGCTCGGGCGCTTTTGGCAGATCGGCTTCTTCATCGGCCTTGCGCTGTGGAGCCTGCTGGTGATGCGCGCGCTCTGGCCCAGCCGCGCGCTGTTCCGCACCGCCGCCGGCCAGTTCTGGACCGGGCGCATCCGCATGGAGCATTTGATCTGGGCCTCGACGATCAACATCGCGGCGCTCTACGTGTTCGGCATGATCCCGCTGACGGGGATCGAGAAATCCTTCTCGATCACCGATTTCTGGCGCTGGTGGGTGGTGCATCTGTGGGTCGAGCAGTCGTTCGAGTTCTTCGCCGCCTGCATGAGCGCCTATCTGTTGATGTCGGTCGGCCTCGTCTCGCGCCAGCTTGCCGAGCGCGCGGTCTATTTCGAGCTGATCCTCGTCTTCCTCGGCGGGGTGATCGGCACCGGGCATCACCTCTACTGGGCGGGCGGGCCGAGCATGTGGGTGCCGATGGGCAGCATGTTCTCGTTCATCGAGGTGCTGCCGCTGGTGCTGCTCATCATCGAGGCGATCAACAACCACCGGCTGATCCGGCGCACGCGGGATTTCCAGTATCGCCTCGCCTATCTCTACGTGATCGGTGCGGCCTTCTGGAATTTTGTCGGCGCGGGCGTGTTCGGGGGCGGGACGCTCAACGCGCCGCTGGTCAATTATTACGAGCACGGCACGTTCCTGACGCTCAACCACGCGCATACCGCGCTGTTCGGGGCATTCGGCGAGCTGGCGATCGGGCTGGTCTATTTCTGCCTGCGCTATGCCGCGGGCGAGCGCCATCCGTTCAACGAGAAGCCCGGTCTGTGGGCGTTCTGGCTCTACAATGCCGGGCTGGTGCTGTGGATATTGCTCAACTTCTTCCCCATAGGCTGGCCGCAGCTCGACGCGGTGTACGAGCATGGCCTTGCTTATGCGCGCAGCCTCGAATTCTATCAGGGCACCCTGTTCTGGCAATGGATGCGGCTGCCCGGCGACGTGGTGTTCGCGGCCGGCGCGGTGCTGATGGCGTGGGATTTCTTCGTGAAGGGCAAGGCGCTCGCCAGCGCGCAGCCGTCCGACGATGCCGGCGGGGAGGGTGGCCATGCTGTGCCCTGAATGCGGCGAGGTTCTCCCGCCGGGGCCGATCGATCCGCGCTGCGCCCGTTCGGTCGAGCGACGGCGCGGGTTGCTCGCGCGCCTGTGGCGGGTCGTTTCCCGCCGCCCGCTATCGCCGGTCGCGGCGCGCGACGATGCCGTCGATCTCGGCGAGCTGCCAGCCGAGCAGCGTCGGCAGCCCGATCACCAAGTCGCGCGCGCGCTTGGCGAGTGACAGGGCGAGCGCGCTTTCCGGGGGCAGGCCGAACAGCGGCCCCGCCACCGCATAGGCCGCCTCCTGCACGCCGAGCGCGCCGGGAATGAAGAAGGCGACGCTGCGCAAGGTGAAGATCAGGCTTTCCAGCGACATCACGTCCCAGATCGCGATCCGCACGTCCATCAGGTGCAGCGCCAGCCACGCCCCCGCGCCGCTCGCCACCCATCCGGCGAGGTTGAAGGCGAACGATTTCGCCACCCGACCGCGCCGGGCGTAGATACGCGCCAGCTCCACGCGGATATCGGCGATCGCCGCCTGCGATTGCGGTACCAGCCGGCCCGCGATGCGCCCGGTGAGGTCGAACGCGGCGCGCTGCGCGACGAAGAACAGCAGGATCACCGCCACCATGATCCCGGTGCCGCCAAGGATCGCCGGGCGCAGCGCCGCCGCCGCGCCATCACCGATCAAGAGCGAGGCGATCATCGCCAGCCCGAACAAGGTATAGACGAGCTGCGCCGCCATCTCGGTCGTCATGTCGACTACCATCGAGCCATAGACGCGCGGGGTCGCGATACCGGCGGTGGTCAGCGTCCGCGCGCCGATCACCACGCCGCCGAGCTGCGACAGCGGCAGCAGGTCCGACACTGCTTCCCGCACCATCCGCGCCCAGGTGAAGGCGCGGATACGGCCGATCGCCTCGCCCGGCGCGGCCGCCAGCCACGCCGCGCCGAGCAGCGCGAAGGTGCCGAGCGACCACAGGCAGAACAGTAAGAAGCCGCCCACGCCGATCCGCCGCGCGACCGCGACGATATCGCCGAGGCCGGTCTCGCCGAACGTCCACAGCGCGACGCCCAGCCCGGCGATGGTCGCCAGCAGCAGGCCGGCGCGCGCGGAAATCCTCAGGCGGCGTCTCCCGCCGGCGCGGGCTTGCGCATGAGCTTCAGCGCGAGCCGCATCATCGCCGGCACGAAGCGCGGGCGGATCAGGCGCCGGTCATAGGGCGCGAGGCGGCGGTCGTTCTCCGACAGGCAGATCGCCGCCAGCTCCGGGAAAGTCACCTCGACGCCCAGTTCCTTCGATCCGTTGAGGGTGAAGTTGTTCTCCTGCGCCTTGGTGTTGTCGCCCATGCCCTTCGCCATGTCGATCCGTTCCCAGATCAGGAACAGCCACACGACGATCACCTTCGCCTCGAAATACGGCCGCCGCCACCACGGCATGTTGCGCCGCCACCATGCCACCCAGTTGACGAAGAACAGGATATGCCGCCCTTCCTCGCGCATCACCGGCTCGAACGTGTCGATCAGCTCGGGCGGGAAGAAGCCCGTATCCTTGGCGAGCCTGAACAGCCCGAAGCCGAAGAAGCTGTCGATACACTCCGAATAGCCTGATCGCATGAAGGCCCATTCGGCATCCTTCGGCGTCACGTAGTCCGGCTCGGGCTGAAGCTCGATGCCATAGGATTGCACCATGTCGGCGAGGACGACCTTGTGGCGGCGCTCCTCGAACGCGTCCATCTGCACGGCGGAGCGCAGCAGCGGGTCCTTCACCGTCTCGCCGAAGGTCTTGACGAACAGGCCGGTGCGCCCCTCGGTCTGCACCGCCATGTCCCAGATCGGCAGCGAGACGATCTTGTCGCGCGTCTCCGGCTCCAGCTCGGGCCAGTCGATCAGCGCGGGGCGATAGGGATCGTGCGTGTCGAGCAGCATCCGGCTGAACAGCATCAGATGCCCCGGGCTGCCCAGCTTCACCTTGCCGGCGGGCAAGGGCGTCGAGGCATCGAACTGGTCCCAATCGGGCACGAGATTCATGCGCGCATCCTCATGTGAAATCGGCGAACCGCCCGAGCGCGATGCTGTTGCGCGCAATCGCGGCTTGCGCAAGCGCGTCGGTGAGCGCCGCCAGTTCGCCCGGATAATCGTAGCCGGGGGCGCCGCCGGGCCAGGGGGCGGTCGCTGGATGGGTGTAAAGCTCGGACAGCCCGTCGGGCAGGCGATCGAGCAGGCTGCGCACCCGCCCGGCGGTCATCGCGCCGGACCAGGCGAGGCCGAACACCTGATCGGGCACGACCATCCCCGCGCGCCGCATCCGGCGGCGGACCAGCTTCGCCCATGCCGTCTCGATGCGCGGCCCGGTCCGCGTGCCGTCGATCGCGTGGAGCGGGGCGGCTGGTTCCACCGGCGCGCGCACCGCCTTCATGCCGTACTGGCGCCCGACCGCGAGGATCGTCCCGGCGATCGTCGGGTGGAGGTGGAAATGCTTGTGCGCGTTGACGTGATCGAGCGGCAGGCCGGTCGCGGCGAAGGCGGCGAACTGCGCCTCGATCTCCGCGCGGAGCTGCCGGCGCGCGGCGGGGGCGGCGAAGATCGTCAGCCCCGCGCGCGCCATGTCGGTGCGGAACATGCCGGCGGCGTCGACCAATGCCGGAAGCCGCTCCGGCGGCAGGACGGGACGACCCTCGACCAATACGACATGCAGGCCGACCCCAAGCGTCGATAGCCGCCGCGCGCGCTCCACCGCATCGGCGGCGGCGTCGCCCGCGACCATCAGGCTGGCGGCGGTGAGGATGCCGCCGCGATGCGCCTGCTCGACCGCGTCGTTGACTTCCGGCGAGGCGCCGAAATCGTCGGCGGTGACGATCAGGCGGCGCAAGGCGGTCAGGCGGCTTCCTTGCGGCGTCGCAGGAAATCGAAGAACTCGACGCCCTCGCGCAGCCGGCGCTTCATCATGTCCCAGTCGCGCACCATCTCGCCCACGATCGAGCCGATCTTGCGCGGGCGGAAATAGAAGCGCTTGTAGAATTCCTCCACCTTGTCGAAGATCACCTTCGACGACAGGTGCGGATAGCTCAGTTGCGCGATCTGGTTGCCGCCGTCGGTCAGCAGGTGGTCGCTGCCGTCGAACCAGCCATTCTCCACCGCCTGATTGTAGAGGAAGGTGCCGGGATAAGGCGCGGCCAGCGATACTTGGATGGTGTGTGGATTGATCTCGATCGCATAGCGGATCGTCTCCTCGATCGTCTCCAGCGTCTCGCCGGGGAGGCCGAGGATGAAGGTGCCGTGGATGACGATGCCAAGCTCGTGGCAGTCCTTGGTGAACTGCCGCGCGACATCGACGCGCAGGCCCTTCTTGATATTGTGCAATATCTGCTGGTTGCCGCTTTCGTAGCCGACCAGCAGCAGCCGCAGCCCATTCGCCTTGAGCACCTCCAGCGTCTTACGCGGGACGTTGGCCTTGGCGTTGCAGCTCCACGACACGGGGAAGCCGGGTTTGCCGAAGCCGAGTTCGCCCAGCGCCTTCGCCAGTTCCTCGACGCGATCGTGATTGTCGGTCAGCGTGTCGTCGTCGAAGAAGATCTCCCTGGTCTGGGGAAGCTCCTTCAGGATATATTGCACCTCCTCGATCACCTTGAGGATCGAGCGGAAGCGGTAGCGGTGGCCGGAGATGGTCTGCGGCCACAGGCAGAAGGTGCAGCGGCTCTTGCACCCGCGCCCGGTGTAGAAGCTGACGTAAGGATGGCGCAGGTAGCCGCCGAAATATTTCTCGATCGTCAGGTCGCGCTTGTACACCGGCGAGACCATCGGGAGGACGTCCATGTCCTCGATCATCGCGCGGTCCCGGTTGCGGACGAACTCCCCGCCCGGCGCGCGCCAGGTGATGCCGTCCACCTCCGCCAGCGGCTTGCCTTCGGCGATCTCGACCAGCGTGAAGTCATATTCCTCGCGCGCGACGAAATCGATCGCGGCGGAGGCGGCGAGGCTCTTGTCCGGCTCCACCGCCACCTTGGCGCCGACGAGGCCGATCAGCGCCCTGGGGTTGCGCGCGCGGATCAGCTCGGCGGTGCGCACGTCCTGGTTGAAACTGGGCGTCGAGGTGTGGAGGACGATCAGGTCCTTCCCGTCCACCTCATGCGCGATATCGTCCCAGCCCTGATCGTGGGCGGGGGCGTCGATCAGGCGCGAGCCTTCGATCATCGCGGCGGGCTGGGCAAGCCACGTCGGATACCAGAAGCTGCGCACCTCGCGCTTCATCTGGTAGCGCGCGCCGGCGCCGCCGTCATAACCGTCGAACGAGGGGCCTTGCAGGAACAGGGTACGCATCATGTACGGAGATTCTCCGGTTCGGCCGAGATCTGGCCGTCTTGCTCCATTCTAAGCCTTGCGCCGCGCCAATCAACCGATCGCGCGGTGAGGCTGGCGAGGAAAACCGCGAAGGTCAGGCAATCGCGGAAGGGGAAGGTCCATAAAGGCGCGGTCCGTCGCCCCGCGCGCGCGTCGGCGGTCAGCACGGCGGCGAGCCGCGCCAGTAGCGCGAATCCGGCCAGCGCCAGCGCAAGCAAGGGGTGGAACGGCGTGGCCAGCAGCGCCAGCGGCAGCGGCATGGCGATCACCCCCATCACATGCGCGAACGGCACCAGATCGCGCACCGTCGCGCCCCAGCGCACCTCGTGCCGCCACAAGTCGCCGAAATCGCGCTCGATCGAGGCATGGGTGACGAGCAGCGGCGGCATCGCGACGGTCAGCCCGCGCGCGGCGATCGCCTGCCCGATGGCGTAATCGTCGGCCAGCACGTCGGCGAAGGCGTCGAACCCGCCGATCGCCGCCAGTGTCCCGCGCCGCATTGCGATGGTCGAGCCCATGCACGGCCGCGCGAGGCCGCGCGCGACGCCGAACACCGCGCCCGGCAGGAATTGCCATGTCAGCCCGGCGGCGGCGAGGCGAGACCAGAAGCCGGCGTCCCCACGCCCGGCATAGGCGAGCGTCACCGCGCCAACGCCCGGCCGGTCGAGCGCGGCGAGCACGCCCGCGAGATAATCGGGCGCCGCCGCCATGTCGCTGTCGCTCAGCACGACCACATCATGCGCGATATGCGGCGCGAGGTTGATGAGGTTGGCGACCTTGCCGTTCGCGCCGTGCGGCGTGGGGTCGACGATCACGTCGATCCGCGCCTGCGGGAAACGTGCCTTCAACGCCTCGACCGCGGCCAATGCCGGATCGTCGGCGCGCTGGACGCCGCAGAGGAGCTGGACCGGGCCGTCATGTTCCTGTTCGAGGAAGGTCGCGAGATTGTCCGCCAGCCGTGGTTCGGCGCCGTGCAGCGGCTTGAGGATCGTCACGCCGTCCGACCGTCGCGCGGTTCGGTTGGCGCTCGCAAGGAACCCGCGCAGCGTGATCGCCGACGCGATCGTGTAGAGCGATCCGATCAGCGCAAGGGCGAGAAGCATCCAGCCGATCGCGGGCAATAAGGCGGCCATGCGTCCCCCTATCCGGCTCCGGCGGCGCTGTGTAGAGCGAAGGCGTGGCACCACCGCTCACCCTCGTCACCGGCGTATCGGGCTTCGTCGGATCGGCGGTCGCGCATGCGCTCGCGGCGCGCGGCGCGCCCGTGCGCGGGCTGGTCCGCGCGTCCAGCCCGCGCGGGAACCTCGCGGATTTTCCGGGCGAGCTGGTCGAGGGCGACCTGCGCGACGGCGATGCGGTGGCGCGGGCGATGCAAGGGGTGGGGCATTTGTTCCACGTCGCCGCCGACTATCGGCTCTGGGCGCCTGACCCGGACGAGATCGTCCGCAACAACGCCGCGATGACCCGTGTGGTGATGGAAGCGGCGCTCGCCGCCGGGGTCGAGCGGCTGGTCTATACCTCCAGCGTCGCCACCCTCAGGCCGCGCGACGACCGGCCCGCCGACGAACGCGACGCCGCCACGCCGGATCAGGCGGTCGGTGCATACAAGCGCAGCAAGGTGATCGCCGAGCGGCTGGTCGAGGAAATGGTCGCGGCGCGCGGCCTGCCCGCCGTGATCGTCCAGCCTTCCACCCCGATCGGACCGCGCGACGTGAAGCCGACGCCGACCGGGCGGATCGTGGTCGAGGCGGCGAACGGGCGGATGCCGGCCTATGTCGATGCGGGGCTGAACCTTGTCCATGTCGACGATGTGGCGGCGGGGCATCTGCTCGCGCTGGACAAGGGGCGGATCGGCGAACGCTATATCCTCGGCGGGCAGGACGTGATGCTGGGCGACATGCTCGCCCGCATCGCAGCGATCGTCGGACGCAGGCCGCCAGCGGTCAGTATCCCGCGCGCGCCGCTCTTTCCGCTGGCATGGGCCAATGAGCGGCTGGCGCGCATCACCGGGCGGGAGCCGTTCCTGACGCTCGATTCTCTCAGGATGGCGAAACACCGGATGTTCTTCAGCTCGGCCAAGGCGGAGGCGGAACTGGGCTATCGCGCGCGGCCGCATGGTGAGGCGCTGGCCGATGCGATCGGCTGGTTCCGCGAGGCGGGGATGATCCGGTGATCGCCGCGCTGGCGCTCGCGGTCTGGCTGGTGCTGGTCTTCGCCCGGCACGGTTTCTGGCTGACGCGCGAGCGCGACACCCGCGACCTGCCGCCGGAGCCGGCGCATTGGCCGGCGGTGGTCGCGGTGGTGCCGGCGCGCGACGAGGCGGCGGTGATCGCGGAGTCGATCGCCAGCCTGATCGCGCAGGACTATCCAGGCCCCTTCCGAGTCATCCTGGTGGACGATTCCTCCGGCGACGGCACCGGCGACATCGCGCGTCGGTTGGGCGCGGCGCGGCTGGAGGTGCTGACCGGCCTGCCGCTCGCGGCCGGCTGGACCGGCAAATTGTGGGCGGTGCGGCAGGGCGTCGAGCATGCCGGTGACGCACCGACCTATCTTTGGCTGACCGACGCCGATATCGCCCATGCGCCCGATACGCTGCGCATGCTGGTCGCCCGCGCGGAGGCTGGCAGCCTCGCGCTCGTCAGCCTGATGGCGAAGCTGCGCTGCGAGACGCTGGCGGAGCGGATGCTGATCCCCGCCTTCGTCTTCTTCTTCCAGATGCTCTATCCGTTCGGGCTGGTGAACCGCCCCACGGGCCTTGGCGGCGCGGCCGGTGGTTGCATGCTGGTGCGGCGCACCGCGCTTGAGGCGGCGGGCGGGATCGCCGCGATTCGTGACGCGCTGATCGACGATTGCACGCTCGGCGCGTTGCTCAAGCGGCAGGGACGCATCTGGATCGGCCTCACCGACCGATCGCGCAGCATCCGGCATTATGACACCTTCGGCTCGGTCGCGGCGATGATCTCCCGCTCGGCCTATGCGCAGCTCCGTTATTCGCCGTGGCTGCTGGCGGGGACCATGCTGGGGCTGGCTTTGATGTATCTCGTCCCGCCGATCGCGGCGATCTTCGCGAGCGGCTTCACCCGTCTCGCCGGGCTGGCGGCATGGGCGCTAATGGCGATCGTCTTCCAGCCGATGCTGGCCTTCTATCGCCGCTCGCCCTTGTGGGGCGTGGCGCTGCCGGCGATCGCGGCTTTCTACGCCGCTTGCACCTTGCTATCGGCGTGGCAGCACGTGCGGGGACGGGGCGGCATGTGGAAGGGCAGGGCACAGGCGGCGGCGGGCGGATGACGAAGGCAGCCGATCTCGTGTCGGGCAAGGGCCATACCGACGAGAATTTCCCGGTGGCGAGCTTCCTGCTGCGCCCTGAGGCGCGCGCGCCGGTGATGGCCTTCTACCGCTTCGCCCGCGCGGCCGACGATATTGCCGACAATGCCGATGCGTCGCAGCGGACGCGGCTCGACCTGCTCGCGGAGATGCGTGCCGGGCTGGACGGGGAGGGCGCGCCCGAGGCGATAGCGCTGCGCGAGGCGATGGCGGCGCGCGGGATCGACCCGGTCCATGCGCACGAACTGCTCGACGCCTTCGTCCGCGACGTGACGGAGACACGCTGCCGCGACTGGGACGACCTGATCGGCTATTGCCGGCTCTCCGCGATGCCGGTCGGCCGCTACGTGCTCGACGTGCATGGCGAGAGCCGCGACCTGTGGCCGGCCAATGACGCCTTGTGCGCCGCGTTGCAGGTCATCAACCACCTCCAGGATTGCGGCAAGGATTACCGGGCGCTCGGCCGCGTCTATATCCCGCTCGATACCGGCGTGGATATCGAGGACTTGCGCCGCGACCGTGCGACGCCCGCGTTGCGCGCGATCCTCACCGCGCTGGTCGGGCGGACGCGCGGGTTGCTCGCGCGATCGGCCGGCTTCGCGGCGGCGATCCGCGATCGGCGGCTGGCGGCGGAGGTCGCGGTGATTCAGCGGCTCGCCGAGAGCCTGTGCGACCGGCTCGAGACGCGCGATCCGCTGAGCGAGCGTGTCCACCACGGCAAGGTCGAGGCGGCGTGGCTCGCGCTCGGCGCGGCGGTGCCGACGCTGCTGAGGCGCGCGGCATGAGCGACGCGCCCGCCACCACCGCCTCGCGCAGTTCCTTCTACGCTGGGATGCGCGTGCTGCCCAAGGCGCAGCGTGAGGCGATGTTCGCGATCTACGGCTTCTGCCGCGCGGTGGATGACATCGCCGACGACCAGCAGGGCGACCGCGCGACCCGCGCCGCCGCGCTGGAACAATGGCGGCGCGATCTCGATGCGCTCTACGCCGGGCGCGATCCGGGGCAGGCGGCGATGGTGGCGGAGGCGGTGCGGCGCTTCGCGCTCGACCGCGCCGATTTCGACGCGGTGATCGACGGCATGGCGATGGATGTCGCGCGCGATATCCGCTGGCCCGGGATGGCGGAGCTGGACGTTTATTGCGACCGCGTCGCCTCGGCGGTCGGGCGGCTGTCGGTCCGCGTGTTCGGGATGCCGCGCGCGGAGGGCATCGAGCTTGCGCATCATCTCGGCCGCGCGCTCCAGCTCACCAACATCCTGCGCGACGTGGACGAGGATGCGACGATCGGCCGCGTCTATCTTCCCGCCGAGGCGCTGGCGGACGCGGGCGTCGCGCTCACCACGCCGGCGGAGGTGGCGGCCGATCCGCGCCTTGATCGGGCGGTGCGGCCGCTGGTGGCGCTGGCGCACGATCATTATCGCGCCGCCGACGCGATCCTTGCCGCCCGGCCGCCCGGCCATCTGCTCGCGCCCCGGCTGATGGAGGCGGTCTATTCGAAGCTGCTGCGGCGGATGGAGGCGCGCGGCTGGGCGCCGCCACGCGCGCCAGTGAAGGTGAGCAAGCCCGCGCTGCTGTGGACGCTCGCGCGGCTGCTGGTGACGCGTTGAGCTTCGCGCGGGCGACGATTGTCGGCGCTGGCCTGGCGGGGCTGTCGGCGGCCGTGCGACTGGTAGCGGCGGGAGTGGCGGTGCGCATCGCCGATGCGGCGGCGCAGGCGGGCGGGCGGTGCCGTTCGTATCGCGATCCGCAGCTCGGGCTGGTTATCGACAACGGCAATCACCTCGTGCTGGCCGGTAACAGGTCGGTTGAGCGGTTCCGCGCGACGATTGGCGCAACGACGCCGCTTACCGGGCCGGATCACGCCGATTTCGCCTTCGTCGATCTCGCCGATGGTGCGCGCTGGACGATCCGCATCAACGACGGCCGCTTGCCGTGGTGGGTCTTGGCGGAGGGCAGGCGCGTCCCCGGCTCAAGCTTGAGGGATTATCTGCCGCTGGCGAAGCTGCTGGGTGGCGGACCATCCGATAGCGTCGGAGAGCGGATCGATGCGGCGGGTCCGGTATGGGACAGGCTGCTTGAGCCGGTGCTGCTCGCGGTGCTCAACACGCCGCCGGAGAAGGGTTCCGCGCGGCTGACCGCCGGAGTGCTGCGCGAATCGCTGCTGCGTGGCGGCAAGGCGAGCTTGCCGCGCATCGCCGAGCCGACGCTCGCCGCCGCCTTCATCGATCCGGCGCTGGCGTGGCTCGCCGCGCGCGACGCGCCGGTGGCGCTCGGCAAGCGCCTCCGCGCGATCGCGACCGAGGGCGATCGGGTGACCGCGCTCGACTGGGGGAGCGGGGCGGAACCGGTGGCGGCGGATGAGGCGGTGATCCTCGCGGTCCCGCCGTGGGTGGCGAGCGCGCTGCTCCCCGAAATCTCAGCGCCGGATGCCTTTCATGCCATAGTCAATGCGCATTTCGCCGTCCGGCCACCATCGACCGCGCCGCAGATGCTCGGCGTGATCGGCGGCGCGGCGCAATGGCTGTTCGCCTTTTCCGACCGCATCTCCGTCACCGTCAGCCACGCTGACGCGCTGGTCGATCAAGACCGGGAGGAACTCGCGCGGCTGTTCTGGGACGATATCCGGCGCGCTTATGGCTTCGACGCGCCGCTCCCGCCGTGGCAGATCGTCAAGGAGAAGCGCGCGACCTTCTCCGCGACGCCCGGGCAGGATGCGAAGCGCCCGCCGACCGCGACGCGCTGGCGCAACCTGTTCCTCGCCGGCGACTGGACGCGGACCGGCCTGCCCGCGACGATCGAGGGCGCGCTCCGTTCCGGCGAGACGGCGGCGGCCTTGGCGATCGGCGGTCGGACGCGATAGGGGAGGGGCATGGCGACGCTTCACCACACCCTCGATCCGCTCGCCGCCGTCGACGCGGCGGTCGATCGTGCGGCTGCCGCGTTGCACCGGGCGCAGCGCGACGACGGCCATTGGGTGTTCGAGCTGGAGGCGGATTGCACGATCCCGGCCGAATATGTTCTGCTGCGCCATTATCTCGGCGAGCCGGTCGATGCGGAACTGGAGGGCAAGATCGCCCGCTACCTGCGCCGCATTCAGTCGGCGGAGCATCACGGCTGGGGCCTGTTCCATGCCGGCGGGTTCGATGTCAGCGCGACGGTGAAAGCCTATTACGCGCTCAGGATGATAGGCGATGCGCCCGACGCGCTGCACATGGTCCGCGCGCGGAATGCGGTGCTCGCGGCGGGCGGGGCGGAGGCGGTCAACGTCTTCACCCGCATCCAGCTCGCGTTGTTCGGGGCGGGGCCGTGGTCGGCCGTGCCGACCATGCCGCCCGAGCTGATCCTGCTGCCGCGCTGGTTCCCGATCCATCTTTCCAAGGTAAGCTATTGGGCGCGCACCGTGATCGTGCCGCTGCTCGTGCTGGGCGCGAAGAAGCCGCTGGCCCGCAACGCGAAGGGCGTCAGGGTCGACGAACTCTACACCGGCCACACCGCGCAGGCGAGGACGCAGGCGGCTGACCCGAAATGGCTGTGGACGCACGGCTTCAACACACTCGACCGGCTGCTCAAGCTGGGCGACGGATTGTGGCCGAGGCGGTTGCGCCAGCGCGCGCTCGCGGCGTGCGAGGCGTGGGTGCGCGAGCGGCTGAACGGCGAGGACGGGCTGGGCGCGATCTATCCGGCGATGGCGAACAGCGTGATGATGTTCGACGCGCTCGGCTATCCCGAAAGCGATCCCGGGCGCGCCATCGCGCGCAAATCGGTCGAGAACCTCCTCGTGATCCATGAGGACGAGGCTTATTGCCAGCCGTGCGTCTCCCCGGTGTGGGACACCGCGCTCGCCGCCCATGCGATGCTGGAGGCGGGCGGCGAGGAGAATGTCGCGCGGGCCGGGGTGGCGCTCGACTGGCTCCGGCCGCGTCAGGTGCTCGATGTCGCGGGCGACTGGGCGCAGGAGCGGCCCGGCGTGCGGCCCGGCGGCTGGGCGTTCCAGTATAACAACGCGCATTATCCCGACCTCGACGATACCGCCGTGGTGGTGATGGCGATGGACCGCGCGGGCGTGGCGGACCGGATGCCGATCGATCGCGGCGTCGAATGGACGGTGGGGCTGCAATCGAGGAACGGCGGCTGGGGCGCGTTCGACGCCGACAACGATTACGATTATCTCAATAACCTGCCGTTCGCCGATCATGGCGCATTGCTCGATCCGCCAACCGCCGACGTGTCCGCGCGTTGCGTCTCGATGCTGGCGCAGCTCGGCGAGCACCGCGATTCGCCGCGCATGGCCGCCGCGCTCGACTATCTCCGCCGCGAGCAGGAACCGGACGGAAGCTGGTTCGGCCGCTGGGGGGTGAATTACATCTACGGCACCTGGTCCGTGCTGTGCGCGCTCAACGCCGCCGGGCTGGGGCCGGACGAGCCGATGGTCGCGCGGGCGACGGCGTGGCTGACGGCGATCCAGAACCCGGATGGCGGCTGGGGCGAGGATTGCGACAGCTATGCGCTCGATCGCACCGGCCACGCGCCCGCGCCATCCACCGCCTCGCAGACCGCCTGGGCGCTGCTCGGCCTGATGGCGGCGGGCGAGGTGGACAGTGACGCGGTGAGGCGCGGCGTCGACTGGCTCGCCGCGCATCAGGAAGCGGACGGCCTGTGGGGGCAGGAGCATTACACCGGCGGCGGCTTTCCGCGCGTCTTCTATCTGCGCTACCACGGCTATCCGAAATATTTCCCGCTGTGGGCGATGGCGCGCTACCGCAACCTCAAGAGATCGAACACCCGGCGTGTCACGGTCGGGATGTGAGGATGATCGCCGCCTGCGGGCTGAAGCGTGAGGCGCGGATCGTCGCGCGCGCCTGCCCGGATGCGGTGACGGTGATCGGCGGCGGCGTGGCGGCGCAGCTAGAGGCGCGGCTGGAGCTGGCGGCCGAGGGGTTCGCGGGGATCATCCTTTCGTGCGGCATCGCGGGTGCGCTCTCCCCGGCGTTGAGGCCGGGGGATGTGGTGATCGACGGCGACGATACGGTCGTGGAGCAGCTGCGGCGCGCCATGCCGGATGCGGCGCGAGGTCGGATCGTCGGTGGCGACGCGATCCTCGCCAGCGTAATGGCGAAACGCGCGCTCCGCGATGCGACGGGCGGCGTGGCGGTGGATATGGAGAGCCATGTCGCCGCGCGGGTCGCCGCGCGGCGCGGGCTGGCGTTCGGGGCGGTGCGCGTGATTTCGGACGGCGCGGCGGACGACCTGCCGCCCGCCGCGCTGGTCGGGATGCGGCCCGACGGCGGGCTGGCTTTGGGGGCGGTGCTCGCCTCGCTGGCGCGTGATCCGCGTCAGTTGCCGGCGCTGATCCGCACCGGGCGGCAGGCGGATCGGGCGTTTGCCGGGTTGAAGGCGGCAATGGAAGCGGTCAGCCGGATAATCGGCTGACGACGGCGCTCACGCCACCTTCTGCACGCGCTTGAACCCTTCGGGATCGGCTTCCTTGATCTTCGCCAGCTCGCGCTCGACGTGGCTGGAATAGACGTCCTCCGCCTTCCGCGCCTTCGACAGGTCAACGTCCGGCGCCATCGGCCCCTCTGTCTTCACCCCCTTGCGCCCGATGCCGAACATCTTGAGCGGGTGGCGGATCGCGTCGGTGGCGGCGGTGCCCTCGAAGCCGCAATGCGTCATGCAGTTCGAGCATTTCTCGTACTTGCCGACGCCGTACTGCTCCCAGTCGGTGCCCTCCATTAGCTCCTTGAAGGTCGCGACATAGCCTTCGCCGAGCAGATAGCACGGCTTCTGCCAGCCGAAGATCGTGCGCAGCGGCATCGACCAGGGCGTGCATTCATAGGTCTGGTTGCCCGCGAGGAAATCGAGGAACAAAGGCGAGTTGGTGAAGGTCCAGTCTTTCCCGCCATGCCCGCGCGCGAACACGTCGCGGAAGAATTTCTTGGTCCGCTCGCGATTGAGGAAATGCTCCTGATCGGCCGCGCGCTCATAGGCATAGCCGGGGGAAATGGTGATCTCGACGCCCAGCGCCTCCATCTCGTCGAAATAGGCCGCCAGCCGCGCCGGGTCCGCCCCGTCGAACACGGTGCAGTTCACCTGCACGCGGAAGCCCTTCGATTTCGCGAGCCTGATCGCCTCCACCGCGATGTCGTAGGTGCCCTGCTGATCGACGGCGTGGTCGTGCATCTCCTTGTCGCCGTCGAGGTGAATCGACCAGGTGAAGAAGGGCGACGGCTCATATTCGTCGATCTTCTTCTTCAGCAGCAGCGCGTTGGTGCACAGGATCACGAACTTCTTCTTCGCGATATAGCCCTTCACGATGCGGGCCATGTCCTTGTGGAGCAGCGGTTCGCCGCCCGCGATCGAGACGGCGGGGGCGCCGCATTCGTCGATCGCCTCCATGCATTGCTCATAGCTCATGCGCTGGTTGAGGATCGCGTCGGGATAGTCGATCTTGCCGCAGCCGGGGCAGGCGAGGTTGCAGCGGAACAGCGGCTCCAGCATCAGCACGAGCGGGTATTTGCCGCCCTTGATATGCTCCTTGAGCGTGTAGGCGCCGATGCGGGCGATCTGGGAGAATGGCAGGCTCATAAGTCGTTCTACTCAGCGGCCGCGCGGACGGGCCGACGCAATTGGGGTGGAAGCGCGAACGAGACGTTCTCGGCCACGCCGTCCAGTTGCCGCACCGATACGGGGCGGACAGCGGCAATGGCAGCAATCACGCTTTCGATCAATTCATCCGGCGCGGAGGCCCCGGCGGTGATGCCGACCGTCTCCACGCCGTCGAGCCACGCGCGCTCGACGCCGCCGCCGTCATCGACCAGATAGCTCGGCACGCCCATCTCATCGCCGATCTCGCGCAGCCGGCTGGAATTGGAGCTGTTGCGCGCGCCGACCACGATCACGAGGTCGCTGTGCCGGGCAAGGTCGCGCACAGCGGTCTGGCGGTTCTGCGTCGCGTAGCAGATGTCGGCCACGTCCGGCCCGGTCACGTCGCTGAAGCGCGCGTTGAGCGCGACGATCACCCCGCGCGTGTCGTCCACGCTCAGCGTCGTCTGGGTGACATAGGCGATCGGCGTATCGTCCGCGAAGGGCAGCACCGCGACGTCCTCCGTCGTGGAGACGAGATGCACCGGCGCGTCGATCTGGCCCATCGTGCCGATCACCTCGGCATGGCCGGCGTGGCCGATCAGGACGAGCGTCCGCCCGGCCCTGGCATAGCGCCGCCCCTGCACATGCACCTTCGCGACCAGCGGGCAGGTGGCGTCGAGCACCGGCAGGTCGCGCGCGACGGCCGCCTCCTGCACCGCGCGGGGCACGCCATGCGCGCTGAAGATCGTCGGCGCGCCGGCCGGGATCTCGTCCAGCTCCTCGACGAAGATCGCGCCCTTGCCGCGCAGCCGCTCCACGACATGGCGGTTGTGGACGATCTCGTGGCGGACATAGACCGGCGGCCCGTAAAGCTCGAGCGCGCGCTCCACGATGTCGATCGCGCGGACCACGCCCGCGCAGAAGCCGCGCGGGCTGGCGAGAAGGACATTCAACGGAGAAGGAGAACCGGTCATCTCGTCGTCCACGTCGTTCCCGGAAGGGTTCCAGATAGTCGTCCGATCCCAGATACAAAAGGCGCAATTGTGGCGATCCGCCGCCGGACGTGCTGAAGGGTGGACGGGCTGCCGCCGAAGCGGGTAATCGCGGGGAACCGACTGGGAGTGTTTCCATGCGTATGTCCCTTTCCACCGCGTTGCTGCTGGCGCTGACGGCCCCCGTTCCCGCCCTGGCGCAGGCCGATCCGGCCCGCGCGACCGTCCAGACGCTCGATGACGGGCTGATCGCGATCATGAAGGCGAAGGGCACGGCGAAAAGCCGCGCGACGGCGATCGCGCCGGTGATCGACCGCACTTTCGACCTGCCGCTGATGACGCGGCTGGCGGTCGGCGCGGGCTGGACGACGATCGCCCCGGCCGACCAGCAGGCGTTGGTCGCCGCCTTCCGCCGCCTGACGATCGCGCAATATGCCGCCAATTTCGACGACTGGTCCGGCGAGAGCTTCGCGATCGCGCCGCAGGTCGACGCGCGCGGCGGCGACCGGCTGGTGCGCACGACGCTGGTGACGCCGGGCAAGGCGGGGATCGCGATCAGCTATCGCCTGCGCGCGAACGGCGGCGAATGGAAGATCATCGACGTCTTCTACCGCAACGCGATCAGCCAGATCGCGACGCGCCGCGCCGATTTCGCGAGCGTGCTCGCGAAAGGCGGGGCGAAGGCGCTGGTGGCGCACCTCGACGCGCTGGCGGCGAAGGGCAGTTTTTGAGCCTTTCGCTCCTTCTCCTTTCCGCCCCGGCGCCGATGATCGCCCCGGCGCGGGATATGCAGACCGAGGCGCCCGCGCCGCCGGTCGTCGCGCCCGCGCCTCCGCGGCCGTCGCAAGAAGCGCCGGCCGCGCCCGAACTGGCCGACCCGCTGACCGATCCGGCAACCGTCGCCGCCCAGCCGGTGCCGGCCAAGGCGCCCCGCCACGCGAAGGGCGATCCGCTCGAAGGCTTCAACCGCAAGATGTTCGGGCTGCACCAGTCGCTCGACAAGGCGATCTACCGGCCGGCCGCGATGGGCTACAAGCATGTCGCGCCGAAGCCGGTGCGCACGGGCCTGCGCCATTTCTTCAGTAACCTCACCGAGCCGGTGGCCTTCGTCAATTATCTGTTGCAGCTCAAGTTCGGCAAGGCGGGGCGGACCCTGGTGCGCTTCACCGTCAATTCGACGCTCGGCGTGGGCGGCGTGCTCGATCTGGCCAAGACCGAGGGGATCAACATCCCGCATCACGACAACAGCTTCGGCGACACGCTGGCGCGCTACGGCTTCGGGCCGGGGCCGTATCTGTTCCTGCCGCTGGTCGGGCCGACCACGCTGCGCGACATATTGGGCGGTCCGGTGGACGGCGCGGTGCTGCCGATCGCGATCGGCAAGCCGTTCACCGACTGGCGCTATCAGGTGAGCAGCGCGGTCATTCCGGGGCTGGACCTGCGCGCCGAATCCGACGACGAGCTGCGCGCGCTGTTCGGCGGTGCGGTGGACCCTTATGCCACGTTGCGCTCGGTCTGGCTCCAGAACCGCGCCGCCGAGGTTGCGGCGATCCGCCACCGCAAGGCGCCGCCGGGCGAACTGGACGATCCGATGCGCGATCCCGATGCCCCGGCCGGCGCTTCGAACGCGCCCGAATTGTCCGATCCGCTCAGCGATCCCGCCGCTCACAATCCTGCCACAACGCCCCGATAACATTGGCTTGCGATGACAGACTTTCCTGAGACACCATTGCTGGACACGGTTGGGACGCCTGAGGCGTTGCGTGGTTTGCCGGTGGATCGTTTGCGTCAGGTGGCGGACGAGTTGCGGGCGGAGGTGATTTCGGCGGTGGGCCAGACGGGGGGGCATCTCGGGTCTGGTCTGGGCGTGGTCGAGCTGACGACGGCGATCCATTATGTGTTCGACACGCCGCGCGACCGGCTGGTGTGGGATGTCGGCCACCAATGCTATCCGCACAAGATCCTGACCGGGCGCCGCGACCGGATTCGCACGCTTCGGCAGGGCGGGGGGTTGTCGGGCTTCACGAAGCGGAGCGAGAGCGAGTACGACCCGTTCGGGGCGGCGCATTCGTCGACCTCGATCTCGGCGGCGCTGGGGTTCGCGATCGCGAACAAGCTCAGCGGCGCGCCGGGCAAGGCGATCGCGGTGATCGGCGACGGGGCGATGTCGGCGGGCATGGCCTATGAGGCGATGAACAACGCGGAAGCCGCCGGCAACCGGCTGGTGGTGATCCTCAACGACAACGACATGTCGATCGCGCCGCCGGTGGGGGGCTTGTCGGCATATCTGTCGCGGATCGCCTCGAGCCGGGAGTTCCTGTCGCTGCGCGAGGTGATGAAGCGGATCGCGCGGCGCTTGCCGCGTCCGTTCCACAATGCCGCGCGCAAGACCGACGAGTTCGCGCGTGGGATGACGATGGGCGGGACGCTGTTCGAGGAGCTGGGCTTCTATTACGTCGGGCCGATCGACGGGCATAACCTCGATCATCTGATCCCGGTGCTGGAGAATGTCCGCGACGCGGAAGAAGGGCCGATCCTGGTCCATGTCGTGACCAAGAAGGGCAAGGGCTATGCCCCGGCGGAGGCGGCGGCGGACAAGTATCACGGGGTGCAGAAGTTCGACGTGATCACCGGGGCGCAGGCCAAGGCGCCGCCGGGGCCGCCGGCCTACCAGAACGTGTTCGGCGAGGCGCTGGCGGACGAGGCGGACAAGGACCCGCGCATTGTGGCGATCACAGCCGCCATGCCGTCGGGCACCGGGGTGGACCGGTTCGCGAAGCGCCACCCTACCCGTGCGTTCGACGTCGGCATCGCCGAGCAGCATGCGGTGACCTTCGCGGCGGGGCTGGCGGCGCAGGGGATGCGGCCGTTCTGCGCGATCTACTCGACCTTCCTGCAGCGCGCCTATGACCAGGTGGTGCATGACGTGGCGATCCAGAACCTGCCGGTGCGGTTCGCGATCGACCGCGCGGGGCTGGTGGGAGCGGACGGGGCGACCCATGCCGGGAGCTTCGACATCACCTATCTCGCCTCGCTGCCGAACTTCGTGGTGATGGCCGCCGCCGACGAGGCGGAACTGGTGCATATGGTGCACACCTGCGTGGCGCACGACACGGGGCCGATCGCGGTGCGCTATCCGCGCGGCAACGGCACGGGGGTGGCGCTGCCGGCGGTCCCGCAGGTGCTGGAGATCGGCAAGGGCCGGGTGGTGCGCGAGGGCAAGACGGTGGCGATCCTGTCGCTGGGTACGCGGCTGGCGGAAGCGTTGAAGGCGGCGGACGCGCTGGAGGCGAAGGGGCTGTCGACCACGGTGGCGGACCTGCGGTTCGCCAAGCCGCTGGACGAGGCGCTGATCCGTCGGCTGTTGTCGACGCACGAGGTGGCGGTGACGATCGAGGAGGGGTCGATCGGGGGGCTCGGCGCGCATGTGCTGACGCTGGCGTCGGACGCCGGGCTGATCGATACCGGCCTCAAGCTCAGGACCATGCGCCTGCCCGACCGCTTCCAGGACCACGACAAACCCGACACACAATATGCCGACGCCGGACTCGATGCACAGCATATCGTCAATACCGTGCTCAAAACACTCAGGTGGAATGAGCGTGTCGCCGGGGAACGCCAGATCGGATGAGACGCCTGCTCCCGGCGCTGATCGCCCTGCCGCTCCTTTCCGCCGCCGCGCCGGAGGGCGTGCTGACCGTCGATGTCGGCAACGTCCGTGTCGGCAAGGGCGTGGTCCATGTCGATGTCTGCCCGGAAGCGAAGTTCCTGAAGGAGGACTGCCCCTGGTCCGGCAACGCCCGCGCACGGGTGGGGGAGACGCGGGTGACGGTGGGCAACCTGCCCGCCGGGCGCTATGCGGTGCAGGCGTTCCTTGACGAGAACGGCAACGGCAAGGTCGATCGCGGCTTCCTCGGCATCCCGAAGGAAGGGATCGGCTTCTCGAACGACGCGAAGATCCGCCTCGGCCCGCCGAAATTCGCCGACGCCGAGTTCGCCTTCGACGGCACCGCCCGCACGATCCGGCTGAATTTGCGCTATTTCACCGGGCCGTCCGGCCCGCCCGCGCGCTGAGCATGGCCAACCCTGTCCCGCGCGCCGTCGCCGCGAGCATCCGCCGTCCGTGGCTGACGATCGTCGCCGGGCTGGTGCTGGCGGCGCTGGCGCTGGCGGTCGTCGTGGATCGCTTCGCGATGACCACCGACACGGCCGAACTGATCTCCCCCGACGTGCCGTGGCGGCAGCAGGAGCGGGCGATGGAGACCGCCTTCCCGCAACTCCGCGACGTCATGCTGGTGATGATCGACGGCGCGACGCCCGAGCTGGCGGAGGATGGCGCGACGCGGCTTGCCGCGCGGCTGGCGGTGGACAAGGCGCATTTCCGCCGCGTCTCGCGCCCGGACGGGGGCGACTTCTTCGGCCGCGAGGGGCTGCTGTTCGGCACCGAAAAGGAAGTGCGCGACGCAACCGCCGCGCTGATCGAGGCGCAGCCGATGCTCGGCCCGCTCGCCGCCGACCCGAGCCTGAGAGGCGTCGCCGGCGCGGTGGCGACGATGGCGGACGGGGTGGCGGCCGGCCAGGTTTCCGCCGACCGCATCGACAAGCCGGTCCGCGCGCTCGCCGAGGCGGTGGACGGCGCGCTGGCGGGCAAGCCCAGGCCCTTTTCGTGGCAGGCGCTGTTCGGCGGACAAGGCGGCGCGCTCGCCGCGCCGACCCGGCGGCTGATCCTCGCCCAGCCGGTGCTCGATCACGGCGCGCTGATGCCGGGCGAGGCGGCGGAGGAAGCGGTGCGGCAGGCGGCCGGCGCGCTCGGGCTGGACGCCGCGCACGGCATCCGCGTGCAGCTCACCGGCGAGGTGCCGCTCGCCGACGAGGAATTCGCCACCTTGCAGGAGAATATCGGCCTCGTCGGCGCGATCATGCTCGGCGCGATGTTGATAACGCTCTGGTTGGCGACACGCTCGGCGCGGCTGGTCGCGGCGATCCTCGCCACCATCCTGCTCGGCCTCGTCATCACCATGGCGGTCGGGCTGCTCGCGGTGGGGCGGTTCAACCTGATCTCGATCGCGTTCATCCCGCTGTTCGTCGGGCTGGGCGTGGATTTCGGCATCCAGATCTGCGTCCGCTACAATGCCGAGCGTGCCGGCGGCGCGGCGCCCGAGGTCGCGCTGCGCCAGGCCGCCGCCGCGCTCGGTGCGCCGCTGACGCTGGCGGCGGGGGCGATCTTCCTCGGCTTCGGCGCGTTCCTGCCGACCGAATATATCGGCATCGCCGAGCTGGGCGTGATCGCGGGACTGGGCATGGTCGTCGCGCTGGCGCTGAGTGTCACGCTGCTGCCCGCGCTGGTGATCGTGTTCCGGCCGGGGCCGCCGCGCGGCGAGACCGGCTTCGCGCGGCTCGCACCGGTCGATCGCCTGCTGGAGCGGCGGCGCGGCACGGTGCTGTGGACGTTCGTGGCGGCGCTGGCTGCGAGCATTGCATTGCTGCCGTGGGTGGTGTTCGACTTCAATCCGCTCCACCTGCGCGACCCCCATGCCCCCGCGATGCGCGCGCTGGCCGAGCTGACCCGCGACCCGGACCGCACGCCGAACACGATCGACGTGCTCGCCGCCAATCGCGCCGACGCGGCGGCGCTGGCGGCAAAACTCTCTAAGCTGTCGGAGGTGTCACACGTCGTCTCGCTCGACAGCTTCGTGCCGGAGGATCAGCCGCCCAAGCTCGCGCTGATCCAGGACGCCGCGCTGCTGCTCGACGTGACGATCAACCCGCTCGACATCGCGCCGCCGCCCACCGACGACGATCTCGTCGCCGCGCTCGGCCAGAGCGCCGCGAAGCTGCGCGCCGCGGCGAAGGGCGATGCGGCGGCGCGGGACATGCGGCGCCTCGCCGATGCGTTCGACCGGCTGGCGCGCGCGTCCGCCGCGAAACGCGCCGACGTAAACGCGCTGCTCGTCCGTCCGCTCGGCGTGATGCTCGATCAGATGCGGCTGGCGCTTCAGGCGTCCCCCGTCACCCGCGCCGACCTGCCGCCCGATCTGGTGCGCGAGTGGGCCGCGCCGGACGGGCGGATGCGGTTGCAGGTATTCCCCGCCGGCGACAGCAACGACAACAAGGTGATCCGCCGCTTCCGCGCGGCGGTGGCGGGGGTGACGCCGGCCATCTCCGGTCTGCCGGTCGCGACGCAGGCGGCGGCGGGCACGGTGGCGGGCGCATTCGTCAAGGCCGGGATCATCGCCTTCATGCTGGTCAGCGCCTTGCTGTTCGCGGTGCTGCGCGACGCGCGCGAAGTGGCCTTCACGCTCGCGCCGGTGGTGCTGTCGATCTTCCTTACGCTCGGAAGCTGCGTGCTGATCGGGCAGCCGGTCAACTTCGCCAACATCATCGCCTTCCCGCTGCTGTTCGGGGTCGGCGTGGCCTTCCACATCTATTTCGTGATGGCGTGGCGCGCGGGGGCGACCGGGCTGCTGCAATCGAGCCTCGCGCGCGCCGTGCTGTTCAGCGCGCTGGCGACCGGCACGGCGTTCGGCAGCCTGTGGCTGTCGCGCCATCCGGGCACCGCCAGCATGGGCGAGATATTGATGATCTCGCTGGTATGGACGCTGATCTGCGCGCTGATCTTCGAGCCGGCGCTGCTCGGCCCGCCCGACCGGAAGCGGCACGATGAATCCGCGTCGCGCTGAGATCGCGGCGATCCCGCTGTTCGAGGGCGCGCCGGCCGATGCGCTCGACGAGCTGGCCGCGCGGGTGCGGATAAGGGCGCTGCCGCGCGGCGGGTGGGCGTTCGATCAGGGCGAGCCGGTCGAGCGCGCGCATGTGCTGCTGTCCGGCGCGGTGCGGATATCGCAGGCGGGAAGCGACGGCGGGCAGGTGGCGCTGCGCTTCATCGGGCCGGGCGAGATATTCGGCAGCGTCGCGATCTTCACCGACGGGCAATATCCGGCCGACGGCGTGGCGATGACCGATTCCGTCGAGGCGAGCTGGGCGCGGGCCGAGCTGCTTGCGCTGGCCGAGCGCTTTCCCCGGATCGCGCTCAACCTGATCGCGATCGTCGGCCATCGGCTGGCCGAATTGCAGAACCGGGTGCGCGAAATGGCGACCCAGCGCGCGGAGAGTCGCATCGCCAACACCCTGCTGCGGCTCGGCGCGCAGGCCGGTCGCGCGACCGCCGCGGGCATCGAGATCGCCTTCCCGCTGCGGCGCAGGGATATCGCCGACATTTCCGGGACGACGCTCTACACGGTCAGCCGGACGCTGGGCGACTGGCGCCGCCGCGGGCTGATCGCCGCCGACGGGCGCGGCGTGGTCCTGACGCGGACGGCGGAGCTGCGCGGGATTGCCGGGAGCGCATAGCGGCCGTTGCCGCTGGAATTTCCCGTTCCGCGTGATTAAGATGGCCGGCGATGGGGATGGAGTACCCCCGATAACCGCCGTACCGGCTGATGACTCCTGTCATGCGTTGCAAAGGGCGCGGGCAGGGGCTGACCTTCCTCCCGGCCGAAGGGAGAAGAAGATGGCACCGAACTTGAAGCGGGCATGCGCGCGATGGTGACGCCGTTGTGGCTCGCCGCCGGCGGCGCGCTCGGCACGTTGCTGCGCTACTGGATCAACCTGCTCATCACCGCGCGGTTCGGCGAGAGCCTGCCGTGGGGCACGATCTTCATCAACATCACCGGATCGTTCGTCATCGGGCTGTTCGCCGCGCTGACCGAGCCGGGCGGGCGGCTGATGGTGCCGCCCGATATCCGCCTGTTCGTGCTGGTCGGCGTGTGCGGCGGCTACACCACTTTCTCCTCCTTCAGCCTCCAGACGCTGACGCTGTTGCAGACCGGGCAGCCGGTGCGCGCGATCGTCAATGTCGTCGCCTCCGTCGTGCTGTGCCTGCTCGCGGTGTGGCTCGGCCATTCGGTGCCGGCGATGCTGCACGGGGTGAGGAATTGAGATGCGGCTGCTCGCCATCCTGACCGGCGCGCGCAGCGCCGCCTCCTGCCTCGACGCGGCGATGACCGCCGCGCGGTCGTTCGACGGCGCCAGCGTCGAGGCGCTGCATGTGATGGTCGATCCCGAGCGGATCGTCGCCGCCAGCGAGGAGATCAATCTCCAGCGGCTGCGCGAACATGACGAGGGGACGCCGCAACAGCGCGCCGACGCGATCCGCGCCGCCTTCCTCGCGTGGAGCGCGAGCGTGCCCGAGGGGGCGCCCGGCGTCGGCTGGAAGGTGCTGACCGGGCCGGAGGAGGAGACGGTCGACCGCGCGGCGCGCGCCGCCGACGTGATCGTGCTGGTACTGGCGCGCGAGGCGAACATGGACAGCGCCGATGCCTTCCACGCCGCGATCTTCCGCAGCGGCAAGCCGGTGCTGGTCGTCCCCGCAGGCTGGCGCGACGACGCGCGCGGCGTGTTCGCGACCATCGCCGTGGCATTGAGCGACAGCGAAGCGACGCGTCACGCGATCGAAGGCGCCGGCCCGTGGCTGCGCACCGCCCGGCGGGTGGTCGCGATCCATATCGGCGACCGGGGCGAGGCCGCGCTGGCGGCGACGCGGCTGCTGCTCGAAACCGGCGCGGAGCCGGAGCTTCATGCGGTGCCGCCGGGCAAGCCCAGCCTCGGGCAGCAGATCGTCGAGGAGGCGCGGTCGATCGGCGCGGACCTGCTCGTCGCCGGCGCCTATCGCCATTCGGAGGTGATCGAATGGCTGCTCGGCGGCACCACCCGCCATCTGCTCGCCGCCGCCGATCTGCCCGTGCTGCTGGCGCATTGAGAACAAGAAAAATTTGGTAGGACTCCGCTGGCCCGTCACGTTAACCACGTCATGAGGAGACAGGGGGGCAAGGTGTGGAAGAACGTGATCCGGCCGAGCCGGTGGCCCAGGTGCGGTTCCGTCGTCCGCAAGGGATGCTCGGCGAATATATCACGGCTTATTATTTCGTCGAGATCAGCGCCCCGCCGGGCACTGTAATCGAGGACATGCTCCACCCCGAATGGGGCAATCTGCGTTTCGTCGTCGGCGAGGAATGGGAAGTCGCCATCCATAACGGGCAATTCATGCGGGGCCTCACCGCCGCCTTGTTCGGCCCCACCTCGCGCGCGCGCCTGATCCGCGCGCGGCCGGGAACGGTGATCGGCGTCGGCTTCACGCCGCAGGGCTGGGTGCATCTCGTCGGGGTCGCGGCGGGCGCGCTGGCGGACGCGCTGGTGCCGGCGGAGCAGGTGTTGCGCGGAATCGAGCCGCTCCGCGACGGCTTAACCCGCGCGGCCGATGACGAAACGCGCGCCGCCCTGCTCGACGAATATTTCGGCTGGCTGTCGCGCGCCGGACGGGCGCAAGATCCCCGGATCGACGTGATCGCCGGCGCGCTGGACGAGACCGTCGATCATACCGTCGAGGAACTGGCGCTGCTCGTCGGCATGAACACGACGCAACTCGCGCGCGCCTGCCGGCGCTGGTTCGGCTTCACCGCGAAGGTCCTGCTGCGCCGCCAAAGGTTCCTGCGCACGCTGGCGAAGCTGATGGAGCCGGGCGGCCAGCCGATCGGCCGCGTCATCGACGAATCCTATTACGATCAATCGCACTTCAACCGCGAGTTCCGGCATTTCATGGGAATGGCGCCGCGCGCCTATTTTTCCCGGCCGCGCTCGATCCTGCGGCCCGCCACCGCCAATCGCGCGATCGAGGTGGGCGAGGCGTTGCAGGGCCTCCACCAGAACGCGCGCGCCTGGACCGGCCGATGACCGCGACGGGCGCGCATCGTGTGTCGTTCAGGGTCGCCCGCGCACCGCTCCGGCCGGACGGGCTGGATCATCCTCGACGCATGACGCGCTGACGGCGCGCGCGTGAGGCGGGCCGGTTGCCTGCCCTCAGGCGTTGCCGTGCCGGCGGCGGGTTTCCCAGCCCTTCTTCGCCGCCGCCGAGCGTTGCTCCGCGCTCTGGCTCGATCCGCCCTTGTGGCCGCCCTTGCGCGACGGCTCGTGGTTTTCCGCCTTGCCGCGCCCGGAGCCGGACTTCTTGCCGCCGCCGGTTTCCTTGTTCACCGTCGCCCAGGCGCGCCGCTCGGCCTCCTTGTGGCCGGTGCCGCGCTTCTCATAGCCTTCCTCGATATGCTCGGCCTGGCGCTTCTGCTTGTCGGTATAGCTCGACTTGTCTCCACGGGGCATCGCATCCTCCTCGTCGCCCCCGTGGCGGGGAAAACGCGCGAGAGGGGATAAGGCTGCGGATCAGGCCGGTTCGACCTCGATGCACAGCGTCTTGGCGTCGATATAGTCGCGGATGCCATAGACCGAGCCTTCGCGGCCGATGCCGGATTCCTTGACCCCGCCGAACGGGGCGACCTCGGTCGAGATCAGCCCGGTATTCACCCCGACCATCCCGTATTGCAGTCCTTCGCCGACCCGCCACGTCCGCGACAGGTCGCGGGTGAAGACATAGGCGGCGAGGCCGGCGGCGGTGTCGTTGGCCAGCGCGATCACTTCGGCTTCGGTGTCGAAGCGGACGAGGCCCGCCACCGGCCCGAACGTCTCCTCGCGGCATAGCAGGGCGTCGGCGGGCACGCCGGTCAGCACGGTCGGCTCGAAGAAGGTGCCGGGGCCGGCGATCGCATGGCCGCCGCGCAGCAGGTGCGCGCCGCGCGCCAGCGCGTCCTCGACATGCTTCTCGACCTTCTCCCGCGCGCGCTGGTCGATCAGCGGCCCCTGCTGCGTCTCGCCGGCGAGGCCGTCGCCGACCGCCAGCTTGCCCACCGCCGCTGCCAGCCGCTCGGCGAAGGCGTCATAGACCCCGGCCTGCACATAGAGCCGGTTGGCGCAGACGCAGGTCTGCCCGGTGTTGCGGAACTTGGATGCGATCGCGCCCGCCACCGCCGTGTCCAGATCGGCGTCGTCGAACACGATGAACGGCGCGTTGCCGCCCAGTTCCAGCGAGACGCGCTTCACCGTGCCGGCGCATTTCGCGGCGAGCAATTTGCCCACCGGGGTCGAGCCGGTGAAGGTGAACTTGCGCACGCGCGGATCGGTGGTGAAGACCTCGCCGATCGCGACCGCATCGCCCGTCACGATGTTGAGCACGCCGGCCGGCACCCCGGCCTCCTCCGCCAGCACCGCGAGCGCCAGCGCGGAATAGGGGGTCAACTCGGACGGCTTGAGGACGACGGTGCAGCCCGCCGCGAGCGCCGGGCCGACCTTGCGCGTTATCATCGCCGCCGGGAAGTTCCATGGGGTGATCGCGGCGACCACGCCGACCGGCTCCTGCACCACCATCAGCCGCTTGTCGACGGCATGGCCGGGGATGGTGAGGCCGTTGATGCGCCGCGCCTCCTCCGCGAACCATTCGAGGAAGGCGGCGGCATAGGACACCTCGCCGCGCCCCTCGGCCAGCGGCTTGCCCTGCTCGGCGGTCATCAGCTTGGCGAGGTCGTCTCCATGCCGCTCCATCAGCGCATACCAGCGCTTGAGGACGTTGGCGCGCTCCCTGGCGGACTTCGCCTTCCACAGTGGGAAGGCAGCCGCCGCCGCCGCGACCGCCTGCTCGGCCTCGACGGCGCCCATCATCGGCACCGTGCCGATCACCGCGCCGGTCGCCGGGTTGGTCACGTCGAGCGTCGCGGCCGCCGTCACCCACTTGCCGCCGATATATCCCGCCTCTCGCAGCAGGTCGGGGCGGGCCAGCGGCGGGCGGGCAGTGGGGTCGTTCATGTCGCTCTCTCTCATCATTCCGTGCGCCGTTCCGCGCGGGGCGTCACCCTTCGCGCGGGGGCATCAGTGGCGATGTCGCGCCTTCGGCGAATTCGGCCTGGATGCGCGCGGCGGCGTCGCGCACATGGCGGATCAGATCGTCGCCCGGCACCGGATCGACCAGCGCCGACGACAGCACCAGCCCGATCGTCGCGGCGATCCCGCCGTCGGAATCGAAGATCGGCGCGGAAATGCCGCCCAGCCCGTTGCCGCGCGCATCCGCCTCGAAATCGACGCCATAACGCGCGAGGTTGGCGCGGACATGGTCGGCATCGACAGGCTGGCGCTCGAAGAAGGCGGTGAGCCGCGCGGCGGGCGACTTGGGCAGCTCCAGCAGCGTGCCGGGCTGGATCACCACCCCCGGCTCGAACTCGTTCGGCACCGCCGTCACGACCATCGCGCCGGTGCGCGCGGGGAGCGTCTGCACGGCGGTATGCCCGGTCCGGTCACGCAGCACGCGCAGGAACGGCCGGGCCAGCTCGACGATATTGCTGCGATAGATCGCCGCGCGTCCGAACTTCAGCAGCTTGCGCCCGAAGACATAGCCGCCGCCGTGCGGCGCGCGATCGACCAGCCCCAGCCGGGTGAGCGTCTGCAGGTGCCGCGACACGCGCGCCTTGGTCATGCCAAGGTCGCGCGCCAGATCGGTGACGCGTACGGGGCCGAAAGAATCGGTCAGACTGTCGAGGATGCGGACCGTGACTTCGACGCTTTTCACCGAAGCCGGCCGTTCATCCATATTCTCAGTCATTCGTTCCCGATCTTCCGTGTTGTCCCCCGCGTACGAAGCATGGGGGGATGCCGGGGAAGAAGCAAGCGGCCGATCGACCGGCCGTCAGCTCACCGCCGCGATCGCCTGCGCGACATGCGCCACGTTGCGCGGCGTGAGGCCGGCGATGTTCGCGCGGCTCGATCCGGTGACATGGACATGCCATTCCTCGCGCAGCCGGCGCACCGCGTCGCCGGAGACGCCCAGCATCGCGAACATGCCGTGCTGGCCGGCGAGGAAGGAATAATCGCGCCGGTTGTTGCCGGAAAGCAGGCGGACCAGCTCGTGGCGCATGTCGCGGATGCGGTTGCGCATCGCCGCCAGCTCCTGCTCCCATGTCGCGCGCAGCGTCGCGTCGCCGAGGATGTGCGCGACGATTGCTGCGCCGTGATCGGGCGGCATCGAATAATTGGTGCGGACCACCGGCAGCAGGTTGCCGAGCGCGGTGTCCGCCTGTCCCGGATTGGCGCCGACCACGGTCAGCGCGCCGGTGCGCTCGCGATAGAGCGCGAAATTCTTCGAGCAGGAGCTGGCGACGATCATCTCCGGCAGCCGCTCGGCGAGGATCGCGAGGCCCTGCCGGTCCTCCTCCAGCCCTTCCGCGAAGCCGAGATAGGCGAGATCGACCAGCGGCGTCGCGCCGGAACGGGCGACCGCGTCCGCGATCTCCGCCCATTGCGCAGCGCTCGGGTCCGCGCCCGACGGATTGTGGCAGCAGCCGTGGAGCAGCACCGTGTCGCCGGCGCGCAGGCCGGCGAGCGCGCCCATCATCTCGTCCAGCTTCAGCGTGCCGGTGGCGATGTCGTAATAGGGATAGTTGACGATCTCGAACCCGGCGACGCCGAAGATCGCGGGGTGGTTCGCCCAGGTCGGATCGGGCAGGAAGATGCGCTTGCCGGTGCCGAACCTGCCGATGAAATCGGCCGCGACGCGCAGCGCCCCGGTGCCGCCGACCGTCTGGATCGTCCGCGCGCGGGCGTGCGCGTCGGAGCCTTCGCGGAACAGCAGGCCGCGCGTCCGCTCGTTATATTCGGGGTTGCCGGCCGAGGAGAGGTAGCGCTTGGTCGCCTGATTCTCCACCAGCGCGCGCTCCGCCGCCTTGACGGTCGGCAGGACGATCACCTCGCCATGCTCGTCCTTGTAGATGCCGATGCCGAGATCGACCTTGTCGGGCGAGGGGTCTCGGGCAAAGGCCTGGGCCATTCCCAGGATCGGATCTATCGGTGCTTCGGGCAGTTCGGCAAACATCGTCATTCCCACCTCAGGTATCGTTATCCGATACATTGGAACGTATTACGATACAATATGCTTGTCGTGTTTTACTACGCGAGACGCGCGGGCGCTCAATATACGATGTCGGTCAGGCCGTGCGCCTCGGCGCCGGCACGCTCCCGCTCCAGCGCGCGTTGCAGCGGGGCGAGCTGGCGGACGCGCGCGGCATGATCGGTGATCGCGGGATAATCGGCCAGCGGAAAGCCGCCCTTCTGCGCGACGTTGCACAGCCAGAACAGATAGACGTCGACGATCGACCAGCGCTCGCCATACCACCAGCGCCCGTCCACCCCGGCGGCGATGCGCGCGCATTCGGCGGCGAACTTGCGCATCCCGTCGGCCTTCACGTCCGCCGGATCGCCGACAGTATATTTGTCCGGCGCGCGAATCTGCCGCATCGCCGGATGCAGCGTGGATGAGCACCACAAAAGGTCGCTGAGCGGTGCGATATCGCTCACCGGATCGCTGTCGTGCGGCAGCAGCCCCGCTGTCGGGAACAGCCGGTCGAGGAAGACGAGGATCGCGACGTTCTCGGTCATGATCCGCCCGTCGATCGCCAGCGCGGGCACCTTGCCCTTCGGATTGACGCGGGCGTAGTCGGCGGACTTCTGCTCGTCCGCGCGGATGTTCACCAGCCGGTCGCGATAGCGCACGCCGGTCCCCTCCAGCGCGGTCATGGTGACGCGCGAGCAGGCGCCCGGAAAGAAATAGAGCGTCAGGTCCATTGCCGGTTCCCCGAAAGCTGGGTCCGCCGCGCGGGCGGGAACGTCAAGCGCCGGCGGGAAGCCGGACGGTCTGGAGCTGCATATATTCGTCCAGCCCGTGCAGGCCGAACTCCACCCCGATCCCCGATTGCTTCGCGCCGCCGAACGGCACGTCGGGCGATATCTTGGAATGGCTGTTGACCCATGCCGTGCCGCATTCCAGCCGCTGCGCAAGCTCGGCCGCGCGGCCGATATCGCTCGACCAGACCGATCCGCCGAGGCCGTTCTCGCTCGCATTGGCGCGCGCCAGCACGTCCTCCACGTCGCTGTAGCGGACGATCGGCAGGACCGGGCCGAACTGCTCCTCGTCGACGATGCGGTTGCCGTCGGTCACGTCGACCACCACGGAGAGCGGGAAGAAATAGCCCTCGCCGTCCAGCGGCTCGCCCCCCGCGAGGAAGCGGCCGCCCCGCGCGCGGGCGTCCTCCGCCAGCGAGCGGACGTAATCGAACTGGCGCCGGTTCTGGAGCGGCCCGTATTGCGTCGCGGGATCGGCGCCGGGGCCGACCTTCGCCGCCGCCGCCAGCGCCGCCACCTTCTCCGCCAGCGCGTCGTGCAGGCTGTCATGGACATAGACGCGCTTGATCGCCGCGCAGATCTGCCCGCTGTTGCCAAAGGCATATTGGAAGATCTGCGGCGCGATCGCCTCGACATCGGCGTCGGGAAGGACGATCGCCGCGTCGTTGCCGCCC
This sequence comes from Sphingomonas sp. CL5.1, assembly GCF_013344685.1. NCBI lineage: Bacteria > Pseudomonadati > Pseudomonadota > Alphaproteobacteria > Sphingomonadales > Sphingomonadaceae > Sphingomonas > Sphingomonas sp. CL5.1. Next base: position 1,759,312 of record NZ_CP050137.1, read on the forward strand.
AGCTCCAGCGTCAGCCGCTTCAGGTTGGCCGCGCCGTCGCGCATGATCGCGCGGCCGGTGGGGGTGGAGCCGGTGAACACCACCTTGTCGATATCGGGGTGCCTGGCGATGCCCGATCCGATCTCGATATCGCCGGTCACGACATTCCACACCCCGGCGGGCAGGTGCCGGGCGGCGATCTCCACCACGCGCAGCGTCGCCAGCGGCGTGTTGGGCGATGGCTTCTGCACCACGGTGTTGCCGGCGACCAGCGCCGGGATGACGTGCCAGATCGCGATCATCACCGGGAAGTTCCACGGCGTGATCGAGCCGACCACGCCCAGCGGCTTGCGGTGGATCTCGACCCGTCCGCCGTCCGCCTGCTCGATCCGCTCGACCGCCGGGCGGAAGCCGGCGGTGGTGCGCGTCCAGTGGATCGCGCCGTGGATCTCGCCCACCGCCGCGCGCAGCGGCTTGCCCTGCTCGCGCGAGAGCAGCGCGCCGAGTTCGTCGGCTTCGGCGGCCAGCGCGTCGGCAAAGGCGTGGATCATCTCCGCGCGGCGCTCGATCGGCGTCGCGGCCCAGCCGGGGAAGGCGGCGCGCGCGGCGGCGACCGCCTGGTCGAGCTGCTCGACGCTCGCCAGCGGGCATTGCGCGAACTCGGCGCCGGTGGCTGGGTCGATCACCGCGAAGCTGTCGGCGCAGGGCACGGCCTTGCCGCCGATCGTCAGTGCGAAGGACATGTTCGTCTCCTCTGTCATGTTCAGGCGCGGCACGTCCGCAGCAGCGCGCGTCCGCCGTTCGCCAGCAGCCCGATGTCGGTGCCGATCGAGACGAAGGCGAAGCCCTGCGCGGCGCGCGCGCGCGCGTCGTCCGCATCGAGCGCGAAGATGCCGGCGGGCTTGCCGGCGGCGCGGATCGCGGCGAAGGCGCGGTCGATCGCGGCCTGCACCTCCGGCGCGCGCGGGTTGCCGAGATGGCCGAGCGAGGCGGCGAGGTCGGCGGGGCCGATGAACAGGCCGTCGACGCCCTCCACCGCCGCGATCTCCCCCACCGCGGCCAGCGCCGCGCCGCTCTCGATCTGCACGATGATGCCGACGCGCTCGTGCGCGGTGGCAAGATAGTCCGCCTGCGCGCCGAAGCGCGAGGCGCGGCTGGTCGAGCTGGCGACGCCCCGGATGCCGCGCGGCGGGAAGCGCGCGGCGGAGACGATCGCCGCCGCCTGTTCGGCGCTCTCGACCATCGGGACCAGCAGCGTGCCGAAGCCGATGTCGAGATATTGCTTGATCGTCACCGCGTCGCCCACCGGCGGCCGCGCGATGACGTGGACCGGGTAGGGGGCGACCGCCTGCAACTGGCCGAGCAGGGTCTGCGCGGTGTTGGGCGCGTGCTCGCCGTCGAACAGCAGCCAGTCGAAGCCGAGCGTCGCGCAGATTTCCGCCGTATAATTGCAGGCGAGCGCCTGCCACAGCCCGAGCCGCGCGCCGGGCGCGGCGTCGATCCAGTCGCGGAACGTGCTCATGCGAAGCGCACCGAGATCGCGCCGAGCGGGCCGAAATCGACGTGGAAGGTGTCGCCCGCGCGCGCCGGCACCGGCGCGGTGAAGCTGCCGCCGAGGATGATCTCGCCCGCCTCCAGCGTCTCGCCATAGGGGTGCAGCTTGTTGGCCAGCCACGCCGGGCCGAGCGCGGGATGGCCCAGCACGGCGGCGGCGACTCCAGAATCCTCGATCACGCCGTTGCGGTAGATTAGCGCCGAGACCCAGCGCAGGTCGATATCGTGCGGTCGCATCGGCCGGCCGCCCAGCACCAGCCCGGCGTTGGCGGCATTGTCGGAAATGGTGTCGAACACCTTCCGCGTCGTGCCGGTGGCGCGATCGACCTGCTCGATCCGCGCGTCGATGATCTCGATCGCCGGGACGATGTAATCCACCGCGTCGAGCACGTCGAACAGGGTGCAGTCGGGCCCACTGAGCGGCTGTTTCAGGCGGAAGGCCAGCTCCACCTCGACGCGCGGCACGATGAAGCGGCCGATCGGGATGTCGCGCCCGTCGGGAAACAGCATGTCGTCAAGCAGCAGGCCGTAATCCGGTTCGTCGATGTTCGAGGAACGCTGCATCGCGCGGCTGGTCAGCCCGATCTTGTGGCCGATAGCCTTCCGCCCCTCCGCGATCTTGCGCCGCGTCCAGGCGCGCTGGATCGCATAGGCGTCCTCGATCGCGATTTCGGGGTGGCGCAGCGAGAATTGCGCGATCTGCGCGCCGCCGCGCTCGACTTCGTGCAGCTCGTTCGCGAGCCGGTCGATCAGGTCGGGGGACAGGGCCATCGTGATCTTACTTCTTCGCGGCGAGGCGCTGGTGGATGGTGTTGTGTTTCCACCCCTCCGCTTCCTCGACATAGAGGGAAAGGGCGAGCGGGCGGCGCTCGAACAGGTCGCCGAGGAACGCCCTCACCGCCGCGAACATCTGGTCGAAGAACGCTTTGCGGAACGCCGCGTCGCGGCCCGCGCCCATCTTCACGTCGATGTTGATGAAGGCGTCGTCGGTGCCCTCGCCGTCCGCGATGACGTAATCGGTCAGGCGGATTGCGCGGACGCGGATGCCGCCGACCGGGAACATCCCGCCGGAGCGTTCGCGCATCTCCGCCGCGATCAGCGCGAGCAGGCCGGGCGGGTCGAACTCGCCCTCCAGGTTGGCGGTCCATTCGACGGTGGCGTGCGCCATCACACGATCTCCGACCGGCCGATCACGCAGCCGGTGCTGAAGATCGGGATCGGCTGGTAGAAGTCGATATGCCCCTTGCCGCCAGCGGCGGCGGCGGCGGCGATCAGCGTGCGGATCTCATAGCCGCCCTGCCCGCCGTCGGCATAGGTTTCGACATCGGTATAGGCAGTCATCCGCGCCTCGTCGCCCGAGGCCCAGCGGGTGAGGAATTCGCGGTCCCACGCCTCGTTGACGCGCCCGCTGTCCGGCGTGCAGGGCCAGTGCGAGATGCCGCCGGTGCCGACCAGCGCGATCCGCCGGGGCACCTTGTCGGCGGCGCGGCGCAGCGCGCGGCCGAAGGCATAGGCGCGGTGCAGCGGGGTGAGCGGCGGCCCCTGGCAGTTGATGTTGGCCGGGATCACCGTCAGCTCGTTGTCGGGATCGAGGAAGTGCAGCGGCACCATGATGCCGTGGTCGAACTTCCATTCCTCGGCATAAGCGACGTCGACCGTCTGCTGCACCTCGGCGATCAGCCGGCGCGACAGTTCGGCGTCGCCGCGGATGCGCTGGCGCGGGATGCGCAGCCATTCGGGGTCCTCGATCGGCCCGTCGTAATGGTCCGCTGCGCCGATCGCGTAGGCGGGCATGTTGTCCATGAAGAAATTGGCGAAATGCTCCGCCGCGACGACGATCAGCACCTCGGCGCCGGCCGCGCGGATCGCGTCGCGCATCCCGCGATAGGCGGCGTAATAGGGATCGCGCAGTTCGGGCGGCGCCATGTCCGCCCGCCCGGTGATGCCCGGCCCATGGCTGCAAATGCCGCTGAACACGAGGGTCATACGCCTGCCACCTTGTCGTCATAGCCGGTCGTCATGGCATAGACGCCGGCGCGGATCGGGCCGTGCTGCCGCACGCCGTCGCGCATCCGCTGGAGATAATCGGCCCATTCGATCCGCATGAACGCGGCGAAGTGCATCAGGATCTGTCCGTTGACGCCGAGCACGTAGAGCAGCCCGATATCCGGCTCCAGCACCGCGCGGCGCTCCTCGCCGGTCAGCTCGTAACGGTCGGCGACGGCGGGGGCGTCGGCGGTGAAATCGGCCTGCAACGCCGGATCGCGGTTGAGCTGATAGAGCAGCTTCTGGAGCTGGTAGAGGCTCATGCCTGCAGCCCCACGCGATGCACGAGGCTGCCGACGCGCTCCACGGTGCAGGCCACCTCGTCGCCCGCGCGGACGAAATGGACGCCGTGCGGCGTGCCGGTCAGGATCATGTCGCCGGGCGAGAGCGTCATGAACCCGGAGAGATAGGTGATCAGCGCCGCTACCGAGAACACCATGTCGCCGGTCGAGCCGGACTGGACGGTCGCGCCGTTGACGGTGGTGGACAGCGCCAGCGCCTGCGGATCGCCGACATCCGCCGCGTCGACGATCCACGGGCCGATCGGGGTCAGCCCGTCGCGGTTCTTCACGCGGAGGTTGGGGCGATAGTAGTTCTCGAGGAACTCGCGCACCGCATAGTCGCAGGCGATCGTATAGCCGGCGACATAGTCGAGCGCCTCGGACGCGGCGACGCGGCGCGCGGTGCGGCCGATCACCGCGACCAGCTCGCATTCGGGGTGCATCTGGTCGGCATCGCGCGGCTTGGGCGAGACGCCGTCGTGGGCGACGAAGCCGTTCGGCCCTTTCAGGAACACCAGCGGCTGCGACGGCGGCTTGAAGCCCAGCTCGACCGAATGGTCGGCATAGTTCAGCCCGAGCGCGAACACCGTCGCGCCCGGCGTGACCGGCGGCAGCAGCGTGGCGGCATCCCAGCCCACCGTGGACCCGTCGGCCAGCGCGATCGCCCGCTCATCGGGCGAGACGACGCCCCATTGCTCGCGCCCCGCATGGATCAGCCTGACGCGCTTCATCGCGCCTGCTCCGCGACGAGCGACACGGCTAGCGGGGCGAAGCCCTCCGCCGTCACCTCGATCGTGTCGCCCGCCCGCGCGGCCGGCGCGTCGCCGGCGATGCCGCACAGCAGCAGGTCGCCGGGCGCGAGCGTCATGAAGGTCGCGATCTCGCGTTCCAGCGCGGCGGGATCGCGCACCAGCCGCGACAGGTTCCAGCGGTGGCGCTCCACGCCGCCGACGCGCGTCACGATCTCGATCGACGCGAGATCGGCGGGCAGGGCGGTCGCCGGGCCGAGCGGCAGGAAGCCGTCGCGGCAGCGTTCGGCGATCGCCGGGCGGTAGAAGCTGGCGTGGGGCACGAACAGATCGATAGCGAGCCGCGCGACCGGCGGCCCGGCCAATGCGCGCTCGATCGCGATAGTTGCGCCCACCGCAACTTCGGCGATGTCGCCGGGCAGGGCCACCGCCGAACCGTTCGCGGCGAAGCAATTGCGCGGCTTGATATAGAGAATCGGCGCGACCGGCGGCCTGCCATAGGGCTTCTCGCCCAGCGCATCTCCCAGCGCCGCCACCTGCTCGCGGTCGTTCAGCGCCACGCCATAGGCTGTCCCGCCGATCATGCCTTCCTCTCGTTCGTCATGCCCGTGACTTAATATTTAACATGATAAGGGTCAAGTCGCCGCTTTGGGTTTGACGGCCGAAGCCGGAGGATATATTTAACACGATAATCAATTGTGGAGTCCTTATGCAGCCTGATCGTCGGAAGCTCGCCACGGAGGCGATCGCGCCGTTCACCCGGCAACCGCTCGGCCATTTCGTCGACGGCGCTTCGGTGGCAGGCGAAGGGGTGGCGTTTCCGGTCCATGATCCCTCGACCGGCGCGGTGCTGGGCGAGGCATGCGACGCGAGCGAGGCGGAGCTGAACGCGGCGGTGGCGGCGGCGAAGCGGGCCTTCCCGGCGTGGGCGGCGCTGGCCGGCGACAGGCGCAAGGCGGTCCTCCACCGCATCGCCGACCTGATCGAGGCGCGCGCGGAGGAGATCGCGGCGGTGGAATGCCTCGACGCCGGCCAGGCATGGCGTTTCATGTCCAAGGCGGCGCTGCGCGGGGCGGAGAACTTCCGCTTCTTCGCCGATCGCGCGCCCGCCGCGCGCGACGGGCAGGCGCTGCCGTCCGGCGAGCATCTCAACTACACCTCGCGCTATCCGATCGGCCCGGTCGCCGTCATCACGCCGTGGAACACGCCGTTCATGCTCTCGACGTGGAAGATCGCCCCGGCGCTGGCGGCGGGCTGCACCGTCGTCCACAAGCCGGCGGAATGGTCGCCCTATTCGGCGCGCCTGCTGGTCGAGATCGCGCATGAGGCCGGGCTGCCGGCGGGCGTGTTCAATTCGGTCAACGGGCTGGGCGAGACGACCGGCCGGCGACTGACCGAGCATCGCGACATCAAGGCGATCGCCTTCGTCGGCGAATCCAGGACCGGCAGCGCGATCATGCGGCAGGGATCGGAGACGCTGAAGCGCGTCCATTTCGAGCTGGGCGGCAAGAATCCGGTGATCGTGTTCGACGACGCCGATCTCGATCGCGCGCTCGATGCGGTGGTGTTCATGATCTACTCGCTCAACGGCCAGCGCTGCACCTCGTCGTCGCGGCTGCTGGTGCAGCGGTCGATCCACGACGCCTTCGTCGCGAAGCTCGCGGAGCGCGTCCGCCAGCTCAAGGTGGGGGACCCGTTCGACCCCGCCACCGAGGTCGGGCCGCTGATCCACGAACGCCATCTCGCCAAGGTGACGAGCTACGCCGATGTCGCGGCGGCCGACGGCGCGACGATCGCGGTGGGCGGGCAGAGGCTCGACCGGCCGGGCTATTTCTATGGCCCCACGCTCTATGCCGGCGCGGATGTCGGAATGCGCATCGCGCAGGAGGAGATTTTCGGCCCGGTCCTCACCGTCATCCCGTTCGACGACGAGGCGGATGCGATCGCCACGGCCAATGCGGTCGATTACGGCCTGGCCGGCTATCTCTGGACGAACGATGTCGGCCGCGCGCTGCGTGTGTCCGATGCGCTGGAGGCCGGGATGATCTGGGTCAACAGCGAGAACGTCCGCCACCTGCCGACCCCGTTCGGCGGGGTGAAGGCCAGCGGCATCGGCCGCGACGGCGGCGACTGGAGCTTCGATTTCTACATGGAGACGAAGAACGTCGCGCTGGCCAAGGGCCACCACAAGATCCAGCGGCTCGGCGTCGCGGGCTGACAAGGACGGTACGGGCGGCCAGACGCGCCGCCCGCCGACAACGACACATAACGAAACGGGGCGCGCAAAGACGCCCGACGCGGAGACGATGGAATGAAGGATATGCTGAGCGCCTATGCGCTGCCGGCGCCCACGTTCGACGAGGCGCTGACGCTGGTCGGGCGCGGCACGCCGATGGGCGAGCTTCTGCGCCGCTACTGGCATCCCGTCGCGCTGAGCGCCGATGCGACCGAGACGCCGCGCATCGTCACCGCGCTGGGCGAGCGGCTGGTGCTGTTCCGTGACGGCGCGGGGCGACCAGGACTGCTTCACGAACGCTGCGCGCATCGCGGCACCTCGCTCTATTACGGCAAGGTCGACGATCGCGGCATCCGCTGCTGCTATCACGGCTGGCTGTTCGACGTGGAGGGCAAGTGCCTCGAGCAGCCTTGCGAGCCGGCCCGCGGCGCGCGGACGGCGGCGCGGGTGCGCCAGCCGGGCTATCCGGTACAGGAGCTGTACGGGCTGATCTTCGCCTATATGGGGCCGATCGAGCGGATGCCGCTGCTGCCGCGCTACGACGTGCTGGAGGAGCTTGGGCCGGGCGAGTTCATCGAGACGGACGACACCAGCCTCGGCAGCGGCGGGCCGGCGATCGTGCCGTGCAACTGGCTCCAGCATTTCGAGAATGTCATGGACCCGTTCCATGTGCCGATCCTCCACGGCAGCTTCAGCGGCAACCAGTTCGTCGCGCAGATGGCGCTGATGCCCGAGGTGGTGTTCGAGGAGACGGAGCGCGGCATCCAGAGCACGCAGGTCCGCGATCTCGGCGAGGGCAAGGTGCACCGCCGCGTCACCGAGGCGATGCTGCCGACGATCCGCGCGGTGGCGAACCCGCGCGCGGAGAATGTCGGCTCCTGCTCGCTGCTCGGCTGGGTGCTGCCGATCGACGACACCAGCTTCCGCATCTATTCCGCCGGTCGCGTGACGGAGAAGGGCGCGCTGGCGAAGATCCGCTCGCACTTCAACGGCAAGCTCTGGCACGAACTGACCGAGGAGGAGCATCGCGCGCTCCCCGGCGATTACGAAGCGCAGGTGGGGCAGGGGGCGATCACCGCGCATTCGGAGGAGCATCTCGTCACCTCCGACAAGGGGATCGGCATGTTGCGCCGGCTGTACCGGCGGCAGGTCGAACTGGTCGCGGCCGGGGGCGATCCGGCGGGCACGCGCTTCGGCGCTGCCGATCCGCTCGTCCGGCTCGCCGCCGGCACCGCGATCGTCGCGGCGGGCTGAGCCGGCGTGGCGAGCGTGATCGAAACCGGCGACGCAGCCGCCGCGCCGGGCCGCAGCTATGCCTATGGCTGGTACACGGCGGCGGTGCTGATGGTCGCCTATACCTTCTCTTTCCTCGACCGTCAGATCCTCAACCTGATGGTCGGGCCGATCAAGGCGGACCTGCACCTGACCGACACGCAGTTCGCGCTGCTGACCGGCGGGGCGTTCGGCATCTTCTACACGGTGATGGGGCTGCCGATCGGCTGGCTGGCCGATCGCTATCCGCGCACGCGCATCATCACCTGCGGCGTGGCGATGTGGAGCGTCGCCACCACCGCCTGTGCGTTCGTGCGCACCTTTCCGGCGCTGATGGCGGCGCGGATCGGCGTGGGGGTGGGCGAGGCGACGCTTTCGCCCTCCGCCTATTCGCTGCTCAGCAACAGCTTCGACCGCTCCCGGCTGCCGCGTGCGATGAGCGTCTATTCGGTCGGCATCTATATCGGCGCCGGGCTGGCGCTGATCGTCGGCGGGTCGGTGGTGGAGGCGGTCGCGCGGACGCCGAGCGTGATGCTGCCGCTGCTCGGCGAGATCCATTCGTGGCACGCGGTGTTCCTGGTTATCGGTCCGCCGGGGCTGCTCGTCGCCTTGTGGGTGGCGACGCTGCGCGAGCCGGGGCGGCAGGCGAAAACCGGCGACGTCGCGGCGAGCTTCTCGATCGCGCGCATCTGGCGCTTCCTCGCGTCATGGCCGGCAATGTCGGTCGCGCTGTTCCTGGGATCGGCGATGCTGGCGATCATGAGCTATATGGACGCCTGGTATCCCGAGCTGTTCATCCGCACTTTCCACTGGAGCGTGGGCGAGACGGGGCATGTCAACGGCCTCGCCTCGCTGACCGCCGGGCCGCTCGGGATGCTCTCGGCGGGCTGGCTCTCCAGCCGGATGATCGCGCGCGGCCGTGTCGACGCCTGCCTGCGGCTGGCGATCCACGCGGCGATCGGGATGAGCATCACCGCCACTGTGATGCCGCTGCTGCCGCAGGCCTGGGCGATGGCGGCGATGCTGTGGCCGATCAAGTTCCTCGGCGGCTTCATCCCGGTGCTGATCCCCTCCGCGATCCAGATGGTCGCGCCGGGCAATATGCGCGCGCAATTGAGCGCGGTGTTCGGGCTGACCGTGGGCATCCTCGCCGTCACGCTCGGGCCGGTGCTGCCCGCGCTGATCGGCGACTATGTGCTGCGCGACGAGGGCGCGCTCCACCTGTCGCTGTCGATCGCGGCGGCGATTGTCGGCCCGGTGGCGACGGTGCTGTTGTGGTGCGGGCTGCGCCAGTTCCGCGCCTGCCTGAGCGAGCGGCCGGAGACCTGAGCTTCAACGACTGAAAAAGCGCGTGCCAGCCCTGGGCGCGCTTTTTCCTTGTTTCGTTATTCGCGCCGTTGTTTCATTCCTCGCAACAAATCGCGAAACCGCGTTGCGCGCGCAGGGCATAAGAATAACATGTTATGTAATCCGGTCGCGTCCAACCCCCGCATGGCGTCCGGTTTTCATGGAGGGAGGGGATAAGGTGGGCAAGATGAAGATCAAGGTAGCAATGGCTGCGCCTTCGATGGTGATGGCGGCCGTTCTCGGCATGGCGCCGGCGCAGGCGATGGCCGTCCCGGCGGCGGACGCGGATTCCGCCGTCCAGTCCGGCGGCAACGGCGGCGTGCCCGATGTCGTGGTCACCGCCAACAAGCGCGAGCAGAAGTTGCAGGAGACGCCGACCAGCATCGGCGTCATTACCTCCGACGATCTGGTCAAGCGCCAGATCACCGATATCGAGCAGGTGACGCGCAACATCGCCGGCCTCAACGTCATCAACGCGGGGCCGGGCCAGAACACGCTGATGATCCGCGGCCTCGTCGGCGCGGGCGAGTCCACCGTCGGCCTCTATTACGACAATCTGCCGACCGCCGGCACCGGCGACAGCGCCACCACGGCCGCCGGCCGCCAGACCGATTTCCTCGTCTATGACGTGCAGCGCGTCGAGGTGCTGCGCGGCCCGCAGAGCACGCTCTACGGTTCGTCGGCGCTGGCCGGCGTCGTGCGCGTGCTGTCCAACCCGGCCAAGCTGGGCGTGACCGAAGGCCGCGTCGACCTCGAAGGCTCGCTCGTCGAGCATGGCCAGGCCGGCTATTCGGTGAAGGGCGTGGTCAACGTGCCGCTCGGCGATTCGGTCGCCTTCCGCGTCGTCGGCTACGGCGTCCACACGCCGGGTTTCATCGACAACATCTCCTTCGGCAAGGAGAATGTGAACAGCGCGAACACCTGGGGCTTCCGCTGGAACGGCACCTATCAACTCGGGCCGGACACCACCGCCACCACCCAGCTCTACGTGCAGGACATGAAGTCCAACGGCCAGCCGTATGAATGGTCGCACGTCTCGACGATCGGCGGCGTGACGCTACCGGCCGCGGGCGACCTGCAATCACGCACGCAGAGCCGCGAGCCGTATCACGATCGCTCGATCCTGACCGGCCTGACGCTCGAGCATCAGTTCTCGAACATGACGCTGACCTTCACCCAGTCGTATCAGCGTCGCCGCAATGAGAGCTACACGGACCAGCAGGGCCTGCCGCTGTTCTTCGGTTTTCTGCAGAGCATCGACGCGTTCCCGGATATCACGCTGCCGACCGCGATCACCTTCCGCTCGGCGCAGAAATTGACGATGTGGAATTCCGAGCTTCGTCTCGCCACCAACTTCGATGGCCCGCTCAACGTCATCGTCGGCGGCATCTACCAGAACCGCCGCATCCAGATCGACAACAGCTTCGTCGATGTGGACACGACGACCGGCAAGCCGATCACGGCCAATCCATTGTGGTATGAGCGCGCCGGCGATTTTCGCCTGACGCAATGGGCCGGGTTCGGCGAGGCGACGCTGAAGCTGTCGGACAAATTCTCGGTCCTCGGCGGCATCCGCGTGTTCCAGAACAGCCGCCACGACGTCGCCACCTCGATCGTTCCTTTCCTGCGCCTCGGCGCGAACGGCGCGCCGGACGACGTGCGCAGCAAGGAAAGCAAGGCGATCTACAAGTTCGAGGCGGACTATAAGCCGACCAGCGACATCATGCTCTACGCTTCGGCGTCGCAAGGCTATCGCGCCGGCGGCACGATCGTCCGCGTCGTGCCGGAGCTGCCGCCTGCCTACGGCCCTGACTATACGTGGAATTTCGAGGCCGGCGCCAAGACCGACTGGCTCAACCGCGCGCTTCAGCTCAATATCGCGCTGTATCGCGTCAACTGGTACGACACGCAGATCTCGGGCGACTTCTTCAACGGGTCGTTCTCCGGCGTGCTCAACTGCTCGGGCCTGTGCGCCCGTTCGCAGGGCGTCGAGTTCGATCTCACCGCGCGTCCGGTTCGCGGCCTGGAGCTGACCGCCAGCGGCACGGTGTTCAAGGCCAAGTGGTTGAAGGACCAGCCGGCGATCTCCGGCTCGCCGGTGGCGGGCACGCAGTTCGCCAACACGCCGACCTTCACCCTCAACGGCTCGGCGGCGTACACATGGGAGCTTGGCGGCGACAATTCGCTCGAACTGCGCGTCGATGCCCAGCATCGCGGGAAGTACGCCTATATGGACTATCGCCCGCAGTATAACCTGATGGCGCCCGAGGCGTTCACCCTGGTCAATGCGGCGATCACGCTGGCGCATCAGGACGCGTGGAGCGCCGCGTTGTTCGCGCGCAACCTGTTCGACGAGCGGGCGCAGATCAACTCGATCGCCGACTCGGTCACGCCTTATCAGACGCTGATCGCGCAGCCGCGCACCATCGGCGTGCAGTTCGGCGTGAAGTTCTGACGACAGGCGCCGGGCGGTCGCGCCGACCGCCCGGTACAGTCCGGACACTGGGAAACCCCTGTCGCTGGCCGGCCGGGTTTTCCTTTGCACGCTTCTCGCCCGTGGCCTGACGCGTCCGGCGCCGCTATGGCCGGCGCATGATTCACATTCTCGCCACCGGCACCTCGCGCGGCATCGGCGCTGCGATCACGGGCGCGCTCGATCGGCCCGGCGTGCGCATCGTCGGACACGGCACCGCCAGCAGCATCGCCGCCGACTTCTCCGACCCGGCCGCGCCCGCGCGATTATGGGAGGCGGCGCTGGAACAACTCGGCGCGATCGACGTGCTCATCAACAACGCCGGCGTCTACGAGGCGAATCCAATCGACCGCGAGGAGACGGACTGGAATGAGGCGTGGGAGCGCACGATGCGGATTAATCTCACCGCCACCGCCGCGCTGTCGCGACTCGCGGTGCGCCATTGGCAGGCGCGTCGGCAGGGCGGGCGGATCATCAACATCGCCAGCCGCGCGGCGCATCGCGGCGACAGCGCGGAGCATTGGGACTATGGCGCGAGCAAGGCCGGGATGGTGGCGCTGACCAAGACGATCGCGCGCCAATATGCGGCGGAGGGGATTCTCGCTTTCGCGATCTGCCCCGGCTTCGTCGATACCGATATGGCGGCGGATCATCTCGGCCCCGCCTTGCTCGCCGAAATACCCCTCGGCCGCGTCGCGACGCCGCAGGAAGTGGCCGAAATGGCGCGTTGGCTGGCGCTCGACGCGCCCGCCGCGATGACTGGCGCGGTGCTGGATGTGAACGGAGCGAGCTATGTCCGCTGATAGCTGGAAGGTGACGCTGCCGTGCACCCGCGCGGAGGCGGAGGCGATCGACGCCGCCGGCGATCTGGCGATCGACGCGGTGCTGATGACCACCGAGGAGGTGGAGGACGATATCGAGCGCTGGCGGCTCGACGCCTATATGGAGAAGGAACCGGACGCCGCGATGCTCGACGCGCTGCGGGCGCTGGCGCCGAGCGCGGCCGGCGCGGAGCCGGCGATCGAGGCGCTGACCGCGCAGGACTGGGTGGCGATGAGTCAGGCCGGGCTGGAGCCGATCCGCGAAGGACGGTTCGTCGTCCACACCTCCGCCCATCCGGTCGCGGCGGAAGCGGGGCGGCGCGCCTTCCTGATCGACGCCGGGCAGGCGTTCGGCACCGGGCATCACCACACCACCGCCGGCTGCCTCGCGATGATCGACGCGCTCGCGGGGCAGCATTTCGCCAATGTGATCGATTTCGGCACCGGCACCGGCCTGCTCGCCTTCGCCGCGCGGCACCTCTGGCCCGAGGCGCGGGTGACGGCGACCGATATCGACCCGATCGCGATCGAGGTGACCGCCGCGAACATGGCCGCCAATGACGTCGCCGGGATCGAGCTGGTCGTCGCGGACGGCGCGCGCGCGCCGGAGATCGAGGCGCGCGCGCCCTATGACCTGCTGATCGCCAACATCCTCGCCGGACCGCTGGTGGCGATGGCGCCGGAGGTGACGGCGGTGGCGGCACCGCACGCGACGATCGTGCTTGCCGGGCTGCTCACCAGCCAGGCGGAAACGGTGGTCGAGGCCTGGCGCGCGCAGGGCTGTACGCCGACGGGGCGCGACGTGCGTGGCGACTGGACGATCCTGCGCCTCACCGCGCCGGCCGAGCCGCGGCCCGCCGCGACCGGCGGCGATCGCGCGGCGTGGAAGACCGACGGGCGCTAGGACCGATCGCCATTCGGTTCCGGCGGGCTGCAAAAAATGGCGCCTTGCGTGCTTCCGGTGCTCACATACCGGAGGCACGCCGCGCGCCGGGTCACGCAAGACCGCCAATTTCGCTATCGCCATCTCCTGAATGCCGACCGGTCCCCGGCGTCAGCCATAGGGCAGGGGAGAGGCGTTCCACTCCCCGATGGCGCGCGCGATCAGCGCGTTGAGCGCGGCCGCGCTGCGCCGCCATGCCGCCGCCGTGGCCTCGCTCCAGTCAGCGCCGGCAGCCGCCGCGAGCGCGTCGATCGCCATCTCGATGAAGTCGGCATATTCGCCCGCCGGCAGATGGCCGTAATTATAATGCTGATAGACGATCTCGGCGACCTGCCCCCAGACCCAGTCCTCGCCCTGTGCCAGCCCGAGCAGCCAGGTGAGCGTCTCGTCGGTCATGCGGATCGAGGTCGCCTCGACGTGCATGAACAAGGCGCGATGATCGGGGTAGCGGGCGAGGAAGCGGTCGAACAGCGCCGCGCGCATCGCCGCCTCGTTCGGCGCGGCGGCGACCAGGCTGCGCTCCATCAGTGCCGCGTCGCTCTCCATTGAGCGAGTGTCGCCTTATTTACATGAATGTCAATGATCGGCCTTGGCCAGCGCATAGGCCTGCGTGCCGCGCGTCAGCACCTCGTCCTCCGGCAGCAGTTCAGCGACCGGAATGTCGGGCCGATGCTTGATCGCCTCGTAGAGCGGGGCGAAATCGGTCTCGACCGTCACGCGCAGCAGATCGTCGAAGCTGGGGATGACGAAGTAATTCTGCTGGAAATCATCGATCCGATATTCCGTGCGCATCACCCGCGCGAGATCGAAGGCGATGCGGTTGGGGGACGGGTCGTCGAGCGCGAAGCGGCTCTCCGCATAGCTGGAGACGATCCCCGCGCCATAGATGCGCAACCCCTCCGGCTCGGCGATCAACCCGAACTCGACCGTGTACCAGTAGAGCCGCGCGAGATATCGCAGCGAATGCAGCCCCAGCGCGCGCTGCCCGCCCTTGCCATAAGCGACGAGATAATCCGCGAACACCGGGTCCGCGAGCATCGGCACATGGCCGAACACGTCATGGAAGACGTCCGGTTCCTGGAGATAATCGAGCTGGTCGGGCCGGCGGATGAAATTGCCGGCGACGAAGCGGCGGTTGGCCATGTGATCGAAGAACACGTCGTCCGGCACCAGCCCCGGCACCGCGACGACCTGCCAGCCGGTGAGCTTCATCAGCCGCTCGGACAATTCCTCGAAATCGGGGATGCCGGGGCGGGAAAGCCTGAGCACGTCCAGCCCGCGCAGCCAGGCGTCGGAGGCGCGGCCGGGCAGCAGCTTCGCCTGCCGTGCGAACAGCCGGTCCCAGGTGGCATGTTCCTCGGGCGTGTAATGCCCCCAGTTCTGCGGCACCGTCCAGTCGGCGGCGGCACCGGGCGGCGGGGACTGGGGAGGGATATCGGCCATGCCGTCATCATAGCACCCCGCGCCGCGCTGCCAAGATAGTAACAGATGAAATCATATCGGCGCGGGACGGAACGCTATTCCGCGAGGCTGTGGGTCAGCGTGATCTCCGCTTTCATCAGCTTGGAGACGGGGCATCCCGCCTTCGCCTCGTTGGCGATCCGCGTGAAATCGTCGGCCGAGATTCCCGGCACAGACGCCCGCAGTTCCAGCGCGGATTTCGTGATGGAGAAGCCGTCGCCGTCCTTGTCCAGCGTCACCTTCGCAACGGTGTCGAGCGTGCCGCGGTCATAGCCGGCGCGTGCCAGCGCGAAGCTCAGCGCCATGGTGAAGCAGCTTGCATGCGCCGCCGCGATCAGTTCCTCCGGGTTGGTGCCCGGCTCGTCCTCGAAGCGCGTCGCGAAGCCATAGGGATTGTCGGCCAGCGCGCCGGACTGGGTGGAGACAAAGCCCTTCCCGTCCTTGCCGAAGCCTTCGTAACGGGCGGAGCCGCTGTGGGTGGGCATGGTTTCCTCCTCCTGCGTGACCCCGATATAACGGGCGCGGCGCGAAAAGGCGCCGCGCCCGCCGCAAATAAATCAGCGGCAGCGGCGGTTGCCGGAGTCCCGCTCGATCGCGCGGCCGGCGAGCGCGCCCAACGCCGCGCCGCCCAGCGTGCCGAGCGTGCGGTCGCCGCGCGTGTCGATCGTCCGGCCGAGCAGCGCGCCCGCCGCGCCGCCGACGATCAGCCCGGTCGTCCCGTCCGGCCGGCGGCAGCGCCAGCGGCCGTCCTCTCCGCGCCATTCGCGATATTGATGACGCCCGCGCGCCTCCGCCTCGTGCGTCGTGGCGATCAGCGTCGGCGCGATCATCGCGGTGGCGCCCAGCGCCAGCATCAGTTTACGCATCAGTCTCACTCCCGGATCATGAATAACCTGTGATGCGATCATGACGGGGCTTCGCTTAACCTGCGGCAACCGGCTGTTCATCGATCCGGGACGATCCACGATATCCACGTTATCCACAGCCCGTAACGCGCAGTTCGCGCTTGGTGCGACTCGCGATCGGTGACAGCATCGTGACTGCGGACGGATGACGCGGTGGGGAAGAAATTCCCTGACAAATCAGAAGTTTGCACCTGATGGCAAGTCATGCTGGTGGCGCGAGCAAACCGCGGGACAAGCGATCGGGAAGGGTGGCAGGCGATCCGTCTTTTCCACAGCCTTGCGGCGAAAGCCGGCGGGCGGGAAAAAGGAAGATGCGGCGACCCGAAGGTATCCGGCGCGACCCCTGACGATCGTTCCGGATGCCGGCCGTGGATGATGCGGCGACACCGGTTCCGGCCTCCCTCGGGATGCCGAATCCGCCGTCGGCGTGGAGATACGGCCAATGGCTTCGCGGGCATTCCGGTGCGCGCGATGGCCGAAACGCGGCGCAGACCGGCATCGTTCGCGATGGTGGCGCGCGACGCGAGGCGGTGTGGCGGAAGGGAGCGCCGGCCTGCGGGCCAGCAGTTCCATCCGCAACCGCCGAACGGCGAGGTCCGGCGCGACGAGCGACGGGCGGAGCCGAGCCGTCGAAACCGGCGCGGGTGCCTCCTTCGAGGAGCGTGACCGTGCAAGGTGCGGCGACAGGGGGATCGGCAGCGATGCCGGTCCCCCGAATGCTTTTCAAGGGGGACATCCCGGTGGCCCGGAAAGCTGTCCGGCGGGATATTTCGGCTGACCTGCCCGGTCGCCCGCGTTAGCTAGGGGCCATGCCGCCCGAGCTTCTCCCTGTCTTCGCGCCGTGGTTCG
Source organism: Sphingomonas sp. CL5.1 (assembly GCF_013344685.1). Taxonomy (NCBI): domain Bacteria; kingdom Pseudomonadati; phylum Pseudomonadota; class Alphaproteobacteria; order Sphingomonadales; family Sphingomonadaceae; genus Sphingomonas; species Sphingomonas sp. CL5.1. The sequence continues at coordinate 1,776,228 of NZ_CP050137.1, forward strand.
ATCTGGCCGGTCTCGCGGTGTTCGCCGCTTCCGGCGCGCTGGCGGCGGCGCGGCGGGCGCAGACGATGGTCACGCTCGCCTTCTTCGCGATCATCACCGGGGTGGGCGGCGGCACGGTGCGCGACCTGCTGATCGGCGCGCCGGTGTTTTGGGTGCATGACAGCCGCGCGGCCGGCGTGTGCCTGACGGTCGCGCTGGTGATCTGGATGACGCCGGAGAGATGGTGGCGCGGTGCGGCGCTCGACTGGTTCGACGCGATCGGGCTGGCCGCCTATGCCGTCTATGGCGCGGCGAAGGCGCTGCGCTACGGCGTGCCGCCACTGCCGGCGGCGCTGATGGGGGTGGTGACCGCCTGCGTCGGCGGCGTGATCCGCGACGTGGTGGCGGGCGAGCCGTCGATCATCATGCGGCCGGAGCTTTACGTCACCGCGGCCGCGCTGGCGGCGGCGCTCTTTGTCGGGCTGACGTTGCTCGGGGCACCGGCGGCGGTGGCGGCGACGCTCGCGGCGCTCGCCGGCTTCGCGCTGCGCGCCGCCGCGATCCGCTTCCGGCTCGCGCTCCCCGCTTATCGCGGGCGGCGCTGACCCTGCGGCGTCAGACGCGGACCACGCCCGTCTCGGAGAAGGGGCGCGGCTCGACCGGCGGGGTCACGCTGTCGTTCAGCGCGCATTGCCAGAAGCCGACGTCGATCCAGCGGCCCTGCTTGTAGCCGATCTCGCGATAGACGCCCGCGCGGCGGAAGCCGACCGCCTCGTGCAGCGTGATCGACCCGTCGTTGGGCAGCGAGATCACCCCGATCGCCTGGGTGAAGCCCTGCGCGCGCAACGTGTCGATCAGCGCCTCGTAGAGCAGTCGCCCGACGCCGTTGCCCTGCACCGAGCCGGACACGTAGATCGAGGTCTCCACGACATAGCGATAGGCCGGGCGATCGCGGAAGCGCGTGGCATAGGCATAAGCGACGACGCCCGAATCCTCGCCCTCGCCGGAGGTGGCGACCAGCCACGGATAGAGGCCGTTCGATGCGGCGATCCGCCCCCGCATCGCTCGCGCGTCCGGCGCCTCCGTCTCGAACGATACCGTGCCGGAGAGGACGTAGGGCGCGTAGATCGCGGCGATGGCGGCGGCGTCTTCGGGGCGGGCGGGCCGGATGGCGATCAACGGGTGGCTCCCTTGCTGCTTCGCCCCCCGAGCTATCGGCACCCGCCCTATAGCGCAACCGCGTAGCTGTGCGCGTCGAAGCTCTGCCCGGTGCGGCCGCGATAATAATCGCGCCGCTCGCCGACCTTGACGAAGCCGTGCGCACCGTAGAGCGCCACCGCCTCGTTCCCCGCGCGCACCTCCAGATGAAGCCGCGTGACGCCGCGCCCGCGCGCGTCGGCGATCACCCCGCGCAGCAGCGCTGCGCCGATCCCGCGCCGGCGGAAGGCGGGGCGGACGGCGATCAGCAGCAGCTCCGCCTCGTCGAGGATCGCGCGCGTCAGCGCGAAGCCGGCGACCTCCCCGCCGGCGCGCGCCAGCGTCAGCCACACGCCGGGCATGCCGAGGATGCCGAGGCACTGGCTGCGCGTCCACGCCTCGCCGAAGCGCGGATCGAACGCCTCGCTCATCACCGCGTCGATCGCGGCGATGTCGGTCGCGCCGCCGGGCGCCAGCTCCACCATGCGCAGCGAGGTGCTCATGCCGGCAGCTTCGCATCCGGCGCGCGTCCGTAGAGCGGGCGGGCTGGCAGGCCGGCGAGCGCGGGGGGCAGCAGCGTCGCGCGCGCCGCGTCCGGCAACATGTCGTGCAGCGTCAGCGCGGCGTCGAGCGGCGCGAGCCAGCGCACCCCGCTCCCCACCGCCGGGCGGCCGGCGAGCGCGGCGAGCGCGGCGGCGGGCGGCAGCGAGGCGAGCGGGCCATCGGCGGCGAGGGGGGAGACATAGCCTTGCATGAACAGCTCACCGTGCCCGCCTTCCAGCACGACGGCAAGCGGCGCCGGCACGCCCTCCGCGATCGCCGCCGCCGCGATCAGCGCGGTCGAACCGTAGCCGGCGACGCGCGCGCCCCAGCCGAGCGCCAGCCCGCGCGCAGCCGCGATGCCGACGCGGATGCCGGTGAAGCTGCCCGGCCCGACATCGACGAGGATGCGGCCCGCGCGCCCGCCATCGGCCAGCTCCGCGATCATCGGCACCAGCCGCTCGGCATGGCCGCGCCCGACGACCTCGTGGCGCGCGTCGACGACGCGCCCGTCCTCGATCAGCGCGACCGAGCAGGCGGCGGTGGCCGTGTCGATGACCAGGGTGCGCACGCGTTTGCCGTCCGGCGTCAGGCGATGCGGTTGAACTTCTCGAACGCCGGGCGCGGCGAGCGGCCGAAGATCGTCGCCGGATCGCCGTGGCCGAGGGTCGAGATGAAATTGACGCGGACGTTGGGCTGATCGGCGAAGAAGGCGGCTTCGACCGTCGCCGCGTCGAAGCCGGACATCGGGCCGGTATCCAGCCCCAGCGCGCGGGCGGCCATGATGAAATAGCCGCCCTGCAACGTCGAATTGCGGAAGGCGCTCGATTCGCGCAGCGGCAGATTGTCGGTGAACCACGATTTCGCGTCGGCGTGGGGGAACAGCTCCGGCAGATGCTCGTGGAAATCGATATCCATGCCGATCACGACGCTGACCGGCGCCTTCAGCACCTTGGCGCGATTGCTCTCCGAACAGGCGGCGGCGAGCTTCGCCTTGGCTTCGTCGGACACGCACCAGACGAGCCGGGCGGGAAGCTGGTTGGCCGAGGTCGGCCCCATCTTCATCAGATCCCAGATCGCGCGAAGCTCCGCCTCGCCGACGGGCTGGTCGGTATAGCCGTTATAGGTGCGGGCGGTGCGGAAGAGCTGGTCGAGCGCAGCATCGTCGAGGGGTTTTGTCATCGCACGGGGCTATAGCGTCGTGCGCGCCGCCGCGTCGATAGCGACGGCGCGAGACACAGCGTTTCTGTTCCTCGCCATGTGCGGATATGACGGGCGGATGACCGGACCAGGCAGCATCGACATGGATTTCCGCCGCCTCCCCGCCTCGGGCGAGCCGGCGACGGTGGCGCGCGCGGTGGCGGTCGAGCGGCCGGTGGCGATCGAGTTCAACGGCATCGGCTATGCGGTGATGATGGCGACGCCGGCCGACCTCGCCGATTTCGCGACCGGCTTCGCCTTCACCGAGCGGCTGGTGGCGCGCGCCGACCAGATACGCGCGATCGACCATGTCGCGCGCGACGAGGGCGAGCTGCTGCGCGTCACGCTGACCGCCGAACGCGCGGCGGCGGTGACGGAGCGCGCGCGGCACCGTATCGCCGAATCCTCCTGCGGCCTGTGCGGGATCGAGAATCTCGCGCAGGCGATCCGCCCGCTGCCGGCGGTGGAGGCGGTGGCGCGCGCCGAACCGGCGGCGATCTTCCGCGCGCTGGCGGCGCTCCGCGCGCGGCAGCCGCTCAACCGCGCCACGGGGGCGGTCCATGCGGCGGCGCGCTGCTCGGCGGAGGGCGCGGTGCTGGCGGTGCGCGAGGATGTCGGGCGGCACAATGCATTCGACAAATTGATCGGCGCGATGCTGCGCGAGGGCGCGGAGTGGGACGGCGGTTTCGCGCTGCTCAGCTCGCGCTGCTCCTATGAGCTGGTCGAGAAGGCGGCGCTGGCCGGCTGCCCGCAACTGGTGACGATCTCCGCGCCGACCAGCCTCGCGATCGAGCGCGCGCGGGCCTGCGGGCTGAAGCTCACCGTGCTGGCGCGGCCCGACGCGATGCTGGAGCCGGCGGCGTGACGCTGCTCGGCGTGGTGCTGGCGGGGGGCGAATCGCGGCGCTTCGGCAGCGACAAGGCGCGCGCGCTGCTAGGCGGCGCGACGCTGGCTGATCATGCGCGGGCGACGCTGGCGCCGTTCGTCGCGGAAATCTTGCTGAGCGCCGGCGCGGGAATTCCCGACCGGCCCGCGCCGGGGCTGGGGCCGCTCGGCGGCATCTGCGGCGCGCTGCGTCATGCCGCCGCGAACGGCCATGCGGCGATTGTGACGATCGGCTGCGACACGCCGTTCGTTCCGGCGGAGACGCTGGCGGCGCTCGCCGGTGCGCCGGGCGCGGCGTTCGTCGCGGGGACGCCGATCGTCGGGCGCTGGCCGGTCGGCCTCGCCGATGCGCTGGAGCGGCATCTGCGCGAGGGCGGCGACCGCTCGATGCGCCGCTGGTGCGCGATGATCGGCGCCACGCCGCTCGACGCCGCGCCGATCGCCAATATCAACCGGCCGGAGGATCTCGCCGCGCTCAGTCCGCCGGATAGGGCGAGGGGCCGCCCTCCGCGATGAAGCGGTCGACCCGCGCCTCCAGCACCGGCAGCGGCACCGAGCCGAGCGACAGCACCATGTCGTGGAAGTTGCGGATGTCGAATTTCGCGCCGAGCGCCTTCTCGGCCTTCGCCCGCGCCTTCAGGATCGCCAGCTCGCCGAGATAATAGGACAGCGCCTGCCCCGGCCAGCCGATGTAGCGATCGACCTCCGACACCACCTCGCGCTCGGGCAGGGCGGTGTTCTCGCGCAGGAATTGCTGCGCCTGCTCGCGCGTCCAGTTCTGCGTGTGGATGCCGGTGTCCACCACCAGCCGCGCCGCGCGCCACATCTGGTAGGACAGCATCCCGAACCGTTCGTAGGGCGTGCGGTAGAAGCCCATCTCGTCGCCGAGCCGCTCGGTGTAGAGCGCCCAGCCCTCGCCGTAAGCGGAGATATAGCTGTTGCGGCGGAACGGCTTGAGGCTCTTGTTCTCCGCCGCCAGCGGCATCTGGAAGGCATGGCCCGGCGCGCTTTCGTGCAGCGTGAGCGCGGGAAGCTGGATCAGCGAGCGCGATTGCGGGTCATAGGTGTTGACCAGGAACACGCCCGGCCCGCCGCGCCCAGAGGTATAGTAAGGCGCGATCTCCGGCGGCACCTCGACGATCGCGAAGCGCTGGCGCGGCAGCCGGCCGAACCATTTCGCGGCCATGCCGTCGAAACGCTTGGCGTGCCATGCCGCCTCCTTCAGCAATTGCTCGCCGGTCGTGGGGTGGAATTGCGGATCGGTGCGCAGGAAGGTCAGGAACGCCGCCAGATCGCCCTTGAAGCCGGCGTCGGCCTTCGCCTTCTCCATCTCCGCGCGGATCTTCGCCACTTCGGACAGGCCGAGCCGGTGGATCTCATCCGGCGTCATGTTGGTGGTCGTATAGACGCGGATGCGGCTCTGGTAATACGCCTTGCCGTCCGGGTATTTGTCCGCCCCCAATTGCTTCGTCAGGCCGGGGAAATAGCTGTCGCGCAGGAAGGCGAGCAGCTTGCGGTGCGCCGGGATCACCTGTTCCGCGATCACCTTGCGGGCGGCAGCGCGCAGTTCCTCCTGCGTTGCCGCGGGTATGGTCGCCGGCAGCTTCGCGAAGGGGCGGTAATAAGCGACCTGCGTCGGATCGGTCGCGGCGGCGATGTCGGCGACGCCCTTCTCGCGGCCCCGCATCACCACCGCCGGCGCGGTGAAGCCGCGCGCGAGGCCGGCCTTCATATTGTCCGTCTCCTGCGCGAAATAGCGCGGGATGTCGGCGAGCCACGTCAGATAGTTGCGGTAATCGCGTTCGCCGTTGGCGAAATCGCCGCGCGCGGCGGAGGCGAGGTCGGACCAGAAGGCGCTGTCGCCGTTCGCCGGCTTCTCATATTCGTGGAAATCCTCGTCGTCGATCAGGCTGGCGATCTGCGCGCGATAGACCTGCCAGTCGGTCAGTGTGTCGGGCGAGAGCGCCTTGGTGTCGATCGCGTCGAGCCGTTTCAGCACGCCGCGCCAGTAAGCGAGGCGGCGCGCATGGGCGGCGGCCGAATCGTCGGGGATGTGCGCCTCGACCGTTCCGGGCGCGCTTTCCACGATCCCCTCGTGCTGCCGCCACGCCCATTCGCCCTGCCAGATGCGGTCGAACTGCTGGTCGGTGGCGGTGGGGGCGGGGGCGGCGGCGATGAGCAGCAACGCGGCGGGCAGGATCGGGTAACGCATGATACGATCGTGGCGCAACCGCGCGGGCGCTTCAACCCGGCGTCAGCGCGGCGCGTGTCTCCTCGATGTGCCGGCGATGCTCGCGCCATACGATATAGAGGCCCGACGCGACGATCACCGGCGCGCCGAGCCACGTCGCGGCGACGGGCAGCCGATCGAACAGCAGCCAGCCGAGCAGGGTCGCCCACAGCAAGGCGGTATAGTCCATCGGCACGACGACGCTGACCGCCCCGAGGTGCAGCGCGCGCGTCATCGCGATCTGCGCCGCGCCGCCGAGCAGCCCCACCGCGAGCAGCCAGAACCAGGTCATCGGATCATGTGCCCGCGCCACGAACGGATAGGCGATGCCGAGCGGCAGCAGCGACAGCGCCGAGAACCAGAACACCGTCGTCAGCCCGCTCTCGGTGCGGCCGATCGTGCGCAGCAGGATCGAGACGATCGCGCCCATCAGCGCCGCGCCCAGCCCGGTGGCGACGCCCAGCGGCGGGATATGGCCGGAGCCGGGCTGGGTGACGATCAGCACGCCGGCGAACCCGGTGAGCACCGCCAGCCAGCGCCGCCACCCGGTCGGCTCGTGCAGGATCAGCGCGCCGAGGATGGTGGCGAAGATCGGCATGGAGAAGCCGATCGTCGTCGCCTCCGCCAGCGGCAGCAGCATGACGGTGGCGAAGTTCAGCGTCATCGACATCAGGCCGAGCGCGCAGCGCAGCACATGCGCGCCCATCCGCTCCGTGCGCAGCGACGCGAAGCCCGGCCCGGTCGCGACGATCGTCGCCACCAGCAGCGTCGCGCCGGCCTGCCGCCAGAACATGATCTCGACCAGCCCGGCGCCATGCGCCTCCGCCAGCTTGATCGCCGCGTTCATCACCCCGAACAGCGCGGCGGACAGGAGGCGCAGCGAAACGGCGCGCAGCACATGCGATCCGCCATGTCCCGTTCCCCCCGTCACATCCCCGCCAGTGCAGCAAGGCGCGGGCGCGGACAAGTCCGCAGGTGACGAACCGCCGATCGCGCGGTAAGCGCGCGCGATATGATCAAGCATGCCCTTTCCGTCACGCGCGACGCGGATTTCGCGCAATGGTATCAGACCGTCATCACCGAAGCGGACATGGCCGAGGAATCGGGCGTGCGCGGCTGCATGGTGATCCGCCCGTGGGGATACGGCATCTGGGAGCGTATCCAGCGGCTGCTCGATGACAAGATCAAGCAGCTCGGCTACGACAATTGCTATTTCCCGCTGTTCATCCCGCTCTCCTATTTCGAGAAGGAGGCGGAGCATGTCGACGGTTTCGCCAAGGAGATGGCGGTCGTCACCCATCATCGCCTCGTCGGCGACGGCAAGGGCGGGCTGGTGCCTGATCCCGAGGCGAAGCTGGAGGAGCCGCTCGTCGTCCGCCCGACCAGCGAGATGGTGATCGGCGCCGCCTTCGCGCGCTGGGTGCAGTCGTGGCGCGACCTGCCGGTGCAGATCAACCAATGGGCCAATGTCGTCCGCTGGGAGATGCGCACCCGCATGTTCCTGCGCACGGCGGAATTCCTGTGGCAGGAGGCGCACGGTGCCTATGCCTCCGCCGAGGAGGCGCGGGCGCGCACGCTGGACGGGCTGGAGGTCTATCGCAGCTTCGCCGAGGATTGCGTCGCGCTGCCGGTGATCGCCGGCGAGAAGCCGGAGAACGAGCGTTTCCCCGGCGCGGTCGCCACCTGGTCGATCGAGGCGATGATGCAGGACGGCAAGGCGTTGCAGGCCGGCACCTCGCACTTCCTGGGCACCAATTTCGCCGAGGCGCAGAACATCCGCTTCCAGAATGCGGAGGGCGAGCTGGAATTCGCCAATACGATCAGCTGGGGCATGTCGACCCGGATGATCGGCGGCCTCATCATGACGCACGGCGATGACGACGGCCTGCGCGTGCCGCCGCGCATCGCGCCGTGGCAGGTGGTGATCGTGCCGATGCTGCGCGACAGCGACGAGGACGCCGCGATCGTCGATTACTGCCGCGCGTTGCAGGGCGAGTTGAGCAAGCTATCCGCGTTCGGCGAGCCGGTGCGCGCCTTCCTCGATCTCAAGGCCGGCAAGGCCGCCGGCAAGCGCTGGGGCTGGGTGAAGAAGGGCGCGCCGATCGTGATCGAGGTCGGCGGGCGCGACGTGGCGGGGGGCAATGTCTCCGTCCTGCGCCGCGACCGGCTGTATCGCGAGGACGGCAAGCTCGACAGCGGTATCCTCGCACGCGATGCTTTCATCGGCGAAGTGGCGGCGACGCTGGAGGATATCCAGACCGCGCTCCACCGCGAGGCTAAGGCACGGCTCGACGCCAATATCGCGCGGGTCGACGACTGGGCCGGGCTGGAGGCGATGTTCGCGGAAGGCGCGGCCAGGCCCGGCTGGGCGGACGTCGCATGGTCGCGCCCGACCGGCGCGGCGCTGGACAAGGTGGTCGAGCGGCTCAAGACGCTCAAGCTCACCATCCGCAACGCGCCGATGGACCAGAGCGCGGCGGCAGGCACCTGCATCTTCACCGGCGCGCCGGCCGTCGAGCGGGTGCTGATCGGGCGGGCCTATTGATGGCGGCGGTGTGGAAGCAGGCGTTCACGCTCGACCAGCTCACCGCGCTCGGCGCGCATGCGTTGCCCGGCCTCGTCGGGATCGAGTTCACCGATCATGGCGACGACTGGATGCGCGCGCGCATGCCGGTCGACGCGCGCACGCACCAGCCGTTCGGGCGGCTCCACGGCGGCGCCTCGGTGGTGCTGGCGGAGACGGTCGCCTCGGTCGCCGGATCGATGGCGGTGCCGGACGACAAGGTGACGGTTGGGCTGGAGATCAACGCCAACCATCTGCGTCCCGCCATGTCCGGCCATGTCCACGCCACCGCGACGGCCGAGATGCTGGGCCGCTCGACGCAGGTGTGGACGATCCGCATCGAGGATGACGCCGGCAAGCTCATCTGCCTTTCCCGCATGACCGCGGCGGTGATCGACCGCCGGTAATCCCTACAGGAACCTTCCATGACCACGACGATTCGCTCCGCCGATTTGATCGAAAGCGTCGCCGACGCTCTCCAGTTCATCAGTTACTATCATCCGATGGATTATATCCGCGCGCTGGGCACGGCCTATGAAGCGGAGCAATCGCCCGCCGCCAAGGACGCGATCGCGCAGATTCTGACGAACAGCCGCATGTGCGCGGAGGGGCATCGCCCGATCTGCCAGGATACCGGCATCGTCAACGTGTTCGTGAAATGGGGCATGGATTGCCAGCTCGACGATACGTCTCGCAGTTTGCAGGAAGTGGTCGATGAGGGCGTGCGGCTTGCCTATCTGAATCCGCAGAACAAGCTGCGCGCCTCGGTGCTCGCCGATCCCGCCTTCACGCGCCGCAACACGAAGGACAATACGCCCAGCGTGCTGCACGTCGAGATGGTGCCCGGTTCGCTGGTGCACATCGATGTCGCGGCCAAGGGCGGCGGATCGGAGAACAAGTCGAAGTTCAAGATGATGAACCCGTCCGACTCGATCGTCGACTGGGTGCTAGAGATGCTGCCGCAAATGGGCGCGGGCTGGTGCCCGCCGGGGATGTTGGGCATCGGCATCGGCGGCACGGCGGAGCATTGCGTGCTGCTCGCCAAGAAGTCGCTGATGGAGCAGATCGACATGGCGACCCTGAAAGCCCGAGGCCCGAAGAACGATATCGAGGCGCTGCGCATCGAGATATTCGACAAGGTCAACGCGCTTGGCATCGGGGCGCAGGGGCTGGGCGGTCTCGCCACGATCCTCGACGTGAAGATCATGGACGCGCCCTGCCACGCGGCGGGCAAGCCGGTGGCGATGATCCCGAACTGCGCCGCCACGCGCCACGCGCATTTCACGCTCGACGGCTCCGGCCCGGCGTATCTGGAAGCGCCGAAGCTGGAGGAATGGCCGGACGTGAACTGGACGCCGGACAAGGCCGCGATCCGCGTCGATCTCGACGCGCTGACGCCTGAGGTGGTGCAGTCGTGGAAGCAGGGCGACCGGCTGCTGCTCAACGGCAAGATGCTCACCGGCCGCGACGCCGCGCACAAGCGGATCAAGGACATGCTCGACAAGGGCGAGCCGCTGCCGGTCGAGTTCAAGGGCCGCGTGATCTACTACGTCGGCCCGGTCGATCCGGTTGGCGAGGAGGTCGTCGGCCCCGCCGGCCCGACCACCGCGACGCGGATGGACAAGTTCACGCGGCTGATGCTGGAGCAGGGCCTTCTGGCGATGGTCGGCAAGGCCGAGCGCGGGCCGATGGCGGTCGAGGCGATCAAGGATCACAAAAGCGCCTATCTGATGGCGGTAGGCGGGGCGGCCTATCTCGTCGCGCGCGCGATCAAGGGCAGCAAGGTCGTCGGCTTCGAGGACCTCGGCATGGAAGCGATCTACGAATTCGAGGTGGAGAATTTCCCCGTCACCGTCGCCGTGGACAGCGAGGGCAACAACGTCCACCAGCTCGCGCCGCTGGTGTGGAAGGAGAAGATCGCGAAGGAGCATCTGCTCGTCGGCGCATGAGGTGAGTGTCGGTCGCCCCGGCATGGCGCCGGGGTGACGAATGTTTAATGGACCCCACCGCGTCCGCCGCTCGTTTTCCCTGCCTCAACTGGAGGCAAGGCATATGTTCAGACCGGGCATGTTCGCCGCGCTGGCGCTGATCGTCTCGGCGCCGGCCTTTGCGGAACAGGCGAAGGACGCGAAGGAAGCGAGCGTCCCTTTCGTCAACCACCACAATATCGACGATTTCCAGGCGGATGGCGATCAGGCCGTCTATCTGCGCGTCAACGGTTTCGACTGGTATCACGCCAAGCTGATGGGACCGTGTATCTCGCTGCCCTTCGCCGAGCGCATCGGCGTCGAGACGCAGGGGACCGACACGCTCGATCGCTATGCGACGCTGCTCGTCGGCGACCAGCGGTGCCAGCTCACCTCGCTGGTGAAAAGCGCCGCCCCGCCCACGAAGCACAAGAAGAAGGGCTGAGCCGCTTGCGTCCGTCGCCATAAATAATGTTATGGTGCCGCCGACCCGAAATCGAGGAGAGGCGGCGTGGATTACGAACAGATTCTCTATGCGGTGAGCGACGGCATCGCGACGATCACGCTGAACCGCCCGGACAAGCTCAACGCTTTTACCGAGCGGATGATGCACGAGATGATCGATGCCCTCGATCGCATCGACGCCGATGACGATGTCCGCGCCGTGATCGTGACCGGCGCGGGCCGCGCCTTCTGCGCCGGGGCGGACCTGTCGAGCGGCGGCAAGACCTTCGACTATGAGACGAGCGGCGACGAATCGCCGATCGGCCCGAACGGCGAGTTGCGCTATTCCAGCGAGCGCGCGCGCGACGGCGGCGGGCGGCTGACCTTGCGCATCTTCGAATGCCTGAAGCCGGTGATCGCGGCGATCAACGGCCCGGCGGTCGGCGTCGGATCGACCATGACGCTGCCGATGGACATCCGCCTCGCCGGCGACGGCGCGCGGATGGGCTTCGTCTTCGCGCGGCGCGGGATCGTGCCGGAGGCGGCGTCGAGCTATTTCCTGCCGCGCGTGGTGGGAATCAGCCAGGCGCTCGAATGGTGCTATTCCGGCCGCGTGTTCGACGCGCAGGAGGCGCTGAAGGGCGGGCTGGTCAAGGAGGTCGTCCCCGGCGACCGGCTGATCGCCCGCGCGACCGAGCTGGCGCGCGAGATCGCCGACAATACCGCCCCCGTCTCGGTGGCGATGACGCGGCAGATGCTGTGGCGCGGCCTCGGCTATGCGCACCCGATGGACGCGCACAAGGTCGACAGCCGCGCGATCCTGTCGCGCGGCCGCTCGGGCGACGCGAAGGAGGGGGTGACGTCTTTCCTCGAAAAGCGCGCGCCGACCTATCCGGACCGCGTGTCGCACGACATGCCGGACTTCTTCCCGTGGTGGGAGGAGCAGAAATATGGCTGATCGGTTATCGTCCACGCATGGCGACGGATGACGACAAAAGGCTGGCGGCGGAGGCCGCCGTGGCGGAGGCGCGCGACGGGATGCTCGTCGGCCTCGGCACCGGCACCACCGCCGCCCATGCGATCGCGGCGCTGGCGCGGCGCGTCGCCGACGGCCTGAGGGTGGAAGCGGTGGCGACCAGCGCGGCGACCGCCACCGCCGCGCGCGCCGCCGGCATCGTCGTGCGCGACTTCGCCGAGATCGCCGCGCTCGACCTGACGATCGACGGCGCGGACGAGATCGACCCGCGCCTCTACGCGATCAAGGGCGCGGGCGGCGCGATGCTGCGCGAGAAGACGGTCGCCGCCGCCTCGCGCCGGATGGTGGTGATAGCGGACGGATCGAAGCGCGTCGCGGCGATCGGCGCGGCCAGGCTGCCGGTCGAGGTGCTGCCCTTCGCCCGCGCCTCGGTCGTGGCGGCGCTGGAGCGGCTCGGCGCGGCGGTGACGGTGCGCGTCGGCTATATGACGGACAACGGCAATGTCGTCGCCGACTGCCGCTTCCCCGCGATGCCGGACCCGCGCGCGCTGGCGGCGGAGATCGCCGCGATTCCGGGCGCTTTGGGGCACGGCCTGTTCCTCGACGAGGTCGATGCCGCTTATATTGCCGCTGATGGCGTCGTTACGCGGCTGGAACGCGACGGGCCGAGCGACTAAGGGGGCGGGGAATCGGCAACCACGCGCCCGTCCGGTGCGTTCGCCATCACGATCCCGAACGAGGCCCCTTGATGACCGACACCACCAGCCTTCACGAAGACGGCAGCCCGGAGCGGCTGGCGATCGACACGATCCGCACGCTGTCGATGGATGCGGTGCAGAAGGCCAATTCCGGCCACCCCGGCACGCCGATGGCGCTCGCCCCGGTCGGCTGGACCCTGTGGACGAAGTTCCTGCGCTACGATCCCGGCACGCCGGACTGGCCGAACCGCGACCGTTTCGTGCTGTCGGTCGGCCATGCGTCGATGCTGCTCTATTCGCTGCTCCACCTTGCGGGCGTGAAGGAGATCGACCGCAACGGCAAGCCGACCGGCCTGCCCGCCGTCAGCCTCGCCGATATCGAGGCGTTCCGCCAGCTCGGCTCGAAGACGCCGGGCCATCCCGAATATCGCCACACCACCGGCGTCGAGACGACCACCGGCCCGCTGGGGCAGGGGTGCGGCAATTCGGTCGGCATGGCGATCGCGGAGCGCTGGTTCGCCGCGCGCTACAACAAGCCGGGCTTCACGCTGTTCGACCACGACGTCTATGCGCTGTGCGGCGACGGCGACATGATGGAGGGCGTCTCGTCGGAGGCGGCGAGCCTCGCGGGGCACCTCAAGCTCTCGAACCTGTGCTGGATCTATGACGCCAACCAGATCTCGATCGAGGGCAGCACCGATCTCGCCTTCGACGAGGATGTCGGCAAGCGTTTCCAGGCCTATGGCTGGAACGTCATCCACGTCGACGACGCCAACGACATCGCCGCGCTGACCGCCGCGTTCGAGGCGTTCCGCAAGACCGAGGACCGCCCGACGCTGATCGTCGTCCATTCGGTGATCGGCTGGGGTTCCCCCCGCGCCGGCAGCGAGAAGGCGCATGGCGAGCCGCTCGGCGTGGAGAATGTCGCCAAGACCAAGGAAGCCTATGGCTGGCCGGCGAAGGACTTCTACGTCCCCGATGGCGTGCAGGCGGCGTTCGAGGGAGCGGTCGCCGGGCGCGGCCGCCCGCTGCGCGAGGAATGGCAGGCGACGCTGGCCAAATATGAGGAGGTCGAGCCGGAGCTGTACGAGGAGCTTGACCTGCTGCTCGCGGGCAAGCTGCCCGACGGCTGGGACGCCGATATCCCGATCTTCGACGCCGACGAGAAGGGCATGGCCAGCCGCGACGCGGGCGGCAAGGTGCTCAATGCGATCGCCAGGCGCGTGCCGTGGCTGATCGGCGGCTCGGCCGATCTCGCGCCGTCCACCAAGACCGACATCAAGGGCGCGGCATCGTTCGAGGCGAACAGCTATGGCGGCGCGAACTTCCATTTCGGCGTGCGCGAACATGCGATGGGCGCGGTGGTCAACGGCATGACGCTGTCGCACCTGCGCGGCTATGGCAGCACCTTCCTCGTGTTCCTCGATTACATGCGGCCGCCGGTGCGCCTCTCGGCGCTGATGGAACTGGGCAGCATCTGGATCTTCACGCACGATTCGATCGGCGTGGGCGAGGACGGGCCGACCCACCAGCCGATCGAGCATCTGACGATGATGCGCGCCACGCCGGGGCTGGACATGATCCGGCCCGCCGACGCGAACGAGGTGGCGGAGGCGTGGCGCGTCACCGTCCGCGACGGGACGCATCCGACCGCGCTGGTGCTGTCGCGCCAGGCGCTGCCGACGCTGGATCGGGGCAGATACGCCAGCGCCGCCGGGCTGGACCGGGGCGCCTATGTCCTCGCCGACAGCCCCGATCCGCGGGTGATCCTGATGGCGAGCGGCTCCGAAGTGTCGCTCGCGGTCGGCGCCTATGAGCAGCTGAAGGCGGAAGGGATCGCCGCGCGCGTCGTGTCGATGCCGTCCTGGTATCGCTTCGAGTTGCAGGACGCGGCCTATAAGGAGAGCGTGCTGCCGGCGAAGGTGACGGCGCGCGTCGCGATCGAGATGGCGGGCGAGCTTGGCTGGGATCGCTACGTCGGGTCGAAGGGGCGGACGATCACCATGTCCACCTTCGGCGCGTCCGCCCCGGCGGCGAAGCTGGCCGACAAATACGGCTTCACCGTCGCCAATGCGGTGAAGGTCGCGAAGGAAGCGATGCAGGGCTGAACCCGGCCTTGCACCGCGCGGCCGCGGGCCAATATCGGGAATCTGACGTTCGGACATGGAGTGAATGCGATGGGACGCCTCAACGACCTTGAAAGCCACGGTCAGGCGGTGTGGCTCGACTTCGTGGACCGGAAGTTCCTCAACGAAGGCGGGCTGAAGAAGCTGGTGGAGGAGGACGGCGTCACCGGCGTCACCTCCAACCCGTCGATCTTCGAGAAGGCGATGGGCCACGGCACCGCCTATGACGAGAGCCTCGCGGCGTTCGACAGGGCGAACCCGGAGGCTTCCGCGATGGCCCGCTACGAGCATCTCGCGGTGGAGGATATCCAGGAAGCCGCCGACACGTTGCGCCCGATCTACGACCGGCTGGATGCGAAGGACGGCTAT
This sequence comes from Sphingomonas sp. CL5.1, assembly GCF_013344685.1. Taxonomy (NCBI): domain Bacteria; kingdom Pseudomonadati; phylum Pseudomonadota; class Alphaproteobacteria; order Sphingomonadales; family Sphingomonadaceae; genus Sphingomonas; species Sphingomonas sp. CL5.1. The sequence goes on from NZ_CP050137.1 coordinate 1,791,402, forward strand.
GTCAGCCTCGAGGTGTCGCCCAAGCTGGCCGAGGACACCGACGGCACGATCGCCGAGGCGTCGCGGCTGTGGAAGGCGGTTGACCGGCCGAACCTGATGATAAAGATTCCGGGGACGCCGGAGGGCGTGCCGGCGATCGCCGCCTCGATCGCGGCGGGGATCAACATCAACGTGACCTTGCTGTTCTCGATCGAGGCGTACAAGGCGGTCGCGCTTGCCTATGTCGAGGGGCTGGAGCAGCGCGTCGCCAGGGGCCAGCCGATCGACCGGCTCGCCAGCGTCGCCAGCTTCTTCGTCAGCCGCATCGACAGCAAGATCGACGACAGGATCGACGCCGGCACCGGCGGCGAGGCGGCGAAGGCGCTGAAGGGCAAGGTCGCCATCGCCAACGCCAAGATGGCCTATGCCTGGTATCAGGCGTTCATCGCCTCCGATCGCTGGAAGAAGCTCGCCGAGAAGGGCGCGATGCCGCAGCGGCTGTTGTGGGCCTCCACCGGCACCAAGAACCCGGCCTATCCCGACACGCTCTACATCGACACGCTGATCGGGCCGGACACGGTGAACACCGTGCCGCCCAAGACGCTCGATGCCTTCCGCGACCACGGCAATGTCGCGGAGACGCTGACGCAGGACGTGGACGGGGCGCGCAAGGTGCTGGCCGATGCCGCGCGGCTCGGGCTGGACCTCGACGGCGTGACCGCGCTGCTGGTGCAGGAGGGTGTCCACTCCTTCATCCATTCGTTCGACGACCTGCTCGGCGCGATCGCCGCCAAGCATCCCGCCGCCGCCTGAACCTTCGGAACGAATCCCCGCACCCGGCGATTGAGCCGGGGCGGGAGTGGGAAGAAGGAATATCTATGAAGATCGGCATCGTCGGCCTCGGCCGGATGGGTGGGAATATCGCGCGACGGCTGATGCGCGGCGGCCATCAATGCGTCGTGTGGGATCGCAACGCCGATGCGGTGAAGGAACTGGCCGGCGAGGGCGCGATCGCGGCGGATTCGCTGGACGACATGCGTGGCAAGCTTGCCGATCCCGCGATCTGGTGGGTGATGCTTCCCGCCGGCGATCCGACCGAGCAGACGGTGATGGCGATCGGCGAGCAGGCCGCGCCGGGCACGATCGTCATCGACGGCGGCAACAGCTTCTGGAAGGACGATATCCGCCGCGCCAAGGCGCTGGCCGGGAAGGGCGTGCATTACGTCGATGTCGGCACCTCCGGCGGCGTTTGGGGGCTGGAGCGCGGCTATTGCATGATGATTGGCGGGCCGGACGAGGCGGTCGCGCTGCTCGATCCGATCTTCGACACGCTCGCGCCCGGCCTCGGCATGGTGCCGCGCACCCCGGACCGCGCGGCGAGCGACGGGGAGGACGAGCGCGCCGAAAAGGGCTATATCCACGCCGGTCGCGTCGGCGCGGGCCATTTCGTCAAGATGGTCCACAACGGCATCGAATACGGGCTGATGCAGGCCTATGCCGAGGGCTTCGACGTGCTCTACGGGCGCGGCGCGCCGCATTTGCCCGAGGACGAGAAGTTCGATTTCAACATGGCCGATATCGCGGAGGTATGGCGGCGCGGCTCGGTGATCTCGTCGTGGCTGCTCGATCTTTCCGCGATGGCGCTGGCGAAGGACCACGACCTGTCTAGCTTCTCGGGCAACGTCGCGGATTCCGGCGAGGGCCGCTGGACGATCGACGCGGCGATGGAGCAGGCGACGCCGGTCGCGGTGCTCACCACCGCGCTGTTCGCGCGCTACCGCAGCCGCATCGACCATATGTTCGGCGACAAACTGCTCTCCGCGATGCGCTACGGCTTCGGCGGCCATGTCGAGATTCCGCAGTGATGCTGGTGGTCTGCGATGTCGACGGCACGTTGGTCGACAGGCAGAAGCGATTGACCGAGGCGACCGTCGCGGCGGTAGGGCGGCTGCGCGCCGCCGGCATCCGTTTCACGATCATCAGCGCGCGGCCGATGTCCGGCATGATGCCCTTGGCGGAGCGGCTGGCGCTGGACGAGCCGATGGGCGCGTTCAACGGCGGCGTGGTCTTCCACCGCGATGGCACGGTGAGCGAGCATCATGCCATCCCGGCCGAGGTCGCGCGCGGCGTGTTCGATCTTGTCGGCGATGCGCCGGTCGATCGCTGGGTGTTCGCGGATGACCGCTGGTACGCCTCGACCGATCGGGGCGAGCATGTCGCGCACGAGCGGATCGCCTCGGAGCAGGAGCCGGTGGTGCGCGCCGATTTCGGCGGCCTCATCGACCGCGCCGACAAGATCACCTTCGTCAGCGACGACGCGGACCTGCTCGGCAAGCTGGCGGACAAGGTGAAGCCGTTCGCCGATCGCGCCACCATCGTCCAGTCGCAGACCTATTATCTCGACGTCACCGCGCGCGCCGCCAACAAGGGCGACGGCATCGCCGCGCTCGCCCATGCGATCGGCGTGCCGCTCGCCCGGACGGTGGCGATCGGCGACCAGGCCAACGACCTCGCGATGTTCGCGCGCGCCGGCCGCTCGATCGCGATGGGCAACGCGACCGACGCGGTGAAGGCCACGGCGGGTGACGTGACCACCGGCAACGACGCGGACGGCGTGGCGCACGCGATCGACAATCTGATTCTCGGGAGGATGATGTGAAGCAACTGGTGGCGTTCGATCTCGACGGCACGCTCGCGGCGAGCAAGCAGGCGATCCTGCCCGAGATGGGCGAGGCGCTGGCCGACCTGCTCGGCGTGGCTGACGTGGCGGTGATCTCGGGCGGGGACTGGCCGCAGTTCGACAAGCAGGTCGCCTCGCGGCTGCCGGCGCGCGCCGATCGGGCGAAGCTGTGGCTGATGCCGACCACCGGGACCAAGCTCTACACCTTCCGCGACGGGAAATGGGGCGCGGTCTATGCCGAATTGTTCTCCGATGCGGAGAAGGCGAAGATCATCGCCGCCTTCAACGCCAGCCTCGCCGCCACCGGCTTCGTGCCGGAGCAGACATGGGGCGAGCGGATCGAGGATCGCGGCAGCCAGATCACCTTCTCCGCCCTGGGCCAGCAGGCGCCGCTGGAGGCGAAGGAGAAGTGGGACCCCGATTTCGCCAAGCGCCGCGTGATCCAGGCCGACCTGCGCCAGCGCCTGCCGGGCCTCGCGATCAACATGGGCGGCGCGACCTCGATCGACATCACGCGCGAGGGCGTGGACAAGGCCTATGGGCTGAAGCGGCTGCGTGACGAAAGCGGCATCGCGCTCGACGCGATGATGTTCGTCGGCGACGCGATCTTCCCCGGCGGCAACGATTATCCCGCGAAGGAACTCGGGCTGGACACGGTGCGCGTGCGCGATCCGCAGGAAACGCTCGCGGTGATCGCGACCGTGGTGGCCTGCCAGAAATAGCGCGGCCTACCGTTCCTCCGCCACGATCGCGGTCGCGCGGTCGTGCAGCCGTTCCACCGCCGCCGCGTGGATGCCGGGGGTCGAGACGATCACCCCGAAGGCGCGCGGATCGGGCTTGTTGAAGGTGAGCGGCGCGCCGAACGCATCGCTGGTCGCCGCGCCCGCCTCGGCGGCGATCAGCGCGGCGGCGGCGATGTCCCATTCGTTGCCCCAGCGCAGCGTGGCGACGAGATCAGCGCGATCGTCCGCCACCATCGCCATACGCAGCGCGATCGAATTGGGCTTCTCCACCGCCACCAGATCGCGATCCGCCTTGGGCAGGGCGTCGGTCGGCACGCGCGCGCCGGGGAAGATCATACGGTCGCCGGCGCGCACCGCCGCGCCGTTCAGCGTCGCGCCCAGCCCGCTGCCGGCGCGCCATATCTCCCGTCGCGCCGGCGCGTCGAGCACCGCCAGCGTCGTGCGGCCGCGCTCGGCCAGCGCGACCGACACCGCCCAGCCGGGCCGCCCGCGGATATAATCGCGCGTGCCGTCGATCGGATCGACCACCCACACGCGATCGCACGCCAGCCGGTCGGGGTTGTCGGCGGTCTCCTCGGAGAGCCAGCCGGCGTCGGGCAGCAGCGCCATCAGCCGTGCGCGGAGCATCGCGTCGATATCGAGATCGACCTCGCACACCGGGCTGCCCGGCGTCTTTTCCCAGCGCGCGAAATCGGTGCGCCAGCGGGCGAGCGCCATTGCCCCGGCCTCGCGGGCGATGTCCGCCACCGCATCGGCGAGCCGGATATCAGCCACCGGCGACCGTCATCCCGTCGATGCGCAGCGTTGGCACGTTGGTACTGTAGCGGAACTCCAGGTCGTTGGCGGGGGTGAGCTGGCGGAACATCTCCCTGAGGTTCCCCGCGACGGTGAATTCCGCCACCGGGCGCGTGATCGCGCCATCCTCGATCAGGAAGCCGGCCGCGCCCCGGCTGTAATCCCCGGTGACGCCGTTCACGCCGTGGCCGATCAGCTCGGTGACATAGACCCCGCGCGCGATGTCCGCGATCAGCGTGTCCACCGGCACATGGCCCGCGTCCATGTAGAGGTTGCTGGTCGAGACGCCCGGCGCGCCGCTCACCCCGCGCGCGGCATGGCCGGTCGGCTCCATGCCGAGCTGTCGGGCGGAGGCGGAATCGAGCAGCCACGTCTCCAGCATCCCGTCCTCGACCAGCGCGACCGGCGAGACCGGCAACCCTTCGCCGTCGAACGGGCGCGAGCGCAGCCCGTGCGGGCGATGCGGGTCGTCGCAGATGCGGATGCCCTCCGCGAACACCAGCGTGCCGAGCGCCTCGAGCAGGAAGCTCGTCTTGCGCGCGATCGACTGGCCGGAGATCGCCGCCGTCAGATGCCCGAGCAGGCTCATCCCGACGCGCGGATCGAGCACGACCGGCATCGCGCCGCTCTCGACCTTGCCCGGATCGAGCCGCGCCACCGCGCGCTCGCCCGCCTCGCGCCCGATCGTCTCGGGCGGATCGAGCCGGTGGAGATGGCGCGCGGAATGGAAAGCGTAGTCGCGCTGCATCCCGCTGCCTTCGCCCGCGATCACGCTGGCCGATGCGCCGAAGCCGGTGGTGGCATAGCCGCCCGCGAAGCCGTGGCTGGTGGCGAGCGCGATCACGCTGCGCGAGGCGCTCGCCCCGCCGCCCTCGCTGTTGGTGACGCCGGGCACGGCGCGCGCGGCATCCTCCGCCGCCGCCGCGATCTCGCGCAATTCGGCGGGCGAGATATCGCCTTTGTCCTCCAGATCGAGCGCGGGGGGCGTGCCGCGCAGCAGGCGGCTTTCGGGCGCGAGGCCGGCCCAGCGATCCTCCGGCGCCTCGCGCGCCATCGCCACCGCGCGCTCGACCAGCGCGTCCATCGCCCGTGGCGACAGATCGGAGGTGGAGACGCTCGCCGAACGATGGCCGACGAACACGCGCAGGCCGAGGTCCTCGCTCTCGGAGCGGCCGACATCCTCCAGCTTGCCGAGGCGAACGGAGACTTCGCTCGACGCATCGGCGGCGAACACCGCGTCGGCCGCGTCGGCGCCCGCGCGGATCGCCCGCGCCACGATATCCTGCGCGCGATCCCGCGCCTGGTCGGAAGTAAGCATCGGCGAGGACTTAGGGGCAGGCGCGGCCGGATGCTAGTGGCGTAGCGCCCGGTTCCGGCCGCTGGGATGCCGCTTCCCGCTCCTTCACCCGCGCGAGCACGGCACGCTTCTCCGCGTCGCTCATCGCCGACCAGCCCGCGATCTCGTCGATCGTCCGGTGGCAGCCGTGGCACAGCCCGGTCGCCTCGTTCATCACGCAAACCAGCACGCAGGGCGATTCCGGCGGATCGGCCGGCGGCGCGGTCACCCGTCGATCGAGACGCTCAGGAAGCCGGGGACGGGGCCGTTCCAGCCGTCGTCGGGCGTATCGTCGCGCGGTTCCTCGCGGCGGCGGCGCGGCTCCGGCCGGCGGCTGGCGCGGGCGGGCGCTTCCTGTTCGGCCTGCTGTTCGGCGGGCCGTTCGGCGCGGCCCCGGCGGCGCGGCCGCTCCTCGCGCGCCGGGCGATCCTCTTCCGGCTCGGCGGCCGGCGCCTCGACGCGCGCGATCTTCTGGCCGGTGAGTTTCTCGATATTCTCGATATTCTCGGCGTCGTCGGCGCTGACGAACGTATAGGCGATGCCGGTAGCCCCGGCGCGGCCGGTGCGGCCGATGCGGTGGACGTAATCGTCCGGGTGCCACGGCGCGTCGAAGTTGAAGACGTGGCTGACGCCCTTGATGTCCAGCCCGCGCGCGGCGACGTCGGAGGCGACGAGGATGTTGATGTCGCCCTGCTTGAACCGCTCCAGCTCGGCGATCCGCGCCGGCTGCTCCATGTCGCCGTGGATTTCGCCCGAGGCGAAACCGTGCTTCTTCAGGCTCTTGTTCAGCTCGCGGACGGTCGTCTTTCGGTTGCAGAAGATGATCGCGGTGCGCACCTCCTCGGTTTTCAGCAGGCGGCGCAGCGTGTCGCGCTTGTCGAACGCCGATCCCTTCACCGGCACCAGCCATTGCGCGATGTTGATGTTGGTGGTGGCGGGCCGCGCGACCTCGATCGTCTTCGGATTGCTGAGGAAGCGGTCCGCCAGCTTCTTGATCGGCGGCGGCATCGTTGCGGAGAACAGCAGCGTCTGCCGGCTGGTGGGCAGCTTGGTGCAGATCGTCTCGATATCCGGGATGAAGCCCATGTCGAGCATCCGGTCCGCCTCGTCGATGACGAGCAGGTTGCAGCCGGTGAGCAGGATCTTGCCGCGCTCGAACAGGTCCATGAGGCGGCCGGGCGTGGCGATCAGCACGTCGACGCCCTTTTCCAGCGCCTTCACCTGATCGCCCATCTGCACCCCGCCGATCAGCAGCGCCATCGAGAGCTTGTGGTATTTGCCGTACTTCTCGAAATTCTCGGCGACCTGCGCCGCCAGCTCGCGCGTGGGCTCCAGGATCAGGCTGCGCGGCATCCGCGCGCGGCTGCGGCCGTGGGCGAGGATGTCGATCATCGGCAGCACGAACGAGGCGGTCTTGCCCGTCCCCGTCTGCGCGATGCCGATGATGTCGCGCATCATCAGCACGGAAGGGATGGCGGACGCCTGGATAGGCGTCGGTTCGGTGTAACCCGTGTCGGTTACGGCGCGAAGCAGTTCGTCTGACAGGCCGAGATCGGCAAAGCTCATGGCGGTTCCGAGAAAGAGCGGTGGGCGCACCCCCGTCGCCCTTAGCCGCCGGAACGCGATTGGAGCGGAAAAGTCAAGTTTTTGTGGAGCGGGCGCCGTCTCAGCGCCGTGGAACCAGCATGCGGAACCGCGCGATCTCGCACCGCGCGCCGGAACGCGAGCGCAGCGCGTCGCGCCCGGCGCAGATCATGCCGTCGCCCGTCCGCCGCAGATAGAAGCCGGTGTAGAATTTCAGCGTCGGGCAGGCGTCGTCGAGCTTGGCGCGCAGCCTGCGGCCGTCGACCGTTTCCAGATCGACGTCGCCATCGGCCATCGTGGCCGCGACGATCGTCTCCATCGGCACACATTTCGGCGCTTTCTGCTCGCGCCACGCGGACGGCGGTGACGGCGCGGGGCGATAGAGCGGGCGCGGCGGGTCCGCGCGCGAATCGACGCGCGGGATGCGGATCACCATCCGCTCACGGATGATGACCTGCGCCCATTGCGTGCCGGCCAGATCGTCCATGCCCGTGTCGCGCGCCGACACCAGGATCGGAGCCAAAACGGCGAGCGTCAGCAGGGGCAGGGCGCGTTTCGGCATGGCAAACGGGACAAGCCGTGGGCGAAGGGATTTGAACGCCGCATGAATTGCGTGCGATGAACGGTGCATGACACCCGCCCAGATACGCCTGCTCGATGCGCTTGCCGGCACGCTCCCGCCGCGCGCGATCGTCACCGACCGCGACGCGATCGCGCCGCTGGAGACCGACTGGCGCGGCCGCTGGCACGGCCATGCGCCGCTGCTTTTCCTGCCCGGCTCGACCGCCGAAGTGTCCGCCATCGTTGCCGCGGCGGCCGCGCTTCGCGTGCCGCTGGTGCCGCAGGGCGGGAACACCTCGATGGTCGGCGGCGCGACGCCGCCGGCGGACGGCAGCGCGGCGATCCTCTCGACGCGGCGGATGAACGCGATCCGGCGGCTGGATGCCGATGCGGGGCTGGCGGTGGCGGAGGCCGGGGTGATCCTGTCCGATCTCCATGCCGCCGCGCTCGGCGTCGGGCGGCGCTTCCCGCTGTCGCTGGGGGCGAAGGGATCGGCGACGGTCGGCGGCCTCGTCTCCACCAACGCCGGCGGCACCCAGGTGCTGCGCTTCGGCACGATGCGCGGGCTGGTCGCGGGGATCGAGGCGGTGCTGCCCGACGGGCAGGTCCACGACGGGCTGGCGGCGTTGAAGAAGGACAATCGCGGCTATGACCTCACGCAATTGCTGATCGGCGGGGAGGGGACGCTGGGCGTCGTCACCGCCGCCACGCTGCGGCTGGTGCCGGCGGTCGCGGCGCGCGCGGTGGCGTGGGTCGGGTTGGCCGATCCGGCGGCGGCGCTGGCGTTGCTGCGGCGCTTCCAGGCGGCGAGCGAGGATGTGGAGAGCTTCGAGCTGCTTCCGGCGGAATCGCTCGGCGCGGTGCTGCGCCATATTCCCGGCACCCGCGCGCCGCTGGCGGGCGAGCATCCGTGGCACGCGCTGATCGAGCTGACCGCCGCCGACACCGCGCGCGAGCTGCCCGCCGCCGTGATCGAGCGCGTGCTGGCCGCCGCGCTCGCCGACGGGCTGGTCGCGGACGCCACGATCGCGGCGAGCGAGGCGCAGGCGGAAGCCTTCTGGCGCATCCGCGAATCGATCTCCGAGGCGGAGCGCGCCACCGGCCCCGCCGCGCAGCATGACATCTCGGTCCCGGTCGAGGCGATGCCGCGCTTCATGGTCGAGGCGGCGGCGGCGTGCGAGGCACGGTTTCCGGGCAGCAGCGCCTCCGGCTTCGGCCATCTCGGCGACGGCAACGTCCACTTCCATGTCCGCGCGCCGGCCGGGGTCGATGCGCGACGCTGGTTCGCGGAGGAAGCGCCGGTGGTGACGAGCTTCGTTGACGATCTGGTGGTCGCGGCGGGCGGCTCGATCTCCGCCGAGCACGGCATCGGCCAGATGAAGCTCGGCGAGCTGGAGCGGTTGTCCGCGCCCGCGCGGATGACGGCGCTGCGCGCGATCAAGGCGGCGCTCGATCCGCATGGCATCATGAACCCCGGCAAGCTCGTGGCGCTTGCGCCCGGCGGCGCGGGCGAATAGGGCCGCCCGATCCTGGCCGCAACGGCCGCGAATGTATTTCGAGACTGGAGAGAATGATGGCCAGCGCGCCGCAGCAGCTTCCGCTTTTCTATAACGGCCTGGAGCCGCTTTCGAGCGAGTTGCACGCCAATTACCGCCTCCGGCCCGCCAATGCCGCGCCGTTCCTCCGCAACCAGCATGCGATCCCGGTGACGGTCGAGGAGTTTCCGCTGGTCCAGCGCTTCATGCCGATCGTGTTCAGCGCGGGCGATGATGCGGTGCCGATCGCGCTGATGGCGCTGAACGAGGGCCTCAACGTGTTCGTCGATGCGGACGGCAAGCTGACGGAGGAGAATTTCTACGTCCCGGCCTATGTCCGCCGCTATCCGTTCATGCTCGCCCGACTGCGCCCCGATGCGCAGGAGCTGTCGCTGTGCTTCGATCCGACCGCCGACACGCTCGGCGCGTTCGATGAGGGCGATGCGCTGTTCGACGGCGCGGAGCCAACCGAGCTGACCCGCAACATCCTGTCGTTCAACGAATCGTTCGAGCAGGCCGGCGCCCGCACCGCCGCCTTCATCCAGGAGCTGCGCGAGCTGGAGCTGCTGATGGAGGGCGAGGTCTCGATCCAGCACGAAGGCTATGAGCAGCCGTTCGTCTATCGCGGCTTCCAGATGGTCAACGAGGAGAAGCTGATGGACTTGCGCGGCGACCAGCTTCGCAAGATGTCCAAGTCGGGCATGTTGCCGTTGATCTACGCCCATCTCTTTTCGCTGGCGCTGATGCGCGATATCTTCGCGCGTCAGGTTCGTCTGGGCTACCTGCCGCAGCCGAACCCGATGGTGTAACGGGAGAAGACGACGCGATGACCAGGCCAATGACCGGCGTTCGCTATTCCGCCGTCGCGGTTGCGTTGCACTGGACCATCGCGTTGCTCGTCATCGTCAACCTGATCGTCGGTCTCGGGCATGACGCGGTGCCGGCGCTCCGCGCGTGGATGCCGGCGCACAAGTCGATCGGCATCACCGTGCTGGTGCTGACGCTGGCGCGACTCGGCTGGCGGCTGGGGCATCGCGCCCCGCCGCTCCCGGCGGAGGTGCGGGGATGGGAGCGCGGCGTGGCGCACACCGTCCACGGCCTGTTCTACGTCGTGCTGATCCTGCTGCCGCTCTCCGGCTGGGCGATGGTCTCCTCGCCCGATCGCAAGAAGCCGCTGGACTGGTTCGGGGTGTTCGACATCCCGTTCCTCTCCGTCTCGCGCGAAACCGCGCATTTCGGCGGCGGGGCGCATGGGCTGCTCGGCTGGCTGATGCTCGCGCTGGTCCTGATCCATATCGCCGGCGCGTTGCGCCACCAGTTCCTGCTGCGCGACAATCTCGTCGCGCGGATGCTGCCGGGATCGGCGCGATAAAATCGACGGGCCGTTACTGACCCACTTGAAACCATCCGTATCTGTTCTATGTTATTGAAGTACGGCGGCGTGTCCCCCCTTTCGCGATGTCGTACGGCACGCCTCTGGCGTGTCTCCTCCCTGAACCTTGGCCACCTCGTGCGCTTGCACGAGGTGGTTTTTTTATGTGCTCATTCGGCGGCGAGCGCGGAGGGCAGGGCGAACGCTTCGTCGGCCAGCGCGTCGATCGTCGCGCGGACCAGCGCCACCGTCGCGTCGAAACCCGCGCCGGGCCGGTCCAGCATGGAATCGAGATAAAGCGACCGGTCCAGTTCCAGTTGGACCGCATGGACCTGCGCGGCGGGATTGCCGTGCCGCTCCAGGATATGCCCCCCGGCGTAAGGCGTGTTGCGGATATGGCGCAGACCGGCGGCTGCCGCCTCCACCTCCGCGCGCCGCACGAACCGCGTCGCGCATGACCGGCCGAAGCGATCGCCGGTTACGATCCGCGCCTCGCTTCCGGTGATCGGCGGCATCGAATGCAGGTCGAGCAGCACCGCGCAGCCGAATCGCGCGCGGGTCCGTTCCAGCAAGTCGGCGAGCGCGGCGTGATACGGGCGATGATCGGCCGCGATCCGGGCGACGATCTCCGCGCCGGAAAAGCGCCGCCGCCACAATTCGCCGGTGCGGCCCGTCCGGCGCGGGACGATGCCCAACCCGCCGCGCACCTTGGCGGTTGGCGGCCTGTCGGCGGCGTCGTCGTCCACGGCGGGGTCGCGCTCATGCTCGGCGCGGTTGAGGTCGATCCACGCGCGGCCCAGCCGCTGGACGATCAGCGTCTCGCATCCGCGCGCGGCCAGCGCGATCGTGTCGACATGGCGATCCTCCAGCGAGGCGAGTAGCTCCGCCGGCACCCGCAGGTTGGCGCGCAGCGCCAGTGGGTACTCGCGCCCCGCATGGGGGACGGACAGTACTACGGGGCTCTCCGGAATCGCCGGGCCGAGGATGTCGAACGATCGCGTCATCGGCACGCGAACCTATGGGAGGTTGCAACCCGTCGCAACCGGCCCTCGCGCGGATGGAAAATCTTAATGGGTTGGCGCATAATGCGCGTGCCGCGCGAGGCATGGCCAGAGGCAAGGACCGACAACCCCAAATGATCAGAATTCTGCTGGCCGAAGACGATCAGGTGATGCGCGAATATCTCACGCGGGCGCTGGAGCGTTCGGGCTATGCGGTGACGGCGGTCGATCGCGGCACGGCGGCGCTGCCGCTGATCGAGACGGAGCGATTCGACCTGCTGCTCACCGATATCGTGATGCCCGAGATGGACGGGATCGAGCTGGCGCAGAAGGCGGCGGACATCGCGCCGGACATGCGCGTGATGTTCATCACCGGCTTCGCCGCCGTCACGCTGAAGGCCGGCAAGGCCATGCCGCAGGCGCGCGTCCTGTCGAAGCCTTTCCACCTGCGCGACCTGGTGCTGGAGGTCGATCGCATGTTCGAGGCGGGCAATGTGAGCGGCCTCAACTAAATGTGAAACGGATGCTTGCGCGGGTCAGACCTCCCCGCTAAAGGCGCCACTCCCGTGGGCGTGTAGCTCAGTGGTAGAGCACTGTGTTGACATCGCAGGGGTCGCAAGTTCAATCCTTGCCACGCCCACCATTAAAAGCCCTTGAAAACTTTAGGTTTTCGAGGGCTTTTTCGTAGGTGAATCAGGTCATCGGCTCGGCCAGTTCCGGCCAAATTTGACCTGTTTTGACCCGTTTTTGCCCATTCCGTTGGGCATATTTTGGGCACGGGCTGGGCACGGGACGAACCTTCCACCAACCGCGCCCGTCGATTCGCAGAGCCGCGAGATAACCCCGCAGCGGGATCGGGATCGTCGTTACGCGACTTCCCGGCCCCACCCTCGCGGTGGGCACTCGGCCGCTCCCGGCAATCGGGAATGGTCGGCTCACCGCAACCGGAATGGCGGGGCAGGGCCACCATGGGAGCGATTCGGTCCCGGATGTGCATGCCGCCGCGGTTGGAAGACATCGAAATGCTCAGCATGCGCAAGCGCGGGAAGGCGCAGAATTTCTATATCAGGGGATCCATCACGCTCGGCGATCGCTCGGTCGAAGTCGCCGAGTACAGCTCCGGAACGCCAGACAAGGATGCGGCGGCGCATCTCATGGCCCAGAAGGAGCTTGAGCTACGCGAGCAACTCATGTTCGGGCCGCGGGCAACCGCGTCCCGGGCGACCATGAACGACGCCTTCGACGCCTATCTCAACAAGGCACCGAAACCACACTCGACCGACGTGGTAAGGGTCGAAGTCATGCGCACCCATATCGGCACGAACAATCTCACCGATGCGAGAGCCGCATGGCACGAGTTCAGGGACGATTATCTACTGGGACACGCTCCTGCCGGGCAGGACCGCTATCGCTCGCTGCTTCAGGCGTGCGTCAACGTCTATCACGACAAGCACGAGTTGCCGCCGTTCAAGCTCAAGGCAATTCCGTTCGACAACCAGCGTATCCGGTTCCTCAGTTATGAGGATCGCGACCGTCTGATCGAAAGCTATGTGAAGCACGTCAAGCCGATAGCAACGATGTTCGCGTTCCAGGGGCCGCGCACGCAGGAAGCGTTGCAACTGGTGTGGGGTGCAGGCGGCGCGGATATGGAGCGGGGCACGTTGTTCTTTCCACGCACCAAGACCGGAAATCCGCGGACGGTTGAGATGCACCCTCGGGTTCGCTCGGTGCTCCGCTCGCTTTGGCTGGCTCGTGGCGGTCCTCGATCCGGCCACGTGTTCCTGAATCGGTTCGCGAAGCCCTACACCGATACCCGTGACCTGGAGGTTCAGGGAGGTAACCCGATAACCAGCGCACACAAGACTGCCTGCAAGCGCGCCGGTGTCGACGATTTCACAGTTCACGACTGGCGCCATCACTGGGCGAGCCATTGCGTGATGGCCGGAATCGACCTCGTTACAATCATGCGTCTTGGAGGCTGGAAGTCGCTTCGCATGGTTCAACGGTATGCAGCCGTGGATACACGTCACATGAAGGCGGCGGTCTTGAGGCTGCGCTGAAGAATCTGATCCTATTCGGCATCTGGGAATCGCAAGGACTCGAACCCGTGTTTTCGCTGCGAGAGTATAAGTAAAACGGAATAAATCCGTCTCAGTAAGTCTCATAGTGTCCAATAGAATCAAGAACGTGCAAAAATCCGTCGCAGTGGCTATCAGTCGGCTTCAAGGGCTGTTCTGTAATCATTCTGTACGATATTTCGATGTCTGGCGGTCTCAAAGAAGCCAAGCTCGCAACGCGCAGCACAAGACAACAGCTAAAGCGAGGCGTGTATTGGCGCCAGATCGATGCGGGGGATTCATCTTGGCTACCGCAAGCTCGCCGAGGGCGGCGAGTGGCTGGTGCGCTGGTATATTGGTGACGGCAATTGCCATCGCGCGACGATCGGTGCTGCCGACGACCATGTCTCGGCTGGGACGCTATCGTATGACGAGGCCGGCATCCATGCGATATCTTCCCCGCGATGCGATCGATCTCTCCGCAGACGTGCGCGCCATCGCCGCTGCCGGACCGATGGGGGAACAGGCGGTCCGCGACATGCGTGCTGGCCGCATGGCGGGCAGAAGTTTCGCGGCCGTTGCGGACGTGGAGATAATCGGCACCCGCAACGGCGCCATGGGATGGTTGCGCGAGTTCCGACCCGGCGAGGCGCGGGCGAGCTATGAACGCCAGATCCGCAACCTCCGCAAGCGGATAGGCGAGGCCGGCGCGAGCATCGCGCTGACGCCGGCGGATATCCGTGCGGCTGCATCGCCAGGGGAAGATCGCGGCGCTGCTCACGGTCGAGGGCGGCGATTTCCTCGCGGGCGACGCATCCTATCTGGACACGGCGTTCGCGGACGGGGTGCGCGCGATCACCTTGGTGCATTATCACCCCAACGAACTGGGCGACAACCAGATGGCCCCGCCGAGGAGCAGGTTGACCGCGTTTGGGCGGGAGGTCGTGCGCGGGATGGACCGGCTCGGCATGGTGATGGCGCGAGCCACTCTTCCAGGTCCGCTTGGCAGTTCCCTTCCATCGCCAGCCTCCACCAAAGCTGGCTCCCCATGAATCGCGCAATCAGCCTCAAGGGAATCCCAAAATCACACTTCTGCCAAAGTAGTGCTAGGACCCGCTGATTAAGAGGCCTGGCGTATTTCCTTCATGAATAAAAATCGGCTCAAATATCTATTGGTCAAGCGACAGCTGAGCGCGGATAGTCAAGACATATGAGTGCTGGTTTGAGCTGGATCAGTTCCGATAGTCCGCGGGAAGGCCCCTTTAAAGGAGGGGTTGTCTTCCCCGCCGATTACGAAAGCACGACAAAACGGCCTTATATCCTAGATATCGGCGCGGATTCCGGAGAGCGCGATGGCCGAAATCATCTATTTCGTGCAGATGTGTGGGGGGCGTCGCCGATACGGTGCGTGCTGCGCCTCGTCTCATGACGGCCAAGACCGAATATATTGGTGGAGGGTAAGGCATGACCCAAACAGATGCCGGGCAGGGCAGATATATTGATAGGAGAGAAAGCATGGCCGAAACAGATGTATTGGTGGAATCACGGACCCCGACCTCCGATATGGATATCTGGTCGGACGAAGTGCTCACCAATCCTTATCCGTATTACAGGCAGTTGCGGGATCTCGGTCCCGCAGTATGGCTAACCAAGCATGGTGTGTGGGTCGTGCCGCGCTATAGCAGCATTCGCGAGGCGTTACTCAATTGGGAGGTATTCACCTCAAAAAACGGTACCGCGATGAATGCCGTGATGAACCAGGCTGTTGATGGCATTCTGTTGCTGTCGGGCGAACCAGAGCATCAGCGTCTGCGTAGAACCTTTGTTAAGCCACTGCAGCCCCAAACGCTGAAGAAACTTCAGGATCGCCTCACGGCTTTGGCTGAACAGCGCGTCGAGGAGTTGCTGGGCAAGGGTGAATTCGATGCGGTCGCCGATCTCGCGCAATTTCTTCCCTTGAGCGTTGTCACGGAACTGTTGGGATTGGGCGAAGAGGGCAAGAAACACATGCTTCGGTGGGGGGCTGGCCTGTTCGATGGACAAGGTCCGGACGGTTATCCGCGCACAATTGCCGGTCTTGAGGTCGCCAAGGAGGCGTTCACCTATCTTTCCAATATCAAGCGATCCGAACTCGATCCGGAAGGTTGGGGCGCGGCATTGTTCAACGCAGCCGACGCGGGCGAACTCTCGTATCAGGAAGCCCGATATATGCTGCTGGATTACACGGCACCGGCGCTGGACACGACGATAAACGGATTCAGCAGCACCTTCTACATGCTAGGAAGAAATCCGGACCAGTGGGAGACATTGCGGCAAAACCCGGAGCGGTTGCCCTTCGCGATTGACGAGGCGCTGCGCATGGAGTCGCCGATCCGCTTGTTTACCCGGACATTGACGCGAGATTTCGATCTCGAGGGAGTGGAGATGAAGGAGGGCGATCGCGCCATCATGCTGTCCGCGGCCGCCAATCGCGACGAGCGTCATTATCCTGATCCCGACAGTTATGACATCATGCGAGATTCGCGCGACCATGTCGCCTTCGGCTATGGCATTCATATGTGCGCCGGGCGACATCTCGGAAAGCTTGAGATCACGACGGTTTTTAAAGTCTTGCTGAAGCGGCTAAAAAGTTTTGAGATCATAGAGGAACGTCGCGAGTTGCAGAACAATCTGCGCGGCCTCGCGAAGCTCGTCATCCGCGCCAATCCGCTTTGACGAGGATGATATGACGGCCATACTTGAATTGCCGCGCACTTTGTTCGGACCGGGCACGATCAGCGAATTGGCCCGCGAATTACGCCGAATTGGCATAGCGCGTCCGTTGTTTGTCACCGATCGGGGCGTCATCGCCGCTGGCCTTGCCAAAAAGCTCGTTTCTGCACTCGGCAGCAATATGGAGTTCGTGCTGTTCGACGGCGTGACCGAGAACAATGTCTTTGCGGATGCGGACAATGGCGCTGCCCTTTGCCGGCAGGAACGCTGTGACGGCATCCTCGCATTGGGCGGCGGGGTCGGTGCTCGATACGGCCAAATGCATTGCGGTGGTTGCACGCTGTGGCGGAAGCACGGCCGATTATGCACTCAATCCGGAGAAGCAAATTCCAAGCGCCGTTCCCATCATTGCCATTCCGACCACGGCGGGAACCGGTAGCGAGGCCGACATTTTTGCAGGGGTTCACCCCGATAGCGAGAGTGCGGGCGTTGCTATTGTATCGCACCATATTATTCCGCAGGTCGCGATACTGGATGCGGAGATGACGGTTACGCTGCCCCCTAAAGGGACAGCCGCCACTGGGATAGATGCTCTCTCTCATTGTATTGAAGGCTATTTGTCCAAGGAAGACGTCCCCTTGGCGAAGCTGATTGCGCTTGACGGCGTAAGGCGCGGGATGAAATCGATCAGGCGGGCCGTCTCCCATGGAAGCGACATCGCGGCACGTTCCGAAATGCTCGTGACAGCTTATTCGGGGGGCGTGGCCATGAGCATGGGCACCGGCCCCGCCCATGCCATCGCGCTGACATGCAGTGATCAGGGCTTCCCGCATGGCATATTGAGCGGAATCGGCATTGTGATGACACTGGATCGGGTGCTGTCCCGGCTGCCTGCACAAAAAGCGGCGCTGGGGGAGGCGATGGGTTTGCAGCCATCCGAAGCGCCCGGCCTTGGCTTCGCGCAACTCATGCGCGATCTTGGCCTGCCCGTTACCTTGGCCGAGCTTGGCTATATTGTGGAAGATATTGAGGCCCTTGTCCAAGGTGTGCATGCCCATTTTCTGAACAGCTTTGCTTATTATCCTCCGGATCTTTCGACTTGCAGAGAAATAATCCGATCATCGCTCTCTGAATAATAAAGTATTATTATTTCTACAGGTGATATGGAATGGCCTATTCATCAATTTGATTGTTACTTCTGTACGGAACATAACTTTGCCGTGCCTTCCGCCATGAAGAGACAGGATTAGGAGAAGAGCGATGCAACTGACTCTCGATCTTACGAGAAAAAAGGCGGAAGAACTGGGGAAACCCAAGACGTTCGGTCAATTTGTCGGCGGCCAGTGGATCGAGGGGGATGGTGGCGAAACCATTGCGCTGGAAAATCCCGCGACGCGTCGGATTTTAGGCTATATCCAGTCGGGCAACGCGAAGGACGTCAATAGGGCGGTCGAGGCGGCCGCGTCGGCATTTCCAAAATGGGCCATGTCCGCGCCGGCTCAGCGCCAGAATATCTTGCGCGCGATCGCTCAGCGTATTCGTGAGCGTCATTTCGAATATGCAATGCTGGAATCGCTCAACAACGGCAAACCAATCACAGACGCCTTCACGCACGACATCGTCGGCGCGATGGGGCATTTTGAATTCTTTGCCGGCGCGGCGTTCTTTCCCCATGGCCAGACGGCGGATTTCGCCGATGCGACGATGCTGGTGCATCGCGAGCCGATAGGCGTGGTGGCGCAGATCATTCCCTGGAATGTGCCGTTGCTGATGGCGGCATTTAAGATTGCTTCCGCTCTGGCGGCGGGCTGCACGGTCGTGCTCAAGCCCGCCGAGGTGGCTTGTCTTTCCGTCATGCAGTTTATCGAGGATATCGCCGACATCGTCCCGCCCGGAGTCATCAATGTGGTGACCGGCTATGGGCATGCGGTCGGCGAGGCGCTGGTGTCCCATCCCAAGGTGCGCAAGGTCACCTTCACCGGATCTCGCCCCACAGCCCAGAAGATCATCGGCTACGCGGCGAAGAACGTCATTCCGCAAACGATGGAACTGGGCGGTAAATCAGCGAACATCGTGTGCGAGGACGCCAATATCGAGGCTGCGGCGCAATCGGCGGTGATCACCAATATTTTCAACAAGGGCGAGGTCTGCTCAGCCGGTACGCGCGTGTTCGTGCATGAGAAGGCGGAAGACCAGTTCCTGGAAGCGTTCCAGCGTCAACTGCAGGCGATCAAGCAGGGCGATCCGCTCGATCCCGAGACGCAACTGGGCGCGATGGCGTCGAAGATGCAGTTCGACAAGGTCAGCGGTTATCTCGAACTGGCGAAGGATGAGGGCGCGACCATCTTCCAAGGCGGCAAGGCCGCCTCTATCGACAATCTGGAAAACGGACTGTTCATCGAGCCGACCATCTTCACCGAAGTGCGCAACGATATGCGGATCGCTCAGGAAGAAATATTCGGCCCGGTAACTTCGGTAATCCGCTGGAAGGACGAGGCGGAGATGCTGAAACAGGCCAATGATACCGAATATGGGTTGGCGGGCGGCATCTGGACGAACGATCTGACACGGGCCCACCGGATCGCGCGTGGGCTCGAAACCGGGATGATCTGGGTCAACCGCTATTATAACTTCAAGCCCGGCATGCCGCTCGGTGGCTATAAACAGAGCGGCTTCGGCCGCGAAGGCTGTCTGGAAACGCTCAGCCATTACACCTTAACGAAGGCCGTCGTCATCAATCTGGATGAACCTCAGTCCACTTATGCCGTGAGGGCGCCGGCGCCGAATACAGAAAGCTGATGCTTCGGCCACATATATATCGGAGAGGTTCTTTTCATAAAGTTGCCCCCGGCTCGTCCAATATAGGGGAGTATAATCAGTGACCAACATCGTCATAACTCGGCATCGCGGCGAGGAGAGGCGGGTCATTCCTGCCACCGATGGGCTTAGCGTCAGGTGGTGGCGCGGCCTCATTGCGCAACGATGCGTTGGGCAAGACTTTCGCGCAAATCCTGCTGACGATGAAATTGCCTGTGCCCCCGCATCTGGCCGTGGACTTGGGTATCGGCATATCCGAACCGCTGGCGCCGGTAGGGTGAGGCTTTGTTGCATAACGTGACCGCAGTATGACGGTGGTACTATTGACGAATATCATGCGGCGCGGATCATGGTTAGGGTCAGGATCTGTAATTTGCATCCGCTCGGCGGTTGTCCCTTGAGTGTCTCAAGGATCTGTCCGCACTCGCCGGCCTCATGGCCGATGGTGCTGTATCGGGTCTCACAAGGCCGGACGTTGCATTGACTCGATACGGCTCGGGAGCCCATCTGATAACCTTCGCAGATCGTCCGTCCCTGCGTTCCCTCGCGGGACTCCGCCATCGGGTCGACTTGAGAGCATCACCGCTGGCGAACAGGAACTTACGACGATTGAGACATCGAATTCGGCGTAGGATTTTCTTCGATTTGGTTGCCGTCGATTGCCCGAAGGGGCTTTATCGGCTCGTATAAAGGCTGATCCAATTTTTCTGACTCTATCATATCCTATTGCTAGCGTCCGCGGTCGTGGTGTAATTTCCCGGTGTAGATGACGGTGTTGCCGTGGTGTGGCCGATGCCCCATCCCGGCAACGGCGTCGTGGTGGTTACCGGGCTCATCGGTAAGGTGGAGTTGTCTGACTTCACCCCCAACCGAGGAGTTGATCCTCGATGACCGACGACAGAATACCCCTTGCCGAGCTGATGTCGAAGAGCGGAGACGGCGACTTTCTGCGCACCGTGGCCGAGAGCGTGTTGCAGATCATCATGGAGGCCGACGCCGATGGCCTGATCGGTGCCGGCCGGCACGAACGATCCGGCGAGCGTAGCACCTGGCGCAACGGCTATCGCGACCGCACGCTCGATACCCGGCTCGGGACGCTCAACCTGAAGATCCCGAAGCTGCGGACCGGAGCCTACTTCCCCGGCTTCCTCGAGCCGCGCAAGACCGCCGAGAAGGCGCTGGTCTCGGTGATCCAGGAAGCATGGATCGCCGGCGTCAGCACCCGCCGCGTCGACGAATTGGTCCAGGCGATGGGAATGTCTGGCATCTCCAAGTCGAGCGTGTCGAAGCTGTGCAAGGACATCGACGAACGGGTGAACGCCTTCCTCAAGCGCCCGCTTGTCGGCGAATGGCCCTATCTCTGGCTTGACGCCACCTACCTCAAGGTTCGCGAGGATGGTCGCATCGTCAGCGTCGCCGCCATAATCGCCGTTGCCGTCAACACCGAGGGCAAGCGCGAGATCATCGGCTTGCACCATCGGCCCGAGCGAGGCCGAACCCTTCTGGTCGACTTTCCTGCGCGACCTCGTCCGGCGGGGCCTCAAAGGCGTGAAGCTGGTGATCTCCGACGCCCACGAGGGTCTGAAGGCCGCCATCACACGCGTCGTCGGCGCCACCTGGCAGCGCTGCCGTGTCCACTTCATGCGCAACGCGCTGGCGCACGTGCCGAAGGGCCAGAACACCGTCGTTGCCGCCGCGATCCGGCAGGTCTTCCTCCAGCCCGATCATGCCGCCGCTACCCAGACCTGGCGTCACGTCGCCGACCAGCTCCGCGCCCGATGGCCGAAGCTTGGCGCCTGCATGGACGCTGCCGAGCAAGACGTGCTCGCATACATGACCTTCCCCGAGCAGCAAGCCTGTGGACGCGGATGGGCTGCCCTCGGCGCCGCTGGCCGCCTGGTCGGACACCTCTTCATCCACAATAGCGATGATTCCGGCTTCGTCGCCGAACTTGAGTGACTTCTTCAACGGCCTGCTAGTCCAGCGCCCATCTGCGGATCGCCGGATTGTTCCTGCTGCCAGCGCCAATCCAGGCACGGCCCACTCAGATCGGGTTGAAATGGATCGTGAGCGGCTTGAGCGCGCGCCCGACGCTGGTTTCGCAGGTTTTTTTATGTGTTCCGGTGAATCCCATTATGCCGTCGGCACATTTCGTGTGATCGTTGACGGGTGGCGCAATAGCCTGAGGCCGGTCAGCCGTGATTATCTCGTCCCCATCTGATTTCCGCGAGGCCGCCAAAGCGCGCCTGCCCCGTTTCCTTTTCGATTATGCGGATGGCGGCGCCAATGCGGAAGCGACGCTGAAGCGCAATGTGGCTGATCTGGCGGCGATAGCGTTGCGCCAGCGCGTGCTGCGCGACGTTGCCGATATCGACCTGACGACGACGCTGTTCGGCCGGCGGATGCCGCTGCCGGTCGCGCTCGGCCCGGTGGGGATCGCGGGCATGTATCGGCGACGCGGTGAGGTTCAGGCCGCGCGCGCGGCGAAGGGAGCCGGTCTGCCGTTCACATTGTCCACCGTCGGGTTGTGCTCGCTGACCGAAATTCGTGCTGCGACGGACGGGCCGTTATGGTTCCAGCTCTACGTCATCCGCGATCGCGCCTTCATGCGGGACCTCATCGCGACGGCAAAGGCGCAGCGCGCGGAAGCTTTGGTCTTCACGGTCGACATGCCGGTTCCCGGCGCGCGTTATCGCGACGCGCATTCGGGGATGTCGGGGCCGAACGCGCCGCTGCGCCGGGTGCTACAGGCGATGGGCAGGCCGCGCTGGGCCTGGGATGTGGGGATATGCGGCCGCCCGCATCAGCTCGGCAATCTGACGCCGGTGCTGGGCAGGTCGAGCGGCATGAACGATTACATGGGCTGGCTCGGCGCGAACTTCGATCCGTCGATCGCATGGCGCGATCTGGAATGGATCCGCGCGGCATGGGATGGGCCGCTCATCATCAAGGGTATCCTTGACCCCGATGATGCCCGGGCCGCTGTGGACATCGGCGCGGACGGGATCGTCGTGTCCAACCATGGCGGGCGGCAATTGGATGGCGTGTTGTCGAGCGCCGCGGCACTACCTGCCATCACAAAAGCGGTGAAGGGGAGCATCCCGATCCTCGCCGATTCGGGTGTCCGTTCCGGGCTGGACGTGGTGCGCCTGCTGGCTCTTGGCGCGGATGGCGTGCTGCTCGGCCGGTTATGGTTGTTCGCGCTGGCCGCTGGCGGAGAGAGCGGCGTCGCACGGATGCTCGCTCTCGTCGAAAGAGAAATGCGTGTCGCAATGGCGCTGACTGGCGTTCGCGATATCGCTTCGATCGATGCGTCGATCCTGTCCTGATTGGATCGGACACGCAGTCAGCCTCGCGAGCCGGGAGCATGGATTTACATGACCAGGAACTATCGGACTGGTCGAGAAGGGCGTCCAGTGGGGGTTTTCCCTTGGACTATCTGATACCGGCCGCGTCTACCCGACCCTCCGCCGCGACCTGTGCCACCGAGTTCTAAATGGTCAATCGCAGGAGAACGGCGATGACGTAGTTGCATGCGACTCCGGGCCGGCCTTGTCCTCGCCCAGGATCAAGCGCGCTCCGATGCGTGATCAGGATCGGTCGGGGACAGCGGGGTGAGTGAGTGCCGGATTTATCGGCCCGGAAATGAAGCGCCCGTTACGCTCCCCGGTCGATATTTCGGCACACCACGCTGATGGCACGGCGTCGAAAAGAATGTGATAATCTCCGGCGTCCCGCTGGTCATTTTGTTGCTGTCGGCGAGGGCCGGTTCAGCGTAAACAATAGTCGTGGTGAACGGGGCCCATGAGCATTTCGTCCCTTACAGACCGTGAAAAGGAGTGCCTGCGCCTTCTGGCCCATCCGATGAAGGCGAAGGACATCGCCCGGGAAACACAGCTCTCGGTCTACACCGTGAACGAGCATCTCAAATCGGCGCGCCGGAAGCTTGGCACCACCGACAGCCTGTCGGCGGCGCTGATGCTGCGCGCCCATGAAGACCCCCCAAAAAATTTGGATACGACAGAATCGGGATCGCTGCCTCCGCCAGATCCCGGCCAGTCCCGGTTCGCCGATACGTCGGCGGAAAAGACGGTTCTGGGTCGAATCGCCGCTGTCGTCCCGCTGGGTTCCAGGGGGAGGCCGTGGAACGATCTCAACCTGCGGTGGCGGCTGGTCTGGCCGATCCTCCTTCTGGGCGTGGTGGCGTTCGGCGGCGGGTCGATCCTTGCCGGAGCCTCGGAGCTCTCGCAGCTCGTGATCGCGCTTTCCCGCTGACGTCGGTCAGTCACGCAGTCCGGATGGACCGGGAAAGGAACCAACATGACGTTCGTGGAAAAGCGGCAGGCTCAAATCCAGCGCCATCACCTCGCCGGCGAGGTCAAGGCGCATCTCACCACGTTCGAGCGCGATCTCGGTCGTGCGCTCGCGAGCGGCAGCAAGCTGCTGGGCTTCCTTCCGGAAGCCCGTGAGCAGGCGAGCGTTTCCGAGACCGTAGGGCAGCAGGCGATCGGGCGCCTTGTCGCGTCGATTGCTTTCGTCTCGCAGGCCATGGAACAGGCGGCCGGCGGCCACGTCGAGCTCGATGGTATCAGGCGGGACCTGCGGATTCCGGAAACCGCCGGCGGCGACAAGATCCCGCTCCGCGTCTTCGGTGAGCTCGCGGCGCAGGACGGGGCAACCGCTGCGGTCGGGTAACACCCCGTCGGAAAGGGAAATGGGAGTGCATGACCAGGATAATCGTGTTCAATCTGTTCTATGCCGCCTCGTGCGTGTACGCGCTCGTTCGCGGCGGCGCACCGGAGCGGATCGGCGCGGCTATCCTGGTTGCCGACTTCGAGCTTAGCCTTCTGGTCGTAAAGCCGATCGCAAGTCGCTTCACCGGCGTGGAGTGGACAATGTTCGCGGTCGATCTCGGCGCCTTCGGCGCGCTCTATGCTCTCTCGCTTTTCACCACCCGCTACTGGCCGGCGTGGATGGCGGCATTCCAGGGTTGCGTCGCTCTCTCGCATATCGCGGGATTTCGGGGCGAGATCGCTCCCTGGGTCTACGGTACTGTCGTAGCGGCATGGGCTTATGCCATGCTCGCCATCCTTGCGGCCGCAACCTGGCGTCACCAGCGCCGCCTCCTGCGCTATTCGATCGATCCCGCCTGGGTGTGGCATTTGCCCGAAAGCTACCGATCGGGCGCGCCCGTCGAGGAACTGACTCTTGTCGTGCGCCCGCCATTCCTCGCTCGACGCCTCGTTCGGTCCGTTCTGATGGTCCGCGCTCTTGTAGGGCGCTGAGCCGGAACCCGAACGCGACAGCCCGCTCATCCGGGACCGGAATCGATACCTGTCCGCATCGGAGGTCCGGCGTCAGGGCGACGCGTCGATCCGGGAGACGTCCAATGATCCGCACGCCACGGCGGCGCCTGCACAATCTGATGGGCGAAATGTCAACGCCCGCGTCCGCCCGTCCGCGGCACGCCGCGTTGGTGGCGCGCTGCCTCTGCCTTGAGCCGCGCGACGATGAACGACCGCGGCGACCAACCGCGGGACTTTCTCCGTGGCAGCAGCGAGCGGCCAAGAAGCTTCTCTGCGATCACCTTTCGGACCCTCTCGATGTCGGTACGATCGCCGAACTGCTAGGGGTCTCGCGCAGTCACTTTATCGATGCCTTTGCCAATTCCACCGGAAAGACGCCCTATCAGTGGCTCATCCTCCTGCGTGTCGAACGAGCGCGGGAACTCCTTCTGTCGAGCGAATTGCCGCTGGCCGAGATCGCGCTCGCATGCGGCTTCTACGATCAGAGTCACTTCAACCGGACCTTCGTTCGCACAATTGGCACGTCGCCCGGACGCTGGCGTCGTCGCGCGATCGGCTATCGTCAGCCGTGAAGAGGTGGCAGTGGCAGTTTGTCCAGTTTCGCGAGGAAGAACCGCCGGCTCCACAAATCGAGTGATTTGAGTTCTGCGGGGCGCAGGAAACGCCGCACGTCGTTGGCGGCAGCTTCCCAGTCGATTTTCGCGATCGTGCTTCCCAGCGCCTCATTCAGCCATGCCGTATCGACGGCGAGATATTCCGCGCCCGCCCACGGACCAGCCTGGATGAGGGCGGTGCGCAGCAGCGGCAGGTTGGGCGCAACCCCTTTGGCGACATACCAGGAGAAATCGAACCAGTCTCTTCCCTTAAGAAAACCCCGGCATAGCAGGGCATGAATCTTGAGCGCGAAATTGGACGGCAGATCCTGGTGCCGAATCTCGTGGTCCGCCGGGAAATCGAGATAGGTCGATGCCGCACCAGAACCCGCGGGGGGATTGACGTCGATCTCGAGCTTGATCCGGATCGTCTTCGGTTTGCCGGCGCCGGCAAACGACAAATCGAGCTGGTTCGCGATGGAATCGTTCTTGATCAGCGCCTGGCGGATTGCCGTATCCATCCTCACCCTGGGCAGTGCGTCGAGCTTCAGCCCAAACTGGCCGAATACCGCGGTCAGCGTCTTGAGATAGGGCGTCCATTCGAAGGCGAGGTCAGGGGTTCGCAGCAGGAAATCGAGATCTTCCGAGAAGCGCGGCAGCCCATGGAGGGTGCGCAGGGAGGTGCCGCCCTGAAAGAGCGCGACGTCGAAGAAGTCCCCGCGCCAGAGGGCGTAGAGCGCGATTTCCTGAAGGATCTCCTTGACGGCGTTCTCTTCTTCGAGCGCGTTGGCGGCCTCGTACCGGCGCAGTTTTTCCTGGATGATGTCGATCACTTGCGGACGTCACCTTCCTGGCCGTCTTCACGGTTCCTCGCGATTTTCACAGCGCGCTCCAGCGCCGTGAGGAAGGTGTTCACCGCCTTGTGTTTATAGACCGGTTTCAGCTTGGCGAAATCCTGCCGATGGAGCTCCAGCAGGCTCTCCTCATCGATCCGCATGCCTTGGGTAAGCCACTCGATCCCTGCCCATTGTTCCTTTCGCAGGGCGACCAGATCCAGGAGGGCCCTCAGCGGCTGTGCGACAAAGGCCGTGAGCTTGCCCATTTCCACCCGATCGACCCCGGTTAGAAAATGATATTCCGCGATGGCGAGAGGGTGGAAACTGAAGGAGCCGAAGTCCGGCGTTTCAAAGCGCAGCGTCTTGCGGCCAGGAGACACGCTCGCGGTCGCGAACACCGCTTCGGGAATCCAGCCATGATGGGCCAGTGCGCTTTCAAAGGAGACATAGCTACCCGGCACAAGGGCCTGGGCGACGGGGAAGGGATGGACGGCTCCGCTGCGGTAGCGCCTGCCCAGCATATACGTGCCGCGCTTCACGCGAAGCAGGGAACCATCCTTGAGCGCGCGGTTGACCAGTCCGTAACGCCGTGCATCGCCGCCGCCCAGCAGATTGCCGAGCTGACGCTCGCTGAGGATGCGATCGGCCAGACCCGCTTCCGCGACCTGTTGCGCAAGAGTGGACATGAAATTCGTGATACTTCCAATATATGAAAGTTTCTAGAAATTTCTACTCCGTCACCACCTGCGATCGATGGCGAGGCTGTCCTGCAAGTGCCTGGAGGTCCGGCTGGCCGCCCGTTGATGCGGGTTGATCGGTCGTTATCGGTCGGCGGCTTTCCGCAGCGCCTCGATCCGTTCCGTGCAGATTGAGTGGACCAAGCGTCCCAATTCCTCGATCTGCTCGGCGAGCCAACTCAGCTCCTCTTCGCTGATCCGGTAATGTTTCGAGTAGCGTGCCTTCACATAGGCATCCTTCAGCTTCTCGAAGCGCGCGCGTTCCTGCCGATTTGCGCGGGGCCAGGCGTGGAACAGGCGAGGGGCGGCGCGTTCCGCCTGGGTGCGAAGGAAGGCGAGGTTGTGCACGTGCGGCGTGTAGAAGGTCATCACCAGCAGGACGCAGTGATACAGGCGCTCGGTCGTCTGGTGTAGATCGAACGCAGCGTCCTTCAGGTAACCCTTTTCGAGCGCGATCTTAGCCAGATCGAAGCGCTTCATCGATCCGGGAAACCAATCCTCGAAATACTCAACCACCATCGCGAGCGCCTGTTCGGGCGTCTTTGGTTTCGGCGTCAAGAGTTCGCTGTCGTCGGCCTGGTAAAGCGCGATGCCGTCGCGAGCCACGTCCATGAAGAAATAGCGGCCATGGGCGAGGCCGTCGTTCACCTCCTGCAGCGAATGGACAATGAAATTGACCGGCGTCCTGAGGGTGCCGGTGATCGCGCGCTCTCGTGTCAGGCGCTCCTCGGCGCGTTCCCCATAGGCGACGCGGTCGGTCAGTTCCTTCTGGTTGACGATCACCAGCAGGTCGAAATCGGACTGGTAACCTTTTGCTGTATGCGGCTCATCGACCCAGCCGCCGCGCGCATAGGACCCGTAGAGGACAACCTTCAGTACCCGACCCAGCCGGCTGTTGCCTGACCGCTCGCGTCCTCGAATTCCTCGAACAGGATCTGGACGACGCGCCGCAGTTCGCGCTGCTTGGCCGCCGGGAGTGATCGAGTTCGGTCCCTGAGCATAGCTGTGAGTGCCGGAAGCGGTAAAGCTGTATATTAGAACGCTAGCTAAATAGAGATAATCATCTCGTTTGAGGACAAACATTAAATGGTTGTGGGATGATCGTTACTGTGCTGCACTTACCATCCAACGACTCGCAGGAGGGGGCATGATGCAGTTGAAGGTGGCGGTCATTGCCGGGGCAGGCCTACTCGCAATTGCGGGCGCAACTGCGTTGCTAGCAACAGAAGCGATTACCTATACTTACGACGCCAAAGGCCGTGTGGCCAAGGTGGTGCATTCCGGCACTGTCAATAATGGGGTGACGACCGAATACACCCATGACAAGACGGATAATCGTACCCGCGTGAAGGTGACCGGCGCGCCCTGAAGAAGTGTTGACACAAACTTAAATTGACTTTTACAGGCAGGGGATGGGGAAATGGCTGAGTACGCTCAAACCGGGCGCGTACGTGCGCGCCGCGCGCTGTTCATTGTATCATCGGCATTGTGCTCGAGTCTGGCTGCTCCCGCGCTTGCCCAGTCGACCCTTCCAGCGCCATTGCTTCGATCGACCATAGATACCAATAACGTCGATCTTGCCAGCGGAACTCTGCAATTGTCTGGTGTGGATGTAGCTATCGGTGCAGGACACGCAACATTGTCAAATATCATGTATTGGAGAGGCGGTCTTTCGTGGCAATCATCGTTTGATATGACATTGGCGAGCGGCGGAAATTCGATCATATTATATTTGAATGATTCGAAAAAGACATATACGTTATCTGGGTCTATTTATATATCGGATCAGCAAGATGGCTCAACTATAGCCGCCGGTGCAACAAATTATACATACACAGCGTCTGATGGGACTTCAATAATATTTGATAAAGTTGCTGGAGATTTATACGCTCCGGCGAGTAAAATAACAAATCCAGATGGATCTGTTATAAATATAACATACGAATTGGCAACATTCGTAATATATTATGCCGGATATCCGCTAACCACTAAATATTCAAGAGTCACTTCGGTGGAAAATTCTGACGGATATCGTTTGAATATACAATACGTATATCCCATTACAACTATTCCAGTAGAATGGGCCGGTCGTGCTATATCCGGGGTGACGTCGGTAAATACAAAAACAGGAAGCGCGGGACCATCGGCAAACTATTCATACTCACCATATCCTCAGACGGCGACATCCATAACTGCGACGGATGCAGGTGGGCACACAACCGCTTATAGAATGAGCACTAAACAGGAGATTTTGGGGGTAAAGCGACCCGGAAGTGCAAGCGAAGATGTCACACTAACTTACGATACATCATCAAGAGTGACGAGTCTGACCAACGCGGCGGGGACGACAAGCTACAGTTATGCTGACAGCGGATCGACGCGCACCACGACGGTGACCGATCCGCTGGGGCATGTCGCGACATATGTTTTCAACATGAACATTTCGCAAATGACCTCGCGCACCGATGCAACGGGCAAGGTGCTGACACGACAATACGACAGCGCGGGTCGACTTACCAAAAATATCGCACCTGAGGGTAATTACACCCAATATACCTACGACGGCCGTGGCAATGTCACGGAACTGCGGCAGGTAGCCAAAGCGGGTTCGGGTTTGGCCGACGCGGTGAGCACGGCGGGCTATGATGCGACCTGTTCCAGCGCGGCGAAGTGCAACAAGCCGAACTGGACGAAGGACGCGAGCGGCAATCAAACGGATTATACTTATGATCTGGTAACCGGGAACATCCTGAAGGCGGAGGCTCCGGCGGCAACCCCGGGTGGCGCGCGGCCTACCGCGACCTATAGCTATACCACCGTCAACGGCGCGCAACTGCTCTCCAGCACCTCGACCTGCTCGAACGCCGCAACGTGTGTCGGGTCGGTCAGCGAGTCGAAGACGAGTCTGGGCTATAATGCGAATGGCTTGCCGACGACGGTCACCAGACAGGCTGGCGACGGCTCGGTGGTGGCGACCACGACGCTTGGCTATGACAATGTCGGCAACGTCACCAGCGTCGATGGCCCGCTCTCCGGTACCGGAGACACCGCCTATTATCGCTACAATGCCGATCGCGAGGTCGTGGGAGTGATCGCCCCGGATCCCGATGGCGCGGGATCGCTCAAGCGGAAAGCGCTCCGCAACACATATGATGCCAAGGGCCGGGTGGTCCTTGCCGAACTCGGCACGGTGACCGACGCGAGCGATCCGGCCTGGACGGCATTCACACCATCCCGGCAGGTCGCGACCACCTATGACGGCGTGGATCGACCGCTCAGCCAGACGGTGAGCGCTGGCGGCACGGTCTATGCGGTCAGCCAGAACAGCTACGATCATCAACGTCTCGACTGCACGGCGACGCGGATGAACAGCGCCGCGTGGGGATCATTGCCCGCTTCCGCGTGTACATTGCAGGCGACGGGCAGCGCCGGGCCTGATCGCGTCACCAAAATCAGCTACGACAATGCCGATCGCCAGACGAAGGTGACCACCGCCTATGGCACGGCGGAGGCTTCCGACGACGTAACCGTGAGTTATACCAGCAACGGCAATCAGGCGACGGTCGCCGATGCCAACGGCAATGTGACCTCATACGCCTATGACGGGTTCGACCGTCTGTCGCGGACGTGCTTCCAGGTGACGACGAGCGCGGCATGCGCGAGCACGCCGGGAGACTATGAGCAGCTTGGCTATGACGCGAACGGCAATGTGACGAGCCGGCGGCTCCGGGACGGCAAGTCGATCGGGTTCGGCTATGATGCGCTCAATCGCCGCACGTCGATGACCTTCGGCAATCCGGTCGATGTCTCGGATTCGAATGTCGCCTATGGCTACGACCTTCTTGGCCGTTTGACGCTGGCGCAGGACGTCAATGGCCATAAGACGGGATACAGCTATGACGCGCTGGGACGCGGAACGAGCGAAAGCGGGGCCTGGGCGACGCTTTCGAGCCAGTATGATGTCGCCGGCCGCCGGACCCGCCTGACCTGGGATGACGGCTTCTTCGTCACCTATGAATATGATACCACTGGCAACATGACGGCGATCCGTGAGAATGGCGGGTTCCTGCTCGCCAGTTACGGCTACGACGACCTCGGGCGTCGCGTTTCGCGGACGCTCGGCAATGGCACGTCGACGAGCTACGGCTATGACGGGGTCTCCCGCCTGACCGCGCTTAACCTCAACGGCGCATCCCAGCCGAATGCGATGACGTTCGGATTCAACCCGGCGGGGCAGATCAGTTCGCGTACGACCTCGAACGACGGTTTCGCATGGACCGGGGCGGCGAACGTCGATCGCCCCTATACCGTCAACGGCCTCAACCAATATACTGCTTCGGGAAGCGTGACCCCGACTTACGACGGTCGCGGCAACGTGACCTCGGCAGGTGGCTCCGCCTATCTCTACAACAGCAAGAACCAGCTATCCGGCGCGAACGGCACCTATATCTATTATGATCCTGCGGGCCGGATCGATCAGGTGACGCAATCGGGCCTGGCATGGGACTGGGATGGCAGCAGGCTGGTGACCGAGCATCAAGGCGGCGTGATCGCGAACGGTACGTGCACGGTGCCGGCGTGGATGAGCCGATCGTCGTCTATAGTGGCGCTGGTACCGGCAGCCGCACCTGGCTCGACGCCGATGAACGTGGCTCGATCGTCAGGATCACCGATGACGCTGGTAACGCGGTCGCGGTGAACAAATATGACGAATATGGCATTCCCGCGAGCGGCAATAGCGGGCGGTTCCAGTACACCGGACAGATCTGGCTTCCGGAGCTTGGATTCCAATATTCCAGGGCCCGCATGTACTCGCCTACCCTCGGCCGGTTCATGCAGACCGATCCCATCGGCTACGCCGACGGCATCAACTGGTATAATTACGTCGGTGGAGATCCCGTCAATAGGAGCGATCCGAGCGGATTGGAAGGAATTCCGGATGTAGTTGTAACCGCAAACAGCCCTAGTACATTCGGCATGGATAATGGATACAATTTTTTACTTCCAATTTTCGTCTCGAGAGTTGAATATGGACTGAAAACAAATCTAGATGTACAAAAACTCGTTGAAGAACATAAAAATGACAAACCGCCTCAAAAAGAGGCTCAGAAAGATGATGAGATCGGGCCAGATATTGTAGTGACTGCAATTGGAGCTGGCCCAAAACCCACGCCAAACTTTCTACCTCCGACGAATTCGCCAAGGTTTCCACCTGCAAATTTACCGCCTGGGCGCATAAGGGTCATGCCTCCTACGGAGCAGTATCCAAATGGATACTGGGTTCAGACGAACGAATTAGGGCAACCTGTTGATCCGTCTACAGGAAAACCGCCGGCAAACGTGACTCGCGCTCAAGCTCGTGCTCAGACCCATGTCCCATTGCCGGCAAATACGCCTAGGAATTATTCTATACCTACAAATCTAAGCGTACTAGGTATACTCTGTTTCGCCGTTGGGATTTGCAACCCAACGCCGGCTTACTGATGGGGCTACATGTATAAGATATCCGAAAATAACGTTCCCGTCTTTTTGATTGGGAGAGATCTTATCCAAGTTGGTCTTGGGCTTAACGATGTTGTTATGAATTTTGATAACAATTGCTCTATGACTATCATGTCTATCGATAGGTTTTCCGTGGAAAATAAGGATTTATTAGAAAGTGTTGTATCATTCGATGGAAAGTACATAGGGAAGGCGGTAAAAAAAGTAACGATAGGAGATCAATCTACCTTCTTCCTAACATTTGATGGGGGTGGCGTTGTTACGGTGGCCGATGATAGCGAGGACTACGAATCTGTTATCTTGCGGCATGGCAGCAGGACTTACTCAATATAAGGCACTCTCGGCGATGGCGTTGATATAACCGGGTTTCTCGACACTTTCCGATTGCCAACCTCACGATCCTGACCGGCGCTGCGACGACGATCAACCGCTATGACGAATACGGCATCCCGGCTGGCGGCAATGTCGGACGGTTCCAGTATACCGGCCAAACCTATATTCCCGAAATCGGCCTCTATTACTATAAGGCGCGCATGTACTCGCCCACCCTCGGCCGGTTCATGCAGACCGATCCCATCGGCTACGCCGACGGACTCAACTGGTATAATTATACCAAAGCCGATCCGGTGAACAACGTTGATTCCACTGGGACTCAGTCGAGGTATGTCTGCTCGGGTATAGATGACGGCAGCCCTCTAAATTGCTGGTATCAAGATGATGGATTGGATGGCAGTAGTTGGTTGAGTGGAGGATTTCCTTCTTGGCTCTATGATGGTGAAAATGGAAATCCAGGTGAGGGTGGCACGGATACAGCGCCAAATCAGCAGCTGCAGAATGATAAGCGCAACTGTGAGCGTCCTCGCTCTTCGCTAGGTGATGTTGCGGATATTGCAGGACGGGTTTCGGACGCGACGGGTTACGGAGCTCTGGTGTCCCTCGGCCTTGGCGTCGCGACCTCCGAAACTGGAGTTGGTCTTGGCTTCATTCCCGTTGCCGGCTTTCTTGGCCTCGTCTCAGCCGGGGCGGGAGCGGTGCAAGCAACCGCCCAGTATTTCGACGGCAACAAGCGGGGCGCCGCTGCTACTGCGCTCGGTGTCGGAGTTGGTCTGGCGGTTCCCAAGGGTGTCAGCGGCGCGATCAACGCAGGCAGGCTCTCGGGAACGGCTCGGATGTTGGCGACGCCGGAACGCTTAGCTCCTGAGGTGTATGGCACCCGCGCAGGCTCAGTTGCGCCAATCACTCTTTGTAATTGAGGGGCCGTTGATGTTAGAGACTCTACTTATATTTTTTGTGTTATCTTCGGGTGTTTATTGGGCACCACAGGTCTTGCTCACAACATCCGGATCGGAACATTTAACCGAGGCAAAAGCTAGAAGGAAGGTTTCCCTTCACCGCGTATTTTTTCTGTTGCAGGCGGCCTACCTAGTGATAACATTGTGGGTAGCGAACTGGGTCGAAGCTCCTCCAGAAAAGAGATTAACGATTAGCTTAGTTGCCCTCATTCCAATTGTTATAATATCAATGATTCAGCTTTATAATGTTACGAGGCGGTAATAGCCGCAAAAGGAGAACTTGGCCTGCACGAATGTCAATCGGCACGGGATATTGACCCTCGATTGGAGTGGGCCCCTTGGGGCGGACAGGATGGCTGAGCGGGATTGACCGGGTGGTCGGGCTTTTGGAGGATAGCCGATGCGGACACACCGATCCCCCAGCGTCGAGTTCAAGCGCCAGGTCGCGCAGGAGTTGCTCGGCGGGGAGACGCTACACGGTTTGGCGAAGCGCCACGACATTTCGCGCAACCTGATCCGCGTTTGGGTCGAGAAGTACGAAGCCGGCGGGCTGGATGAGGACGCGCGAGCCGCCGACCTTGTCCAGGAATATGAGGTACGCATCGCCGCGCTCGAGCGCCTCGTTGGCCGTCAGGCCCTCGAGCTGGAGTTTCTAAAAGGCTCCTTGCTGATGGTTGGTTGAAGTGATGCCAACATGTCTGGGGGCATGCACCCAGACATGTTGGCCGGCGATCTCGGCGGGGGTCTTCCCGCCCGGCTGTGAGGCTTCATGCGAAACAGGGCGCGTGGTGCTTTCAGACAGCTCGCCGCAATTCCTCGATGCGGTCCGTGCATGTCGAATGTACCAGGCGTCCCAATTCCTCGATCTGCTCGGCGAGCCAGCGCAGCTCCTCTTCGCTGATCCGGTAATGTCTCGAGTAGCGTGCCTTCACATAGGCGTCCTTCAGCTTCTCGAAGCGCGCGCGTTCCTGCCGGTTTGCGCGGGGCCAGGCGTGGAACAGGCGAGGGGCGGCGCGTTCCGCCTGGGTGCGGAGGAAGGCGAGGTTGTGCACGTGCGGGGTGTAGAAGGTCATCACCAGCAGGACGCAGTGATAAAGCCTTTCCGTCGCCTGATGGAGGTTGAATGCGGCATCTCGATACTCGCCCTGCGATATGCAGAACAAAAAGATTTTCTGTGAGCTTGTTGCGAGCGGAAACCACTCCTCAAAATATTCGATCGCCAACGCCAGCGCCTGTTCGGGCGTCTTAGGTTTCGGTGTCAAAAGTTCGCTGTCGTCAGCCTGGTAAAGCGCGATGCCGTCGCGAGCCACGTCCATGAAGAAATAGCGGCCGTGGGCGAGGCCGTCGTTCACTTCCTGGAGCGAATGGACAATGAAATTGACCGGCGTCTTGAGCGTGCCCGTGATCGCGCGTTCGCATGTTAACCGCTCCTCGGCGCGTTCCCAATAGGCAACGCGGTCGGTCAACTCCTTCTGGTTGACGATCACCAGCAGGTCGAAGTCGGACTGATAACCTTTCGCCGTGTGCGGTTCGTCCACCCAGCCGCCGCGCGCATACGAACCGTACAGGATGACCTTCAGGATCCTGCCCATGCGGCGATTGCCGGTGGCCTGGCCATTCGCGTCCTCGAATTCCTCGAACAGGATCTGGACGACGCGCTGCAACTCGCGCTGCTTGGCTGCCGGGAGGTGGTCGAGTTCGGTCTTCATCGAGCGTTCTTGTTAGCCCACGCTGCCGCCGGCGCGCGCATCCCCGACATCCGTTTTCGAGAAATCCTCACCCACGAAGAGTAGCGGGCAATCGCGGTCCATGGCGATTTCGTAGGCGAAACAATCGCCGAAATTGAGCCCGGCCGGATGGACGCCCTTGCCCCAGCGACCATAAGCGTCCGCCGTTCGTTTCGCCGAGCCAGGGGTCACTGGCGCCACATCGAGGCCGAGGCCGTCAAGCAGCAGCGCCGCTTCCTCGCCGACATTCCGACGGCCGGCGACGATCAACGTCTCCGCGAGCGTGCCGGAAGAGATGACGATCTCATCTTCCGCTTCGATGACGGCGATACAGGAATCCGCCTCGGACTCGTTCATCAAAATCGCCATGATCGCCGAGGTGTCGATGGCGATCATTCAGGCAAGCCCTCCTCGCCATAGAGGAAATCCTGGCTCCTCGCGGCGTCTGGGCCAGCCGTCACCTTGCCTGCGGCCGCTGCGCGCAGGGTTTCGAGGAGCCTCCGGCGCGATTCCCGGGTCACGGGCGATCTCACAGGCACCAGGCGCACCGCGGCCTGGCCGTGACGGGTAAGGATGATCTCGTCGCCGGACTCTGCGCGCCGGACGAGCTCGGTGAGCTGCCCTTTGGCGTCGGAGACGGAAATCTGCATTCTGTGACCTCGGAGCTTGGCGATGCGCATCGAGCGAAATGTGGACTATCTTGTGGTCCATTTCAATTGGTGAGATGCCGATCCCGCAAGAATTGCGGAAAAAGTCCGGTGGAGGGGGAGGTGGCGAGGAAAGTGGGAATTTCGTTCTCCGCTAATTGTGCTAGGATTGAGCCGGAAAGCACCACTATGTCGGAATCTCGTCACGACCCGATCCGCCCGGCGACGGAGCGCGAAGAACCCGAAATCCACCTCTCGGACTATTTCTGGCGTCCGCGGTGGGTGAAGCTTTGGTGGGCCAGTGCCGCGCTGGTCTGGATCGGCGTGGTCCTGCATTCGTGGCGTTTGATCGAAATGCCCTTTGACCCTGAAGGCGGATGGCAATTCTGGGTGACGATGGCGTTTCACCCGTTCTTCATCGTGCCGGTTCTCGGCTACCGACTGGCCTGGGCGTGGCGCCGTGACAAGGCGCTTTTTCCTTGGGATTCCGGCTATTCAGGCATGACGGAGGAGGACGACCCTATCGAATGCCTCTATGGCGGGCCCCGGATTGGTTTTCACCGACCGACCCATCTTTCCTATATGTCGGACCCGATGGATGTTAGGTCGCCCCTAAACCCCGCGAACCCGAGCAACCTTCAATAGCGGCTAGCGTTTCTTGAACTCGGCATCGCCATCCCAGAAACCATGGTCACTATCATCGGTGTGGCGGCCCGTCGCCAGAATCGCTCGTTGCTCAATACTAGTGATAGGCGCTGACCAATCGCTGATGCCGCGTCCAGAGGAGGATTGTTGAAGGTAGCGGTTCCTAAGGCCATCGGGCCCGAGAATCTGACGGCTAAGTTCGGTGGAAAATGCTCGGGCGGGGTCATGAGATTTTGATGACACGCGTTCCGCACGGGCGATTGCTTCGCGCACGTCATAATTGACGATATCCATCGTTGCAGACACGTTTGTGGATATATTCCCCATATCAGTGCTGCTCACCCCAATCTGTACCGCGGAACTTCCACTGTACCCCGCCGGGGTCTCGGCCGCATCGGCGGTTGCAGGTGCCCGAGATCCGCGTGATTTCCCCCCGGAGATATGGCCGCCGACCTCCGTTCCTTGCGTCATTTGATGACCAGCACCTCGCGTAATCGAGCGGCTCCAGCCGGACTGGATCATGATCGCCTGCACATCGCGTTGGAGCGTATCGGCGACCTGGGGTTTCAGCCGCCAATTGCCGTTACGATCCATCTCGAAGCCGCCCCGCAGCCAGTTCTCCATCTGGCGGTGACCTTCGGCGCCACCACCGAGGAAATGCTCGATCGTGTCCGGGCCGGCCTGCTTGCCGGCCTCGAACCGCGTGCTGGTATCGCTGCGCGCCGATTGCTGGAAGTTTGCGCTGCTCGACACCAGCAGGTCATTGTCGGCGAAGCTGAGGCGCGCGTGCCCGCCATTGGCGAGCGCCCCGAACTGGCTCTCGTTGATGAACCCGGCGCTGTGGAACTGCTCGGCCTGCGCGGGTGTCAGATTCAGGCCGAGGTCGCCATTCTGCGCCAGCGCCAGGTCCCGCTTCGACATGGTGATGCCGTGGCTGCGCAGCAGGCCCTGCATCCGGGTCAGCCGTTCCTTCGCGACGATGCCGGTGATCCGTTCGTTGCGCGCGCGATCGGCGATCCCAGCCGAGCCTCCTTCCGACATGTCGACCTGGTTGCCGGCTGTCCGGCTCAGCGCCTGGATGAAGCTGTCGAGCCGCGCCGCCCCGCGTGTCGACACGCCGGCGGCCGACGCGCCCTCGGCAAACCCGAAGTTCTCGGACTGCCGGCGCTGTTCGCCGATCCGCGCTGCCGAGCGCGTCCCGCTGGTGCCGACCTCGCGCTGGGCGTCGAGCTTCCCCGACCGCTCCGCGAAGTCGTAGCCCGCCGCCTCGCGCGTCCGCCCATAGACGCTGGTGCCCTCGCGCGCGGCTTCGGCCGTCGCCCCGTCCGCTGTGCCGACAGACGTCGCCGCATTGTATCGCGCCAGGGCCCGCTCGACCTGCGCCTCGTTGCGGCCAGTGGAATGCGCGAGCTGGGTGATGGCGGTGCTGCGCGCTTCGCCGGAGAGCGCGTTGATGAAGGAGATCCGGCGCGCGGTCTCGGCAGCTTTCGTACCAGGCCGCGGCCTGATCGCCCTTCGCATCGATGATCAGGA
This sequence comes from Sphingomonas sp. CL5.1, assembly GCF_013344685.1. Taxonomy (NCBI): domain Bacteria; kingdom Pseudomonadati; phylum Pseudomonadota; class Alphaproteobacteria; order Sphingomonadales; family Sphingomonadaceae; genus Sphingomonas; species Sphingomonas sp. CL5.1. The sequence continues at coordinate 1,829,392 of NZ_CP050137.1, forward strand.
CAACTCCTCCCGCTTCTGCCGCGACCCGCAGGCACCGCCGGCCAGCCGCAAGCAGGAGCTGCCCACCGAGACCATGCCCGTGCAGATCCTTGTCCGTGGCGAGCCGGGCAAGCAGGAAGCCTTCGACGTCATGGCGCGGCCGGACCTTGGATACAATTGCCGGAATGCGGCCATAGCCGATCGAGGCCGGCGCGAGGCTGTAGAACCCCAGCACCCGGTTCGGATGAAGATTGTCGATCGCGCAGAATGTCTTGGCGCCGCCCGTCTCGTGATTTTGCCGCGCGTGCCTGGCGAGGAACGTGTTCAGGCTGGAGTCGCCACAATCGAAGTTCTTCCGGTAGTGCGATTTCGCGACCGGCTCCTCGTGCCATTCTGGAAGGGTCATCAGGAATGGGACAGGGCAGCGGCTGCGGCCCGCAACTTGCTGTTGGGAGCGGGCGGACTCTCGAGAAGGTCCAGCACTCGGTCGTCCGTCAGCCAGTACAGGTCGCTCACATGCCGTCTGTGAGATCCAAGGATAGCTGCCGTATGAAAATGAAGCGTCGCGCCCGATGCCGCTCAATTCTGGCAAGGGGCTGCGGCGACGCACGATGCGCTCAGTCAACATAGGAGATGACAATCGGATTCCGATTGCAGCCCTGACGGTCATTGATTTTTGCGGAGCTATCCCTGCTGACCGGCGTCCAACAATGACGCCGATTCGCAGGGCGGCGAAGGGGAGAGCCCCAAATATCAAAAGATATAGCTATTGGGCTCCAGCCCGATCAGCGCGCGGCCGAGAAGTTCATTTGCGCCGTCAAAATCATAGACAATATGGCTGGCCATCACGTTGACGTCACGAAGCGCACGTTGAATCGGATTGTTGAGCATGTGCGCGCTGGAACCCGCCCCTTCGGCAATGAGGCGAATGGCGCTTTGGCAAAGGTTCATCGCCAGCGCTACCTGCGCTCTAAGCGCGATACGGTCTTCATCGCAGACCGGATTTGAGCGCGCCGCCAGTGCAACGTTGCGGCGCGCTGTGTCGCGTAGAATCATTTCGGCGGTGGCAACCTTTGCGCTTGCCTCGCCGAGGCGCATATGCGCCGCCGGCTTCTCATCCTGCTTGATCGTGGTGCCGACCAGCGTTCTGACGCCGATGCGTTCCTTGAAATGTCCGATCGCTGATCGCGCGACGCCCACCGCGCCGATCGCCGCTGTCACGGCCTGGAATGGCGCCATGGGCATCCGGTAAACCGGATTGTGCGCATGCAGCGTCGATCCCGGCCCGGTGGCACTACGCATTTCCGCCATTTCTATCACGCGATGCGCCGGGACGAAAACCTGCTCGCAACGAATGTCGTTGCTACCGGTGCCGATCATGCCGTCGACGTACCAGGTGTCGATCACATCCACCTCGCTTGCCGGCAGGGCCAGCAAAAGCGGCTTGGGCGGACTCACCTCCAAATCGACTCCGACGACCATCACCCAGTCAGCGTTCATGATGCCGGTGCCCCACTTCCATTGCCCCGACAGGAGATATCCATCGGCCACGGGCTGGGCGACACCGGGTGGGTTGGTCGCTCCTGGCGCAATCATATAGGGAAAATCGCCGCCGAAGGTTTCCTTCTGAAATTGTTCGGAAAATTGCGCGAACATCCAATTATGCTCCACGCAGAACGCGGTTACCCAGCCGGTCGAGCCACACGCTTCGGCGATCGGCAGCATCGCATCGATGAATGTATCGACGCCGAATTCCAGCCCGCCATATCGCTTGGGCACGAAATGATAGAAGCAGCCTGTTTTCCGAATGGCATCCCAAACCGCATCGACAGGTTTGCGCGACTGCTCGCACTCAAGCGCGTGACCGGCGATAAGCGGCTTCAGCGCGGTGGTGCGACGAACCAACTCTTCGGGGGTCAGCGCCTCAAGTTCTTCGCGCGTGAGCCAATCGTCCCCCTTGGGGATGCGACGATCGGCAAGGGTTTCTACTTCCCGCGCAATAGCAACGAGACCCATAGCTCTCGACTCCCAATTCTTGATCACAGCGATCATCCGCGATGATGATTCGGGAGTCAATTTAATAAATAATCTTTCCTATTTTACTGGGGCGCCGATACGACGTCTTCGCCCTCTCCGTCCTCAAGTTGCAAGGTGGCAGGAGCCTTGGGCGGATTCCCCCAATCCTTGTTCAGAGCATCCCGCAAGGCGTTGTAATGCGCCATCCCGATGCGTTGGGCCAGTTCGAGTTCCAGATAGTCGAGTGTCCTGGCTGCCGCCCGGAAGCTTCGATCCGCCGGGCCGACGAGCCGCACAATTCGCGCCCGGGCATCCGCTGGGTCAGGCACAATCTCCACCACGCCTCGAGCTTGCAGCTCATTGAGCATTTGCCCCACTGCTTGTGGCGTAACCCCGAGGTTTTTCGCGATTCTGGATGCGCGATTCACCCCGGAAGAAATGTTCGCGATCAGCAGCGATTGCGCCCGGGTGACATTGGGTACGCCAGCCTCTTTTAATGCCGCCTGCAACCCCTCATCGAACCAATAGACAGCCGTCAAAAGCCTCATCATCAGACGCGGGTTGCTCATCTGGACGCCTCACAAGCGATGGGTTCGGATTTCACGATGCCTCGCTGTGTTTCAGTACGAACCGAGACACAAGCCTTTGCGTCGACTGTCACACGCCATATCGCCCGTTCCGCCCATCTGCTTATTCATATTTTGGAAAAATAATTGACATATTTCCCGAATGTGCAAGGTTAGCTATCTAAGAATATAATTAACCTCGATACCACCCGATTCGGTGCCTCGATCCAGAAAAATTCATCAGAAAATTGATAAAGCGGAGAGTGTGCAATGACTGACAGGACGTACTGGGCGTTGAAGATCGGCGCTGCGGCGATTGCACTGACAGCCGCCTCCACACCCGCGAACGCGCAGCAGATCGCGAATGCCCAGAGCGCCGCGCCTCCGGAAAACGCCGCTGCGCCGGAGATTATCGTCACCGCCACCAAGCGTGCGCAAAGCGTGCAAAAAGTGCCGATCTCGATGACTGTCATCGGCAGCGAGAAGTTGGCTGAATTCCAGGCGACCGATATGAAATCGATCGTCAATTCGGTGCCAAACGTGGCGATCCAGCGTGCCAATGGTAACGACGCCATCTATATTCGCGGCTTCGGCTCAGCCTCCAGCAACTTCGCCTTCGATCCATCTGTCAGTCTTTATATGGACGGGATTTACGCCGGCAAGCAGCGCCAGGCGCCCGCGCCTTTCTTCGATGTGGAGCGCGTTGAGGTGTTGCGCGGGCCGCAGGGCGCGTTGTTCGGCAAGAACACTGCCGCGGGGGCGATCAGCGTCGTGTCGGCCAATCCCACCAAAGAGATGTCTGCTGGGCTGACCGGCACCTATAATTTCGACCAGAAGGGATATCTGCTCGACGGCTACGTATCCGGGCCGGTCACCGACACGCTGAGTGTCCGTTTCGCCCTTCGTCTGCAGGATCAGGACGGTTATGTTCACAATCTTGGCACCGGGGCGTGGGATCGCCGTGACGAGATGCAGATGTTCCGCGCAACCGCGCGCTGGGAACCATCCAATTCCTTCGATACCACGCTGAAGGCCGAATATGGCAATATCAACCGTCCTGGCGGTCTGACCGTCTCATCGCCGCTAAACGTGCAACAGGATCCGGCGTATGTTCGCTATACGCAATCCAGTCCGCTCGGGCCTGACGGGTGGACGAACCAGTCGGTATTGCTGTCGAACACCGCCAACGTACATTTCGGCGAATTCACACTCACCAGCGTCACCGGCTATTCGTGGTACAGTGGCCGCGTGACCAATCTCTTCGATCAGAATACGCCGTCAGGCACGATCGTTCCGACCACGATTGAAAATTCGTATCCAGAACGATCTAATCAATTCTCGCAGGAAGTTCGACTGCTGTCGCCGACAGGTCGAACTATAGAATATGTCGTTGGAGCTTATTTTGATACCGGGAAATATTCGCTCAATGGCACAACCTATTATAATCTTCCTGGGTATCAAAAGATCATCCACACTCAATTTGCGCAAAACAGCGATACGAAATCGGTTTTTGGGCAAGTTACTATCCACCCCGCCTCGATCGTTCGGATCATCGGAAGCTTGCGCTATACCAATACGCATAAAGACGCCTCCTTCCTGGGCGATATTTTTCGCTCGCCAACTGGGGCTACATCAAGCGCGGTGGGCAAAATCGACGAGAATCACATCGATCCGTCCGCCACGATCCAGGTTGATCTCGCGCCCGATGTGATGGCCTATGCAACCTACGGTCGCGGATCGAAGTCTGGCGGTTTCGCGAGCAACACCAACGGCGCCACCAGCGCCACCTTCGCGTTCCTTCCGGAGCAATCCGAAAACTATGAGGCTGGGCTGAAATTCGCGGCGCTCAATCACGCGGTCGTCGGTAGCATTTCGGCCTATCACACGCGGTTCAAGAACCTGCAGGTGTCGGTCTATTCGCCATCGATCTCAGCCTTCCTGATCAGCAATGCCGCCAGCGCGACCGCAAAGGGGGTCGAGGGATCGTTGACGGTGCGTCCGATCCGCAATTTCGATATCTCGGCCAATGGCGCCTATCTCGATATCAAATATGGTGATTATCCCGGTGCGGCCTGCCTTGCGACCCAGCCGTCGACGTGCGTTCCGGCAACTAACAATCTCGCCGGCTACAGCCCGACTTACTCCTCGAAATGGACCGGGTCGGTGCAGGCGCACGCTCGGTTCGATCTCGCCGACTATAAGGTCGATGTGACGGGTGGGGGCGCCGGCCGAACGGGTTTTTATGACGCGGACACGCAGGATCCGAAATACGGATACCAGAAGGGGTACATCAAGTACGATCTGCGCGTGCAATTCGCTCCCACCAGCGAGAACTGGCATATCGCGCTGATCGGCAGGAATTTGTCCGACGTTCACACCGTGTCAAGCGTCTTTGTATTGCCGGCGAGCCTTACCCCCGTTGCCCGCGCCTTGAAATTCCCGGACGCACCACGTTCAATTGCTTTGGAAGTTGGCGTAAAATTGTAGGTTCTGAAAAATGGGCTGCGCGGCGTTTGCTCAAGCGCGATCATAAAATGGAGAGTATCATGCTGCCTAAGGCAACGATGACCCGCCGGGGAATACTCGGGACTGCAATGGCCGGCATGGCGGCGTCGGCGTTGCCGCTGCGGGCGGCCACTCTGACGACTGATCGCTGGATTCTGCTCGGTACTGGTGGTGGACCTATCCCCCGCAAAACGCGGGCGCAGCCAGCCAACCTGCTGCAAATCGGTGATCGCTACTACCTGATCGATCTCGGCGCCGGGGTCACCCATCAACTGACCCTGGCAGGGATCAATCTGAGCAAGATCGACGTTGCGTTCATCTCGCACCTCCATCTCGATCACTCGGCCGGCCTCGCCTCCTTTATTGCACTCGATTGGGTCGAGGCGGCGATGCGAAGGCTGCGGAGTTCGCCGGTCCCCATCTATGGCCCGCCGGGCACCCAACAGGTGGTCGAGGGCACGCTGAAGTCGATATCGATCCAGGCGAACATTTTCATGGCGGAAAGCCCTGGGGCGACGCCGCCGGATCAATGGTTCTCGGGACGGGATATCAAGCAATCGGGGCCGCTTGAAATCTATCGCGATGACGTGTTGCGCGTAACCGCGGTTGAAAACACTCATTATTCAACCATGAAGTTGCCCGAGCGCTCCTACGGTCGGGACATGTCCTTCGCCTATCGCTTCGAAACGCCCCGGCGGAGTATCGTCTATACCGGCGATACCGGCCCGAGCCCGGCGGTGGAGAAGCTGGCCATGGGCGCGGACGTTCTTGTCAGCGAAGTGATCGATTTGCAGGGCGTGATCGGGGATATCCGCCGTGCGACGACAGGCAGGAATATCGATGAAACGCCCATGATCCGCCATATGGAAATGGAGCATCTCACTCCGGAAAACGTGGGCGCGATGGCGGCGCGTACGAAGGTCAAGAAACTCGTCCTGACTCATATCGGGCTGCCGCCGAATGAAGAGACGGCCGATGAAAAATCTATGCTCTCCGAGATCAGGAAAAATTACGCCGGGCCGGTAATATTCGGTCGCGATCTGATGAGCATATAGACTGCCCGGAATGAATGGAGTCCGCCGGTCGAGGGCCGGTGCCGGCTTCCAACTGCGCAAGGTGAAAACTTCCACGAATGACCGGTTCCGGTCTGAGCAGACGTTCAGATCATGCCCGCGGAACGACTCGAACTGGTCGCTTGCTGATCAGCGGCTTCGACCGGTGCGACCTTGTGGGCGATCGGCACACTCAGCTCCGACCAAGGCAAGTGCTTCCGCATTCCTTGGCCGGCTGCGATGAGCGGCAAGGCGCAGCCACATGGGCTATCGGCGACTCTTGCCTGGTTCACTTTGCCGAAGCCGGGCGCTGTCGCCTATCGCGTGGTACGGATGAAGATCGTCGAGCCGGGCCAACTCAGCGCGGCCGGCGTGAAAGCTTGCCACACGCAGCCGGATCCTAAACAGGCCCACAAGGGGACTGTGGTGCATCGCCGCTGGGGTGGGGAAAAGGCTGCGGCGATCGCCGGAGACGGCTTCTTCGAGCTGGACGTCCAACGCGAGGTCGATGATCTAGTTGTTTGATCCCACGGTTTGATGGTGCGATCCATTCGTTGGAATGGAAGGAAGCCGTATGGGCCAGGTACGTCACGGGAGCGCCACGACCACGCACGCCGGCGGCAATACAGCGATCGCAAGCTTCGCTCGCGACGCTGAGCCGGGAACTGGGCATCAACCCGAAGACGGTGGCGAAGTGGCGTAAGCGGACGACGGTCGCGGATCTGAAGACCGGGCCGAAGGCCCCTCACTCCACCACTCTGTCTGAAGCCGAGGAGGCTATGGCTGTTGCATTCCGGCGGCACACCCTGCTGCCGCTGGATGACTGCCTTTATGCGTTGCAGCCATCGATCCCGCATCTGACCCGGTCAGCATTGCACCGCTGTCAGCCGTCGCCAAGGTGTATCACCTCTTACACTAGCTACGGCATCAGGATTTAGCCTTTCGTAGGCCGATGGTTACTGTTGGCGTTGTATTTCGGCCATCTTCACCTGCACCAGCATCGACAGTTCGTCGTAGACGGCCCATTCCTCGATGATCTTGCCGTCCTTGATGTGGAAATGACTGATCCCCATCACCGACAAGGGGTGGCCTGTCGGCGCGCCGAGCGGGCCGTAGCCAAGGTGGTGCCCCTCCATCAGCCAGCGTACGGCATATTTGGTTCCGCCCTGCTCGTTTTCGACCGAGCAGATATGCTGCGGAACGAAGGAGCAATCGGGCATCAGCGCGACGAGCCGCATCGTCTGTTGCAGCACCGCCGCCGGGCCGTAGAATTCGCGCATCAGCGGACCGTGCCACTGGCAATTGGGGGCGTAGATCTTCTCGATCCGGCCGAACATGCGCTTGTTGTAGATGTGGTGGAGATCGCGCAGCAACTGGGCCTCGCCCTCGTCATGCGCGATCGAGGTGTCTGCGTCGCTTTCGGGCGGATACTGCCCGATCATGCGGCGGTTTTCGAGCACGTCCATCAATTGCTCGCCGGCATCGACCTTCTTGCGCGCCAGCGTTTCGGCATAGCCGTGCGGATCGATGCCGAGCTGGATCAGCGGCCCCATATTGTCGCGGACGATCCACTCCTTGTAGATCTTGTTCTCCAGGATCATGCAGTCGGCGACGGTGCGCGTGAGCCAGGTGCGCCCGGTCGGCTTGCCGAACATCCCGAACTGGGTATGCTTGCCGATGCCATGCGTCATGTGGCTGGTGTAGAAACCGTCGACATCGTTGCCGCGCCACAGCACCTGCTGCGCCATGCCACGCCGCTCAGGCGCCTCGACCAGCCGCTGGATCGTATCGCGGATATGGGTCTCGCGGTCGTACATCGTGCCGAGCGTGGTATAGGCGACGCAATTCCACGTGTAATGCGTGTAGATCAGCCCCACGTCGCGCTCGTCCCAGATCTTGTGGGTGCAGCGGACGATATAGTCGACGATATCGGTATAGCAGTCGTCGAAGCCGCGCAGGCTCTGCACGCGCGGGCGATTTTCGGGCACGAGCTGGGTGAAATCTCGCCGCTCGACCTGCAAGACCGCGCGGGGATCGTCCTCAGGCGCCTTGCCTGCTGTGCTGGCGCTCACGCCCTTCGACTCGCTCATCTTCCTGTCTCCTTGATCGTTGTTAGCTGGTTCCGGGAGCTTGCCGACAGCGGCATCGACACGATCGAGCCACGCGCGCACCGCATCGGCGGTGGCCTCGGGTTGTTCGAGCAACGCAAAATGCCCGGCGCGCGGGATCAGTCGCAATGTCGCATCGGGCAGCGCGTCGGCGATGATCTGCTGCGTCGCCGGTGGATTGATCGCATCCTCCGCCCCGGCGAGCACCAGCGCGGGCATCGCCAGCGCTTCGAGCGCGGGGCGATAATCAGGACGGGTCAGCGCCAGTTCGATCTGACGCGTGAAGACCGCGCCGCCGAGATCGTCGGCCATTGCGACGATCATGTGCAGCAGCGCCTGATCCTCGCGCGAATCCGCGCCGACATAGGCCGGCCACGCGGTATCGCGCACATAAATACCGGGTGCGGCCCCGGTCGCCGCCGCGCGACGGTCGGCGTGGGTTTCGGGCGGAACGGGGAGTGGCGTCGCGCCGAGCAGCGCCAGCCCCGCGATGCGGCCCGGCGCGCGCCGGGCGATTTCCAGCGCGACGATCCCGCCCAGTGAGAAGCCCAGCAAAGCGAACCGGCCGGCGGGCGCGGCGGCGAGGATCGCATCGGCGGCCGCGCCGATATCGGCATGATCGGTGTAGGCGATAATCCGCGCGTCCCGTCCCGCCGGCAACGCCGCGAGGAGCGGGGCAAAAAGCCGTTCGTCGCACAAGGTCCCCGGCAGCAGCAGCACCGGCACCACAGATGCTGCTCGCGGCCGTAAGATCGTTTTGCGGGATGCGCCTTGCGTTGCCATCGGCTTTGACCTATTGCATTTGCATTCGAATGCAAAGTGCTTTTTGGAAGGGAATGGCCGTGATGCAATGGACGCAGGAAGCGATGCAGGCGCGATTGGTTCGCTATGCCGATCTCGTGCCGTGCCGCACCGCGTTCATCGATACCAACACGCCGGGATCGACCGAGAAGGAGAATTTCACGATCATCGGCCCCGGGGTGTCCGAAAACGCTGATCAGTTCGTCCATATCGTGGAGAAGCACGGTTTCAACGTCGGCGCGGCGCGTCAGCCGTTCGGCTGCGTCAATTCGCAGCACAGCCACGAAACAGCCGAGGTGTTCGTGGTCCATTCGGGCCATTGGCGGCTGCTGTTCGGGCCGAATTGCGAGGACGGCACGCTGGAAATAGGCCCGGGCGACGTCGCTTCGGTGCCTACCCGCATGTTCCGCGGCTTCGAAAAGATCGACGAAGGCACTGGTTTCCTGTTTGTCGTGCTGGGCGACGACGACCCCGGCCGCGTCACCTGGGCGCCGGCGGTGTTCGAGGCGGCGGCGGACCACGGGCTGAAGCTCGCCAAGGGCGGTCGGCTCATCGATACCTCGTCGGGCGATTACCAGCTCAAGGATGTCGAACTCGAGGACGTGCTGGATACCGAGGCGGTGGCGGAACTGAAGACGCCACCCGCCGAAAAGCTGAAGGAATGCATCGTCAGGGCAGGGGAGGCGCCGGTCAATCCGGTCTCGCCGCTCGCCGCGCCGGGTGTGGGCGAGGCGGGGCTTATCGTGCCGCAGTACACCGGCGACGGGTTTGGGCCGGGGCCGATCGTTGGCTGGTGGCCGCACGGCTTCAACCTGCGGCAGCTGACGTTGGAAAGCGGCGCTTATGTGCCGCTCCACCAGCGCGGCGAGGTCGAGGTGCTGTTCGTGCAGGAAGGCGTGCTCGAAGTGAGCTGGGATGGCGGCGCGATCGTCATGGGGCCGGGGGATACGCTGACGGTGCCGGTCGGGCTGCCGCATGCGTTCCGCAATACCGCCTCGGTAACGTCGGTGATCTTCGTGGTGCGCGGCACCGAAACTCCCGGCGCGCCGGTCTTTTCCTGAAACACCGCTCCACCCCGGCTCGCGCGGGGGTGGGCGACATTTTACGTTCGATGAAACAGATCGTCGCCGTCGCATTCGACGGTGGCTTTTTTGTCTGAAAATTCTCCGCCCAAAAAATACGCCGGGCGGACGATCCTTTCGGCTCGTGCGCCCGGCGTCAGGGGAGGAGAGGGTTAGGACGGATCGACATTCAGCTCTGACGGCCTGCAAATGGCGGCTTTCCGCGCTTCCGGTGCTAACGGACCTTTAGTCCGCTGCGCTCCGGGTCACGGAAAACCACCATTTTCGGCTCGTCATCTTCTGAATGTCGATCCGCCCTAAGCGTCGGCGAGCGCGTTGAGGCGGTCGAGGCGGATCGCGGCGGCCTTCTGGTGGCCTTCCAGCCCTTCGCTGCCGCTCTGGCGGATCGCCGGCGGTGCGACCGCGCGGATCGCGGACGGCTCCAGCCACTGATAGGTCGCGATCTTCACATAGGAGCCGACCCACAGCCCACCGGTATATTTGCCCGCGCCCATCGTCGGCAGCGTGTGGTTGGTGCCGACATTCTTGTCCGAATAGACCACGCTGGCGTTCTCGCCGATGAACAGCGAGCCGTAATTGCGCAGCTTGTGCGAGAAGGCCTGCGCGTCCGCGGTGTGGACCTGGAGATGCTCGGCCGCGACGTGATCGGAATAGGCGATCATCGCCGCTTCGTCGGCGCACAGCACGATCTCGCCGTAATTGCGCCAGCTCTCCCCGGCGACCTTCGCGGTGGCGAGTGTTTCGAGCTGGCGGTCGACCGCCGCCATCGTCGCCTCGGCCAACGCGCGATCGGTGGTGATCAGCCCGACGCGGGTGCGCACGTCATGCTCGGCCTGGCCGAGCAGGTCGGTCGCGATCAGTTCGGGATCGCCGGTCGAATCCGCGACGACGAAGATTTCCGAGGGGCCGGCGAGCTGGTCGATGCCTACGGGTCCGAATACCTGCCGCTTCGCCTCGTTCACGAAGGCATTCCCAGGCCCCATGATCTTGTCGACCTGCGGCACGGTTTCGGTGCCATAGGCCATCGCAGCCACCGCCTGCGCGCCGCCGATCAGGAAAATGCGATCCGCGCCGGACAGATGGCAGCCGGCGACCATTGCCTTGTGCGCATTGGGCGGCAGGCAGGCGACCACCTCGTCGCAGCCGGCGACCTTGCCCGGCACGATCGTCATGATCGGCGCGGACAGCAAGGGGAAGCGGCCGCCGGGGACATAAGCGCCGACGCGCTGGATCGGGATGACGCGATGCCCGAGATGCAGGCCGGGGATCGGCTCCACATCGAGCGGACGGATCGTCGAAAGCTGCGCCTCGGCGAAGCGGCGGACATTGTCGATCGCGAATTCGGTGTCGGCGCGGGTCTGCGGGTCGAGCAGGTCGAGCGCCTTCCGGCGGTCGGCCGCGCTCACCTCGAACTGGTCGAGACTGGCGTTGTCGAACTTCGCCGAATAGTCGCGCACCGCCGCGTCGCCGCGCGTCCGGACATTCCTCAGCACCTCGGATACGATACCGACGATCTCGCCCGAATCGGCGATCTGATCGCGTGCCGGTGCTTTCACATAGGTCGCACGCCCATCGAAACCGTGCGGCGCGTTTGACGTCGTCATGTCGCTCAATCCCTCCAGCCAGATGCCGCTGCCAACCGGCGCGGCTCGTGCCGGGACGTATTGCATTCGAATGCAAAAGTCACCACCTTATTCGTCAGGTGCGCTATCGCGGCGATCCGCGTGGCGGTTGCGGCTGAAAAGCTTGCGCTTCCTGATCGCGGACAATTGCTGCGCGGCGCATCGCATTCTAGGCTCGGCGGATGATGAACAGGGAAAAAGCGTGAGCAGGCCGGCACCGTTGCGTAGAGCCACCTCCTATGACGTGGCGCGGCTCGCCGGCGTGTCGCAATCGGCGGTATCGCGCTGTTTCGCGCCGGGCGGCAGCATCGCGCCGGCCACGCGCGAGAAGATCGTCAAGGCGGCAAACGAACTCGGCTACCGCCCCAATGCGCTGGCGCAGGGGCTGATTTCGGGGCGGACCAATCTGGTCGCGGTGCTGATCTCCTCGCTCACCAACCTTTATTATCCCGAGGTGCTGGCCGAATTGAGCCGCTGGCTCACCGATCGCGATACCCGCGTGCTGCTGTTCGCGCTGCATAGCGAGAGCGAGGTCGATGCGGTGCTCGATCAGGTATGGCGGCACAGCGTCGATGGGGTGATCTCGGCGGCGCGCCTGTCCGACACGCAGTTGCAGCTTTTCGCGGATCATCGCATCCCGGTGGTGCTCTATAACCGCGTCGCGACCTCGGCGGCGAGCGTCTGCTGCGACTCGGCATCGGGCGAGCGCGAACTGGTGCAGCGGCTGCTTGCGGCCGGCCATAAGAGGTTCGGGATCATCGCCGGCCCGGCGGATTCCTATGTCGGCGAGGAGCGTCGTCGCGCCGCGATCGATACGCTGGCGGAGGCCGGGATCGCGCAGCCGCCGGTGGTGCGCGGCGATTTCAGCTATGCCAGCGGCGGAGTGGGGCTGGGCAAGCTGCTCGCGCTCGATCCGGCGCTCGATGCGGTGATCTGCGCCAGCGACCAGATGGCGATCGGCGCGATCGACAAGGCGCGCGTCGAACTGGGGCGAGCGATCCCGGACGACCTGTCGATCGTCGGGTTCGATGGATCGGGGCCGGCGCGCTGGCTCAGCTATGACGTATCGTCGATTCGCCAGCCGGTGCGCCGGATGGCCGAGGCGGCGGTCGCGATGCTGTGTGATCTGATCGAGGATCCCGACGTGCCGGTGGAACGGCGGCTGTTCGCCGGGCAATTCGTCGCCGGCAGTTCGGCCCGGCTCGGCAAGATCTGATCCCGCCAAGAGAGCCGGCGCGGCCCGGCAAACAGCCTTCGAGCGCATTCGAAGGCGCGGAATCGTCTGATGATCGAGGCGTTTAGACGTGTATTGGAATGCGGAATCGATCATATCGTCGACGTAATGCTCCATTATAACTAAGTAAAATGAATGCCTTATACTTCCTCATTGCTGTTCTGCATCGCTCGCATCGAAGTATGAATTCGAATGCAAAAAATTATGGACAGCCTGTCTCCGAAGTGCAATGAAACGCGCGGGAGGGGTGGCTCCGTGCCGCCGCAGGACAAAAGAGGATGTGCAATGAGCAACCGTCTCTGGCTTTCGAGTGTCGCCGCGATCGCACTGGCAAGTGCAATTTCCCCCGCCGCCGCCGAAACCGCGCCGGCGCAGCCTGCGGCTGACGCGCAGGATCAGCCTGCGACTCAGGCCGGCACCGGGCTCGGCGATATCGTCGTCACCGCGCAGCGCCGCAGCGAGCGGCTGCAGGATATTCCGCTCGCAGTCACCGCGGCGAGCGCGGAGGATCTGAACCGCGCGCGCGTCAACGACGTCAGCCGCATGCAATTCCTCACGCCCGGTCTTACCTGGGGTCAGCAGGGCGCGGATTCCTTCCCTGCGATCCGCGGCGTGCGCACCCAGCTGGTCAGCGCGCAGAGCGATCCCGTGATCGGCTATTATATCGACGGCATCTATCAAAGCCGCACCCAGCAGCAGAGCTTCCCGATGTTCGACGTGTCACGCGTCGAGGTGCAGCGCGGGCCGCAGGGCACGCTTTATGGCCGCAACACCTTCGGCGGCAACGTCAGCGTGATCACCGCCGAGCCGGTCCAGCGGTTCGACGCGGGAGTCAACGGATCGATCGGCAATTACAATCTGCGCCAGTTCGACGGCTTCGTGAACGTGCCGGTGATGCAGGATGTGGCGCTGCGCGTCTCCGCCTATCACAGCGAGCACGACGGTTATGTGAAATCGAACGCAACCCCCGGCATCAGCGTCAATGATGAAGATCAGACCGCGGTGCGGGCCAGCCTGCTCGCAAAGCCGGCGCCCGGACTCGAGATCAGCATCCACGGTGCTTATTGGGTGCGTAACGACAATGGCGGCGGCGCTTATGGCTATAAGGTGGTCGGCACGCTGATCGACCCCGCGACCGGACTGCGCTCGATCAACGGCCAGCCTTATGCGGTCAATCCGACGGTGCATAACGGCAGCGCCTTCGTGAACGGCGTCGATATCGGCGTACCGGTGACCGGCGATGCCTGGACCAATCAATGGGATTATCAGCCGTTCGAGCGGCTCAAAGAAAAATATGTCAGCGGCCAGATCAGCTATGATCTCGGCGGCGTCAGCCTGAAGTCGATCACCGGCTACAATGATTTCCGCGCCAACCGCAGCGCCGATCTCGATCAGAGCAGCATCGTCTTCCCGGCGCCAGGCGTGACTGCGGGCTTTGCCGGTTCGGGTCTGCAGGCGGCGAATACCCGCGCGAAATCGTTCAGTCAGGAATTTCAGCTCGCCTCAACCAGCACCACCGCGCCCCTGCAGTGGATCGCCGGGGCCTATTATTTCCACGACATGATCGATGAGCTGTACAGTCAAGTCTATACCGCCGCGACCGCGACCGCACTCGGCACCCGCTCGCGCACGCAGATCGATACCAAGGCCTATGCGCTTTATGGGCAGGCGACCTATGCGCTCATCCCCGATACGCTGAAGCTGATCGCGGGCATCCGCTATTCGGACGAAACCAAGCAATATGGCATCACCAATTTCACCGCCGCGCCGGGATCGTGGAATTTCGCCACGCAGACGCCGGCCCTGGCGAATGGCGAGGCGAAATACAATAAGGTGACCTGGCGTGCCGGCATCGAGTATAAGGTCGCGCCGCGTTCCTTGCTCTATGCGACGGTTTCCACCGGGTTCGAATCCGGCGGGATCAACAACAATTCATCAAACCCGCTGATCCCGGCATCCTATGCGCCGCAGACGGTGACCGCCTACGAAGTCGGATCGAAGAATGTGTTCGATTCCGGCCGCATCGTGCTCAACATCAGCGCCTTCTATAATAAGTATCGCGACCTCCAGATCACGATCCTCGATCCGGCGACCAACCTGTCTTATTACGCCAGCGCCGGCGCGGCGCGCAGCTATGGTGCTGATGTTGAGCTGAAGACGATGCTCCTTCCCGGCTTCCACATTGACGGGACGGCGGCACTGCTCAACGCGAAGTTCACCAGCTATACGCGTCCCAATCCGTTCGGGAATAGCACGACGGTCAATCTCGCGGGCAAGGACGTGCCGATGTCGCCGGCGCTCAAGACCACGTTGAGCAGCTATTACGACATCGACATGGGCAATGCCGGCAAGCTCTCGCCGCGCGTCGACTGGCTGTTCTCGACGCGCTATTTTGCGACTGACTACAACACGGTTCTCGACCGACAGGGCGCGTATAGCATCGTCGATGCCAGCCTGCGCTGGACCGATCCGAGCGAGAAATATTACGTCGAAGGCTTTATGAATAACATCGGCAACAAGGCGGTGATCTACAGCGCGACGCTGGGCAACAGCGCGCGCCTGCAGGAATCTTTCAGCCCGCCGCGACTCTACGGCCTCCGGGTCGGCGCGCGGTTCTGATGGCCGCGCGGGGCGATGCGATGACGCAAGCCGTCAGATCGTCGCCCCCGCCCGAAACCGGCGAAGAGATGCTGCCGCCGCTCCCGCGAGCGGTGGCGGCATTCGCGTTCCTGATGGTCGCGGAATTCTTCTATAGCTGGGCGTGGTATTCGGTCGATGTGCTGCGCCCGTTCGTCAGGGATGCGCTTCACCTGACGCTTACCGAGGCCGGTTCCGGTTATACCGCACAAGGGGCGGGCGCGCTGATCGGCGCGGTGCTGGTCGGGCAATTGGCGGATCGCGTCGGCCGCCGCGCGATGCTGAGCGTGGTGATGATCGGCTATGGCCTCGGCCTGTTGTCCGGGGTGGTAGTGGCGAGCTACCCCCAGTATCTCGCCCAGCGTTTCGTGCTGGGGCTGTTCCTCGGCGGTATCTTTCCGGTCGTGGTCGGCATCTATGTCGGCCTGTTCCGCAGCAACGTGCGCGGGCGGCTGGCCAGCCTGATCTACAGTGTCGCCAGCCTCGGCGTGGTGATGCAGGGGCTGGCGCTGACCCGGATCGAGCCGCAGGACTGGAAATTGCTGTTGTGGATCGGCGGGGTGCCGCCGGTGCTGCTCGCCGTAGTCGTATGGCGGATCATCCCCGCGACTGCCGCCCCGGCGCGCCATCGGGGGGCGGCGAAGCTGCCGGTGATGGAATTGTTCGCCCCCGCGGTAAAGCGGCGGACATTGGCACTTGTCTCGCTCACCGGGCTCAATTTCTTCGGCTATCAGGCGTTCAGCGGCTGGCTGACCACGTATTTGCGGGATTCGCAGCATCTGGCGCCGGCCGCGGTCGGCTCGATCGTCGCCGGGGTGTCGACCGCGAACCTCGTCGGCGGCCTGTTCTGGGGCTGGACCAACGACCGCTTCGGCCGACGCTTCAACGCGATCGGCTTCGTGCTGACTGCGGCGGTGATCGCGGTGTTCGTTTCGCTGCCCGCCGATCCGCGCTGGCTCGGTGCGCTGGGGCTGGCTTATGGCTTCGCGGTTGCGGCGAGCGTGGCCTGGGGGCCGTGGCTGACCGAGCTTTACCCGCCGCATCTCAAATCGACCGCCGCGTCGATCTTCAACTGGGGGCGGATCGTCAGCATGTTCGCGCCGATCGTGACCGGTGCGCTGGCGGGATCGTTCGGCCTTGCCGCGGCGATGCTGAGCGGTTGCGCGGTGTTCCTGATGGCCGCGCTGATCTGGCTCACCTTGCCGGAAACGCACCCCGCGCCGCTCCGGCTGGGGCGCGGGCAGGGCGCTTAACGCCCCGCCTGCGCCAGCAATTGCGCGGCGCCGGCGAGCATGAAGCCGTGATCGGAGCCAAGCAGGAACAGGCTCGCACCCTTGTCGCGCCATATCGGGATATCGGCGCCGCGCGCGAGGAACATTCCGATCGGGCGACCGTGGCGCCTGCCGGCGGCGCACACCGCCTCCACGGCGGCAATGACGCGCGGATCATCCTGATTGGTCGACCCGCACGAGACGGTGAGGTCGACCCGCCCGATGAACAAGGCATCGATTCCAGCGACCGCGGCGATTGCATCGATCTCGTCGATCGCCTCGATATCCTCGATCTGCGCGACCACCACGGTCCGCGCCGCGCTGAAGGCGAGATGATCGGGCATCGCGCGGGTGGTATAGCCCGCCGCGCGCGACGACCCGGCATAGCCGCGCCCGCCCGCGCCATAATGCGCCGCGCGCGCGACCGCCTCGGCTTCCGCCGCCGAGCGAACATGCGGCACGACGACCCCGGCTGCCCCGCAATCGAGCGCGTTGAGGATTTGCTCGGGCGCGGCGGAAGGGAGGCGGACGAGCACATCCTTGCCGCTCGCCCGCGCCGCCATCACGCCATGGTCGATCGCCAGCCGGTCGAACGGCGCGTGCTCCGCGTCGAGGCACAGGCAATCGAGTCCGGTCAGCGCCAGTACTTCGACGACGATCGGCGAGGGCGTCTTGACGAAGGTGCCGATCAGCAGCTCGCCGGCCGCGAGCCGCTGTTTGAGCGCGCCAGTGGCAGCAGTCGAAACGCGATCGGCCATTTGAGTTTTCCTTGTGTCGGTCGGGTGAATCAGTCGGCGGTCCAGCCGCCGTCGATGACGAGGCTGGTGCCGGTCATCAGCGCCGAAGCCTCTGAGGCGAGGAACACTACCGCGCCCATCAAATCCTCGACCCGGCCGATCCGGCCGAGCTTGATCTTCTCGATCACGCTGGCGCGAAATGCTTCGTCGGCGAAATAGGGACGGGTCAGCGGGGTTTCGATGAAGGTCGGCGCGATCGTGTTCGAGCGAATACCATGGCGCGCCAGATCGAGCGCAAAGCTCTTGCTCATCCCCTCGATCGCCCATTTCGATGCGCAATAAAGCGAGCGATTGGGGCCGCCGACATGCCCCATCTGGCTGCCGATATGGATGAGGCTCCCGGAAAGCCGCGCCTCGATCATCTGCCGCGCGCAGGCCTGAGCCACGAAGAAGGCGGATTTGACGTTGAGGCCAAGGACGGCGTCATAATCCTCCTCGCTCACCTCCCACACGGGCTTGGGGCGGTTGGTGCCGGCATTGTTGACGAGAATGTCGAACGCCGGGCGGGTCGCGAAGAAGGCCGCCACCGCGCCGAGGTCGGTCACGTCGAGCGTCGCCGCCTCGGCCGCGCCGCCCGCTGCGCGGATCGCTGCCGCGCCGGCCGCGATCTCAGCGGCGGAGCGCGCCACCAGCGTGACGGCGGCGCCCGCCTCGGCCAGCGCGGCGGCCATCGCCAGCCCGATCCCGCGTCCCGCGCCGGTAACGATCGCGCGGCGGCCGTCGAGCCGGAACGCGGGGGTGACGGGAAGGGGCTCAGGCATGGACGCGGGTGGCCTCGGACGGCTCGGCGACTCCGGCATAGGGTACATTGCGGCCGCCATAGCGGCGTACCCGGATGTTCGCCTGTTCGCCATGCCCGGCAAACCCCTCCAGTGCGCACAGGCGGCTGCAATATTCGCCGATCAGCGCGGAGGCCTCGTCGGTCAGCACGCGTTGATAGGTACAGGTCTTGATGAATTTGCCGACCCACAGCCCGCCGGTGTAGCGCGCCGCCTTCTTGGTCGGCAGGGTGTGGTTGGTGCCGATCACCTTGTCGCCATAGCTGACGTTGGTGCGCGGGCCGAGGAATAGCGCGCCGTAATTGGTCATGTTCTTCAGGAAATAATCCGGATCGCGGGTCATCACCTGCACGTGCTCGGAAGCGATATCGTCGGCGATGCGCACCATCTCCGCATCATCCGCCGCGACGATCACCTCACCGAAATTCTCCCATGCCTTGCGCGCATGGTCGGCGGTGGGGAGGATGGCGAGCAGCCGCTCCACCTCGCGCATCGTGTCACGGGCCAGCGCCTCGGAGGTGGTGAGCAGGATGGCGGGGCTGTCCGGCCCATGCTCTGCCTGTCCGAGCAGGTCGGTGGCGCACAATTCGCCGTCGACTGTCTCGTCAGCGATCACGAGCGTCTCGGTCGGGCCGGCGAACAAATCGATCCCGACGCGACCGAACAGCTGGCGCTTGGCTTCCGCGACAAAGGCATTGCCGGGGCCGACAAGAATATCGACTGGCGCGATGCTCTGGGTACCGAGACCCATCGCCGCGACAGCCTGAATCCCGCCGAGGCAATAGATTTCGTCGGCGCCGGCCAGCGCCTGCGCCGCGACGATCGCCGGGGCGGGTTTGCCCTGAAACGGCGGTGCGCAGGTCACGACGCGCGGCACGCCGGCGACCTTGGCGGTGATCACGCTCATATGCGCGGAGGCAAGCAGCGGATATTTGCCGCCTGGAACATAGCAGCCGGCGGCGTTGAGCGGCAGGTTCTTGTGGCCGAGCACCACGCCGGGCAGCGTTTCGACTTCGACGTCCTTGATGCTGTCGCGCTGGATCTGCGCGAAGTTGCGGACCTGCGTCTGGGCGAATTCGATGTCGTGGAGGTCCTGCGGCGAGAGCTGGTCGATGCACGCCTGGATCTCGTCGCTGGTGAGGCGATAGCTGTCACGATCCCATTTATCGAACTTGATCGACAATTCGCGCACCGCATCGTCCCCGCGTGCTTCGATATCGGCGAGAATCGCCTCAACCGAATCCCGCACCTGCCGATCGGTGGACGCTTTCGCCTCCGCGCTCGCGCCTTTTTTGAGATAGATCGCCATCGCCGCTCTCCTTTGCATTCGAATGCAAAAGCGGTACAGTGCTTCGCGCAATGGATCAAGGGACAAGCATCCCGACCCCTCCCGTTCCGGCCAACATTCTCTTCGGGGTGGTTTGTTGTCGGTTGGTTGGCTAGGGAACAGGCTCGGGGATGGGGGAGCGGGATGAAGCGGGTTGGTCTCATCATCGGGGCGGCATTGCTGCTGAGCGGCTGTACAGGTCCGGTCAGGACGCGCTTCGGCGGCCAGCCGGCAACGACCGCACGCGATCCGGTATCGGCGGTCGCCGTCGAGGCGGACAGCCAGGCCGACCGGCATTGGCCGGCGATCCATGCGGCGATCACGGAGCAGGGCCTGAATCTCGACCCGGCGAGTCCCTACCGGCTGGCCTTCGCTTTCGGTTCGCGTCCGGCCGGCTCCGCGATCCTGGCGTCCGGCGGCGCGGTGGTCTCCCCCGCCAGGAAACGTCATCTGTTCCAATCCTGTCCCGGCCGCACCTATCGCCTGGTCGTGACGTTGACCGACACGCGCACCGGTGACCTGATCGGCCGCGGCTGGGCCGACGAAGCGCATTGCCGCGCCGCCGCAGACGAGGCGCTGCCCGCGCTCGCCGCCCGGGCGGTCGCGATGCTGGCGCATCCTGTTCCGCAGGGAAGCGATTTGCGCTGGACGCGAAACTAGCCGCCCGCCGAAGCGGGGTTTCCGTCGCTATCGCTCCCCGGCCAGTCCGCCGGCGCCAGCGGCAGGACGATGCTGAACGCCTTGATGCCATCGGGCCGGGCCTCGTAACCGACCGCGCCGTTCTGTCGCTCGATCGACGCCCTGACGAAGGCGAGGCCCAATCCCCGGCTTGCGATCC
Source organism: Sphingomonas sp. CL5.1 (assembly GCF_013344685.1). Lineage (NCBI taxonomy): Bacteria > Pseudomonadati > Pseudomonadota > Alphaproteobacteria > Sphingomonadales > Sphingomonadaceae > Sphingomonas > Sphingomonas sp. CL5.1. The sequence continues at coordinate 1,850,006 of NZ_CP050137.1, forward strand.
CGCCGCCCGCGGCGCCGGGGGCGAAGGCCAGGAACGGGTCGGCGGCGCGTTCGGAAGGCATGTCCGGCCCCGGCCCCTCGACCGAAACCGTCGCCTTGCCGCCGCCGGTTTCGAGGCGACATGTGACACGATCGCCGGACGCCGCGAATTTCACGGCATTGTCCAGCAGATTCATCAGCGCGCGCAGCAGGGAGGCGTGATCGGCGGTGACCCAGGTTTCGCCGGTCAGGCCGACCTCCTCGATCGTGATCCGCCTCGCCGAGGAGAGCGGCCAGACGAGGCCGATCGCCTCGACGGCGACGCCGCATAGCTCGACCGGCCCCAGTTGCGGCGCCGTGCCCGTCAGCCGCGCCAGCTCGACGAAATCGTCCGCCAGCTTCAGGCCGTGCTCGACATGCTGGCGGATGACCGGCGCGAGCCGCCCGGCGTCATCCGCCGCTCGATCGAGCAAGGCGATGATCGCAACGTGCGGCGCGCGCATGTCGTGGCTTAGGAACTGCAGCGCTTCCTCGCGCGCGCGGGACGCGGCCTTCAGCTCCGAGATGTCGATGAAGCGCAGGATCGTCCCGCCGCCGACCGGCGCGCGCGTCATGACGAGCGTGCGTCCGTCCCGCAACGCGAACTCCGCCCCAGGGGCGATGGTGCCGGGGCCGAGCGTCGCCAGCAGGGATTCGAGCGCTTCGCCTCGCACGGCGCGACCGAACAGCGCGTCCGCGGCGAGGTTGCCCATCACGACCTCGCCGTCCTCGGCGACCACGCAAACCGCGTCGGGCAGCCGGGCGAGCACTTCCGAAACAAAGGCCCGGAGATCGCGTAGCTGGCCGATGACGTCGTGCAGCCGGTTTGATTCGATGTTGACCATGTCGCCCCGGCGGGCCGGCCGGGGACTGGCCGGCAGCAGGCCCGGTTCGGCATGCAGCCGCCTGATCTCCTCGCCCATGAAGTCGCTGACGGCGGCGAGGCGCCGCCATGCCCAGAGCGAATATACGAGGACCAGACCGACCACGCTGGCGCCGGGCGCGAACCACAACCGCCCGAACACCAGCAGCAGCGTGGAAAGGGCCAGCGCGGAAACGGCCGCCAGAATCGACAGCCGCAGGTTGGTCGAGGGGCCGAACCGGAGGAAAGCGATCAGCAGCAGCAGGACCGGCAGGAGGCCGAGCGCCAGCTGCCAGCTTGGGGGCAAAGGGCGGTAGAAACCGTCGTGCAGCAGCGCGTTGACAACATTCGCCTGCAATTCCACGCCCGACATGAGCTTTCCGGCGCTGTGCGGCACCAGGAAATGGTCTCCGAGTCCCGCGGCCGATCCACCGACCAGCACGATCTTGCCTCTGGCGAACACCTCCGGGAGGCTGCCGTCGGCGAGGCTCGAAAATGGGATGCGGCGAAAGGAACCGGGCGGCACGAAGGCGATCAGACGATCGGCGGCGGCATCCCGGCCCCGCCCCGCAGCCGGGTCAATCCGCCGGGCGATCAGCTCGGCCATTTGCGGCGTGCCCGTTCCGGAAGCAAAGCGACGCACCACTCCGTCGCTGTCGGTCGTCACGTCGACCGATCCAAGCCCCGCCGCCGCCGAAGCGATCGCGGGGAGCGGTCTCCCGTTTCCCGCCTCGCCGGGCGCCCTGCGGGGCAGGACCGGCAGCACGACCGGGAAGGCATGGCGCAGCGCCGCCTCCAGCGCCGCATCGTCCGCCGCCGGCTCGAGGAAGAGGATATCATAGCCGATCACCGCCGGACGATCGCGCGCCAGCGCCTCCAGCGCCTTCGCATGGATGCTCCTCGGCCACGGCCAGCGCCCGAGCGCGGCGAGCGAGGCGTCGTCGATCTCGACCAGCAGGATCCGGTCATCCGCCGCCTGCGGGCGCAACCGGGTCAGCTCGTCGAACAGCAGATGGTCGATCGGGGCGGCGACGCGGCTCCCGGTCGCCGCCGCCACGACGAGCGCCGCCGAAAGGGAAACCAGCGCCCATTCCAGGATCAGCCGCCGGTAGAGCATCCGCTACCGCTTGTCGCTGGCGACGGTCAGCTTCTGGAACGGCGACCATGTCTCGGTTCGATCGCCATCCACATATTGGCGGACCTGCACCCGCCAGAAATAGACGCCGTCGGGAAGGCCGGTGAAGCTCAGCTCGGTCCCGGTCAGTCCCGGTTCGTCGATCACCGGCGGGCTGGTCGTCGTCCCTTCGACGAGTTGGAAGCGATAGACATGCCTGCCCTGCCCGCTGGGCGCCCATTTGAACAGCAGGCGATCCTGATCCCGCCCGGCCGAGGCGTTGACGCCAGTGAGCGCGCGGCGCACCGAATAGACCTGGCTCGCGCCCTCCAGCCCGCTGGTGGCGATGGCCGAGATGCGCGCGAACCAGCGCCCGTCCGCAAGCCCCGGAACATGGATCGCGGGATCGTCCCCGGAGGCTTCGGCCACGAGGTCGTTGAACCCGGCATCGGATGCGACCTGGACGTGATAGGAGCGGGCGCCGGCGACCGGCTTGACCCGGAATGTCGCGACCGGATCGATCAGCGGCGCGCCGGGATCGTCGAGGTCGGGCGCCGGCAGCAGCGCCTCGGTCGCCACGGCGCCGCTTGGGGAGATACTGGCGCCGAATCCCTTGTGGACCATCGCGGGATTATCGGCCGGACCGGCCGCGACCGCCACGGTCCCGTCGAGCACCTCCGTCACCGAACCCCCGGTCGCGTCGTCATAGCCGACACGCAGGACGGTGCCGCGTATCGCCGTCAGGGCGCGCGGGGTGTGCAACCGGAAATCGCTCCCGTTCGGCGCCAGCGGGGTCGCCTGCGTCTCCAGCTTGCCGCTATCGACGGTGATCTCGAAGCGCACCGCGTTGGTGAGGATGATGCGGCGCATGGCGTCGAGCCTGATCCTGCTGCGCGTCGGGATCGACAATTGCGATGCATTGGACAGGCCGATGCTGACGAAGCCATCGGTCCCGGTCTCAATGGTCGTGCCGGGCTGTATTTCCGCCCCGGCCCGGGCGGCGACGCTCGTCCCGCCGGAAATCATCCGGGTGGAACCGCGCGCCGCGAGCACATGCGCGACCAGTGGCTCGCTCCTGAGCAGGCGCACCGGGATGCGCAGCGTCGTGCCGGTAGGAATCCTGAGCGCGTCGGCGATACGGTTGACGCGCTGCACGACGCGGAAGTCTTCCCTGCGCATGAGGTAGCGCGCCGCGAGGCCGTAGAGGTTCTGGCCCGGCTTCAACTGATAGACGAGGCTGTCCCCGGCGGCATTGGCCGTGATGGGTTCGGCCGCCGCCGGCCGCGCGGCCAGGCACCAGAACATGGCCAGCGCCGCCGCCAGGAGCGGCTCAATCCTCCGCATGGGCGCTTTCCAGTCGATAGCCGTAGCCGAAGACGGTGCGAAGGAAGAAGCCGTTCTCCGGCCGCAGCGAGAGCTTGGCGCGAATCCGCGAGACGTGCATGTCGAGCGTGCGGGTGGAAAGATCGGCGACGCTTTTCCAGACGAATTCCATGATATAGGCGCGCGACAGGGCGCGATTGAGATTGCGGAAGAAAAGCAGCGCCAGCGCATATTCCTTTGATGTCAGCGCGATGGTCTCCTCGCGGAAGACGACCTTGTCCCGCACCCGGTCGAAGCGATAGGGGCCGAACTGGAGCGTGCCGGTATCGCTCTCCCCGCCGCGGCGCCGAAGCAGCGCGTTGACCCGCGCGGCGAAAACGACCGGCGTCTCTGGCTTGACGATGAAGTCGTCGGCGCCGGCGTTGAGCGCGTGCGCGATGTCATCCTTGTCGGACCGGCGGGTGAGCATGAGGATGGGCGGCGGATCGGCGAGGTGTGATCGCACCCGCTCGATGATTTCCAGACCGGACATCTCCGGCATGTTCCAGTCGACGATCAGGAGATCGAACGTCTCGCGCTGAAGCGCCGTCATCAACTCCCGCCCGCTGCGGCAGCGGAAGCAGCGGTGCCCCTGTTCCTCGAGCATGTGCCGGACCATGTCCAGCATCGTCTCGTCATCGTCGACCAAGGCAATATGCATCAGGGGCCCCCCCAGTCCCGAAAGCGAGCGACTAGGATGCAATGCCCCGCGCGTCATGGCCTAAGGAGGCATTTTACAACCTTTTACAACTCGCGCATTGCGGCAACGCAACGCGACCGGCACATTGCGCGCCGCAGGAAGCGGCGGGAATGCCCCCCGGACAATCCCGCCCGGGTCGTGACATGCGGGATGATCGCGGGCAATCGCGACCATCCCGCATGGACCGGAGCGGCGATCCGATCGCCGGAATGGCCCGGATGCGTCGCTTTGCCGTCATGCCCTTCCAGCAGGGTGACGCGGAGGCGTCTCCCGCACGGATGTGGGCGAGGTATCGCTCGGCTTCGAGCAACGGGCCTCGCAGCGACATTGCGTTGACGTTGTCTGGCGCAATGATGTCCGATGAAAGAGGTCCATCATACGGAAGCGGAAGCATATATGCCCGATATTGCGGGCATTGATAAAGCGGTGATGCTCATTATGAAAAGACAATCGTCGTGATACAAGATTTTACAATTTATATATTACCTCACGACCCCATGATTTTCCGCTGTTTACAACGAAATTGCGTGCCATAAGTCTTTTGAAGATAGATAGATATCTGAAAAAATTAATAACTTGGCAAGTGACTGGGCATAAGCGTCTTTCGATTGGGATCAGGAGTATGTAATGGGTGAGCGTAAGGAGCAGCGGCACGCTCTCGAACTGGGGGCGCAATTCAGGGTGCGGACAGGGCGCCGCGACGTTCTGCTCACCGACCTCTCGCGCCATGGATGCCGGATCGTGGCGCCGGGACTCCATCTGCCTGTCGGCCAGAACATCCTGTTGCGCCCCAAGAGCCTTGAAAGCCTCGCCGCCACCGTGCGCTGGTGGGAGAACGGTGCCGGTGGCGTGGAATTCGATCTCCCGCTGCATCCGGCGGTCGTCGATCATCTGTGCAGGCTTCATCCGGCCCGGATTTCGATAGCCCGCGCGTGCTCCGCCGCCGAGGCCCGGTCCCCGGCGAACGGGAATGGCGTGGCCTTCCGAAACGGCATTTTTCGATTCAACAAGCAAGCCATGCGCTGAGTAAGTAATTTTCACGATGTAACAAGTTGTAAAATGAATACATCTTGCCAAGATGTCGTTAACTATCAAATATTATAGCCCGACGTAGTAAACATTTAGCAGATATATTGCGAAATCAATATACTACGGAGATAGGTAATGCGGGCATATTATTATTCGCGGGGCAAGGCGATTTTCAAGCTTGCCTTGCTGGGCAGCTTGTCGGCCGGCGCGTTGACGGGCGAGGCGGATGCCGCCAGCCAGGGCACGCTCGGCTCCACGTCGACCGGCTCCGTGAATATCTCGGTGTCGGTGCCGAGCCGGGCGCGGATCACGGGCCTGACGGACATCACGATCACCAATCAGGACCCCGGCACCGCGATCAACAGCGCCCAGAACATCTGCGTCTGGAGCAACACCGCCACCAGGAAATATACCATTGCCGCCTCGGGCAGTGGAATGAGCAACGCCTTCACGCTGGCCAATGGATCGCTGAACGTCCCTTATTCGGTCCAGTGGAGCGATACGTCCGGCGCCACCACAGGTACCGCGCTGACCGCTGGCACCGCGTCGGTCGCCTTCACCTCCACCGCGACCGATCAGGCTTGCGCCACGGGCGCCAGGACCTCGGCCAGCCTGATCGTCAACATGGCGACGTCCGATCTCGCGACGATGCAGGCGGCGACCGCGTACAGCGGCGTCCTGACGCTGGTCGTGACGCCGCAATAAGAGCCGACACCGACAACCGGGTGATTCCGCCAACCGCCTCGCTTTGACGCGCCGGCCAACGGAATCACCCGGTTTTCGCGGCGCGTCAGCGTTAACCACGTCCGGTGAGACATGTTAACCATGCGAAAGAGCACATCCCGTTCCCGGTCGATCGCCCTGGTGCTCGCGTCCTGGGCACTCGCGGCGGCGGCGACGGCGGACGCGCAGCAGGTCCAGGTCTCCGGACTCGCCAATGTCGCATTCGGCACGGTCGCGAACTTCTCGGTCGACCTTGTCCGCAGCCAGAGCATCTGCGTCTATAGCAGCGCGGCCAATGGCCGGTATCAGGTGACCGCGACCGGCAACGGAGCGGGGGGCGCCTTCACGCTTGCCTCGGGCAGCAATCTGCTCGCCTATGAGGTGCAATGGTCGGCATCCTCGGGCCAAGCCACGGGAACCGCGCTGCGGCCGGGCGTCGCGCTTGCGGGGCAGACCTCGATCGCCACCCAGAACAAGTGCGGCTCCGGCGCGGCGGCGAGCGCAAGTCTCATCGCCCTGATCCGCGCATCCCAGATCAGTGCCGCCACCGCCGGCCAGTATCGCGGCACCCTGACGCTGCTGATCGCGCCGAACTGACCGCGCCATGCAACGGTTCCCCTCTCGCGGCTCCACCCGTCGCCGGTTCGGCGCGGCGGCGCTGCTCGCGTCCGCCGCCGCGTTGCCGGCCGGGAGCGCGGCGGCCGGTCCGGTCGGGGGCGCGCCGCTTGCCGTCATCACGGTCGGCGAGCCTGCCGGCTTTTCGATCCTCACGCAGCGCCAGCAAGCCGTGGTCGACATCTATTTCGGTGGCCGTCGCGTCGGGGACGCGCTCGTCACCTATCGGGCCGGGACGCTTTCCTTCGCCGACCCCGTGCGCGTCGCGGGGCTGATCCCGAACCTTGCCGACGCGGAAGGCATCGCGGCGCGGCTCGCGGCGGGCGGCCTCGCCACCAACGCGGCATTGGCCTGCGCGCCCGGATCGGATTCGGCGGCGTGCGGCCGCCTGACCCCGGACGACATCGGCATCATCTTCGATCAGAACCGCTTCCGGGTCGATGTGTTCGTCAACCCGCGCTTTCTCGCGGTGACGCGGCCGGACGCTCCCCGTTATCTTCCGGCCCCGCCGGCGGGCCTGTCGTTGATCGACAGTTTCGGCGCGGCGCTGTCCGGTGACAGCGGCGGGCCGCAATATTACAACCTGCGCAACCGGCTCGTCGCGGGCGACGCCGATGGGCGCGTGCGGGCCGAGTTATATTACGCGTCGGGCTTCGGCGTGCAGGCCGATCGCCTCGACATGGAACTCGATCGCCCAGGCTGGCGCTATCTCGCGGGCGCGTTCTGGGCGCCCGGCTCCGAACTGCTCGGCCGCAGGAAAATGATCGGCTTCGGCGCCGAGACCCAGACCGACACCCGGATGGACAAGGACATCCTGCGCGGCGACCCGCTTGTCGTCTTCCTCGCCCGGCGGTCGCGCGTCGATATCATGCGGGAGGGGCGGCTGGTGTCCTCCGGGATCTATGAAGCCGGCAACCAGACGCTGGACACGTCCACGCTCCCGGACGGGTCCTATGAGGTCACGCTCCGCATTTCCGAAGCGGGCGGGGCGCAGCGCGAGGAGCGGCGCGCCTTCACCAAGAACGCCGCCGTCCCCGCGTTCGGGCAGCGGTTTCTGTTCGCCTATGCGGGGGTCGTCTCGGACGACAGCCGGGCCGGCTTCCTCAATCCCACGGGCGAGCCGTTCGCCCAGGTCGGCGCGGCGTTCCGGCCCGATCGTCATCTCGCCCTGAACGGAAGCGTGATCCTCGCCGATCGCACGTTGATCGGCGAGTTGGGCGCGAGCCTGATCGGAACGCTGGGCCAGTTGCGCCTCGCCGTCATCGGCCTTTCCGACGGGACTGCCGGCGGATTGATCCGCCTTTCGTCGGCGGGCAACGGTCGCCTTAACTTCAATGTCGACGCCCGCCGGCTGACGGTCGGCAAAAGCACCGGGTTCGCCGCGGCGACCCAGCCCCTAGCATCCGGCTATGCCGCCGCATTGGGCAGCAACATCATTGCGCCATCCTATTTGGGCGGCGGCGATTTTACCGCGGTGAGCGGCAACCTGAGCTATGACATCGCGCGTGCCCAGTTCCGCCTCACCGGCACCTATTCCCACGCGCAGGGCCAGCAGGCCGCCTATTCCGTCGGGCCGAGCGTTCGCTGGGAGATAGTACGCGAAGGCCAGGCTCATCTGTTCGCGAACGGGGATTTCGTCGTCACGGATCGCGGCCGGTCCGGATTCCTCGGGCTGACGTTGCAGGTTTTCGGGCGATCCTCCTCCCTGTCGGCAACGGCTGGCGGCCAATCGACCGACTTCGCGGGAGAGGGGCGGCGGACCAGCGCGGTCGGCTCGCTCTACGGCGCGTGGCAGGCCGGCAATGTCGCGGGGGGCGAGCTCAACGCCGGCGGCGGCTATGAACACGGCGTCGACCGCGACCTGCTCAGCGCGAGCGGCGACTACCGGAGCCAGTTCGCGGCGGTCCGCGCCGACCTGCTCCAGAACCTGCGTCCGGGGGAGGGCCGGACCCAATACAGCCTTGCCTTCGATACGGCGATAGCGGCCAGGGGCGACGGCATCGCGGTCGATGGCCGGCAGCAGCTCGACAGCATGGTGATCGTGTCCGTCGATGCGCCGGGGCCGCAATCCCGCTTCGAGGTCCTCGTCAACGACGCCCCCGTCGCCGAGGTCATGACCCACGACCGCGTGCCGCTTACCCTGATTCCTTACCGCCAGTATGCCGTGAGAATCCGCCCGCTGGGCGACGCGCTGCTGCGTTACGATTCCGCGCCGCGCACGGTGTCGCTCTATCCGGGGAGCGTCGCGAGCCTTTCCTGGCGCGCGCAGCGTGTCGCGGCGGTGTTCGGCCGGATCGTCGATCGCGACGGCCGCCCGCTGGGCAATGTCGCGGTCGCCGCGCCGGGCGAGACAAGCCAGACCGATGACAACGGATATTTCCAGATCGAGGCTTCGCCCGACGCGAGCCTCGCCATTTCCTCGGCCGGACGCGCTCTTTGCCGGCTCGGTCTTCCGGTGGTCGCGCAGCGGGAGGGGTATCTGCGCGTCGGCACATTGACCTGCGGCGACCGGCAGGTGGCGGAGCGATGAGCAGCCCCCGCCCAGCCCCGTCGCCATCATCGAAGGAGACCAGGATGCGTGTTCGAACCAGGCGTTTCCCCATTGCGGCGCTGGGCGTGGCCGCGTCGCTCGCCGTTTGCCACCCCGCGCCCGCGCGCGCGGAAATGGTGCTGAGTCAGGTGATCGTCGATCTCCAGCCCGGCACGCCGGCGCATGACGATATCGAGGTGTGGAACAACGGCCCCGACCGTATGTATGTGGTCGCCGAACCATCGGAAATCCGCTCGCCGGGGTTGCCCGACGAAAAGCGTCTCTCCGATCCCGACCCGGCCGTCACCGGGCTGCTGGTAACGCCGCAGCGAATGGTGCTCGAACCCGGAGAGCGCAGGACCCTGCGGGTCTCGGCGGTGGTGCCGCGCGCGGCGGCCGACCGCATCTACCGGGTCGTCGTCAGGCCGGTGGCCGGACCGGTGAGCGCGAGCGCCACCGCGATCAAGGTCCTGATCGGATATGACGTGCTGGTGCTGTTCCGGCCGGACCGGGTCGCAGGTGACCTCACCGCGACCCGGTCCGGCCGCAGCCTTTCGATCCACAACGGCACGAACACCGCGCAGGAACTCTTCGACGGAACGCAGTGTGATCCGGCAGGGCGGAATTGTCAGAAACTGGGTGCGACGCGCCTCTATGCCGGCGCGACCTGGCAACAGGAGCTGCCGTACGACACGCCGGTCGACTATCATGTGACCGCCGGGCGCGGCACGACCAACAAACGCTTCTGAATCCGCCGTGCCGGCAACTTGCGATCTTCTGCCGCGATCGGGCCGTAATTGTAAAATCTTCTGCAATCGCAACCACTTTGATTGCATTTTAACCTGCTCCGCCATCTACACCATTTTCTCCTGATTTTTGCCTCCCCGCATTCGTCCGATCATCACAAGAGAAGGAACCATGGAAAATACCGATGACTTTCCGGCAGCCGCGACAGGCGAGCGCCAGATCGGCGACGGCAGCGGCCGGCCGTCGCCGGGTCCCTCGGGCGAGCTGGCCGCGATCGCGGATGGTCTCGGTTCGCTGGCGCGCAGCGCCCAGATGCTCAGCCTCAACGCGGCGATCGCCGCTTCGCGCTCCGGCGCCTCCGCCCCCGAAATCGGCGTGATCGCGCAGGAGATCAGGCGGGTCGCGACGGAGCTGGAGGCATTCACCACCCGCTTGGGCAAGGCGTGCCGATGATCGCCGCGCCGCCCTCGCGAAAGCGCATCGCGACGCGCCAGCTTCGTCTCGGCATGTATATCAGCGGCATAGACGGCAACTGGCTAGACTATCCCTTCTGGAAGCGCCGTTTCCTGCTCACCAGGGACGTCGATCTGGAAGCGCTCCGGGAAAGCGCCATCCGCGCCGTCATCATCGATACCGGCAAGGGACTCGACGTCCTCGAACCGACCCGAACCGCTCCGGCGGCGACGCCGGAGATGCCATCGCCATTGCCATCACCGCCGACACCGACACCGACACCGACACCGGCGGTCCGGCGCGACACGCGCGGGGGCGCTCCACGTTCCCCGGTCGGGATCGCCCGTGTCGAGGTCGATATTCCCCGATTCAGCGCGGGCGCCGCCGGCCGCGCGCCCGTTGGTCTCGCCGAGGAATTCGATCGCGCGCGCGAAATCGTGTCGTATGCCCGGCGCACCGTCACCCGGCTGTTCGACGAGGTGCGTCTGGGCAAGGCGATCGACGCGACGCACCTCCAGCCGCTCGCGGACGAGATCGCCGCCTCGGTCGCGCGCAACCGGTGCGCGATGAGCAGCATCGTCCGGCTTAAGTCGAAGGACGAATATACCTACATGCACTCGATCGCCGTTTCGACGCTTATGGTGAACCTCGCCGGCGAGCTTGGCCTGACGGCCGACCAGACGCGCGAGGCGGCGCTCGCCGGCCTGCTCCACGACGTCGGCAAGATGGCGGTCCCCAATGAACTGCTGCAGAAACCCGGCGCGTTGACCGACAAGGAACTCAGGCTCGTGCAGACGCATCCCGTGCGGGGGCATGCGCTCCTCACCCGGAGCGTGGGGGTGCCTGCCGCCGCGGCGGATGTCTGCCTCCATCATCACGAGAAGATCGACGGCACCGGCTATCCGCACCGTCTCGCCGGGGACGAGATCAGCCTGCTCGCGCGAATGGGCGCGGTGTGCGACGTCTATGACGCCGTGACCTCCGAGCGGCCGTACAAGGCGCCGTGGACGCCGTTCGAGGCTCTGGTCCGGATGCAGACCTGGAACGGGCATTTCGATCCGGAGGTGCTCGGCGCGTTCATCCGCAGCATCGGCATATATCCGGTGGGCACCCTCGTTCGGCTCAAGTCCGGCGTGCTGGCGGTGGTCAAGGAGCAGACCGCAATCCCCGCTCAGCCGCTCGTCCGTGTATTCTACTCGATCACCAACCGGACGGATATCCCCGCTTACGACCTCGATCTTTCGCATGCCGGCGCCAAGCACGCCTTCGCGCGCGCGCAAGACGCGATCGTGTCTTCCGAACGGCCGGGCGACTGGCTCATGGACGACTGGGAGACGATCTGGCCGGGATTGCTCGCGTCGCCGGCCGGAGGCGATCCGCGCTGAACGGTGAGCGGGACCGCCCGCGTGAAGCCGAATCGGGACTGACGGTTTGATCAAGCAACGGCGCACATGCCGCCAGAGCGAGAGAACCTCGGCCTTCCAGGCGTCGAGCGCGCTATCGCGTCCGCGCATATTCATCGAGCAGGCTGGCCGAAACCGGATTGTTTCGGCCGGAGATCGAATCTTCAACTCAGAATTTGAACCCCGCCGTCACGCCATATGTGCGAGGGGCGCCGTAGAGAAAACCATGCACGCCCTCGGGCAGCGAGGTCGAGAACGACAGGATCTTCTTGTCGGTCAGGTTCTTGCCGAATACTCCCAGCGAGAAATGATCGTCGCTGCTCGTCCAGGTCAGCGTCCCGCCGATCTGCGCGAACGCGGGTTGCTTGATGACATTGTCGGATTCAAGGAAATAGCCGCTGTTATAGACCACGTTGGCGCTTGCCAAAATCTTGCCGCTGCCGATGTCGGTCGCATAGGTCGCCGCGCCGTTGAGCGTCAGCTTCGCCGCCAGCGGCAGGGTGTTCCCAGTGACGGGTCCCATCGTCGAGGGCGCGCCGCCCAGGGGATTGCTGATCGGCGCGAGCGGATAGGATGTGTATTCTGCGTTGGTCCAGCCCAGCCCGCCGGACAGGCGGAATTCGGGCGACAGCTTGGCTTCCAGATCGACATCGGCGCCATAGATGCGCGCGCGGGCGGCGTTGACGATCGAGATGATCCCCATCGTCAGGCTCTGGCTCTGGATATCGCGATAATTGTCATAGAAGCCGGCGATGTTGATCCGCAGCGCATGCCCGAGCAGGTCGGTCTTGATCCCGACCTCATAGGCGTCGATCGTTTCGGGCCGATAGGCCGGCGTGCCGGGGGAACCGGTGTTGTAGCCGCCGCTCTTGAAGCCGCGGTTGAACGATACATAACCCAGCACGTCGCTGCTGAAGCGGTGATCGAGCGCCGCCCTGAAGGTGAACTTGCCGAAGCGGACATGGTCGTCCGCCGCCGGCACCGGCAGGGTTATGCCGAGCGCGGGGATATCGACGACGGTCAGTCCGTCGAACACCTTGCGCCGCTCGGTGGTGTAGCGGGCGCCGAGCGTCAGGTTGGTGCCGGTGGCGATCTCATAGGTTCCTTGCGCATAGCCGGCGATCGACTCGGTGTCCTGACGGTTGGTGACGGTCAGCAACTGCCCGGCCGCGTAGAGGTTGAAGTTGAACGGGTCATAGGCGGTGCGGGCGTTGATGTAGAACAATCCCGCGACCCAGGTGAACTTGCCCGCTCTGGCCGGCTGGAGTTGCAATTCCTGGGTGAACTGGCGCTCGGGCTGGGTATAGCGGATGTCCGCCAGATGCAGGGGCAGCGCGTCATAGTCGAACGCCGTGGTGTAGCTCGACTGGCGATAGGCGGTGATGCTGGCGAGCGTCAGCTTGCCTATCCGCTGGTCGATCTTCAGGCTGCCGCCCGCCGACCAGCCGCGCTTGAAGGTCGGTGAATCGGCGATCTGGTCGTAGCCGATATTCGGCTGCGGCCCGGCGGCGAGGTCGTTGACGTTGAGCGTGCCGGGCAGCGCGATGCCTGCGAGATCATTGCGCTTCACCGTCGAATAATCGGCGGTAAGTAGCAATGTCGTATCCGGCCCCGCGTCGATCAGCAGCTTGCCCCGGACCAGAATGTCCTTGGAGATCTTGTAGGTGTCGGCGCCGGTGGTGAGATTGCGCCCGAAGCCGTCATCCATGTGCAGGCCGTAGGCGGAAAGGCTCGCCGCGACGCCATGGCCCAGCCCGCCGGTCAGATAGAGGTTGCCCTCCATCGTGCCGTAGTTGCCGTAGCTCGCCTTCGCTTCTACCCCGAGTTGCTCGCTCGGCAGCCGGGTGGTGATCTGGATCAGCCCCGCCGTCGCGTTGCGGCCGAACAATGTGCCCTGCGGTCCCTTGAGCACCTCGACCTGCGAGACGTCGCTCAGGTTGAGGAAGTTCGCCACCGTCGAGGCGAGATAGACGCCGTCGAGATAGACCGCGACCGGATTCTCGAATCCGGGGTTGACCCCGGTGCTGCCGACCCCGCGCAGGCTGGTGCTCATGATGCCGTTGTTGTTAACGATATTGAGCGAGGGCACCGCGATCCGCAGGTCGGTGACGCTGGTGATATTGGCGTTGGCGAGCGCGGTGGAGGGCAGGGCCGTGACCGCGACCGGCACGTCCTGGAGATTCTGCGAACGCCGCTGCGCGGTGACCACGATGTCCTCGAGACCGGTCGAGGGCACGGCCGTTTCCTGAGAGGGGGCGATGTCTTGCGCGTGCGCCGACGGCGCCAGCACCAGCGCGGCGGCATATGCCAGGACCGAACCGATCGTCAGCCCTGCGTGCGGCGTCTCGATTGCCTTCATGTCACATCCTCCCTTGCCCGTTGTTTTTCGGGCTTATTGTGCGGTCGCGGCAGCGGGTGATGCCGCTTCCTGTTCCGCTTCGATCAGTTTCGCGAGCGTGCGGCGCGCCAGCACCGCGGCCGCGTCGCCCTGCAGCAGCACGGGCTTCAGGCTCCAGAAATCGGCGTCTCCCATCATCGCCTGCTGCGCCTCGATCATCGGCTTGTCTTCAAGGCTGAAGGCGGCCTCGACGCCGGCGCGCAGCGTATCGCCCAGTCCCGGCTCGTCGCGGCGGAAGCTGCGGCAGCCCGCCCAGAAATAATGCGTCGACCGTTCGCTTTCCGGGGTCATGAAATGAACGTTGAGCGTCTCGCGCGCGCCCTCTCGCGCGCTGCCGACATCGGTCATGCCAAAATGCAGCAGCATCAGCCCCGGCGGGTCCCACACCACGTCGATCCAGGCATCGACCGGCTCGTCGCGCTCGAACAGCATGTTGAGCAGCGGTCCCTGCCGCGCATCGGGCATCCAGCGGTCGCAATAGATGCGGTTGCCTTCCTGCCGCGTCCTGGGTTTGGCGCGCGCGGTCGCTTCGCAGCCCAGGCTCCCCTGATGCAGGAAATCGACATGGCCCAGATCGAGGATGTTGTCGGACAACAGCTCGTAATAGGCCTTGGTATGCATATAGCCCTGCTCGCGCGCATAGCGATCGCCCGGCTCGAGAAAGGGATAATCGGGGAGTAATGCCGGATCGGCGCGCGTGGGATCGCCCATCCAGATCCATAGTCCGCCATATCGTTCGAGCAGCGGATAGCGGCGCAGGCTGGCGGCGGCGGGCGTCGCGCCGGCGCCTTGCGGGTTGAACACGCAGCGCCCCTCCGCATTGAATTTCAGCCCATGATACGGGCATTGGATACGGTCGCCATCGAGCTTGCCGAGATGGAGCGGCGCGAAGCGGTGCGGGCAGCGATCGGTGAGCGCGACGGCGTCGCCGTCCTGCTTGCGGAACATCAGGATCGGCTCGTCGAGGATATGCCGGGCGAATGGCGCGGCGGTGACCTCGCCGCTCCACGCAGCCATATACCAGCAGTTGCGCAGATACGTCATTTGGCCTCTCCCAGCTTGAAAGCTAACCGGCGCGCTGCCGCACTTCCTGCACGATCCGGACGCCGGCTCTGCACGATTGCGTCGGGGCGGAGAGGGGCGATTCATACCGACGCGGCGACCAAATATGCAGGATCGCCGCGCCTCCGTTCTTTAGGATGCCGCTTGAAATCGGGAGAGCGGGATGACCAGCGCGGCGAACACGATCACTCTGGATGGCCGGCGTTTTTCGATGCGCGCCAATCGGGTCGGGCAGGCGGCCGAGGGCGTGCCGCTGGTCGTCGCGCTCCACGGCGGCGGATACAATTCGGCCTATTTCGACGTGCCGGGCTTTTCCCTGCTCGATCGCGCCGAGCGGCTCGGCATCCCGGTGCTGGCGTTCGACCGACCGGGTTACGGCGAGAGCGAGGTTCTCGCGCCCGGAGAACATGCGCATGCGGCCAATGCCGCGATCCTCGATGCGGCGATCGGCGTGTTATACGCCCGGCATCCCGGCCGCCCCGGCGTCGTGCTGATCGGTCATTCGATCGGCGGCGCGATCGCCGTCGGCATCGCCGCGCGCAAGCCGGACTGGCTGCTCGGCATCGCCGTTTCCGGTGTCGGATTGAAGAACATGCCGGGCGATCTCGAAATGTGGCAGTCGCTGCCCAGGATACCGTTCATCGAGCTTCCTTCGGCGGTCAAGGACGGCAAGATGTTCGGCGTGTCCGGCACCTATGACGCCGGCGCCCCCGAGCGCAGCCATGTCGCCGACGCGCCGGCGCCGCTTCAGGAGCTGCTCGACATCGTCACGGTCTGGCCGGACAATGTTTCCGCGCTGCTCGCTGCGGTCGCCGTTCCGGTCCACTATCGGCAGGCCGATGCCGATGCCCTGTGGCAAGTCAGCGCCGACGAGGTCGAACGCTTCGGCGACGCTTGTGTCGCGGCGCCGTGGCATGACGCCCGACTGGTCGCCGATGCCGGGCATTGCATCGATTTCCACAAGCTCGGCGCCGCCTTGCAACTCGACCAGCTTGCCTTCGCGCTGACCTGCGGCGTGCGCCGGGCAATCGCCCGCTAGTCGATATCCCTGCCCGTGTTGATCCGGCGATAGCGGCCGGGGGTGATGCCGTGAAACTCGCGGAACACGCGCGTCATATGCTCCTGGTTGCAGAAGCCCGTCGCGGTCGCGATGTCGGCCAGCCGGGCGGGGGAATATAGCGCGTTGCGCACCGCCTCGACGCGGCGCTCCTGGATGTAGCGATAGGGCGGGACGCCGACGGCCTTGCGAAACAGGCGGCCGAACCGCACCGGGCCATAACCCGCCACCCGCGCCATGTCCGCGACGCCGATGTCATTTTCCAGATGTGTCAGCACGAACTCCTCCACCGCGCGCAATTTGTTCAGCGGAATGTGTCCGTCGAAAGCGGCGTGAGGCGCGGGCACGCGGTCCGAACAGGTCTGGACGAGCTGCGCCGCCAATGCCCAGGAAAGATGCTCGACATAGGCCGAGGAGCGTTTGGTGGGCACGTGCATCTCGGTCGCGCAGGCCTGCACGAGACCGCCGAGCAACTGGTCCTGCAGGCCGAGCCGGGGCACCAGCTCCACATCGGCGGTGCCGCGCAACTCGCCGGCGACTTCCGCGACGATCCCGGCGCTCACGTAAAGATGAAGGCAATCGACTTCGTCGCCGGTCGTGACGGCCACCTCCGCCCGCGCGGGCACCAGATTGAGCTGGCCGGCGTAGAAGGTCGTCTCGCGCCGCGCGCCCGCTACGGTGGTGGTTACCCTGACGCTGCCGCGCCGCAGGAACAGGAGCAGATGATCCTTCGCGCCCGGAAACGCCGCCGAGAATGGCGGCTCGTGGAAATCGAGCATGAACAGATGCTGCCAGCCCAGCCCCTCGCTGCTCGCGCGCAGCGTGTGCTCGGCGTAATCGTGAACACCGCGAATGACCGCCAGCGCGCCGGCCTCGGCGACGGCAACCGATCCGACGCGATTGTCGACATGCTGCTCGACGGCCATCACTCTCCCCAATTCGAGGTGATCTGTCGTCACCCTGCGCCGATTATAGCGGGCAATCCGCAATTTGACATCGCCTCGGCGTCGATGCGATCGCCGGTGCGTTCCCCGGTCCGGGCCAGGTAATCCTTGTCGATAGTCATGGGACCTGAGCGAAAAGTCGGGTCGCCGGCCTCGATGGCCAGCATCGAGATGAGCAAAAGCGCCTGACCTTGTTCGCGAAACAACGCTCTCGACGAGCGCTACTCGACCGAAATCACATCTGTCGCCGCCGCCGGTGTGGCGCCGATGACCCATCCCGGCGCTGCGTATCATCGGCGGGCAGGCTGGCTTCAAGTTCCAGGGCCGGTTTCGGGTGCGGGACTTTCCCGCCCGCCAATCCCGAGCGGGCGGGAAGGCTTGTATCGGCCTCATACGGCGAAGTCGGGTGGTGCGGCCGGCCCCCATTGGTGGCCCATCATCGTCGGGATATCGGTGACATTGGTGGGGACGCGGGCGTCGAACAGGTCGCCGTCGGTCCAATGCTCGACGCGGTGCCCCCAGGGATCGCGCCAGTAATCGAACACCTGGCTGCCAAGCACATGGCGGCCGACGCCCCAGTCGTGGCGATGGCCCTTTTCCTCCAGATAGCGCCCGCCAGCCATCAGATCGTCGAGGTCGGACACCTCGAAGGCGGCGTGGTGGAACTTCGGCGGCACGCCGGGCAGCGAGGCGAAGTTCAGCGTGTGATGATCGACCGGCTCGTCGCCGCGATCGCAGCGGATGAACAAGGCGGCGACGTCGTCGTTCGGCGCGCGCACCTCATCCGACACGAGCAGGCCGAAGCGGCTCCGCCACCACGCCCAGGTCCGCGCCATGTCCGAAACGCCGAGGACGACATGGCCCAGCCGGACGACATGCGCGGGGCGGACGGCGATGCGCTTCGCCTCGCCGGGGCGCTCGCGGCGGGCGGCGATGTTCCAGGCATTGTTGGGCGGCGGGGCAAGCGACGCCACGCGCGGCCGCTCCGCCACCGCTTCCACCCGGAAGCCGTCGGGATCGGTCAGCATCACGCGCCAGCCGCCGCCGGTCGCCGCTTCCACTGCGGCGCCTTCCGCCCCGGCGAGCGCCTTGAGATCATCCATGCGGCGCATGCGAATGGCGAGGCTGACGAAGCCCGGCTCTCCCTCGACCGTCTCGTGCAGGAACGGCGCATCGCCCACACCGCGCATGCGCAGCACGCCGTCGCCGAAATCCTCCGCGGCCCGCAGGCCGAAATCCTCCAGGAACCCGCGCATCCGGGCGAGATCGGGGGCGGAGAAGCGCACCGACTCGACGTCGGCCGCCTTTGCAATCACCGTTTCAACCATCATGTCTCTCCCTTGCGTTCAGGCGCGCGGTTTCACGTCACGAATCCGATCCGCGATGGCCAGCGCGTCGATATGGTCGGCAAGGCGGCCCGAGACCTGCTCGGGTTCCAGCCGGCCCAGCCCGCAATAGGCGCCTAGCCCGAAATCGGGCAGGAAACGGCGCGCCAGCCGATATCGCTCCGCGAAGCTCTCCATCGAATGGACCAGCCCGAGATAGACCCGCGCGTCGCCGAGCGCGAGGTTCGCCAACGGAGCATAGAATGCCTCATCGACGGTATCGAGCGCGGGGATGTGCATCCAGTCGATCGGGCGGGCCGAGGCGGCGGCGATCGCATTGGCCAGCTCGACGGTGCGGCCCAGTGTGTCCGGCGCGAAGCGCGGCCAGCCCCCGAACGTGCCGAAGCAGAGGTGGAAGCCCAGTCGCGCGCCCGGCGCGACGGCGGCGGTCAGCTCGGCGAATTGCGCGGTGTTGCGCTCGATCGAGCCGTCGATCGGCAGGCCGGTCGCGCCATGCACGTCCGTGACCTCGAACGAGCAGTCGAACTGCACCGCCAGTTCCTCCGCCGGCACGATCTCGCAGATCTTGCGGGCCTCGGCGACCAGGGATTCCTGGAAGCCGGCGCGGACGATGCCCAGCTCGCGCTCGTCGGTGCCGAAGATCGCCGGGTTGCACACGCTGTTGGTCGCGGGCAGCGATACCTGGAAACGCGCCTCGGGTCGCAGCTTGCCTTCGCGCTTCAGCGCCGAGAAGATGGCATAGGAATTCTGCGCGTCCTTGGCATAGCCCAGCCGCCAGCCGGGCATGTCGAACGACAGCCGCTCGATGCCCGGCTTGACGCGGAAGCGCCACACGTCCTCGCGGCTGGCGGGGATCAGCCTCTCGCTGCCGAGCGGTGCATCGGGGCGATGCACCGTCTCCAGCGCGGCATGGCCGTTGAAAACCTGGAACGCCATCCGCAGCACCCAATAGCGCCGGTCGAGGACCTCGCCGTCGGGAATGCAGTCGAGATGGTCGCCGAGCTGTCCGGCGGCGGTCAGCATCACCTCCTGCGCGGATTCGAACGGCACGCTGCCCACCAGCAGCAACTTGTCCTCGTGCATGTTCCCTCTAATCCCTGGAATGTCGCGATCAGAAAGCGACCTGATCGCCGCCCTTGAGCGCCAGAATCTCGCGCGCCTCGTCGGGGGTGGCGATTTCCAGCCCCAGCCCTTCGATGATCTTGCGCACCTGAGTCACCTGCCCGGCGTTGGTTTCGGCAAGCTGGCCCGCGCCGATCCACAGCGAATCCTCCAGCCCGACGCGGACGTTGCCGCCCATCGCGGCCGCCATCGCCGCCACCGGCATCTGCGCGCGCCCCGCGCCCAGCACCGACCAGCGGTAATCGTCGCCGAACAGCCGGTCGGCGGTGCGCTTCATGTGCATGACCTCGTCGGGATGCGTGCCGATGCCGCCCAGCAGGCCGAACACGGTCTGGATGAACAAGGGGCCCTTCACCAGTCCTTCGCGGTAAAAATAATGGAGGTTGTGGAGATGCGCGGTGTCGTAGCATTCGAACTCGTAGCGCGTGCCCGACTCGCTCATCGTCTCGAGGATGGTGCGGATGTCCTTGAACGTGTTGCGGAAGATGAAATCCTCCGTGCTGGCGAGCATCGCCGGTTCCCAATCGTGCTGGAACGTCCTGAAACGCTTGAGCATTGGGAACAGTCCGAAATTCATCGACCCCATGTTGAGGCTGGCGACTTCCGGCCGCCACCTCGCGGCCGGGCGGATGCGCTCCTCCACCGTCATGCCAGCGGCACCCCCCGTGGTGATGTTGCACACCACGTTGGAGCGCTGCCTGATCGAGCGCAGGAACGGCTCGAACGCTTCCGGCGTCTGGTCCGGGCGGCCATCGGCGGGGTTGCGGGCGTGGAGGTGGACGACCGCCGCGCCTGCCTCCGCCGCGCCGACGGCGGCATCGGCGATCTGCTCCGGCGTGACCGGCAGATAGGGCGACATCGAGGGGGTATGAATGCCTCCGGTCACCGCGCAGGTGATGATAACCTTCCTCACGAACATCCCCTTCCCGAAAATATCTACGGATAATAAATATATTTATTGCACTCGTAAATCGAGGATGCCAGACTTTTTTCACAATCTCGGCACGGGAGAGGAAGGATGGCGAGGATCGGCTGCCCGGACGGCGTCGGAGCGATAGGGGCGCCGCGCGCGTCGCGTCGCGGGAGCGGATGCCGTGGCTGACGCAGCCGTTCGCGCCGCGATCCCCGTGCTGGATCTCGACCTGTTTTGCGACGCCAGCCTGCGCGATCCGTTCGCTGATTACCGCGTGTTGCGCGACGCCGGGCCGCTGGTCCGGCTGACCCGTCCCGATGTCTATGCGATCGGCCGGTTCGCCGACGTGCAGGCGGCGCTGCGCGCGTCGGACGCGCTCATCAACGGCGAGGGCGTCGGGTTCAGCGACGCGTTCAACGCGCCCAAGGGGATGAACGTCATACAGTCGGACGGCGACCTCCACCGCCGCCTGCGCTCGACCGTCACCCGCCCGCTGTCGCCCGCGCGGCTGCGCGAGGTGCGGCCCGATCTGAAGGCGATGATCGTCGAGCGCGTGCGCTCGCTGGCGGGGCAGGGCTGGTTCGACGCGATGGCGGGGCTGGCGCGCTTCCTGCCGGTCGAAGCGGTGTCGCATTTCGTCGGCCTGCCCGCCGTGGGGCGCGAGCGGATGCTGGAATGGGCGGCGGCCGCGTTCAACGTGATCGGCCCCGATCAGGAGCCGTCCGACGTCCAGTCGCTGCGCGAGGCGTTCGGCTTCATGGCGGGTCTCGGCAAGGACAAGGTGCGCGACGGTAGCTGGGCGGGCGAATTGTTCGCCGCCGCGCGCAGCGGGCGGCTGTCGATGCAGGAAGCGATGGCGGCGATCAGCGCCTATGTCATCCCCAGCCTCGACACGACGATCCTTGCCAAGGGCCATCTGCTCGCCAATCTGGCGCGCAACCCCGACCAATGGGCGCTGCTGCGCGCGCGGCCGGAACTGATCCCCGGCGTCGTGCTGGAGGGGGTGCGCCGCGATTCGGTGCTGCGCTGGTTCTCGCGCGTGGCGGTGGAGGATTACGCGGTGGACGGCGCGACGGTGCCGCGGGGCGCGCGGGTGATGCTGCTCTACGGCTGCGCCAATCGCGACGAGCGGCATTATGACGACCCCGACCGCTTCGACGTGACGCGCGACGCCCGCGATCATCTCGCCTGGGGAACGGGGCCGCATATGTGCGCCGGGATGCACCTCGCGCGGATCGAGATGGAGGTGCTGCTGGAGGCGCTGGTCGAGGCGGACGTGACGCTGGAGGCCGGCGAGCCGGAGATCGGGGCCAATCGCGGCCTCTACGGCTTCACCGCTTTGCCGTTCCGCCTCGGCCAGGGATAGTTCGCGCAGCCAACCGGAGATCGACGAGCATGCTGTCCCTCACCACCCACGCGGCGCCGTGTCCCTGCTGCGCCTATGCCCATGCGCAATCGGCCCTGTCCTTTTCGCCTCTGTCGCTGTTCCGGTCGGCGCGGTCGCGGCGGGCAGGCGTGACGAGCGCGACGGCGACGGCTCCGGCGGAGCTGCACCTGACCGGCGTCACCGTGGTCGATCCGCGCGACGGGCGGAAATCTCCTGGCATGACGGTGGTGATCCGCGCCGGCCGGATCACCGCGGTCGTGCCGGATGGGGAGGAGCGCCCGGCCGGTGGCTCGCAGCGGATCGATGCGCGCGGCAAATATGTCGTGCCCGGCTATAACGACATGCACAGCCATGTCCTCGAGCTGGCCGATCCCTCCGGCAGCCTCGCGCTGATGCTGGCGGAGGGCGTGACGGGATTCCGCCAGATGTCCGGCTCCCCCGCCCTGCTCGCGAAGCGGCGGGCGGGGACGCTGCCGATCGGCGCGGCGGCGCCGCAATTGCTGCAAACCCCCGGCGCGATCCTCACCCCGTTCAACGCCGCCACGCCCGACACGGCGCGGGAGGAGGTGCGACGGCAGAAGGGGCAGGGCGCGGATTTCGTGAAGATGGGTTTCGCCAACCCGGATTCCTTCTTCGCGGCGGTGGAGGAGGGGCGGCGCATCGGCATCCCGGTGCTGGGCCATCTGCAGGAGGGCACCGATCCGGTCGAGGCGACGGCGGCGGGCTTCCGCTCGATCGAGCATCTCGGGCCGGGCAGCACGGTCTGGGTGCGCTGCTCGCGCGACGAAGAGGAATTGCGCCCGGAAAGCTATCGCCGCGACATCGTCAAGCTGCCGCCATTCAGGATTCCGTTCATGGAACGGATCGTCATGAAGAAGTTCGAGCGGATGCTGGTCAATCCGTCGGCGTTCTCGAACGAGGCGGACGTCGATCGCCTGCGCCGCGCGAGCGAAAGCTTCAGCAGCACCCGCGCCGAGGAAATGGCCGGGCATTTCGCCGGGGACGGGAGCTGGCAATGCCCGACATTGGTGCGGCTGCGCACCCAGACCTTCGCCGACGCGCCCGATTACGAGCAGGACGAAATGCTGCACTATCTGCCGCGCAAGAGCGTGCGGCGCTGGCGCGAGGTGACGGGCGTGTGGAAGGCGCGGACGGCGGAGGTACGGCAAACCTATCGCGACGTCTATCCGCGCCAACTCGCGTTGACGAAATTGCTGCATGATGCGGGGGTACGGATGATCGTCGGCACCGACGGCGGCTCCTATCTCGGCCCCGGCCTGACGCTGAGGCAGGAGTTCCGCGAGCTGGCTGATGCCGGGATCACGCCGCTGGCGATCCTCCGGATGGCGACGGTGAACGCCGCCGACTATCTCGACCGACGCGACGTGGTCGGGCAGGTCGCGCCGGGCTATGACGCCGATCTGGTGGTGCTCGACGCCGATCCGCTGGCGCGGGTGGAGAACCTCCACGCGATCGCCGGCGTGGTGCGGGCGGGCGCCTATCATTCGCGCCGCGACCTGGATGCGCTGAAGGCTTCCGTAGCGGCGGGGGAGGGGTATCTGGGGTAGGGCAGCCTCCCGTCACCCCGGCGCAGGTCCGGGGTGACGGGAGCGGATCAGAACTTAACCCCGAACCGCGCGCCGATCGTGCGCGGGTTGCCGTGGAAGCAGGTCACGGCTTCCGACTTGCCGGCCACGTCGAGCGCGCTCAATTGCGGGCCGAACGGCAGATAGCCTTCGTTCACGCAATAATGCTTGTCGGTCAGGTTCTGGCCGAACAGCGCCAGCGAATAGCGGTCGTCGGGCGCGAAGATCGTCAGCCGCGCCGACAGCAGGGCATAGCCGTTCTGGAAAGTGATCGGGCTATAGTCGTTGACCGCGTTGATATTCTGGCGGCTGACCGTGGTGAGGTCGCCGCGCAGCGTGGCGCGATAGCCCGAGGTGAACTCCTTGCGGAACTCGATCCCCTCGCTGGTCGACCATTCGGGCGCGTAGGTCGGGCGCGCGCCGGTCAGGTCCTGGCTGCCGGTGGCCCACGGCAGCGGCGGCGCGTTGCGATAATCGGTGAACTTCGCGTCGTTATAGGCGATCGCCGCGTTGAGCCGCAGCCAGTCGGCCGGCGCGGCGGAGAATTGCGCCTCGACGCCCTGGCTGCGGATCGAGCCGACATTGCGGACGATCGACGCCACGCTGGTCAGCGCGCGCTCCTGGAACCCGTCCACGTCCATGCGATAGAGCGTGACGTTCGCCGTCAGCCGGCGATCGAGGAACTGCGTCTTGGCGCCGACTTCGTAATTCTTGACCGTCTCCGGCTGGAAGATGCGCAACTGATCCAGCACTGCATTGGCCGCGCCGGAATTGAAGCCGCCCGCCTTGAACCCGGTCGAATAGGTCGCGAACAGCATGATGTCGTCGGCCGGCTTCCACGTCAGGTTGGCGCGGCCGGTGAAGCGCCCGTCCGAATATTTGAACGACGAATCCTCGTTGACGCCGAACACCGCCGCCGGGTTGACGCGCACGCCCAGATAGCTCGCGCTCTTGTTCTCATGCGTGTAGCGCCCGCCCAGCGTCAGATCGACGCCCGGCAATAATCCGATCGTCGCCTGCGCATAAGCGGCATAGCTTTTCGTGAGCTGCGGGAAACGGTTGTAGAAGGCGGACTGCGCCTGCCCGGCCTGACACGGCCCGATTAGCGGGGGCGCGAAGTTCGCCACGGCGGTCGTGCAGAATTCCGAGCGCAGATTGTAATCCAGGTCGAGATTGAAATCCTCCTGGAAGTAATAAAGTCCGGCGACGAAGTTCAGGTGGCCATCGAGCAGGTTCCTTGGCGAGATGATCTGAAACTCGTGGTTCTGGCTCTTGCTGTCGTAGATGAAGTGCCGATAGACCAAAGGCACCGGAAGGAAGGTGACTTCGCCGTCCTGCTCGCTCGCCCGCCAGTGGCGATAGCTGTTGATCAGCTTGAAGGTGAAATCGGAATCGGTGTTGTAGCTGAGCGTGCTCGACACGCCCCAGTGATAATCGTCGAGCCCGGCGGTCGACACGTCCTGCGCCGACGAATTGGAATCGATCCCGATCGTCGGCAGCCGCCCGCCCAGCACGCGCGTCAGCCCGGCCAGCACCGTTGGCGTGACCGAAGAGGGGATGATCGAGATATTGTACCAGCCGTCCCCGGTCTGGCTCGCATAGTCGCCGCGCACGACCCAGTTGAGGTGCGGCGTGATATCCCAGCGCGCGGTGAGGCGCAGGCTGATCGTGTCGGTGCCGCCGAACCGCTGGCCGGTCCTGGACTGGTGCCAATAGCCGCCGAACTTCTCGCCCAGCCCGGCGAAGCGGATCGCGAACGTATCGCTGAACGGCAGGTTGGCGACCACCTCGCCGCGATAACGCTGGCCGCTGCCGACCTCGAACGCGGCGTTGCCCTCGAGCTGGTTGGTGGGAAGCGCGGAGGTGATGCTGATCGCGCCGACCGAGGCGTTGCGGCCGAACAGGGTGCCCTGCGGCCCCGACAGCACCTCAAGGCTCTGCACGTCGATCAGCGTCGAGTTGAGCGAGCCGGCGCGGGGCACATATACGCCGTCGAGATAGGTGGCGACGCTAGGCTCGATCGCGCTGTTGCCGAATGAGCCGAGGCCGCGGATGCCGTTGCGCGCGGCGACCGTGCCGGGGCCGGAGCCGAACTTGAAGGTGGGGACGATCTTGGTGAGATCCTGCACCTGCGACACGCCGGTATCGCGCAAGGTGGCCGCGCCGAACGCCTGGATCGAGATCGGCACGCTCTGCACG
This sequence comes from Sphingomonas sp. CL5.1, assembly GCF_013344685.1. Taxonomy (NCBI): domain Bacteria; kingdom Pseudomonadati; phylum Pseudomonadota; class Alphaproteobacteria; order Sphingomonadales; family Sphingomonadaceae; genus Sphingomonas; species Sphingomonas sp. CL5.1. The sequence continues at coordinate 1,875,575 of NZ_CP050137.1, forward strand.
TTTTCCGCGCGCTTTTGCGCGGTGACGATGATGTCGGTGTCGGACGGAGCGGCATCGGCGGATGCGGCGTCGGCCGGCGCCGGATTTGCTGGCGCGGTCTGCGCATGCGCATAGACCGAGGTGCCGGCGAGCGCGATCGCCGCGAGCGTCGTGAAGCGCCCGGCGCGCCTGCTGGCGTCGCGGATAGCAGGCAAGGTGTCCAGAACCGTCATTGATCCCTCCCCAATGAGCGCCCACTGCGCAGATCGCGACAGGCGTTATAGTTATATTTGCTGATGTGATATTTTAATTAGAAATATCTTTTTATCAAGCCGCCTTGGCCTCGGCGGCGATCAGGGCGTCCATCCGCCGCCTCACCAGCACCGCGCCCTTGTCGATCTTGAGCAGGGCAGGGCGCAGGGACCAGAAATCGGCGTCGCCGATCCGCTCCTGCTGCGCGGCGATCATCGGCTCGTCCTCGGTCTCGAAGATGTGCTGGCGAGTCCGGCGGGTTTCCTCGTTCAATTCGGCGTCATCCAGCCGGAAATCGCGTGTCGAGGCGAAGAAATAATGGCTGGTCGTCGCCGTCTCGGGCGTGAAGATATGGACGTTGATCGAATTGCCGCCCAGTTCGCGCGGCGTGCCCGCCGGCACCGCGCCGGCGACGAGCTTGATGACGCCCGGCGCGCTCCACTCCACCTCGGTCCAGCTATCGACCCGGTCGACTCCCGCCGGCAGGCGGCCGAGCGCGAGCGGGATCGGCACCTCGTTCGTCGGGCGCCAACTCATCGCGATGATGCCGTCGGGGCGCTCCTCCACCTCGCCGGAGGTGCGGGTGATCGATCCGCCGCCCAGCGTATCGGGGTGGAGGAAATCGGTGTGCGACAGGTCGAGGATATTGTCGACGAAGAGCTGATAATGGCCGGTGCCGCGGATATATCCCTTGTTGAAAGCGGTGTCGGGCGCGTTCGAGAGGAAATCGAGATTGCGGATCAACGCGGGATCGGCCAGCGCCGGGTCGCCCGGCCAAACCCACAGCGCGCGATACGCCTCCGCCACCGGATAGGCGCGCACGTCGAGCGCGCGCGTCACCGGCCCATGCGGGTTGCGCACGCAGCGGCCCTCGCCGTTGAAGGCCAGCCCGTGATAGGCGCACACCGCCGCCCCATCCTCGACCCGGCCCTTGCTGAGCGGGGCGAAGCGATGCGGGCAGCGGTCGAACAGGGCATGGGCCACGCCCGCCTCGTCGCGATAGAGATAGACCGGGTCGTCGAGCAGCGTGCGGGCGAGACCGCCCGTCGCGGGCAGGTCGTCGCTCCAGCCCGCCATGTACCAGCAATTGCGGAGATAGGTCATCGCACACTTCCCTTGCGCGCGTGGATGAAGAGGAGCGCGGCGGCCACCAGCGCCGCCGCGGCGAAACCGCCGGAAACCCCGGTCCGGCCGAACCCGGCGGCGAACAGATAGCCGGCGAGCAGCGGCGACACCGCGCTCGACACCCGGCCGACGCCGATCACGAAGCCGCTGCCGGAGGCGCGCTCGGCATCGCCGAAGCCGCGCGCCAGCACGCCGTAGAAACCGGCCGCGCTGCCGAACAGGCAGAAGCCGCACAGCCCCGCCAGCACGAACAGCGACATGGTGGAGAGCGAAGCGGCGCCGAACGCGGCGATCGACAGGCCCAGCCCGATGACGGCCACGGCGGTGACGCGCGACTGGCCGAAGCGATTGGCGAGGCCGCCGACCAGCAGCCCGCCGACGATGCCGATCAGGCTCATCGTCGCGGAGATCAGGCTGGCGGTCGCGGCATCCTGCCCGGTGTCGGCGACAAGCTGCGGCAGCCAGCTCAGCAGGTAGTAGCTGACGCTCGCCACTAGCAGGTTGGCAACCGAGAGGCGCAGCGTGGTGCCGATCCGGTCGGGCGCGAACACCAGCCGATAGCCGATCTCGCGCGGGCGGCCCGACGGTTGCGCGGCGATGTCGTGATGACCGAACCGCGCGAGCAGGCGATCGAGCCGCGCCAGATGATGCGTTCCCCCGCGCGCCGCGAGGAACCCCGGCGATTCTGGCAGGAACAGCAGCACGACCGGCATCAGCGCGATGGTCGCCACCGCCCCGGCGACGAACACCGCGCGCCAGCCGTGGACCGGCATCAGCGCGGCCGCGACCAGACCGCCGACCAGCCCGCCCGCCGGATAGCCGAGCGACATCAGCGCCACCGCGAAGGGCCGCCGCCGCGCATTGGCGAACTCCGCCGCCAGCGGGTTGATGACCGAGATGCACGCGCCGATGCCCAGCCCGGTGACGACGCGCCATGCGGTCAGCACGCCGATCGACCCCGCCGCCGCCGAGCCGCACGAGCCGATCGCCATCAGGATCAGGCTGGCGATCACCAGCCCGCGCCGCCCGAGCCAGTCGGCGAGCGGCGCGAGGAAGAACGACCCCGCTGCCATGCCCGCCAGCCCGGCCGACAGCACGACGCCCAGCGCCGCCTTGTCGATCCCCCAGTCATGCGTGATCGCGGGCGCGGCGAAGGTGACGGACAGCACGTCGAACCCGTCGACGGCCGACAGCAGGATGGTCGTGGCGACCGCCAGGATTTGCGTGCCGCTCATCGGCGCGGCGTCGAGCCGCCGGCGGATGTCGTCGAGGGGCAGGTGAGCGGTCACGCCGCCACGGCGGCCTCGAGATGCCCGGTCGCCCGCGACAATGCGCCGCCGGCCCAGCGATCGCCGCGCCATGCGACATGCTGGTCGGGACGGACCAGCGCGAGCTTCGCCTCGTATAGCGCCGCGATGTCCACGCCGTCCGGGCGCACCACGGCCAGCGGCACGCCCAGCGCCTTCGCCTCGGCCACCGCCTTGTCGATCTCGGCCGCATCGGCATCGGCCGCCGCGACCAGCGAGAAACCCTGCCCGAACAGGTCGTAGAGCGAGCGCCCGTCCGCGAGCCAGGCGTGGGGCGCGAGGCACCCCGGCCGCGCCGATGGCGCATAGAACTGGCTGTCGTGCTCGGGGACAGGGCCGCCCTCCCGCGCGATCAGCGGGGATTCGTAGCAGAGGCCCAGCACGGTGCCGAGCGTGTAGAACTCGCGCGCCTTGCCGGCCTGCACGCCCGCGCCGACCTTGGCGCGGATCGCCTCGCCCTCCGCCGTCGCTTCCTCGATGCCGGGGGGCGGGGGCGCGACATAGATGGCGTAATTGGCCATCGCCTCGTCGATCACCTTGCGATGGACCGGACGCCGCTCCACCTCATAGCTGTCGATCAGCGCGGGGCCGCCCCAGCCCTGCAACGTCGCGGCGATCTTCCAGCCGAGATCGATGCCGTCGCCGACGCCCATGTTCATGCCGTATCCGCCCGCCGGCGGGTGAAGGTGGCAGGCATCGCCCGCGAGGATGATGCGCCGGTCGGCATAATGATCGGCCAGCAGGTCGTGCGCGGACCAGGTATCGGCGCTGACCACCTCGAAATCGAGGTCGATGCCGGTGCGCTCGCGGATCAGCGCGGCGGCCTCTTCGGGCGGCAGCGACTGGCCGGGCTTGGCGCCGCCCGGCCCGAAGAACCACAGGTCGCCCTTGTCCATCGGCCCGAGCGCGCTGAATCCGTCCTTGCCGATCTGCCAATAGATCGCGGCGGGGCCGAAATCATGCGCCCCGGCCATGCCCGGCGCGCGGAAGATGATGTTGTAATGATGGGAAAGGCCGTGCCGCCCCTCCATCTTCGCGCCGATCAGTTCGCGGATCGCGCTGCGCGCGCCGTCCGCGCCGATCAGGTAGGATGCGCGGACCTGTAATTCCTCGCCATCGGGCGCGCGCAGCGTGGCGGTGACGCCGTCCGCGTCCTGTTCGGCGGTGACGAATTCGGTGTTGAGGCGCACCTCGACGCTCGGCAGTTCGCGCACCTTGTCGAGCAGCACCTTTTCCAGCCGGTATTGCGGCACCCACTGGCCGTGCTCGGGATAGCGCGGGTCGCGCTTGGGCGACGCGTTGAAGGCATCGGCGAAGCGCGCCAGTTCGCGCCCCTCCGGCCCCAGCCGGGTCACGAACACCATGTTGTTCGGGTAATCGACGCCGAACGGCGCCTCCGCCGCGAGCCGGTCCGCGATCCCCCAGCGCCTGAGGTGCGTGCGGGTGCGGACGTTGGTGGTCTTGGCGCGGGGCGCCGCCCCGACGCGCTCGTTCCGTTCCGCTAGCAGCACGCGGATGCCGCGCATGCCCAGCTCGATCGCGGCGGCCAGCCCGACCGGGCCGGCACCCACCACGACAACATCGGTGTCGATCATCGCTTTTCGCCTCTCCTGCGTGTCCGTCAGCGCCCGGTGGGCGCGATCACTCTGTTCTCGATCGCGCCCAGCCCCTCGATCTCGCAGCGCACCACGTCGCCGGGCTTGAGGAATTGCGGCGGGGTCATCGCGATGCCGACGCCGTCCGGCGTGCCGGTGGCGATCAGGTCGCCCGCGTCGAGCGTGAAGGCGGTGGAAAGATAGGCGATCTGGTCCCACACATCGTACACCAGCTCGCTGGTGTTCCCGTCCTGCCGCGACTCGCCGTTGACGAAGGAGCGGAGCCGCAGCGCATGCGGATCGGGCACCTCGTCGGCGGTGGTGATCCACGGCCCGATCGGCCCGTGCGTGTCGAACGACTTGCCCACCGTGAAGGTCGGCGAATGCTTCTGCCAGTCGCGGGCGGAAACGTCGTTGCAGACCATATAGCCGAAGACGTGATCGCGCGCATTCTCGCGCGTCACGCGCTTTGCGGGCTTGCCGATGACCACGCACAGCTCGACCTCATAGTCGAGTTGCCCGGTCACGCCGGGATCGGTGTCGTCATGCGGGCCGACGATGCAACTGGTCTGCTTGTTGAACCAGAATTGGTGATCCGGGATCGCGACGCCCAACCGCTTTGCCTCTTCGATGTGCTTGCGGTAGTTCATGCCGATCGCAAGGAATTTACCGGGCCGTTCGACGGGGGCCAGCAGATGGACATCGGAAAGGCAGGCATGGACGGGCGCCGTCTCGGCGAATGCCCGGACTTTCGCCAGCGCCGCGTCCCCGCCCGCGATCAGCGACAGCATCGTGGGATATTCGCCGGCCAGCGGAGCGAGGCTGATCACGCCCCCGTCCCGGCACACGCCGAGCGTGGGGCGCCCGCCGTCATCGAATCGCAGCAATTTCATCTGGCATCCCTCCATCCGTCGCGCCGCGCTTCCCTCCGCCGGCTAGTGTATAAATCTTGCCACTAACATTTTTTTGGAGCAATATATATTTCTATGCTGAGGTTGATAGATAATGAGCGCGCCGACCCGGCTGCTCCACGCAGCCAGACCAGCGCCGCTTATTCGGAGATCAAGTCCGGCATCCTGACCGGCCGGATCGGGGGCGGGGAGAAGCTCAAGATCAACGATCTTGCGGCCCAGCTCTCGGTCAGCCCCGGCGCGGTGCGCGAGGCATTGTCGCGGCTGGTGCCGGAAGGCTTCGTCATTTCGCGCGACCAGCGCGGCTTCACCGTCGCGCCGCTCTCGATCGCGGACCTGCTCGACCTGACCCGGCTGCGTTGCGACATCGAGGAGATCGCGCTGCGCCGATCGGTGGCGGAAGGCGATGCGGCATGGGAGGCGTCCGTCCTCGCCACCGCGCATCGCCTGCGCCGCACGCCGCGCGTGATCGACGATGCGCCCAACCTCGACTGGCTCGCCCAGCATGAATCATTCCACCGCGCATTGGTGAACGGCGCGTCCAGTCCGCGGCTGTTGATGCTGAATTCACAGCTTTACCAGCAACTTGAGCGGTATCGCGTGCTGGCGTGGAAAGCAGATCGCGCGCGCGATGTCGATGCCGAGCATCAGGGACTGGTGGATGCGGCGCTCGATCGCGATGCCGACGCGCTGGTGCGCCAGGCGCGGGCGCATTTCGAGAAGACGGCGGTATTGATCGTCGATGCCGCGAAAAACGACGACGCGAATCTGGCTGCCTGCTGAACGTCCGCGACCGCGCCGCCGTTGCTTTCAAGTGTGCGCCAGCCGCGCCGTGCGATGGAGGCGGAGCAGGGAAATTCCGCCTGTATAAAAATTTTATTGTAAAAAAAGTTTTTTTAGAGCTATTGGCCCCGACATAACAAAGTGGACGAGATTCGTCCGAGTTGGGGAGGTTCCGATGCGTCATATCCTGCTGTGCTCCGCTTCTGCCCTGATGTTCCTCGGCGGACAGGCCGCCGCCCAATCGGCCGACGGCGCCGCGTCCGCCAGCACGGCCGGCGCCCCGGACGCACAGGCGGCGGGCCAGCTCGGCGACATCATCGTCACCGCCCAGCGGCGCGAGGAAAGCATGCAGCGCGCGGCGGTCGCGGTGAACGTGGCCAGGGGATCGGACCTCATCAACGCCGGCATCACCGAGCCGTATCGCCTGTCGGAGCTCGCCCCCGGCCTCACCATCCAGCCGACCAGCGCCGGCAACCTGATCTTCATGCGCGGCGTCGGCAACGTCACCACCACGCCCAACAGCGACCCGGCGATCGCGTTCAACTATGACGGCGTCTATATCGCGCGCCCGACCGCGACCAACGGCCTGTTCTTCGATCTCGACCGCGTCGAGGTGCTGAAGGGGCCGCAGGGCACGCTCTATGGCCGCAACGCGACCGGCGGCGCGATCAACGTGATTCCGGCGCAGCCGAGGGCGGGCGAACTGTCCGGCTATTTCACCGGCAGCTACGGCAATTACAACACGCGCACGCTGGAGGGCGCGGTGAACCTGCCGATGGGCGACACCGGCGCGCTGCGCGTTTCGGGCGCGATCGCCAGGCATGACGGCTATCTGCGCGACGGCACCTATGACAACGACACCGCGTCGCTGCGCGTGCAGGTGAAATCCGAGCTGACGCCTGACCTCACGGTGCGCGTGGCGGCCGATTTCGAGCATGTCGGCGGCACCTCCTTCGCCCCGACGCTGATGGGCAGCTACAAGTCGACCACCTCGGGCAACACCTTCATCCCGTCGGGCCTGTCGCTCGACGCGGGCAGCTTCACGCCGGAGGCGACCGCCTATCGCACCAGCCTGATCGCCGGCACCGCCGCGCGGCACTATAACGCCACCGTCCCCTATCCGAACCATGATGACCGCTTCTACGGCGCCAACGCCCAGATCGACTGGAGGACCGGCGCCGGCACGCTGACGATCATCCCGGCGTGGCGTTATGGGGCGCTCGATTCCAGTTCGGACGGCGGCGGCATCTTCTATTACCGCACGCGCGAGAAGGACGAGCAGTTCAGCCTGGAGGCGCGCTTCACGGGCAATCGTCTCGGGATCTTCGATTATGTGCTGGGCGCTTATTATTTCCACGAGGACATCGCCTCGCGGATCACGGTGAACGTGCAGTCGGCGGCGTCCTTCCCGGGGCCGAACGATTACAAGACCGAATCCTTCGCGCCGTTCGCGCGGCTGACCGCCAACCTGACCGATCGCCTGCGCGTGGTCGGCGGCCTGCGCTATACCAGGGACAACAAGAGCTTCGTCGGCACCACCACCAGCTTTCAGATTATCTGCGTCGCGGCGGGCTGCCCGACGGTGCCGTTGCTGCCGACGGTCGATTACTACACCGATTATCCTTTCCCGTATCCCACCACGGCCGGAACCATCCCTTACGCCCCCGGCGCGTTGCTGGCGCGCGGCGCGACGCGGAACGACAACAGCCGCCTGACCAACGACCGCGTCACCTATCACGGCGGGATCGAGTTCGACGCTGGCCCTCGCTCGCTGCTCTATGCCACGGTGGAAAGCGGCTATCGCGCCGGTGGCTTTAACCCGGCGACCGGGTTCGAGACCTACAAGCCGGAGTTCATCACCGCCTATACGATCGGGTCGAAGAACCGTTTCCTGGGCGATCGCCTCCAGCTCAATATCGAGGGATATTGGTGGGAATATAGCAACCAGCAAATCTCGCACGTCGGCGTCGACCTGTCGGGCCGCGCCGCCAACTTCACCCAGAATGTCGGCAAGTCGCGCATCAAGGGCGTCGAGGTCGAGGCGCACGCGCTCGTGACGCGGAACACGCTGGTCAGCGCCGATGTGCAATATCTCGACGCGCATTATCTCTCCTTCTCCTATCCGCAGCTCGCCACCGGGACGACGCCGCTCAACGGCTGCTCCAACACCACCAGCGGCACGCTGGTGACGACCGATTGCTCGGGCCGCCCGGCGCTCAACTCGCCGAAATGGACGATCAACCTGGCCGGGCAGCAGACCATCCCGCTGGGCGACTACAAGCTGGTCGCGGGCGTCGACACGCAGCACCAGTCGAGCCGTTACGTCGGCTTCGAATATCTGCCGCAGGAGCTGGTCGGCCCGACCTGGACGACGAACGCGCAACTCACCTTCTCGCCGCTGAACGATCGCTGGTCGATCTCCGGCTTCGTCCGCAACATCGAGGACAACCGCATCTACCTGAGCACCACGATCGTCCCGACCACCACCATCCTGGCGGTCGGCACCTCCGCGCCGCGCACTTATGGCGTGCGCGCCTCGGTGAAGTTCTGACGTGATGCGGGTGACGGTGGCCCTGGGGGCGTTGGCGGCGGTCGCCGTCGCGGGCGCCGCCCCGGCGCGCGAGGCGCGGCCGGGCGGCAACGTGGTGCTCACCAACGTGCGGGTCATTACCGGTACGGGCAGGGTGATCGGGCACGGCGCGATCGTCGTCGCGGACGGCAGGATCGTGTCGGTCGCGGAAGGCGCGGCCCCGCGCGGCGCGCGCGGGACGCGGATCGACGCGAGCGGGATGACCGCGATCGCCGGCTATATCGACACCCACCGCCACCTGATCCCGCTGGGGAAGCCGGGGACGGGGCCGACGGCGGCGCAATATCTGGCGGGCGCCGCCGCGCGCGACATGCAGGCGCTGCTCGAATCCGGCGTCACCACCGTCCAGTCGGGCGGGGACGATGCGAAGGGCATCATCGCGCTGCGCGACATGGTGGCGGCGGGCAAGATCAACGGTCCGCGCATCATCGCCGGGGCCTGGGCCTTCCCGCCGGTGATGGCGCCGCGCACGATGACCGAGGCGCAGGTGCGCGCCGCGATCGACGCGATCCATGACGAGGGCGCGGATTCGGTCGCCGAAATCCCCTATCCGACGATCGCGTCGATGACGGTGGACACGCAATGGCCGTTCAACCCGACCGGGCAGGAAACCCGCAATCTCGCCGCCGCGCTGGCTGAGGGGAAGAAGCTGGGCATGGAGGTGCAGGTCCATGCCGTCAGCCCGCCGGCGCAGGTGGCGGCGGCGCGGCTGGGCGCGCGGCGGCTGGTCCATTCCTCGCACTACGCCTTCATGACCGACGCCGAGGCGAAGGAGATCGCTGCGACCGGCGCGATGGTCGCCTCCTCGGTCGCCAACGCCTCGCCGCTGTTCGGCGTGTTCAACCATGACGACAAGCCGACCACGCGTGACGGCGCGCCGTGGCCCACGGGCAACCCGGCGTCGGAGGATCGCGGGCAGGCGGCGGGCAAGTTCCCGCTCAACCTGCGCACGCTTTACGACAATGGCGTCAAGATCGCTTATTCCTCGGACACCAGCTTCGATCCGATCGCCACATTGGCGCACGAGCTGAACACGCTGAGCCTCGTCTTCTCGCCGGTCGACCTCGTGCGGATCCTCGGGCCGAACTCGGCGGCATTCGTCGATCACGCCGCCGATCGCGGCACGCTGGAGCCGGGCAAGCTCGGCGACATCCTGCTGCTCACCGGCAACCCGCTGGACGGCTATTGGAATTTCCTGAAGCCGGTGGTGGTCATCAAGGGCGGCAAGGTCGTGGTCGACAAGCGCGGCAAGCTGCGCACCATCAGGACGCTATAGGGAGAAGGCTTATGACCGGGATGCGTGGCAGGTTGCTGGCCGGGATCGTGCTCGCGGCGCTGGCTGTTCCGGCGGCGGCCGGCACGCCGCTCGCGCTGGCGACATGGACGACGCTCGGCACCAATTCCGGGCCGATCCCGCGCAAGGACCGGTCGGAGCCAGCCAATCTGCTGCGCTACGGCGATCAGGCCATATTGGTCGATGCGGGCGACGGCGCCTCGGTGCAGCTCGCCAAGGCGGGCGTGCCGCTCGCCGGGCTGCATGCCCTGGTCATCAGCCACCTGCATTTCGACCATACCGGCGGCCTGTTCGCCGTGATCGCCGAGCGATACCAGATGATCGCGCCCGGCAAGCTCGTCATCTACGGCCCGCCCGGCACGAAGGAGATGGTGCGGGGGTTGATCGCGGCGATGCATCCGTCGCCGTCCTCCGGCCCCGGTGCGCGCGTGCCGCCGGATCAGACGGTGGAGGTGAACGAGGTCGGCGACGGGGCGCAATTCACCATCGGCGCGGTCCGAATCACCGCCGCCGCCAACTCCCACTACGCGGCGACCCCGGCGGCGGCTGGCGACCTGTCGCTATCCTATCGTTTCGACACGCCGGGCCGCTCGATCACCTATACCGGCGATACCGGGCCGAGCGAGAAGGTCGAGAAACTGGCGCGCGACACCGATCTGTTGGTGAGCGAGATCATCGATCCGCAGGATGCGATCACCCAGCTGCGCCGCACCCGGCCCGACGTCACCGAAACGCAGCTCGCCGTGGTGATGCGTCATTACGAGCAGGAGCACCTGCCGCCGCAGCAGGCCGGGCAGCTCGCCCGGCGCGCCGCGGCGAAGGCGCTGGTGCTCACGCACGACGCGGTCGATCCGCAGCGCACGCCGGAGCTATTGCCGGGGATCGCGGCGGAATATCACGGCCCGGTCCGCTTCGCGCGTGATCTGGACACGTTCTGACGCCGGAACGGATATCGTCCCGCTCCGGCGAACGGGCATCGACCAGCAATAATCATCGCCGAACAGTCGGCTGGCCGTCCGCTTCATGTGCGGCACCTCGCCGGGATGCGTGCCAATGCCGCCAGGCAGGCCAAGCACCGCCATGCGTTTGCTCCGTGTGAAGCAACGCCTAACGGCGCGCCGTATCGGACGATTGACGATGAAGGGTGCCGATGAGCGCGGCCGCGACCAGCGGCCCGACAGCGAAGATCAGCGAGACGCCCGCGCGGGTCATGCCATGCGCGAACATCATTCCGGCGGTCGCGGGACCCGCGGCACTGGCGATCCGCGCCGCGCCCATCACCAGCCCCATCCCTGACGCGCGCAGGGCGGCGGGAAAGCTGTCGGCCATGATCGCGTAGAGCATCCCGGTGGTACCGGCGAGGCAGAGGCTGAGCGCGCCGGCCGCAATGACGAACAGCGCGATGACCGGCGGCACCAACCCGACCGCAACCAACGTGATCGCGGCCCCCGCCATCGCCGTCGCGGCGACCCGAATCGGCGAGAAGCGCGAGGCGAGGGACGCGAACCCCACGCCCCCGACAAAGCCGATTGCGCCCGACAGCGCCGATACCATGCTGCCTTGCGCGGGGGAGAAGCCGGCGTCGACCACCATCTGGGGAAGCCAGTTGATGATGTAATATGAAGTGGTCGCGATCAGGATCGCTGTCGCCATCAGCCGCAGGACGACGCCCAGCAGGCCCGGCGCCAGCAGCGCGCCATAGCTGCCGTGCCGATGGTCCACCTTTTGCGGGAGGTCGACGATGCCCGGCTGATTCAGGCGGGCCAGCACCCGATTGACCCGTTGCAGCGCGTCCGCCGGGCGCCGGGCGATGATGAAGGAGGGGGATTCGGGGAGCGCGGATGCCACGAGCAGGAATAGCACAACTCCGCAGATCGATCCGGTCAGGAACACCCAATGCCACGTCGCGGCCTTGAGGATCGCCGAGGAAGCCAGTCCGCCAAGCACGCCGCCGAGGGGAAAGCCCAATGTTGCCACCGCCGCTACCGCCAGCGAGCGGCGGCGCGCATTGGTGAACTCCGCCGAGATCAGCGTGGTCATCGCGACCATCACGCCGATGCCGATGCCGGTCAGCCCGCGCGCGGCGGCAAGCATCGGGACCGACCCCGCCGCGGCGGACAAGGCCGTGCCGATCGTCAGCAGCACGATCGCGCCCAGCACGACGGCGCGCCTGCCGAGCCTGTCGGCCACCGGCGAAAGCACGATCGCGCCGGCCGCCATGCCGACGAGGCTGCTCGACAGCAGCAGCCCGATCACATCCTTGCCGATCCCCCAGTCGCGACCGAGCACGGGGGCGACGAACGCCATCGACAGCGCGTCGTAGCCGTCCAGCGCGGCGAGCAGGACGGCCAGGACCAGCACCAATATCTGCCGCGCACGCATCGGCGCGGCGTCGAGCGGATTGTCGGTTCGGGAATCGATCAGCGGTGCGCTCATCCCGCAACTCCGGATTGTGGCACGCCGACCATCATCGCGCGCGCTTGCCTGTTCAGAACTTCGTCGACAATCGCACGCCATAGGTGCGTGGCGGGGCGATGATCGACACGATCAGGTTGGAGGCGGGGACGGTGGTGCCATAGACCTGCGGACGGTTGTTCTCGATATTGCGGACAAAGGCGCCGATCACATATTTGCCGTCCTTCATGCCGAACGAGATCGACGCGTTCGACACCCAGCTATGATCGACATATTCCTGCGGGATATAATCGAACCCGGTGTAGCGGCCGGAGCGGTATTGCGTGTCCGCGTCCAGCACCAGCTGGTTGCCGCCGAGGGGAATGGTTTGCCGCACGCCGAGATTGACCGTCCATTTCGGTGAGTTGAGCGCCGGGCGGCCCGAGCAATTGACCTGATACAGCGCGCCGGAGGGCGTGACGGGGCAGCCGGTGAACACCGGCGCCGGCGAAAGATAGGTGAAGCGGTCGTAGCCGGCGTCCAGATATTGCACGTTCGCGTTCAGCATCGTGGTCGGCGTCACCAGCGCGCGGCCCTCGACCTCCACGCCCTTGATCGTCGATTTCCCGACGTTCGCGGTGATGATGCCCAGCCGCCCGGTCGGATCGATGCCGAAATAGGTGAGCTGCTGATCCTTGTATTTCCAGTAGAAGGCCTCGACGTTGAGCTGGAGGCGATTGTCGAGGAAACGGTTCTTCGACCCGATCGTATAAGCGGTGATATTCTCCGGGTTATAGGCGTTGAAGGCGTTGAAGCCGCCCGCGCGATAGCCGCTCTCGACGCTGGCGTAGAGCAACGACCGGGGCCCGGCGTCGATCTCCACGGCCGCGCGATAGGTCACCTTGCTCGTATTCAGCGCGCCGCCGGGAAAGGTATCCGAACGCGAGACCAGCACGCCCGGCGCGGCGACCACCGCGCTCCCGCTCACCGCGGGGACGAACGGCTGCTGCGCCATGATGCGGGTATAGGGCAGGAGCGGCGCGGTCGGGCAAGCGGCCGGGACGGTGCAGACAACGGAAAGCGCCGTGTTCACCGCGTCGAAATAGCGCTTGTGATCCTCCGTATATCGCGCGCCGCCCGTGAACCTCAGCCAGTCGGTCGCGTGGAGCGTCAGGCGGCCGTAGAACGAGGGCGAATGGGTGGTGAAACGGCCCTTGTTGAAGTTCGCGACGGACCCGGCCGAATTGTGCACGTCGTCGTCGATCTGCTCGCTGAAATAATATGCGCCCAGGATATAATCGACCAGTCGCCCGCTGCTGCCGACCAGACGGGCCTCGACCGAATATTGGTTCGCGTCCTGCGTATTGCCGACCTGTTGCGCCGATTCGGTATTGAGGTTGTCCTTGCGCGCGTGGCGCCACGCCGGGATGATGCTGAACGTGCCGATCGGCGTCTTCCAGTCGATATGCGTCGCGATCCCGTACACGTCGTTGCGCTGGAACGGACGATTGGCGAGCGGGTCCAGGAAACGCCCCGCCAGCCTGCCCGCCGTGCCGTTCGCCGCGCGATAGGCCTGCGCCTCCGGGGTGAACAGGCCGTCGCCGAGCGGCAGGCCCGAAGGAGTGGCGACGAACTGGCCGGTAAGGGGATTGAGCGCATATCTGGCGACATAGTCGGAGCCGCCGCCCACGCCGCGCTGCTGTGCGTAATCGCCCTCGATCCGCACGGTGAGCGACGGCGTCAGCGCGACCTTCAGTTGCGCGCGAACGCCGGCGGAATCGTCGGTCTGGGTGCCGTCGCGGAGATAGCCGTCGTGGTGCGTGTAAAGGCCGGAAAGCCTGAACGCGGCGTTCTCGCCGAGACCGACATTGACCGCGCCCTCCGCCTGGACCTCGTTATGGCTGCCGTAGCTGGCCGAGGCATAACCGGAATTCTCGCCCAGCCGGGGCTGGACGGGCAGGATGTTGAGCGCGCCCGCCGTGGCGTTGCGCCCGTATAACGTGCCCTGCGGCCCCTTCAGCACCTCGACCCGTTCGAGATCGTAGAAGGTGCCGAACGTCGCGCTGGACCGCCCGACATAGACGCCGTCGAAATTATAGGCGGCGGCGGGATCGCTGCTGGCGACGAACGAGAAGTTGCCGACGCCGCGGATGAAGATCAGATTGCCCTGGCCGCCGGCCGCCACCACCAGCGAGGGCACGAGCTTGCCGAGCGTGTCGATGCCGCGAATGCCCGAATTCAGCAGGTCGTCGCCGGAAACCACCGCGACCGGCACCGCCGCCTTCTGGAGATTTTCACCGCGCTGCTGGGCGGTGACGACGACTTCCTGCAACCCCGCCTGCGCCGGCTCGCCCTGCGCGGGCGCGGATTGATCCGCAGGCGCCCGGTCCTGCGCCCAGGCGGTCGCGGGGGCCGACAGGGTCATGGTCGAGATCAGGAACAAAGCCTTGCGTGAAGCGGACATAACCTCTCCTCCCTTTGGCGCCGCGGCTTTCAGGCGGCTGCCTTATCGATCGCTCCGTATCGGGCGAGTTCCGTCCGGCGACGCGGACGGGTCGGTTCCAGCCGCCCCATCCCGACACCGGTCGATAGGCGATCGACATGCGATCTGCGCCGCAAGCGGAAAAGATGGCATTTGACCGATGTTGTTACCCGTGAGGTATAGGGGCTGGCCGTCGGGCGGTTCCGTCGGTCATGCGGAACCGCGAAGCCTGTGCACGTAAGTCGCGGCGGCGCGCATCGCGAGGTCGTTCAGAAACTCGGCGGCGGGCGTCAGGGGGATGTTGGCGCGCCGCAGCGCGCAGATCTTCGGCGCCTTGGATACCTCGCGCACCGCTATGCGCTCCATCAGGCCGGTCGCGCGGATCACCTCCGTCCATTGCTGCGGCACCGGCGCGAGCAATTCGGACGTCGCCACGATCACCGCCAGATTCATCGCCGACGACGCCTGCATGACGATGCGCGGGGCGGGCAGCCCGGCGGCGGCGAACACGCTGTTGACCTCATTGTCGCTGTCGATCGCCATCGGTGTCGTCACCCAGGAGGCGCCGACCAGCTCTTCCAGCGAGGTCGCATGGCGCAGCGGGTGGCCGCGCCGCCCGACGATCATCCGCTCATTCTCGAACAATGTCTCGATGGTCATCGCCGGATCGACGAAACCGGGCGCCACCGGGCCGTAATAGAGGTCGATCAGCCCGTCCCTGATCTGCGTCTCCAGCATCGGCAGCGAGCCTTCGAGCAGCTTGATCCGGATATTGGGATATTTCACATGGAAGCGGTTCACGATCGTCGGCACCATCGCGATCAGCGTCGCGCTGGAGCAGCCGACCGTGATGACGCCGCGATCCTCGCCCCGCAGATGCTCCATCTCCGCCAGCGTGCGGGCGAATTCCGCCTGGATCGCCTTGGCCCGCCGGACGAACACCTCGCCGGCGCGGGTCAGCGTCATGCCGAACTTGTTGCGCTCGAACAGGATGACGCCGAGTTCCTGCTCCAGTTCCTTGATGCTTCGCGACACGGCGGGCTGGGCCAGCCCGAGGTGCTTGGCGCCGGCGCGCAGGCTGCCCCTTTCGACCACCGCCACCACGTTGCGCAGATGATGCAGCTTCACGGACACCCCTTGGGGCGATGCGGGTCGCCACCCTATACCTCGTTGGTAACAACCTCGCCCAAATCATATCTCGTTGCAATCCCGCATCGCCGTTAGGGTCGATCCCCGGACAAGCGGCCCGGCGGAGGCGCGCGATGGCGCGCCTCGATCCCGCCGGTCGCCAGGAGAGGGTGATCCGATCATGTTGCACGGTGCCGGAGAACGAAGCGATGTCGATCATCGGCGTTCGATCGACGACGCGCTCGACCGGCTGGCGATCCGCGAATTGCTGCAGAACTGGGTCGTCTGGCGCGACGCCGGGGAGTGGGAGCGGTTCGCGACGGTCTGGCATGACGACGGGCGCATGGTCGCGACATGGTTCCAGGCGAGCGCGGCGGAGTTCATCGCCGGTTGCCGCAAGGGTTTCGATCAGGGGGTGATCGGCCTCCACGCGCTGGGCGGCATCAGCATCGACCTGCGGGGAACGCGCGCCGTCGCGCAATCGAAGATGCAGATCGTGCAGCGCGGGGAAGTCGACGGCGTCGCGGTGGACGTGACGTGCCTGGGCCGTTTCGTCGATGCGCTGGAGAAGCGCGACGGGCGCTGGGGCATCGTGCTGCGCCAGCCGGTCTATGAACTGGACCGCATGGCGCCCGTGGACCCCGCCGCGACGCCCAGGCTCGACGAATCGCTCCTTCGCTCCTTTCCCGAAGGCTATCGTCACCTGGCCTATCTCCAGAGCAAGGTTGGCTTCACGGTCGACAAGTCGCTGCCCGGCACCAGAGGCCCGGCGATCGAGGCGCTGAACACCCGGATGGCGCGCTGGCTGGATGGCGCGCCCGCCGCCTGCCTTTCCGCATGACCGCCGCCGGGCGATGAAGGAGCGCTGACCGATGGCCGTGCGGCAACTCACCGACGACGTGTGGCTGATCCCCGGACTGGTCAACGTCTACGTCCTTCGCACGGAGGACGGACTGGCGGTGCTCGACACGGGCTTTCCGGGCCATGCCGGCAAGATACTGAAGGCGCTGCGCACGATCGGCAAGACGGCGGGGGACGTGCGCCATATCGTCCTGACGCACTGCCACCCGGATCATATCGGCAGCGCGGCCGCGTTGAGGCGCGAGACTGGCGCGATCGTATGGGCGCACCCGATCGACGCCCCGATGATCGAGGCGGGCACGACGATGCGCGCGCCGATGACCCCCTCGCCAGGCCTGCGCAACCTGATCCTCGCGAAACTGCTTTCCGGGCGCGTGCGGCAGGTCGAGCCGACCAGGGTCGATCGGTTGCTCGCGGACGGGGAAAGCCCGTCGTTCGCTTCGGACATGACGGCGATCCACGTGCCCGGCCATTGCGCCGGCCAGATCGCGCTTCTCTGGCGGCGGGACGGCGGCATCCTGTTCACGGCGGACGCGTGCGTGAACCGGCGCGGGTTGACGCTGGCGGTCGCAACGGAGGATCCGGCGCTCGCGCTTGTCAGCCTCGCGCGGCTGGCGGATCTCGATTTCGACAAGGTCTGCGTCATGCACGGCCCCCCGATCCTGCGTGACGGCGCCGCGCAATTCCGGCGGACCAATTTCGACACTTTCAGGAAAAGAAGGGCTTAGTCATGGCTTGCATCTCAAGCGCACTGGTCGTCGGCGGCAGCATCGCGGGCATGAACGCCGCCATCGCGCTCGCGCGGCAGGGGGTCAGGGTCGATCTGGTCGAACTGGCGGAGCAGCCGCTCGGCGCGTCGCTGGCATTCTCCGGCCGCGCCGCCGAGACGTTGGTCGAACTCGGCATCTATGACGAGGTGCATGCGACCGGGACGCCGTTCGGCCCTGATTCCACCGCCGTGTCGATCCACGATTCCACCGGACGCCTGATCAGCGCCGGGCCGAAACGGCCCACCTGGCCGGGGGCGGTCGATGCGATCGCGGTTTATCGCCCGGTTTTCCTCGACGTCGCCGAAGCCGCGGCGAAGCGCCTGGGCGTCAGGGTCCGCAAGGGCGTGACCTATGAGACGATCGACAATGGCGCGGATGCGGTGGCCGTCACCTTCACCGACGGGGAGACGGGAAGCTACGACCTGCTGGTGGCGGCCGACGGCATCGGCTCCAGGACGCGCGGGCTGATCTTCCCTGATGCGCCCAAGCCGAAATTCGGCGGGCAACTCAGCATCCGCTGGATGGCGCCCGGCCCGGCGATCGAAGGCGAAGGATGGTATGTCTCGCCGGTCGGGCGGCTGGGCTTCTATTATCTTCCGCAAGGCATGGTCTATGTTCCGTCGGTCATCGACATGCCCGAATGGCGCTGGCTTTCCGACGAGGACGTGCGTTCGATCTTTGTCGAACTGCTCGATTCGATGACGGCGCCGCCGGTCGCGGAACTGCGCAGCCGGTTCGACGCGAACGCGCAGCTTATCGGCCGCCCGTTCGACTGGATCCTGCTGCCCGATCCGTGGTTCAGCGGCCGGGTGGTGCTGATCGGCGACGCGGCGCACGCGACCAGCGCCCATATGGGCATGGGCGGCGGCATGGCGCTGGAGGACGCGGTGGTGCTCGGCCAGTCGATCGCCGATGCCGCGACCTTGCCCGAGGCGCTCGCCGCATTCATGGGCCGCCGCTTCGAACGGGTGAAACTGGTGGTGGAAACCAGCGTCAGGCTCGGCCGGCTCGAGCAGGAGAAGGCCCCGCCGTCCGAAAATGCCGCGTTGCTCACCAGGGCGTTCGCGGCGCTTGGCGAGCCTTATTGATCGATGCGATACATATGCGCACGCTAAGCGGAAAAGGCGTGCCCGGCGTTCAGGTCCGTTCCGCCCGGCTGTGATCTGCCGGCAGGTCGGCGAGGGCGCGACGACGTATGGCGGTCATGGCGTAAGCGCGCGGTCAGGCGGGGCGCTGTCGGACGCGCGCCGCCCGCGCGAAGCCGATGAGATTGACGCGCCGCCCGACATGTATCCACACCGCGCGGCGGGTCATGGTCCTGCGTCTCCCGCGCGGTTGGGACTTGATCTCATCCCATATGGACAATATTGTCCCATTAAGAAAAATATTTCCGCGATTGGACTGGCCGCGCCGACGTGCCAGGGGGAGACCGACATGAAGCTGATGCTTGCACTTGCGCTGATGAGTCTCCCGCTGCCGGCGATGGCGCAGTCGTCCGCCCCCGCCGACACGCCGGGCAGGACGCCGGCCGGCGTCCAGTTCGTCCAGCCGAAGGACTGGACGATGCAGGCGAACGGCGCGGTGACGTCGTTCGTTTCGCCCGAGGCGGACTTGCGGATCGCGGTGGTGGATGTCGGCGGCGCGGCGGATGCGCGGGAGGCGGCGGCGAAGGCCTGGTCGCTCTATCGGCCGGCGCGCGCGCCGAATGTGCGGCTCGTCACCGCCGCGCCGGCGACCGACGGCTGGAGCGAGCGCGCCAGCATCGCCTATGAAACCTCCCCGGCCGAGCGGGCGGTGCGCAGCGCGTTGGCGCTCAAGCAGGGGCAGGCGTGGACGGTGATGCTCGTCGACGGCGCGGAGGCGACGTACAACAAGCGCTCGGCGGCGACGTCGGTCATCCAGGGCAGCTTGCTCCCCGCCGGATTCGCCCGCGAGACGTTCGCCGGCAAGGTCGCGCATCGCCTGACCCCGGAGCGCATCCAGGCGCTGCGCGATTTCGTCGCGCAATCCGCGCGCACGCTGGAGGTGCCGGGCGTCGGCATCGCGCTGATCGATCAGGGCAAGGTGGTGTGGGAGGGCGGCGTCGGCGTGCGCGCGCTCGGCTCGGCCGAGCCGGTCGATGCGCATACCAAGTTCATGATCGCCTCGAATACCAAGGGGATGGCGACGCTGCTGCTTTCCGTCCTCGCCGACGAGGGCAAGCTGAAATGGGACCAGCGCGTCATCGATCTCTATCCCTCGTTCCGGCTGGGCAATGAGGAAACGACGCAATCGGTGCTGGTGCGGCATCTCGTCTGCGCCTGCACCGGCCTGCCGCGCAAGGATTACGCCTTCATCCTCGCCGATCAGGGCGCGCCGGCTTCCGACACTTTCCGCCAACTCGCGCAGACCCAGCCGACCAGCAAGTTCGGCGAGCTGTTCCAATACAACAATTTGATGGCATCCGCGGCGGGCTATCTCGGCGGCGCGCTCAGCTATCCGAAGATGGAGATCGGCGCCGCGTTCGATCGGGCGATGCAGGAGAAGATATTCGATCCGATGGGGATGCGCGACACGACGTTCGACTTCGGGAAAGGCATGAGCGGCGACTGGGCGAAGCCGCACGGATATGACGTGGACGGCCGGATGACGGTGATGTCCAATTCGTTCAACTACACCGTCTATCCCTACCGTCCGGCCGGCGGTGCCTTTTCCAGCGCGGCGGACATGGCGCGCTACGTGCAGCTCGAGCTGTCCAAAGGCCTGACGCCGGAGGGCAAAAGGGTGGTGAGCGAGCGGAACCTGCTGAAGCGACGCGAGCCGGGGGTGCAGGTCGCGCGGGATAGCTGGTACGGCATGGGGCTGTTCAACCGCGTGGCCTGGGGCGTGCCGGTCGTCACTCATGGCGGCACGCTGCAGGGCTTCCACAGCAACTGGTATGCGCTGCCCGACCAGGGCATCGGCGCGGTGATCCTGACCAACGCGGATTCCGGCGCGTCAATGCTGGAGCCGTTCCTGCGCCGGCTGATGGAGGTGGTGTATGACGGCAAGCCCGAGGCCGTCGACGAGGTCAACGCCGCCGCGAGCCGCCTCAAGGCGCAGGCCAGGGCGCGCCGGGCGCGGCTGACGGTGCCGGGCGATCCGGCGGTGCTGGCCGCGCTTGCCGGAAGCTATCGCAGCCCCGAGGTCGGCTCGATCACGATCAGCGACCGCGACGGCGGCAAATGGATCAAGGCCGGATCGGTCGAGGGGCCGGTCGCCACGCGCAAGAATGCCGACGGCAGCGTCTCGATCGTCTCGATCGCGCCGGGGGCGATCGGCGTCGAGGCGCTTGTCGGCGCCAATGCCGACAAGGCGCGCACGCTGACCATTCGCGACAGCCAGCACGAATACGTCTACACCGAGGTGCGGTGAGGGGGCCGGCGGATCGTCCTTGACGGACGGTCCGCCACGTCTCCCGGCATCATCGCGACGAAAACGAAACGCCCGCCCGCGAGATATTGTCCTCGCGGGCGGGCGCGTATCGGATCAACGCCGGGCGGCGACCGGCGTGAACAGCAGGTCCTGATAATCCCAGCTGAAGTCCGCCAGCGGCGAGACCGCCTGCATCGTCACCCGATCGACCTTGCCCGTCGGGCCGAGCGCGAAAGTGACATAGGCCGGCTCGGCCGCCGGATCGTCCCAGCGCGTGCGGAAGCTGTCATATTGCCAATGCTCCAGCGTGCCGGTCATGCGCGGCGTCTGCTTGAAGTCGATGCGCAGCTTGCCGCCTACCTCGCGGATCGCGATCGGGCCATACCATGGATCGACATAATCCCCGGCATAATGCGCCAGCGGCAATGACGGGCCGACCTGCGCGCGGGCGGCGTCGGCGCGGCCGAGCGCGGCGAGCGCCTTCGCCTGACGATCGCGCTTGTAGGCGCGCCATGCCGCCGGCCAGTCCTGCGTCGGCTTTTCGAGATAATGGTCGAGCAACTCATATTGCAGGCCCTTGATCAGTTCGCCGTCCTCCGAGTTGATGAGGATCGTGAAGCCGACGTTCCTCTCCGGGATCAGCACCACCAGGGACTGGAAGCCGAACACCGCGCCGGAGTGGGAGACGATCTTGACGCCCTTGTAATCCTGCACGTTCCAGCCCAGCGCATAGGTGTTGAACATCGAGCCGGTGTCCTTGAGCGCGCCCTGCATCGGCGGGTTCGGCAACAGCACCACCGGCTTCCACATCTCCGCCGAGGCCGCCTCGCTGAACAGCCGCCCGTCGCCCTCCGGCAGCTTGCCGTGGGCGAGCTGGATCATCATCCAGCGGGCCATGTCGTTGGCGCTCACCGCCAGCCCGCCGGCCGGCGCGGCGTTGCGGCCGAGCTCGTCGCGCTCGTTGAGCACCGACTGGTCGCCGACGCCGCGAAACGCGCCATTGATCCGCGCGTGCGGCCACGCGCGGTTGACGGTGGCGAAGCGCGGCGCGCTGTCGCTGGTCGAGTTCTTCATCCCCGCCGCCTTCAGCACATGGCTGGCGACGAAATCCTCCCACGTCTCGCCGCTGACCTCCTCGATCAACTGGCCGGCGACCATGTAGAGCACATTGTCATAGGCATAGGCGCTGCGGAAACTGGTCGCCGGCTTGAGATAGCGCAGCCGCCGCACGCTCTCGCGCCGCGACAGGCTGGTGCGCGGCACCATCAGCAGATCGCCCTCGCCAAGCCCCAGCCCGCTGCGGTGGACGAGCAGGTCGCGCACCGTCATCTCGCGCGTGACCCATGAGTCATACATCGCGAACCATGGCACGTGGTCGATCACGCGATCGTCCCATTTCAGCTTGCCCTGATCGACCAGCACCGCGAGCGCCGCGACGGTGAATGCCTTGCCGGTCGAGCCGTTGGGGAAGATCGTGTCGGCGTCCACCCGGTCCGCCGCGCCGAGGCGCTTGATCCCGAAGCCGCGCGCGAAAGTGACCTTGCCGTTCTCGACGATCGACATGGCGACGCCGGGCACGCCGATGTCGCGCCGGAGCTGCTCGACCTGATCGGCGAGGCCGCTGGGCGGATCGGCGGCGGCGATCGACGGCGCGGCGGCGAGCGCCAGCGCCAGCACGGCGCGGGAAGCGAGCGAACGACGGGAGAGGGGCATGGGGCAGCTCCTTGATGGGCGACGGCGCCGGATCATTCGGGCTTGACGAAATGATAGGTTTCGTAGGGTTCCGAGGCGAGCGAGAGGCGCGGGTCCCGCGGGCCGCCGTAGAATTTCAGGCGATCATAGGGGCCGCCGGCGCGCGCGCCCGTGACCTGCTCATATTCGTCCGGCGCGATCTGCGCATAGGCGGTCTTCATGCCCTCCGCCGTGACCGTGATGACGTGCGGGGCCGGCATCTCCACCTTCAGGTCGTGCGCCGGATTGGCGGGGCGGGAATAGTCGCGACGGTTGGCGCGATAGGCGCCGAGCGGCGGCGGCGGGGCGTCCCCGGTGTAGCGCGGCGCGGGCGCCCGTGGAAACAGCCGCCCGATCAGCGCGTTGCGCAGCTCGGTCCGCGCGACATAGCTGCCCTGGCCGCCGGTGAAGGAGATGAAGAAGCCGATCCCCTGCGCCGGCGCGAGCACAAGGTCGGAGTGGAAATCGGCGGTGTTGCCGGCATGGCCGATCATGCGCGGCCCGGCCTCGCGCTCGACGAGGAAGCCGTGCGCCAGCCCCGGCATGCCGGCGACGTTGGTGAGCGAATCCCGCTCCAGCAGCGCGATGGATTCGGGGCGCAGGATGCGCTTGCCGGCGAGGGCGCCGTTGCCGAGGATCGCCAGCATGAAGCGCGCCATGTCCGGCGCGCTCGACGTCGCCGATCCGGCGGGCATGATCGCGCTGAGATATTCGAACGATCTGGGCACGAGCTGCCCGTTCACCAACCTGTGCCCGTCCGCCATACGCGGGGCGAGCGCGGCGGGCAGCGGCTCGCGGAAGGTGGTGGAGGTCATGCCGAGCGGCGCGAAGATGTGGCGCTCGACATAATCGGGATAGGCCTCGCCGGAGACGCGCTCGACGATATAGCCGGCGAGGGCGGCGCCGTAGTTCGAATAGGCGATCTCCGTGCCCGGCGCCCAGAGGCGCGCGGGCACATGCGCCTTGATCCATTGCTGGTAAGGAGTGAGCTTGTCCGGGCTGTCGGTAATGAAGCCGCCGACGTCGCTCATGCCGGGGCTGTGCGACATCAGGTCGCGCACGCGGATTGGCGCGCCCTGGAAATCGGGGATTCTGAAATCGAGGTAGCGGTTGACGTCGGCGTCGAGATCGACGCGGCCCTGCTCGATCTGTTGCGTCAGCGCCACCCAGGTGAACAGCTTCGATACCGAGCCGGGGCGGAACAGGGTGCGCTGGCCGTCGACCGGCACCTGCTTCGCGACATTGGCGAAGCCGTAGCCGCGCGTGAACAGCACGCGGCCGTTCGCCACCACCGTCACCACCGCGCCGGCCACCTCGCGGCTCGCGATCTGCTCCGCCATCACGCCGTCGACGAAATCCGCCAGCCCCGCGAGACGATCATCGGCGCGCGCCTGTCGCGCGGTCGCCGGCGAGGTGGGGGCGAGGAGCGCCACCGGCGCTGTGCAGACGAGCGCGACGCAGGTCAGGGCGCGGTTCAGGGGCATCGGGCTTCTCCGCAAGAGGGGAGGGGAATGGTGCCGCCGCGCCCCGGAAAGGCGCGGCGGTGACAAGGTCGAGGGGAGGCGATGCGGCGGGGCCTCGCCGCCGCATCGCGCGCCGTCAGTAGCGTGTCGACATCGACATCAGGTTGAACCGGAAGGCGAAGTAGAGGATCACCAGCGACGCCAGCAGCACCGCCACGCTCCACAGCCTGCCCGTCCACCTGCGCCCATCGCGCCACGCCAGCCACAGGTTCCAGCCGGCGATCCCGACCCCGCCGATGAAGACGATCGCGCCGATCACCTGCAACGCCATCAGGAGCGTGTCGAACCTGCCCGCGAGGTTCTTGAGGTTGCTGAACATCGCGGTGATGAGCGTCATCCACGCGATCAGCACGCCCGCCTCGAGGCCGGCGGCGATGCGCGTCGCGCGATACGCCTTCAGCGACTGGCCCGAGACGCCGAGCGGCGCGTTGTAGCGGCGGCGGATCGCCCAGCTCACCGGCCACCACAGGAAGGTCAGCAGCATGATCGCGAAGCTGGCGTAGAGCGCCGGCTTGAGCCACGAGGCGGAAACGCCGGCGGGCACGCGATCGAACACGATGAACGGCGACATCTCGTCCATGCTCCAGCGCACGACCTTGCCGTCCACCACCTTGGCGGCGAGGCGGTCATGCCCGTCGCGTTCGCGCCATACGAACGGCGCGATCTCGACCCACTGGCGCGGCCTTCCGCCGGCTGCCTTCAGCGAGGGGACGACCAGCTCGCCCTTCGCATCGACCGTCACCTCGGTCTGGCCGAGCAGCCCGAGCGCGGCGGTGAAGCTCGTCACCGAGCGGCGGCTGTTCTCCCACAGGCCGGTCATCATCTTCGCATGTTCCCGCGCGGTCCGCTCGTCGACCCGTCCGTCGGTGCCCTGGTTGGGGAAGTAGCGGTCGGCGAAATCCTCAAACAGCGCGTTGCGCAGCGTCCCCACCGCGCCCTGCCGGCCGGGGCTGTTGAACGACACGTAGAGCCCGACGTGATCGTTGATGAACAGGTGCAGCGAGGTGTGGAACGCCGCCGTGTCGCCGAGGTGGCCGATCACCTCATGCCCGTTCACGTTGGTTTCGAAGAAGCCCAGCTCCATCCGGTTGAGCGGCGGGATCAGCGAATAGGGATTGACCTTGTCGAGCGGGCTGTCGTGCATCAGCGCCGCGGTCCGTTCGCCCAGGATGCGGTTGCCCCCCAGCTCGCCGCCCTGGAGGTGCGCGAGCATGAACTTCGCCATGTCGATGCCGGTCGCGGAAAGCGCGCCGGCGGGCGCCGGGCCGATCAGCTCGAACTTGTCCGCCTCGCCCGGCTTGCGATAGCCGACCGCCATGTTCGGCACGAGCCGCGCCGGCAGCGGCTGGCGGAAGGTGGCGTCCTTCATGCCCAGCGGCGCGAAGATGTGGCGCTCGACATAATCGTCGAACGGCTCGCCCGAGACGCGCTCGACGATATAGCCCGCCAGCGCGGTCGCCCAGTTGGAATAGGCGGGCGTCGTGCCCGCGTCATAGACGCGCGCCGGCACCGATCCCTTGAGGAAGTCGCCGAGCGGGCGCAGGTGGCGCGGATCGTAGAAGATCACGTCCTTCGCCGCTTCCTCGAAGCCGGCGGTGTGCGTCATGATCTGTCGCAGCGTGATCGGCTGGCCGTTGCGCGGCGGGATCCTGAAATCGAGGTAGCGGTTGACGTCGGTGTCGAGGTCGAGCTTGCCCGCCTCCACCTGCTGCATCACCGCCGTCCAGGTCACGAGCTTGGAGACCGATCCGGGACGAAACAGCGTGCGGCCGGGATCGACCGGGATATGCTTCGCGACATCGGCATAGCCGTAGCCGCGCGCCGTCAGCACCTGGCCGTCCTTGACGATCGCCACCACCGCGCCGGGGATGTCGCCCGTGTGCAGCGCATAGGGCAGGTAGCCGTCGAGCCAGGTGTCGATATCCTCCTTGACCAGCGCGCGTCCCGCGCCGGGCAGGGGAGGGGCCGTGCGCGCCGGTGCTGGCGCCGCCTTCGCTGCCTCCGTCGGCGACAGGCTTGGCGCCAGCCTGTCGCTGCTCTGACCGATCGCCGCGCTCGCAACCAGCGCGACAGCTCCCATTGCCCAATTTCTGATCGACCGCATTGGCCACTCTCCGTGTTTTCCCGCGAGGCGCATTTGCCAATCCCCGTCAGGCGAGATGTGCTCACTATTGCTCTGTATGGGATTTATTATCCCAATTGGAGAATTGGTCAATTGCTCTCCGGCCCGGCCGGCGCTTTAATCGTTAATCCCCTGTTCCGGTCGGCGCGGGAGAGCGTTGCGCAGCCGCGCGCAACGATGCTACGCGAGGGGCGGATCAGCGAGATCGGGATCAGGCCGGAAGGACGGAATGGCGGAACGGCACTCGACGCTCGGAGCGATCGTAAGGGGATTGAGGGACAGCAACGGCTGGACCTTGCGCGAGATGAGCGAGCGCACGGGCATCCCGGTATCAACCCTGTCCAAGGTCGAGCACAATCGCCTGACGCTGACCTACGACAAGCTCCAGGAATTGAGCGCGCGGCTCAACATCCGCATGGCGGACCTGTTCGCGGACAGCGATCCGGCCCCGGCCAACTCCCCCGTCACCGCGCGGCGCAGCATCGGCACCCGCGAGAATGCCTTCCGCGTGCAGACCGCCAACTACGATTATTACTATCTCTGCGCCGAGCTGCGCCGGAAGCGGATGATCCCCAACATCACCACGATCCGCGCCCGCTCGCTCGGCGAGTTCGGCGCGCTAGTGCGCCATGCCGGCGAGGAGTTCATCTACGTGGTCGAGGGGCGGATCACCGTTCATACCGAATTCTACGATCCGGTGACGCTGGAGCAGGGGGAGTCGATCTACATCGATTCGAACATGGGCCATGCCTATGTCGCCGGCCCCGATTGCGACGAGGCGGTGACGCTGGCGGTGATGTCGAGCGCCGAGGACGATTTGATGGACTCGCTGATAACGATGCACGGGGAGCGCTGAGCCGCCGTCAGCGCGCCTCCCGCGCCACCATACGGCCGTCGATCAGGAGGTGACGCTCGGCTTGCCTTCCGCGAACGGATCGGCGCGCTCGAATGGCAGCGTCACTGTCCGCGCCGCGCTCATTTCCAGGTCGCGCCGAGCAGCCGGCGGAAATTGCCGCCCAGCACCCCGCGGATGTCGGCGTCGCTGTAACCGCGCTTCATCAGTTCCTCGGTCAGATTATACATCTTGAGCGGGCCGGAGAAGCCGTCGATGTCGATCTTGTCGCGGAAGCCGTAGCTGCCCTTATAGCCCGCCTTGAGCATCTTATACTGGTCGGGCGCCATCTTGTCGTAGCCGTAGAGATCGGAATCGGTGCCGATGCCGACATGCTCCGGGCCGATCAGCTTGCGCACATGATCGATGTGATCGACCACGTTGGCGACGGTCGTCGGATCGGTGGCGCTCACGAAGTTGCGCACCCCGGTGATGCCCATCACGCCGCCCTTCGCGCCCAGCGCCTTGATCGCCTCGTCGGTCTTGGTGCGGGGGTGGTTGTTGATCGCCCGGCAATTGCCGTGGGTGATGGCGATCGGCACCGGCGACGCCTCGATCGCGTCCAGCGTGGTGCGGTCGCCGCAATGCGAGGTGTCGACCAGCATGCCGACAGCGTTCATCGCCTTGACGATCTCCACGCCGAAATCGCTCAGCCCGCCGTCGACCCGCTCGGTGCAGCCCGATCCGATCAGGTTCTGGCTGTTGTAGGTGAGTTGGGAGCAGCGCTGGCCGAGCTGGTAAAAGAGCTCCACATCCTTCGGCGTGCGGAAATGATCCGAATCCTGGAGGCCCATGATGACCGCCACCTTGTTCTGCCGCTTGGCGCGATCGACATCGCCGATGTCGTTGACGAGCGTGAACAGGCGGTCGTTATGGCCGACGAAGGCGCTCCATCCGGCGAGGAACCTGAGGACGTTGGCATAGCCGTCGCGCCCGCCGACGCCGAAGGAATTGTGGAAGGCGGTGATGCCGCTGGCGCGGAAATCGGCGACCTGCGCGTCGGTGAGCTCGGTCGCGATGGTCTCCGGCCGCAGGTCCAGCGAGAGCGGCCCGAGCATGTCGATGATGATCGAGCTTTCCACCAGCTCGACGACGCGCTTCGGATAGGCGCGATGCGAGGCGGCTTCGACGCGATAGGCGCCGAAATTGACCATCGGGAAGGCGACGGCGCCCGATGCCGCCGCCATGCCACGGATCAGTGTCCGCCGTGACAGCCGGGACGTCTCCATGCCTCTCACTCCATCTTGATCTTGTTGATGCCCGGCAGTCTATGCGAATTACCCGTCCTGCGAAGATAAAATTTTCTATACAGGATAATTATTCGGGAATTGCTCCTGTCAGGGCTTCAGCTTCGCGTCGAGGAAGCGGACGGTCGCGCTGTCCGCGCGCAACCAGGTGTCATAGCGCAGGAAACCGTGGATCTCGTTGGGGAAGATCAGTTCCTCGAACGGCGTGCCCTGCGCCGCCAGCCGCCGCGCGAGATCGACCGTCTGCTCGAAGCGGACGTTGCGGTCGTCGTCGCCCTGGATCAGCAACACCGGCGAGCGCCACGTCCTGAGCGCGGCCTCCGGCGAGCTTTCGAACGCCAGCCGCGACAGTTCGGCGAAATTGTTCTGCTCATAGCGTTGCGGCGCGTTCCGCCCGATCGACCAGTCATGCACGCCATGGAAATCGACGCCGACCTTGAACAGGTCGCTGTCGCGCGCGAGCGCCTGGGCGGTGAGCAGGCCGCCATAGGAGCCGCCCCAGATGCCGAGCCGCCGGCCGTCCACCTCCGGCAGCGACTGGAGATAATGCGCCCCGGCGACGACGTCCTGATATTCCGAATTGCCGGTCGCGCCGGCCCTGAGCGGATGCTGGAAATCGCGGCCATAGCCGATGCCGAGCCGGTAATTCACCGACAGCACGACATAGCCGCGCGAGGCGAGATACTGGTTCAGCGCATAGCTGTGCGTGTAATAATCCATATAGGACCAGCCAAGCAGCATCTGGCGCGGCGGTCCACCGTGGACGAAGATCAGCCCCGGATGCCTGGCGCGGCCGTCGCGCGGGGTGAAGAGCTGGCCATGGACGAGCAGCCCGTCCGGCGCGGTGAAGGTGACGGGTTTCGGCGTGACCAGCGCGTTCGAGGGGAAGGCGGGATCGCTCTGCGACAGTGGGCGCCCATCGCGTCCGTCCGCGCCCGACAGCGTCACGCGCGGCGGGACGGCGGCGGTGGCGGCGATATAGGCCAGCTTCCCGTCCTTCAGCGGCGCGGGCAGCCATTCCAGCCCCGTCCCGCTGCTCAGCGCGGCCGGCCCCGGCCGGTCGATCGCGACACGGAACAGATGCCGTCGATCGATGTCACCCGCCGTGCCACCGGCATTGGCGCTGTAGAGCAGCGCGCGGCGATCGGGCGTCATCACGACATGCTCGACCATGAACTCGCCCGGCGTCAGCAGCACCGGCTCGCCGCCACTCGCCGCGACCGAATAGAGGTGCGCCCAGCCGTCCATCTCGGCACGGAAGGTCAGGCGGTCGTTCGCGCCCCACATCAGGAACAGGCCGTCCGGCACCGTCGGATAGGAGCCGCGCAACGTCCTGGGGCTTTGCCATATCGGCGCGCCCTCGCCGGTTTCGACGGAGGCGACCCATAGCGAGAAGGGATTCGGCATCGGCGTCAGCGGCGAGGCGAGGATGTCCGCGATGCCGGTCCGCCGCGCGAAGGCGACGCGCCTCCCGTCCGGGGACCAGACCGGCGAGTCATCGAACGCGGTTGCCGGCGCCAGCCAGATGATCGGATGATCCGCCCCGGCATAGACGCCGATGAAGCTATGGTCGCCGCGCCGCGAGACGAAGGCGAGCCGCGTGCCGTCGGGCGACCATGTCAGCTCGCTCACCTTGCCGCGATCGTAGAACAGCTTCTCCGGCTTGTCCTTGCCGTCCGCGCCCACAATCCAGGCCTGATTGTCGCGGATGAAGGCGATCCTGCCGCTGGCGGAGATCGCCGGTTCCTCGCCCTCCGCCACCTTCACCGGCGCGCCGCCGTCGATCGACGCCCATATCTCTATCTTCGGCTGCGTCACGGCGGAGGCGGGGTTGGCGGCGGGGAGGCCGTTCGCCCAGGAATTGTGCTCGACCGCGCCGCGCACCCAGGCGAGCACGCGGCCATCGGGTGAGAAGGCGAGCTCGGAGAGGTCCTGCCCGTCGTCGGCGGTGCCGTCGGTGAGGCGGCGCGGGGCGTAATCGGGCGCGCGCGCGAGCCAGATGTTGCGCCGCCCCTTGTGAAGCTCCATCCAGGCGATGCGATCGCCGGCCTCGGGCGCGCTCAGTTCCCCGACGAAGGTATAGGAGAGGAAGGACTCGAGGCCGGACGGCGCCTCGGCGCCGGCGACGCGCGGGACGGACAATGCGGCAAATCCCGCAAGCAGCAATGCGCGCTTCATCATGGCTTCGTCTCTCTCCCCTTGTTTCCATCGGCATCCGCCGGAAATCGCGCCACGCGGCGTGCGCGCCCTGACGGGCGAAAAGGTGCGACCCGAATCGGCTTCTACCGTTTCGATACGGAAGGCTATTGTCCCGATCAGGACTCGTCAATCGGCCTCGCTGCTCACCTGCCGTAATAAAATTGCCGTCCGCGAAGCGTTCACGCCCAACGGCGATCCGGCTACGACACATTTGCGTGACACGGGAATGACTATCCTATTAGGGACGTATTGTCTCATTCAGGATAATGTGCATTATTGCCGCAACACCCGGTCAAAGAAGTCGGAGGTCCGCTCGGAAACCGTTCAAGGGGGACGGCCAACGGGCGGAATGAGGAGGTATCCCATGCGCATATTGTCCAATATGTTCGGTAATCGGCGTGCGGCGAGGGGCGCCAGCATGGTCGCGCTCGCGGTCGCGCTTGCCCACGGTGGCGCGGCAATGGCGCAGACGGCGCCGGAAAAGGGCGCGGATTCGGATACATCGGACCGTGAGATCGTCGTGACCGGCTCGCGCATCGAGCGCGCCGGCTTCGACCAGCCGACGCCGACCACGGTGATCGGCGCATCCGAGCTGCGGATCGCCGCCAAGCCGAACATCCAGCAGGTGCTGAACGATTCACCGCAGTTCCGCGCGACCGTCACGCCGACCGTGTCGAGCGGCAACACCGCGACCGGCACCGCCCCGGTCGACCTGCGCGGGCTGGGCACCAACCGCACGCTGACGCTGCTCGACGGCCGCCGCTTCGTCGGCGACGGCAACCTCAACTTCGTGCCGATGAGCATGATCGAGCGCGTCGAGGTCGTCACCGGCGGCGCATCGGCGGCCTATGGCTCCGGCGCGGTCGCGGGCGTTGTCAACCTCATCCTCAAGAAGGACCTGAAGGGGCTGTCGCTCGGTGCGTCGAGCGGCGTATCGTCGCGCGGCGACGGGCAGCGTTATTCCTTCGACGGCTCCTTCGGCACCAGCTTCGCCGACGGGCAAGGCCATTTCATGATCGGCGCCGAATATGTCGACGATCATGGCATCCCCGACCGCAACTCGCGCCCCAATATGGGTAGTTCGGGGATCGTCACCACCAGCGCGGGAACGATGCTGGTGCGCGACGTCAATTTCGGCAACATGACGCGCGGCGGCCTCATCACCACCGGTGTGCTGGCTGGCCAGGTATTCAACAACGACGGCACGTTGCGGCCTTTCCGTAGCGGGACGCAGATCGGCTCCGCGCGCTTCAATTCGCAGATGGTCGGCGGTGAGGACGGCGTCGGCCTGTATGACGACGTCGGCGCCTCGACTCCCTTCAAGCGTTTCAATGCCTATGCCCGCGCTTCCTATGATGTCGGCAAGGCGACGCTGTGGGCGGATTTCTCTTACGGGCGGACCACGTCCAACGGAAAGTTCCTGCCCGATTACGTCGTGGGGCCGCTGACGATCTCGGCGACCAACCCGTTCCTTTCGCCCGCCATCCAGGCGCAGCTTGCGGCGGCCGGCGAGACCAGCTTCACCTTCAACAAGCTGTTCGACGACGCGTTCGAGCTGCAATACAATGTCATGCGCGAGAACAAGGAAGGCGCGATCGGCATCGACGGCAGCTTCGGCAATAGCTGGAAATACAGCGCGCACTACAGCCACGGCGAGGTCTATTCGGACCAGCAGGTCAGGAATTCGCGCATCGCCGCCAATTTCGCCAGGGCGATCAACGCGGTCACCAATTCCGCCGGCCAGATCGTCTGCGCGGTGAATGCCGATGCCATCACCACCAACGATGATCCGGCCTGTTCCCCGCTCAATCCCTTCGGCAGCGGCGCGGCCTCGGCGGCGTCCCTGGCCTATGTGCGCGGCACGCAGGAGAGCTTCACCACCAACAAGCTCGATGCCGCCGGCGTGTCGCTGCAGGGCGATCTCGTCAACCTGTGGGCCGGCCCGCTGACGATCGCGTTCGGTGGCGAGGCGCGCTGGGAGAGCCAGAAGCAGTCGCGCGGGGCGCTGAGCCAGATTTCCCCGACGATCTTCGGCCCGTTGACCCTCTACACCAGCGACACGTCGGGCGGCTTCAACGTCAAGGAAGCCTTCGCCGAAGTGGCGCTGCCGCTCCTCAATCTGGAGAACAAGGCGAAGATCGACCTGAACGGCGCGGCGCGTTATTCGGATTACAGCAACAGCGGCGGCATCTGGTCGTGGAAATATGGCGGCACCGCGCGCCTGTTCAACGATCTGCTGCTGCGCGTCACACGCTCGCGCGATATCCGTTCGCCCGGCATCGGTGAGCTGTATTCGGTGCGCTCGATCAACATCGCGCCGCTGGTGGACCAGGACAAAGCCGGGCGGACCGCGACCGGATATAACCCCAATCCGCAGACGGTGACGACCTACACCGGCGGAAATCCACTGCTCAAGCCGGAGATCGCCAACACCTTCACCGTGGGCGGTTCCTATTCGCCGTCCTTCGCTCGCGGGCTGAACTTCTCGGTCGACTATTATAACATCAAGGTCGACGGCTATATCACGACGCTTTCGGGGACGTTGCTGACGCTATCGTGCGCGCAAGGCAATGCCGCTTCGTGCGCCTCGGTGATCCGTGATTCCACCGGCACGGTGACGACGGTCTTCACCAACAACCAGAATATCGCGAACCTGGAGACGCGCGGGATCGATTTCGAAGCGTCCTATCTGCTGTCGCTCGACCGCGTGAATGCCCGTCTCCCCGGCTCGATACGGATGCGCGCGCTGGCGACCTATGTCGACAAGTTCGTGTTCAACAACGGCCTGACCAGTGTCGACACCGCTGGCGATGTGGGCGACGCCACGCAGCGGGCAGTGCCGAAATGGCGCGGCACGTTCAGCCTGAGCTATCAGAACTCTGGGTTCGGCTTCGATGCGCGGTTGCGGTATATCGGCGGCGGCCTCTATAACCACCTGCTCCCGACGCTGGTGAACAACCATATCGACAGCCGGACGTATCTGGACATCGGCGCGCAGTTCAAGGTGGCCGATCGCTTCACCTTCTACGCCAACGTCAACAATGTCTTCGATCGCGATCCGCCGCTCATCACCACGGGCAGCCCGCTCTACGACATCGTCGGGACCTATGTCACCGGCGGCGTGCGGGTGAATTTCTGACGCGATGCGGCCGGGCGGACGAAAAGGCCTTCGTCCGCCCGGACCCTAGCCGATCGGCAGGGCGGTGGTCGATTTCAGTTCCGAAAGGGCGACGGTGGAATTGATCTCCTGCACGCCCGGCAATTTCGACAGATGGTCGAAGAAGAAGCGTTCGTAAGCCTCGATATCCTCGGTGACGATGCGCAGCATGAAATCGAAAACTCCCATCAGGACATAGGCTTCCAGCACCTCGGGAAAGGAGCGGATCGCCTGGGCGAACTCGTCGAGATGCGCGCGGCCGTGGGCGTTGAGCTTCACCTGCGCGAAGATCTGCGCGTTCAGCCCGACCTTCCTGCGGTCGACGATCGCGACGCGGCGGACGATCACGCCTTCCTGCTCCAGCCGGTCGATACGCCGCCAGCATGGCGAGCTGGACAGGCCTACGCGCTCGGCGAGCTTCGCGGTCGATTGCCCGGCGTCGCGTTGCAGCTCGTTCAGGATCCTGCGCTCGAACGGATCGAGCGGGACGGGGGGGGTTTGTTCTGCATTGTTCGACATGATGGTGAAGTTTTTCCCGCTTTCGCTGTTTCTGGTCAAGATCGGTGAAAAATTCCCCTGGAAACGCGATAAATTCGCTTTCGAAAAATTCCGGTGGAGGTGATGATGGCCAGGGCGGTTCATGCGATGGGAACCACGCCCGAGCATATCGTGCTGCTGGAGGATGACCGATCCGGCCTGAAGGGCGTGATCGTGCTGCACTCGACGCAGCTTGGCCCCGCGCTTGGCGGTTGCCGCTTCCGGCGTTGCGACGATCTGGCGGCGATGCATGGCGAGGCGCTTCGGCTGGCGGAGGTCGCGACCAACAGGCACGCGATCGCCGGCCTGCCGCTGGGCGGGGGGCAGGCGGTGCTGGCCGTGCCGGAACGGCCGTTCGACCGCGCGCGGTTGTTCGAGGCGTTCGGCCGTGCGGTGGCGCGTTTCGGCGGGCGCTATCTCGCCATCGGCGGCCTTGGCATGACCGCCGATGACATGGCATCGATGCGGCGCACGACGCAGCATGTCGTCGGGATCGCGGACGACGTGTCGCGATGGACCGCGCGCGGCGTGTTCCGGGCGATGGAAGCCGCCGCGCGGCAGCGGTTCGGCAAGCCGCTGCGGAATATTGTCGTCGCGGTGCACGGGCTGGGCGATGTCGGCGCGCATTTGTGCGGGTTGCTCCACGGCGCTGGCGCAAGGCTGATCGTTGCCGATCCTTGCGTGGAGGCGACCGCGACGATGGCGGCGCGCTACGGCGCGCGGGTGGTGGAGGGCGACGCGATCTTCCACGCGCCGGCCGATATCTTCGCGCCCTGCGCCGGCGGCGGCACGCTCGATCGCGACCGCATCGCTGGCCTGCGCGCGAAGCTCATCTGCGGCGCGGCGGACGGCGTGCTGGCGACGCCGGACGGCGGCGAGTTGCTGGCGGCGCGCGGGCTGCTGCTTGCGCCGGATCATGTCGTCAACGCGGGTGGCGCGATCGCGACCGCGGGCGAGTATTTCGGCTGGGATGCCGCGGCGGTCGAGGCGCGGGTGGACAGCATCGGCGACCTTTTCGCCGACTTGCTCCGCCACGCCGACGCACAGGGCATCACGCTCGGGCAAGCCGCCGATTGTCTCGCCCGTCGCCGTATCGCCGAGGGTGCGGCGAGCCGGTCGCCGGTGGCCTACGCGCTGTGAGCACCTTCCATCTCGAGCTGGCGCCCGACGCCGGCCTGCTTTGCCGCGTGATCGGTCTGATCGCGCAGCGCGACCTGGAGATCGAACGGATCGCCGCGCAGCCGGATCGCGCGGGGATGCTGCGTCTCAGCCTCGAAGTCCGGGATCTGGATGCATCTTCGGAATCGATCGTCGCGGCGAAGATGGCGCGGCTGGTCGGCGTGACGGCGCTGCGGATGGAGGCGGCGGCCGCCTGAGCATCGCCCGTCAGGCCGGTTCCGACACGCCGTCCGCCGATGCGTCGTCCCCGTGCCGGATCAGGCGCGCCACGCCGAGCGTCAGCAGCGGGACGATATAAACGGCGAGCAGGGCATAGGCGAGGTAGCGATAGCCGCTGCCGATCAGCGCGATCAGCCCGATCCGGTCGGCGACGAAGATGCACAGGATGAGCAGCGCCGCCGCGATCCCGCCGCGCGCGCGATGGGATAGGTCGACCCCCCGGCGATGCCGCCACACCGCCGCCACGCGCTCGTTGATAGCATGGACCGATCCGGTGCCGCTCTCCAGCAGCGCGGCGAAGATCATCGCCTGGAACAGCAGGTGGAAGACGGGAATGCGGAGCTGCTGGAGCAGGAAATCCGACGGCAGCGCGAGCGCGGCGATCCCGGGATAGAAAGCGACCATGCAGATGAAGAACAGCAGCGCCGGCAGCATCGCCATCGGCCCGGCGACGACACCGGCGATCACCGCGTCGCGCCGGCTGGTGAGATGCCGCATCACCGGCAGGATGACGACCGCGCCGACGACATTGTAGCTCGCATAGGTCAGCCCGCCCATGGCCCATCCGGCGGTCGGCGCTGGGAGGGTGAAGGCATGCGCGATCCGGTCGCCGAAGCGCGTCAGCGCCAGCACGACGAACAGGGCGTAGACCCCGTAGAGCAGGAAGGTGACGTATTTGAAGAGGCGTTCCACCGAGGCGTTGCCGAAAGTGGCGACCAGCGCGATCGCGGCGGCCAGCGCGAGCGTGCCGACGAGCGGCGGCAGGCCGAGCGTCGCCGCGCCGATCGCGCCGGCGGCGGCGCCGAACACCGACAGGATCAGCACCACGAACAGCACATAGGCGACCTCGAACGCGATCCAGAACGGGCCGAGCAGCTCCTGGAAGAAGCTGCGATAGTCATAGGTGCGCGTCGCGTGCGCGAAGGAGAATGTCACCGCGCAGACGAGGCTCCATATCGCCATCGCCAGCAGGATCGCGGCCAGCCCGCCGACCGGCCCGCTCGGCAGGAAGAACTCCGCCAGTTCGCGCCCCGTCGCATAGCCGCCGCCGATCACCACCGCCTTGAAGGCGAAGCCCGGCAGCAGGAAGCGTTGCAGCCAGGTCGATCGCGCGGGGATGGAGGCGGGCGCCGTCATCAGGCGAGACAGGCGTCGACCAGCCGATCGAACAGCGGCCCGCGTCGCATCGGATCTGCGACCGGCAGGCCGAGACGGCGGCTCTCCTGCTCCATCAGCGCCTCCGCTTCCGCCGCCGGAAGGTGCGAGGTGTTGAAAGCGACGCCGCCGCAGCGGATCGACGGATTCGTCCGCCGCCCGAGCGCCAGTGTGAGCGAGACCACTTCCTCGACGCTCGGCACTTCATAACCGGGGGCGCCGAGCACTTCCCGCCGCCCCGGTTCGTGGCACACCACGACCACGTCGGGCTGGCTGCCGTGCAGCAGGCCGAGCGAGACGGCGGCATAAGCGGGATGCAGCAACGATCCCTGGCCCTCGATCACGTCCCAATGGTCGGGGGCGGCGTCGGGCGAGAGGATCTCGGCCGCGCCCGCCTCGAAATCCGAGACGACCGCGTCCATCGGCATTCCTCCTCCGGCGATCATGATCCCGGTTTGCCCGGTCGCGCGGAAATCGCAATCAATTCCGCGCGCCGAAAAGGCGTCGGCCAGCGCAAGCGCCGTATATTTCTTGCCGAGCGCGCAATCGGTGCCGACGGTCAGCAGGCGGAGGCCGGCACGCTTGCGCCCGCTGGCGATGGGGATGTCGGCGGGCGGCACGCGCACATCGATCAGCCGCCGGCCGTGGCGCACGGCCGCCTCGGCGAGGCCGGGGACGTCGGCCAGGCGGACATGCATCCCGCTGATGATATCCAGCCCGGCGGCCAGCGCCCCGACCAGCGAGGCGCGCCAGCTTTCCGGGATGAAGCCGCCGCGATTGGCGACCGCGATCACCAGCGCGCGCGCGCCCGCCGCCGCCGCCTCGGCCGGCGTCATACGCGTCAGCCCGATCCGCACCGCGTCTTCCGTCACCGCGCACTCGCCGACGCATTTGTCCCCGGCCCAGTCGCGCAGGCCGAACGCCGTCTTGGCATAGCCCGGCTCGGCCACGTCGCCGACGAACAGCAGATAGGGTGTCGGCAGCGCAAGCGAGCTTGCCGCCGGCGACGGCGCGGCATCGGTCATGGGATGTGGAACTCCGTGTATCGCTTCGCCGGTAGGGGCGGGAGAGAGGGGGTGCGGCGCCTCGGCGTGGTCCATCGCGTCAGGCCTGTGCCGCGACGATCGGCGGCGGCACCGCCGATGGATGGGCCTTGTCGCGGCGGAAGATGTGGCTGAACGCGACGGCGGACTGCGCGGTGGCGCTTTCCCGCGCGGCGAGCGGCGTCCATGCGATCGGGTAGGCCGATGCTGCGGCCAGCGCGGGCGGCGTGATTTTCGAGGCGCTGGGCAATCGCATGTCGGCTCCGTTGCTTGATCCGGCGCGCAGCCTATCAGGATCAGGAAGTTTCCGTCTAGAGAATATTGCGCTTAATGGGATTAAACGATCCCGATTGACAAAGCGGTGTCGATCGGGCCTGCTCATGGTGGAGGATCGACCGATGATACCCTCGACCAGCCTTCGCATCGCCGCGCTCGCCCTGCTCGCCGGCGCAGGCAAGGCGCCGGATTAGGACTGGTCCTAGCTTCCGCGAAGCGCCGTCAGGATCGCGTCGAGCGCCTGCACCGTCCGGTCGATCTCCGCGACGGTGTTGTAATGGCACAGCCCGAGCCGCAGCAGCCCGCCGCGCTCGGTTAGGTCGAGGCGCTCGATCGTCTCGACGGCGTAGAAATGTCCCGCCCAACTGTAGATACCCCGTTCGCCCAGCGCGGCGGACACGTCCTGCGGCGACGCGCTGGCGAAGGTCATGCCGAAGGTCGGCACGCGCCCCTCGGTGGAGGGTGGGCCGTGGAGCGTCACGCCCGGCAGGATACGCAGGCCGTCGAGCAGGCGCTGCGAGAGCGTCCGCTCGTAATCGGCGCAGCCCGCCATCGCCGCGCGCAGCCGCTCCCGCCGGCCCGCCGCCTCGGGAGACAGCAGCGTGCCAAGGGCAGCGAGATAGTCGATCGTGCCGAGCACCCCGGCCTGCGCCTCGAACGAGGGCGTGCCGGTCTCGAACCGCCGCGCGCCGTCGTTGCCGGCCGGGCGCACCTTATAGGCGGCGAGCCGCTCCATCACCTCGGCGCGGCCCCATAATATGCCCTGGTGCGGGCCGAAGAACTTATAGGGCGAACAGACCAGCAGGTCGCAGCCAAGCCGCGCCACGTCGGTCGCGACGTGCGGGACGGACTGCACCGCATCGACGAACAGCAGCGCCGGCGAATGCGCCTTCACGATCGCCGCGATCGCGGGGACATCGTTGAGCGTGCCGATCGCGTTGCTCGCGCCGCCGACCGCCACCAGCCGCGTCCGCGCGCCGAGCAGCCCCGGCAGCGCGGCGAGGTCGAGCGTGCCGGTGGCAGGATCGAAATCCAGCCAGCGCACCGTCATGCCGCGATCCCGCGCCACCAGCAGCCATGGCGAGACATTGGCGTCATGGTCGAGCCGCGTCACGACCAGCTCGTCCCCCGCGCCCCAATCGGCGGCCAGCGCGCGCGACACCGCGAAGGTGAGCGAGGTCATGTTCGGCCCGAAGGCGATTTCCCGCGCGTCGGCGCCGAGCAGGTCGGCGATCGCCTCGTGCGCGGCGGCGCTCAGCGCCCCGGTGTCGCGCGAGACGGGGAAGGCGCCGCCGACATTGGCGGTCCCCCGCTCCAGATGGCGCGTCATCGCGCGGATCGCATGGACGCAGACCTGCGTCCCACCCGGACCGTCGAGATAGATGCGGCGCCCGGCTTCGGGATAGTCCAGCGAGGGGAAGGAGCCGCGGACAAAATCGATCGGGAAGGGCATCGCTCGTCACTCCGCGCGGGGTTTCCGAACGACTAGCCGCCGCGCCGGGCGGCGACAATATGGTTTTCCTATCGCGCTTGACGTGTCCCAATCAGGACAATAGCCTTTCGCTCGAAAGCAGGATGCGGCGGCGGGTCCGCTCGATCCACAGGGGAGCCTTTCGCATGAAGCGCCTGATGCCGGGCTTGCTCGCCGCCGTCCTTTGCGCCCAGCCGGTGATGGCGCGGGACGAGCTTGCCGTTTACTCGCCCGATGCGCTCGACCGCGCGCTGGCCGGGGCCGCCGATGCGCGGCTCGCCGTGCTGGTGCCGATGCGTGACGGCGTGGGGCTGTCGACCGACATCTACACGCCGAAAAGCGGCAGCGGCGGGAAGTTCCCGGTGATCCTGTGGAAAACGCCTTACAACGAACACAAGCTGCGCGGATCGACGCTGCGCTACGCGATCGAGGCGACGCGGCGCGGCTATGTCTTCATCATGCAGAACGAGCGCGGCCGCTATTTCTCCGAAGGTAAATACGAAATCCTCGGCCGGCCGCAGACCGACGGATACGACACGCTGAGCTGGATCGCGGCGCAGCCGTGGTCGAACGGCAAGGTCGGGACGCTCGGCTGCTCCTCCTCGGCGGAATGGCAGCTCGCGCTCGCCGCGATGCATCATCCCGCCCATGCGGCGATGGTGCCGATGTCGGCGGGGGCGGGGATCGGCAAGGTGGGCCGCTTCCAGGAGCAGGGGAACTGGTACACCGGCGGCGT
This sequence comes from Sphingomonas sp. CL5.1, assembly GCF_013344685.1. Taxonomy (NCBI): domain Bacteria; kingdom Pseudomonadati; phylum Pseudomonadota; class Alphaproteobacteria; order Sphingomonadales; family Sphingomonadaceae; genus Sphingomonas; species Sphingomonas sp. CL5.1. The sequence continues at coordinate 1,915,926 of NZ_CP050137.1, forward strand.
GCCGCGCACCCTGTTCGCGCCGTGGATGTATGCGGTCGACAATCCGCTGCGCGCCGAGCTGCCCAAGGGGCTGGACGAGAAGACGCGCGCATATATCGAGCAATATAACGACCTCAATGCGAAGAAGCCGGCGGTCGACTGGACCGTGCACATGCAGCGACTGCCCTATGATTCGATGATGAGCAGCCTCGGCGAGCCGCCCGCGACCTTCGATTCCCTCGTCCATCGCGCGCCGGCCGATCCGGCATGGCGGACGGGCGGGCTGTATCACGACGACATGGGCTGGGGCGTCCCGGCCCTGTGGTTCAACGCCTGGTATGACGTGTCGATCGGCCCGAACCTGGAGCTTTACAACCATGCCCGCAAGGTGGGCGCGGATGAGGCCGTGCGCGCCAACCAATATGCCGTCATCGCGCCGGGCACGCATTGCAGCTACGGGCGGCTCGGCCCGAACATGAAGGTCGGCGATCGCGACATGGGCGACGCGAGCTTCGATACCGATGGCGCCGTGTTCGGCTGGTTCGACCGCTGGCTGAAGGGGGACAGGAACGCCTTCGCCGCGAGCACGCCGCACATCCGCTATTATCTGATGGGCGCGAACAGGTGGATGGCGTCGGAGCAATGGCCGCCGGCGGGCGTCACCATGCGGCGGCTGTATCTGCGCAGCGGCGGCCACGCCAACGGGCTGGATGGCGACGGGCGGCTCGACGCAGCCGCGCCGCCCGCCGGCGAGGCGGCTGACCGCTATCGCTACGACCCGATGAACCCGGTGCCGACGCGCGGCGGCGCGGATTGCTGCAACGGCGGGCTGGTGCAGCCCGGCGTGTTCGATCAGCGCCCGGTGGAGGCGCGCGGCGACGTGCTGGTCTATACCAGCGATCCGCTCGACAGGCCGGTTAACGTGGTCGGCTTCGTCGATGCGGTGCTGAAGGTGTCGTCAAGCGCGAAGGACACCGATTTCGCGGTCAAGCTGGTCGATGTCGCGCCGGACGGCACGGCATGGATCATCGCCGACACGATCCTGCGCGCGCGCTATCGCGACGGCTTCGACCAGCCGGCGCCGATGGAGCCGGGGCGCACCTACACCATCCGCCCGACGCCGATGACGACCGCGATCCAGTTCGGCGTGGGCCACCGCATCCGCGTCGAGGTGACCTCGTCCGACTTCCCCAAGTTCGAGCGCAACCTCAACACCGGCGGCCCGAACGAAAGCGAGAAGCTGGGCGTGGTCGCGGACAATGTCGTGCGTCACGCGGGCGAGGACGCATCGTTCATCGACCTGCCGGTGATGCGCTGATCCGGCGCGGTGCGCCGGCCCGCTAGCGGGCCTTGGGAGCCGTCTCCGCCGCGTCCACCGTCGCCTCGTCGGCGTTGGTCGGCGGCTCGGCGCGCATCGCGTCGGCGACCTTCTCCGCCGCCGCCATCACACGCAGGATGTTGCCGCCCGCGAGCTTGGCGACATCGGCGTCGCTCCATCCCCGGCGCATCAGTTCGGCGAGCAATGCGGGATAGGTCGAGACGTCGCCCAGACCCTCCGGCAGCAATTCACCAACGCCGTCGAAGTCCGAGCCGATGCCGACATGATCGACGCCCGCCATCTTGGCGATATGCGCGACGTGATCGGCGACCTCCGCCAGCGTCACGCGCGGCGCCGGGTGCTGGCGATGCCATTCCTCCATCGCCGCTTTGGCCTTGTCGGGCTGGCCGATCAGAAGCCCGCCATAAGGCGGCGCGTTGAGCCGCGTGCGTTCCGCCGCCTCGTCCGCCGACCAGCGACGATAGGCGTCGGAGATGTAGATCGGCGCGAAATTCACCATCACCACGCCGCCGTTCGCCTTCACGAGCCGGAGCACGTCGTCCGGGACGTTGCGCGGATGGTCGTCGATCGCTCGCGCGCTGGAATGGGAGAAGATCACCGGCGCGCGCGAGACCTTGAGCGCGTCGCGCATCGTATCCTCGCTGACGTGGGCGAGATCGACGAGCATGCCGAGCCGGTTCAATTCGCGCACCACCAGCCGGCCGAACGGCGTCAGGCCGCCGTGGCGCGGGTTGTCGGTCGCCGAATCCGCCCATTCGAGCGTCCGCACATGCGTCAGCGTCAGATAGCCGGCGCCGAGCGCGTGATAGGCGCGCAGCACCGACAGGCTGCGGTCGATCTGGCCGCCGCCCTCGACCCCGATCATCGACGCGATCCGCCCCTCGCGGTGGATGCGCATCACGTCCGCCGCCGTCCGCGCGAGCGCGAAGTCGCGGGGATAGCGGCCGACGATCTGGTGGATGAGATCGATCTGCTCGAGCGTCTCCTCCACCTGCCGTGGGCCGGGCAGGTCCGCAGATACATAGACCGACCAGAATTGCCCGCCGACCATGCCGCGCTTCAGCCGCTCGATATCGGTGTTGTACGGCTGCGGCCGGTTCGCGAGGCCGCGCTCCAGCGGCAGGGTCCAGCGCTTGTCGCCCTCGCGGCCGCGCAGCACCTCGGGCCAGTCGTTATGGCCGTCGATCAGCGGAGTTTCTTTCAGCACGCGGGCGACGCGCGCGGCATAGTCCTGCGCCGCCGCCGGAACGGCGATCAGGCTGGCGGCGGCGAGGAACGCGATCATTTTGGCGGTCAACGGTAATCCCCTTCGAACATTGGGACAAAGGCACGTCCGGCGCGGGAGGATGTGACCCGCCCGGACATCAACAAGCGGCTTCCCCGGACTCGTCCTGCGCGGCGACCAGCCGCGACAGCGGCCGGTCTAGCGCGCGCAGCAGCAAGGCAGCGGCGGCGGCGATCGCGACGAGCAGCAGGAAATAGGCGGGCGGCGTCATGCCGTGCCACAAGGTGCCGACCAGTCCCGCCGACAGGCTGCCGCTGAAGATCGTGACATACCAGGCGGCGACCGTCGTCGCGCCCAGCCCGGCCGGCGCCAGCCGCGCGAACAGGCTGAGGCCGGTGGGCAGGATATACAGCTCGCCGAAGGTGAAGATCGCGAAGAAGGCGGCCAGCCACGGCCATGCCGCCCGGCCGTGGCTCGTCGCCGCGACGGTGGCGAGCAGGAGGTAGGCGAGCGCGACGATCAGCGCGCCGGTCGCCATCTTCGCGCCGGGCGCCTCGGGCGCGCCCGCCTCCGCCCGGCGGCGCCAGTGGCGCAGCAGCGGCGGGGTGAGGAGCATCACCAGTAGCGGGTTGAGCGACTGGAACCATGTCATCGGAACGGTCCAGCCGCCCGCCGCGCGATCAACGCCGCTGTCCGCCCACAGGGCGACGGTGTTGCCGACCTGCTCGTAGGCGCCACGGAAGATCGTCACCGCCACCGCGATCCCGAACAGCAGCAGCACCGTCCGCCGGTCCATCCGCGCGCGCCGCCCGGCCTTCCCGCGCGGCGCGGCCGCGCGCGTCTGGTCGGGCAGATAGCGGCCGCCGGCGATATAGATCGCAAGGCCCGCCAACATGCCCAGCCCGGCCGCGCCGAAGCCGTAATGCCAGCCCCATATCTCGCCCAGCGTGCCGCACACCAGCGGCGCGAGGAACCCGCCGATGTTGATGCCGACGTAATAGACGTTATAGGCCCAGCCGACGCGCGGATCGCCCGGCTCGTAGAGGTCGTCGATCTGGCTCGGCAGGCTGGGCAGGAACAGGCCGTTGCCGATCGCGATCGTCGCCAGCGCGAGATAGAGCAGCGGCTCGAACGTCATCATCAGATGGCCCGCCGCCATGATGCTGCCGCCCAGGATGATCGCGCGCCGCTTGCCCAGGAAACGATCCGCCACCACGCCGCCGATGATCGGGGTGAAATAGGCGCAGGCGGTATAGGCGCCGTAGATCACCGAGGCATGCGCCTGCCCGATCATGAGCTGCTTGGTCATGTAATAGACCAGCAGCGCGCGCATCCCGAAATAGGAGAACTGCTCCCACATGTTGGTGAGGAACAGGACGGTCAGCCCGCGCGGCTGGCCGAACCACGGGGTGGCGGCGGAGCGGCTCATGCGACGGGCGTCGCCTGCGCTCCCCATATTTCCTCGCCGGCCCAGATATTGCCGTCGCGATATTCCACCCCCGGCACGCGGTCCCGCGTCAGGAAGGTCGGGCCGTCGAGGTCGACGAGGTCGCATAGCTGCCCGAGCACGAAACCCGGCGCCATCGCGAGACTGGTGCCGACCATGTTGCCGACCATCACGCCCATGCCGAGCCGGCGCGCCTCCCCGGCCATCATCAGCCCCTCGGTCAGGCCGCCGCACTTGTCGAGCTTGATATTGATCACGTCGAAGCGCCCGGCGGCGGTGGGAAGTTCGGCCAGCGACAGGATGCTCTCGTCGCCCGCGATCGGGATCGGCGACTTGAATCCGTCGAGGTCCTGCTCGCGCCCGCGCGCCAGCGGCTGCTCCAGCAGGCTCACCTCGGCGGCCTGCAACGCGGCGATCAGCGGATCGAGCTGCGCGGCGGCGAAGCCCTGGTTGCCGTCCACGCCCAGCCAGGCGTCGGGTCGCGCGGCGCGGATCGCCCGGACGCGCGCGATGTCGAGATCGAGATCGCCGGTCAGCTTGATCTTGATCGAGCGCGCATCGGCATAGTCGCGCGCGCGCTCGGCCATCACGGCGGGATCGTCCGCGCCGATGGTGAAGGTGGTGCGCAGCGGGCGCGGCGCGTCGAGGCCGGCGAGTTGCCACACCGGCTGGCCGGCGCGCGCCGCCTCCAGCTCCCACATCGCGCAATCCACCGCGTTGCGTGCGCCGCCCGCCGGCAGGATCGCGCGCAGTTCCTGCCGCGTCGGCCCCGCCTCGATCGCGGCGCGCGCGCCTTCCAGCGCCGTCAGCATCGCGGGCGCATCGTCCCCGGTGTAATAGACGCCGGACGCCTCGCCGCGCCCGCGATGCCCGCCGTCGGACAGGGTGACGACGACCACGTCGGACGTCTCGAAGACATGACCGGAGATACGGAACGGCGCGGCGAGGCGCAGCGTTTCGGTGGTCCAGTCGATGGAGAGCCTGGTCATTGATGGAATACCTTCATCGCGGAGAAAGCGGGATGGAGCGCGGGTTCAGGCCGACGCGTGGGCGGGGGGCGGGTTCTGCCGGAAGCCGGGCGAAAGCCTGTGAAAACAGCATGCCAAGGCGGCTGGCGGCGACTAGCCCTCACTTTTTCCCTCCTTCCATCCGGTGTGTCGGGGATTGCCCCGGTTCGGCCCTATTGGTAAAACGCGGACCGAATACGCTTCGATAGGACGTTTTATCCCAATCGGAGAATTGGTCAACTTTTAAGGAAAGAAGTTTCCATGGCTGCGCCCGTTCCAACGCTGGGCGCGCTTTTGCGCGGAATCCGCAGTCGCAACGGTTGGACGCTGAAGGAAATGAGCGCCCACAGCGGCATCCCCGTCTCCACTTTGTCCAAGGTGGAGCATGACCGGCTGACGCTGACCTATGACAAGCTCCACCAGCTCAGCCAGCGGCTGGGGATGCGGATGTCGGAGCTGTTCTCGGAAAGCGACGAGGAACTGGCCCAGCCCGTCACCGCGCGGCGCAGCATCGGCGACCGCGACCGCTCGGTGCGGATCGAGACGGCGAACTACGACTATCGCTATCTCTGCACCGAATTGCGTCGCAAGCGGATGATCCCGGTGATCACCAACATCCGCGCGAAAACGCTGGAGCAATTCGGTGCGCCGGTGCGCCACGCCGGCGAGGAATATATCTATGTCCTCAAGGGGCGTATCACCGTCATCACGGAATTTTACGATCCCGTCACGCTGGAGGAAGGCCAGTCGATCTACATCGATTCGAACATGGGCCACGCCTATCTCGCCGCCGAAGGATGTGACGAGGCGGAGGTGCTCGGCGTGATGTCGAGCGCGGATGAGGAATTGATGCAGTCACTGCTCGGCATCCATGAGGAGCAGAAGAAGATCGCCCCGGCCAGAACGCCGCGTGCGCGCGGCGGTGCGAAGCACAAGCGCAAGGCGGATCAGTCTCCCGAGGCGTGAGACTGGATTCTCGCACGCACCGGCCGGGAATGGGGCATCGCTGCCGGCGGCATTCGGACTCTGGTTCGCGGATCTTCGAATGTTGGTGATTGCCCGATGCAGGCCCTTGAAAGGCGTGCCTGTCAGAGAGGCCTCAATGCCGCCACCCCTCCTCATACTTGCGCCAACGCGGTGATTCTCCTCCGCCGGTGCCGGTCATCGAGGCGGCGATCCCATGCGGATGCTCAAGGCCAATCCGGTCGTTGAACGGCGGGTGATATCGGGCTCATCACATCGGCCAGACGGCGGCGATCAGCGGGGTTCCCACCGCCAGCACCAGCACGGACAGGGGCAGCCCGAGCCGCCAGTAATCCCCGAAGCGATAGCCGCCCGGCGCCATCACCAGCGTGTTGCACTGGTGGCCGATCGGCGTGAGGAAATCGCAACCGGCGCCAACCGCCACCGCCATCAGGAATGCGTCGGGATGCAGCCCAAGCCCCGTCGCCACCGACACCGCGATCGGCCCCAGCACCAGCACGGTCGGCGCATTGTGCAGGAACGGCGAGCAGGCCATCGCCACCAGCATCATCGCGCCGAGCGCCCAGATCGCGGGCAGGATATGGAGCTGCCCCACCAGCAGGTGCGCGATCAGGTCGGTGCCGCCGGATTCGCGCACCGCCTCGCTCAGCGGCGTCAGCGCGCCGATCAGCACCAGCACCTCCGGCTCCAGCGACTGATAGGCCTCGCGCATCGACAGCGCGCCGATCACCACCATCGTCACCGCCGCGCCGAAGAAGGCGGCGGCGACCGGCGCCCGCCCGGTGCCGACCAGGATCATCGCCACCGCGAGGATCAGCACGGGAAGCCAGCGCCCGCGCCGCTCGCCCATCTTCACGTTCCGCTCGGCGAGCGGCAGCAGCCCGAGCAGCCCCATCATCTCGGGAAGCGCGCTTTCGCCCGCGCGCAGGATCAACAGGTCGCCGCCACGGAAACGGATGTCGCGCAGACGATCGACGATGCGCTCCCCGTTACGGCCGACGCCGAGCAACTGGACGCCGTAGCGGTCTTCCATCCGGGTGCGCTCGGCGGTGCGGCCGATCAGCGGGCTATCGAGCTGGACCACCGCCTCGATCGTGCGCATCTCCTCGTCAGGCTTCTCCTTTCCGACGTCGTTCCCGTCGCGTTCGGGGGCGAGCGGCGCGCGCGCGAAGACCCGGTCGAGCGCGCCGTCCTCCCCTTCGAGGATCAGGCTGGCGCCGGGGACGAGCTGCATGTCGGCAAGCGTCCTGCGCCGGCTGCCGTCGGGCAGGATCATCGCGCGTGCCTGGACCTTGTCCTCGCCCAGCTTGAGGTCCGCGACGGTGGCTATCCCCGCCGGCAGCTCGTCCGCGATCCGTGCCTCGGTGCTGTAGGTCGCGCGCGAGGCGATCTCGCCGAGATCGACGCGCCCCTGTCGGTCGCGCGGCAGCAGGCGCCAGCCGAAGCTGACGAAGATCAGCCCCAGCGCGGTCAGCGCCAGTCCGACCGGCGCGAAATCGAACATGGCGAAGGGCTTGCCCAGCATCTCCTCGCGCACCTGCGACACGATGATGTTGGTGGAGGTGCCGACCAGGGTGACCAGCCCGCCGAGCAGCGACAGGAAGGACATCGGCATCAGAAGCGCGGCGGGCGAGGAGCTCTTGCCTCGCCCCATGCGCAGCGCGACCGGCATCAGGATGGCGAGCGCGCCGACATTCTTGGTCACCATCGACAGCAGCGCCGTCGCCCCCGCCAGCACCGGCACCTGGCTGCGCGGCCGTTGCAGATGCGTGGTGAGCGGGCGGATCAGCAGCTCGATCACCCCCGATCGCGCGATCGCGGCGCTGATCACCAGCGCGGAGGCGATGACGATCACCACGTCGCTGGTGAAGCCGGTGAAGGCGTGCTTCGCCGGAACGACGCCGACGGCCAATCCGATCAGCAAGGCCGCCAGCGACACCACGTCGTAGCGGAAGCGCCCCGACGCGAAGCACAGGATCGCGCCGCCGATGATCGCGAAGGAAAGCGCCTGATGCGCGGTCAACCGACCCAGGTCCCGACGAGCGCGGCCATGCTGACCAGCACGAGGAAGCCGTTGACCGTCACCAGCATCCACGCCGGGATGCGCCGGGTGTCGGGCTGGGGCGGGGAGACGCGGATCATCTGTCGCCATACGGCGGCGGCGAAGCAGAAGGCGCTGAACAGGATCAGCACCGATACGGTCGCCCCGATCAGCCACGGCGCGACCACCTTGTCGAGCAACGCCTGCGCGCCGATCCCGGAAGCGAGCGCGGCAAGCCCGGTTCGCACCCATGCGGCATAGGTTCGCTCGGCGGCGAGCACGGTGCGATCGGCGGCAAGTTCGGTGCGCCGGTCGGCGCTATCGGTCTGCTGCTCGGCGCTTTCGCTCAGCCGCCCGGCGCTGTCGGCGAGCTTGACCTGCGCCGCGGCCGCTTTCCCCTGTGTCGCATCCATCGCCTCGCCAAACGCGCGGAAGCCGAATTCGTTACATGCGCCCCCGGCCCGTGCCTCAGCGCAGCACCTTCGCGGCCAGTCCGGCGCAATCGGCGTCGGTGGCGCGCGGCCCCTGATCGCCGGTGATCGCGCGGCCGATCGCCTTGAAGATATTGCCGGCGGACTTCACCTGCTTCGGCACGACGACATCCGGTTCGCGGATCGTCCCCGCCAGTTCCGCCGAGCCGGGCAGGCGCAATACGCTGCCCCGTTTCGGGGCGCCGGTCAGCCGGATCGCGAGCCGTTCGGACGGGAAGGAAATGGTGCCGGCGCCGTCCAGCCGGCTTTCACTGGTGTCGACGATGAACGGATCGACCTTGCCCACGCCGCCGCGCACGTCGGCGCCGACAACCACGCATCGCAAGCCGGCGCGCTGGCTTTCGTTCGCCAGCAGCGCCCGGCCGGCATCGAAGCCGAGCGCGGCGGCGATCTTGTGCGGCAAGGAGCCGTCGCGCGCCGCCAGCCCGATCCGTCCGTCCGACGCGCCGACCGCCTCGCGGATCGTGCTGCCGCGCCCGACCAGATAGGCGCGCGCGTCGACGCGCCCGGTCACCGATCCGCCGCCGCCGGCCAGAGCGCCGATCGAGCTGCCCGTGATGCGCAGGTCGAGCGTGACCTTCGGCACCTTCGCGCCGTCCCGCTGGTCGACGACCGCACGGCCGGCGAGCGCGCCTTGCCGTAATCCGATGCGCAGCGGGTCGACGACGAGAAGGCGGCGATCGAGCGTCACAGCGCCGGAGAGATTCGTCAGCGGCGAAGGCTTGTCCCCATCGACGATGCGGGTCGCGCGAAAGGCTATGCGCCCATCGGTATGGCTGATCTTGTAGATGTTGATGCGGGTTTCCGGCACCAGCTTCGGTCCATGCGCGCGCACCTCGGCGCGGGCGGCCGCCTCGCTTCCGGGCGAGGAGAAATCGTTGAAATCGAGGAGATCGGAGTGGATTTCACCATCCAGCCCGGTGCGCGGGCCGGACTTGTCGACGGTGACGCGACCAACGATCCGCGACTGGCCGATCGTGCCGGTGAGATCGCTCACGATCCACTTCGCGGCCCGTCGTTCGACATGCGCCGCGAGATGGACGGGGTGCGTTTCGAACAGCCCGGCCTCGATGATCGCATCGACCATCTTGAGATCGCGCGCGCGCGTCTCGAGGTCCAATGTCATCTCTCCGGTATCGAGCGGGTGCGCCATCGTGCCGGCGGCGGTCATCGCCAGATCGGCGCCGTCGATCGTCGCGCGGAACGGCCAGCGGCCATCGTTGCCCGCCAGCGGCGCGCCGGCAAGCGAGACTCGCACCGCGCTGCCGCGCACGATGCCGGGTCCGCTGGCGCGCAGGCCGTGCACCGGGTCGGCCGCCACGTCCAGCACGACCGCGCGATCCTGCGCCGCGTCGCGATAGCTGATCCTCATGTCGCGTACGACCAGCCGCGTGAGGGATGCGCGCCCGCCGGCATCGCCTCGTCGCCGCGGCTCGCGCTCCCAGTTTTTCCGCTTGTCCCTCGTGCGCACGAGGTTGAGGCGCGCGCCCGAGATCGTGAGCGCCGTGGGCCGGAAGCCGCCGAGGAACGCGGAGAGGACCGGGAAAGTCACGTCGGCGCGCTCGATCCGCGCCATGTCGCCGTTGCCCGCCCACGGCGGTTGCGGCACGCGCAGCTCGCGGATGGTGATCGTCGGATGGAACGAAAAGACTTCCCGCCGCTCGATCGCCGCGATCGTGACCGGGCTTCCTAAACGCGCGCTGAGCCGCTGCTCGATCAGCGACCGGAACTGGCCGAACGGAAAGGCGGCTAGCCCCAGCGCCAGAACAAGCGCGAAACCTCCGACGACATAGGCGCCAATCGCGGCGGCGCCGCGCCAACCGCGACCGGGCATCGCTCGCCGTTCGATCAACCGCGTGTTTCGGCGGTTGTCCGAACCGTGGCGTGGCTTCCTTCCTGATCCGACCTGATCGTGCCACCGAACAGCATCTTCACCTTCCCGGCGATCGACATGTCGGTTTCCCACAATTCCGCGCTATCGATGTCGACACGCAGCAGCGCGAGGTCCGGATCGTCCTTTCCGCCCGGAAACCATGCCTCGACCTGCCTGTTCCACAATTTGTCGATCAGCGCCCGATCGTTATCGACACGCGCCTTCCCGTGCAGGCAGGCGAAGAAATCATGTCCTCGCGACACGAACTGGAGCATCAGCTCGCCGCCATTGGCGACGCGATTGTTCCGGCCGATGAAGAAGAACAGCGTGTCCACCTGGTCCCTGTCGAGTTGCGCGGTCAGCGGCTCGCTATGCGTGCTGCCGTCGGCCGGGCCGACCATCAGGAATGGACTCTCGGCCATCTTCTTCCACAGATCGCCCTTCAGCTTGGTCGCATCGGCATGGGTATCGGTCATGGTGCTCGACTCCTTTCGATTGAACAGGAGAACGGGAAACGGAGGCGTTGGTTCATCGATGCAGCGCACAAGTTACGAAGCGCATGTGATGTCCTGCCCGAGCCGGACGCTCCTTCGATCATCATCGATCAATTCTCCGGATCGACCGGAAACAGCCTTTAGCGGAAAAAATCACGGTGCTCGCGCGGATTTATATTTGCGGATTACGCGGCAAGAAATATTCCTGTTTCAGGATAGCTTATTCCGCTGCTTTTGAAAGCGCGCTTAATGCCAGAAGATCAGCAGAAGGATGATGATCGGGATAGGAATGCCGATAAGCCAAAGCAGAATTCCCTTGCCCATATCCATCTCCTCACGGTCGTTGCAAAGGTTCAAACCATCATCTTCTGGCGCGGTTCCACCAGCTGTTCGAATCGACTTCACGCGCGGCGACGAGCGCGGCGACGGGGAACCTTGATCGCCCTCGGGAAATTCTCGTCCGATGCGATCGGCGCAGGATCGAAGGAGTGACGGAGATGATCAGGAAGCTCAAGTCCGGCAAATATCGCCTTTATTCGCGCAAGCCGGATGCGGAAACGGGCAAGCGCCGCAATCTCGGGACCTTCGACACGCGGGCGGCGGCCGAGAAGCACGAGCGGGAAGTCCAGTATTTCAAGCGACACTGACGCGGCGGCGCGGCCGGATGGCGGCGACCAGCGGGCTCCGGCGCGTCAGCAGAGTATGGCGGGCAGGCTGGAGAAGGCGTTGCGCAGCGCCTCGCCCCAGCGCCGCGAGATGGCGACGAAGCGCGGATCGTCCGCCTCGATCCGCTCATGGACGTCGAACGCGCAGGCGTCGCGGCGGATCACCGCGAGGTCGAGCGGCATCCCGACCGACAGGTTCGACCGGAGCGTCGAATCCATCGACACGCACACCGCCTTCGCCACCTCGTCGAGCGGCGTTTCCATCGTCACCACGCGATCGAGGATCGGCTTGCCGTATTTATGCTCGCCGATCTGGAAATAGGGCGTGTCCGCGGTCGCCTCGACGAAATTGCCCGCCGAATAGACCATGAACAACCGGTGGCGCCCGCCCCTGCGCTGGCCGCAGACGAGGACCGTGGCGTCGGCGCCCGCGCCCTCCGCCTGGATCGAATCGCGATAGCGGTCCTGCAATCCCTGCATCGCCTCGCCGACCAGCTCGGCGACGCGATACAGGCTGGCGGCGTTGAGGATCGTCTCGACGTGCGGGTCTTCCGCCGATCGTTCGATCGCCTGCTCGAGCCGGGTAATGACGCCCTGCGTGATCGAGAGGTTGCCGGAGGTCGCCATGCCGATCGCGCGCTCGCCCGCGCGTTCCCAGGTGAACATCTTCGAGAAGCGCGAGACGTTGTCGACGCCGGCGTTGGTGCGCGTGTCGGACAGCAGCACGAGGCCATCGGCGACGCGCACCGCGACGCAATAGGTCATGGCAGGATGTGTCCCCCGATCATTGCTGCTGCTGTTGCTGCTGCTGGATCGTCTCGATGTCGCCTTCGCCGTGCGCGATCCTGACGTCGGCCGAAACGGCGCCCGGCCCCCCGCCGGTCACGATCCCGCGTACCGGCGCGGCGTCGTCGGCGTCAAGGCCGGTGCACAGGCGGACATAATGGTCGGTCGGGCTGACGCCATTGGCCACGTCGAAGCCGACCCAGCCGAGATCGTCGACATGGGCCTCGGCCCAGGCATGGGTCTCGAACTGCTGATGCTCCTCGTCGCTCGCCAGCAGATAGCCCGCGACATAGCGCGCCGGCACGCCGCGCGCGCGGGCGGCGGCGATGAAGACATGGGTATGGTCCTGACAGACGCCGCCCTCGCCCGCGAGCGCGGCGGCGGCGCTGGTCGTGCTGTCGGTGATGCCGCCGCGATAGGGGAGAGCGCCGCGCACCTTCTGGCTCAGCGCGTGCAGGCCGGCGAGTGCGTCCGTCCCCGGCGCCAGCCCCTCGCCGAGCGCGTGGATCGCGTCGTCGGCGCCGGTCAGCGCCGTCGCGCGCAGGAACACGGCGGGCGGCGGCGCGCGGCGCAGCCCCTTGACGATCCCCGCGCGATCCTCCGTCTCGACGCGGCCGTGCGCGACGATCTCCAGGTCGTCGCGCTGGCCCTGCGCCAGCCATTGCGCGAAGCGCTCGCCATAACCGCTGACGATGGTGTGGGCGATCTCCTCGCCGTCCACCTCGACATGCCAGTCGATGACCTTCTGCCCCTCATGGTTCTGCGGGAACAGCTTGAGGCGCAGCGCGACGCCGGCGGCGCCTTGCGGATAGCGCATGTGGGTGAGGTGGCGGACAAGCAGCAGCATCTGGGCCTAGGCGAAATGATAGGCCTGCGCGATCTCGCGCGACAGGCGGTTGGTGATGGCGAGCGCGTTCTGCACGAATTCGTGCAGCCCTTCCTCGAATATCTCGCCGCTCTCGCGATCGCGCAGCTCGGAGAGCAGGCCGGCGGCGGTGGCCTGCGCGGCGGTGCGGCGGCCGTGCGCCTGCGCGAGCCGGTCCAGATGCCATGCGATCTGGCCGAAGCAGAACGACAGCGATCGCGGGAATTGCGCGTTGAGGATCAACAGGTCGGCGATCCGCCACGGCGTATAGTCGCCGCCGCCATAAACGTGGTGATAGGCGCGCGCCGCCGACAGCGCGTGGAGCACGGAGGTCCATTGATAATGGTCGCGCGCGCCGCCGACCACCGAAGTCTCGGGCAGCAGGACGTAATATTTCACGTCGAGCAGGCGCAGCGTCATCTCGGCGCGTTCGAGCGCGCCGCCGATGCGCAGGAAATCATGGCCCGCGTTCCTGATCTGCCCGGTCTCCGCCGCGCCGCGGAAGGTGGAGGCGCGCGTCTTCACCCAGTCGAGCAGCTCGGGCAGGTTGCGCCGCGCGCTGGCGACGTCGTAATGCTCCAGCTTGCGCCAGTCCTCGTTGAGCGCCTCCCACATGTCCTGCGTCAGCGCGGTGCGCACCGCGCGGCCATTGGCGCGGGCGCGCAACATGCACGCGCGGATCGAGGAGGGGTTGCCCTCGTCGAGCAGCAGCAGGTGGACGATATCCGCCTCCGCCACCGGGCGGTCGCCCTCGATCAGCCCGTCGCAGCCGGTGACGCGCAGCACCGATCGCCATTCCTCGCGGTGGATCGGGCCGGGCAGGATCGCCATGCGCTGACCCATCTGGATCAGCCGCGCGGTGCTTTCCGCCCGCTCGATGTAGCGCGCCATCCAGAAGATGTTCTCGGCGGTGCGGCTCAGCATGTCATTCGTCCAGCACCCAGGTGTCCTTGACGCCGCCGCCCTGCGAGGAATTGACCACCAGCGACCCTTCCGTCAGCGCGACCCGCGTGAGGCCGCCGGGCGCGAGCCGCATCTGCTTGCCGACGAGGCAATAGGGACGGAAATCGACGTGCCGGCCGACGATGTCGTGATGCCCCAGCACCGGCACGGTCGACAGGTCGAGTGTCGGTTGGGCGATGAAATCGGCGGGATCGGCGCGAATCCGCGCGGCATAGGCGTCGATCTCGGCGCGCGTCGCCTTGGGGCCGATCAGCATCCCGTAGCCGCCCGATCCATGCACCTCCTTCGCCACCAGCTCGCCGAGATGATCGAGCACATAGGCGCATTCGTCGGGCAGCGCGCAGCGCCACGTCGGCACATTCTCCAGGATCGGCTTTTCCGACAGATAGAAGCGGATCATCTCCGGCACGAACAGGTAGATCGCCTTGTCGTCGGCGATTCCCGCGCCCGGCGCGGAGCACAAAGTCACCCCGCCCGCGCGATAGGCGCCGAACAGGCCGGGCACGCCGAGCATCGAATCCGGGCGGAAGGCGAGCGGGTCGATATAATCGTCGTCGATGCGGCGATAGATCACGTCGACACGCTTCGGCCCGTGCGTCGTCTTCATCCATACCTTGTCGCCGTCGACATAGAGGTCCATCGGCTCGACCAGCTCGACGCCCATCAGGTCGGCGAGGAAGCTGTGCTCGTAATAGGCCGAGTTGAACGCCCCCGGCGTCAGCACCACCACCGTCGGGTCGCTGCCCGCGCCGGCCGGCGCCACTTCCTTCAGCGTCGCGAGCAGGTCGTTGGGATAGGAATCGACCGGCGCCACCCGGCTCGCCCCGAACAGTTCGGGGAACATGCGCTGCATGATCTCGCGGTTCTCGAGCATGTAGCTGACGCCGGAGGGCGTGCGGCAATTGTCCTCCAGCACCTGGAAGCCGCCCTCGCCGGTGCGGATGATGTCGATGCCGACGATATGGCTGTAGACGCGCCCCGGCGGATCGAAGCCGATCATCTCCGGCAGGAACGCCTTGTTGCGATAGACCAGCTCGCCCGGCACGATCCCGGCGCGGATGATCTCGCCGCGATGATAGACGTCGTAGAGGAAGGCGTTGAGCGCCCGCGCGCGCTGGCGGATGCCGCGATCGAGCACGCGCCATTCGGCGGCGGAGAAGATGCGCGGCAGCAGGTCGAACGGGATCAGCCGCTCCGGGTCGCCGCCCTCGCCATAGACCGCGAAGGTGATGCCGATGCGGCGGAAGATCGTCTCCGCTTCCTTCAGTCGCGCGTTGAGGCCCTCGATGCCGACTTCCTCGACCCAGCGGCGCACCTCGGCATAGCAAGGCCGCACCGCGCCGGTCTGATCGGTCATCTCGAAAAAGGCCATCCGCTCTCCTTCGCGAAAGCGTGATGATGCACTGCACAATGCTTTTGGCAAGCGATTTGTATCGTGGCACGAAGCGGCTGTTTCCGGTGTGCCCGGAACCCGTCCGTCTGGCCGGCCGCCGCGACCGGATTTTCAACGGCGCGGATCGCCGCGCTCAAAAGGTGCCTATCTGGCCCATCGCTTCGCGCGCGCGGCCATTTCCGCTGCGCGGTCCAGCGGCTCGCCCGCGATGACGGATTGCACGAAGCGCATCTCGCCGTCGTCGCCTCCCGCCATGCGATAGTCGCCGCCCGGCGCCGTGTTCGGCGCGCCGTAGCGCAATCGCCAGCCGTCGCCCGCGCGGCAGGCGACGCCGGCGAGATGCGTGGCGGCGAAGCTGCGGCAAAGGTCGCCGTCGCGATCGCGGAACGACAGGGCGACGCGCACCGCGCCGGCCTCGCCGGAAAGCTGGCGATCGAGCGCGGTCGCGATCGGCCGCGACAAGGCGAGCGCTTCCGGGCTGTCGCCGACGCCAGCCGCGCCGTCGATGCCGTGGCCGAGCATCAGGCCGACGAGCAGGCTGGCGGCGATCGCGCCGGGCATCGCCCAGCGCGGCCACGGCGAGCGGCCCTGGCCGCGCCGCCGGCGCGCCGCGTCGAGCGAATGGATCGTGGCCGCTGGCGGGGCGGGCATCGCCACGGCTTCATCGGCGATCGGGCCGAAAGCGGCGGCGAAGCGCGCCTTCAGCCGGCGATGCCGCTCCGCCAGCGCCGCGAGCGCCGGATCGTGCTCCACCGCGAAAGCGGCGCGGGCGGCGGCGGCCTCGTCCAGCTCTCCATCCACCCAGGCGACGATCGTCGCTTCGTCGATCGGCTCAGACATGGCTCAATCCTCCAGCATCGCCATCAGCGCCTGACGACCGCGCACGAGGCGGCTGGTCAGCGTGCCGATCGGGATATCCAGCACCCCGGCGGCTTCCGCATAGGCGAGCCCCTCGATCATCACCAGCGCCACCGCCTCGCGCTGCTCCTCGGGCAGGCGCCGCATCGCGCGCATCAGATAGCCCAGTTCGACATTCGCCTCCGCCTCGCCCGCCGCGCCGACCGACAGCCCCTGTTCCTCCGGCGCCAGCACGGCGTCGCGGCGCCGGCGGCTGCGCGTGGTGTCGATCCACAGGTTGCGCAGGATGCGATAGGCCCAGGCGTCGAAGCTGGTGCCGGGGCGCCATTGCGTCCGCGATTTCAGGATGCGCTCCGCGGCCGCTTGCGTCAGGTCGTCCGCGTCGGCGCGATCGCGGGCAAGGCCATGCGCGAAACGGCGCAGGCGGGGAAGCATGCTTGCCAGCGCGCGTTCGATCTCGTCCAATGATCGCCCTCATGTTCATGCGGATGAAACGGCGCCCGCCGGTCGTTTCATCCATCGGCACGGAAAAAAAGGAAAGAGCATGGGCAGGATCGCGAACCTTTGGATGGCGGCGGCGGTGATCGGCATGGCCGCGCCCGTATCGGCGCAGCTTCTCGGCGGCACGGGCGGCATCCTGAACGGCGGCCGGCTGGGCGACGTGACCGGCGGCCTGCTCGGGCAGTCGACGGCCACGAGGGACACCGTCGTCGATACAGTCGCCGAGCCGCTGATGACCGTCGGCGACACGTTGCGCGCCACGGCGCCGGCCGACCTGCTCTCGCTCCGGCGGCAGCGGCTCGCCACGCTCGTCCGCGACAATCGCGGCGTGCTGGACGTCGACGATCATGGCAATCCGGTCCGCCGCGACGAGATCGTCGGGATCGGCCTGAGCGACGAGCAGATCGCGAAGGCGACGGCGGCGGGCTTCGCGGTGCGCGGCACGGAGTCGATCGAGGCGCTGGCGCTCGGCGCGACCATCTTCACGCCTCCGGGGAAGAAACCCGCGCGCAAGGCGATCGGCGCGCTCCGGGCGCTCGTGCCCGGCGCGCAATTCATGCTCGACCCGATCTACGAGCCGGCCCGCGCGCCGCTCGCCCCCGCCGGAGGCGCCGCCGAGGGAAGTGCGGGGCCGGCAGGCGGCGCGCGCATCGGCCTGATCGACGGGGGCGTCGGCAACCATCCGGCCTTCGCCGCCGCGCGGATCGAGCAGCGCGGCTTTGCCGGGCCGCCGAAGCCGACCGGCCACGGCACGGCGGTCGCCTCGCTGATGGTCGGCAGCGCGGGCGTCTTTCATGGCGCGGCGCCGGGGATGCCGCTGCTGGTGGCGGACGTCTATGGCGGATCGGCGGCGAACGGTTCGGCGGTCGCGATCGCGCGGGCGATGGGGTGGCTCGCCGCGAACGGCGCGCGCGTCGTCAACATCAGCCTCGTCGGCCCGCCCAATCCGTTGCTGGAGGCGGCGACGAAGGCGCTGCTCGCGCGCGGCGTGCTCGTCGTCGCGGCGGTCGGCAACGACGGCCCGGCGGCGCCGCCGCAATATCCCGCCTCCTATCCCGGCGTGATCGCCGTCACCGGGGTGGACGCGAAGGGGCATGCGCTTATCGAGGCCGGGCGGGCGCTCCACCTCGATTTCGCCGCGCCTGGCGCGGACATGGCCGGGGCGGTGCCCGGCGGCGGCTGGGAGGCGTTGCGCGGCACGTCGTTCGCCGCGCCGCTGGTCGCCGCGCGGCTGGCGCGCGTCGGCAGTAGCGGCGCCCTTGCGGCCGAGGCGCGGCCGGGCAGCGGACGGGTCGGGCGGGGCATCGTCTGCGGCGCCTGCGCCATCCCGCCGAAAAGCCTTGGCGTGAAATAAATTCGCATCGGCGGGATTAAACCGGATTCCGCCGTCGTTGCTCTTTCAGGACCGGGAAAGCGAGCCCGGTCGCCGAAGAGGAGAAGAGTGATGAACAAGGTTCGGATTCCCCTGATGGCGGCGGCGATGATCGTGGCCGGGGCAGGCGCCATGCCGGCTGGCGCGCAATTGCTCGGCGGCGCGGGCGGCGGCGGGCTGCTGGGCGGCACGGTGGGCCGCGCGGGGAGCCTGGGCGGCGCCGTGTCCGGCACCGGCGATCTGGGCGCCGGGCGGCTCGGCTCGGCGACGGGCAGCCTTTCTAACAGCGTGTCCGGATCGGGCAGCGTTCGCGGCCATCGCTCGGTCAACGCCAGGTCCGGCAAGGTGTCGGGCGACGCCGGCCTCGCTGGCTCGGTGAGCCGCAGCACCAATGCGACGCTGGGCGCGACCGGCGGCAACGGCGGCGCGCTTGCCGGAACGATGAGCAACGCGGGAAGCGCGAGCGTCAGCCGCAACGTCGGCGGCAGCGCGCAACTGATCGGCACCGATCAGGCGTCGAACACCGTGGGCGCGGCCCGCGACCGCGCGACCAACGCCGTCGACACCGCGCGGGATCGCGCGGCCAATGCGGTCGGCAAGGCACGCACGACGGCCGGCAATGCGGTGAACGCCGCCGCCGATCGCGCCGGCATGGCCGCCGGAACGGTGCGTGACCGCGCGGGGAGCGCCGTCAATGATGCGCGCAACGCGGCGGGATCGGCTGGTGCCAATGCCTCGGGCGGCTTGGCCGGCACGGTTTCCGGCGCGTCGGGGTCCGTCAACGGATCGGGCGCGGCGGGCGGCGGCGCCTCGGCCGACGCCGGCACGCCGAAGAACTGATCGTCGCATTGACTGAAGTGACGGAGCTGCCGGACGCACTGTCCGGCAGCTTTCGTTCCGCTGGATCTTACGGCGCAGGCCGGCGGCCTCGCCGTTTTCGGCACGTAGATGCTGTGAATCGGCATATAGACTGATCTTTCAGGTCGGGAAAACCTCTCATATAGGTATCGGCGTTCAGCGGACTCAGAGCCGCGCCGCCAAGGGAGGGTATGCCATGAAGTTTCGCCCAGTTCTTGCCGCATCGGCGGCGATCGCCGCGCTGTGCCCCGGCGTCGCGTTCGGTCAGGCTTCCGGCGCCGGGGTTTCGGATGGGCCGGCGGCGATCCAGCCGGGCGACATCGTGGTGACGGCGCGCCAGCGCCAGGAATCGCTCAAGGACGTGCCGATCGCCGTCACGGCCGTGTCGGGCGACACGATCAGGGAGCAGCAGATCACGCTGGTCAAGGATATCGCGAATATCGCGCCCGGCGTGAACATCAACTCGGATTCCGCCGGCCGCGCGTTCATCTCGATGCGCGGCATCGGCACGACCATCATCGACACGGTTCAGCCGGGCGTCGGCCTGTTCATCGATGGCGTCTATCAGCCCAATACGAGCTATCTCAATTCGCCCCTCGTCGATGTCGAGCGCGTCGAGGTGCTGCGCGGCCCGCAGGGGACGCTGTTCGGCAACAACACGCTGGGCGGCGCGATCAGCGTCATCACCCGCCAGCCTTCCAACACGTTCGAGGGGCGCGTGGACGGCGCCCTCGCCGCCGGCGACAATTACGGCAGCGTCTCGGGCAGCATCAGCGGGCCGATCGTCAAGGACGTCCTGCAATTCCGCATCGGCGCCGCCTATCACACCCAGGACGGCTTCGGCCGCAACACCCTCGCCAACGGCAGGATCAATCCGCTCGAGACGAAGAGCGTCAACGGCACCTTGCGTTTCGTGCCGGCCGACTGGGCGGTGTTCACGCTCAAGGGCAGCTACGACCATGTGTTCGGCGGAAGCGTCCCCTATATGACGGTGACGGGGCCGAGCGATTTCCACCTCGACACCGCGACCAACTCGCTGAGCCTCGTGGCGATCGACTATTACGCCGTCACCGGCAAGGGCGAGTTCGACGTCCGCTCGCTCAACACCAAGATCACGGCGATCGGCAGCTACAATCAATCGGACGCATACAGCTTCGCCGACGGGGACTTCACCGCGGTGGATTTCCTGCGCGGCACCAACAACCGCTTCCTCAAGACGACGAGCGGCGAGCTGCGCTTCGACACGAAATGGTCGGATCATGTCTCGACGTTGCTCGGCGGTTTCTACAGCAATGCGACCAACGACCAGTATATCACCAACACGATCGTGCCGCTTGACCTCACCGTGCCGGCGGTCGGGCATGCCGACAACAGGAATTATGCGATCTTCGGCACCGCCTTCATCAAGTTCGGCGATACGCTCGATCTTGCCGCCGGCCTCCGGTTCGACCACCAGAAGCTGACGGCGTTCAATTCGT
The DNA here is from genome assembly GCF_013344685.1 of Sphingomonas sp. CL5.1. Classification (NCBI taxonomy): domain Bacteria; kingdom Pseudomonadati; phylum Pseudomonadota; class Alphaproteobacteria; order Sphingomonadales; family Sphingomonadaceae; genus Sphingomonas; species Sphingomonas sp. CL5.1. Next base: position 1,936,545 of record NZ_CP050137.1, read on the forward strand.
CGCAGGGCGGCGATTTCGCCATCTACGAGGCGAATCAGGTCCAGCCGCGCGTCACGCTGACCAAGCACTGGACGCCGGACTTCATGACCTATGCCTCGATCGCGCGCGGCACGCGCGGCGGGGGCCAGAACGAGCCGAGCGCGCCCAACGCGCTGTATCGCGGCGACAGCGTCTGGACCTATGAGATCGGCGCGAAGGCGAGCGCGTTCGACCGGCGCCTCTCCTTCAGCATCGACGGCTTCTACAACGATTATAACGACTTCATCGGGCCGAACGCACTGGCGCCGAGCACGGGCGGCGCGGGCTATGTTTCGGTGAACCTCAACGCCGGCCATGTCGAAAGCTACGGCATGGAAGGCGAGTTCGACGCCCGCCTGACGAACTGGTGGCGTCTCTACGGCAATATCACGCTCCTCCACGCCCGCGTGACCGACGGGACGGAGTGGTTCCAGACCACCGGCTATGCCTATCCGGGGGATCGCATCCCGTTCGTGCCCGACGTGAACGGGATGATCGGCACGACGATCACGGCGCCGGTCGCTCAGGACCAGTCGATCGTGTTCGACGCCAGCGTGATCTACAAGGGGAGCCGCGCCGGTGAATCGCTCGACGCGGCCTCGGTCCCGATGATGCCGTCGTTCACGCTCGTCAACGCGTCGATCGGCTGGCAGACCCCGCATTTCGAAGTGGCGCTGTTCGCCACGAACCTGTTCGACGAGAAGTATCAGGAGACCTATTTGGATTCCTCGCTCCTCGGCCGCGCGGGCGTCCCCGCGTTTCTCGTCAACAACCTGGCCATTCAGGGGAACCGTCGCCGGGTCGGCTTGCGGGGCTCCATCAAATTCTGAGGTCTTCGCGATGCAATCGGGACAAGAGCTTGAACGTAAACCCCTGGATGCCGCTTTCCTGGCTGCGCTTCGCGAGCGGTTCGGCGACCGTCTGAGCCTGTCCGCCGCGATTCTCGCGCAACACGGCCGGAGCGAGACGCATTACGAGCCGAGCCTGCCCGACGCGGTCGTCTTCGCGCATTCGACGGAAGAGGTGGTAGCGCTCGTCGCGCTTTGCGCGCGTTTCTCGGTGCCGATCGTGCCGTTCGGGGCGGGCACCTCGATCGAGGGCAATGCCCTGCCGGTGCGCGGGGGCGTGTCGGTCGACCTTTCGCAGATGGACGCGATCGTCGCGGTGAACGCCGGAGACTTCGACTGCACCGTCCAGGCGGGGTGCCGGCGCGAGCAGCTCAACGCCCATCTGCGCGACCTGGGGCTGTTCTTCCCGATTGACCCCGGCGCCAATGCGACGATCGGCGGCATGGCCTCGACACGGGCATCGGGGACCAACGCCGTCCGCTACGGGACGATGCGCGAGGCCGTGCTGTCGCTGACGGTGGTGACGCCGGACGCGCGGGTGATACGGACGGCGCGGCGCGCGCGGAAGTCGGCCGCCGGCTATGATCTGACGCGTCTTTTCATCGGGGCGGAAGGCACGCTCGGCATCATCACCGAGGTGACGTTGCGCCTCCATCCCATACCGGAGGCGGTCAGCGCGGCGGTCTGCGGCTTCGAGACGATCGAAGGGGCGGTGGAGACGGTCGTCCAGGCGATCCAGTGCGGCGTGCCGCTCGCGCGGATCGAGCTGCTCGACGATGCGCAGATCCGGGCGGTGAATGCGTGGTCGAAGCTCGACCTGCCGGAGCTTCCGACCCTGTTCCTCGAATTTCACGGATCGGAGAACGGCGTCGCCGAGCAGATCGGGACGGTCGGCGCGCTCGCCAGCCAGAATGGCGGGGGCGATTTCCAGTGGTCGAACCTGCCGGAGGAGCGATCGAGGCTGTGGCGGGCGCGTCACGAGGCCTTTTACGCCGCGGTCAACCTGCGGCCGGGCGCGGTCGGGTGGAGCACCGACGTCTGCGTGCCGATCAGCCGCCTGCCGGAATGTATCGCCGAGACCAGGCGCGATCTGGACGGGGCCTCGATACCGGCGACGATCGTGGGCCATGTCGGCGACGGCAACTTCCATGTGATCTTTCCGATCGACCCCCGATCGGCCGGGGAATTGCGGGAAGTCGAGGCATTGAACGACCGGATCGTCGCGCGGGCGCTGGCGATGGACGGCACCTGCACCGGCGAGCATGGCATCGGCCTCGGCAAGCAGGCGGCGCTGATCGAGGAACTCGGCGACGCGGTCGACCTCATGCGGACCGTGAAGCGCGCGCTCGATCCTCAGGACCTGTTCAACCCCGGCAAGATCTTTCAGCTATAATCATGCGGTCCCTGCCAAGCCCGAACGCGGAAGGCCCCGTCGCGTCGCGACGCCCGGACAGGCATCTCTCCGCGCGGCCCTGCCGGTGAGCGCCGGCAGGGATTTTCGCGCTGCGCTCCCGTCGCTGCTGATCATCGCCGTGCTGATGGCGGCGGGCAACACGATGATGGGCGTGTTCGCCACCGTGCAGGAAGCGGCCAAGGCCGAGCTTGGCCTGAGCGACACGCAGATCGGCCTGATGCAGGGCCTCGCCAATTCGATCCCGCTCGCCCTGTTGTCGATCCCCATGGGGCTGCTGGTCGACAGGCTGAACAGGGTCCGGCTGCTCGCCCTGACCTCGCTCATCTGGACGGCCGGCACGTTGCTGACGGCCTATGCCGACAACCTGTCCATCCTGTTCGCGGCCCGGATGCTGGCGGGGCTGGGGGCCAATATCTCCACCACCATCGGGGTGTCGCTCGCGGCGGACCTGTGCCGGGCGGAGATACGCGGCCGGTCGATGCTGCTGCTGACGATCGGGAAATATGCCGGCAGCGCGGCCGCTTTCGCGCTGGGCGGGCAGCTTTTCGGCCTGTTCGCGAAAAGCGGCCTGTACGGGTTTCCGGCGTGGCGGGCGGTCCATCTCGTCCTGGGGCTGGGCAGCGCGGCGTTGACCCTGTTGCTGCTCGCGCTGCGCGAACCGGCGCGGCGGGAGCGCGAGGCGGTCTCCGCCCCCGCGCGGACGGTGGCGCGGGAACTATGGGCGCGCCGCGCGTTTCTTCTTCCGATGTTCGTGGGACAGACCAGCGTGCTGATGGCGGACGCGGCGGCGGCGATCTGGGCAGCGCCCGTCCTGTCGCGCAGTTTCGGGCAGACGCCCGCGCAGTTCGCCGGCTGGATGGGCCTTGTCATATTCAGCGTGGGTGTCGTCGGTGCCTTCACCGGCGGGATCGCGGCGGACTGGGGGCATCGCAGCGGCAGGCGTGGCGGCATATTGATCGGCGCGTTGGTCGCGGCGCTGATCGCTTTCCCGGCGGCGCTGTTCCCGGTCATGCCGAATGTCTTCTGGTTCGGGGCGGCGATGACGCTGCTGCTGCTCGGTGGGACCGTCACCGGCCTCGTCGTGGCGACGGCCATCGCGGTTCTCCTGCCCAATGAACTGCGCGGCCTGTGCGTCGGCACATTCGTCGCGTTCGGCGGGCTGATCGCCTTCGGGCTGAGCCCGCCGCTAGTCACCGGGCTGAGCCTGTGGCTGGGTGGCGAGAGCCATCTTGCCCCCGCGCTCGCGATCGTCGGCCTCGCCGTCAGCATCGTCGGCGTGCTGGGCTTCGCGCTCGCCTGGCGCAATGCGCCGCTCAACTACAGCGACGAAGCGGAGGGTGTCCGGTGAGCGGGCTTTTCGGCGCGATCGAGGCGGGCGGCACGAAGTGGAACCTCGGCACCTTCTCCGCCGATGGCGAGGCGATCGAAAGCGCGCGCATCGCCACCACCGGACCGGAGGAGACGATCGGCCAGGCCCTCGCCTTCTTCGCGGCGCGAGGCGCCGGGCCGGGTTTCGCCGCGATCGGCATCGCCTGCTTCGGCCCGATCGAGTTGCGCCCCGGCGCCCCGCATTGGGGCTATGTGCTCGACACGCCGAAGGCCGGATGGGCGGGCACCGATGTCGTCGGCCCCTTCCGCGCGCGGCTGCGCTGTCCGGCCGGCTTCGACACCGACGTCAACGGCGCCGCGCTGGCGGAGCATCTGTGGGGCGCCGCGCGCGGATGCGGGAACGCCGCCTATATCACCGTCGGGACGGGGATCGGCGGCGGCGCGATCATCCGTGGCGAGCCGGTCCACGGCTTTCGTCATCCGGAAATGGGCCATGTCGCCGTCGGGCGTCACTCGGACGACCGCGACTTTCCCGGCGTCTGCCCCTTTCACGGCGATTGCCTGGAGGGTCTGGCGAGCGGACCCGCCATCCACGCGCGCTGGGGCTGCTCGCTGTCGGAGCTGGCGGCGGATCATCCGGGCAGGCGGATCATCGCCGACTATCTCGGCCAGCTCGCGATCATGCAGATGGCGCTGCTGTCCTGCGAGCGGATCGTGTTCGGCGGCGGCGTGCTCGCGACGCCGGGGCTGCTCGACATGATCCGCGCGGAGGCGAAGCGCCGCGACAACGGCTATTTCGGTTATCGCGACGTCGCGGAGATCATCGTTCCTCCCGCCCTCGGCGATCGGGCGGGCCTGATGGGCGGACTGGCGCTCGCGCAACGCGCCCTCGCCGCGCAGGCGGACGGACAGCGCGGGGGATGACGGCCCTCGACACGCCGCCGCGCGGCGTCGCGGGCGTCGGCTATGACCGCTCCACCCTCGCCACCGGCATCGTCCATCTCGGGCTTGGCGGCTTCGCGCGGGCGCATCTGGCGCGCTACACCCACGATCTGATGCAGGCGGATGCCGACGCGCGGCGCTGGGGCATAACCGGCGTGGGTCTGCGCGAGACGGACAGGCCGCTGATCGCCGCGCTGGCGGCGCAGGATGGCCTCTATACGCTGACCGAGCGGGACGGTACCGGCGCGCGCTCGGCCGTCATCGGCTCGCTTGCCGGATTGCTCGACGCCTCCGCCGATACCGCGCCGCTGCTCGACGCCATCGACCGCGACGCGGTGGGCATCGTCACGCTGACCGTGACCGAGCATGGCTATTGCCTCGATCGCGCGACCAGGACGCTGGACCGCACGCATCCGCTGATCGTCCATGATATCGAGACGCCGGACAGGCCGCGCAGCGCGATCGGCGTCATCGTCGCGGCCCATGCCCGCCGCCGCCGTCGCAACGCGCCCGCGTTCACGGCGCTGAGCTGCGACAACATCCAGCACAATGGCGACGTGCTGCGCGGCGCGGTGCTCTCCCTCGCCGAGGCGAGCGATCCGGGGCTTGCCCGCTGGATCGCGGAGGCCGCGACCTTCCCCAATGCGATGGTCGACCGGATCACGCCGGTCCCGACCGAGGCGGACATGCGCGATCTTCGGCAGCGGACGGGGATCGCCGACGCGGCGCCCCTGCTGGCGGAGCCGTTCCGGCAATGGGTCATCGAGGATCGCTTCGTCGCCGGGCGGCCGGCGTGGGAGAAGGTGGGCGCGCAGTTCGTCGGCGATGTCACGCCCTATGAATTCATGAAGCTGCGCCTTCTCAACACCAGTCATCTCGTCGTCGCGGGGCTGGGGCAACTGGCGGGCCACGAGCGGATCGACGAGGCCATGGCCGATCCGCTCATCCGGCGCGTCATGATCGCGCTGATGGAGCGGGAGACCGGGCCGACGTTGCCGCCCGTTCCCGGCGTCGATCTCGCGGCCTACAAGGCGACGCTGGTCGCGCGTTTCGGCAATCCGGCCATTCGCGACACGACGCAGCGCGTCAACACCGATGCCCCGCTGAATTATCTTCTCGATCCCCTGCGCGATCGCCTGGCCGCACGGGCTTCGGTCGACCTTCTGGCGCTGGGGCTGGCGGCGTGGCTGCGCCGCGTGCGCGGGACCGATGACGCGGGGCGGCCGCTGACGGTCCAGCATCCCCTGGCGGACGCGCTGCGCGCGCGGGCGGTGGAGGGCGGCGCCGATCCCCGCCCGTTGCTGCGGATGACGGCGCTGTTCGGCGACCTCGGCCAGCATCGGCGGCTCGTCGCGCGGGCAGGGGACTGGCTCGGCCAGCTCTATGGCAGCGGCGTGGCCGGCACTCTCGGCAAGGCGGCCGCGGACGGCCTGATCTGATTCCCGGGCACTGGCCGAGCGGCGTGCATCGGCTTGGCTCTTGCCCTGTTACGGCGAATCGACCTATAGGATAGCTATAAACAAGCATGCATATAAGTTTGGCTCGGAGAGGCTTCAGGAAATGGGCAGCGTCGATTCATCTCCGGAAACGGCCGGGACGCGCTCCGCCGACGATGCGGGATTGATCGACCCCGAACTGCGCGCTTTCCTCGAAGCGCAGCCGACGATCGACATCACGATCACCAATCTCGCTCTCGTGCGGGAAGCGTCGATGCTTCCGCTGGCTCCACCCCCCGCCGTTCCGGTCGCCATTTCCCGGCGACTGGTTCCGGGGCCGGGCGGCGCGCCCGATATCCCCGTCCTGATCTATCGGCCGGAGGGGGCGGGCGGGGCGCTTGGCTGCATCTTCCACATCCATGGCGGCGGTTATGTGGCGGGAACGGCGGCGGCGATGGAGCCGGTCAATCTGTCGCTCGCCGATGCGCTGGGGTGCGCCGTCGTCAGCGTCGATTACCGGCTTGCCCCGGAAACCCCGTTTCCCGGCCCGCTCCACGATTGCCACGCCGCGTTGCGCTGGCTCGCCGCGCATGTTGCGGACCTCGGCATCGATCCCGCCGCGATCGGCGTGCTGGGCGAAAGCGCGGGCGGCGGGCTGGCGGCCGCGCTGGCCTTGCTCGACCGCGATTGCGGCGAGCGTCTTCTGGCGTTCCAGCATCTGGTCTATCCCATGCTGGACGATCGCACCTGCGTTCGGGAAAGCGCGCATCCCTTTGCCGGCCGCCATGTCTGGACGGCGCGGAGCAATCATTTCGGCTGGGCGAGCTATCTCGGGCGGAAGCCGGGTTCGGCCGAAATCGATTATCTCGCCGCGCCCGGCCGCTGCGAGGATCTCGCCGGGTTGCCGCCGGCCTATATCTCCACCGGCGCGCTCGATCTCTTCGTCGACGAGGACATGGACTATGCTCGACGCCTGTCGCGGGCCGGCGTCCCGGTCGAGCTGGCGCTCTATCCCGGCGCCGTGCACGGCTTCGATCTGCTGCCCGGCACCGCCATCGGGGAAAGGGCAAGGCGCGACCGCGTCGCGGCGCTCGGCCGGGCGCTGGCGTCGGCGCGCAGGGGTGCCGCGCGATGACCGCCCGAGCGACCAGCACGTTCGCGATCGCGATCAAGGGGGCGGAGCCGGCGGAGGATGCCGCTATCGCATTGCATGCCGATCTCCGGCTGGCGGAGGTGTCGATCCGCCTCGCATCGACCGAGGAAGCGCCGCATGACGCGCTCGCGGTCACCATCCCCGCGATGAGCTTCAACGCATTGCGATCGGCGATCGCGCGGCTCGACGATCACAGCTTCGCGATGACGCCCGCGCTTCTGCGCATCGCCCCCGCGCTGGTCGAGCGGGACGAGGACGTGCTCGAAGCCATCCACCGCTCGGTCAGGGCCGCCGAGTTCGCCTCGCAATTCATCACCACCCTATTGGCGGATCAGTTCAGGAAGCGTGCGCGATCGGCGCGCCTGACCGCCGACGATACCAGTCGCATCGCGGTCGCCATGGACCTCATCAACGAGAAATGGCGCGAGGGGATGAGCATCGAGGGGCTGGCGCGCGCCTGCGGCCTGAACCGCGACAAGCTCGCGCGGGGCTTCCGCAGCCTGTTCAGTTGCAGCATCGGCGATGCGATCGCGGAGCGAAGGCTGGGCCATGCGGAGGAACTGCTGGCGACGACGGATATCGCCATCGCTATCGTGGCCTATCGCAGCGGCTATCTGAACGACGCCAGTTTCTGCCGCGCGTTCAGGCGACGCTTCGGCATGTCCCCCGGCATGTATCGTGAGAGGAAAATGGCTGCATGATCCACCTGAACGGTTCGGGCGCCGCGCGTGCCGGCGGCAAGGGCAATTCGCTCGTCGATTGCGCGGTGGCGGCGGTGAAGGACCATATCGCGAAACATGCGATGCGCGTGGGCGACACGGTGCCGGGCGAGGCGTTCTTCGCCGGGCAGATCGGGGTCAGCCGCAGTGTGATGCGCGAGGCTTTCGGCGTCCTCGGCGCATTGGGCGTGCTGGACGTGGCCAACGGGCGGCGCCCCCGCGTCGGGGCGCTCGACAGCGGCGTCCTGGCCGAGGCTTTCGGGCATGGCGTGGCGACCGCCCAGATCACCGTCGCGGACGTATGGGACGTGCGCCGCGCCATCGAGGTGACGACGGTCAAGCTGGCAGCGGCGCAGCGCAGCAACGCCCAGGCATCGGCTATTCTCTCACTGGCCGAGGCGATGGCGACCGATGCAGACGATGCCGAGCGCCGGGCCGCCCACGATGTCGCGCTGCACCTGGCGATCGCGGAGGCGAGCGGCAATCCGCTGTTCGGAAAGATCGTTGCTTCCTTCGGCCCGCTGATGGAAGTCGCCGTCCCGACGGCCTGGCGCACCCGGACGAAGCGGCCGCAGCGCGATGCCATGATCGAATGCCACCTCGCCATCGCACGCGCCATCGCGACGCAGGACGTGAAGGCGGCCGTCAGCGCGATGGAGGCGCATTTCCGGGCGTCGATCCGCGATATGCTGCTGTCCGGCTTCAGCCGGGGCGGCAATGGCGAGGACGCGGGGTGATGGACGGTTCCGTTGTCACGTCGGACGGCGTGCGGCTTCATGTCGAAAGCCGGGGGGAGGGGCCACCGATCCTGTTCGTGGCGGGCTACACCGCCACGGCGGCGAGCTGGGCGTTCCAGGCGGATTCCGTGGTCGCGGCGGGTTATCGGGCCGTCATCCTCGACCGGCGCTGGCATGGGCAGTCGGATCGGCCCGCTCATGGACACAGGATCGCCCGCCACGCCGCGGACGTCCATGACGTCATCGACGCGCTCGGCCTCGAACGGCCGCTTCTGGTCGGCGCCTCGATGGGCGCCAGCGTCTGCTGGTCCTATCTGGATATCTTCGGGTGCGCGGCGGTGCGCGGGATGATCGGCATCGATCAGACGCCCAAGATGGTCAACGCCGACGGCTGGCCCTTCGGCTTCTATGGTCTGGACGAGACGAACCTCGGCACCTTCTTCGCCGACGGCGTGCCGTCCACCGGACAGGGGCGATCGATCGAGGCGAGTATCCGGGCGGCGACGGCATTGCAGCAGCGCGTGGGCGAAGCGCGGTTGTCTGACCCGATCGTGCCCTATACGCGTCCGCTGCTCGACGATCATGCGCGTCAGGACTGGCGGGACCTGATCGCGGTCGCCGATGTCCCGATGCTGTTGATCGCCGGTCAGGACAGCCAGCTCTGGCCGGCCGATCATGCGCGGGCCGCCGTCGCATCGAGCCGTCGCGCGCGGGCCGCCCTCATCGCGGATTGCGGTCATGCCGCGAATATCGATCAGCCCAAGGCGGTGAACGACCTCATCATCACGTTCGCCAAGGGCATCCAGGGGAACGCTATGTTCCAGAACCCAGGCTGCTGAAGTGATGCGACAGGTAGAGTGACAGCAGAAGTGCTCCGACGGCACTCGACGAGAGCGATGCGATGTCGCTGATGCTGAAACCGCCCGCGCGACCTGCCGCATATGCAGCGATCAGGTTCGCGAAGCCCCAAAGGACGTTTGCCTTGGCGGATGACTGGCCTTTGCCCGGCGGATTGGCGAACGGCGTGGGGAACGTTCGTCCGTTCATGCCGCTGAGGAGATGGGGAAGCGCGTTGAACAGGGCCGCGCCCGCGATAATGCACAACAGGTAGGATGCCATTGCGGACTCTCTCCGGGTTCGTTGTTGTCTCGGCCTGATTCGGCAGTCTGTCCGAGTGGCGAGGTTATCGCGAGCCTTTGGCACCCGGGAGATTCGGAGCCTGCGCCAGGATCGCGCGGGCCTGGCGCACCACCGCCTCGTCCACAAACGTCCCGTCGGGCATCTGGAATGCGCCGGCGCCGCCCGCCTGGTTTGACGCGGACCGGGCAACGATCTCCCGCGCCTTCCGCAACTCGGCCTCGGAGATCCCGAAGCTCGCGTTGACGACCTCGACCTGGGAGGGATGGATGCAGCTGCGAGCGCCGAATCCCAAAGCGCGGTCCTCCACGCACGCGCGCCGCAACGCCGTCAGGTCGGCGATCGGGGCGAAGACGTGGGCGACCGGCGGGGCGAGGCCGAGCAATCGGGAGCGCATGGCGATCTCCGCGCGGGCGATCAGCGTCTCGGTCCGCTCGGGCGTGGCGACGCCGCCGAGGTCAGCGACGAAATCGCCGGCACCAAAGGAGAAGCGCCCGACTCGCCGTGAGGCGGCGGCGAGTTCGGCAAGTGCATACAGGCCTGCGACCGATTCGATGATCGGCTGCAACGCAACGTCCGCGAGACGCGGACCGGCGGCGTCCAGGCTGACACCAAGACACCTTATCGCGCCGCCCGTTTCGGCTTTCGGCACGAGCAACCCCGCGAAGGCTGCGCCAGACGCGACCAGCGCCTCGACATCCTCCAGCCCGAGTTCGCCGTCGTTGATGCGGACGAAGACCGGCTTGGCCGCGTCATCGGCATTGGCGAGGAGCCAATCGGCCACCGCCGCGCGCGCGACGGGCTTCCCGGCGGGGGGAACGGCGTCTTCCAGATCGAGGATCACCGCATCGGCCGCGCCCGCCATCGCCTTCGTGAACAATGCCGACCTGTTTCCCGGGACGTAGAGGAGCGAGCGGATCCTCACGACAGTTCCACCCCCTTCGTCTCCGGCGCGATCAGGATGATCGCCACCGCGCCGATCAGCGCCAGAATGGTCAGCCCCATCCCGGCCTGGAACCCCGCCGTCGTAGCTCCCATCGCGCCGATCAGGACGGGGGCGATGAGCGCGCCGGCCCGGCCGCCATTATAGGCGATCGCCATGCCGAGCGCGCGCATCCGCGTGTCCTTCAGCATCTCGGCGATGAACGGTCCGAGGCCGCCGAAAATGCCGCCGATGCCGAAGCCGACCATCGCGGTCGCGAGCAGGAGCAGCGCATTCTGCGTCGCGAGGACGAAGACGCCGAGCGCCACCGCCCCGACCGTGAGATAGAGGATGAACGTCGGACGACGTCCGATCCGGTCCACGATCAGCGCCATGACGACGAAGCCGAGCAGGGTTCCGATCTGTTGCGCGAAGGTGAAGCCCAGACTCTTGAGGAAGGTCATGTGCTTGACCTCGATCAGGAAGGTCGGCGTCCACGTCGCCACCCCCCAGAATACGAACTGGACGCAGAAGACGAACAGGAAGGCGATCACCAGCGACCTGCTCATCAGCGACCCGCCCGTGGGCGAACCGCCGGCCGGGTCCGGGACTTTCTTCCGCCGCGCGAGCCACACCGGCGACTCGGGAGTCTTGAGGATCACGGGCAGAAGAATGATCGCGGGCAGCGCGCCTATGGCGAACAGCCACCGCCACGCCCCGTTCGAAAGGCCGCCAGCGAGCCATGTGACAAGCGCGGCGAGGCCGATGGCGATGGCCGATCCGATCGGCAGCCCCGATTGCATGATGGCCCCGCCCTTGCCGCGATGCTGCGGCGGCCAGGTCTCGGCGACCAGCGCCGCCGCCGCGCTCCACGCGCCGCCCATGCCGATCCCGCCGAGGAAGCGCAGAATCACGAGCGTCTGGAGGTCGCGGGCCAGGATCACCAGACCGGTCAGCAGCGAGTAGATCAGGATCGCGGCGTAGAGCGTGCGCACGCGGCCGAAGCGATCCGCGAGGTAACCGAACAGGATCCCGCCGAGGATGCTGCCGAAGGCCGACGCGCTGGTGATGCCGCCAGCCTGCGCCTTAGTCAGGTCGAAGACGCCGAGCAGCACGGGCGTCAGCACCGACAGGATCGCCAGGTCATAGACCTCAAATGTCCAGGCCAGGAACGCGGACGCGATCACCCACCAGCCCCCGGAGGAGATGTCCCTGGTCCACCCGCGCTGGAGGCCCGCGCCGCCGGGCGACGCGCCGTCTTCAGATACGATCATGCGATCCGCTCCCTTGCCGGTCAGCCGGCGACAATCGTGGCGCGCAGCAGCGCGTCGACGCTCGGCAGTTTCTCGAGCGCCCAGATCTGGTCGAGCAACCGGCGTCCCCTGGCGCGCGAGATCGCCGGACCGACCGTGCGCCAGAACTTCGCCTCCACCTCGGCGCGCGAGAACGGCCGCTGCGACGAGCCCGGCAAGTCGTCGACCTGCTCGGTCAGCACCTCGCCGGACTGAAGCGTGATCGTGACGCGGTTCGATGCCTGGCGCGGGAACTTCGCGGTAAGCGCGGGGTCCTCGCTCACCGTCGTCTTCGCCATCAATGCCCTGGCCTCCGGGTCCGCGAGCTTGTCGGGCGCGTAGCTCCGCCCGGTGATCTCACCGTCGATGAGCGCGCGCGCCACGACATAGGGCAGGCTGTGGTCGGCCGTCTCCCGCGTCGTCGGCGCGAACTTGTCCGCGCCCTTGCCCGCGGTGGTGTAGCCGTATCGGGTGCTGGCGATGGCGATCGACCTGATCGCGCCGCGGTCGGGAATCCGCGCCCTCAGGCTGATGGCGGCGACGACCGCGGTCAGCGTCAGCCCCTGCGCGGGAAACGGCTTCAGGCCGCAATCGTTGATCCGGAAGCGCCGTCCACGGCCGCCGAACGATGCGACATCGACGTCGAAGGGGCCGCCTACGACCATTTTGGCGAAACCCGCGTCGCCCTCGAAGATCGGGCTAGGCCCGGTGATGCCGGCCCGTGCCAGTCGGGCCGCCGCGACGCCGTCGCCGCCGGCCGCCGGGTTCGCCAGCGCCTTCCAGGCGGAGAGGACCTGCATGCGCGTCTGGTTCATCGCTATGTGGTTGACCAGCGCGAGGTTCACCGCCTCGGTGAGCTGCGCGACGCTCAGCCCCATGAGCTTGCCGGCAGCGAGCGCCGCCGCGACGACGCTGTAGGTCGGGTGATCCCACCCGCGCGGGCTGATCGCCGCCGCGTCGAACAGGCGGCATTCGATCTCGTAGACGAGGATCGTCGCGACGATGAAGTCCCTGACTGACCGCCGTTCGGCCTGCGCGACGGCCAGGCACGTCCCGATCAGGTCGCTCGGGTGGCCGATCTCCTTGCCCGCATAGCCGTCGTTCAGGTCGGAGAAGCGAATCGCCGACCCGTTGGCGAACGCGGCAAGCTGCGCGGTCGTGCGCTGTCCAGTGCCGATGAGCGTCGCCGGCCCGGACTCGCTCGCCGCGACCCGGTACACCGATTGCACCACCGGCTCGTCAAGCGCGCCCAGCGAGCAGCCCAGCGAGTCGGCGAGATGCAAGCGCAGCGTCTCCAGCGTCGGCTCGTCGATGTCGGCGTAGCTGAGATCGAACGCGTAGCGGGCGAGTCGCTCGGCCAACGGCTGCGCGCCGTCGGCGGCGAGCCCGGCGGCGCGGGCCGGCAATGCCCAGGCAGCGAGCAGCGCGATGGTGGCGCCGTCGCGCATCAGCGCCCGACGGCTGGTCAGTGCACTCTTCATCTTGGTCCTTCCACGATGATCATACGGTGGCGATCGGCGTCACCGGCGAACCGACCGCGCCGGGCAGGCGAAGCGGCGGCGCGGTGAGCAGGAAACGGCTGCGGTCGTGCTCGCGCAGCCACCGCGCGAGATCGCGCAACAGCCATTGCTCGCCGAGCGGGATGCCGAGCTTGAACAGGCAGAGTTCGTGGATCGGCGCGGCGGTGCCCGTCCGAGCGGCGTTGCGCGCGGGGATCAGCTCGACCGCCCGGTTGTCGGACGCGATCGCGGCGACTCCGCTCCGCGCGATCCAGTCGCGCAGTGCTTCGTCGCCGCCCTCCAGCCCCGCGCAGCTATGGTGGATCGCATCGTGGGTCGGCACGCCGCCGCCTTCCAGGATGACCTCGTCATAGCCGGTGTAGAGCAGCAGGATATCGCCGGGTTCTACTGTGACCCGGTCCTCGGCCATGATCGCCATGAGCTGGTCGCAGGTGACCGGCACGCGCTCCCGGCCGAACCGCGAATGGAGGTCGACCAGCACGCCGCGCCCCTGGATGCCCTTCACGGCGAAGCCATCGATGCCGAGTTCGTGCGCGTGGCTACCCTCGAACCGCTGGCCGGAGGGCGCGCCCGGCGTTTCGGTCGGTGCGACCACCGTCTCGCCGCCGCGCCAGCCATTATAATAGACGATCTCCGCCACGCCGTCGCCGTCCGCGTCGAACAGTGCGCCGGCGTGCGCGAAGCTGTCCCATTGCGTCGAATATTGCGAATAGAGCAGCACCGCATCGTCGCTGACGACGCCTCGGCCCCGAATCTGGTTGAAAACCGGGACGCCGTCCTGTTCCGCCGCGAACAGGCGCGGCGGGCGGCGGCGGGGGTTGGCAACATTGCCCCCCGGCAGGTCCAGCGGCAGGCTGAGGCAGAACGACAGGCCGGCCCGGACCTCGGCGATGCCCTGCAACACCTTCTCCGGCGTCAGCAGGTTCAGCCGCCCGAGCCGATCGTCGGCACCGAACTCGCCCCAGTTCGACCCATCAGGCCGATGCGTCCAGCGTAACTCAGCCATCGGCCTCCCTTCCTCGTTGACGCTTACCTAACGCATAACGTCAATGTTGACAATATATGTTGGAAAGAGTTTACGGCGTAAGAAAGCGCAATGGGAGACAATGTCCATGGTCGGTGAGGAAGCGGCAACGTCGAGCGGGGCGGCAACCAGATCGCAGCCGCTGGCCGGGCTGAAGGTCATAGACGCGGCGACCCTGTTCGCCGGGCCTGTCGCGGCGATGTTGCTGGGCGACTATGGCGCGGACGTGCTCAAGGTCGAGCACCCCCGTGGCGACCCCGCCAGGGGCCACGGCATGGGCGGCGCGGGCCATTCCGTGCTGTGGGCGCAAATGGGGCGCAACAAGCGGTCGGTCACGCTCAATATCGGCCGGCCCGAGGGCGCGGATATCTTCAAGCGCCTCTGCCGCGATGCCGATATCGTGATCGAGAACTTCCGGCCGGGGACGCTCGAGCGCTGGGGACTCGGCTATGACGTGCTGTCCGCGATCAATCCGCGGCTGATCCTCGTGCGGGTCACGGGGTTCGGCCAGTTCGGTCCCTATGCGCGGCGGCCCGGCTTCGGCACGCTGGCGGAGGCGATGAGCGGTTTCGCCGCGATGACGGGCCAGCCGGATGGCCCGCCGACCTTGCCCCCCTTCGGCCTCGCCGATGGAATCACCGGCTTCGCGGCGGCCTTCGCTGCGATGACGGCGGTGGAGAGCCGCCACCGGTCGGGGCGCGGCCAGGTCATCGACATCGCGCTGATCGAGCCGATCCTGACCATTCTCGGCGCGCACGCGACCGCCTATGACAAATACGGGACGATCCCGAAGCGGACCGGCAACCGCTCGCGGATGAACGCGCCGCGCAACACTTACCTTACGCGCGACGACAAGTGGGTCGCGATCTCGACCTCGTCGACCTCGATCGCCGAGCGCCTGATGCGATTGGTGGGGGCGGAGGAGATGGTCACGCAGCCATGGTTCGCGTCCGCGTCCGGGCGCTACCAGTATGTCGACGAGATCGATGCGCGAGTCGCCGCGTGGATACGCGTCCGCGACGCCGAAACGGTGGTTCGCGAGATGGAAGCGGCGGAAGCGGCGGTGGCGCCGATCTACACGATCGCCGACATCATGGAGGACCCGCAATATCGGGCTCTCGACACGATTACGCGTGTCCATGACGAAATCTTCGGCGATATCCGGATGCAGAACGTCATGTTCCGCATGTCGGAGGACGCCGGCGCGATCCGTTTCACCGGCCGTCCGCTGGGCGGCGACAACGACGCCGTGCTCGGCGATGAGCTGGGCATCGGCGAGGAGGAGCGCGCCAGGCTCCGGCAGGCGGGCGTGATCTGAAGCTCAGTCGGTCGGGGTCGGCACCCGGCGGATCAGCTCGCGATGGTGCGTGGGGCGGGTCCGCATATCGGATTGGAACTGCTCGATCGAATGCGCGACCCAGCCCGCTGACCGCGCGAGCGGGAACAGGATGTCGGAATCGTCGACGCCCAGCTTCAGGCTGACAAGGGCGCGCGCGAAGGGGAAGTCGGGCTGGAGCCCCGACCATTCGCGCATCAGCTCGATCGCCGACATCACCTTCTCAAGTTCCCGATCCGCCGGAAGCAGCGCGAAACAGCTGGCGAGCAGCGCCCGGGCGCGCGGGTCCTCGCCGTCATACTGGCGCGAGCCGAAGCCCGGCACATCGTCGCCATGCCGCAGCCGCCGCATGACCGGCTCGCGCGGATCGGCGCTCTCCGTGATCTCGGCGAGCAGGCGCCGCACCGAATAGGCGTAGCCGAACCAGCTCCGCCGCCCGGCGGCGACGAGCAGCCCGGCGGTCACCGTTCGCCAGGGGGTGACGCCGGTGCTCGCCAGCGCCCGAACCGCCCGCGCTGCCAGCTCCAGCCCGTGATCCGCCGTCAGCACGAGCAGCCGCCGGGTCAGGTCAAGCTGTGCCTCGTCAAGCTTGAGCGCCGCCCCGACGGTCTCGTGGATCGGCGTCTTCGCCGGCGCGGATTGCCCGAGCAGGATCGCGGCGAGCCATCGCATCGCGTCCGCGCCGGTCCGCGCCATGCCCTGCGGCGACAGGTCGAACGAACGCGGATTGGCGCCTTCGAGCAGGTGGAGCAGCGCGGTGGCCCGATCGATGCCGTTCTGCCCCATCATCGCGTTGGCGAGGCGCTCGAACTCATCCGTGGAGCGCGGGACATCGTCGGTGAAGACCTCCGCCTCATCGACCTCCCACAGCAACGCCGCCGTCTGTTCGAGCGTCGCATGCTCCGCAAGCGCGATCGCGTTGTGCCCGCGATATGACGGCCCGGTCGCGTCGATGTGGGTGATCGCGGTCGTCGGACCCGCGCTCGACATGCGCGGACCGTTCTTCCGCGACATCTCGCGAAGCAGATCGGCCTTCAGATAGCGGCGCGCCCGCGATCCTCCCACGGGACGCGAGCGCAGCCCCTTGCGGCCGACGTACACGTAGAGCGTCGACAGGCTGACGCCGAGCATCGTGGCCGCCTCGCTCGCGGAAACCCATTCCGCGTCATCCATTTGCTCGTCGATTTTGCCTCCCATGGATCGAGTATGCCGGGGCAAGGCGCGTGGATCAAGTTATAGGCGTGATAACCGCTAACCTAACATTAAATTGTAAAGATTGACTATAACATCGTTATGATGACAAAAGCGCCTCGCAACCGGCACGGCTCGTCTCCAGTCAGGGAAAACGCGCCAACAGGCCGATGATTGGGGAGGAAGACGATGCGCGGAAGGTTGGCTTCGGTATTGCTGGCAACGACCACTCTGGCTCTGGGACTCGCGCCCGGGATCGCGGCCGCGACCGGCTTGCCCCAGGATAATTCGCAACCCCCCGCCGTTCCGGCCGACGACGCCGCCCGCGTCGCCCAGCCCGGCGCGGCCGCCGGAAGCGCGCAGAACGATCCCTCCAGCGGCGAGATCGTCGTGACGGGTTCCCGCACCGTGACCAACGGATATTCGGCGCCGACGCCGGTGACCGTCCTCACCAGCGAGCTCCTGACCAATCAGCAGCCGCAGTCGCTGGCGCAGAGCCTGAGCCAGACGCCCGAGTTCCGCAATTCGGCGTCGCCGCAGGCCAATGGCACGGGCACGTCGGTCGGCAGCTCGCTGGGTGCCAGCTACCTCAACCTGCGTGGGCTCGGTCCGCAGCGGACGCTCGTCCTCCTCGACGGCCATCGCATCACGCCGACGTCGTTCCTTGGGCCGAGCGACATCGGCGTGCTGCCCGAAGGCCTGATCTCACGCGTTGACGTCGTGACGGGCGGCGCCTCGGCGGCCTATGGGTCGGATGCGATATCCGGTGTCGTCAACTTCGGCCTCGACACAAAGTTCACGGGCGTGAAGGGCGTCGCGCAGGCCGGCGTGTCCGAGCGCGGCGACAACGCCAACCGCAAGGTCGGGATCACCGCGGGCGCCGATGTTCTGGATGGCCGCGGCCACTTCGTGTTCAGCGCCGAATATTACGGCAACAATGGCATCGCGAACGAATACGGTCGCGACTGGGCGCTCCGCAGCTACGGCATCATCGCCGTTCCCGGCGTGAACGATGCCAACAAGAGCCCGACCAATCCGAAGAGCGTCGTAGTACCGAACGTGCGCACCGCCAACGGCAGTTTCGGCGGCCTCATCACCAATACATCCCTGCGCGGGACGCAGTTCCTGCCGGGCGGAACGCCGGCGCCGTTCAACTACGGTTCCTATCTCACCACCGCCACGATGGCGGGTGGTGATGGCGCCGATGCCTATTACGACCTTGCGTTGCAGCCCGATCAGCAGCGCGTCAACGTGTTCAGCCGCTTCGACTATAAGCTCACCGATGACATCAGCGCCTACGTGCAGGGGCTTTACGGCAGGGATCGGGTTATCTTCGTCTCCGGCCCGGCCGCCGAGCTCGGCAGCTCGCAATTCACGATATTCCGCGACAACGCCTTCCTGCCCGACACGATCAGGAACGCGATGACGACGGGCAACATCCCGTCCTTCACCCTGGGCAGAGTCAGCCGTGACATCGGCCTGGTCCGCTACAACAATCTCAACCAGACACTCCAGTTCAACACGGGGATCAAGGGCCGCCTGGGCAACGGCTGGAAGTTCGACGTTTACTACTCGCACGGCGAAAACCGTGACCGGTCCCTGATCACGAACGCGCCCATTGTCACGAACCTGTATCGGGCGGCCGACGCGGTGGTGAATCCTGCGACGAATCAGATCGTCTGCCGCTCCACGCTGACCAATCCGGGCGACGGATGCGTGCCGCTCAACCTCTTCGGCGAGGGGTCGCCGTCGGCCGCCGCGATCCGCTATGTCACCGGCAACGAATACGCGCTGCAGAAGTTCGTCGAGGACTACGCCGGCGCTTCACTGTCGGGCGATCTGTTCGCGCTGCCGGGTGGGCCGCTGTCGTTCGCACTCGGCGGCGAATACCGGCGGGATTCGGCACGGCAGACCGCGGACGCGCTATCCACAGCGACGGTTCCGACCAACACCGGCATCCAGGGCCTTCCCTCGACGATCGCCGGCAAGGTCGGTTACTACGACCGCGGCAATCTGCAGAATTTCTACGGCTCCACGCATGTCGCCGAAGGCTTCCTCGAGCTTCTCGCGCCGATCGTGCGTGACCTCCCGGCGATCCATTCTCTCGAGCTCAACGGCGCGGTGCGCTACGCGAACTACAAGAGCAGCGGCGGAGTCGTGACCTACAAGGCCGGCGTGGTCTACGAGCCGTTCGACTTCCTGCGGCTGCGCGCCACGCGCTCGCGCGACATCCGGGCGCCATCCTTGTTCGAACAATATCTGGCGCCGAGCCCCGCCTCGACCGGCGGGCCGGTCACCGATCCGTTCAACAACAACCGGGTGTCGCCGCAGATCATCGTGATCGTCGCGGGCAATCCGAACCTGGTCCCCGAGAAGGCTGACACGACCAGCTTCGGCGGGGTGCTCAAGCCGGCGTTCCTCCCCGGCTTTGGCCTGTCCATCGACTATTGGCGCGTCAACATCCGTAACGCCATCAGCCAGCTGTTCCTGAGCACACCGGTGAGCAACGCCCAGCTGCTGATCAACCAGTGCTTCGCGGGCAACACCGCTTTGTGCGGCGCCATCGGCCGCACTGACGGCGTCATCAGCTCGGTGAACAACACCTATTTCAACATCAGCCGCTTCGTCGCCTCCGGCGTGGACTTCGAGCTGAACTACCGCGTCCCGATCGCGGCGAGCGACACCAGCCTTTCGTTCCGCGCGGTCGCCTCGTACCTCCACGAACTGTCCAGCCAACTGCCCGGCGGCCTGGTGATCGATCGTGCCGGCGACAACGGCCAGTCGGCCGCTGGCAGTCCCCATTGGCAGGGGACCTTCAGCGCCCAGGCCGAGCACGGCCCGCTCTCGCTCTTCGTGCAGGAACGCTACATCGGCGGCGGAACGCTCGACAACACATTCACGCCGAGCGACATCAACATCAACCGGGTTCCCGCCGTCTGGTATACCGACCTTACGCTGCGGCTTCGCGTGCCGACGGTCTCGCGCTCCGCGGAGTTTTTCCTGACCGTGAACAACCTCTTCGATCGCGATCCGCCGATCGACCCGCGATTTGCCAACTTCGGCACCGTGCCGACGAACCGGAGCCTGTACGACGTGGTGGGCCGCCAGTTCACCAGCGGAATCCGTTTCAGGTTCTAGCTGCGTCAGGGCGAACGACGGCGGGTGTTCGCGCCTGGCGGACATCCGCGTCGCGGCGGCAGGTGGCAACCGCCCGAACTGGATCGATCGCGGACGTCCTTCGGGAAATCAGCGTCCAATGAGCGCCAGCAGGCGGTGGGCTGCAACGATCCGGTCGCTATGCGCCTTCGCTTCGTTGACCGCAGCCGCGGTCGCCTCGCGTTCGGCATCGAGCAGATCTAGCTGGGGCCTCATGCCGACGCGGACTTCGTGGCGGATGCTGTCGCGGGCCTGTGCCGCGGCGAGGGCCTGCTGGGTGGCGGCGGTTTCGACCAGGCTCGCCGACCGTACCCCCTGAAAGGCGCTGATCGTCTGCTCGTCGACGGCGGCGCGCGCGACGCGCACGCGCGCGTCGGCGGCTTTTACCGCGCTGTCCGATTCCGTGATCCTGGCGGAGACCCGGCCTCCGGAGAATAACTGCCAGCGCGCCCGCACACCGAAAGTGGCGGCATCGGAACGATAGTCGGGGAAGAACTGGTCGCGCACTGTCGCCCCCTCGGCAAAAGCGCCGATCGTGGGCAGGCGTTCGGCCCGAGCGCCGCGTGCGCCGGCACGGGCGGCGTCGAGCGCGGCTTCGGCCTGGGCGAGGGCGGGGTTGTTCGCGCGCGCGCTGTCGAGCGCTTCGTCGAGCGTGGCGGGCAGGGCCGGGCTTGCCGGAATGGGTTGAAGGTCCTGCGGCGTCAGACCCGTCAGGTTGGCGAACCGCGCCTGGGCCGAAACGGCAAAGCTCCGCGCCCCTTCGAGGGCGGCCTGTGCTTCGGCAAGGCGGGCGGCCGCCTGGGCGACGTCGGTGTTGGGGCTTTCGCCAGCCTTGAAGCGGAGCCGGGCCTGGCGCTGGATCTCCTCCATCTGGGCGACCATCTGCTCATAGAGCGCCACCATGCGGTGCGTGGTCAGCACCTCGCCATAAGCCTGGACCGTCGCGACGACGATCTGGCTGCGCGTCATGGTTTCACCGGCGCGTGCCGCTTTGCTGCCGGCTCTCGCCTGCGCGATCCCGGCGCTGACCCGGCCACCCGTATAGAGGGGCTGCTCGATGGTGAGCTGTGCCGCGCGCGGCGTGACATTGGCCGCCGGAAGCCCGAAAAATCCCTGCGGATCGAGCCGTCCATAGCCGATCATCCCGCTCAACGTCGCGCTGGGAAGTCCCTGGCCCCGCGCTTCCCTGATCCGGGCATCGGCGGCATCGGCATCGGCCCGCGCGGCTTCGATCTCAGGCGCATGGTCCATGGCCGCCGCGACCGCCTCTTCGAGCGTCGTCGCCTGCGCCGGCATGGCGACATTCGCCGGCGGGCAAGCGAGCAAGACGAGGGAAATCGCCTGCTTGAGCGTCATTTGAAGGCGGTCCCCGGACGGACGCCGAATGCCTTGAACGCCATGGCGGCGGGGCAGAAGCCGGTGAAGCTCGCCTGAAGCATGTTGAGGCCGGCGAATGCGGTGAGCGCGATCCACCACGGATGCACGGTCAGCGACAGGACGACGCCGAGCAGAACGACACAGCCGGCGAACGCCATCACGGCACGATCGAGGGTCATCATCTCACTCCTTCGCTCGAGGAATCGGAAACCGGATCAGAAACGCAGCTTGCGGATGCCCATCGCGTGCATGACGAACTTTTCGTAGAATGGCTCGCCCTCGCCCTTGCGGACCTTGCGCAGGAAATATTTCTCGAAGCCGATCTTGGCCAAATGGACCCATTTGCCGCTGGACGACCAGTTGACGTTGCGCGGCGGGATCTGGGGCTGGGCGACGAAGGCGACGCCGCCATCGCCGAAATCGGCGAGGCAGACCGCGTTCCACGTAGCTTCGGCGGTCGGCGCCTTCCCTTCGAGGATCGACGCGACGTTGGCGGCGATCGCCGTGACCATGGATTCGATCATGAAGCCGGTCTTGGGCACGCCCACGGGCACCGGGGTCGGCCCCGTCGGCGGGATGGCGACACAGACGCCGAGCGCGAAGATTTCGGGGAAAGCTGGATTGCGCTGATGCTTGTCGACGATGATGAAGCCGCGCGGGTTGGTCAGCCCCTCGATATTGCTGACCGCGGGCACGCCCCGGAACGCCGGAAGCATCATCGAGAAACCGAAGGGCAGATCGTGCGCCTTCCTGACCGAGCCGTCCTCGCCGACTTCCTCGACGTGCATGACGCCGGGATCGACCCTGGTCACGCGGGCATTGGTGATCCATTTGATATGGCGGTCGCGCAGCTCGCTTTCGAGCAGCGACTTGGTGTCGCCGACGCCATCGAGGCCGAGATGGCCGATATACGGCTCGGCGGTGACAAAGGTCATCGGCACCCGGTCGCGAATCTTGCGACGGCGCAGCTCGGTGTCGAGGATCAGCGCGAATTCGTAAGCCGGGCCGTAGCAGGACGCGCCCTGCACAGCGCCAACGACGATGGGGCCGGGATTCTTCACGAACGCGTCGAAGGCATCGGCCGCCTCGGCGGCATGGGCGGTCTGGCAGACCGACGCGGTATGGCCTTGCGGCCCGAGGCCCTCGATTTCGTCGAACGCAAGTTCGGGGCCGGTCGCGATTACAAGATAATCGTAAGTGATTGATGTTCCGTCATTGAGCTCGAGTCGTTTTTCGCTCGCATGGAGACGCCTGGCGCCGACGGAGGTGAAGCCGATCCTCTTTTTCGCGAACACCGGCGGGAGGCGGACCTGGATAGCCTCCGGCTCGCGCCAGCGTACCGCGACCCACGGGTTCGAGGGGATGAAGCTGTACATATCCGTGTCGGACACGGTCATCACGTCCGCGAGGTCCTTGACGGCGGCCTTGATCTCATAGGAGGCGATCGTGCCCCCCAGGCCCGCGCCCAGCACAACGATCAACGGCCTGCCCATCTGCGATCCCTCCTCATTCAACATCATTGACTAATATAATCATTACACGTTATATGCAATCTACAAACTGTGAGAGGCTCTCATGCTCGGATTCAGGAAACGCGAGGCGCATCGCGAGATCGGCCCCGGAGAATTGCACGCCATGCTGGAGGACGGCACGGTGCTGCTGATCGACGTGCGTGAGCCGGGCGAGTTCGCCGCCGGCCACATTCCGGGCGCGGTGAACATGCCGCTGTCGGCCTTTTCACCTGATGACGTCCCCGATCCCGAGGGTCGGACGGTCGTGCTGCAATGCGCGGGCGGGCGGCGTTCCGGGCAAGCGCTCGACCAGTGCGCGGCCGCGCAAGCGGCGATCGACACGCATCTCGCGGGCGGCATCGGCGCATGGAAAGATGCCGGATTGCCGGTGGTCGGCGGCTGAGCGCGGAAAAGAATGAGCCGAACGAGGGGCATGAGCGGCATGATGAGCGGCGGGGGCAAATGGCTCTGGTTGGCATGCGCCGCGCTGGCGCTGTCGGCATGCGGCGGTCAGCCGGAGAAGGACGAGGCGGCGGCGACGCTGCCCGCCGGCGACGTGATGCGGCTCGCCCCCACGGAGATCGCCGACATGAAGGCGGTCGGCGCTGAGATCGCCACACGCGACCAGGCCGACGTCCTCGCGCGCATCCCGGGCATCTTGACTTCTCTCGCCGTGCGCGCCGGAGACACGGTGCGGAAGGGCCAGCGCATCGGCATGATCGTCGACTCGCGGCTCGGCTATGAGACGAGCGTCTATGGCGCGCAGGCCGCCGCCGCCCAGGCGGAAGCCGCGCGGGCCAATGCGGATCTCGCGCGCATCCGCGATCTCTACAGCAACGGCGTCTATGCGAAGGCGCGGCTGGACCAGGCGGTGGCCGTCGCGCGCGCGGCCGGCGCGCAGGCCGCCGCCGCGCGCGCGCAACAGGGCGCGAGCGCCAGCGTGGCCGGGCAGGGCGCGGTGATCGCCCCGGCGAGCGGGCGGGTCTTGCGGGCCGATATCCCCGCGGGCTCGCCGGTCGCGCCGGGCATGTCGATCGCGACCGTCACGGCGGGTCCGCCGGTCCTGCGCCTGATGCTGCCGGAATCGGTCGCGCGGCAGGTTCGGCCCGGCGCGCGCGTGCTCGTCAATGATACGGCGTCGGATGATGCAGGGGTGCCCTTCGGGTCGCACCAGGGCAGCGTGACGCAGGTCTATCCTGCGATCACCGGAGGCCAGGTTCGCGTCGATGCGACGCTGCCTGGCCTCTCAACGCAATTCATCGGCCGCCGCGTGGGCGCATCGGTCGAGATCGGCAAGCGCAAGGCGCTGGTCGTGCCGCGCCGTTTCGTCGCCACGCGCTACGGCATAGATCAGGTCCAGGTCGTGGGCGAAGGCAAGCGGCTGAGCATGGTGCCGGTCCAGATCGCGCCGACGACCGACCCCGCAACGGTCGAGATATTGAGCGGCGTGTCCGCCGGCGACCTGCTGTTCGCCCCCGGCCAGCCCGCCAAGACCGCGCGCCCATGAAGCTCGGCATCTCCGGTCGCCTCACCAGGGCCACCATCGCTTCACCGCTGACGCCGCTATTCCTCCTCGCGGCGATCGCCGTCGGCCTGCTGGCGCTATTCTCCATCCCGCGGGAAGAGGAGCCGCAGATCAGCGTGCCGATGGTGGACATCCAGGTGATGGCCCCCGGCCTGTCCGCCGCCGACGCGACCGAGCTGGTCGGCATCCCGCTGGAGACGATCGTCAAGAGCGTCGATGGCGTCGAGCATGTCTATACCCAGGCGCAGGACGACGGCGTGCTGGTGACGGCGCGCTTCCTCGTCGGATCGAACCCCGAGGACGCGGCGATCCGCATCGAGGAGAAGCTGCGCGCCAATTGGGACAGGAAGCCGGTCGGCATCCCCGATCCCAAGGTGACGGTGCGCGGCATCAACGATGTTCCCGCCGTCGTCCTGACCCTGACGCCCAGGCCCGGAGCGGCGGGCCAGTGGAACGATGCCAGCCTCTACGAACTGGCCTCAAAGCTGCGCACCGAGATAGCCAAGGTCGATAATGTCGGCATCACCTTCCTCGTCGGCGGGCGCCCCGAGGAAATCCGCATCGCGCCCGATCCCGCCAGGCTGCGCCAATATGGCGTGCCGCTGGGCAGCGTGATCGAGGCGGCGAGCCAGGCCAACCGCAGCTTTCCGCTGGGCAATATCCGCGAGGACGGCAGGGCGGTCGGCGTGACCGCGGGCCGCACGCTGTCCTCGGCGCAGGAAGTTGGGCTGCTTACCGTGCGGTCCGCGACCGGGGCGCCTGTCTATCTGCGCGATGTCGCGAGCGTCACGCAGGGGCCGCGCGAGGATCAGGCGCGGGCATGGCGCTGGGCCAAGGCAGGGAATGGCCGCTGGGATTTGGCGCCCGCCGTCAGCATCGCCATCGCCAAGCGGGCGGGGGCCAATGCGGTGGTCGTCTCCGACGCCATCCTTGAGCGCGTCGAGAGCCTGAAAGGCAAATTGATCCCCGCTGACGTCACCGTCGCCGTCACGCGCAACTATGGCGAGACGGCGAACGAGAAGGCCAACGAGCTGCTGTTCCACCTGGCGCTGGCGACCGTCTCCATCGTCGTGCTGATCGGCTTCGCGATCGGGTGGCGCGAGGCGGGCGTGACCGCCGTGGTCATCCCGACGACGATCCTGCTCACGATGTTCGCCTCGAACCTCATGGGCTATACGATCAACCGGGTCAGCCTGTTCGCGCTGATCTTCTCCATCGGCATCCTCGTGGACGATGCGATCGTCATGATCGAGAATATCGCGCGTCATTGGGCGATGGACGATGGCCGCAGCCGGACGCAGGCCGCGATCGAGGCGGTGGCCGAAGTCGGCAACCCGACCGTGGTGGCGACGCTCACCGTCGTCGCGGCGCTGCTGCCGATGCTGTTCGTCTCCGGGCTGATGGGGCCGTATATGGCGCCGATCCCGGTCAACGCCTCGGCCGCGATGATCTTCTCCTTCTTCGTCGCCGTGGTGATCGCGCCGTGGCTGATGATCCGGTTCGCGCGCAAGACCCTCACGCACGGGCACGGCCACGACGAAAGCGGCGGCAGGCTGGGGCAGCTCTATGCGCGCGTCGCGCATCGCGTGATCGGTACGCGCCGGTCCGCGCGGAATTTCCTGATCGGGGTCGGGCTGGCGACGCTGGTCGCCTGTTCGATGTTCTACTTCAAGGCCGTCACCGTGAAGCTGCTCCCCTTCGACAACAAGTCGGAGCTTCAGGTCGTGGTCGACATGCCGGGTGGGACCGCGCTCGAAAGCACGGGCCGCGTGCTGGAGGATGTCGCCGGCATCGTGCGCGGCCTGCCGGAAGCGACGTCGATGGAGGCCTATGTCGGCACATCGGCGCCGTTCAACTTCAACGGCCTCGTCCGCCATTATTTCCTGCGCTCACAGCCCGAACAGGGCGACGTGATGGTGACGCTGCTGCCCAAGGGCGACCGCAGCCGATCGAGCCACCAGATCGCGCTCGACCTTCGTCAGCGGTTGAAGGCGCTGAAGCTGCCCGAGAGCGCGTCGATCAAGGTGGTCGAGACGCCCCCCGGTCCGCCGGTCCTCGCGACCTTGCTCGCCGAGGTCTATGGCCCCGATGCCGCCACGCGCGAAAGGACGGCGACCGAGCTTGAAAAGATCTTCAAGTCGATCCCCTTCATCGTCGACGTCGACAACAGCTTCGGCACGCCGCGCCCGAAGCTGCGGCTCGATCTCCAGCGCGACCGCATCGATTATTACGGCCTGTCGCAGCGTCAGGTCGCCGACAGCATCGGGATGCTCATGGGCAGCCAGACGGTCGGCTATGCCCCGCGCGGAGACGGCCGCACGCCGCTGCCGATCACCATCGCGCTCGCGCAGAAGGACCGGAGCTGGACGCAGGCCCTGTCGAGCACGCCCGTCGCACAGGCGCCGGGCGGCCAGCTCATCGACCTCGGCGCGGTGGTCGATGCCCGCGCCGAGACGGGCAGCCCCGCGATCTTCCGCCGCGACGGCCGCTATGCCGACATGGTGACGGCCGAGCTGGCGGGCGCCTATGAAGCGCCGATCTACGGCATGCTGGCGGTCGATCGCGCGGTGGACAAATATGACTGGGCGGCGAAGGGCCTTCAGAAGCCGGAAATCCGCCTCAACGGTCAGCCAGACGACGAGAGCGTGCCGACCCTGCTATGGGACGGCGAATGGGAGATCACCTGGGTCACCTTCCGCGACATGGGCGGCGCGTTCATGGTCGCCTTGCTGGGCATCTATATCCTCGTCGTCGCGCAGTTCAGGAGCTTCCGCCTCCCGCTGGTCATCCTGACCCCTGTGCCGTTGACGCTGGTCGGCATCGTCATCGGCCATATGCTGTTCCGCGCGCCGTTCACGGCGACGTCGATGATCGGCTTCATCGCGCTGGCCGGCATCATCGTGCGCAATTCCATCCTGCTCGTCGACTTCATCCGACATTCGGCGACGCCGGACAAATCCCTTCGCGACGTGCTGCTCGAAGCGGGGACGATCCGCTTCAAGCCCATCGTCCTGACGGCCGCCGCGGCGATGATCGGCGCGGCGGTCATCCTGACCGACCCGATCTTTCAGGGGCTCGCGATTTCGCTGCTGTTCGGCCTTGCATCCTCGACGCTGCTGACCGTGCTGGTTATTCCGGCCATTTACATCGTGCTTCGAGATGATGGAAAGCCCGCGACCAGATGATGCCCCTCGAAACGCCCCTTGCGCAACTGACCCGGCATGCGGCCCATGCCGCCAGCGTGCTCAAGCTGCTCGCCAACGAACAGCGCCTGTTGATCCTGTGCCGGCTGACCCAGGGGGAGTTTTCCGTCGGGCAGATCGTGGAGCTGTGCGGGCAGTCGCAATCCAGCGTCTCGCAGCATCTGGGGCGGCTGCGCGAAGGGGGCCTCCTCAAGACCCGCCGCGACGGCACGACGATCTACTACAGCCTGGCCGACGAAGGCGTCCGCAAGCTGATCGACTTGCTCTGCGATGGTTTCGGTCCCGGCGCCGCGCGATCCTGAGAGTCCGGCCGACGCGCCATCGCTCCCGCTTTTCTCCGCGCGCTCTTTACCGGAGCTTGCGCGCGGCGGGGCGGGGGACCTTGGTCTCGTCCTGGTCGCGCTTACATGGGCTCATCGGGATCGGCGTGGAATTCGTGCCACATGCCATTGATGATGCCGAACCCCACCGCGAGGCCGACGCCCAGAATCCAGCTGAAATACCACATTGGCCAAACCCCTTTCTGAACAATCCCTGTCAGTAATAATCGGGATTGGTGTCGACCTCCGCCAGCGTGATCCGGCCGAACATCACCTTATACGCCCAGGCGGTGTAGATCAGCACGATCGGCAGCAGGACCAGCGTCACGGCCAGCATGATGAACAATGTCACCTGGCTGGACGAGGCGTTCCAGACGGTCAGGCTCGAGGCCGGGTCGATCGAGCTTGGCAGGATGAAGGGGAACATCGACAGGCCCACCGTGGCGATGATGCCGATCGCGCCGACCGACGATCCGCCGAACGCCAGCACCTCGCGGCCCTTGCGGATGCCGATCCATGCCAGTGCCGGCCCCGCGAAGCCGAGGACGGGCGCGATCAGCATCCACGGATATCTGCCATAATTGTCGAGCCACGCCCCCGGCGCTGCGACCGTGCCCGACAGCAAGGGATTGGAGGGGCCGAACGGATCGGCCGCGTGGGCGAGCCGGAAGCCGAAGCCCATTTTCGCCACCATCACGCCGCCGAGCGCGAACAGCACGATCGACGCCGCCGCCGCGACCTGGCCGAAGGCGCGGGCGCGGTCATGCACGACGCCGCGCTCGACCTTGATCGCGAGCCAGCTCGCGCCGTGCAGCACGATCATCGCGACCGAGAGCAGGCCGGCGACCAGCGAGAAGGGGTGGAACAGGCCCAGCAGGCTCCCCTCGTAGAAGGAGCGCAGGTCGCTATCGAGGCGGAAGGGGATGCCGGTCAGGACATTGCCGACCGCGACGCCGAACACCAGCGCGGGCACGAAGCCGCCGATGAACAGCGCCCAGTCCCAGCGCGTCCGCCATGCGGCATCGGGCTTCTTCGACCGGTATTTGAAGCCGACCGGCCGCAGGATCAGCGCGGCGAGGACGAGGAACATCGCTAGGTAGAAGCCGGAGAAGCTGACCGCATAGACGAACGGCCATGCCGCGAAGATCGCGCCGCCGCCGAGGATGAACCACACCTGGTTGCCCTCCCACGTCGCGCCGATCGAGTTGATGACGAGGCGGCGCTCGGCATCGGTCTTCGCCACGAAGGGGAGGAGCGCCGCGGTGCCGAGATCGAAGCCGTCCGTCAGGGTGAAGCCGATCAGCAGGACGCCCATCAGCAGCCACCAGATCAGCCGGAGCGTTTCATAGTCGATGGGAGGAGCCATGACCTGTTCTCCTTATTCGGCGGGAATGGGGGCATAGCCGCCGACGGTTGCCGGGGCGGCCTCGGGCGGCGCGCGATTCGCGTCCGGCCCCTTGCGGATCGCCGCCAGCATCAGGCGCACCTCGATCACCGCCAGCGCGCCGTAGATCACGGTGAAGCCGACGATCGTGGTCCAGAGCTGCGCCACCGTCAGGCTGGAGGCGGCGAGGAAGGTCGGCAGCACGCCGTCGATCGCCCAAGGCTGGCGGCCGATCTCCGCCAGGATCCAGCCGAACTCGATCGCGATCCACGGCAACGGGATGATCCACACGGCGGCCCGCATCAGGAAGCGCCAGACGCCGTGATCGCTCCCGAAACGCTGGACGGAGGCCATCCAGAAAGCCGCGCCGAAAAAGGCGATGAAGAAGAAGCCCAGCCCGGCCATGACGCGGAACACCCAGAACATCACCGGCACGTTGGGCACGGTGGACCATGCCGCTTGCCCAATCTGCTCCGGCGTCGCGTTGCGCGGATCGGCGACGAAGCGCTTCAGGAGCAGCGCATAGCCGAGATCGCCCTTGCTGCGCTCGAACTGCTCGCGCGCGGCCATGTCGTCGCGGTTCGTCTTCAGCCGCTCCACCGCGTCATAGGCCTGGATGCCGTTCTCGATCCGCTCCTGCGCCTTGGCGACCAGCTCGTAGATGCCGGAGACCTGCCCGGTCAGGCTGCGCGTGGCGATCAGCCCCAGCACATAGGGAATCTTCACCTCATAGCTGGTTTCGCGGCCCTTCAGGCTCGGGACGCCGAAGATCGCGATCCCGGCCGGCGCCGGCTCGGTGTGCCACATGGCCTCCAGCGCGGCGAGCTTCATCTTCTGGTTGTCGGTCAGCGCATAGCCGCTCTCGTCGCCCAGCACGACGACCGACAGCGAGGAGGCGAGGCCGAAGGCGGCCGCGACGGTGAAGCTGCGCCGCGCGAGCGCCACCCACTTCCCCCGGAGCAGATACCAGGAAGACACGCCGAGCACGAAGACCGAGGCGCAGACATAGCCCGCGCTCACCGTATGCACGAACTTCGCCTGCGCGACCGGATTGAACAGCACCGCCATGAAGTCCGAGACTTCCATGCGCATCGTCGCCGGATTGAACCGCGCGCCCGCCGGATGCTGCATCCAGCCGTTCGCGACGAGAATCCACAGCGCCGACAGGTTCGATCCCAATGCGACCATGAAGGTGGTGAACAGATGCGCCTGCCGGGACAATTTGTCCCAGCCGAAGAACATCAGGCCGACGAACGTCGCCTCCAGGAAGAAGGCCATCAATCCTTCGATGGCGAGCGGCGCGCCGAAGATGTCGCCGACATAATGGGAATAGTAGGACCAGTTGGTGCCGAACTGGAACTCCATCGTGATGCCGGTGGCCACGCCCAGCACGAAGTTGATGCCGAACAGCTTGCCCCAGAAGCGGGTGACGGTGCGCCAGATCTCGCGCCCCGTCATGACATAGATGCTCTCCATGATGACCAGCATGAAGGAGAGGCCGAGCGTGAGCGGCACGAACAGGAAGTGATAGAGCGCGGTGAGGGCGAACTGGAGGCGCGAGAGTTCGATCACGGCCATGTCCATGGCGGCACTCCTTGCATTCCGGCCCCGGGCGAGCATCCTCGTCGTGAGTCGGTTGAAAGATTATAATTAGCCATTACTGGTAACTGAGTATATGAGCAACCGCTTTGACAAGCATGGCGCGTCATTTTTCTGGGTCGCGGACAGCGGCGCCGCCATCGTGGCGGCGGCGGCCCTGGCCGGCGCGGTCGCGTCCGCGGGGCGTGGCGACCGGCACGATCTCATGCTCGCCATCGGCGGATTGGCGGCCGCCGCCGTGCTTCGCGCGTTGATGCAGATCGGCGCGACCAATGCCGGGGAGGTTGCTGCCGTGCGCGCCAAAACGAGCTGGCGGCAGCGGGTGTTCCCGCGCGTCCTCGTCGCCGCGCCGGGCGAACGGCGGATGCTGGGCGAGGCGGTGGCCGATGCCGTCGACCGGATCGAGGACCTAGGCGGATTCCATGCCCGGTTCCTGCCGCTGCGCCGCGCGGCGATCCTGTCCCCTTTGCTCATCGCGATCGCGGCCGGCTTCGGAAGCTGGATCGCCGGTGGGATCATGCTGGCGACGCTGGTTCCCTTCGCGCTGGGCATGGCGCTCGCGGGAACCGCGGCGGCGCGCGCCGCCGCGCGCCAGCTCGACGCGCTCAGCCGCCTGTCGGGCCTGTTCGTCGACAGGGTGCGCGCGCTTCCCGTGATCGTGGGCTTCGGCGCGCAGGAGCGTATCGGCCGTCACCTGGGCGATGCCACGCGCGAGGTCGCGGCGCGCACGATCGACGTGCTGAAGGTCGCCTTCGTGTCGAGCGCGATCATCGAGTTCTTCGCGGCGTTGTCCATTGCCCTGGTCGCGCTTTATTGCGGCTTCAACCTGCTCGGCATCCTGCCCTTTCCGGTGCCCGAGAAGCCGACGCTCGGCCAAGCCTTGTTCGTCCTCGTCCTCGCGCCGGAATTCTATCTGCCGATGCGCCGCCTTGCGGCGGCCTACCATGACAAGCAGGTGGGGGAGGCCGCGGTCGAACGTCTCGAAGCCCTCGCGCCCGCTGCGCGGCCCGCGCCGAAAGCGGCGATCGCGGGGCCGCCCGCGCTGCGCTTCGAGGGCGTGGTCATCGACTATGGCGAGACCGCGATCGGCCCGTTCACGCTGGACGTCGCCGCAGGCACCAGCCTCGCCCTCCGTGGGAGCACCGGCATCGGCAAATCGAGCCTGCTCCATGCGTTGCTGGGGCTGGCCCCCATCGGCGCGGGGCGGATATTGGTCGACGGCCTCGACGCGGCCGAGACGGCGCTTTGCGGGCATATAGGCTGGGCGGGGCAATCGGTGGCGTTCGTGCCCGGCACGCTGGCCGATAATATTCGTCTCGCCCGCCCCGAAGCCGATGACGCGACAATTGAAGCCGCAGCGCGTCGCGCCGGCCTTGGACCGATGATCGAGGCGCGGCGACAGGGATTGGCCCTGCCGCTCGACCATCGCGGCTCCGGCCTTTCCGGGGGCGAACGGCGCAGGGTGGGAATAGCGCGCGTGCTGTTGAAGGACGCGCCGCTTTGGCTGCTCGACGAGCCGACGGCGGATCTGGATGCGCGATCGGCGGCCGACATCGCCGGGATATTGGCGGCGGCGGGAAAAGGCCGCACGGTCCTCATGGCGACGCACAGCGCCGAACTGGCCGCGACCGCCGACCGCGAGATGGCGCTGGCATGAGCCGCGCGGATATGGACCGGCTGCTGGCCGGGGCGATCGGGCCGGAGCGGCGAACCTTCAGGATCGCGAGCCTCCTTGCCGCCGTCGCGACGATCGCGGCGGTCTTGCTGCTGGGCCTGTCGGGATGGTTCATCACCGGCGCCGCGCTCGCCGGCCTGGGTGGCACGCTCGCGGTGCAGGGTTTCAACTATCTCGTGCCGAGCGCGACGATCCGGCTGCTTGCCATCGTCCGCACCGCTTCGCGCTATGGCGAACGGCTCCATGGCCACCGCGCGGCGCTGATGGCGCTCGCCACAGTCCGCGCGCGCCTGTTCGACCGCGTCATGGCCGCGCGCGACGTGCGGGCGGTATCGGCGGGTGATGCCGTGACCCGGCTTGTGCAGGACATAGACGCGCTCGAGGACAGCCTGATCCGGAAGCCGGCGTTGCCCGCCGCGCTTGCTGGCGCCGCCATCGGCTTTTGCCTGACGTGGCTCGCCAGCCCTTTGGCGAGCCTGGCATTGCTGGTGGTGCTCGCGGGACTTGTCCTGTGGGCGCATCTGGCAACGCCACGACTGCTCGCGGTCGCCGCGACCGACATGGCGGCGGCGTCGGCGCGGCTGAAAGCGGGCATGGTGGATTATGCCAGCGCCTCGCCCGAGATCCTTGCCTATGGCCTCGCTCCGGCGATCGAGCGAAGTCTTGCCGTCGAGACGGCCGCGCTCGACACGGCGCGGCTGCGCTTCGCGCGCGGCGAGGCGATTATCGGCGCGGGCCTGGTTATGGGCGGAGGCATCGCCATGGGCGCGATACCGATCCTCTCCCAGGCGGCCCTGCCATTGACGGTCCTCGCCGTGCTCGCGGCGGCGGGAGCGATCGAGGCGCTTTCCGGCCATGTACGGGGAGTTGCCCGCGGCGCGCTGGTTTCGGCGGCCTTGTCCCGGCTGGAGGGGGTGGCGGGCCAGCCTTCCATATCTGTCCGAAACGAAGGCACATCCATTCCGGCCGCGCGGACGATCGCCATTGATTTCGAGGGGCTGCATGTCCGGCTCGCGGCGGGTGAGCGTCTGGCGATCGCCGGACGATCCGGCAGCGGCAAGACGCGTCTGCTCGAAACGCTTGCCGGCATCCGTCCCGCCGACGGCGATCGGGATATTCGTCTCGACGGTCAGCCGCTGGCCCGGCTGCCGCCGGATGCGGTCCGCGCCGCCTTCGCCCTGTTGCCGCAGGATGCGCCGCTCCTGTCCGGCACGGTGCGCGACAATCTGCGCGTGGCGCGCTCCGGGCTCACCGACGACGAGCTTTGGACGGCGCTGGAGACGGCCTGCCTGGCCGACGACGTCCGCGCCATGCCGCATGGGCTCGATCAATGGGTCGGCGATGGCGGCGCGCGATTGTCGGGCGGGCAGCGCAAGCGCCTGTCGCTCGCCCGTGCGCTGCTTGCCGGAAAGCCATGGCTATTGCTCGACGAGCCGAGCGAGGGACTGGACACGGTGACGGAAGCGCGGCTTGGGCGCCGGCTCGACAACTGGCTACGCGAAACCGGAAGCGGCCTTGTCGTGGTGAGTCATCGCGGGGCGCTGCTGGCGCTCGCCGGCGAAGGCCGCACGGTCGCGTTCGGGGCGTGACGGGCCGGTCCCGCTGCCAATCAATGACGCGCGGGTCACAATATCTTCGCGAACGTCGCCGCCGATCCCCGCGCGCGCGAATGGGCGGGCCTGGTTCCCGGCTGGGCTTCCCGTGACGTGATCCCCGCCAGGGCGCAGAGCAGTTCGGCCGCGCCGCGCAACGCCTCCGGCACGAGGCTGTAGAAGACGAGCTTGGCATCCTGACGCGTCTGCACAAGCCCCGCCTTTCGCAGGATGCCGAGCTGTTGCGACAAGCCCGGTTGGCCGATCCCGGTCAGCGCGCCGAGCTCGCTCACCGACTTCTCGCCCTTTTCGAGCAACGTGCGCAGCAGCGTCAGGCGCACGTCATGGGCGACCGCCTTCAGGGCGTCGATGATCTGCTCGACCTGGGTATCGGTGGGGCCCGTCACTTTCGCGCCCCGTCAGGCTTGTCGGGGCGTGTGCGATGAAACCAGCAGCTATCGCCCGCCGCATCGAGCGCTCCGTCCTGGTCCTGATAGGGCGGCAGCAGCACGTCGTCGCCCGGCCGCCAGCCTTCCGGCGTCATCACATTGTCGCTGTCGACCCTTTGCAGGGCGGCGACGACGCGCAGCAACTCCTCGACCGAGCGCCCGATCGTGGCCGGATAGCAAAGCCTAGCGCGAACGATGCCGTCAGGGTCGATGAAGAAGGTCGCGCGCAGCGTCGCGGCATCGGGCGCGTTCTCGGCGAGCATCCCGTAGGCGCGGCCGATCACCATCGAGGGATCTTCGACGATCGGGAAGCTGACGGTGACGCCGAAATGCTCGTGGATCGCGCGTATCCAGCCCAGATGGGCGTAGAGGCTGTCGACGGAGATCGCGACGAGATCGCAATTCAACGCCTTGAACCGATCGCTCGCGTGGGAGAGCGCGACGAACTCGCTGGTGCAGACCGGCGTGAAGTCCGCGGGATGTGAAAACAGCACTACCCAGCGCCCGCGATAGTCGGACAGGCTCATGTCGCCCATCGTCGTGCGCGCCCGGAAGTTAGGCGCGGCGTCGCCGATCTGGACAGGGGAACACACGGCCTTCTCGTCAGCGCTCAAACCCAAATTCCTCACTCCTGCAGGGCACAAGCTTCGAACCTTGTCCCTTACACGGTTACATCATACGGGTAAACGATTGGGCGGCGCACTCCAAAGGAGAAAGCCGCATGGCCGAATCCTTGCTGGTAGTTTGTCCGGTCTGCGAGTTTGCCCGTGTCGCGCACCGGCAGCGCACCGACTAGCTCCCCCAATGCCCCGCCTGCGGACACGGCAAGATCAGATAAGTGGCGCCGCCCGACCGCAGGCCGTTTCGATGTCATTTTTGCTTAACACGCGCGCGAGCAGAAGGTCGGACCCCGCGCTGATCGCGGCCGGTTCGTGGGTTTCACAGGCGCGTTGGATAGCGTCCTTGGCCTTGGTCCGATCGCCCGCCAATGCCGCCAGCCGCGCGATCTGAAACCATCCCGCCCCGGATTGCTCGGCATTCCGTAGCATGATCTCCTTGATCGACTCAGGCGACAGGCCCGAGGCTTCCAATCGCCTTGCTTGAGACAGCCAGCCGGCGTCCGAACGAAGCCGCGCGGTGATGACCGATTCCCGCAGGAAATCGGCCATCCTGCCTTCGGACAGCGCGATTTCGGCAAGCCAGCGATGCGGGCTGATCGCGTCCGTCTGTTCGCGCGCCAGATCGCGCAGGTCCGTAATGCCTTCGGCGCGATAGCCGGCGGCATATTGGATCAGCCCTTCGTCGGCGAGGATCGCTGTGGCCTCGGGATCGAGTTCGCGGGCTCGTTCGATCTCGCGCAGCGCGGCACCCGATTCGCCGTTTGCGAGCAACGCGGTCGCAAACCAATGGTGCGTCAGCGGATCGTCCGGCTTGAGTTCGAGCGCGCGGGCGAATTCGCGACGCGCGGTTGCACGATCCTCCCGCCACCAGAAGGCGATGAAGGCGAGCGCGCGATGCGCGTCGGCCGAGGAGGGGGCGAGTGCGACCGCCGCCCGCGCCGCGGCTTGCGCGCGCATGTAGGCATCGGCATCGGGCATCGTGCCATATTCGCGTAACAGCAGATAGCTGTTCGCCAGGCCGATATAGGCGGCGGGCATGCGGGGATCGCGCGCGATGGTGGCGCCATATTCCCGCACCGCGCGGGTTAGACTCACCGGCGAGCGCAAGTTCCAGTCATAGCTTGCCTGAAGAAACAATGTCCTTGCCACCGGATCGTCGGAAATCGCGTTGCCTGGAGGCGTTCGGGACGAGGAATAGTGAAGCGTCAGCGCGCCGATCGCCGCGAGCAACGCGCCCGAAGCGATCAGGGTGCGCGTCGTCCGCCGTCGGCGCCACCAGGCCAGGGGAGTGACCGTGACGACCGGTGGTCCGACGGGTGCGATGGTCGTGGAAATGGGCCGGGCGCTACAGGCCGCCTGTGCGCGATCAGCTTCGATCCAGGCGTCGATTTCTTCCGCTACCGCATATACCGAACCACGCCCCGGCCCCGGCATCCGGTATACCGGCATGCCGCTTTCCGCCGCCCATCGCCGCGCCGTGCGCTCATCGCGCCGCAGATAGGCTGCGATCGTCTTCCAGCCGTTCAGCCTGTCCATTTTTCCATCCCGCGTCTCCGCGCCCTGCAAGGAAAAGCCTCAGCACCGCCCGAGGCTTGCACCTTACCATATCGCGCGACGTTGGTACGCCCGCCTCCCGGTAACTCAAATGTCCCACTTTCAAACGGGTATAACGAAAATGTCCGTTCCATGCCCGGACTTGTCAGGTGCCGGACTGGTTGACGAATCCTTAAGCGATGGGTCGGTTCAGTGGCAAAGGATCGAACGATGAAGATCAGTGTACAATTGCGCGCTACGGTGGGAGCGGTGGCTTTCGGCATGTTGGCGTTGGCGGTGACGCCGGCGGCCGCGCAGACTTATCAGCAGGCGGTCCAGGCGACCAACCCGGAGGCATATTTCCGGCTGACGGACCCCGCGGCCGGATCGACCAACGGTAGTTATAATACCACCTATCAGGGCAGTGTTGCGACGGGCGCCGGCGCGCCGCTCGCCTCCGATCCCGGCAACACCGGAGCGGTGTTCGACGGCGTCAATAACGGCAACCCCGGCATGATCTCCACGAGCCTGTCGGGCGGCGTTCCCGGAATGGGCACGATATTGGCCTGGGTCAACCTCGCGGCGCTGCCTGGCACCACTGGAACCTTCCAGTACGTCGCGGGGGAATCGCAGGGCGGCAATGACTTCGATCTTCAGTTCGAAACCGACAACGCGTTGCGGTTCTACACGGGCGGAGGCGAGAATACCGCGTTCACGGCGGACCCGACGACCCTGGTCGGGCAATGGCATCTGATCGCGGCGACCTATGATTCGACGCTCGGCAGCAACTCCTTCCGCGACATCTATTGGGACGGCGCGCTGGGGGCTGGCTATACCGGCGTTGTGAATGGAGCGGACAAGAGCAGCCCGTTCACGATCGGCTACAGTTCCGCGTTCGGCGGTCGCGAATTTGACGGCTCGATCGACGAAGTTGCGGTTTACAACCGGGCGCTCAGCGCCAGTGACATTTCGGCCATCTATGCTGCGCGGCTCAACACGGGTACGGTCGCCGGTGTGCCCGAGCCAGCGAGCTGGGCGATGATGATCTTCGGCTTCGGCATGATCGGTGCGGGATTGCGTTTCCGGCGGCGGCGGACGGCTGTTCGGTACACGCCCGCCTAAGGTCAGGCGTTCAACCGCGACAAAATTGGAAAGGCGGCCCGCTTCGGCGAGCCGCCTGTTTCTTATGATCGTTATCGGGGCGCCGGTGGCGGACGTCGCAACGCCGGCGCGCCGAGCACGCCTGGGGCCTGTCCGCACTTTCGCGCGACCGATGCCGGCGTGAAACGATGCGGAAGCGGGCGCTCGCCGCGGGCGGCCGTTTGGATATGCCTTCCGGGAACCTGACGCGCGTAACAGTCATTGAGCCGCCGCGCGCGATGGCCTGATCCCGGATGTGACCGGTTGACCCGCAAAGGGCGGATGGTGACAAAGGCTCCGTCCCGCAAATCAGGACCATGCCTTGGAAACCGTCACGATCGTTCTCGTCCTGCTCCTTGCCGTCGTCGTGAGCGGTATCGTTTCCCGCGTCTTTCCCATCCCGCTGCCCCGGCCGCTTTTCCAGATCGCGCTCGGCGCCGTGATCGGTCTCATGGCCGACTGGCGCGTCACGCTCGATCCGGAAATCTTCTTCCTGCTGTTCCTGCCGCCGCTGCTGTTCCTCGACGGCTGGCGCATCCCGCGCGAGGAGCTGTTCAAGGACGGCAAGACCGTGCTGGAACTGGCGCTCGGCCTCGTCGTGTTCACGGTCGTCGGCATGGGATTCCTGATCCATTGGATGATCCCGGCGATGCCGCTCGCGGTTGCGTTCGCGCTGGCGGCGGTCGTTTCGCCGACCGATCCGATCGCGGTGTCGGCGATCGCGCAGCGCGTGCCGATCCCCAAGAGGATGATGCACATCCTGGAGGGCGAATCGCTGCTCAATGACGCCTCGGGCCTTGTCTGCCTGCGCTTCGCGGTGGCGGCCGCGCTGACCGGCGCGTTCTCGGTCCATGATGCGGCGCTCAATTTCCTGTGGGTGGCGCTTGGCGGGATCGCGGTGGGCATGGGCGTCACCTGGCTCGTGTCGCGCGCCAAGAGCTGGGTCTCGCGCCACTATGGCGAGGACGGCGGCGCGCAGATCCTCATCTCGCTGCTTATCCCCTTCGGCTCGTACCTGATCGCCGAGCATCTCCATTGCTCGGGCATCCTCGCCGCGGTCGCCGCCGGCCTGACGATGGGCTTCGTGGAGACGACCGGCGAGGTCGCCGCCACCACACGCATCAGGCGCAACACCGTGTGGGACACGATCCAGTTCGTCGCGAACGGCATCATCTTCGTGCTTCTCGGCGAGCAGCTCCCCGGCATCCTTGCCGGCGCGGCGGGCATCGTGCGCCTGACCGGCCATCGGGAGATATGGTGGCTCGGGGTCTATGTCGTCGCGATCAATCTCGGCCTGGCGGCCTTGCGCTTCCTCTGGGTCTGGCTTTCCTTCCGCCTGACGCTGTTTCGCGCCGGCGAGTGGAAGCGATCGCCGAACTGGCGGATCGTCGCCGCCATGTCGTTCGCCGGCGTGCGCGGGGCGATCACGCTCGCCGGCGTGATGACGCTTCCGCTGGTGATGGGCGACGGCGCGCCCTTTCCCGCGCGCGAGCTTGCCATCTTCCTCGCGATGGGGGTGATTATCGTGTCGCTGGTGGTGGCGAGCCTGGGGCTGCCGCCGCTGCTGCGCGACCTGAAATTGCCGCCGGAGCCGTCGCATCTCGCCGAGGAGGATGCGACGCGGATCGCGGCGGCGGAAGCGGCGATCGCCGCGGTCGAGCGCGCGGAGCATGAGATGGCGGAGGGGCGCGCCGACGCCGACGTCTATGTCGCGGCGGCCTCGCGGATCATGGACGCCTATCGCCAGCGGATCGAAGTGCGCCGTTCGGATGCGGGCGAGCGGGAGTCCGCGAGGCAGCTTGAGCGGATCGAGCGCGAGTTGCGCCTGGTGGCGCTCCGCGCCGAGCGCGCTGAGGTCTTCAGGCGCGTCCAGAATCGCGAGATCGGCAGCGAGGCCGCCCGCAAAATGGTCCGCGAGATCGACCTGCTCGAAGCGCGCTATGCGGGGTGAGCGGAAGAGGCGATCATGGGGCGAACCGGGTGAAGTCGAAGTCGCGCCCCTTCACGCGCGCCGCGTGGCAGGCGAGGCGGGTCCGATGCCGCGACGACCTCTGTCCCACCGCCGCCTTCTTCCCGGCCATCGCGCTCGCCGCCACCGTCATCTTCTGGCTCCGGGTAACGAGTCCTGCGCCGGGTGCGCATTCCCTAACCCATTGCGGGTAAAATCTCGCCAGTGAGGCGGATAACGAGATCGACGATCCTGTGATGCGGCGTGACCCTGTTTCGCCGGGTCCCGTATAAGACAGCGGTGCCTTCCGATATCACCGCGATGAACTGGACGAGATCGCGAATATCGCCCGGATTGGCGGCAGGATAGGTGGCTTCCAGCTTTACAGCGACTCTATCCATCAGTTCGTCATAGAAGTCGTCGAGCGCGTCGCTTACGATTTCATCGTGTCGCGCCATCGCCCATAGCTCCCGGAACAGCCAGGTCGCCTCCTCTGTCGCGGCCTCCCCGAGAAGCCACTTCACCAAAGACTCCAAGCCTTGTCCCGGCGTCTGGAGAACGTCCTCGAAACGCTCCAGATATCGCTTCATCAGCCGGTCTATTAGCGCCTGGACCAGCCTGGATTTGGTGGGGAAATGATAGGTGAGATTCCCCAGCGCGATCGATGCCTCCATCGCGACGCGTCGCGTGGAGAAGCCGGCGTAGCCATGCGTCCGCAGCACGGACTCGGCGCTGTCGAGAATCCGCTCGGTAACGGTCCCCTCGCCACCCGTCTCCGGGGTCGAAGCACGCGGCCTCGAGTCCGCCGCCTCGGGTGCCCGCGAACTGATTGCCGCCGTGTCGTCCATCTTCATGTCGCACCTCTAGCTCAAAACCGGGTTGACAGTCTAGGTCTATCGTCCTAACCACCGCCTAGGTCGTATGACCTAAACGCAGGATCGCGCCTGAACCCGGCCTGCCAAGGAGAGCATCATCGATGGCACAGAACGCCTCTGCCGTTCGCGCGCGCCAGTCTGCCGCGACAATCGCTCTTGAAGACATCGACGTTAGTGATCCGGAGCTTTGGCGGACCGACAGTCACTGGCCGTATTTCGAGCGCCTGCGCGCGGAGGACCCGGTCCATTTCTGCGCCAACAGCCAGTTCGGCCCTTACTGGTCGGTGACAAAATTCAACGACATCATGGCGGTGGACACCAACCATGACGTTTTCTCGTCCGATATCGGCCTCGGCGGGATCACGATCCTCGATGACGATCCGAAGGATTCATTGCCGATGTTCATCGCGATGGACCCACCAAAGCACGATCATCAGCGAAAGACCGTCGCCCCGATCGTCGGCCCGAAGAATCTCGCGAACATGGAAGCGCTCATCCGTTCGCGCGCCGCGAAGATTCTCGACGACCTGCCCATCGGCGAGACGTTCGACTGGGTGGAGCGCGTCTCGATCGAACTGACGACGCAGATGTTGGCGACCCTGTTCGATTTCCCCTTCGAGGACCGCTACAAGCTGACCTATTGGTCCGATGTCGCGACGACCTTGCCCGCCCCCGGCGCGCTGGTGGAGACCGTCGAGGAACAGAACGCGGCGCTGATGGAGTGCCTCGAATATTTCGTCAGGCTGTGGAACGAGCGGATCAATGCGGATCCGGGGTCGGACCTCGTTTCGATGCTGGCGCATGGCGAGGCGACGCGGAACATGACGCCGAAGGAATATCTGGGGAACATCGTCCTCCTGATCGTCGGCGGCAACGATACCACGCGGAACTCGATGACGGGGAGCGTCCTGGCGCTGAACCAGAACCCGGATCAGTATCAGAAGCTGCGCGACCATCCCGAGCTGATCCCGTCGATGGTTTCCGAGACGATCCGCTGGCAGACGCCGCTCGCGCACATGCGGCGGACGGCGACGCGCGACACGGAACTCGGCGGCAAGCGCATCGCCAAGGGCGACAAGGTGATCATGTGGTATGTCTCGGGCAACCGCGACAAGACGGTCATCGAGAACCCCGACAGCTACATCATCGATCGCGAGCGGCCGCGCCAGCACATGTCGTTCGGCTTCGGCATCCATCGCTGCGTCGGCAACCGCCTTGCGGAGATGCAATTGCGCATCGTGTGGGAGGAGATACTGAAGCGCTATCCCGTGATCGAAGTCGTGGGGGAGCCGGAGCGTCCGGCGACGCCGTTCGTCAAGGGCTATCGCAGCCTCCCGGTTCGCATCCCCGCCTCCAGCACGTTGGCCGCCCGCGCCGGGGCGCCGGAGGAACGCCGCGCGCCCGAACGGCCGGTGGTCTATCGGCAGCCCGTAAGGGTTCTGGCCTCCGCCACGGCGGTGTCGGCGGCTGGGGCGTTGCTGTTCAACCTGATGCCGACCCTGCTCGCCACCGCCGCATCGCGATTCGGGCTCGACCAAAACCAGATCGGCGCGGTCGGCTCCAGCTATCTGGCGGGCTTCGCGCTGGTCGCGACCACCTCGAACCTGTGGATCGATCGGTTCGACTGGCGCAAGGCGATCGGTGGCGGCGCCATCCTGTCGATTGCGAGCCTTGCGGGTGGCGCGCTCGCCGGCTCCTTCCATGCGCTGCTGACGGCGCTCGTCCTGGCCGGCATCGGCCTGGGCGTGCTCTATACGGTCTGCATCGCCGTGGTTTCGGAGAACCACAAGCCGGATCAGGCATTTGGCGCCAAACTCGCCGGCGAGGTGGCGCTCGCGGTGGCGGGGCTCTTCACCCTGACCTCATTCGTCATCGCACGCTGGGGCTTTTCCGGCGGGATGATGACGCTCGCGTGCCTGGTCGGCGTCGCCGTCGCATCGGGGATGCCGGGATTTCCCGCCCGCCGCGCGCTGGTGCCGCCCGAAAAGCGCTTTGCCATGGTGCGGCGCGGCGGTGGACCATCGCCCCTCCTGAGCGACTGGCCGTCCTGGCTTGGTCTGGCCGGATTGTTCGTCTCCTTCATGGGCCTGTCCGCGCTCTGGGCGTTCGTTTCGGAAGTGGCGCCGACGCTTGGCGTAGGCGCGCGGACGGTTGACGGGGTATTGACCACCAGCCTGATCGTCGGCGGCGTCGCGAGTCTGGCGGCGGTGTTCATCGGGGACAAATTCGGCCGCGCGAGGCCGCTCGCCATCGGCATGCTGCTCGCCATTTCTGGGGTCGCCGCGCTGCAACTGGGGCATGGCCCCGGCGCCTATCTCGCCGGCGTCGTCCTGGCGGTTGGCCTGTGGAACTTCCCGATGGCCTATCAGATGGGGATGATCGCCTCGTCCGACGGTCGCGGCAAGGTGGCGGTATTGATGCCCGCGGCGCTCGCCGTCGGCGGCGCGACCGGGCCGCTGCTGGCCGGATCGCTGCTGGCGGGGGGCACCGGCTTCGCGCCGCTCTACGCGCTGTTCGCCGGCGCGGCGGCGATCGGCCTCACCGCGTTCATGGTGCTGGGCCGCCGGCTGGCATCCGGCAATGTCGGATAAATTTTTCGGCCCGCACCAGCGGTACTGGACGGAAGCATAAACCGGATATATATCCGCTTGAAATGGTCGAGCGGACTCCAGCGAGAGGCATGCCCGTCAAATCGGGCATGGTGATAGCGATGACCAGGATCATTTTTGTGGAACACGACGGAACCTCCCATGAAGTCGAGGCCGAAGACGGGATTTCGATCATGGAGGCGGCCAAGAGCAATGGCGTGCCGGGAATCGATGCCGATTGCGGCGGCGCCTGCGCGTGCGCGACCTGTCATGTCTATATCGACCCGCTGTGGCTGCCCAAAACGGGCAGCAGGAGCCAGATGGAGGAGGATATGCTCGATATCGCCGAGGGCATCGAGGCGAATTCCCGGCTCGCCTGCCAGATCAGGATCGACGGGACGCTCGACGGGCTTGTCGCGCATATCCCGGAAAACCAATATTGATCGATAATATCCGCGTGTCGGGGGCAGCGAACGTGGCAAAAAGGGAGAGCATCTTGCGCGACGAGAATCCCGGCCGCTCAGGCTTTGACGTGTCCGTGCTCGGCCTCGGCGCCATGGGAACGATCATGGCGCAGGCGTTTCTCCGCCAAGGCAAGCGCGTCGCGATATGGAACCGATCCGCCGACAAGGCCGAGACGCTCGTTGCCGCCGGCGCGCATCTTTGCGAATCCGCCGAAGCCGCGCTCGCGGCAAGCCCGGTCGCGGTTCTCGTGCTGCTCAACGACGAGGCGGTGCGCGCGATATTCGACGCGGTTGGCGTGTCCCGCGCGCTCTCCAACTGCACGATCGTCAATTATACGACGAACTCGAAGGAGGAGAGCCTGGCGCTTCATGCGCGCGTGAACGCGGCGGGCGGGCAATATCTAAAGGGGGTGATCGTCGCGTATCCCCGCAACGTCGGACATCCCCGGAGCTATTGCATCCACACCGGCGACCGCGACGCTTTCGAGCGGCATGGCGAATTGCTCAAGATACTGGCCGGGCACACCCTGTTCCTTCCGTGGGACGAGGCTTTCGCTTTTTCGACCACGCTTCACGCGCAATTGTTCGCGTCGATGGTCGTCTTCTATGAAGCGGTTGGGGCGAGCCATCATTTCGGCATGAGCATTCCGGAGACGGCGCGGCGGGTATTGGACGCCTCGCGCTTCTTCATCTCCGATGCCCTCGAAGACGCGGTGCGCCGGTTCGAGAGCGGGAATTTCGCGGGCGATCAGGCGCGGCTCGACGTGCACGCGAGCGCGTTCGAATATCTGGCTGAGGCGATGCAGG
Organism: Sphingomonas sp. CL5.1; assembly: GCF_013344685.1. Classification (NCBI taxonomy): domain Bacteria; kingdom Pseudomonadati; phylum Pseudomonadota; class Alphaproteobacteria; order Sphingomonadales; family Sphingomonadaceae; genus Sphingomonas; species Sphingomonas sp. CL5.1. The sequence goes on from NZ_CP050137.1 coordinate 1,981,329, forward strand.
CGCGTGGCGCCTCGATCCCGATCTTCGATGCGGTCTGCGATGTGACACGCAGCGCGCAATCCATGGGCTATGGCGACCAGGACATTTCGGCCGCCGTCAAGACGTTCGCGCCCGAAGCCGCGGTTACGGGCGTTCCGTGAATGGCAGTGTTGGGAGACCGGGCATGACCGAGCTTGCGCAGACGATCAAACTCACCGGCGGCGAGAAGGTCGGGATCGGTCCTTCCGTGCTCAACCGGCTGCTCACGCGCGAGGATCCGGCCGGTATCATGCTCGGCGTCTCGGAATTCACGCCCGGCGAGGTCGAGGCGGAGGTCAACCTCGACGAGATACTCTACATTCTCGAAGGGGAGATCAACATAGACGGACGCGGCACGTCCAACCGCCTCGTCGTGGGGGACTGCTTCTGGATGCCCAAGGGCGACAAGGTCATCTTCAGGGCCGGGCAGCCCTGCAAATTGCTTTACATCATCATCAAGGACAGCCCTGACCGATGACCGCTGGTTGCCGGGCGGCGCAGCGCATCTAGGGACGGGAAGGGGACACAATGACAGCGGAGTTCGCCCATTTTCATTCATTCCGCGTCCGCTTCGCCGAAGTCGATGCGCAGGCGGTCGTCTTCAACTCGCGCTATCTCGAATATGCCGACATCGTGCTTACCGAATTCATGCGCGCCGCCGACGTGCCGATTTTGGGGCCGGATTCATTCGAGATGCACGTCGTACAGGCCAACGTCCAGTATCGGCAGCCGCTGCGGCTCGACGATGCGGTCGAAGGGTGGATGCGGATCGATCGGATTGGCCGGTCGAGCATCGCATTCGAGGTCGAATTGCGGCCGGCGGGCACGGCGATGGCGAGCGCGGTGATCGTGCTGCACTACGTCCATGTCGATCTTGCCACCGGCAAGTCGGCTGAAATTCCCCCGATGATCCGGGCCAGACTCGAAAGCTGTCCGGCCGGCCGATGAGAAAATAGCAGCCCTGCTCGACCGGACCGCGAGGGGCGCCGTCACCGGCAGCTTCGCGCCTCAGGTCCCGATTACCTGGAATTCGCCGTCAAACGGCAGCAGCAGCTGCTGCCCCCGCCGGGCCGCTTCGGTGAGCAGGGGCCGTGGCTCGAGATAGTCGGGCAGCGAGAGGCGGCTATAGGCAATGCAGGCCCGGAAGGCTTCTTCATGCTCCTCGTCGGCGATCCGGCCGTGCGAACGAACCGACATCGTCCAGATGGCGTCGAGGATCGCCAACCGGATCTGGAACATCCGCTGGCGGTCGCTCAGATACGGCACATGGAAGATCATGTTGAGGCGGTCATAGCTGTTGGCGGTGATCGCGTCGGCCGTGATCCGGTCGATCGCCTGGGCGTCGACCCCGCCGGAGCCGCCGTAGAATATCTTCAGCGCCGGCGGACTGCTGTTATAGAATGCGCGCGCCCGGTCGATGTCGATCCGAAAGAGGTCCGGCCAGTTGGTGATCCGCCTCGCGTCGATCGGGCGGTGATGGACTTCGAGCAATTGGGTGGTGAGGCGCCTGGCGAGCGCCTCGAACGCGGCCTCCTTCGACGGAAAGAAATGATAGACCGATGGCGGCGGGACATTGGCCTGCTCGGCGATCTGATAAAGGCCGATCTCTTCGGGGCCGTGGCTGGCGAGCAGGATTTCGGTCGCGTCGAGCAACGCCGCATGGCGGCGCAGGCCGCGGCCGCGCGACGGCGTGCGTGGCCCCGGGCTTTGCTTGCGCTTCGGTTCCGGCACGATAACACCCCCGTCCTGTTCTCGATCACCGTCAGCGACGCGCGCGTCTTTCCGACGATCTCCCTGTCGATCAGGATAATCGATCTTTATTCGGTTTGCCAAGGCAAGAGCGCGCCACGGCTCAGCCGTGTGCGATGCCAAGCTCGTCGAGCCTGGCGACAAGCGGCGCGAGATGCTGGCGATATCGCCTCCAGATCCCTGACGATGTCGAATAGATGCCGTGCCTCACCTGCGCCGCGCTCGCCGTCAGCGACGCGCTCCGGTTGCTCGCGATATCGAGCGCCCGGGGCGACCACGCCAGCCCGCAGCGCGACGCGAGCGACGGCGCGATCCGGTCCGGTCCGGCCACCAGATCCTCATAGTCGATGAACGTCAGGCGGTCGCCATATAGCGAGACCCAATGCAGCCTCAGCCGTTCATAGGCGGCGTAATAGCGTGCAAGCTCGTCCAGATCGTAGCTGAACGGATAAGCCGCGGCGAACAGCGTGCGGAACATCGCGAAGCAGCTGTCGATCGGATTGCGCCGCACCCAGATAATCGGCGCGGTCGGGAACGCTTTCAGGATCGCCCCGACGTAAAGGTAGTTGAACGGAAGCTTTTCGATGATGCTGCCGGTGAACGCGTCGGGATTAGCGAGCGCTTCATATTCCTTCGCCACAAGACCGGAATCGGCGCGCGCGGCGCGGGCGAAGACATCCCCGCCGGTGGCCGGGGAAGCGCGCAACAGCGCTGTCGAGAAATTGTCGGTCTCGTTGTTGGAACGGACATGATCGAGGCCGCCCAGGATTCGTTCGGTCAGCGTGGTGCCCGAGCGGGGAAGGCCGATGATGAAGATATGCCGGCCGACCGGTGCGGCGGGCGGAGCCGCATCAGCCTCGGGATAGCTCTCCGCGATCCGGCGAAGCTTGGTTTCGTCGTGCGCAACGTCGTAATCGAGGTTGCGACGCCGCGCGGCGGCTCCTTGCGCGAACGCCGCGAAGGCGTCGTCATATTCGCCTAGCTCATGCAGTTCCTTGCCGAGCGCGTAGTGAAGGAACATTGCCTCGCCACCGGCCCCCGCGACGCGGAGCCGCTGGCGCAACTCGTCGACATGGTTGGCGGAGGCGGTCGCGCGCGATATCTCCGATCGCAGCAGCAAGGCCGGGCGCAGATTGCCGTCGAGCGCGAGCGATCGCGCGCACGCATCGCGCGCGAGATCGAGATGCCCGAGCGCGCGCTCGCTCGTCGCCAGATTGTACCAGTACGTCGGGTTGCGCGGCGCCAGTTCCACCGATCGCTGATAGAAACGCCTCGACAATTCGTGGCGATCGAGCTGGCGGGCGAAGAAAGCCAGCGCGTCGGCGGCCTCCGCGTCGGTCAATGGCAGGGTACATGCCGCGTCGAGCGCGCTCGCGGCTTCGGCCCGCTTGCCGCGCGCGATCAATGCTTCGAGTTGCAGCGCGTGGGCGGGGCCGACGGCCGATGCGCGAGCGGCGACCGCGGACAACAGGGAGAGCGCCGGTTCCGTTCTGCCGGCGCGCAGCAATCGAACCGCCTCGAGCAACCGCGGATCGGGCTGGGTGCTGCGTTCCCGAATGTCGTGCGACGCCATGATGATTGTCTTTCCCAGCCCCATTCGTGCGTCATCTTCGCGTTCGATCTTTCCCGCCGAAGGCCGGCAAGGAACAAATCCGGTGAAATGCGCGGTGATCCGAGGGGAGGGGATGTCAACCTTCCACGCCGAAATTGTCAACTCAAATCGGCATTTCGTTGCCGATCGCGCAGGAAGAAAATGGCGTGTCGCCGCGCGCACCGCAGGGCGCCGGCGCGCATTTTCGGCGGGAATCGTGAGTTCTGCCCCTCATGGGCGCGGCCGGGCGATAAAATCGATTTCTATTGACTTCGGGCCGGCGTTCCTGAAAAATGCGACAATTATCCGGTTACGAATCGAAAACAGAATTCGGATCGGCGCAGGTGGCAACAACCGCGGCGGGGGACTGTCCCTCGCATCGCGTCCACATCCGGGGAGGGACGAAGGCATGAGGCAAATGCGAAAATTGACGGTTTACCGGCTTCTCGGGGCGACCATGCTGAGCGGGTCGGCGGTCGTCGCGGCGGCGCCGGCATCGGCCCAGGAAGTGGCTCAGGCTAGCGCCGCCCCGGCTGCTGCGACGGCGGCGCAATCGGAGGCGCCGCAACCCGAGCGTGGTGACATCGTGGTCACGGCCAACCGGCGCGGCGAAGACGTCAGCAAGATCCCGTACAATATCACGGCGGTCAGTTCCGAGCAGGTGCAGCGTACCGGCGCGACATCGATCGAGGATCTGTCGCGGCAGATCCCCAATCTTGTCGTGACGTCGAGCGGCAACCAGTTCCTCGGCGCGCAGCGCCAGATCATGCGCGGGCTCAACGCGTCGAACTCCAGCCGTCTCGGCGTGACGCTCGAGCAAAATTCAGTTTCGACCTATCTCGGCAACGCGCCCTACGCCAACTTCTTCCAGGTCGAGGATATCGAGCGCGTGGAAGTGCTGCGCGGCCCGCAGGGGACGCTCTACGGCGCCGGATCGCTCGGCGGGGCGATCCGCCTGATCCCGACCGCGCCGAAACTGGGCAAGTTCGAGGGTCAGGTCCAGGCGACGGGTGGTCTCATCCAGCATTCCACCGACAAGGATTATAGCGGCAGCGCCATCGTCAATATTCCGATCGGCAGCACCTTCGCGATCCGCGCCAGCGTGTCGCATGAATATGACGGCGGCTATATCGACCAGCTCGGCATCTTCCGGCGGCAGGGCGATCCCGTTCGCGGCGTGCCTGTCCTGACGGACCCGTCCTCGCCGACGACCAGCCCGGCGGCGCTCTATAACAAGAAGGATATCAACTGGTCGAAGACCACGGCCGTGCGCGTCGCCGCGCGCTGGAAGCCGACCGACGCCTTCGACGTGACGCTCGCGTACAACCGCTCGCGGATCAACGGCTACGGCCCGAACATGGACACGCCGGATTACCATGGCGGGACCGACCCGCTCGCGCCGTCCGTCACCTATCCTGCCACGGGTGATTACGAAGTCGTCATGCGCGCCCTCCAGCCATTTGTGCGCAAGTCCGACATGATCACGCTCGACGCCAGCTACGATGTCGGCTTCGCCACGGTCTCATCCACATCGAGCTGGTTCCGCACGCGTGGCGAGACTTATTATGACGGAACCTGGGGAACGCTGGGGCTTCCGCCGGGCTATTTGCCTTATTACACCGGAACCCCGGCCTATCCCCAGTTCACCAGTCTCCAGCGGTTCGACGATCGCAGCAATGTCTTCACGCAGGAAGTGCGGGTCGTCTCGAATGGCGGCGGGCCGATCGACTATATCTTCGGCGGTTTCTACCAGAGGGAGCGGAGCTTCTCGCAGTGGGTCTCGTTCGATCCCGGCCAGACCGCCTACAATGCGCTGCCCGGTGTCATCCCGGGCGGGCCGACGCTGCCCAACGATCAGATCTGGCAGAACTCCGGCGACAACGTGTTCACCGACAAGGCGGTCTTCGGCGAGGTCACGTGGCATGTGAACGATCGCTGGGACGTCACCGGCGGTATCCGCGTGTTCAAGCAGACATTCGCGCGTAACGCGGAAAATCTCAGCCCCGTCTTCGGTATCGACGAGAAGGGCAATAGCAGCGCCAAGTTCAGTTCGCAGAAATTCAAGTTCAATACGCAATATGAGTTCCTGCCGGACCAGCGCGCCTATTTCACCTTCTCGCAGGGGTTCCGGCGTGGTGGAGCGAACTCCTTCACCCTGACCGGCCCGTTGCGTGAGCCCATCGCGCTGCGCACCTACAAGCCGGACTCGGTCGACAATTTCGAACTCGGCGCGAAGGGGCGGCTCCCGCACGGTTTCCGCTATTCGGCGGACGTCTTCCTCGGCAAGTGGCACAATCCCCAGATCGGCGGCTTCACCGCGGTCAATTTCTGGCCCGCCGTCTTCAACGCCGCCGAAGCCGAGAGCAAGGGCGTCGAGTTCGAGGTGTCGGGCAAGCTCACGCACGCACTCGATTTCACGATCGGCTATTCCTACACCGACGCCAAACTCACCAAAAACTTCTGCATCCCGTCCGGCGACGGCAGCGGCCGGCCAAGTCCCGATGGAGACATTGCGTGCGCCATTTCCGGGACAAAGGGAGATACGCTTCCCTCGGCGCCGAAGCATAGCGGCACTTTTACGCTGAACTACGAACAACCCGTCGGCCGCGGGGATGACAAGATCGTTGCGACCCTCAATGGCAATTATAAGAGTTCGACGCAGCAGGTGCTGCCGACCACTGGCGCCCGTAACCCGACCATTCCGTCCTATTGGTTGTTCAACGGCTATTTGGGCTACGATATCGGGCACGCGACGATCGCTGCTTATGCCCACAATATCTTAGACAAGCGCGTCGTCTATGCGGTGAACACCCGCATCACGTCATACGCGCCGATCGACCTTTACGACACCGTGGGGCGGCCGCGCGAGGTCGGGCTCGAGCTGACCTTCCGATGGTGATTGCCGGGGCGGAAAGCGAATTTTCCGCCCTGCATTTCCGGCGGCCGAGTGGCGGCGATCATCGTCAATCCAAGCAGGGATAGGTGTTTCATGACTGATTTTTCGATGGAAGCCGTGCTCGGCGCGCACAAGCAGCGTCGGGAACTGCTCGAGAAGAGCGGCAACCTTTATGCGGAGGGCATCGCCTGGATCGGCGGCGAGTATGCGCCACTCCATGAGGCGCGCATTCCGATCCTCGACCAGGGATTCCTGCGCAGCGACCTGACCTATGACGTGCCGGCCGTCTGGGACGGGCGGTTCTTCCGGCTCGACGACCATCTGGAGCGGCTGGAGGCGAGCTGCGAGAAGATGCGGTTCAAGATGCCGATGGCGCGCGACGCCGTGCGCAAGACGCTCGTCGACATGGTTGCCAGGAGCGGCATCCGCGATGCCTATGTCGAGCTCATCGTGACGCGCGGTCTGAAATTCATTCGCGAATATCAAAGCTATGAGAACACGCTCTATCTCATGGTCATGCCCTATGTCTGGGCGATGCCGCCGGAAGTCCAGATGACCGGCGGCGCGGCCGTCGTCACGCGTACCGTGCGGCGCACGCCGCCGGGCGCGATGGATCCGACGATCAAGAACCTGCAATGGGGCGATTTCTGCCGCGGCTGGATGGAGGCGATGGATCGCGGTGCCGTCTATGCGCTTCTTCCCGACGGTGACGGCAACATCACCGAAGGTGGTGGCTACAATATCTGCGTGATAAAGAACGGCGCTCTGCGGACGCCATTGCGCGGTGTTCTGGAAGGCGTCACGCGCAAGACGGTGCTTGAAGTAGCGCGCGCGCGTCAGGTGCGGGCCGAACTCGACTTCGTTCGCGTCGAGGAGCTCTACGAGGCGGACGAGCTGTTCATCTGCACGACGGCAGGCGGCGTGATGCCGCTCACCCAGCTTGACGGCGCGCCGGTGGGTAACGGCGAGATCGGGCCCATCACGCGACAGATCTGGGAAGACTATTGGGAAGCGCATTATGATCCGAAGCTGAGCTTCGCGATCGACTATGCGGATCTGGCGGTCGCCTGAATCGGTCGATGCGGCACGCGGCCCACGCGGCCCATTTTCGCGGCTACGAACAAGGGGAGGAGCTCCGGCGGTGATCCGCCGGAGCCCCTCCGTCTTATGTGCCAGGCGGCACGCCCTTTCCCGCCCGGATCAGGTGGCGAGCGAACCGCCGTCGACCACAATGACCTGACCGTGGATGAAATCGGCGGCCTCCGAGGCGAGGAACACGACCGCGCCGCCGATGTCGCGAGGTTGACCGATCCGGCCGCAGGGGATGCGGTCCCTGGCATAGGCCATGCCGGCTTCGCTTCCCCACAGATTGTTGGTCATGTCGGTCTGGATGAGGCCCGGCGCGACGCAATTGACGCGCACGCCCTGCTTGCCGAGTTCGAGCGCCATCGTCCGCGTCAGGCCGAGGACGCCGTGCTTCGCGGGCGTATAGGCGCCAGCCTCAGCCACCGCGACCTGACTCAGCACCGATGCGATGTTGACGATCGATCCGCCGCCGTTGGCGACGAAATGCCTGGCTGCCTGCTGCGACAGGCGCATCGGCACTTCGAGGTCGAAGCGGATCACGCGACGCCACGTCTCGAGATCGTAGTCGATCATCGGCCCGTCCGCATCGATCCCGGCATTGTTGACCAGGATGTCGAGCTTGCCGGCCAAGGCGACGGTATCGGATATCAGGGTATCGACGGCATCGTCGTCGAACAGGTCGCAGACGACAAGGTCGCCTTCGGTGCCGACCTTTCTCGTGGCCGCGACAACGTCTTCGGCATTGGACCTGTCGCGCCCCGAGACGATCACCTTCGCGCCGGCGGCGGCCATCGCCAGGACGATCCCGCGGCCGATGCCGCGCGTGCCGCCGGTAACCAGCGCCACCTTGCCCGCGAGATCGAGCCGGGCGGGCGCATATTGGATTTCGCTGTCGACGGACATCAAGACGGTTCCTTTCCTGACGGATGACGCCCCCTGCTCCGGGGGGCTATTCTGGCCAGCGTAACTTGGCTCAGAAACCAGATAATAATCAACTCAATATGTCGATGATAGCCGAAAAACGCTCGAATTGTCCGCCATCGCGCCGAATTAACTCGACATCTATCGTGTTTTGATTAGGCTCGGGTTCCTTGGGGCCGCGAACGTGGAGCGGGCGAGATGAGGAATGAGGAAGCGCGCGGCGGCGCGCCGGGACGCGGCATTTACTTCGGCTGGCGCGTCGTTGCGGCATTGTTCCTGTGCACGCTGGCGCTGTTCGGCGTCAGCATCTTCTCGTTCATCATCCTGACCGCGCCAATGGCCGCCGAATTCGGCTGGACCACGACGCAATCGGGCATGCTGATCTCGGCCATGTATCTCGTCGCGCCACTCGCGCTCCTGGCCGGGCCGATGACCAGACGCGTACCGCCCTGGCGTCTTATCATCACGGGTCTGTGCATCCAGGCCATCGCCATGGTGCTGCTCGGTCACATCTCCAGTATCACCCAGCTCTATCTGCTGCGCGTCTTCATGGGGTTCGGCAAGATTATGACCGCGTCGGCGGCGCCGATCGTCGTGGCACGCTGGTTCTCGCGGCGATTTGGGACAGCTGTCGCGCTGGTCTGGGCCGGAGGATCGGCGGGAGGTTTCATCATGTCGCCCTTGACCGAAGCGCTGGTGGCGGCATTCGGATGGCGCAGCGCGGCGCTGTTCATTGCGGCGATCGTGCTGCTGCTCGCCGCGGTCGCGGCCCTTCTGGCCCGTGGTGCCGCCTCGCCCGCCGAACTCGGCGTCGGGCTTGATGGCGATCCTTTGGGTGCCGGCCATGTCGCGGGCGAAGCATCGCCCTCCGGCGAGATATTTCCTGCTGACCAGCGTTCGATCAGTCCGCTCGTCGCGATCGCGATGATGCTGGCGATCGTCGGTGCCGGCATGACCTCGCTCGGGACGCAGGCGCAGCAGCCGACCTTCCTGCGCGGCGCCGGGCTGTCGGCCGAACTCGCCGCCACAATCCTTGGGCTGACTGCTGCGGGATCGCTCATCGGTTCCGCCTCGATCGGGGTCGTGCTCGATCGGTTGCCGGGCTGGTGCTGCGGATTGCTGGTGTCGGCCGGCATCTATGTCGGCGTGGTTGCGCTCTACTTCGTGTCGCAATCGCCGAACCCCGTATTCGCGATCATCGGGGCGATCTCGATGGGCTACGGATTCGGCGCCGGTGAAGTGATGTGGATCACATTCACCAAGCGGCAGTTCGGGCAGCGGGTATTTCCACTGGCCTATGGCGGCTTCTACTTCGCTCTCCAATTGGGTTACGCCCTTGGCGGCGGCATAACGGGCTGGAGCCTGGAGCATTTCGGTTCGAATGGTTTTCTCGCCTTGCTCGGCCTCCTTTACCTGCCGCCGCTCGTCGTCGGCCTGCTGATCCGGGCAGCCCATATCCATCCCCGCGCGCTGCGGGTCATCGAGCCCGCGCGCGCCATTGCGGCTCAATGAATCGGACTTCGTTGCGTCGCGCGCGCGGGAAAATGAAGTTTAATCGGAAAAATATGCGGCGATGATGACCGAACCGCACGATCCGCGGTTGAAAACCGATTTTAATCTGATAAAAATCGAATCGTATAAGCGAAGCCGCGATCAGGAGAGGTGCTCAGCCGTGCGCCAGGCAAACCATAACGCCAACGCGGTCGACGCCTTGTCCGCGTTGATCGCGGCGGCGCTGCTGAGCGGGCTCACCGCGCTGGTCGTCAATCTTCAGCCCATCATCATGGGGGCGCTGGCCGATGGTCGTGGACTCAATGATGGCGATCTCGGCCGGGTCAGCGCGATTTTCATTGGCGCCAACACGATTTCGGTGATGACCGCCCCTTGGTGGGTGCGGCGCTGGAGCTGGCGCATGACGGCGATGCTTGGCGTGGCCGCAACGGTGCTGATCTCGCTTGCCGGAATATTCATCGCCGGACTTGCCGGGATCGCCGTGATCTTCACCGGGCTGGGTCTCGCCACCGGCGTCATCGGCGCAACCGCCTTTGCCTGCCTTGGCGACAATCATGACCCCGACCGCGCCTATGGCGCATCGATCATCGCCCAGTCCATGCTTGCCGCATTCGCCGCATGGCCGATGTCGGGTTGGGTAATTCCGGGCTGGGGTGTGACCGGCATGTTCGTCGCGCTCAGCGTCCTGAGCGGCGTCGGTTGGCTGGCGCTGCCCTGGTTGCCCGCGCGCGGACGAGTGCGGGCCGAGGAGAGCGACGACCGGCGAAGCGCCGGACTCGTGTCGCGCGCATCGATTCCCGCTGCCGTCTCGCTTTTGGCCTGTACCTTCTTCGCAGGCGGCATCCTCGGCTTCTGGTATTTCATGGAGCGGATCGGGACGGCGCGCGGCGTTTCGCCCCAGCAGATCGGCGCGGTCGTGAGCTTGAGTGCGCTGTCGACGATCGTGACGGCTGGGGTCGTCGCCTGGTTTGGAACGCGGCTTTCGAGTTGGACCTATATGTGGATCGGCACCACCCTGCTGCTCTCGGGCTACGGTCTGATCGTCAGCCCCGGCACCATTCCCTTCATGATCGGTGTGCAGCTTTTCGCGCTCGGCTGGGGGTTCGCGCAACCGCCTTATTATGCACTGGCGCGCAAGATCGACGTGACGGGCCGGTTGTTCGTCGTGGCCCCCGGCACCGTCGGGATCGCCGGCGTCCTGATCGGTTCCTCGGCAGGCGCGATCATCGCGCGTGCCGGTTATGACGGGCTGGTGTTGCTGAGCGGCGGATTGATCGTGATCGCGACCTTGCTCTTGCTGGTCGCGGTTCGCGCCGCCGGGGTCGCTGCATTGAGCGATGCGCCGGGCGTCGAGGACATCGTGCGCGAACCGCCCGTCCATCTGCTCCACGCAGAGGCTTAGGATGTATTCGCTCGGTGAGAAGACGCCGCCGCGTGACGCCATCGAATCCAATATAATGGACAATCGCTTGTGACCCAAACCTTTCCTTACAAGACGAGCTTCTGGGCAACCGAAGACGTAATCGCCCAGAACCCGCTCGGAACGCAATCGATCGAGGCGGACGTCGTCATTATTGGCGCCGGTTTCGCAGGCATGTCTTCGGCCTATTACATCAAGAAGGCCAGGCCCGATGCGCGGGTGGTGGTTCTTGAAAAGGAATATGTCGGCTTCGGTCCGAGCGGTCGCAATTTCGGCGCCGTGGTGCCGGGACTGCGCGAGTTGCGCACCGTTTTCCTGACCGATATCGATCCCGCCGAAGAAGCCTTCGCACAGCAATGGTATCTGGGCGCGCGCGGTGAGCTTGAGCGCCGCATCGCAGAGGGCGGGATCGAGTGCGAGTATCGCGAGGAGCCGCTGCTGATGCAGTCGCTCGACGAGGAAAGCTGGGAAGCGCAACAGCGCGAATCCGAATTGCTGACCCGGCGCGGCACCCCGCACATATTGCTCGACCGCGCGGCGTTCAGGCAGGCGATGGATCTTCCCTTCGACACCTTCGGCGGCATCGTGCGCACGGCCTGGCGCGCGGTCCAGCCGTTCAAGCTCGCGCGCGGCTTCGGCGCGCAGTTGAAGGCGCTCGGTATCGCCGTCCATGAAGCGACGGCGGTTACCGGGGTTGCCGATGACGGGAGCCGGGTGACGATCACCACTGCGGAAGGCGGCGTGGTGAAGGCGAAAAAGGCGGTCCTCGCGACCAACGCCTATACACGGCTCCTCGATCAATTCTCCGGCATGATCTGGCCGCGTCACACCCATGTGATCGCGACCGAGGTGCTGCCCGACGACGTGTTCAATTCGCTCGGCTACCGTGACTACAAGTTCGTCGAGGATTCCGGGCTCACCTTTTACTATACCCGCGTCTACAAGAACCGCCTGCTGATGGGCGGCGGCGCCTCGAGCCACGGCCTTTTCCATATGTCGAGCGTCGATGCCGCGGCCGACCGGGATACGCTCGAGTTCCAGCGCATCTATGACGAGATGCAGCGGCGTTTCCCCCAGCTTGCCGGTGTCGGGATCGACGCCGCCTGGGGCGGGCCGGTCGATATGACCGACAATTTCATGCCGATCATCAAGCCGCTGGACGATCTGCCCAACGTCATTTCGCAGATCGGCTTCAACGGCGATGGGCTGCTCAACGGCAGCATCACCGGCAAGATGGTCAAGGGGCTGGTATTGGGCGACGAATATGTCGACCCGGCGGCCGAGCGCATCCGTCAATATATGGCGCGGGCATGAAGATCAGCGCACCGTCGCTGAAGCTCGACATGGCGTTGCACGACGTCGTGGTGAAGGACGGCCGGCCGGTCATCGTTTGCCGGATGGGGGTCTATGAGGCGACCACCGATCTTTCGCGGGACGATGTCATTGCGATGCTCAAATGTCTGGCGCGCCCTTCGATATTCGCGGCTTTCATGCGGCTTGTCCTGTCATCCCGTAGCGCTCGAACCGGATAGAGGAGAATGGAAATGACGATACTCACCCGCATCGCGAACCGCCCGGATGCGCTCGCCGATGTGATTGCCGTGATCGATCGCGACGGCGGCGTCATCGTCGAGGATTTCATTTCGCAGGAGACGCTTGCCGCGCTCAAGCAGGATCTGCTGCCCCTCGTCGCCGCGGTCGATACGGGCAAGGACGATTTCTTCGGCAAGCGCACCCGGCGGTTGTCCAACCTGTTTGCCCATACCCGGCATTGCGCCGGGATCGTGACCCATCCGCTATTTCTGGAAGCGGCGAAGCATTTCATCTGCGTCCCGCGCAAGGTGTGGAGCGGCGATGAGCAGATGACCAGTTCGTGCGACGTCCAGATCGGCGTCGGCCAGGTGATCCAGATCGGGCCGGGCGAAGGCGCGCAACCGATCCATCGCGATGACGGCGCCTTCATGTGGTCGCGTTCCTATGGCCGCGAGGCGCGGCTCCAGATCATGATCGCGCTGTCTGATTTCACGAGGGAGAATGGCGGGACGCTGGTGATCCCCGGCAGCCATAAATGGGACGATGACCGGCCGCCCGTGATGAGCGATGTGGTGTCGACGGAGATGAAGGCCGGCTCGGCCCTGCTGTTCCTTGGCGGCACGTTCCACGCCGGCGGCCAGAACCGGACGAGCGGCGAATTGCGCACCGGCCTGACCATCGCGCTCGACGCCTCCAATGTGCGCCAGGAGGAGAATCTATACTTGTCGCTGGCGCCGGAACGCGTCGCGGAGTTTCCCGAACAGGTCCAGCGTCTGCTGGGCTGGTCGACCTCGGGCCGATCGCTCGGCTGGATCGAGATCGATGGCATCCAGAGCGATCCCAATGAATTGCTGGCCCGCCTCAACCCTGCCAGCGCCGCTGCTTTGGCGTAGCGGGACGCGGCAGAGTAATTGAGATGACCCGGCCTGTTCTCCTCATGGGCGGCTACGGCGTGCTTGGCGCCGAGCTCGCACGCACGCTGCGGCGTCGGCAGCCGGATCTGCCGCTGGCGATCGCGGGGCGGACGATCGGGCGCGCCGAGGCGCTCGCCGTCGAGCTCGGCAATGCAACCGCCCATTGCTTCACGTACCGTCAGTCCGGCGAAGCCATACCTTCAGGCGAATTCTCGGCGGTGGCTGTGCTGCTCAAGGACAACACATTGCGCTTGACCGACGTCGCCGTCCGTCGCGGTATTCCGCTCATCTCGGTTTCCAGCGCCGCATTCGAGATCGGCGCGGATCTCTTTCATGGTTTGAGGGCGCGGAATGCACCGGTCGTGATGGCGAGCAACTGGTTCGCCGGAGCGCCGGCAATTGCGGCGCTTGCACTCGCGCAGGGGTTGGCGCGCGTCGATGAGATTGAGGTGGGTCTCGTCATCGATCGCGGGGAAGCTCCAAGTGGCGCCGCGACGATCGCCGATTTCGAGCGAATCTCGCTATCATGCCCCAGCACATTGGTACGCGAGGCAGGATGTTATCGCTGGGTCCAGGGCGATGCGGCCAGTGCGCATTTCGAGCGCGAGAACGGCGCCATTGCTGAAGGAAAGATCGCCGTATCGACCGACGTCATGTCGCTCACGGCGGCGACTGGCGCTGCCACGGTTCGCGTTATCGAGGCGTTTACGCCGTCGCTCAGCCTGTTGCGCGGCGAAGGTGCCGCCGATGAGATCAGTATCCGTGTCGTCGGTGCGGATGCGCACGGCATTCGGATCGAACGTCGCCGGTTTCTGACCGCGCGGCGCGACAAGGTCGGGCTTACCGCGCTGACTGTCGCGCTGGCGCTCGAACGCCTGGTCGGAAGGTTTGGAGAATCCGCACCGGCATCAGGATTGCATCCGGTCGAGGCGATCTTCGCCCCCGACGCTTTTGTCGATGCGGTGCGTGCCGCAGGCGTTCAGGTATCAGCGGTGATCGAACGCCGCTCACCAGATGCATGACGTTGCATTTTCCGGGAGGTGCAGCCTCGGCATCGAGCGGACCGTTCGATGCGTCACGCGATCGCCTTCGCGCGGGAGGTGATGCTCAGTGCCGCCTGTTTGATCGCCTCGATCGAGGGGATATAGGCGTCCTCGAGCACTGGCGCGAAGGGAACCGGTGTGTGGGGGGCGGTCACCTTGCGGATCGGCGCCTTGAGGAAGTCGAAACCTTCCTCGGCGACGACCGATGCAATGTCGGCGGCAAGCGAGCAACGCGGCGGGCTCTCGTCGACCACCACGAGCCGGCCGGTTTTCTCGACACTCTCGAGGATGGTTTCCGCGTCGAGCGGCGAGGTGGTGCGCGGATCGATCACCTCGGCGGACACGCCGGCCCTGGCGAGCAACTCGGCTGCTGCGGCGGCGCGCTGCACCATCGCGCCGAGCGCGACGATCGTCACGTCCTTACCGCTCCTGAGGATGTGCGCTTCGCCAAAGGGGATGCGATAGGATTCGTCCGGAACCTCCATCTGCTCGTCGTACAAGAGCTTCGATTCGAGGAACATGACGGGATCGTCGTCGCGGATCGCCTGGATCAGCAATCCCTTGGCGTCATAGGCGTTGGAGGGCATGACCACCTTGAGCCCCGGCACCGCGGTGAGCCAGGGATGGAGCGTCTGGCTGTGCTGCGCCGCCGCGCGGCGTCCGGCGCCGATCATGGTGCGCATGACCATCGGTGTCCTCGCCTTGCCGCCGAACATGTAGCGGAATTTGGCCGCCTGATTGTAAATCTGATCGAGGCATACGCCGAGGAAGTCGACGAACATCAGCTCGGCCACGGGGCGCAACCCCGTAAGCGCGGCGCCGGCGGCGGCGCCCATGATCGCGCTTTCGCTGATCGGCGTATCGATGACCCGATCAGGCCCGAACTCCTTGTAGAGTCCGCGCGTCACCCCCATCACGCCGCCCGCATCGCCCTCGACGCCGCTGCCGCCGTGGCCGCCCGCGATGTCGATTCCGATCAGGATCACCTTGGGATCGCGGCGCATCTCCTGGGCAAGCGCCTCATTGATCGCCTGGCGATAGGATTTCTTGGACATCGATTTGCCCTTCAGTAGCTGACGTAGACATCTTTGGTGAGCGCGGCGACGTCCGGAACGTCAGCCACGAGGGCTTCGGCGACCGCGGTATCGACTTCCGCCCGGATTTCGGCATCGATCGCGTCGAGCTGCTCGTTCGACAGGAGGTTCGCCCCGGTGACGCTTCGGCGAAACCGTTCGATCGGATCGTTCGCACGCGCACTCGCGAGTTCGTCGGTCGACCGATAGCTCTGCGGATCGCCGACGAAGTGGCCGAGGAAACGACGCGAAACGAGTTCCAGCGCGTAGGGGCCCTTGCCGCCGCGCGCGTGCTCGATCGCCCGGCTCATTGCCTGCTGGACCGCGAAGAAATCGCAGCCGTCGACGGTTTCGGCTTCCATGCCGAATGCGCGCGCGCGCTCCGCGATCGAGGCGGCGCCAACCGCATAGCTCGATCCCGTGAACTCGCCGTAGCCGTTGTTCTCGAATATGAAGATCGCCGGCACCTTGAGCACGACCGAGAGGTTCATCGCCTCCATCGTGGTGCCCTGGTTCGACGCGCCATCGCCGCTGAATGCCACCGCCACCCGGCCATTGCCCCTGGCTTTCTCGGTGAGCGCCGCCCCGACCGCGAGCGGTGGCGAACCGCCGACGATGGCGTTCGCGCCCAGCATTCCCTTGTCGAGATCGGCAATATGCATCGAGCCGCCCTTGCCACCGCAAAGACCGCCTGCGCGGCCGGCGATCTCGAGCATCATGCCGCGCACGTCGCAGCCCTTCGCGATGCAATGACCGTGACCGCGGTGAGTCGATCCGATCCAGTCCTCGTCGGTGAGGTCGAAACACACGCCGACTGCTGACGCTTCCTGGCCGAGATAGACGTGGCAAAAGCCGGGGATATTGCCGGCGGCAAACTCCTTTTCGACCCGCTCCTCGAAAACCCGGATCGTCTGCATCAGCCGGAACGCCCGAATGAGATCTTCCCTGCTCAGGTTCATGCGTCCGCTCCCGTCAGTGCCTCGACGACGAGTATGTTGATTTCCTCAACCTGCTCCATGTGCAGCATGTGTCCGGCATCGACTGCGACCACCTGCCAGCCTGGCGGGAGCGCGGTGAGGTCCGGCAGGCCGGTCACCCTGTCGTGTTGGCCGTAGATCACGGTCGTGCGGGGCAGCCGGCCGAGATCGGGTTGCAGGGCGGCGAGTTCGTCGCCGCTCTCAAGTCCGGCCGCGATCTTGGCAAGGGCTTCGTCGACACCGTCCAGACGCTTGTATTTCATCATCTCGTCGGCCATCTCGCGCGTGGCAGCATCCGGGTCGGCAAAGAGATCGCGCAGGACCGGCAACAATTGCCGGCTGTTCTGCGCCTCCACCACGCCGTGGATGAAGGCCATGTTGACGGCGGGTCCGGGAAGACCGGCCGGCGCGAGCAACACGATCGAGCGAACCAGCGCCGGCCGATCGAGCGCGATCCGCATCGCGACCGCGCAGCCCAGCGAATGCCCGACGATGTCGCATCGCTCGACATGAAGCGCGTCGAGCACGCGCTTGACCGCGCCGGACAGTTCAGCGAGGCTGCCTGACTGGAGCCGCTTGTCCGACGCTCCGTGGCCGGGCAAATCAAGCGAGATCACCGGACCAAGGCTGGCGATCGCTTCGATATTGAAAAGCCAGTTGTCGAGGTCGCCGCTGAAACCGTGGATCAGGACGGTGACATCGCCTGTGGCGAGGTCGCCGATCACATTGATACGATATTCCTTGTCGCCGACGGTCACCGTCTGCCGCGGCGTTTCGGTATCGGCAGCCTCGCCCTGCGTCTCGGGGACGAAACGGGCGCTGAAATCCGCGGCGAATGCGTCAAGTTCCGCAGCGGCGGTTTCTTCCGGCGCCGAAATGCCGATCAGGCCGCCGACTGGCACGGTATCGCCTTCGCTGGCGACGATTCTCGCCAGGCGTCCGGCGAATGGTGCATCATAGTTGTTGTTGATCTTGGAGGTCTCGATATCGACGAGTTCGTCGCCTTCGACAAAGCTGTCCCCGGCCTTCTTCCACCACGTCGTGACCGTGCCTTCGGTCATGGTGAGGCCCCATTTGGGCATCGTGATCGCCACGATCTCGGACATGATCCCTCCAAATGCGCTGCGCAGCATCGGGCCTATCTAATAAATCGATAAATATTTTAAAAATACGCGCTGTCAATCCGGAACTGGCGGCACGCATGAACGTGTGATTAGCTGCCCTGCTATATCATCAAGAAAGAACTCATATATTTGAAAATGAAAGATATTTTTCGATCCTATGAAACCGGGGTGGCGTGGTGCTCGTACATTCCCGCGCAAGGATTTGACGCTCTGAAACGAAATGTAATAGAATAAATATCCTGAATACGGCGCAATCGTTGATCGGGCGCTGTTCGCTCAGCCGGCTAGAAGCTGCATCAGGATGGGGTGAGGCTCCAGCCTGTCGCGCCTGGCCTTGAGCGCTTCGAACGCTTGATCGGTGATCTCGAGCGTCGCGTTGATATCCGCCTCGCTGTGCGCCGCCGACAGGAACAGGTTATGATAGGGATGAATATAGGCGCCGCGCTTCAGGCATTCCGTAACCCAGCCATAGCCCACCCGGAAATCGGCATCGTCCTCGAACAGGAGCTGCGGCATCACCACAGGCCCGGTCTGGCGCAGTCCGAAGCCGTGCGCGCCGGCCTGTTGCTGCAACCCGTCGCGCAGCCGCTGCCCCATCTGGTTGATCCGCTCGAGATAATCGGTTTCGCGAATCTGCTTCAGCGTTTCGATTGCCGCCGCCATCGGGGCTGCCGAGAACCAGAACGAGCCGGTAGCGAAGATCGCGCACGCCGCGTCGCGGGCTTTGTCCGATCCCAGGAGCGCCGAGATCGGATGGCCGTTGGCGATGCACTTGCCCCAGGTGCTGAGATCGGGACGGACGCCGATCGGCTCCCAACTGCAATCGCGCGCCATGCGGAACCCGGCGCGCACGTCGTCGACGATCAGCAGCGCGTCATGCTCGTCGCACAACCGGCGCGCGGTGCTCGCATATTCGAGCGTCGGCTCCTGCTGATCGTAGAACACCTCATGGCGGAACGCCGTGGCGAATACGCCGGCGACGTCGCCGGCATGTTTCGCGAAGGCGTCGGCGAGGCTGTCCGGGTCATTGTAGGTGTAATAAACGATGTGGGCGCGATCCTCGGGCAGGATGCCGGCGAGGCGGGGCGTGCACCAGGGGGCGGTCCCGTGATAGGTGCCCTTCGCGCACAGGATCGTCTTGCGGCCGCGATGCGCGCGCGCGACGACCATTGCCATCGTCGTGGCGTCGGAGCCGTTCTTGCAGAACATCGCCCAATCGGCATGCGACACCTGGCCGACAAAGGCCTCGGCAAGATCGACCATGATCTCCGACGGGCCGGTGAGCGTGTCGCCCAGCCGCTGCTGCGCGGCTGCGGCCTCGTCGATCGATGCATGGCCGTAGCCGAACAGGTTGGGGCCGAAGGCGCAGATATAGTCGATGTAGCTGTTGCCGTCGGCGTCCCACATCCGGGCTCCTTCGCCGCGATGGAAGAACTGCGGGAATTCATCAGGCAGCAACCGGGTCGATTCATGCCCGTACATGCCGTTGGGGATCACGCGTTGGGCGCGCTCCCGGAGCGCACGTGCCTTGATGTTGGCCCAGGCCATCTGCCTTCCCTCCTAAATCAGATATTAATCCGATTTAGTCATGGAAGTGCGGCACGGTCAAGCCACCGGCGGCGTTCGGCCAGGAGTTTCGAATGGTCCGGTGACGCGCGGTGAGACGGGAGGCGCGGGTGAATGGAGTTACTCTACCGGCTTTTCCTCCGCCGATTCCGTGGTGAGCTGCGGCCTGAGCGGAAGATATTCAGGCAAATAGGTGCGCATATGGGCAACCCGCGCCCGGCGCGAATATTCCGCCGCCTCGTCGGTGATAAATCCGTGTTTATAGTTGGCGAGCGCCCACAGCGCGTCGTTGATAACGATCGTTTCCACCATGCGGTCGACGAGTCCGGGAATTTCGGGAACGAAGAAGGCGTGACTCATCGCCTTGAGTGAGCGGATCGCCACTTGCTCGTTGATGTCGAAGTCGCGCGAATGGATCGTCCAGGAACTCGCGGCACCGCCGAGAAGTATCTTTCTCGCCGCGGTATTGCGGTTGAAATAGTCGCGCGACGCCGCATAGCGCAGGTCGATCCATTCCTGCCAATTTGTATAGAGTTTGCTCTCGTAATCGCCGAAGGCGCCTGACGTGAATGCGGCGAAATAGCGTTCCGCCAGCGCGATGAAGATGTGCTGGCTGTCGGGGAAAAAATGGTAGATCGACGGAGGCGACATGGCGGCTTCGTCGGCGATCGTATAGATGCTGATCTTGTCGGGCTCGTGATGGTCGAGAACCCGTTCCGCCGCGTCGAGAATTGCTTCGAACCTCTCTTGGCTGCGTTTTTGCCGAGGCCTTCTGATCTGCGGCGGCTTGGGCTGTACTTTGTCGACCATCGCGATGTCATGTCTTCTATGATGTGGATGCGCAAGGGTCCCGCTGGCCGGCGCGAGTCCGGGCGGTGACCTGCCGGGCCGAACGTCTCGCGCTGCTGCAAGCGATCGCGGGCCGAATAGGAAAAGCGCGTCGACCTCGCCGACGCCGTCAGCGAGGAAATGGGCATGCCCGCGGCGCTCGGAGCGAGAAGGTGCGCCGCGCCCGTTGTCCAGCCGATACGAAAGTAAGCCGGGCGCACGCACGGGCCTTGCATATGACGCATAAAACAGATAAATATCCAAATAAAGTGCCGTTTGTCGGGCGAGTCTCGCTGAAATCGCGATCCTCTCGGGCATTGAGCAGATTTTTATTCAATTATGTCGACCGAAGGGGATTGAGTGTGGCTGGAGAGACAATCGAGCGCGATCTGCAGCGGGTCGCGATCGACACCGAAGCGCAACTCCTCGCGGAGATCCTCGACCGCGACGGTGCCGTGGTGCTGGAAGGCGTCCTGTCGCGCGAGGACGTCGCCCTGGTGAATGCCGAACTCGACGTTGAAATGGGGCCGATGCCGGAAGGCAATTGGGCGGCGGCTTCGGAGGACTGGATCGCGGAGTTCCAGGGATACAAGACCAAGAGACTCCAGCATTGCGTGCGGTATAGCCCGACCTATCGGGCGAAGTTCCTCGACAATGAATTGATTGCGCGGCACGTCGCGATGATCCTCGACAGCCCCGCCGATACCGCATCGCTCTATGCCAGCCAGGCGATTGAAATCTGCCCGGGCGAAAAGGCGCAGGTGCTCCATCGCGACGCCACGGGATTTCATCAGAGGCTCGGAACGTTCAGCCGCGAAGGGCCGGAGCTGGTCATGAACACGTTGCTGGCGCTCACCGACATCACGGAGGAGATCGGGGCGACGCGAGTGGTGCCGGGTAGTCATCGATGGGAGGATTTCGAGGCCGGCGCGGAGCCCGCGCAAACTGTTCCGGCAACAATGCGCGCCGGTGATGCGCTGTTGCTGACTGGGCGGCTTGTTCATGGCGGGGGCGCAAACACCACGGCGAACCGGTCGCGCCGCCTGATCTCGACCTCCTGGTCGCTCGGTTTTTTCAAATCGGAGGAGGCATGGCACATCGCGATTCCCCTCGAAGAAGCGCGACACTATCCAGCACGGGTGCAACGCTATCTGGGCCTCTATTCACCGTCGCTTCTGGGAGAACTGCCAGGGTTCCTGTGGCGTGTGGATGCCAAGCCGCTTGAGGAACACCTGCAACTCTAAACCGCGCGGGGGGCCAACCTATGACGAAACTGACCGTTGCTATCGTGCTGGCGCTGGGCGCGCTGGCCTTCACGGGTTTTTTCTTTGGGACGAAGTTCCTCCAGCGGAAGAACCTCCTGCTCGGACTGGAATGGTATATTCTGGCAATCTCGGCGACTAACGGGGTCGTCTACTTTCTGACCGGGTGGCAGACATCCTTCATCATCACGAGTTTCTGCGACGCCTTTTCGCGTACCGTGGGCATACCAATAATCGGAATCATCGGTCTGGTTCAGGCCTTCAATGGCTGGAGACCGTCGCACGTCCTGGAGGCCGGGCTGTTTGCGGGCGGGGCATTGGTGGCGGTGCTCGTACTGACCGTAGCGCCGATCCATGAGGCGCTTCCGATGGGTTCGGTCGTTCTCGGCCTCGGCTTTGATGCTGCGTTGATCCTCATGAGCATCGCCCTGTTTCGAGGCGGCGCAGCAGGACACGCATTCGCCGTGGTGCTCTGCGCTCTGGCCCTTCTGGCGATTGCATTGTGGGATGGCATTCCACAAGATCCGGACGGCGCGGGCAGTATCCTGCTGAATTTCTGGGTCGTTTCGGATTTGGTATGGGCGATTGCCTTCGCGGAGGTCTATTTCGCCTATTGTGCGCTGGAAGATCTCCACTGGCAGAATGCCCGTCAGCTGCAACGCTTCTGACAAGGGGGATTGGCACGGGAGGTGCGTGGCGGCTGCGTAAAGGTGACGATGCTGTATAATGGATCGCCCGTGAAGTGCCGCCAATTACTGGGGTCCGATACCAACTAAAGCGGGAGACGGCGCTTGTTGGCTGCTCTCGCGGCCGCATCCGAATAACTGAAATCGTGACAGGGGCCCGCTCACGGACGAGGGAAATATTTTCCGTGCTCAAGTAAAGGCGCCTCGGAGCGGGCATACTCAGAGATTGATATATAGCCGGGTGGCCGAGACGTGTGTCCAGGCTCGTAGCGATAAGAGCCTCGGCGTGTGTTCAAGCACGATCCTTACGTCCGGCATTTTATTCAAAATGCGATTTCGTGACCACACATTCGGGTGTGCCCAGCCGCGCTGAAGGGACGGAACGGTGCGGACCGCGTTGTTCGATGTCGCTAGTATCGATGCCGCTGACCAAGGGCTGGAAGGAATGGAGCCTGACCTGCCGTTCCCATTGGCTTATCGCGGCATTTATAAAGAGCGGCAGCGCGAAGTTGATTGGCAGCTCTACGACAGTATCGGTGTGCGCCGTGCGAACCCTCCTTCCAAAAGGAAAATCCGCCGGAATTACTAACGCTTGGTGTGGAGCACTTTCACCGTGTCACCTCAAATGAGCATCACGCGCACCAGCCGTCGTCGACGAGCAAGATAAGGCCATGAACACCCTTGGCATCGTCGCTTGCCAGAAAGGCGGCGGCGCCGGCCATGTCGTTCGCGTCCATGAAGGCACGCCCGGTCGGCGTCCGGTTGCTCATTTGAGCCATATAGTCTTCGTGGCCCGGACCGCGCAGATGGGCGTTTATCGGTGTGGCGACGTTGCCCGGCGCGATCGCGTTCACGTTGATATTCTCTCGTGCGAGTTCAGACGCGAGCGCCTTGGTCAGCAAGGACACGCCACCCTTTGATGCGCAATAGGCGGGGCAGTTCGGAAAGGCATCGACGCCAGCGATCGACGAAAGGTTGATAACTTTGCCGCCGCCCTGCTTGCGATACCACGGCAAGACCGCCTGAACGCAGAAAAAGGTGCCCTTGAGATTGAGATCGATCTGTTCGTCCCAGATCGCTTCGGTAGTTTCGGCCACGGGCACGGTGCGAAAGGTGCCGGCATTGTTCACCAGAATATCGATACGACCAAATTCGGCGCCGACATCTTCCACAAATCGCTGGATATCAGCAACGTCGGCGCAATTTCCACGCACCGCCTTCGCGTTGCCTCCCGCTGCAACGATTTCAGACACAACCTTGTCGGCCGCCGCATCGTTGCGGCTGTATACGATGGCGACGGTCGCCCCATCCTTGGCGAGGCGTTTGGCGATCGCCTCGCCGATACCCTGGCTTCCGCCAGTGACAATCGCAACTTTTCCCTGAAGTTTCATTTTCTTACTCCGCTAAACCGATTGTGCTCCGTAGATGGCGGCGGCGCGTTCCGCACTGATCCATCCTTCCTGAACGTCGCGGCGGATACTCGCCGGATCACGCGTCCTCGGATCGCCGTAGCCGCCACCGCCGCATGTTACGGATACGACCGCTTCGCCGGGACGAACGGTCAGCACCATAACTTGATCGATGGCGACACGGCTGCCATCGGCCCTGCGGAGATACTGGCTGGAGGCGCCGCCAGTTCCGCCGCCGCGCACGCCCGTGGGACCGTTTACCAAGCCATCGCTGACGAAGGCGACGTCGATGGTGCAATCGACCGGGCCGAAGACCACTTCCAGGCTTGGTGCGCCTCGCTGCCTGCCTGGTCCTTCGGTGTCCTTCACCAGACGGCGGCTCTCGACAAGAATCGGCTGGCACAACTCGTCGAGCTCGACGCTGTCGATGAAGCAAAGTCCCCCATTGCCGGCATGGAGGTAGGTGAGCCATGCATCGTTACCGGAAGTGGCAGCCCCCCCGGTCGCACCCAGAAAAAGCTGGTTGATAAACGGTTTGCCGGTACGTGGATCGCGGCCCGAAACGACACCGCTAGCCGGAGACAGACCGGCCCCGACTTCGGCCATGCCGAAACCGTCGGCGATCTGGGCAATCGCGCCTTGGGTAGCCGCGCAAACACGATCGGCAATGTTGGTCGTCGCGGCCGAGCAACTCGTCGGATGAACTGGGATACCGCAGACGCAGCCTTCGCGCAGCCGTACTTCGACACGCCGGAACGCACCGGCATTTTTTGGCACCGAGTGATCGATCGAGTTGAACACTCCGATCAGCGCGCTGGTACGCGCACATGCCTCGCTGAGGTTAAGGCCGCAGGGCAAGCTGTCGCTGTTTTCCGTGAGATCGACCACGATCCGCGCCTGCGCCGGGTCCACCTCGACGATCGCCTTGATGACGATGCCTTCGACCGGCGTACCGGGAATATGATCGTGCGTGCTCGTTGCGCTGATTCGGCCTGCAGGGAGTTGCCGGATGGCGTCCATCATCCCTTGTTCGCTGTAGTCCAGCCAGCGGTGCGTGAAGGCATCAAGCTGATCCCAGCCGATCTCGGCGGCGAGAGCGAGGAGTTCCTGTTCTCCGATCCGCGCGGCGCCGAGCATGGCAAGGAAATCACCTTTCCATTGCTCGGGTACACGGATGCGCATCTCGCACATGCGCACGATATCTTCGATCGTCTCGAAATTCTCCTGGACCTTGACGGCCGGAAAGATCAGCGCGCCTTCCTCGTACACATCGCGCGCTGTGCCGTGATAGGTTGTGGGAAGCGAATTGCCGATGTCGGCCTGATGAGCTTTGGCGACGACGGTGAAGCGATGCCGCCCGTCGTCGTCGATCACCGGCACCAGAATACTATGATCCGCGGGATGCGAGCAGCCGTGATAGGGCGAGTTGTGTAGAAAGGCGTCGCCGCGCTTCAGTTGGGGATGAAATCGCTGCATTGACGCCGCCATCAAGTCGGGACCAGACAGGACATGGATCGGCAGACTCTCGGCCGCGGCAAGAAGCTGATGGTCGGCAGTGACAATGCATGCCGAGAAATCTCGCGCGCGATTGAGCACTCCGGATCTGCCTGCGCGAAGCAGCGTGTTCGCCATCTTGCGGGCGGCGCCTTCGAACCGGTTGTTGAGGATGGCGAGCTGGGCGCCGTCGAGTGGCGATGTCTCGGAGTTGGGCAAGGTGGTCATGCTGCCGCTCCCTGGGTGGAGAGATCGATCACGAGGCTCCCGTCCCCGGTTCGCCAGAAGGTTGTACCAGGATCGGCGACCACGGTTGTGAAGGGTGATTCAATCAGCGCGGGCCCATGTTGAACTTCGCCGATTGCGAGTAACGGGAAAGATACAACTCTGGTTTCGCAGGCGCCCACGGCGGGGAAATACGCTTGGCGGGTGGCCGGCCGCTGTTCGTCGCCGGCACGGACGTGCATCCGGCCGATCATCCGTTCATGCACCCGGCAGCTGGCCCGCGCCGACCAGCCGATAATCTCCACCGCCGATTGTTCGTCGCGGAAGGCAAAGATCCTTTCGTGGGTTCGGTGCATCGCCTCAACCACCGCGTCGACGTCATCCTGTCCTTCGAAGACGTCGAAGGTGAGGGGCACCTCGATTTCCCACACCTGCTGTTCGTAGCGCGCCTCGAGCGCGAACTGGATCTGTGGGTGGAAACTGCTGCTTCCGGTATCAGCCAAAAAAGCTTCGCTCCGTTGGCGCAGGTCACGCAGGATGGCGTTGGCGCGTTCGCGGTCGAAGCGCGATGTCACCATATAGTCGACCGCACGAAAATCCGCTGCCAGTTCGGACATCAACGCGCCGGCCGCGCTCAGTGCCGCGCCGACCTCCGGAATCACCAGCCTCGGAATGTTCATCCGCCGTGCGATGAAAATGGAATTCAGGCCGGCAGCGCCTCCCCCACCTATCAATATGGCCTTGCGGGGATCGATGCCTTGGTTGACCGTAATGTCGGCAATGGCCTGTGCCATGTTTTCGGTAGCCAGAGTGACGATCGCCAATGCCGCGTCCTCGACGCTCATGCCGAGCGGCGTGGCGATGCGCTGCTGGATCGCGCAACGCGCGGAATCGATCCTTAATGTCATCTTGCCCCCCAGAAAGTAATCGGGGTCGAGATAACCAAGTACGACACATGCATCGCTTAGCGTCGGTTCGATGCCGCCACGACCATAGCAGACCGGTCCCGGAACCGCGCCGGCGCTTTGCGGGCCGACGCGCAGCAGACCGCCTTTGTCCACGTGAGCGATGCTTCCGCCGCCGGCACCGACGCTCTGCACGTCCACCGACGGAAAGCCGGTCATGTGGCCGCGAAAGGGCTGGCCGATCCAGGCGTCTCGGGTGAGGGGGATGCGCCCACCGCGAACCAGGCTGACGTCGTAGGTCGTTCCACCGGTGTCGGCGACCACGATATCTGCGCCGGGCATTGCGCGTTCACCAAAATATTTGCCGGCTACCGGCGCCAGCGATGGCCCGGAATTGATTGCGCGGATCGGCGACTGCGCGACTTCGTGCGCATCGACCATGCCACCCTGCGATGTGAGAACGAGCAATCGGCCCCTGAACCCGACCGACCGCAACCTTTCGGTGAGCGAACCGAGATAGGAGCCCATCAGCGGACGCAGCGAGGCATCAATGGCGGCGGATGAGGCGCGGCGGAATTCGCGGATCGTCGGATTGAGCGTGCTGGACAGGGTTACCGGCACGCCAGGAAGGTGTTCGGCAAGAAGTTCGCGGATTCGCAATTCATGGGCGGTGTTGGCCACCGCCCACAACAGCGCGACGGCCACTGCCTCGACCTTTAATGCAAGAAGATGCTCACAGATCGCTACGACCGCCGCCTCGTCCAATGGAGTCACAACGCGTCCGTCGGCGCCGATTCGTTCGGGTACCTCGAAGGTTAGCGAGCGCGGGATGTAAGGCTCGGGATAGGCGATGGTAAAGTTGAACGGCTCCATCCGGCCGCCTTCACGCAAGACGAGAATGTCAGGATGACCCTGCGTAGTGAGCAGCGCCGTTCGCGCGGTGCGGCCGGTGATGACCGCGTTGATTGCGTGGGTGGTGCCGTGAATGAATACATCGGCTTTCGCGAGATAATCGGCGAGATCGACACCCGCCGCCTCTGCCGCCAGCCGGGCCGCGTCGAGCACGCCGCGTACAGGGTCGTCCGGAGTAGTCGACGCCTTGAACATTTCCAGGTTGCCGTCATCGTCCTCCACGATGAGATCGGTGAACGTCCCACCGGTATCGCAAGCCAACCGCATAGCTGTCGTTTCCGTCTCGTCGTCGAGTTGAAGGGCCATCGAATATATTACGGATCGGTAAGTGTCCAATGCGGTTCCGTGAGTCAATGCTATTTTTATGTCGCGGCGCTGATCGGGAAGGCGACCCGGCGTCAAATCTCCACACCGTTGACTTACGTATCCGTAATAGTAATATTCGGATCGGTAAAGAAGGGTTGTTTAAAGTTTGGGTATAAACGATTCCAGAACGGCAGTTTCATCGCCATCGAAGCCTGTCGTGAGTCCGCGCGAGGCCGAGACGCTCTGGCGGTGGGCTTTTGCGGGAGATGCGACGGCGATTCCGATTGCCAGTGAATTGGACGCGATCTTTCGTATGCGCTCCGCGACATGTGGGAGTGATTATCTTCTGCGGATCGTTCCCGCGCGGGAAGCTCGCGTCGTCGACTTGCAAGCCGCTTTGCTCGACTACCTGGGAGACGTCGTACCGGATCTTCCCGTCCCGCGATTGTGTCGCAACGCCAGCGGCCAGCTGGTTACGCTACTGAATACCGGCCAACTGGCGCTTGCGATGACTTTCCTGCCCGGCCGGCCCTTGGCCGCACTGAAAACCGAGGAGATCGATCGCGGCCGGATATTCGCGGAGCTTGCCCGGCTGGATCGGGCACTGGCGAATTTCGATCATGAAGCGGCCGTCCGCGACCTGTTGTGGGATGTTTCGCGAGCGGATCAGGTTCTGTCCATGGTAGAAGAAATCGGCGACGCGGACCTGCGTCGGCTTGCCGCTCAGGCATTGGCTGACTGGGAGGCGGAAGTCATGCCCATCCTGCCGACCTTGCGACAACAGATTCTCCACAACGATTTCAATCCATCCAACATATTGGTGGATGCAAATGCTCGGGTCACGGGAATCATCGATTTTGGCGACGTGGTGAAGGCGCCGCTGATCTGCGATCTGGCGACCGCCGTTGCGTATCAGGATCCGCGAGGCGATTTCGGCGATCTTCTGGCCATCGCGATCGACGGCTATGAGGCGGAGTACCATCTTACTCCCACAGAGCGAAGCATCCTGCCGGTTCTGGTGCGTGCAAGAGCGGCGATGGTTGCCGCGATCGCTCACTGGCGGTCTGCCCGAATGCCCGCGAACCGTGATTATCTCCTGCGGAACGTTCCGGCGGCCGCACGCCTCCTTGCTGCCGCTACAAGCGACCTCCACCGCATCTGAAGGAAGAGTGAGAGATGACGCGTGACACGTCCGGCATGCTGAATTCCTATTCCGGATCCATCGAAGTCGAGGCCAGCACCCAAGCCCTCATCGAGCGCCGGCGCGGGCTTCTAGGCCCGGCCTATCGCCTGTTCTACGAACATCCGATCCATATCGTGCGAGGCGAGGGAGCGTGGTTGTTCGATGCGGAAGGATATCGCTATCTCGACGCCTATAATAATGTAGCGTCAGTGGGGCATTGTCATCCCCATGTGGTCGCGGCGATCGCGCGGCAGGCAGCGACCCTCAATACCCATACACGCTACCTCGGCGCAGAAATTCTTGACTATGCCGAACGGATCCTGGCGACCATGCCCGATGATCTGGGTAACATCATGTTCACCTGCACGGGCAGTGAAGCCAACGACCTTGCCCTGCGCGTGGCGCGCCATTGCACCGGCGCCCGCGGCGTAATCGTCACGCGGCTGGCGTATCACGGCATCACGGAAGCGGTTGCCGCAATTTCGCCGTCGCTCGGCTTTGGAGGCGCGCAGCCACCCTATGTCCGCGTCGTCTCCGCTCCGGACAGTTATCGGCTTGGGAAAGAGGCGACTGCGATTCTCCTGCGCGAAACAGAGGAGGCGATCGCGGATCTGAAGGCGGCGGGGCATGGCGTCGCTGCGATGGTTTGCGACACTATTTTCTCCAGCGATGGGGTATTCGCGGAAGCCGGCCTGCTCTCCGAAGTAGCACGGGTTGTGCAGCGGGCCGGGGGGCTGTTCATCGCCGACGAAGTGCAGGCGGGTTTTGCCCGTACCGGCATGACGATGTGGGGATTCCAGCGGCACGATATGGTGCCGGACATCGTGACGATGGGAAAGCCGATGGCGAACGGTCACCCGGTCGCGGCGGCGGCTATGCGTCCTGACCTACTTGCGAGTTTCGGCGAGAACACGCGCTACTTCAATACGTTCGGTGGCAACACCGTGTCCTGCGCGGCCGCTGCGGCCACCCTGGACGTCATCGAGCGGCAAGGACTAGCGGCGGGCGCCACCGCAATCGGGGCGCAATTCACCGATCGGCTGCGCGCGTCGATGGACCGTCATGAGGCAGTCGGCGACGTTCGGGGAGCGGGCCTGTTTTTGGGCGTGGAAATCGTTGCCGATCGCGCCAAGCGCACCCCCGATTCGGCCAGGGCGCAGGCGATCGTCAACGGGATGCGCGATCGACGAGTCCTTATCAGCAGCACCGGTACATATGGCAATGTCCTGAAAATCCGGCCGCCGTTGATCTGGGAAGAGGATCATGTCGCGATTTTTGCCGAGGCGTTCGACGCGACATTGGATGCCTTGTGCTGATTGTACCCGATCGGAGAGGCCTGCATCATCAATTATGTGGCCAGCTTACGTGTCGATAATATGCCTTATGGCGTGATCCGCGATTTGAGTTTGGGACGCGAAGGGTTCGCTTCGCCATGGAAGATAGGAAGGAAAAATCCGCAATTTGGTGGTGGGCCGTCGCTGCGGACCTTCGAATCGCGCGCACCTGCCTCTTTCCCGTCGTTAGCGACGAACACCATTATGTCGTGGGAGCTGGCGAACCGCGTTGTCGGATCAACTGTTCTGCCGCGGAAAAAAGCGTCCGGTCTTTTGTCAGTTATCCCCGGCATCCCGCCGTTGCGCCAGCCGGGCCGCGAATGGTTGCATGTCCTCCTGCGACACCGGATCGACCGTGGTGATGTTCAGCACTCGCGGGCGCGAACGCGCCTTGGCGACATAGGCGTGCGGCGTTTCGCAATTGAATAGGACACTGGCACCAGCCGGCAACTCGACCGGCGCCCTGCCTTCGACGTGCATGATGACAGTACCACGAAGCACGTAACAGAATTCGTAGCCCTTGTGCCCGCGCAAGCCGCCCGCGCTGTCAACGTCAACCGCGCGAATGTCGAAGATCACAGGCTGGATCCTGTCGTTTAGTCGGCTCGAGAGGTGCGGCGCATAATAAGCGTAACCGGGGACTTCCGTCGGGTCGCCAGAAGGCGGCATGGCGATGCTTATGTCGGAGCCCGAACCGTCCGTCGGGTCGTCCATCAATTCCGCCCACGATAGACGCAATCCCGCCATAAGCTTTATCAGCGTGGGGAAAGTCGGCGACATCTTGTTCGTTTCTACTCGGGACAGGGTTGCGGCGGGCACGCCGGTCAGATCACTGGCGCCATTCAACGACAAGCCCTGTTTCTCGCGATGTTCGCGGATGCGTTGGCCAAGCTTTTCCGTGAGATTATGATCAGCAAGCTCGCGTTTCCAGGCGAAGCGTTCTGACACCGCGTCCGTTTTGTTAGTCTTGGTTTTTGATGCCTTGCGTGCCACTATGTTTATATCCGTATGGTCCGGTGCGTCCGTTCTTATCCATAGACATTGCGCATGTCGATTGAAGTAGCGCGGCGATGATATCGAGGCGAATCATTGGTTACGTGCCGCGCTGGCGATCACCTTGCCCACGAGGCGACGATCCGCCGGCGCCTTGACGGCAGTGTCCGTGGTTGCGGCATGTGATGCCGGAACATGCCGGATATGGGCATCGTATCCTCTCCCGGCTTATGTCCAGCACTCCGCGCCTTTCAACAGAAGGAGGTTTGCAGCCGTGATGCCGACTCGGCATAGACGCCGCCAACAGGATTAAACATGCAAATGATCGCGCATCCGTCCGCCCCGGCTATATCCGCGGCCAGGTCGTGGTGATCATTTTGTACCGCTGGTAGATCAGTACGGCTCCAGCCCCGCCGGTTCGGGCAGCCTCCGCCCTGTCGTCGGAAAAGATTGCGGCGACGACATGCACTGGCGGCGACCTGCCAAAGCCGCGCCGCTGCGGTTGAGTAGAGCACGCGCGAGTGATGTTCCACAGACATGATACGACGACTGACGGATCAGACCAGCGCGCGCAGTTCTCGCTTCAGCACCTTGCCGCTCGCGTTCTTT
This sequence comes from Sphingomonas sp. CL5.1, assembly GCF_013344685.1. Classification (NCBI taxonomy): domain Bacteria; kingdom Pseudomonadati; phylum Pseudomonadota; class Alphaproteobacteria; order Sphingomonadales; family Sphingomonadaceae; genus Sphingomonas; species Sphingomonas sp. CL5.1. Next base: position 2,012,898 of record NZ_CP050137.1, read on the forward strand.
GGCAACGACTCGGCGATGACCACCCGCTTGGGTAGCTTGAAACCAGCGAGCCGCGTGCGGCAATAATCGATCACTTCGGCTTCGGTGATGGCCTGGCCCTGTCGCGCGACCACCACAGCGGTAACCGCCTCGATCCAACGGGGATCGGGCATGCCGATGACGGCGGCCTCCGCGATCCCCGGATGACCATAAAGGACTTCCTCAACCTCGCGCGATGATACGTTCTCGCCGCCCGATTTGATCATGTCCTTCTTGCGATCCACGATGGTGATATAGCCGTCGGCGTCCATGACGCCGAGGTCGCCGCTGTGAAACCATCCGCCCGCGAAAGCCTCTGCGGTCCGCTTTGCATCGTTCCAATAACCAATCATGAGTTGAGGCGATTGATGGACGATTTCTCCGATCTCGCCAGCCGGAACATCGTGCATCGCATCATCGACGATGCGGGTGGAGACATGAAGCGTCGGGCGTCCGGCGGAGCCGGCGCGGTCGCCATGTTCGTGGGGAAACAGGACCGTCGCGACTGGTGCGATCTCCGTTTGCCCATAGAGGTTCCATAACCGCAGCGCAGGCAGCCGGCGGGCAAGCTCGCGCAGAATCTCCACCGGCATTATCGATGCGCCATAATAGCCGCACGCCAGTTGGGAAAGATCGGCATCGTCGAGGAGCGGTGATCGCAGGATGCCGATCCAGACGGTCGGCGGCGAGAAGAAGGATGTCACTTTATATCGGGAAAGCAATGGAATGAGATTATCCGGCGACGCCGTAGCGGTGATGATATTCGTGGCGCCGGACTGGAGCGCGGGCCCGAGCATCGCGTCTAGCTGGGCGCAATGAAACATTGGTAGCGCATGGAGCGCTACGGTTCGCGCCGACCATTCGCAATCGATGACGCAAGATTGGTATTGCCACAACACCGCGCCATGCGTGAGCATTGCGCCCTTGGGGCGAGATTCCGTACCGCTCGTATAGATGATCTGCAGCAGATCGTCCGCCGAGACGACTTCGTCCGGTATCGGGCCGGGCCGGCATAACGTGTCCCACGATGGAATACCGTCCGGCGGCGCTATACCTTCTCCCGCAATACCGAAAATTGCTTCCACGGCTGCGGTACGAGCGTCCAGGCCGAGTGCCTTTGTCGTCCGGTCGACGAATAGCAGGCGTGCGCCGGAATGATCGAGCACATAACGCACTTCCTCTGCGGTCAGCATGAAATTGATGGGAACCAGGACCGCCCCGATCCGGGCGACCGCGAAGCGGAGAGCGGCGAAGACATGGCTGTTGCGCGCCAGGATCGCGACGCGATCACCCTTCGCGATGCCGCGATCGATCAGGCCGCGACCTAGCGCATCCACGATGTCGTCGAACATCAGATACGACCAGCTTATCTCGCCGCAGATGATGGCGGGCTTGTTACCGTGCCGCGCGGCGCTCCTGCGCAACAAGGTTGACAAGGATTGGTGGCGAGCCTGATCGACGTGCATCTCTTCCTCTCTTGTCGTCCGCCTTTCTGACGGATGACCTGCTGGTTGCCGTCCAGGTCTGGATCGCTTTATTCCGTTTAGCGATTAGGCTTGAGCAGCAGCCCCGGAAGTGCCGCTTGGTCAATGCCAAGTTTGTCCGCGAGCCAATCGCAGATATATTCCATGCCAAGTGTCAGATTGTCGATCTGGCAATGCGATGCGCCAGTTTCCTCAGCGGTGAACACTTTCATGGTTACATCCTGGCCAGCGGCTTTCGAATAGGCGTAGGCTTCCTCGGCCAAGTGGAAACCGGCATGATCAAGTTCGCCTTCCACCATGAGATAGGGGCAACGAATCTTGTCCTGCACCCCTTCGAGCGAGAAGTCGGCAAGCTTCTCCAGGACGGCATCGAAACCCTCCAGCGTTCCTTCGCCCGGCACGCCAAGAATCCAGTGCAGATGCCGGACCGCGATACGGGATGGATTGTTCGCCGGCACGCCGACACAGCGTTGCGCATTCCAGATCACGCCGTCCGATACCACCGCTTTCAACCGATGTTCGAAACTGGCTGCGCGCGGAGCGTAATAGCCACCCAGGCTGGCGCCGTAGAGGGCGATCCGGTCAGGGTCGACGTCGGCGCGGGACTCCAGATAGTCCACGCATGCACCTACCGGCACTTCCGTATCGAAGCGCGACCGGAGCTTTTGCCGTCGCAAGGTGCCACCCTGTCCGGGCAAGTCGACCAATAGCAGCGACAGGCCGCGCGCGAAGGCGTGACGGGTGATCTCGTGCAGCAGTTCGTCCTTGAACTCATCCAACCCGCCAAAGCAGATCACCACTGGATGCCGGTCAAGCGAATATGGCGCGCGAAGGAAATATGCGTCGAGATGCGCGCCGTTCTCATAGGGGACGCGGACGACCTCGCCCGCGGGGTCCATGCGCCTCATATATTCACGCGAACAGCCTTCGATCAGGTCGAGCAGCTGCAATCGCCGCGGATCATCGTGGCGCAGGAAAAATTCGGCCGACCGGAAATAATTCGCCGCGCGCAGCCAATTGTCCCGAGCGGTTTGCACATGGCCGATCGCCAACGCGGCCTCTGCCCGGGCCTTGTTGCGATGGCCGAGCGCGGTCCACTCCTTATGCCAGCTCTCGTCGTCACCGGGTGAAATGCGGGTGCCGGCCTGAAAGCACTCGCTTATGGTGCTGGCGCCCTCCTGCGCTGCCCCCAGCACGCGCATGAACTGGAAAGAATAGTCCGGATTGTCGGGCCACTGCATCCAACCCGCCGGCTGATACTCGCCCCGGCGACCGGCGATCGCGGTTGCGCAAGTCTGATCGTTCATACAAACCCCTTATGCGAGCAATATTCCATGCGGGTATTACGGATCGGTAATAGTTTTGTCGAGCTATTTCGCGCGGTGAATCACGAGGCTGAACAGAGAGCGGTCGAATCACCGCTCCCGTCAGACTGCAACGCGGAAGCTCGCGGCAGTCGCTATCTCGGAAAGCGGTTTGCGGTCGCTGGGTGCTTCTCTGGCCCGTAATTTTTCCGGGAGGATATCGGGTGCCGCCCTGCGGCCGATCGCTGCGGCCGCCTCGATCCGCCATGCCGCGGGAATGTTCAGAAGCGACCGGGCAAGATCGAAGTCAATGCCGGTCATGGCATGAGCATGATAGCCCAGCAGCGTTGCTTGCAGGGCGATCTGGGCCCAGGCGGCTCCCGCATCGAAGCTGTGCGTGTGCGATGGATTGCCGGAATCGTTCATTGCACATTCCGACACGAAAACGATCAACAGCGATGCCCGACATGCCCAGTCCCGGTTGAACGGCAAGAGTAGAGAAAGGAAATGATCAAACTCGGGATGATCGCGTTGCGCATAGATGAAGCGCCACGGTTGATAGTTGAACGCTGACGGCGCCCATCTGCCGGCGTCGAGAATGGTCAGAATATTGGCATCAGGCATGGCTGATCCATCAAAGGCACGCGGTGACCAACGGTGCAGGAATAATGGGGCAACCGCGCTCGTGCTGGTTCGCGGTGTCGCTGTAATGGAGGCCTCGGTCATGGTTGTGCTCCGGCGACATGTTGATCGTCTGTGAAGCCGATGGGGTGGTCCCCCACGATGTTCACACCAAAGGCGTCCACTCCATATCCTCGCGGCGGCGGCGTGTTGGTCAGGCGGACAATGTCGTGGATGCCCAGATCAGCCAGAATCTGTGCACTGATCCCCAAAGTCCTGATCATCTGATCGCTATACGGATGACTGCTCGGCTCGACTTCGGGCTCGACGCTCAAGTCCTCCGGTTCAATAAGAACGATGACTCCGTGTCCGGCTTCGCCGACATGCATCATGGTACGGTGCAGCAACTGAAAATCCGATCCCGGCACGCTTAGTATGTCTGACCGGCGGGAGAGGCGATGAATTCGGACTGGGGTGGGCGAGGTTGGGTCGATCTCGCCCTTGCACAACACGATTACCTCGCTGTTGTCGATCGCGCTGCGGTAGCGAAGCATGCGCCACTCGCCCCCATATTGTGACAGCAGCGGTTCGTCGCCAATGCGAGTGACCAGATTGTCGTGCCAGCGGCGATACCCGATTAAATCCCGGATCGTGCCGACCTTCAATTCGTGACGCTGCGCGAAGGCGCGCAACTGATCACCGCGCGCCACGGCGCCCGTCTCATCGAGAATTTCGCAGAGCACCGCCGACGGATTCAGTCCCGCGAGCCTTATTATGTCCACTGCCGCTTCGGCATTTCCGGCGCAAGCGAGAACGCCGCCGTCCCGAACCACCACGGGGAAGACATGGCCCGGCACCACAAGTTCATCCGGATCGCGGGTGGAAATCGCGACCGTGATCGTTCGGGCGCGATCCGCGGCGGAGATTCCCGTCGTCACCCCCGTGCGCGCCTCGATCGACACCGTGGCGGCGATGCGGGTTCGCGGCGCCGCATCGCCGACCATCGGCGGCAGTCCCAGTTCGTCGACACGCGCCCGAGACAATGCTAGCCGGATCAACCCGCGCCCGTGCGTGGCCATAAAGTTGATGGCTGCGGGCGTCACCATTTGTGCCGCGATCACCAGATCCCCGGGGCTGTCGCAGCCGATTTCATTGACCATGATGAACATGCCGCCATTTCCCGCCAATGCGATAAGATCGGCGGGAGCCGGAACGAGGGCGCGATCATGAGCCATGGGCGTCGACATCAGTTCCGTGGCGACTGATAGCGTATGCCGAGTTGGTCGAGGTAGGTCGGAAACCTTGAGGGCTGGTAGTAGAATTGCTCCATCTGCGGCCGGATCTGACTCATCAAGTTCGCGTTCAGCCAGATTGCAGGCTTTTGCAGGATCGGATCGTAGTGATCGGTCTTCCTCTGCACATTCTCGAAATAGGCGCGGGCAGCGGTCAGCAATGTCGGGCTGGTCATCGCGTCGAGGACGGTGAGCGCGACTGCCTTGGCCCCCACCGCGACACCCTTGTGCGCGATCGGGGTGGCCATGGCCATGGCGGATTGCTGGTTGTGACTGATAAGGTTGGGGATGTTCGCAGGGTAGAACAGGGTGATGGTCGGAACGGTCCACATAATGTTGCCGATGTCGTCCGATCCACCGTTTACCTGTGTCGGATCCGGTGGCGCCAGCGGGGTGACCGTGGTGCGCAGGCCATCTACCGGACGACCGTTGGCCCGCTGGACTGCTCTGGCGAAGTCCTGGTCGTTCGACGACCAGCGCGGTATCCCGACACGTCTGATGTTGGCGAAGGCCGCCTCTGCCAGCGGCCGATTGCCGAAATATTTTGCGGCATAACCCAATACGGTGTGCTTTACAGTCGTGCCCGTGGCAAGCGCGGCCGCTTCGGCAATCGTATTTCCCGTGTCGTAAAGAGCTCGCACTCCCGCAGACGTTCGGTCGCGGAAATAATACCAGACTGAAGCATGCGCGGGAACAATGTTGGGTTGGCCGCCGCCATCCGTGATGACGTGATGCGACCGCTGCGTGAGTGGAAGATGTTCTCGTCGGAAGTTCCAGGCGGTATCCATGATCTCCACGGCATCAAGCGCGCTGCGGCCTTCCCAGGGGCTAAGTGCCGCATGTGCGGATTTTCCCGAGAACTTGTATTCCACGGACACCGCCGCAGTAGTGCCGATGTCGCCGTAATTGGTCGTGAAACGATCGCTGACATGGACGAAGATACAAGCGTCGACATCTTTGAAGACGCCTGCCTGAACGTAATAGGCTTTGCTCCCCAGCAACTCCTCCGCGACGCCAGGCCAGATCAGCAGGCGACCGGGAATATGATGTCGTTCCATCACGCGCTTGACGGCAATGGCGGCCGCCACGATTAGCGGCATACCAGAATTGTGTCCTTCGCCGTGACCGGGCGCACCCGCGACCATCGGTGACACCGTGCTGACGCCCGGGCGTTGCGACATGTCGGTCAGTGCGTCGATATCGCTGCCCAGCGCGATCAGCGGACCGCCTTTGCCCCATGTGGCGATAAAGGCGGTTGGAATTCCCGCGACGCCCTTCTTTATTTCGAAGCCGTTTTCAGCCAGCCTTTGTTGAAGGAGATCCGATGTTCGAAACTCCTGGAACCCCGGCTCGGCAAAGGAGAATATCTGGTCGACCATGACCTGAATATTCCTGGCTTGCGCGTCGATCGCAGCGACTGTTTCGGCGCGTTGATCGCCGCCGCCGGCCTCGGCGGGGCTGGAGGTCATGGCGACGCCGGCCAATGCCAGCGCCATGCCCAACTTCCTCCGGCGGTACACCTGCCCGATCCTGCCGATCGCGCGCATGTTAGAATTTGGTTTCCAGCGACACGCCATATGTTCGCGGCTCGCCGGGAGAAGAGGAGGTGCCGACCGTTGCCGCCGTCAGTATGACGGTGTAATACTTATTGGTAAGATTGCGAGCCCAAAATGTAATCTTATGCCTGTTGTCAAAGTTGAGCGCTACTCTCGTGTTGATGAGTGAATAGGCATTTTGGAACAGAACATTGTCTGGTTCGGGGTAATAGCCATTATTATAGGAATAGGTGAGATTGAAATCCGCCGAGACGTTCGAAGCGACCGGCAGCGAATAGTCCACCGCGGCATTGCCGGTCCACCGTGGGGCGCGATACAATTCGTTCCCGCTGGCGTCCCCGACCACGACGGAATTGCCTCCGCCGGGGAGGGGAACGGCAATGGCAGCGCCGGGGAAGGAAATATATTTGCTGCGAAGGTATTCAACACTGCCGGACAACCGCAGCCTTGACGTTAGCAACGCTTCGGCGTCGATATCGACACCATATACCTCCGCGCGCGCGGCGTTACGGATAGTCTGCGTTCCGAGCACGAACTGACTGAGCTGAATATCCCTGAAGTTGTAATAGAAGGCCGCTAGGTTGAGTCGAAGACGCCGTGCGAAGAGGCTTTATTTCAAGCCGACTTCATAGGCGTCGAGCACTTCCGGGCGGACGGGCGGACTGGTCAGCGAACTCGGATTGTATGCGCCGCTGCGGAAGCCTCGATTGTAGCTTACATATGCGAGCACGTCCTTCGCGAGATCCTGGTCGACGGCAATTCGCCATGTCATCTTATTGAAAGTCGCGTCAGTATCGTCGGGTACGACATAGGTGCTGGCCACGGTTGTCCCGTCCGCGGCGTAATTAATCTGCCGGCCCGACAAGCCGCGCTTTTCGGAATTGTAGCGGGCGCCCAGTGTAATGCGGGTATGCTGCAGCACCGGGTAAGTCGCTTGTGCATAGCCGGCAAAGGATCGCGTCGTTTGGGTTGCGAAAATGTCACGGAAGAAGGACCCGGAAAACGCGATCCACTGCCGGCCGTTCGCGTCGAAATAATATAGGCCGGCGGTCCATTCCAGCGAGCCTGGTGATCCTCCGTTCAACTGCAGCTCCTGGCTTATCTGCCGTTCTTGAACGCCGGTGTCGAACCGGAGCGTGGGTGCGGGGCTGACGTCCGCATCCAGCGCGAAACCATAGTTGGTGCGGCGATAGGCAGTGATGCTGGTGAGCGTTATATCGTCGAAATCGTGTGCGATGGTGAGGCTCGCTCCACGCGCCTTGGACCGGAAGAACTGATCGAAGGTGGTGGACACTCCATAACGCGGCCCGACGTAGGGCTGCCCGTTGGCGGCCAGGAAGCCATCCGCCGTGCGGACGGCTAGGCCCGTGTTCGAATCTCGTTCGCTGTAATCGCCGGCCAGCGTGATGCGCGTATCCTCGCCGGGCGTGAACAACAGCTTGCCGCGGGCGAGAAAACTGTCGGTCGTATTCACGTTGTTGCCAGTGACGGTATTGTAGCCCCAGCCCTTGCCCTGATTGCGATAATCCAGGACGAGATCGGCCGCGACCCCGTCAACGATGCCGCCCGTGAGATAGCTGCTGGCGGTTACGGTGTTGAAATTCTCATAGCCCACCTTGGCCGAGAACCCTGGAGTGGACGATGGGTCGCGGGTGATGATCTGAATTAATCCGCCGGTGGCGTTGCGGCCGAACAAGGTGCCTTGAGGGCCCTTGAGCACCTCAACGCGCTCGACATTGGCGAGGCTTTCCATGGCGTCGGCCTTCGAGCCGTAATAGACGCCGTCGACATAAGTGGCGATTGAACTCTCGGTGCCGGGACCATTGCTCGAACTGCCGATGCCACGGAGGAATGGGGAGTTGAGGCCGACACCGCGGGCGACAACCAGACCCGGGGTCACGCTCGCGAGGTCAGAAGTGTCTTCGATGCCTGAAGCCTGCAGTGTTTCGCTTGTAAAGGCCTGCACGGCGATTGGCACCGACTGAAGCGATTGTTTCCGACGTTGCGCGGTCACGACGATATCGGCCAAACCTTGTTCGGCGGGCTGTCCGACATCGCTCTTTGCGGGAGGTGATGCCGGTGTCTTGTCGTCGGTAGCCGGAAGCTCCTGCGCCATGGCCAAGTTCGGCAAGAACATTGTCAGGCAAGTCGACATCAACGCCGCAGTGATACCGGTCCGCATGGCTCATCCCCTTTGATGCAGGACGCATCGATTCCGAATGTTGGCAGGCTGATCTTTACAGATCCGTAAGTCAACTGGAAATTACGGATCGGAAATAGGTTGCAAAATGGATGCTTCGAGCTGGGCGCGTTCCATCCGGTATAACAAGGCGGCTTTGGCCCGTTGGCGCGGATGAGCGGAGCAATAAGATCTGCGCGGGGATCAGCGGCCACCGCCAATTCCACCGCGGGCCTGAGAACCTACCGGATCGCTGCGGACCAGCAGATGATCGTGCATCGCTCCCTGGCGTCAAGCACGTCAGAGTGCGACCGATCGGTGACGACCAGAAACTGATGGGCCGTCACGGCGCAGGTTTCCGCCGCGGAGGTTGCCCGAAGCGATCCGGACTCAACAAAATAGACCCGATCCCTTGCAGCTTGCTGGAAGCATGCTCGTGCGCCCGCGTCCAAAACGATGTGCGACATCGTCATCGCCGGGGTGTCGAACATTACGCGAAGCGTGACCCCGTCGTCGGTACCGGCAAGCGGCTGCACCTCGTCTACGTTGCGGAACTGCGGGATCGGGCATACGGGAAGCGCCTGCTGCGCCGCAATCTGCTCGGGAGTCAGCAAATGGCTCCATGCGTCGACCCTGGCCGGTCCGAAGCCACAGATAGAGTTATAAGCCGAGGTGACGGTGAATCGCTCCGTCACGGCGCCCGCCGGTCGCCACATGAACATGCCGCCGCCGAAGTCAACGGCCTCTCCGCCGTTCACCATGCGCGCATTGCCCGCGACGGTGTAGCAGAATTCATCCCGGTCGTAGGCATAGGGTCGCGCGTGATCCATGCCGGCCGCTGAATGATTGTATCCGAGATCGAGGCTCGCCGGGCCGCCGCGCATCGCTGTCAGGATGCGGCGGTGCACCTGGCGCCCGGCCCGATGATCGGCTGAAGAGCGGTTGACCGTGGGGTCTATGTCCCGGGGATCGACTACGTACATGAATAAGCTCCGACCGGATGAAGAATGGGCATGCTAACCGCGATATCGGTTAATCCCGCAGTGCATCGCTCGCCGTCTCAACGCCTAGAACCAGCACGAGAATGAGGATCGCCAGCAAACACACCATCAGGCTGAGCATGATGCCGGTGCCGCCGTACGAGGCAAGCAATGCCGCCATCGCAAATGGCGCGATGATAAGGGAGATTCGGGACACCGTCAGCGCGAACGAACTGCCTCTCGCGCGCAAGCGGGTGGGAAAGAGTTCCGGGAGATAAATGCCCAGGATGATCGTGCAGATCAGATTTATCAGCGCCATCAGCACAAATGCCGCGGGGATCAACCCGGTATCGCGGTCCATATAGGCGCAGGCGCCGGCACAGGTGGTCGCCAGCAGGGCGGATACGCCGAGCGCGCGACGTCGGCTGGCGCGGGCCATGATGAAATAGCCGATAAGGCTGCCCAGGGGCGCGCCGAGCATGATGACAAAATTGTCACCCAGCCCCTGCAGGACGGGACTGCGGGCAAGCAGCAGAGTGGGGAGCCAAGCTACGACGCTATTGCTGGTCACCGTCGCTGCGACGGCCAGCCCCGTGCCCAGGATCAACCGGCGCAGCAACGGGGGACGAAAGAGATCAATCGATTGCGCGGGCGGTGCGGATAGTTCCAGGGTTGCCCGGCCCGCCGCCGCCGCAACCGGGTAAGTCGGCGGCCGCGCGGCGATGCGGGCAAAGGCGTGAGCGGCACTCTCGCAATGCCCCTGTACATCCAGCCAGCGAGGGGATTCGGGTGCGAAATGGAGGCCCAGCATCAGCAGCACGCCCGCCAGAACGGGCAGGAAGAACATCAGCCGCCACATGCCCATCGGCAGCAGATAGTAAGCGACAACCGATGCGACGGTCGAGGATGCCGCTACCACGATCCCGGCCCCACTGATCCACGGGCCACGGACCCGGGCGGGCAATATCTCGCTCAGGTACACATAGCCGATCGTGGGAATGCCGCCCATGCCCATCGCCGCGATCACGCGCGCGACGACCAGGAACGCCATGGTCGGCGCGACCATGCAAAGCACCGTGCCGCCGGTCATCAGCCCGAAGCAGATTTGCAGGACGCGCACACGACCGATGCGGTCGGCCAGCAGTCCGGCCACGAACACGCTTATCGCGGCGCCCACACCCGCGGCCGCGAAGAACATCGAATTCAGGGTCACCGTAGTCCAGCCGGTGTGGAGAAGACTGGCTGCGATGGCGCCGCCCATGGTCAGATCAAAGAAGTCGACGAACAGCGCAGCGGCGATCAGGCAGAACAGCAAGCGGTGTCGCGCGGTCGGCGCCAGCCCATCCAGCGCCACGCCGATCGTGCTCGGCGTGCCCTCGCCTTCGGGGGAGCGTGCGGGAAAGGCCACTAGCTATTCCGCCCCCGTCATCGCTCGCTCTCGCGAGCTACGGTGTAGCGATTGGGGACGGCGGGAAGGCCCAGATTGCCCCGAAACGTGGTCGCTTCATATTCAGTCCTGAACAGCCCCCGTTTCTGGAGGATCGGAACAACCAGTTCATAAAAGTCCTGCAATCGCCCGACCGAGGCGGTCAGCATGAACCCGTCGACGGCGCCGGCATTGAACCAGCGCTCGCAAGCATCGGCGACTTGCTCCGCGCTGCCGATAAAGTCCGTGCGGGGGATCGCGAACCGGTGCGCCACCTGACGCAGCGTCAGCTTTTCCTCCGCCACGATCTTTCGGATATAATCGACCTGGCTGCGATAGGCGTTCTGGCCGACATCGCCCAAATCGGGGAACAATGCATCAGGATCATACTGGCTGAAATCGTGATAGCTGAAGATAAAGCTTACCCAGCCCAGGCTTTCTTCATACCGCATGTAATCGCAGGCGTTCTTGTACTTGCGCTCCGCATCCTCCTGCGTTTCGCCCACAATCGCGTCAATGCCGGGCATGAAGACGATATCTTCGACGGATCGGCCGAATGAGACGGCGCGACGCTTTACGTCGTCATAATAGTCCTTGGCCTCCTGCATCGACTTGACCAGGCCGAAGATCGCGTCGGCGGTTCTCGCGGCAAGATCGCGCCCGCCTTCCGACGCGCCCGCCTGGAACAGCACCGGATGACCCTGCGCCGAGCGTGCGATGTTGAGCGGTCCGTCGACGCGAAAGAATTCGCCCTTGTGCATCAACGGATGCAATTTGGACGGATCGAAGAATACGCCGGTGGATTTGTCCGGCGTAAAGGCGTCGTCCTCCCACGAATCCCACAAGCCCTTCGCCACCGCGACATGCTCGCCCGCGCGCCGATATCGATCCTCGATCGGCGGCAGCGTATCGAGGCTGTGATTGTAGGCGGCTCCCTCCAGCGCGGAAGTTACGACATTCCATCCCGCGCGGCCGTGGCTGATGAGGTCGAGCGAGCTGATCTGCCGCGCGGCGGTGAACGGTTCGGTGAAGGTAGTCGATAAAGTGCCAACCAGGCCAATGTGCGAGGTATGCGCGGCCAGCGCGCCGAGCATCGTCATTGGCTCTAGCCGGTTCAGAAAGTGTGGCGACGACGTGGGCGTGATCGAAACGGTGTCTGCGATGAAGATGAAATCGATCTTCGCGGCCTCGGCGCTCCGCGCTTCCGCGATGAAGCACTCGATGTCGGTGCTGGCATGGGGATCGATGTGCGCCCTGCGCCACCCCCAATGGGACCCGCCAATGCCGTCCAGCATGGCGCCCAGCTTCATGAAACCCGACCGCATCCGTCTTCTCCCATTGGCGCCTTTGGCAATCGTATCGGCAATGCGAGCGACCGCGTTTCAACTCGCCGGTGGGATCATACCTGTACGGATCGGTAAGTCAAGGCGACCTGGGCTCAGGGAAAAGGGCAGGCCAATGCGCTACATGCACATTTGGAGCGGCGGATTTATCGACCATATGCCGATCCGAAGATTGGCCGGGCCGAAGAGAGCCTGGGACAAGGGCAGGTCGATCGCATGCTGGCGGCGGGGCGGTTTGCGACGACGGCTCGCGCCGATCAGAAACGGTCCATCGCCTGTCGACCGAGCGCGGTGAGTATCGGGAAACTTTTTACGCGTTCCCGGGCGTGCGCGGACGATGCGGTGCCGCGCGCGACCCGGCCCTTTATGCCGTGAAAGATCGCTGCGATGCGGAAGTAATTGAATGCTAAGTAGAAATCCCAGTTCGGAATCCCGGTTCGGCCCGTTCGCGCGCAATATCGGGCGATATATTCCTCTTCGGACGGTATATTGAGCGCGGCGAGGTCCGCGCCCGCCAGTCCTGCCAGAATATCAGGTGGCATCCGGTACATCAGCGCGTGATATGCAAAATCGGCCAAGGGATGACCGAGCGTGGACAATTCCCAATCCAGCACCGCGACGATGCGCGGCTCGGTTCGATGAAAGATCATGTTGTCGCAGCGAAAATCGCCGTGGACAATGCTGCTCTCGTCATCATCCGGGATCGCGGTGGGAAGCCATTTGACCAACGCATCCATGTCGGGATCGCGGCCAGCGTCCACGTCCTCCAGATACTGTCTGGACAGGCGGCCGATCTGGCGAGCGAAATAATTGCCGGGCCTGCCATAGTCCGCCAGCCCGAGCGCGGAAAAGTCGGTCTTGTGCAATCTCGCCATGGCGGCGTTCATTGCATCAAAATAGGCGGGCCGCGCCGCATCGCCGACTCCGGGAAAGGCCGCGTCCCAAAAGATGCGGCCTTCCACCATCGACATGACGTAGAACCAGCTGCCAATGATGCTGTCATCCGTGCAAAGGCCATAGACGCGGGCGACTGGAAAGCCGGTGTCGCCCAGCGCGGTAAGGATTCGCGCTTCCCGATCCACGACATGTGTGCCCTTGCGCATTTCGCCTGGCGGCTTGCGACGCAGCACATAGCTGCGACCGGGGGTCACCAGCTTGTAGGTCGGGTTGGATTGACCGCCCTTGAACTGCTCCACGCCAAGCGGGCCACGATAATTCTCGACATGGCTCGCCATCCAGCGATCGAGCGCCCCCTCGTCGAACCGTGAGCCTTCACGCACCGGCGTGGTGCCGGCATTGGCATCCTGGCCAAGCGCGCTCATGTCGCGACCGATCCGCTCGTCTGCCACTCGCGCTTTATCTTCTTGGCCAGGCTCCATTTGTGCACTTCGGTTGGCCCGTCGTAGATTCGGAAGGCGCGGATTTCGCGAAACACCTGTTCGACGATGGTGTCGTCGGTGACACCTGTCCCCCCCATCACCTGCACGCATCGGTCGGCCTCGCGCATCAGGGCTTCCGATACGGCGACTTTCGCCATCGAACTTTCGGCCGTGCCTGTCGCGCCTCCGTCCAATATGCCGGCGCACCAGTCGATCATCAGTTCAGCTTGCTTCAGGTCGATTAAATTCTCCGCCAGCATGAAGCCGACGCCTTCATGGTCTATCAGCGTCTTTCCGAAAGCAGTGCGCCGGTTGGCGTAATCGGTCGCGATCTCCTGCGCCCGCAAACAGGCGCCCAGCCAGCGCATGCAATGGGAAAGTCGTGCGGGACTGAGCCGTACCTGCGCATATTCAAAGCCCTCGCCCGGCCGCCCAAGCATCTGGTCGGCCGGTACCCGCAGGTTGTCGATGACGACCACGGCGTGACCGCCCGGCATCGAACTGTCGATCGTCCTTGGAACCCGTTCGATCCGGATCGCCGGATCAGGCAGGTCGACGAGGAACATGCACGCGCCCTTGTCCGACTTTGCCATGATGATGCCGGTTCCGGCACCGTCGGCGCCGGTGATGAATGCCTTGCGCCCGTTAACGATCCAATGATCGCCTTCCGGTCGGCAAATAGTCTTCATCATTGACGGATCGGATCCAGCGCCGCCTTCGTCGGCCGGCTCGGTCATGAAGAAGGCGGATCGTTTGCGGCCCTCGATCATCGGCTGCAGGAAGCGGGCCTTCAGTTCAGGGCTGCCGACCGCGCCGAGCAGAAACATGTTGCCCTCGTCGGGACCTGCTGTGTTGCATGCGATCGGGCCGAGCGGCGAGAGGCCGGAGCGGATTAGGACGATCGCGGTCTCCCGCTGCGTGAGATGACTTCCGTCCCGCAGAATATGGGGCGTCAGCACGCCGGCCGCGCGCGCCTTTTCCTTAAGCTCGGTCACAAGCTCTTCGGCGGGGCAATCATGATGGTCGCGCCGGGGATCGCGTTCGTAAGGGACGACCACCTCGCGGACGAAGGCTTCGACCCTGGCGGCGATCGCAGCGGTCTTTTCGGGGCCGGCGCTCACTTCGCGGCCATCCCGATCGCGCCATCAAGACGGATGGCTTCACCGTTTAGCGCAGGGTTGGCGAGGACCTGTTCCGCCATCATCACATATTCCTCGGGCCGACCTAACCGGCTGGGGAAGGGGGCCTGTCGTCCGGATGAATCCTGGGCTTCCTGTGGCAGCGAGGCGAGCAAGGGCAGAAGGAGGCCGGGTGCGATCGTCACCGCGCGAGTACCGTATCGGTCGAACTCGCGCGCGATCGGCAAAGTCGTGCCTGAGCCGGAAGCGCCACCCGTGACGATTGCGGGCAATCTTCTCATATTCAACAGAAAATTCCTTTCGGGTTGAATTGGGTTCGATGGTCAGGGTGGTGGCAACGCCCCGCCGATGCATAGTGCGGCCGGCTCGCGCCTGAGGCCGCGATTCTGCAACGCCTCGATCAGGGGCGTCAGGATTCGCGCAACGATGACGACCACATCGTTCAACATCTGGAACGGCCCGGCCATGTGCGATTACAACGCACGCGCGATGACCATTCGTTGGATATCCGACGTGCCTTCGTAAATCTGACAGACGCGGACATCGCGGTAGATTTTCGCGACCGTGAACTCTTCCAGGTAGCCATGGCCGCCAAGCGTCTGGATCGCACCGGATGCCACTGCTTCCGCCGTTTCGGACGCGATCAGCTTCGCCATCGATGCTTCCTTCAAGCAAGGTTGGTGAGCATCCTTCATCGCTGCCGCATGCAGCACGAGCTGGCGTGCGGCTTCGAGCCGGGCGGCGAGATCGGCCAAACGAAAACCGACAGCCTGATGGTCGATGATCGGCTTGCCGAAGCTGGTGCGAACCTTGGCATAGTCGATCGCTACGTCGAGAGCGGCTTGCGCCATGCCGATGCACTGCGCGGCGATGCCTATCCGGCCGACTTCCAGATTCGCCAGCGCGATCCCGTAACCCGCGCCTTCCCGGCCGAGCCGGAGGGAAGCGGGGATGAAGAGGTTGTCGAAGCGAATGGCGCAGGTGTCGGAGGCCGCCTGGCCCAGCTTGTACTCCACCTTGTCGACGGAGTAACCGTCGCTGTCGGTCGGCACGATGAACCCGGTAATTCCGCGCTTGCCGGCATCCGGCTCCGTCACCGCATAGACGATAGCAATGCTGGCGATTCGCCCAGATGAGATGAACTGCTTGGCGCCCGTCAGGCGATAACCGCCTTCGACCCTGACCGCACGGGTCCGAATGGCGGCGGCGTCCGAGCCGGCGTCCGCTTCGGTAAGGGCGAAAGCGCCGATTGCCTTGCCCGTCACCAGATCGGGTAAAAAGCGCGCCCGTTGCTCAGGCGTGCCGTCATTGACCAGGCTCGCCACGATCAAGCTGTTCTGGATGCTGAGAATCGTGGAGAGTGCGCCGTCCGCGGCGGCTATTTCCATCAGCGCCAGCGCGTATGAAATATAGTCGGTCCCCGCGCCGCCGACCGATTGGGGAGCTGTCATGGCCATCAAGCCAAATTCGGCCAATTGTTCAAACAATTCCGGCGGAAATCCCCGTGATTCCTCATAGGCGCGCGCGTTGGGCCTGATCCGGTCCTGCGCAAAAGCGCGGACCGCATCGCGAATGGCCGATTGTGTGTCGGATAGGACCATAACACTCATCAGTATATTATGCACTCATGAGTGTATTGAGCGGTGCGTCGTTTTCTGTCAACGGCTCAGGGCTTTTGTCGGGAAATCATGTGACAGTTTCACCCTTCAGGACTCCGGGCGAGCGCGCTGCCGATCGCGCGGCAAAACGTGAGGCCGTGCTGCGTGCGGCTGTCCGGATGTTCAACGAACGCGGCTTTCATGCGACGTCGCTTGACGATGTCGCGGCCAGCCTCGGCATCTCGAAGCGCACCATCTATCATTATCTGGCCAGCAAGGATCAGGTGCTGCTGGAATGTATAACCATCGGCCTGCAGCAGGTGCTGGCGGCAGCCAAAGAAGCGAGAACGGCGGAGGGAACAGGTCGCGAGCGGCTGGAACACCTGCTGCGTCGCTATGCCGAAATCAATATGGACGATTTCGGTCGTTGCGTCATTCGCACCGGGGAAGAGGCGCTGGCGCGGGAAAGCCTGCCGCGCTATCGCGCGCTGAAACGCGAGATCGACCTGGCGATGCGAACGCTCATCGCGGATGCGGTCGAAGATGGCTCGATCGGGGCGGTGGATGTCAAGATGGCGGCTTTCGTCCTGGCGGGGGCGCTGAACTGGCCTGCCAGATGGCACAAGCCTGACGGTGCGATGGCAGCGAACGACATCGCCAGTATAATGGTCGCCCTGCTCATGAATGGTGTGGCAAATGGGGGTAAGGCGGTTTGAATCGAGCGGGATCGCAACCAATGATCTTGCCGCCTATGACAGCACCCGGATCTGCCTCCCTGAAACAGCGCGCCGTCCCGATCCCGCGGCGGCACGGTCGAGCGCCTGGATCGCGCCGACAACCGCCGCTGCCGTCAGGCGGGGATATTCCATCTCGTCGATCGGTTGCTTGGAAATGATTGCCCGCCAGTAAAGCGGTCCAATCAGCATATCGTACACCAGCTCACGGTCAACGGCGTCCGAAACCTCTCCGCGTCCAACTGCCCGATCAATCAATTGCGTCACGCTATCGCGCTTTTTGCGTTCGATTGTCCGGCGAATTGCGTCCGCCAGAGCCGTGTCGCGGCTCATCTCGGAATAAAGCGACGGCAGTATCCGTGAAGACAGCGGGCGCTTGAGCAGGCGTAATGCCTTTTCGATATAATTGGCAATATCCGCGCCAAGCGAACCACAATTGTCAGCTGTGATGATTTCGATCTCGATTGCCTCGACAAGCGCGATAATCATCGCTTCCTTGTTAGGCCAGCGGCGATACAGGGCCGCTTTTCCAACGCCAGCACGTTTGGCGACCACTTCCATCGACATCTGGGCATAGCCTGTTGCGGCCAGCTCGACGATTGCCGCGCGCCAAATTGCCCGGGTGCGATCCGGCTGGAGGACGGCGGCCCCCGATGGCGCTCTTTTGGTTCTGTTCAACATAATCGACCATTACACGACAGAACGGTTGCGTTCCATCCAAAACGTTAGTAAGAACGGAACGGTACCGTTCCGTACGTATAGGCGGGCGGACGCCGTGAAATATGAGAGAGAGGGGGGAGTGTATGTCGATTCCGACCAGGACTGCGCTTTGGCTTGGCGTCGCGCCGGTTATTTTTGTTGCCACCCAGGCTTCTGCACAGGTTGTGGAATCACCCGCCCGGCCAGCGGCAAACGGCAATGCTCCGGCACAGCCGGTTGTCAGCGACGATATCGTCGTCACCGCGACCAAATCCGGCGAACAGCAGCTTCAAAAAGTTCCGCTTGCCATATCCGCTTTCTCCGGCGCTGCCCTCGAAACGCGCGGCGCCGTATCGCTCGCTGACGTGGCGAAGCTCACTCCGGGCTTCAACTATACATTCAATACCGTTTGGGCGATCTCGTCCATTCGCGGCATCGGCACCAACAATGTCTTCGCTGGCGGCGATCCGAGCACCACCCTTCAGGTGGACGGAGTTTATTACGGGCGACCGACGGGCGCCAACCTCGATTTCGTCGACGTCGATCGCGTCGAAGTCCTGCGTGGACCGCAGGGCACGTTGTACGGGCGTAATGCCATCGGCGGCACGACCAACGTCATCACGCGCGACCCGACAAACGAGCTTGGCGGCATGGTTCGTGGGACACTTGGCAATTACGCGCTGCGTCGACTGGAGGGGGAAATTTCGGTGCCGATCGTTTCGGATCTGGTGTCCGCCTCGATCGCCGGTCGCATATCGCGGCGCGACGGCTATATCGAGGAACTCAATCCGGCGCTTCCCGATCAATGGAACGAAAGGCGCGAGGCGGTTCGCGGCAAGATAAAGATTACGCCCTCGGCCAACTTGAAGCTGATCCTGGCTGCCGATTATAACCATGCCAACGAATATTACGCGCCGTTCAACATCCGCCGTTCGCCGGTGACGCCGGACGGTCAGGATCCCGGATTTTTTCAGACGGCGCAAGATGCGCCGGACCGTGATCGGATGCAGCAATGGGGCGTCAGCCTCCGGGCGGAATGGGATCTCGGCGGAGCGACCCTGACATCAATCACGGCCTATCGCCACTCCTTCACGACGCTGGAAAGCGATCTCGATTTCACCGAACTGCCGCTCTTCCACACCCGTCAGTTTCCGGAGTACCAGAGCCAGTGGAGCCAGGAATTCAATATCGCGGGCAAGGCGGGTCCTGTCTCCTATGTCGCTGGTCTCTTCGGCTATCGCGAGCGAGTCTTCAGCTTCTACAATGCCAGCCTTTTCGAATCGCTGCTCATCACCCAGGGCATGACGGCGATAACCAAGTCCGTCGCCGCTTTCGGCCAGGCGGATTATGAACTGGTGCCCGGTTTGAAGTTCACGCTTGGGCTGCGTTACACAATCGACCGCAAAAGCGCCGTCAACGTCGACGGAACGCAGTCCTTCGATCCACCCGGTGCGGAAGGCGGGCTGACGAGCGACCTCACCCAGCAAGCGGCTGGCGTCAGCGAGATTTTCCGGGGGCGTAACATTCGGCGGGCGTTGACGCCGAAATTCGGTATTCAGTATCAGGCCACACCCGATATTCTGGCTTATGCGTCGATAACGCGTGGCTTCAAGAGCGGTGGCTACAACCTCCTGATCAGCCCGAGCTCGATTGATGCGGCGGAGTACGGGCCTGAGACGGTATGGGCCTATGAAGCAGGTCTGAAGACGCGCATTGCGCCGTTAAACGGCACGCTGAACCTTGCCGGCTTTTATTACGATTACAAAGGCCTTCAGATCAATCAATTCATTTTCTTGCCGGACAGCGTCGCCCAATTGGTCAGCAATGCAAAGGCGGCGAACATCAAGGGGGTCGAGGCGGAACTGGCGTTGCACCCGTCGCAGGTCGTCGACGTGGGGGGCGCGCTTGCCTATCTCGATGCGCGGTACAAGGGTAATTTCCCGGCGATCGACAATTTTACGAATACGGTCATCGATCCTGATGGCAAGCGCCTCAATGATGCGCCGAAATGGGCGGGCAATGCCTATCTACAGCTCAACGTTCCCGTCGTGTTGTCGACCGCGCATTTGCGAGTCGAGGGGATCTACAAATCCAAAGTCTATTATACACCGTTGAACGACATCCGCCTCGGCGCGAACGGCCGTTTACTCTTGAATGGCAGTCTTGTCCTGGATCTCGCCAACGCACCGATCCAGATCGGTGTCCGTGCGAACAACATCACCAACAAGAAATATATCGTTGCGACCTACTACGGTTTCACGGCCGGGGCGCAGCCTGGCGAACCGCGGACGGTGCTGGGTTTTATCAGCTATAAATTCTGATCGGGACAAGAACATGAATTACCGAGATTCCGCTCATATTGTTGTTACTGACCTGTTCAAGGCGCTCGATGATCTAACCCGAGGCGATACGGAAGCCTGGGGACGTCTGTTCATGGTCGATGGTGTTCTGGAATTTCCTTTCGCGCCAGATGGCTATCCCAGGAGGGTCGAGGGCCAAAAAGCCATTGCGCAATATCTCGCCGGGTTCCCGGAGAGGCTGGTCTTCACCGCCATTCACAAAGACGGAGTATATTCCAGCGAGAACGGCCTGATCGTCGAATTCCATGTCGACGGCCACGAGATCGGAACGGACGCTCCCTATCCGCAACGGTACATTGCGGTCATCTTCCACGAAGACGGAAAGATCCGTCATTATCGCGACTATTGGAATCCGCTGATTGCATTTGGCGCGATGGGAGGGGCTGCCGGTTTTCATGAATTCGGCATGAAGCAAACCTCCGATCCCGCGGTCGGGCGGTGATGACGGCAAGCAGGGGAAGCGCATGACAAGCAAGCAAACCATTCTGGTGACCGGTGGCACCGGCAAGAGCGGTCGGCGCGTCGCGAGTGCGTTGGCGGGGCAAGGTCACCTGCCGCGTGTCGCGTCGCGTGGCGGAGAGGGCGGCCTGAAATTCGACTGGCTGGATCCCGCCACCTTCGATCTCGCATCCAGGGACATCACCTCAGCCTATTTGCTCGCGCCAAGCGGTGTGTTTGACCTTCTGCCGGCTATGCGGCCGTTCATCGATCACCTCTTGAACAAGGGTGTCGGGCGCCTGGTGCTTCTCAGTGGGTCGACCGTCGATCGCGACGGGCCGCTTATGGGACCTGTCCATGCGTATATCGCGGACCACGCGCCGTCCTGGACGGTATTGCGCGCAAGCTGGTGGTTCGAGAACTTCTCCGAGCAACAGCATCGAGCGACGATCGTGCAAGAAGATGCCATCTATTCCGCTACTGGCGACGGCCGGGTCGCCTTCATCAGCGCGGAGGATATTGCGGCGGTAGCTGCGGCTGTGCTGACTGATGTCGATTATCCGAGCGGCGACCTTATCCTGACCGGGCCTGAATCACTTTCTCACGATGAAGTCGCCGGCATGATATCTGAATCGGTTGGCCGCACTATCACTCACCACAAGCTGTCCGTTGCTAAACTGTCGGATCGCATTCAGAAGATGATGGGACTGCCGGCCGACTATGCGACATTGCTGGCGGAATTGGATGGCGAGCTTGCTGGGAAAGCCGAGCCGACCACCGATGTCGTGGCGACTTTGACCGGACGCAAGCCGCGCCGTTTTGCGGATTTTGTACGAGATGCAGGTGTTGTTTGGAGAAAAGGATGAAGGGCTGATTCGTGGCCGATCATGTGGACGAGCATCGCTGTGTGGGAACGTTCGCATCAACCTCATAGAGATTTAGCTGCTTGGATTCGAGCAATGCTCTGATATGCAGCCGGCGATAGCCGGATCGACGGCGCCGCTGAGCCAGTTCGCGCGGCTTCGACCGAAGCTCGGCATCATCGTTCCGGCACGACCGATAGCGCATGCTCAGCGGGAGCGTGTGCCGCCGAAAGGCGACAACCATCGCTTTCTCCCATGCGAAAGGATCACACCATCAAACCGTGGGATCGAACAGCTAGAAAATACCCGAGCGCACCACATCAATGATCATGCCGGCTGCTTCGTCCAGCGCGCGCCGTTCGGCCCAACGGCGGAGCATGCCGGCGGAATCGATCGCCGCCATTACCGAGTGGCCGGCAATCTCTGGATCGATCGTGCGGATCGAGCCGTCGGCGATGCCGTCGGCGATCGTTCCGGCGACGTGGCGCGTCGCTTGATCGGTGCGCTGGAGCATGCGCCCGCGTAACTCCAACGGCAGCGCCTGATAGGTATTGGTGCGCAGCAACGGACTTTCCCCGGCGAATTGCAGCGCGACGAGGCTCGACACCATGATCGCTAGTCGTTCGCCTTCGTCGCGGCCGCTGGCGTCGGCACGCGATTGTGCGGTTTCGAGCAGGGCGTGGGTGCGATCGAAACAGGCGACGACCAGATCGTCCTTGTTGTCGAGGTGGTGGTAAAAGCTGCCGGTCGACAAGCCGAGCTCGGCCGCGATCTTCTCGACGCTGGCGCCGATATAGCTTTCGCGGTTGATGAGGTTGGTTGCGGCGTGGAGGAAGCGCGTATGCGCGTCCCCGCTCTGCTCCTCCAGCGGTTCGATACGGATCGGCCAGGCCCGACCTGTGCTGAGTCCCCGATCGAGGATGTCGAACAGCCGCTCTCCGGCGCGGTCTAGGTCGCGGTCGAGATAGTGCGGCAACCACGCCGACGTCCAATGAACGTTCTGGAGCAGCACGGTGGCGGAGATCAGCGATCGGGACCGCGCGCCAGGCTCTTCGCCGAACGCGAAGAAGCCGCGCACGATCCGGAACATCTCGGCATAGAGGTCATCGAGCGGCGCACGGGTATCGTCGTCGAGCGCGCGCATGTCGGACAGGAGGGCGAGGCGGGCCACGTTCGGATCGCGCTGTCGATGATGAAGATCGAACTGCGCGCGAAGGAAGGCGTGGACGCGCGCGCGGGGATCGGGTTCGTGAGCGGCCGTGGCGGCGGCATCGCGCAACCATAGCAACGTGCGTTCGAGACAGGCCGCCGCGAGCAGATCCTTGCGCTTGAAATAATAGGTCACGCTCGACGTATCGAGTTCGAGCGCCTTGGCGACGGCGGTCAAGGTCATACCACGCGTGCCGTGGACGTTGATCAGTTCGGAGGCGACATCGAGAATCTCGCCCCGGCGGCGCGCGAAGCGTTGGGTCTGGCGCACGGGCTCGGCGGACATGGCGCCATTATAGCTGAAGATGGGGGCGGCACAATCGGCTCCCACGGCGCTTTCAGGTATATCGTTACGTATCATGGGGAAAAGGGAAGTTTGTGCGAACTGAAAAATAGCGCGAATTGCCGAGAAAAACGGCGGCAATGATCGGCATATCGAACATTGAAATTTGACATGGACCTGTTTTTTTCCAAGATTGAATATGGAGAGGACGATTCGAAAGGAGGGCAATGCCCGCTTCGATGGAAAGGTCGCGCTGGTAAGCGGCGGGGCATCGGGTATCGGCCGCGCGAGCGCGCAGGCGATGGCGGCGGAGGGCGCGATCGTAATTGCAGCCGACCGCGATCTCGCGGGCGCCGAGGCATGATGTCGCCGAAGCCGCGATGTTCCTGGCGAGCGACGCCGCGGCGTCCGTAACCGGCGCGCACCTGCCGGTCGACGGCGGTCTGATGGTCGATCCGCGCCTGAGCAACAAAACAACCGCGGACCGGATGCCGACAAAGCACCGGCCGCCCAGTCGGAGGGGATGAGATGAAGGCCTATCTGTTTGCCGGCGCGGCGATCGCCGCGATGCTGCCCGCAATCGCCGCGGCGCAATCGACCGATTCGAAATCGGCGACATCGACGTCGCCTGAGGCCTCTCCGTCGACCGACCGCGACGACGACATCATCGTCACCGCGCAGCGTCGCGACGAGAGCTTGCAGAAGGTGCCTGTCGCCGTCACCGTCTTCAGCTCCGAGAATCGCGACAAGATCGGTATCCGCACGATCCAGGACATGTCGAACGCGACGCCGGGCCTCACCTTCAATTCCACGCTCGACCGCTTGTCGCTGCGCGGCGTCGGTCGACTGACCAACACGATCGGGTCGGATCCGGGCGTCGCCGTCTACAATGACGGGCTCTACACGTCGTCGAACGCCGAGGCGTCGAAATCGCCGATGTTTGTCGATTCGATCCAGATCCTGCGCGGACCGCAAGGGACGCTGTTCGGGCGCAATTCGGTCGGCGGCGCGATCAACGTCATCTCGAAGCGGCCCAAGGACCATTTCGAAGGCGAATTCCGCCTGACCGGCGACCAATATGGCGGCTTGATCGCCGAGGGTTACCTGTCGGGACCGATCACTGGCGGGCTGAAAGGTCGCGTGTCGGTCCAGATGGGACCCCGGCCGCTCGATACCGCGTTCACCAATATCGGTCCCGCCCAGGGCAAAGGCGCGCAGCGTCGCTTCCTCGTCGAGACGCAGCTGCAATATGATTTCGGCGACAAGGCGCAGCTATGGTTAAAATATTCGCATGCCGAATGGGATCATGAGAATTACGGCAGCGCCAACCTCGTCACGCCCTATGCGACCGCGAGCCTGTTTCCGTCGGGGGCGGTCGTTCCCAATCCTGGGTATGGCTACACCGTCGCCAATCCGGGGGTAACGAACCCGCGCACCATCAATACCAACACGACCGACAACGACACCCTGTCGCGCAACCACAATTTCGTGGTCAATTTCCGCGCTGACCTGGGGAGCGACATTCAGCTCAAATATGTCGGCGGTTATTCGCAGTATCTGTACACGCTCTACACCGATTTCGATCAGACGGCGGCGACCAAGCGCTCGATCGCCGCCGGCGATCCCAACGCATCAGCATACGGCACGTACACGTACAATCCGACCTATATTCAGCGTTACGTCGAGGACAAGAAATACTATTCGAACGAGGTTACGCTCTCCAACTCACGAGCGGGCGATCGCTTCAATTGGGTAATCGGCGCCTATCAGTTCCATGAACATTACTACCAGCCGGTTAGCTGGTATCAGGGCGGCGACGGCACCGACAACATGGCGGCCGGGCTGGCCAATCCGATCTGCGTGGATCAGAACTTCGGGCTCGCCGCGAGCTGCCCGGCCAACCCGCTGCGCGCTTACTACAGCGGCAGCGGCGACCTGAAGACCGACAGCTATGCCGGATTTGGCCAAGTTGATTACAAGCTGACCGAGCAACTGAAGGTCACCGCCGGCCTGCGCTATTCGTCGGACAAGAAGAGCGGCTTCGAAACCTACCGGCTCGTCAACTGGAACCCGGTCGGATCGGCTTATTGCGTCTACCCGCCCTTCGGCGTGATCGGTTTCGGAGGGTGCGGGCCGATCACGGCGGGCCAGGACATCACCCGCTACGTCCTGCAGATCGCGGGAAGCGGGCCGGCGACGCGGTCGCTGGCCGATACCTTCAGCGGGTGGTCGTGGCGGCTCGGCGCGGACTATACGATCAGCCCCAATGCGATGGTCTATGTCAGCTACAACCGCGGAATGAAGGCCGGCGGATTCAATCTCGGATCCTATGCCGCCAGCCCCGAGGTGAAGAACGAACAGGTCGACGCCTACGAGATCGGCCTGAAGAGCCGGCCGACAAAGGACCTGACGCTCAACCTCACCGGGTTCTACTACGACTACCGCAATGCCCAAATCCCGATCTTCGTCGCGCTCGGCAACGGCGCGCTCGGGCTCACCACGCAGAACTTTTTCAACATCAACAAAACGCGCGCGCTGGGCGCCGAGGTCGAGGCGCGCTGGAACGTCACGCCCCGGTTCGAGCTGAGCGGGACGTACGCTTATCTCGATTCGACGATCCGCCAGGCGCCGCAGCTGTTCGACGATCCCAACCAGCCCGGCAACAATCCGGTCAGCATCGTCGGCAATCGGACGCCGGCGACATCGCGGCACAAGTTGTCGGCTACCGCCTTGTACGACGTCCCGCTCGGCCCTGACGCCGGCAGCCTGTACCTCGCGGCAAGCTATTATTATCGGTCGGATGCCTATTACGACGTGTTCCAGTCGGAAACTGGCCGCACGCCGGGTTGGGATCAGGTCGATGCGCGGATCACCTGGGTCGACCCGTCGCAGAAGCTGACCCTGATCCTCTACACCCGGAACCTGTTCAATACGCTCGGCTATGACGGCGCGACCGGCGCCAACGGCACGAACGCGGCCGGGTTCGGCAAGACCTATTCGTACACGCTGCCGCGCCAGATCGGCGCCGAGATGCACATCAAGTTCTGATCGGCGGCAGCGAAGAAAGAGCGCCATGCAACTCACGTCCCCGGCACAGCGCAAGGTCGGCTTGCGCACCAAGCTCGCCTACGGGTTCGGCTCGATCGCGTATGGGATCAAGGATAACGGCTTCCAGACGCTCCTCTTGCTCTACTACAACCAGATCGTGGGGTTGCGCGCCGACCTGGTCGGGCTCGCCATCCTGATCGCGCTGGTGCTCGACGCGTTCGTCGACCCGATCGTCGGGCACTTCTCCGACCATACCCGCGCCGGGTGGGGGCGACGGCATCCGTTCATGTATGCCGCCGCGGTTCCGGTCGGGCTGTTGTATCTGTTGCTGTGGAACCCGCCAACGGGCAACCAGACGGTGACGCTGATCTATCTGGTCGGCGTGGCCATCGCGGTGCGGACCGCGATCAGTTGCTACGAGGTGCCGTCGAGCGCACTCGCGCCCGAACTGACCGCCGATTATGCCGAGCGCACTTCGGTGCTCGGCTATCGCTATCTGTTCGGCTGGGCGGGCGGCATGGTCATGACGCTGCTGACCTTCATCGTCCTGCTCGCGCCGACGCCGCAATATCCCAACGGCCAGCTCAACCCGGCGGGCTATCACACATATGCCTGGATCGCGGCGATCGCGATGACCGCGGCGATCCTGATCTCGTCGCTCGGGACGCACGACCAGATCCGCCACCTCCCGCGCGCCAATCCCGAGCGGACGTCGCTGGGCGAGACGTTCCGCGGGATCGGCCGTACGCTCGGCAACCGCGCGTTCCTGATGCTGTTCGTGTCGGGCATCTTTGGGTTCACGGCACAGGGGTTGACCTTCGCGCTGTCGGTGTACGTCAACACCTACTTCTGGGTGTTTCCGGCCAAGATCGTCGGGTTGTTCATCGTCGCGGTGATGGCAGGCGTGGTGATCGCGTTCGGCATCGCGTCGTTCGGTACGCGCAAATGGGGCAAGCGGCCGACGGGCGTCACGGTGATGGTGCTCTATCCGATCTTCGGCGTGTTGCCGTTCGTGATGCGCTTCGCCGGCCTTTATCCGGTCAATGGCGACCCGCTGCTGTTCCCTCTCCTGATGCTCAACGTCGCGATCGCGACCTCGTTCGGGGTAGCGGGGTCGATCCTCGGCGCGTCGATGATGTCCGACGTGGTGGAAGACGCGCAGCAGCAGACCGGACGGCGGTCGGAAGGGCTCTACTTCGCGGGCATGTTCTTCATGCAGAAATGCGTGTCGGGTCTGGGATTGTATCTGACCGGGGTGATCCTCGCGCTGGTCCATTTCCCGACCGGTGCGACGCCGGGGACGGTCAAGCCCGAGGTCCTGCGCAACCTCGTCACCACCTATGGCGGCGCACTCGTCGCGCTCGGCCTGCTGGCGGCGTATTTCGTGCATCGCTTCCCGCTCGGCGGGCGGGCCGAGCATGAACGGCGCCTCGCCGAACTGGCGCGGGCGGAATCGCACGCCGCGCCCTTGCCCGGCAGCGAGAGCGAATTTCCCGGCGAGGAACTGACCGATCGCGGTGGCCGACTGAACCCCGCCGAATGACCCACGCCGCCGAGGCGGCCAGGAGAGACGCATGACGAGTACCGCGACCGAGGCTCAGGAGTTCCCGGCACAGGCCGAGATCGGCTTCGACCCCAAGGCGCTGAAGGCAAAATATCGCGCCGAACGCGACAAGCGGCTGCGCGCCGACGCCAACGAGCAATATGTCGAGATGGCGGGCAAGTTCGCCCACTATCTCGACGACCCGTATATCGACGCGCCGATCGACCGCGCGCCGCTGACCGACGAGAAGGAGGTCGTGGTGATCGGCGGCGGTTTCGGCGGACTGCTGGCGGGCGCGCGGCTGCGCGACGCCGGGATCGCCGACATTCGCCTGATCGAGAAGGGCGGTGAGTTCGGCGGCACCTGGTACTGGAACCGTTATCCGGGCGCGGCGTGCGATATCGAGAGCTACGTCTACCTGCCGCTGCTCGAGGAAACCGGGTTCATGCCCGAGCGCAAATATTCGCGGGGGCCCGAAATCCGCGACTATTCGAAGCGCATCGCCGTGCATTACGATCTCTATCGCGACGTGCTGTTCCAGACCGAGGTGACGGACCTGACCTGGAACGACGACGACCGTCGCTGGATCGTTTCGACCAACCGCGGCGACGCCATTCGCGCGCGCTTCGTGGTCATGGCGAACGGCCCGCTGCACAAGCCGAAACTGCCGGGTATCCCGGGCATCGAGAGTTTCGCGGGCCATACCTTCCACACCAGCCGCTGGGACTATGCCTATACCGGAGGCGATCAGAATGGCGGCTTGACGCGGCTGGCCGACAAGGTGGTCGGCACCGGCGCGACGGCGGTGCAGGCGGTGCCGCATCTGGGGGCTGGGGCGAAAAAACTCTATGTCTTCCAGCGCACGCCCTCGTCGATCGACGTCCGCGGAGACCGTCCGACCGATGCGGCGTGGGTGAGCACGCTTCAGCCGGGCTGGCACCGGCATCGCATGGAGAATTTCAACACGCTCGTCTCCGGCGGCTGGGCGGAGGAGGATCTCGTCGCCGACGGCTGGACCGACATCATCCGCAATCTGGGCGTGATCGCGCGGATGCGGGCCAACAGGCAGGCCAAAGGAACGAACGTTGATCCGGGCGAACTCGTCCAACTCGCCGACTTCCAGAAGATGGAATCGATCCGCCACCGCGTCGACACGATCGTCGCCGACCAGTCGACCGCCGATGCGCTGAAGCCCTATTACAACCAGTTCTGTAAACGGCCCTGCTTCCACGATGATTATCTGGCGACGTTCAACCGCCCCAACGTCCATCTCGTCGACACTGACGGACAGGGCGTCGAGCGGATCACGGCAAAGGGTGTGGTCGCGGGCGGCAAGGAGTATCCGCTCGACTGCCTGATCTTCGCGACCGGGTTCGAGGTCGGCACGAGCTATGCGCGCCGCGCCGGCTACCAGATCCGCGGTCGCGGCGGTATCACGCTCGAGGAGAAATGGGGCAAAGCGGGATGCCGCACGCTGCACGGGCTGATGAGCCACGATTTCCCCAACTGCTTCATCTTCTCGACGATCCAGTCGGGGTTCACCGTCAACTATCCGCATGCCTTGGCCGAGCAAGCGACCCAGGCCGCGTACATCATCCGCCAGACGCTCGATCGACAGAAAACGCTGGTCGAACCGACTGTCGAAGCGGAAGAGGCGTGGACCAAGGAAATTTTGGAAGCGGTGCTCGATCGGCGCAAGTTTCAGGAGGAATGCACGCCCGGTTATTACAACGGTGAAGGCGGTAAACCCAGCCCGCTGCTCGCGAGTTATGCCTCTTACGGTAGGGGATCGGTCGCTTTCTTCCGTTTGCTCGGCGATTGGCGTGCGGCGAACGACATGACGGGCATCGATCTTCACTAGGTGTTCAGTCCCGGCATCCGGTCGCGCAGGCCTTTTGCCGGCGAACTGGGCGGGCCGGAAAGAAGGCGCTCAAACTCGACTTGCGGAATCAGCGAACCGCCAGTAGTCCACGCCACGTGCGTGCCCTGGCGGGCCTGATCATCGGCCTTCGCTAGATATTGATCGGCCGCCGCGAGAGCGGCGGCGGCGGAAGGCTCCAGCTTCAGCCCGGCCAGCCGCCAGGCGCGGTGCATCCATGTCAGCATCGCATCGTCCGATACTGTAACGGCGCCATATGCGATCTCGCCGACCGCTTCGAGGGCGAGGTCAGAGGCACGCGCGACGGCAAGGCCATCCGCTATCGTTTTATTGTTCCATTCATAGTCATAGACGGACACGCTTGTCCCACCAGCGCGCGCGAGCGCGAGGAACATGCAGGCGGCCGTAACAGGCTCAGCGAATATGCCTCGCACGGCATTGCCGTAAATACGATGCAGGCCGAACAGAATGCCGCCGGGCGCGCCGCCGACACCGCAGGGAAGGTAAACGGTGAGCGGCTCGGCGTCGGAGACCATGATGCCTTGATCCGCGATCTGCCGCGCTATTTCCGCTCCCGCCGTTGCGTAGCCGACGAACAGGCTGGTAGAACGCTCGTCGTCCACGAAGTGGGCATTCGGGGACCGCGCATGAATTCGCCTGGCTTTCGCGACGGCTTCGCCATAATCGCCAGCATGCTCTACGACGGTGGCGCCGATCGCGCGCAAGCGGTCACGCTTCCAGTGCTTAGCGTCGGCAGAAACATGCACTTCCGTGGCGATACCGAAGGCGCGAGCCACGATTCCGATCGCCAATCCGAGATTGCCCGTACTGGCGACGATCACGCTATAACGCGCCAGCCGCTCATGGGCGCGTGCCTCGATCAGGGGCGTCATGTCGCCGCCCACCTCCACGAGGCCCTCGGCCGCGGCGATGTCCTCTAGATAGACGAGCAATTCGTGCACGCCGCCCCTGGCCTTCACGGAACCCGCAAGCGGGAGATCGTGATCGGCCTTCACGAAGAGGCGATCGACGCCGCGGATCGATCCCGGCCACGGCAGGAGCGAAGACATAATCTCGCCGGTCCGCGGCATGTCCGGAAACAGCGCAGCGAGCACGGGCGCGAAACGCAAAAATCTGTCGATGGCGCGGTCGATTTGCGGGAGGAGATCAAGTCGCCCAACTCGGTTCGACCGGAACGGATTGATCCACAATTCGCCTTTGCCGGCCCAAGAATCCGATCGGCCAACCTGTCCCAACGCCTGCTCCTTCATGCCCGCGCGTGCGGCGCTCGTCATGTCAGCATTGGACAAGGCCAACCGACGAGCAATCCAGAAGAGCTTGGTGTTGCATTAGTCAGTCTTATGGAAACGTCAGCGTGACACGCCCACCTGCAACATCGCCAACGTCTGTTCCTGCGAGACCTTCATTTCATCGATCAGCCACTTGGCGAAGCGCCGGATCGGCGAACGAGTTCCCCCAGGGCGGCTCGCCAAAACCCGGTACGTGGCGCCGGCTACCGGCGGCCGCTTGGAGGCTGCGACCAACTCTTCCCCCCTCATAAGCCGATGGACCAAGACTGTCCGCCCCATGGCGACTCCCTGCCCTGACCGGGCCGCCTGATAAGCCAGGTGGGCGAGATTAAAATGTCGGTCGAGAAAGTCTTTTCCCGCCCATTCAGGCGCCGTCACGACCCAGGTATCCCACTCGAAATACATCGGTCCATCGACCCAGGGTACGACATCGTGAAGGCGCGTGATCTGCCGCGCCGTCGAGCGATGGTTGTCGCCCTCGTCGATCAAATACCCTTTGGCGCAAACCGGAAATATCAATTCCTGTAGCGAGGCGAGTTCGTGCAGCCCGGCCGTCGGTTCCTTTTGATATTCGATCATGACGTCGACGCCTTGATCGTCGAAATTGTCGATCGAGGTCGGAATTAATTCTGCCTTGATCGATAATTCAACATCGGGATTTCGGCCGTAAAAGTCTTCGAGCCGGGGTACCAGCCACTCGGTCGCCAGCGAGGGAGCGCAGCTTACTACCAGCGCGCGACGACGCACACCCTCGAAATCCTCCAGCACACCGTTCAACGTCGAGGACACGACGTTCATGGCGCCGAGCATGTTGTAGCCCGATTCGGTAAGATGCAATCTGCCCCGCCTGCGCACGAAAAGGGCAATATTTAATCGCCGTTCCAATCGGAGGATGCGCTGGCTTACGGCACTTTGCGTGACGTTAAGTCGTCGCGCCGCGGCAGTGATGGATTCAAACCGGGCCACCGAACGGAACAACCACAGATCGGACAGAAGCTGCCCGTCGAGTTTGCCCGTACCATCGGAATCGCGATCCATTCGGCTCCCCTTTGGTTTGCGTCATCCGAACGACCTGGGCCGCTCATCCTATAATTTTAGCTAATGGTCTCGCAAGGTCTTCAACATTGCGGAAGCGAAACTTCCGGCAGACAAAAACACGCGGGTCCGATCGGATCGGGAGCGCGGCAAAATGCGCTGAGCAGCGCTCTTACGGTTCGAAACTCGCGAGGGATGTCGGGCGACAAAGCTCGACGCTCAGGGAAGAAGGGGAAGAGGTATGAACCGATTTTGGAAATCAGCCGGTAGGTCCCGACTCATGGAAAGCACAGTTGTCGTGCTGACGAGTCTCTCAGCCTATTCCTCTCCGGCAATCGCCCAGACGGCATCCGCCGAAGCGGCTACCACCGATGCCCAGAAAACAACCAATCGGGAAAACGACGACATCGTGGTGACGGCGGCGCGCGCGATGAGCGCGAACGGCGCTCTCGGCAGCAGACCGGTGTTGGACACTCCCTATTCGATCAATATCGTCTCCGCGAAGGAAATCGAGGACCGGCAGGCATTTTCAATGTCGCAGGTCTTTGCGAAGGACGCCAGCATCGGCCTGTATACGGGCAGCGCCTACAACGCTTATTCGAACCGATTGACCATACGTGGCCTAAGTCTCGATCTGGGCAATAGCTATCGTTTGAACGGCCAGCCTTTCTATGGGTGGGGCTCAGTATTGCCGATCGAGGATATGCAAGAGATACAGGTGCTGAAGGGCGCTTCCGGCTTTATGTATGGGTTGGTCGCACCCGGTGGCGTCATTAACTTCGTTACGAAGAAGCCGACGGAGACACCCTTGGCCAGCGTCGATGCGGGGTTCCGGTCGGACTCGGTATTTACAGGTCATGTCGATCTAGGGGGGCGCATAGGCAAGAACGATATGTTCGGCTATCGTACCAATCTATCGTTCGAAACGGGCCATACCTATACCAATAGCGACGTCGACCGGCAGGCGGCCACATTGGCGATCGACGCGAAGATTTCGGACAGCCTCCTGTGGAGCGCAGAAGTGCTGTATCAGCGTTTCTACATCCGCCGGCCGGTTCCCACGAATTTTGCCATCAACACGCCGACTTATCTGACCACCGTCGTGCCCGAGGGTATCGACAGCCGTAATCTGCAGGTTTCCCCGCAAGCGTTCAGCGATGACCATTTCTTTTACGGGACGACCGGCCTGAGTTGGCGGTTTGCTCCGAACTGGTCGGCCAGTCTGGCCGCGTCGGCGATGCGCATCAACCGCGTCTATCCGACTGACTATTTCTACATCCTGAACCAGGCCGGCGATTATAAGGACCGAACCTTCCCCGGCCGGTATCGATTATCATACCGTCATCTGCAACTCCTGGTGAACGGCACCTTGAACACCGGTCCGGTCGAGCATCAGATCGTGCTCGGCGGCGTCATCCAACAGCAGCAGGCCTATACCGACACCAACAACGTCTTCACCGTCTCGCTCGCTGCCGCGCCGCTTAGCAATTTATACAACCCGACCGCGCCGAACTGGACGGTGCCGAACGAGGGCGCCCAATATCGCTATACTTACGTCCTGCAGAAGGCGGCGTTTATCAGCGACACGCTGACCTGGGGCAAGTTCTCGCTCCTGGCCGGCATTCGCTATAACGACTACACCACCCGTCAGTGGAATGGCCCGGGACAACCGCCTGCACTGAACTATCAGAAGCCGGTAACAACTCCATCGCTCGCCATCATGTTCAAGCCGATCCCCGGCGCAACGGTATATGCAAGCTATGCCGAGGCGCTCGAGCAGGGCGTGGTCGTGAATTCACTCTACAACAATTACAATCAGGTCTATCCGCCGCTCAAGAGCAAACAATACGAAGCCGGAGTGAAAGTCCAGCGCCCGCTATTCGACGCCACCGTCGCGCTGTTCCAGATGGACCGCGCCGCCTACGTCGCCGATATCGCGAACAATTATGTGCCCGCAGGTCTTCAGCGGTATCGCGGCATCGACAGCGCGTTCGCCTTGCGACCGGCATCGGGACTCGAACTGTTCACGTCCTTCGTCCTGCTGGACGGCGTATACAAGAACACCGACATCGCCTATCTGCGCGGTCGCCGGGCGGCGGGCGCGACACCGTTCTCGGCAGCGTTCGGGGCGAGCTACGACGTCGCCGCTGTTCCAGGGCTTACCTTCAACCTTCTGGGTAAGTATTATGCGAAGACGCCAGTCTACGTCACAGCCGCAACTCAAGTGACGATAAGCACGCGCGATTCAACCGTGTTCAGTGGCGGGCTGGGTTACAAAACGAAGGTCGGGACAACGCCGATCACATTCCGTGCCCAGATGGAAAACATCTTTAACGTGAAATACTGGCTACCGGCGGCCAACGCCCTGAGCATCGGCGTGCCCCGCATGGTATCGCTGAACGTCAAGGTCGATCTTTGACAAGAGCACCGGTCACGCATTGCAGAGAGAGCAGATTCGGATGACAAAATTGCTCGTGGATCGGCGGATGGTCACTGCGGCGCTGCTCGCCTTGCCCTTCGCTACGCCCGCGCGGGCGCATCTTCGACAGATCGCCTTCGTCAACCATTTCTATGCCCTGCTCGACGGGGAGACGGCGGAAGCGGTGAAGACCGCGGCGCTGCTCAAGTCTTTCGGCGTGCTGCGCGTCAAGCACGTCAATGCCGGGGACGGGCAAAGCTGGACGGGCCGCTATCTGTACATGCGAAACACCTATATCGAGCTGTTTGGGCCGGGCGATTCGGGCGACCTGACCGTCGGGTCGCTCGGCATCGGTTTGGGGGGCGATCGGCCGGGCGTGCTCGACGAAATGGCGGCCCGCCTGCGCCGTGCCGGCGTAGCGTTCGAGGCGGACATGACGCGCCGCACCTATGTGGATCGGAGCGTCGATTGGTTTAAGAAGATCGCGCCTCCTTCGCCGCCGCCGGTGTCGGCGCCCGCGGGGGTGCCCAGACCACCCGCGGTCGAGATCTGGGCGATGGAATACGTGCCGGGTTATTTCGACGTTCCCGAAGCCGGCAAGGGCGTGAGCCTGGGACCGCAGGACGTGGTCTCCCGCCGACGCTATAACGCGTCCGAATATCACGGCGAACTGCTGTCCGACCTCGCGCACGTGTCGTTCGCGATCGATCGCGGCGATTATCTGTCGATCCGTCCGCTGCTCGCCGCGGCGGGTTTCGACCTGGCCGCCCGGGCGGACGGCGAAGCAGCGCGGAGCGCGGAGGCCTCGGTCGACTTCACCTTCGTCCCGAAACGGCAAGCGGGGCTTCGCGAGGTCGGCTTTCACCTCAACCGGGCGCTGGGCAGTACGCACCGGGAAACGATCGGCAAGTCGGAGTTGGTCATAGGGCCGGGGCGGACAGCGCGCTGGTCGTTCCAGCCAAGGCAATGAGTATGCGTCGGGGACTTGCCGGCGTCGTATGGGCGACGAGAAGCCGCATAGCGATGCTGGGCATCGCGGCGCTTGCTCCGCTGGCGGCCGCCGGCGGAGCGACGGGACAAGTGGCGTCCGCGCTCGACTATGCGATCTACGCCGCGGCTCCGACCAAGGTCGACATCGGCGGCCGCAGGATCGCCCTGCGCTGTGCCGGGACCGGCGGCCCGACGGTCGTGCTCGACACCGGCCTGGGAGGATGGTCGATCCACTGGTGGCTGGTGCAACCGGTGCTGGCGAAGCGCGTCCGGACCTGCGCATGCGACCGCGCTGGCTTCGGCGACAGCGATCCGCCGCCCGGGCCGCAGACCGTGGGTGACGTCGCCCGCGATCTCCACGCCGCGCTCCGGGCGGCGCGTGAGAAACCGCCTTATGTGCTTGTCGGGCAATCGCTTGGCGGCGTCGAGGTACGTTTGTTCACCCAGCGCTGGCGGCACGAGGTCGCCGGCATGGTGCTGGTGGACAGCAGCTTCGCCGACCAAGTAACGGTCAAGAGGGCGCTGCCGGGCTGGGATGCGGCGGCCGATCGCAAGAAGCGTGACGACAATCTCGATTGCGCGCGACGCGCCGCCGCGCCGTCGTTCAAGCCTGGCAATGACGCCTATGCGCGGTGCGCCTTCCCGCCCCCCGACGGCGCGCCGGCCGTGATCGCCGCGACGTGGCCGCATTATTTCACGCCGAGCTATTTTACGAGCAGCCAGCCGTTGAGCGATTCGCTCAGCGGCACGCGCTTCCTGCGCGCGGACAAGCTCAAGCTTGGCGTCATGCCGCTCGTCGTCCTGACCGGGCTCAACCGCCCCGCGCCGGCACGGGGTCAGGAGCAATACATGAAACGCTGGCTGGCTATCTGGCAGGAACGGCATGAGGCGCTGGCACGGATGTCGTCGCGCGGCGTCCATCGCATCGTCGCCGATTCGGGTCACAACATCCAGTTCGACCAGCCCCAGGCCGTCCTCGCCGCCATCGATCAGGTATTGGACCAACTCGGCGCGGAGGCCAGATAGGATGCCGATCGTGGATCGCCGATCCTTTCTGGGCTCTGCCGGCGGCGGGGCGATGGTCCTGTCCGCTTCCGGGGCGGGCGCCGCTGTCCTTCGCGACGATCGGGCCGCCAGGCTGGACGCCGTGCTGGGCGCCGCTGTTTCCACGAACGGACCCGGCATGGCGGTGGGCATGGTGCAGGGCGGCAAGACCGTCCTGCTTCGCGGCTACGGGCTCGCCGACATGGAATCGGGCGCGCCGTTCACGACGCGGACGCCGGTCTGCGTCGCCAGCGTGTCGAAGCAGTTCACGGCGTTCGCGATCGGCCTGCTGGTCGACGAGGGGAAGGTCGACCTGTCGGCCGATGTCCGCGCCTACCTCCCATGGGTGCCGGATTTCGGGACGACCATCCGCGTCGGCCACATGATCCACCATGTCAGCGGCCTGCGTGACCAGTGGAACCTGTTCATCATCGCGGGCAAGCAGATGGAGGACCTGCTCGATCGGGGTCAGGTGATTGCCGCGGTCAAGCGACAGCGCGCGCTCAACTTTCCGCCAGGGTCCGACTTCGCCTATTCGAACACGGCCTACACGCTGCTGGCGGAAATCGTGGAGGCGGCGAGCGGCAAGAGCCTGCGCGCCTTCGCGGCGGAGCGCATCTTCGCGCCGCTCGGGATGACCGCGTCGTTCTTCGACACTGATACCCACGACATCGTGCGCGATCGCGCAGCCTCATACGAGAAGCGCGATGACGGACGTTGGGGGCGGTCAATCCTCAGCCACAGCATTGTGGGATCAACCAACCTGGTCACAACGGTCGAGGACCTGTTGAAATGGCAAGGTTTCATCCTGTCGCCGTCGGGTCCGCTCAAGACAGTCGCCGACAGGGCGCTGGACCCGGTCATCCTGTCCGATGGAACACCGGTGAAGTATGGCTATGGTCTGTATCGGGGCAAAGTCGCGGGATTTGACGTGTTCGGGCACGGTGGCAGCGTCGCCGGCTTCAGGACCAATGTCATGTGGATTCCTGGCGCCGACGCGGCCATCGTCGCGCTGCGCAACGACAGCGGCAACGCCGTTGAGGCGATGACGAAGATCGTCGACATCTATCTTCCGGCCGGCGGCGCAAAGCCGGCAGCCGCGGCGCGGCACGCCCCGATCGCGTGGACCGCGACAACCATGAACGGCCTGGTCGGGCAATGGCTGGCGCCGAACAGGATTGTCCTGACGATCGCGGAGACGCCGTCCGGCTTGTCGCTCGCGACCGCTGCTGCGCCGCCCAAGGCGATCATCCTGCGCGACGACGGCACGTTCGATACTGGCGCGTTCAGGGGCACTTGCTATCGCGTCGTTCGGGATGCCGCCGGACGCGCGATCCAGCTGTACGAAGATAATGCCTATGCCCAGGGGATCAGCCGCCCCTATCACCGCGTGACCGCAGCCACGCCCGCCGCGGCGCAACTGGCGGAGATCGTGGGCGCCTATCAAAGCAAGGAGCTCGACATCATCCACCGCTTTACCGTCGAGGGCGGCCGCCTGGTGTCGCGCGACATCTGGTCGACCGAACCGGTCGTCTGGCAACCGAGTATCACCGACCGCTTCGATGCATGCGGCAAATGGGCCGACTGGCTCGGTAATCTGGACGTGATACGCGACACCGCGGGGCGGGTTGTTGCCGTCGCGTTCTCGTCCGTGCGCGCCAGGAACATTCGGTTGGACCGCATATGACGCACGATGCGTCCCTGATCCCTCGACCCTGTCGTGTGTGTGACCGATCCAATGGCGGTAAAGACGGCGCGGTATCGCCCGTTGGAGGACCGGCGCGGCGATCGGCGGGCTGTGCCGTCAGTGTCGGCCTGCCGCGCATGACGGTCGCCGAGGCGGTCGCCCAAGGAGCGAGGACCGCCGTGCCCGGTTTCGCGAACGCGGGCGGCGTGATGGAACAGGCCGATATATTGTTCTGCGTGGAGGCACTCCGCGCTGGCCTTCACGTCTCATCCAGCCTGCACGCCCGCCTTTCCGCCGCTCCGGAGATCAGCGCGGCAGCCAGGCCGGCCGGCCTGTCGCTGTTCGATGTCCGCGAGCCGCTGGCTGGATTACCGGTCGGCGCGGAGGAACCGTGCGCCGGCCATAGACCGCTGACCGTTGGCACCGGCTGCCCCCTTGAGATGGTCCAATGCCTCGTTTCTCCAGCCCTCGATCTGGCGGCGGGACGAATCCTGCCCGAGCGCCGGCGGCCACGATCAGGGCGAGCATCGCGCTCGCGCTACTGCGGCTGAACAGCCTTGAGATACGCATCCACGCGATCCCTCATGTCGATCTGGATATCGGAGTGGGCGCGAGCCTCGATGTCCGCATAATATTCGGAGAGCTCGATCCTGCTGAAATCGAGCGCCTGAAACTCCTCGGGCGTGAACCCCCGACACACGGGCTTCTTCGGGTTTCCCAGAGGTTGCCGTTGAACGACCTGAGCTGCGGGCGGCTCTGCGAAGGATCGTTGCTGCGCATCGGGCCGGCCTCCTGCTTCTTCCTCAGCGCCGGACGGGTGCTCCTGTAAGGAAACGCACGCGCAAGCGTTTGATCCCCGCATCATTCAGCCCGAATGCCTGATGGACATAATTGTCGAACGAGCCGTAACGGCGATCGACCTCCGCGAAGGCGGCGTTGATATAGGCCGGGCGCACCGTCAGCAGCGGCTCCAGCATCGTCGGCGTCACCTTGCTGTCGGGGCGGGCGAGCATGGCGAGCGTCTTCTCGTTCTTCGCCTTCAGCGTAACGTTGCTTTCCAGATAGTCGGCCATCACTGTCTCGCGCGGCACGCCCAGGATGGTCAGGATCACCGCCGTTGCCCAGCCCGTCCGGTCCTTGCCGGCGGTGCAGTGATAGAGCATCGCGCCGGTTTCCGGCAGCTCGAGCCGCGCCAGCATCGTCGAATAGGCGTCGCGCGCGCTTTTCAGCGTCACCATCTCGCGGTTGGCGTCGGTCAGCATCTTGGCGGCGTCACCCTTGGCGACGAGGTCCATCACCCGGTGCATGTCGCCGGCCACGCCGTCCTTGCTGTCGGCTATCACGTCGAGCACCAGCGGCTGCGCGCCGGCGGGCAGGCGATCGGGGCCGTGCTGGCGCTCGCCGGCGGTACGCAGGTCGCCGACCACGCCGATGTCCAGCGTCGACAGGGTCGCGAGATCGACGTCGCTCAACTGATCGAGCTGATCGGAGCGATAGATCATGCCCATCCGCACCCAGCGCCCGTCGGCGGTGCGATAGCCGCCGATGTCGCGAAGGTTGGGCACGGTGGCGAGGTGGAACAGGCGGTCGGCCACCACCAGCCGCTCGCCGCGCGCCGGGACGAGCGCGAAGAACCGCCGCTTGCCCGGCGTCAGCCCGGTGACGCGCGCGCTGCCCGTCTCGCCGCCGCGCGCCACGATGCGCGCGTAGCTGATCGTGTCCGGCGTGTCGCCGGCGTAGACTTTCACCGCGCCCGCGCCGGGGGCGGACCAACGGATCTCGGCAGCGTCGCCGGTCTGCGTGACGGTGGTGGCGCGGAACGGGATGACATGCGCCTGTGTCGCCACGCGCTCCGGCGCCTCCTTCGCCGCCAGCGGCTGCCCGAGCGGCGCGGTGACGACCAGCGCGGTGAGCGCGAGCGTCGCCATGCGACGCCAGACCGGGCGGTGATTCGCCGGATGCGTGGCGGACAGGGCATCGGCGGGTCGGGTCATGTCGCATCTCCTTGTCGTCAGATCTGATCGATTGTTTCCGACGTCGTCAGCCATTCGCGACCGCCGCCTTCGCGTTGAGGTGAAGCAGCCGGCGGAAAGATTCCTTCTCCGTCGGATCGGCGGCGTCATAGGTGCGCTGCCGGCCGAGCTGATCGGCGTTACAGACATAGAACAGGATGCCGCCGCCCACCGCGTTGACGATCTGCATCGCCGGGACGGTGCGGAAATCGCCCGCCGCTACGCCATCTTCGACGATCGCCTCGATATCGCGCAGCACCTTGTCGGAGAACTGAACGGGATCGCCGTGGCGCGGTGTGGTGTCGGCGACGTTGCGCAGGATGATCCGCGCCGCCGCCGGCCGCGATACGAGGAAGTCGAGCCAGGCGTCGAGCAGCGCGAGCAGCCGGTCGACCGGCTTCGCCACGCCGTCCAGCCGCGCTGCGGTGAATGTATGCATCGCGGCGAAGATGTCGCTCTCCACCGCGTCGTACAATTCCTGCTTGCTCGGGAAATAATAGATGATCGAGGGGCGTCTGATCCCCACGGCGGTCGCCACGTCCTCCATCCGCGAGGCGGCATAGCCGACGTCGGCAAAAACGGTTTCCGCGGCATCGAGGATGGAGCGGCGTGTGGCCATGCCGCGATCGTGCTTGATCGGTTTCATCCCCCTCCTTTTCAACGCGGTGCGCGGCTTCACAAGCCTCTTTAGAGCCGGCGCGCGGGCGAATTCCGCCGCCGCACGCTTCATGCACCGTCGCGACGAATATTGCAATTCTACCTACAAGAAGGTAGATGATTCGCCGGCGCCGTAGCGGCAGGGACTTTCCCGCCGATGCAGCGCCCATCGGTAAGGGGAGGGGATATGACCAAGGCATTGTCCGTCTGCGCGCGCGTGTTGCTCGGCTCGACGGCGCTGATCGCTGCCACGGGGGCATGGGCGCAGACCGCGCCGGAGACGCCGCCGGCGCCCGGCAACCAGCTGGAGGATGTCGTCGTCACCGCGCAGAAGCGCCTGGAATCGCTTCAGAATACCCCGCTTTCGATCGTCGCGCTGACCAGCGCCGATCTGGAGAAGAATGGGGTGCACAACATCACCGACCTGCAGACGTTAGTGCCCAACCTGCAGCTTTCGGCGCACCCGAACAGCGGCGTCACCACGCTGATCGCGATTCGCGGCATCGGCGCGACGGACGACCAGATCACGCAGGATCCGGGGGCGGCGATCTATCTCGACGGCGTCTATGTCGCGCGCAGCCAGGGGCTGGCGATGGATGTGGCGGATATCCAGCGCGTCGAGGTGCTGCGCGGCCCGCAGGGTACGCTGTACGGTCGCAATGCCAAGGCGGGCGCGGTAAATTTCATCACCGTTCCGCCGAAGCTCGGCGAGTTCGGCTTCAAGGAAGACCTGACGCTCGGCAACCGTTCCAATTTCGGCAGCCGCACGATGGTCAACATCCCGGTCGGTCAGACGATTGCGGTGCGGCTGTCCTATCTCTATCGCGCGATGGACGGCTTTGTCGCCAACCCGGGCAGCAATGTCGCCCGCTATGGCGACATCCGACGCCAGGCGTGGCGCGCGGACGTGCTGTGGCAGCCGAGCGATGCATTCCAGGCGCGCTATTCCTATGATCGTTCGAACATCGGCGACACGCCGGCCTATGTCGCCCGCGCGCCGCTCTATCCGGCGGTGACGCCGCTTCCGACGACCGGCAGCGGGCTGGTCAGCGGGCTGAATCCGAACGACGTGACGGCGCAGGGGCACAGTCTGCTCCTGACGCTCAACCTCGACGAGAATGTCGCGCTGAAATCGATCACCGCCTATCGCGCCATCTCGAACTTC
Source organism: Sphingomonas sp. CL5.1 (assembly GCF_013344685.1). NCBI lineage: Bacteria > Pseudomonadati > Pseudomonadota > Alphaproteobacteria > Sphingomonadales > Sphingomonadaceae > Sphingomonas > Sphingomonas sp. CL5.1. Next base: position 2,054,592 of record NZ_CP050137.1, read on the forward strand.
CAGAACGAGAACTTCCTGCCCGGCCTCGGCGGCAACCCGCTGCCGGTGTTCCGCAATTCCTCGCTGATCGAGCAGCATCAGTGGAGCGAGGAGCTTCAGCTCGTCGGCAACACCCCGGACAAGAGTCTCGAATATGTCGCCGGCTTCTATTATTTCGCCGAATCCGGCAACCTGAGCAGCGGGACGGTGACGAGCCAGGCGCCGACGGTCAGTTCGATCAACGGCTCGACGATCGACAACAAGGCCTATGCCTTCTTCGGGCAGGCGACATGGAGTCCGGCGGCGCTCGACGGGCGGCTGCATCTGACGGCGGGCGGGCGCTATTCGAGCGACCTGCGTGGCGCCACGCTGGCCCGCGCGACGCAGACGCTCGCCACCGGCGTGATCGTCAACGATCCTAATGTCGGCGCGGGCAAGCACCGTTATTCGAACTTCAGCCCGACCGGCGTGATCGCCTATGACGTGACCAAGGACATCAACGTCTTCGCCCGCGTCGCACGCGGCTATCAGACCGGCGGGTTCAACACCCGCGCCAGCTCGATCGCGGTGTTCAACCGGGGCTATGGCGAGGAAACGCTCACCTCGTGGGAAGCCGGCGTGAAGTCGCAGTTCTGGGACAACCGCATCCGCTTCAACCTGACCGGCTTCTACAGCAAATACCACGATATCCAGGTCAACGTGCAGTCCGATCCGACCAATCCGCGGATCGTCGACGTGCTCAACGCCGGTCGCGCGACCATCCAGGGGGTCGAGCTGGACGCGATGGCGCGGCTGGCGCGCGGGCTGACGCTGGGGCTGAACTACGCCTATCTCGACGCCAAATACAACGACGTGCGCGACGCGACCGGCAAGAATATCGCCGCCAACTTCCGCTTCCTCAGCCCGAAGAACAGCTTCAATATCAACCTCGATTATCAGGCGCTGGCGACGCCGATCGGCGTGTTCACGTTCAGCGGCAATTATGCATGGCAGGACAAGAAGAACACCGCGAGCAACAATCCGGCGCTGATCATCGGCAGCTATGGCCTCGCCAACGCGCGGCTGACGTTGAGCAACATTCCGGGCCTGGAGCGTTTCCGCTTCGCGGTGTGGGGCAAGAACCTGACCGACAAATCCTATTACATCAGCAACTTCCAGCTCGGAAACGGGGTGCAGGGCGCGCTCTTCGGCGAGCCGCGCACCTATGGGCTTGAAGCGATCTTTGAGTTCTGACCGCGCAAAGGAGAAGGGACATGCGGACGCACCATCGCGTGATACTGGGGGCATGTTTGTTCGCGATGGGCGCGGGGGGCGTCGCGGCGCCCCCCGCGCAGGCGCCCTATACTCCGGGCCAGCAGAAGGTCGCGCGGACGGAGAAGGCGTTCGGCGACGCGCTGGGCGATTTCCACTTCGCCGTGTTCGGCGACCGGACGGGCAAGCATCGTCCGGGCGTGTTCGAGGAGGCGCTGCGGGATGCACGGCAGCTTCATCCTGATTTCGTCATCAATATCGGTGACCTGATCGAGGGCAATACCGAGGATCGCGGTGAACTCGATCGTCAATGGTCGGAGATCAACGGCGCGATCAACGCGATCGACGTTCCGTTCTTCTACGTCCCAGGCAATCACGACATCACCAACACGGTGATGCGCGACGAATGGCGCCGGCGGATGGGCGCGGACTATTACAGCTTCGTTTACAAGAAGGTGCTTTTCCTTATCCTCAACACGGAAGATCCGCCGCAGCCCGAGATCAGCCGGATGCTGCTGTTCAAGGAATATGGCGGCGAGGCGATGGCGACGGTGTTCAAGGCGCTGTCGGGCGACCCGGCGGAGGCGAAGGCGCTGTTCGCGCGCGATCCGCGGCTAGCCGAGCTGGCCGGCAAGATCATGGCGGCGGAGCATGTCAACATCGGTGCCGATCAGGTGCGGATGGTCCACGACGCGCTGGCGAAGAACCGCGACGTGCGCTGGACCTTCGTGCTGATGCACCGCCCGGCATGGCGCGGCGATGTGCCCGCCTTCCGCGAGATCGAGACGATGCTGGCCGACCGGCCCTATACTATGCTCGCCGGCCATTATCACAAATATGCCTATGAGCGGCGGCACGGGCGGGATTACATCCAGCTCGGGCGCACCGGGGGCACCCCGGGGGCGGCGGGGGACGATCCCGCAGTGGCGGATCACATGATGTGGATATCCTTCACCGGGAAGGAGCCGCGCATCGTCAACATGCGGCTCGACGGTTTCTATGGGAAGGAGGGGCCGGTCTCGAAGGACGCGGTCCCCGCCGCGCCGACCGCTCCGGCGCAACCAGGTGAAGGCAGGCTATGACGATGCGACCTGACGACATGCCGCGGACCGGCGTGGTGGTGACGGGCGGGGCATCGGGAATCGGTCTCGCCAGCGCGGAGGCGCTCGCGGCGACCGGCCGCCCGGTCGCGCTATGGGATCGCGACGGTGCCAAGGCCGAGGCGGCGGCGGCGCGGATCGCCGCCGACCATGGCTTCGCGGCGACCGGCATCGCGATCGACCTGTGCGATCTCGACGCGATCGGCCCGGCGCTGGAGCGGACGCGCGCCGCGCTCGGGCCGATCGGCGGGCTGGTCCATGCGGCGGGGATCGTCGACACCGCATCGCTGGAAGGGATCACGCCGCAAAGCTGGGAGGCGGGGATCGGCGTCCATCTGCGCGCGCTCGCCTTCGTCACGCAGGCGCTGCACGGCGATCTTGCGGCCAATCCCGGCTCGGCGATCGTCGCGATCGCCTCGATCAACGCCACGCTGGGCAATGCGATGAACCCGATCTACACGGCGGGAAAGGGCGGCATCCTGTCGCTGGTCCGCTCGCTGGCCGATCGGCTGGCGCAAGATGGCATCCGCATCAATTCCGTCTCGCCTGGGCAGATCCGCACACCGATGGTGCAGCCCGCGATCGACGCGCTGCCGCCGGGCCATTTCGAGCGCCGCATCCTGCTGGGCCGTATCGGCGAGCCGGCGGAGGTGGCGAAGGTCGTGCGCTTTCTGATGTCGGACGAGGCGAGCTACGTCACCGCGGCGGAGATCGTGGTCGATGGCGGGAATATTTCCTCGCAGCGTTGAGCCTCCACATCGGTCGCACATTGCGGCTGACCGCAAGCGGGCGGCACGTTCGCGTGCCGGCCGCACGCGTGCGGCCGGTGGTCGGCGTCACGGATATATTCGTTGAACGGCGGCTGGATCGCGAAGTCCATCCGGCCAATCGAGCGGAGCATGTCGTCATGATCGGTGATGCGCGGCCGATGGCTGAAGGTCGGTACTTCGACGCTTATCCTCGTCGAAAGCCTGCGCAAGTTTGTTGAGGCCCAAAGGGTTCAGTGACCGCCACGCTGGCGCCGACCCGCTGCATTTTCTTCCACCCCAATCCACAAGATGCCGATCGCTCCTGTACGGGATGTATTCGGGACGTGGGGAGCTTCCCGTCCCGGAGACATATCTAAGTCGTTGAAATAACTTGTGTACCCTGCGGGACTCGAACCGGAAAATCAGGGGAATTGAGGGGTTTTAGGGGCAAAAAGCCACATAAAAGCAGGATGTAGATGCCCCCTGACTCCCCTGTTTTCCCCTAAATCTGGCACGGATTTAGGAACGGCATTGAGGAACGACAGTGTGTATAAATATGTTGCGAGTCAGGAATGAAATCTATCGGATCGGCTGATTTTTTTAAGCGGCATTGGACTGCCCACGATGACTGTTCCGGTTGCGTAGTTAGATGTTTGATTCCACGGTTTGATGGTGCGCTCCTTTCATTGGAATGGAAGGAAGCCGTATGAGACAGGTACGTCACGGGAGCGTCACGACCACGCACGCCGTGCGAGCAGCAATACAGCGATCGCAAGCGTCGTTCGCGACGCTGAGCCGCGAGCTGGGGATCAATCCCAAGACGGTAGCGAAGTGGCGGAAGCGGACGACGGTCGAGGATCTGAAAACCGGGCCGAAGGCCCCTCATTCGACCACCCTGACCGAAGCCGAGGAGGCGATGGTCGTCGCGTTCCGGCGCCACACGCTCCTGCCGCTCGACGACTGTCTCCATGCATTGCAGCCATCGATCCCGCATCTGACCCGATCAGCGCTGCACCGCTGCCTGCAACGCCACGGCATATCACGCCTGCCCGACGTCGAAGACGACAAACCAAGCGGCAGCGCTTCAAGCGCCACCCGATCGGCTTCTTCCACATCGACATCGCCGAGGTGCAGACCGCCGGGCCGCAGGCGATCGAAGGTCAACGCAAGCTCTATCTGTTCGTAGCCATCGACCGCACCAGCAAGTTTGCGGTCACCCAGCTGGTCGACAGGGCCGATCGACGAACAGCATGGGAGTTCCTGGAGCATCTGCTGATGGCTGTGCCCTACCGCATCCACACGATCTTGACCGACAACGGTATCCAGTTCGCCGAGCAGCCGCGTAACCGGAACACCGCCTGGTCGCGACAGATGCGCTTCGATATGATCTGCGAGGCGAACGACATCGAGCATCGGCTCACCAAACCGAACCATCCCTGGACCAACGGACAGGTCGAACGGATGAACCGCGCCATCAAGGAAGCGACCGTCAAACGCTTCCACCACGACACCCACGACCAACTCCGGACGCACCTCACCGACTTCATGGCAGCTTACAACTTCGCACGTCGGCTCAAGACACTCAGCGGACGCACACCCGACGAATACATCGTCAAATCTGGACGTCAGAGCCAGAGCGGTTCATCGTCAACCCGATCCACCAAATCCCGGGACCAAACATCTAATATTCTCCAATTCCCTCGCTAAAATGGGATGTCTTCAGGATCGATCCGATTTTCCCCCGACGAAAGCCACTTGCGCATGCGCTACAAATGTAGCACACTACATTTGTAGCGCATGGAGATTCGTATGCTCGACAGATTGCCGCCGCGTGAGCGCCAGATCGTGGACCTGCTCTATGAGCGGGGCGCGATGGTGGTCGGCGACATATGTTCGGCCTTGCCCGATCCGCTGTCCGGATCGGCGGTGCGCGCGATGCTCAAGCGACTTGAGGACAAGGGGTTCGTCGCTCGCCACGAAAGCGAGCGCGGCTATGTCTTCTCGCCGACGCTGCCCGAGGACAAAGCCAGCAACAATGCGCTTGGCCATATCGTCCGCACCTTCTTCAACGGATCGGCGGCGAGCGCGGCGAGCGCGTTGCTCGGCATGTCGCAGCGGCTCGAGGAAAAGGAACTTGACGAGCTGGAGGCGCTGATCGCCCGCGCTCGTGAGGGGAGAAGGGCATGACCTTCATCATCGGCCTCGCCGTCAAGTCACTGGTGGTCGCCGGGCTCACACTCGGGCTGCTGCGGCTGTTCCGCAACGCATCGGCGGCGCAGCGTTCCTGGCTTGCGCATGCCGGTCTCGGCGCATTGCTGCTGATGCCCGTCGTCGCGATGCTGCTGCCCGCGCTTGAAATCCAGACCAGGCTGCTGGGCACCGAAACGCCGGCAAGCCGCGCTATCCCGATGACTATCGCGCCGGCGCCTCGCCTCGCGCACCACGCCGCCGCGACCGTAGCCCGCGTCGCGGCCGATCCCGTCACCACCGCCCTCGCGCAGATCGACTGGGCGCTGCTGATCTATCTCGTCCCGGCGATTCTGCTGCTCGGCATCACGCTGATCGCGCTGGTGCGACTGTTCGCGCTGCGTTCGCGCGCGCAGGTGATGACCAGCCCCGCATGGCTGAGCGCGCTCGCGCACGCCCAGGCACGGATGGACTTCAAGAACGGGACCGCGCTGCTGGTCAGTGACGCGCTGCCCTCGCCGGTAAGCTGGGGGCTGGCGCGGCCGGTCATCCTGCTCAACGAGGACGCGCTCGACGCCACCGACGAGGCAGAGGCGATCATCGCCCACGAACTCGCGCATGTCGCATCGATGGACTGGGCCAAGCTGCTGCTCGGCCGCGTCGTGACCGCGCTCTATTGGTTCAACCCGCTCGTCTGGCTGCTCGTGCGCGACGCGCACCAGTTGCGCGAGGAAGCGGCCGACGACGCGGTGCTCGGCGCCGATGTCGCGGGCGTCGATTACGCCGCATTGCTTGTCCACACCGCCCGCCATGATTGCCGTGCGGCGATGCTGGCCGCCCATGGCGTCGCGCCGGGCAAGGGATCGCTGCAGCGGCGCGTTCGCCGCGTGCTCGATCACAGCCTGCCGCGCACCCGGATGGAAGCGCGCTGGGCGATGATCGGCATGACCGTCGCGCTATTCGGCGGCGCCCCGCTCGCGGCGCTGACGCTGGTGCCGCGGCATCCCGCAGACGCTGCCGAGCCTCGCATGGCCGTCCCGGCCGCGCTGCCAATCGTTACGCCATCGCGGCAGGTTGCCGCGACGCCGGATGACCATGCCGCCGGTTTCGCCGCCGCTCCGGCCACCGATGCCGCGCTGCCCGCCGATGCCGTGACGCCCGCTGATGCCGTGACGATTGCGAGCGACCGCCACCGTGCCGCTGAAGATCTGGTCGACAAGGCGATCGAAGCGAAGGCCATGGGCATCACGCCGGGCTATGCCGCCGCAATCCGCAGCGCCGGCCCGGCATTCGCCAACGTGACGGCCGACGACCTGTCGTCGATGCGCGCCGTCGGGGTGACGCCGGATTACATCCGCGCGCTTGCCCGGTCGGGATATCGCAACCTCGATCCCGATACCGTGGTCGAAGCGCGGGCGGTGGGTCTGTCGCCCGATTATATCCGATCGCTTGTCGCCGCCGGATTGAACGACCTGACCATCGACGACCTGACCGGGCTCGCCGCGGTCGGCGTCAGCGCCGACGATGTCCGCGCGCTGCGCGCATCGGGACGCAAGGTCACCGTCCATAATCTCGAAAGCTACGGCGCGCTCAAGGGCCGCGTCCCGCGACCGCCCGGCGTCCCGGCCAATGCCGGTTTCCCGTTCGACCGCTGACCTGACCCCCTAGCCGAACTCCATTGCCGTCAACTCGTGACGTTCGCCTCCGGGCGAACGACCGGCCCCGCTTTGCCTGCTGCATGCCCCAAGGAGACGTGCCATGAACCGCCTTGCCACCTCGATCGCCGCGATGTTGCTGATCGCCTTCGCGATCGCCGCGAGCTGCGTCGCCGGGATGCGCGAAGACATCCGCTTCCACCTGTCGATGCGCGCCGGCGGCGACGAAGTCGAACTCGCCTTCGATCGCATCGGCCACGGCCACGACCGTCTGGGCAATGCGATGCCGATCGCGGCGCTTCGTGGCCTTTCCCCGTCGGCGCTGCGCTCCCCGGAGCGCACGCCCATCGCCTTCACGATCGACCGCGTGCCGGGCCGGGTCGACTGCCGGGGCATGGCGGCCGGCGGCAGCGCCGATGGCGGCTGCGGCTTCGCCCGCAACCCCGGGTTCGACGCCCGGCTCGCCCATGTCGGCTTCCCCCGGCTCGACGACGACCAGCAGTTCGTCCTGACCATGACCGACTTCGACCCCGAGGTGATCGAGGCGCTGAAGGCGGGGGACTATCGCACGCCCGATGCCGGCGGTCTGGTGTCGCTCGGCATCTTCGCGATCCACGCGGATTATGTGCGCGACATCGCCGCGGCGGGCTTTCGCGTCGGCAGCGTCCACGATCTCGTCCAGTTCAAGATCGCGCATATCACGCCCGCGTTGATCGCCGCCTATCGCCAGCTCGGCTATCGCGATCTTTCGGCGAACGACCTCGTCAAGATGGGCATACAGGGCATCACGCCGGATTTCATCCTCGGCTTCGCGCGCGCCGGCTTGCGCGACATTCCCGCCGACAAGCTGATCGAGCTGAAGATCTTCAACGTCACTCCTGATGACGTCCGCGCGATGCGCCGTGACGGCGCGGCTGCGGTCACCCCCGATATGCTGACCCGCCGTCGCATCCTGGGCGCGGCCATCAACGGCTGATCGCCCCACCGACCGACTGAACCACACGGCCAATGGCACGCCGATCACGCTCGGCGCCGGAAGAAGCGCACCCGGGCCGGGGTGTCATAGACAAATAATACAGGGAGTGTCGATTTGTCTGCCCCGAAGCACCTTCATCGCCGGCACGCGCGCTGGCGCCATGCGACCTGCCTTCTGGCGATCGCGGCCGGGTCTGGCGCGCCAATGCGCGCCGTCGCGCAGGCGGCCCCGGCCGTCTCTGCCGATGCCGGCCCGGCAGCGGGAAGCGGCGTCGTCTTCACGCCCGATTACTTCGCGCGCTTCGCTCCGCAGACCGCCTATGACATGCTGACGCAGGTACCGGGCTTTATCGTCGTTGCCAGCGATGAGAAGCGTGGGCTGGGCCAGGCATCGGAGAACGTGCTCATCAACGGCCAGCGCGTCACCGACAAGTCGGGCGGCGCGGTCGGGCAATTGCAGGCGATTTCGGCCGACGATGTGCTCCGCATCGAGGTCCGGGAGGCGGTGTCGTTCGGCATCGCCGGGCTGACCGGCCAGGTCGTCAACGTCGTGCTCAAGGCGACGCGCAAGGGACGCGGCAACATCACCTGGAACCCGTCGGTGCGCGCGCATTATGCCGAGCCGAGCTGGCTGTCCGGCTCGATCAGCTACAACGGCAGCATCGGCGATCTCGACTATACCATCTCGCTCGAAAACAATACCAAGCGCGGCGCGATGGGCGGCAATGATTATCGCGTGCTGTCGCCGACCGGCGTGGTGACCGAGCGCCGCGATCAGGTCAACTGGGACAGCACCGACGACGCCAAGCTGTCCGCGATCCTCAAATACACTGGCACGAGCGGCCTCCAGGCCAATCTGACGCTCGATTACGATCCCTATTGGAAGCGCGGCATCAACGACCAGCGCCGCACGCGCACCGACGGCAACGATAACGACTGGAGCAGCACCTATCACACCTGGGGCTTCAGCTACGACGCCAACGGCGACGTCTCGGTGCCGCTCGGCGGCGGCCGGCTCAAGCTGATCGGCCTGCGCCATTACGAACACGCGCCCGCCGTCACCTACCAGCGCACCGATTACGACAGCGGCGCGCCGAGCGAGGGCCTGCTCTACAATCAGGATGCGCGGACCAGCGAGACGGTCGGCCGGCTTGAATATCATTGGCAGGGGACGCGCAACGACTGGACGGTCTCGCTGGAGCGCGCCGACAACCAATATGCGCAGGTCAGCACGCTGGCCGGCCTGCGGTCCGACGGCAGCTATGTCTCCATCCCCTATCCGCAGGGCAGCGGCATCGTCGCCGAGAAGCGCTACGAAGGGCTCGCCACCTTCAGCCGTGCGCTTTCACCCAAGTTCAATCTTCAGCTCGTCGGCGGTGCCGAATATTCCGAACTCGGCGAGCGCAATTTCGGGCAGGCGCCACGCCACTTCTTCCGGCCGAAGGGCAGCATCCTGCTCGGCTGGCGGCCGACGCCGGGCTGGGACGCCAGCCTGAAAATGGAGCGCAAGGTCGGCCAGATCAGCTTCTCCGATTTTCTCGCCAACGAGGACGTCACCAACAATCGCGGCAACGACGCCAACCCCAATCTCGTGCCGCCGCAAAGCTGGGAAGTGACCGGCGAGGTCGGCCGCGATCTCGGCCGCTGGGGCAAGACGCGGCTGCGGCTCTATCGCTACTGGGTCGAGGATATCGTCGATCACATCCCGGTCGGCGCCGATGGCGATGCGGTCGGCAACCTGCCGCATGCAACGCGCCTGGGAATCGAGAGCATCAGCACGATCCAGTTCGACCCGCTCGGCTGGCACGGCGCCAAGCTCGACGCCGACATCGGCATCGAGCACGCCCGCGTCCGCGATCCGCTGACCGGCTTGCCGCGCCAGATCAGCGACACGCACGATCGCTGGGCGAACCTGACGCTGCGCCACGACGTGCCGCACACCCAGTTCGCCTGGGGCGCGGGCCTGCAATTCGATCATTACGGCCCGCTCTGGTTTCTCGACGAGATCAACCAGCAATGGGAAGGCCCCTATGCCAGCGTCTTCGTCGAGTTCAAGAACGTGCGCGGGATGAAGGTCAAATTCAGGATCTTCAACATCAACGACGGCCATGTGCGCTATTGGCGAGACGTCTATTCGGGCCGCCGCACTGTCGCGCCCCTGTCTTTCATGGAACGCATGCACCAGATGGTCGGCCCGATCTTCACGCTGACGCTGAGCAGGCGCTTTTGAAGCCTGCCCGTAAATATTACGGAGCAAGGTCGATCAGATACTTGTTTTAGCGGCTGAATGAGCGACCGCTTTCGGATCAACCTGAAGCGCGCTGAGCGGCTGGCATTAGGGCACTTAGCTGTCTTCGAAGCAGTGAGTGACCTAACCGCGTTGAGTTCGGCAGAAGCCGATAGCAACGAGTATCATGCCCGAGAGCATCGTGATGGCGACCGACCCCAGCATGATCGAAACGATCATCTCCTGGGCTGCGGAGGCGGAAGGTCGCGGGGCTATTATCGGTGTCACAGCACCAGTTCCCCAAATCGCAGACAATTGCGTGGCGAACCAATTGGTCGCGCTCCCGACGATCAGGAGAAGCAAGGCTGCGAGCTTGAATCGACGTGGCAGCGCTACTTACGCCCACGCAGATCCGATCGCGATCAGCAGGATACCATTGAGCACGCCCTCAAGATGAGCGGACAAGCCCATTCGAGAGTTAACGACCAACGTGGTGACGAATCCTGACACCAGCCCCAACAGCAATAATGTCGCGCCTGACCGGTAGAGCCACCGCGCCTGTTGCGAATTGATCGTCGCCAAACTCATCTACCAAGCATTGCGCAATTTTTTGTCGGGCGCCAGTTCAACCTGATTGGCCGGTTTCGGGATGCACCTCGGCATACCATTATGTCCGTTATTAGGGCGCCAATGGACGCTCCATGTCAATGCCCGCGATGGGTGGGAGTGTGAACTGCTGCCGGTCTGGTGGACACCGAGATAGGATGTTTCCGCCTATCGGAGGTCCAGAACGCAACGAAGGAAGTTCAGCCGCGAGTTCAAGCTCGAGGCGGTAAAGTTGGTGGGCGAGCGCGGTGTCGCGGTTGCGCAGGCTGCTCGCGATTTGGACGTGCACGAGAACGTGCTGCGCAAGTGGGTGAAGGAGTTTGCCGCCGATCCGGGACACGCATTTCCAGGGCACGGCCAGATGAGGCCGAAACAGATGGAGATTGATCGTCTCCGTCGGGAAGTGGCCAAGCTCAAGGCGGAGCGCGACATTCTAAAAAAGCCACCGCCTACTTCGCGAAGGACTCGATATGAGGTTCGCCTTCATCGCGAAGCACCGAGGGATCTGGCCGGTGGCATGGGTGTGCGGGGCGCCCGGTGTCTCGCGAAGCGGCTTCCACGCCTGGCTCACCCGAGCGCCGACGCAACGGACTCGCGACGATGAGGTGATCGGCTCCAGGGTCAGGGCCAGCCATGTCGGCAGCTACCGGACCTATGGCGCCCGTCGTGTCTGGCACGATCTGCTGGCAGAGGGCATCTCGTGCGGCCTGCACCGGGTCGAACGGCTCATGCAGGCACAGCGGCTTCGGACACGGCCGCGTCGTCGCGGCGTGCCCAAGGATCAGGGCGAACGCCCGGACATCGCCGGCAATGTGCTGGATCGCCAGTTCACGGCCGACAGGCCCAACCAGAAGTGGGTGGCAGACTTCACCTACATCTGGACCGCGGAAGGATGGCTCTACGGTTCAACCACCGCCGTCTGCTTGAGCCTATCTGCAATATTCCGCCTGCCGAAGCCGAGGATCGATATTACGCCATGCTCGACGACGAACGCATGGCAGCCTAATTTAACCCTTGGAGCCTCCGGCAAACCCGGCGCGGTTCAATAGTAGCTGGTTTGCAGTGCATTCGTGTCATTCGGTGCTCGCGCGCCTTAGGGACACGAATCTTCTATCCCTTGACGCGGTTGGCTTAATCGACAAAACGCCGTTCAACCAAATATACCAATTTGGTTATCGGTCGGGCTGCGGCCCCGATGAAGGAGAGTTCGTCATGGGTGGTGATGCGACGACTGACGTGATCGCGATCAATTATTCCGGCAAAAGTGAACATGCCCATGGCCCCTTGGAATCGGTCGAGAACCCTGAATCCCAGGCTGCGCTCAGGCAATTTTCGCTGGAGCGGATCATCGCGTATGGCGTGCATTATTCCGACGCGATGGAACTGCGCGGCAGGGTTTGGGCGGGCGAGGCATGGCGCGACGTCGCGACTGAACTGGCCGAAACATGCCTTAAGCCGGCCGAATCGGCGGTGGCTCCCGAAACCGACCAGACGCGCGCCAACCGGATATTCCGATCGTCAGCGCTTTGGCGAATGAGCCAGGCGATGATGTTGAGGGATTCAGACGAGCGCACCGAAATCTATCGCCGCTCGGCTGAGCTCTATCAAGCCGCATCGGTTGTGGCGGGCGATCGGACGCGCATCATGATCGATACGTCGAACGGTCCCCTGGTTGGCTGGCTCCACAAGAGCGCGACGCCGACGGTCGTCGGCCGGGTGCTCGTGGTCGGCGGCTTCGAAGGGTGGGGCATGGACTGCGGCGAGGTCGGCGTCGCGCTCGCATCTCGGGGCATCGAAACGCTGGCGATCGACGGACCTGGGCAGGGCGAGAGCCGCATGATCCTCCATCATTACATGACGGCGGATTGGGAAAAATCCTATGCTGCGGTCTTCGACTTCCTTGCTGGGCGCGGGCCGGAACCAATAGGTATCTTTGGCCTGAGCGTTGGCGGATCGGTGACAACCCATCTCGCGCGTCGCGAGGAGAGGATCGCGGCATGCGTCAACAATGGCGGGCCGGGGATTCCCTGGATGGTGCGCCATCGCCGGGGAGCGGCGGCGGCCAACAAAGGGGCGAGTTTCTTCCAGAAGGTAGCGGCGCAATGCGGTGATGTCACCGATGACGAAGCCGAGGCGGTGTGGCGCACCGTTGATCCGCGCGACAGCGCCCATCCGTTATTACGGCCGTATCTCTTCGTTCACAGCGCTGTAGATCCGCTGGTCAGCAACAGGGACGCGCAAGACACGTTTGCGACCATCGAAGCGCAGGACAAGACCATGGCTGTGTTCTCGGACGGCCTCCACTGCGTCTACAATCACCCGGACGACAAGTTTAATCTCGTCGGCGACTGGTTTGTCTCACGCTTGCGGAAAGCCGGAATCTAGCGAAATTCTGGCAACGGTGTGCCATGATCGGCTTGCCCGCGCGGCGCAGGTGGTGTGCCACCGCCTTCCGGATGCAATGGAACGGGGACACGACTGTTTTTGCCCTTATCGGTTTCGACAAGCCGGACAGCGTCCCTTTGCGGATGGCGACATGGGAAGCACATTTAGCCTTTGTACGCAGCCGGAGGTCGGAAGTGAAATTCGCGGCCCCGTTTCTCAACGATGCGGGCGAGATGATTGGAACCTTGCTGCTTGTGGACCTCGCCGATCGACTGGCGGCTGAAGCATTCCAAGCGGAGGATCCCTACACGCGGGCTGACCTCTTCGAAAGGCGTGAGATGAAGATTTGCCCGCCCAATTACGAGTTCGTCGATTTGTAGTCAGCCTGTCGATGGGTGCTCCCGCTGGGTCGCCCATCACCAGCGTCAGGCGATCGTGCCGCCGCCGTCCACGCGGATCGTCGTCCCGGTCACGAAACCGTTGATCGCGGTGAATAGGATCGCGGCGGCGATGTCATCGGGCTGTCCGACCCGTCCGACGGGCAGACGATTTGCCGTGGCGGCGAACAGCGCGCCGCGCTTTTCCTCGGGCAGGCCCGACCACAGCGGCGTGTCGACCGTGCCGGGGGAGATTGCACTCACCCGGATCGGCGCCATCTCAAGCGCGAGTCCGCGGACGAGTCCCTCCAGCGCAGCATTGATCGCGCCCAATAGCACGGACGCGGCATTCGGCCGCACGCCGAGGACCCCGGACACCAGCGTGAGCGATCCCGACGGCTCAATCCTGGCCGCGCGCGCAATTCGATAAGCGCCCCAGAATTTGCTCTCCATCGCCGCCTTAGCGTCGTCGAGAGGCAAATGCGCGACGGAGCCAACCTCGGTCTGCGAGGCCGAGACGATGACGTGGTGAAACGGCTGCGCGTCCGAAAAAACGGCTTCTACGGCGGCATTGTCGCGCGTGTCGAGTGCAATGGGCGTTGCTCCGAGCTTGGCCGCGGCGCAATCAAGACGCTCGCTTTGGCGTGCGGCGACGAAAACGGCGGCGTTGGCCCGAGCGAAGAGGTGGGCGGTGGCCTTGCCGATGCCGCTGCTCCCGCCCACCACCAATACGCGTTTGCCCGTGAGATCGATGTCGTAGCTCATTGTCCGCCTCCGTCATTGGTGTGCCAATTCGATAATCATCGGGGAGGTTACCGGCCGTGCCTCAGCGCCTTGCATTTTTGGCGCGAACGTCATTGCCCGCGTCGCCCGATAGGCGCAGCGTCAGCATGACGCCGCAGAGCGCGAGAAATGCCGAGAACAGGAAGGCGGCGACGAAATCGGACCGGTCGAGCGTCGGGACCGACCCGGCGGCATTCGCCAGCGATAAGCTCAGGGCGGCGAGACCGACCCCGACCGCAAGCGAGACTTGCTGCATCATGCTGGCAAAGGTGGATGCCGAGGCGGTCAGCGTCTGTGGCACGTCGGAAAAGCTGAGCGTGTTCGCCGCCGTGAAGAACAAGGATCGGGATGCGCCGGCGATCAGCAAAAGGAAGCAGCTGGGCACCGTGAGATGATGCCAGTCGAACAACGGCAGCGCGGCTGTCGACAGGGCGACGACCGCTCCGCTGCCGATCATCGCCGCGCGGAAGCCAAGCTGACGGATAACCGGCGTGGTGGCCGTCTTCATCGAGAGATTTCCGAGGAAGTAAAAAAGCATGACCATGCCTGCGTCGATCGGGCTCATTCCCCACACGATCTGGACGAGGAGCGGCAAGAGATAAGGGGTGACGGCGATCGCGATCTTGATGAGATTCGCGCCGCCAAACGTGGAAAAGGCGAATGTTCCGATACTAAGGATCGCCGGGTCGATCAGCGGAGCCGGGGTGCGACGCAGCCATAATAGTGCGCCCCAGCCCAGCATGATGCCGGCGGAAAGGAGCGTGCCACCGACCAGGACGCCGCGCGCCTCTGTGTTGGTGAGCCAGTCCAGGCCATACATCGCCAATCCGAGCGATGACGAGATGAGCAGCGCACCACGGATGTCGAGTTGTGTTCGCGCGTCCGCCTCGCCTCGCGGCACGACGGCCATGATGAGCAGCATGCACGTCAGTCCGAGCGGCACGTTGACGAAGAAATTGAGTCGCCAGCCGACCCAGGAGGTGATCGCGCCACCCAGCCACGGCCCTGCGACCGGCGCGAGTAACGCAGGCCAGGTCAACATCGAGATGGCGCGTAGCAAGTCGGGCTTGGTGGTGTTCTTCAGGACGGCAATGCGTCCAACCGGCGTCAGCAAGGCGGCGCCCGCGCCCTGGATGATGCGCGCGACCACGAATTGCGGCAATGACCGCGCAAGTCCGCACAGGACAGAGGCGACCGTGAAGACGATCATCGCGGAGATGAGCGTCTTGCGAACGCCAAACCGCTGGGCGAACCAGCCGCTCAGCGGCATAAGCGCAGCCGCTGAGATGAAGTAGCTGGTAATGCCGGCGTTGATGTCGACCGCGCTAGCCCGGAACGATCCGGCAACCTGCGGGAGCGACGTGTTGAGGATCGACCCATCCAGGTTCTGGATGAAGAAGATCGCGGCGACGACGAGCGGAAGATGATCGGAATGTTTGATCAGGCCAATTCCGGGCACGGTCGGTCTCTTTCCAGGCCGGGCCGAGCATTGCGTTTACTCCTGCGCGCCGTGGAGCGCCGGCGCTTGACCGGTCGGAATCCTCGGTGGGCGCGCGCTGAAACGCAATGCAACCCGATTGATTGGTTAGAATCGGTTACGTTGGTTGACCAATAGTCATTCGGCTCTGCTGCGCAAGGGCGCGCGCCGCTCCGGCGGGCTTAATATCTTCGGGGTGCTCGTTGCGAGGCGGGCGACCGGTATCATGGCTGTGCGGGCTGTTGGGCGGACATTAAACCAAGGCGTGATTTACCTGAAAGGCCCCAGGCTAGGCACTTTTCCTTTGCAGCCAGCTAATTTATGGTCGCGTAACCATTGGAGGCCATTTTGACCGATCGTAACGCTAAAGTGGCGAATGCCTATCTTCTCTCGACGTTGCGGACGTGGCTGAGATCTGCAAACCTCGGACCCAGCCTGAAATTGCCGCCCGAACGCGATCTCGCCGCGCAATTCTGCGTCAGCCGGGCGGAAGTGCGCAAGGCGCTATCGGTTCTTGAGGCGGATGGTCAGATCAACCGTCATGTCGGTCGCGGCACGTTTTTGGCGCGCAACCCGCCCGAACCGCAACCGAGTGAAGAGGATATCGTCGCCAGGACTAGTCCGCTCGCCGCGATGCAGGCGCGCTTCATCATCGAGCCGGAACTGGCCGGGCTGGCTGCTCTCAGCGCGTCGCCCGCGCAGCTCTCCGCGTTGAAGGACCTGTGCCAAAGCATGCGTTCCGCTGACTCGTGGGAAGAATATGCCGAACTCGATTGGCAATTCCACAACCTCATTGCAGAGGCGACCGGGAACGTCTTGCTGATCGAATTCCAGCGCTTGCTGAATGGCGTGCGGCGCTATGTGCTCTGGGGAAATCTGATGAAAGACGAGCATGGCCCCAAGCGGGACTATCACTCGTTCGCGGAGCACGAGCGAATCGTCGACGCGATTGCGACGCGCAATCCGAAGGCGGCGATCATGGCGATGCGCAACCATCTCGGTGGCACGCGATCGCAGATGATGAATGCCAGCCTGGGCTTCGGGCAACTCGAATCGGCCTGACCAGCCTAGTTATGCGCGCAGTCGAATGCCCGATGATCATGGTTGCGGATTGGATTGCGGCTGTCACGTCTGCACCATGTTGACCAATTTGGTCATGATACGTAGCATGGTCTCGTACTTGGCAAAGAAGCCGAGCGAGGAGAGGTATGGACGCGCTATCAATCAGTGCCGATGCGGGGCTCACCGGCGAGGCAACCTATCCTCCACCGCGCCGCGCCTGGATGGCGTGTTCGATTCTCGCGTTAGGCAGCATTCTCGCATTCATGGATCGGGGTATCCTCAGCCTGTTCGTGGTGCCGATCCAGCGCGACCTTCATCTCAGCGATACTGAAATCGGCGCGCTGATCGGCATGGCCTTCGGGGTTTTCAACGCAATCTTCGGCTTGCCGATCGGTCGGCTGGTCGATGTCGGGAACCGCAAGGTGATCGCGGCCGCCGGCGTGTTCGCCTGGAGCGCTGCCAATGCCGCGTGCGGGCTTGCGGGCAATTTCGCGCAGATGTTCGTCGCAAGGACTGCCGTGGGGGCCGGGGAGGGGGCGCTGAGCCCGGCATCCGTGTCGCTACTGGCGGACTATTTCCCGCCTGGCCGTCGGGGGCTGCCGATGGGGGTGTTCTACAGCGGCATGCATATCGGCGGCGGCGGCGTCTTGCTGTTAGGTGGGTTGATCTGGCTGTCGTTCGGCGACCGGATGATCGATCTTCCTCTGCTTGGCGCGCTTCATTCCTGGCAGGTGATCATTCTCTGCTTTGCCGGCCTCGGTCTGATCGTTGCCCCGCTGACGCTTGCCATTCCCGAACCTCCGCGAATCGCGACCCATCGGGCGGACCAGGCAGGCGGGAGCAGTTTCCGCGAGACGCTGCGGTTCTATGACGAGCATCGTGGCGCACTCGTGGGGCATAATGTCGGCTTCGTTTTCAGCAATTTCGCGCTCCATGCCGGGGCAGCGTGGCTGCCGGCGATCCTGATGCGGAGCCAGGGATGGACCCTTACCCAGACCGGCTCGATCTACGGTACGATCCTTCTGGTTGTTTCTCCTGTCGGCGCCATATCGGGTGGCCTGCTCGGCGATCGTCTGGTCAAGGCTGGTCATAGGGATGGCCGGCTGATCGCCGCGGTGGTTGCCGCCTGCGGGCTGGGTCTTGCAGGCCTGTGCATCGGCTTCGCTCATAGCCCATGGCTGGTGGTGGCCGGGCTTCTCGTCTTCACCTTTTTCAGTTCTTTCAATTTGCCGCTGGGTCCTGGCGCGCTTCAGGATGGGTTGCCGAACAAGATGCGGGGCCAGGGCATCGCGCTGTACATTTTCTGTATTAACATCATCGCCGGCGGGATCGCAGCGGTCATGGTTGGCGCGATGACGCAATATGTATTCAAGGATCCGACGCGCACCAGCGAGGCGTTTGCGCTCATCGCGGTGGTGGTCTGCACCGTTGCGGCGATCGTGCTCAATCTCGCACGACCGCCATTCCGGACGCTGGTCGCGACCCAAATCCGTCCCAACTGAGCCATCATGAGATAGCCATTCCCGTTTAGGCGAAGGGAAGGCTCGTGGCCGCTTTGCGAGCCCTGCCGCGGCGTCGGCGCGGAGTGTGTGACCATGCAACCATATAGGTCTTGCGCACTCTCCTATGATTGGTTACACCAATTCAACCAATATAGTCTTCCTCGAAAGGAAGCGATTGCCGGATGGCCTTTTTGGGAGGGATGAATGAGAGGCGAAATCAGACTGACGATTCGTGCGGCTATGCTTGTGGCGCTATCGACTACGGCATTATCGGCCGCCCACGCACAAATCACGTCGGCGCCTGGGGCCGATGTGCCTCCGCTCGCCGCCATTGGCGATAGCCAGAATAGTGGCGATATCGTCGTTACCGCGCTACGGTCCACCGATCGTCTGCAGACCGCTCCGGCGGCGATCTCGGTGGTGACGGCGGATACGGCGAAAGCCGCGGGTGTCGCCAGTCTCGCCGACGTCAGCAAGGTCGTCCCGGCCCTTCGCTTCGAAACCGGCATTCGACCCGGCGTGCCGACGATCGCGATCCGCGGCATCGCGGCAATTCAACAGGGCGAAGCTCCTGTCTCGATCCTGATCGACGGCGTGCAGGTGCCGTTCCTCTCGATCGCGAATATGGACTTGCTCGACATCACCGATGTCGAATTGCTCAAGGGGCCGCAGGGCGCGTTGTATGGTCGCGGCGCGATCGCCGGTGCGCTCGTCATCAATACGCGCCAGCCCGACAATGATTTTCGCGCCAGCGGGCGCTTCACCGCACAGGAAGGCGCGGACTATAAGGGCATCCTGACCGTTTCAGGGCCGCTGATCGAGGACAGACTCTACGCCAAGATCACCGGATCGTATCAGAACCGGCGCGGCTTGCTCTATAACAGCACACGTCACGACTACAGCGATTTCGTCGATTCCGGTACGCTCGATGGGGAAATCGTCTATCAACCGACACCCAGCACTCGGCTTGCATTGTCGGCCATGTACACTCGTGGGACGGTCGGCAGCAATTATCTGGAGTTGACGACCATTGCCGGGCTGACCGACTTTTCAACTTCGCTCAAGCAGAATTTCTGGAATCGCGACCTCAGGAGGCTGTTCCGCACCTCGCTCACGCTCGATCAGGATACGCCGATCGGCACGCTGACGGTGATCGGGCAATATGCGCGCGCAAGGGACTATGTCATCACCGACATCGATTACACCCAGGCCGCCGGGCGTTATAATTACAATCCCGAACTCGATGACGCAAAGAGCATCGATGCAAGGCTGACCTCAAAGCCGGGCAGTCGCTTCCAGTGGATGTTCGGTGCGGCGTATCAGGACCGCTATACCGAGAACAACATCAATCTTCTCGCTGATCCGGCGGCGACGACGCCGCAGATCACGGGGATCACCTACCAGACCGATACCAGCAAATCCTACGGCGTTTACGGTCGTGCGTCCTACGACATCGGCGCGGGCTTCACGGTGATCGGCGCGCTCCGTTACGATCGCGACAAGAAATACGACGTCTTGACGAACGTGCCTGGAACCGGCCTGACCTCCCCCTTCACCGCCTGGCAGCCATCGGCGACCTTGAAGTGGCAGGCGCAAAAGGATCTGATGTTCTACGCCACCTTCGGCCAGGGTTTCCGCAGCGGCGGCTTCAATGCAGCGTCGGTTCCGTTCGACCTAGTCGGTGCGCAGCGGGTTTACCCGAAGGAGATTTCGCGGAACTACGAGGCCGGGTTCAAGGCACAGTTCGCCGATCATCGCATCACGCTTAATGCGGACGTCTATCGCACCGACTATGACAATGCGCAGTTCCAGCGCACGATCATCGGCGCCACGTCGTTCCGCTTCATCACGTCGATCCGCAAGGCGCACGTCAATGGCATCGAAGCAGATCTCACGATCAAGCCTGTCGATGACGTGACGCTCGGCGGAAGCTATTCGCTGAGCGCGTCGCGCATCGACGATTTCAACGGGACGTCGCTCTACGTCGGCAATCCGATGCCGAACGCGTTCCATGATAACGAAACGGCCTATTTCAGCTACGCCCCGCGCTTCGATGACACCTACCATGGGCTGTTGCGGTTCGACATGAACCGTCGGGGCTATATCTCGTATAATCTTTCAAACAACGTGAACTTCCAGCCGGCAACGACCTTCAACGCGCGTCTCGGCATCGAGTCCGAGCGATGGTCGGTGGACGTTTTCTGGAACAACATTACCAACAAGCGCTATCCGGAATTCGTGTTCCCCGACTTCATGGGAACGATCCAGGGGCGTTTGGCCAACCAGCCCTCTCGTGCCGGCATCGAGCTGAATTTCAACTTCGGGGCAAGATAACCCCATCCCCACCTGGCTTCGTCATGGATATGACTGACGTCGTATCCCTGGCGGAGCCAATTTCGTTCTGACGGATACTCGCCACGGTGTATCCCGCCGTTCGATTAAAGCATTCTGATCAGGTCCCGATCAAGTTCCGCAGGGCGCGCAGTGCCGAGATGCAGCAATGTGCGTGACAACTCGGTCCTGAGCAGGTCCAGCGCCTTCACCGAGCCTCTGCACCCTGCCGCGAGCGCCCCATAGAGCGCCGCGCGTCCGATAAAGCAGAACGCCGCACCAGTGGCCGTGGCGATCGCGACGTCCTCGCCACGCCGAATGCCACCGTCGAACATCAGCAAGGGCCTGGCTGAAGCCGGAACGGTTGCCACGATCTCATCGAGGGCATCCAGCGAGGCGACGGCGGCGCCCATGCGATTGCCGCCGTGGTTCGAGACAGTGACGGCATCGGCGCCGACGTCCTTGGCCCTGACGATGTCGTCGGGATGGACAAGTCCCTTGAGGACGAGCTTGCCGGACCACCGCTGGCGAACCCGTTCGACCTCACGCCAGCCGGCGCCTGAGATCATTTGCGCGCCGACGAATTGAAGCACGTCACGCGCCGACGCGCGTCCGTCCACATAGCGCGCCCAGCCTTCGAGCCGCGGCGTCCGGCCCACCCGCGCATAAGCCAGCGCCCAGGCCGGATGACGCATCGTTTGCCACAGGACGGCGGGCCAGGATCGTGGCGGTATGTTCAGTGGTGGCCTGATACCGGTAGCGGTCACATAGTCGGAGGCCGGAGAGACCGGCATGTCGATCGTATGGACCAAGACCTCGACACCGCAATTCTCGGCCCGGCAAATGAAGTCGTCGGTGATTGCCGGATCGCGCGCGGAATAGAGCTGCTGCCATATCCGCCCGGGCGCGATGCGCGCGATCGTTTCGACGTCCGCGACGGTGCCGACTGATAAAATGAACGGCACATCCGCCGCCACCGCCGCCTCCGCGAGGGCGACGTCCGCGCCCGGCCACATCTTGCCTGCATAGCCAATGGCCGAAATGCCGATGGGAGCGGCATAGCGCCGGCCGAAGATCGTCGTCGACAAATCGACGGTCACCGGCTCCTCGGTCAGGCGCGACTGCAGTCGTCGGCGGTCGAACGCGGCGACACTGGCGATCGCGCCGCGGCCGTCGCCGGTTCCCTGCTCCATCGGCTGGAACACGAACGGAGGGACACGCTTCCGAGCAAGCCGGCGCAGGTCATTGATTGAGCACACCCGGTCGAGTTTCGATACCATCACCCTCGCTCCCTCGCTCCCTCGCTGCGCGGCTTGTGGGGCGGCTGCCGGGCGTCGACGCCGGTCCAGACCGTGAGATTAGGAAGATGGCGACGCGGCTTGAGATAAGCGGTCGCCGTGCTCGCGCGTCTGCCTTTTTCGACCATGTGGTCCGAGGGGCCACAACCCTCCAGATCACCGCCGTTGATATCGTCGGTGCGACTATAACCGACCTCTTCGTCTGCCTGCAGAAGGGCGCGGGCGAGAGGACCGGGCTCGCCGGAGAAGCACACCTCGATCGGCCCGTGCTGTCCGTGAAACATATCGGGGCGCTGGTGCTCCGGGCGGTGAAAATAGCGCAGGACATCGTCAAAGCTCCAGCCTTCCTACCCTTCGCGTGCCCACTGGCCGTAATCGGCGGGATGCCCGCGGGCATAAGTAAGACCATTGACGGATGTGCCGCCCCCCAGGACCGCGCCTTCGAACAAGGACATGCTGCGACCGTTCAGGGCGGGATTGGGCTCGCAGGCGAGCGACTTCGTGAAACGCCCAGAGCGCAGCACGGTCGTCATACCGGCGGGCATTTTCAGCAACAGAGAGCGGTCGGCCGGACCGCGCTCCAGCAACAGGATCCTGGCGGTCGTCCGGTCGGCGAGCCGCGAGGCGATGATCGCGCCGGCGGCGCCGGAGCCGACGACGATGTAATCGTAGGATGAGTGCTTCGCCATGTCAGCGCACACGCCGCAATATTGGGTGGCTTCCGGCACCTGTCATCCTCCCACGATGACTCGCTCAGCGAATGGCGATGGTGTCTCCACGTGCGTCGATCTCATTGTTCGGCACCCACGGTGCGACAGCTGGCCCGGCCGAAAGCCGGAGTTCGCGCACATAAGAGCCCGGCTCGGCGCGGAATGGTTGGAAACCTCGGGGCCCATCAGGCGCTCACCGGCTCGATGGCCGCAAGGCGCTCCTGAACGATCGCCGCCTCGTCCGGGGGGAGCGACATGAGTGGCGCGATCGTATTTCGCCACGCAGGATCGCCAAGCCGGCTGGCGATCACATGCTTGATGCCGGGGACCAGCGGCAATCCATCGAAGATCGCGCGAATGGCGACCGCCCGCGCGAGGGCGGTCTCGTCGCCATCCTGGAAAGCGCGCCCGCAATCGACCGAGTTCAGATTGGCGGTGGCCGAGATACACCCGGCAAAGGCGCCGCCGCGCGCCTCGATCAAGACCCCCTCGTTCGAGGGGAAAACGTCGAGTGTCGACGAGAGGCCGGCGATCGTTCGCGCATAGGAAAGATCGCCTGAGGAGTCCTTCAGCCCGGCGATGCGATGACCGAAGGTCGCTACGAGCAGACTGACCAGGTCGGGCGTGTAGGTGATGCCGCTCAGCGCCGGGAAATTGTAAAGGTAGAGCGGAATGTCATGCTGCGCCGTCGCATCGGCGATGGCGCCGATGTAGCGCGCGATGCCTTCGTTGGTCACCGGCTTGTAGTAGAAGGGCGGAAGAATCAGCGCGCCGGCGAATCCGACTGTCGCCGCGGCTGTCGTGAGCGCCACTGCGTCCGTGACCGACGCCGCTCCCGTGCCGACCATGAAGCGTGCCAGTGGAAGTCCGGCGTCCGCGACCGCCTTCATCACCGACAAGCGTTGCCTGAGACTAAAGGACGTCGCCTCGCCAGTCGTGCCGAGGAGATTTAGGCCGTTGCAGCCATGGTCGAGCAAATAGCGCGCATGCGCGAGCAGGCGCTCGATATCGGGCTCGCCCCGTTCGTCAACAGGCGTGGAGATAGCGGCGATGACGCCGCGCAGGCTGCGATCAGACATGACGATCCTTTGCGTTAGGTCGATGTTCGTGGTGCGCGCTCATTGCGCCGTTACCGCTCCAGCAGCTTCGCGAATGCCGCTACCGCAGCGGCGGCACATTCCCGGTCCTGCGCTGGTGTGCCGGAGGAGATCCCGACCGCGCCAACGACGTCGCCGCCGACGACAAGGGGCATTCCCCCGCCAACGATGCAGATGCGGCCGCCAAGCGCGACATTGAGCCCAAATAACGGTGAACCCGGCTGGCTGAGGTCAGCGAGTTCGTGGGTCGGTCGACGGGCCGACGCGGCGGTGAACGCTTTGTCCATCGCCACCTGGATCGAGTGAATCTTGCCGCCGTCCATTCGCTGGAAGGCGAGGAGGTATCCGCTCTCGTCGACCACCGCGATGCACATCGGGACGCCGATTTCGAGCGCGCGTTCGCGCGCAGCGGCGACGAGCAAGACGGCCTCATGCGCATCCAGTCGTTTGATCTCTATCATCGCCTCTCCGCATGCCGTCATTTCCTGGACCAATTTGGTTGAAGTAATCAAAATTGCCAGCCCATGCAATAGCCGACGGCGGCAATGGCAAGGGCCTGCCAAGGCGTCAAACTATCGACTGAGGCATTGACCAAATTGGTCTTGGGTGACAGAATCGAGCGGATTGAAGCGAGACTCGATGCGACCGCGCGGCCGCCGGACAGACGCCGCGACACTGACGCGGCCGATGGTCCCAGGAGAGAAAATGATGCATACGATTGTCGTACAGTCCGAGCCAGGCCCGCCCGATGACCCGCGAGGACATTGGCACGAGATCATGCAGTGCGAGTTCGAGGCGAATAAATTCAATGGCGCGGTCGGCAGTGTGCTGGTTTCGGAAGCGGACAATTGCCGTGTTTGGCATCTTCATCTGCCGCCCGGCGGGCTCCTGACCTTCCATCGGCACGTGCTCGATTATTTCTGGACGGCTGTCACCGCTGGCGTGGCACGAGGCTATTACGAGGATGGCAGGATCGTCGATGTCCATCATTATCCTGGCGAGACGCGGCATTTCAAACATGGCCCCGGCGAGTATTTCGTGCATGCCATCGAGAATGTCGGTGATACCGAGCTGATCTTCGTGACGGTGGAGTTCTTGCCGGGCGACAACCCGGCGATCGACATCCCGGATTCGCTCCGTCTCCTCAAGCGGCGCGAAGCGGCCGGTCTGATCGACATGCCGCATGACTGAGGGCGCGGCGGCGCAATGGGCGATCGCGCCGGACGATCGGCCTTGCGTGACCGTCGCCGACGGATCGACCTTTCCCGTTCACCGGATCTGGTGTGTCGGCAGGAACTATTCCGAGCACGCACGCGAAATGGGCGGGGACCCGACGCGCGAACCGCCGTTCTTTTTCGCCAAGCCGGCCGACGCGGTGGTTCCGTCGGGAAGCAAATTGCGGTTCCCGCGCGCGACCGACGAACTGCACCACGAGGTCGAGCTCGTCGTCGCGATCGGTGGTCACGGTTCGGACCTGTCGCCCGAAGAGGCGCGGCGGCTGATCTTCGGCTATGCCGTCGGCCTCGACATGACCCGCCGCGATCGGCAGGCGGAGGCCAAGGCGACCGCGCGGCCGTGGGAGATCGGCAAGGCGTTCGATCAGTCGTGCCCGATCAGCGAGATCCGGCTGGCGGCGGAAACGGGCGATCTCGCGGCTGGCGCGATCACGCTTTCGGTGAACGGCGCAGAGCGGCAGTCAGGCGACCTTGCCGACATGATCTGGTCACCGGCGGAATGCATCGCGGCGCTAAGCCGCATCGTTGACGTGTTTCCGGGCGATCTGATCCTGACGGGGACGCCGGCGGGTGTCGGTCCCGTGGTTGCCGGCGACACGCTTCGCGCGACCTGCGAGGGGGTCGGCGAGCTTTCGATAACCTATGAGCGCTGATGCGGGGAAGGACAAACATGCTGATCGTCGATTCCCAGATTCATTTGTGGACCAATCCGGGCGGCCCGCCGCATCACCGCCAGACGCCCTATACGGCGCCGCTTGCGCTTGCCGATATGGACGAGGCGGGGGTTGCCCGCGCGATCAATTGCCCCGCTATCTGGGATAGCGAGGCGAACGACTATGCGGTCACCGTGGCCCAGGCGCATCCAAACAGGTTTGCGACGATGGGCTGGTTTCCGCTTTCCTCGCCGCTCACGAAGGATGAGATCGCGGCCTTCCTCGACCGGCCGGGAATGGTGGGGCTGCGCTTTGTCCTGATGCGCCCCGACGATGTTGAAGCCTGGCGGGCCGGCGGGTTGGACTGGCTGTGGGCAGCGGCGGACGATCTGGCGTGCCCGGTCGCCCTGATCATGCCCAAGGCGATCCTGCCCGACATCGATCCGCTTGCCGCGCGGTTCCCGCATATTCCCTTTCTGCTCGACCATCTCAACATCGGGCCGCAGGAAAAATTGCCCGACGCGATGAACCATCTCGACACGTTGCTCGCGCTTGCCGCTCACCCCAACGTCGCGGTCAAGGCGAGCGCCACGCCGAGCATGAGCAACGGCGCCTATCCCTTCGAGGATGTGTCTCCCTATCTGGAACGGATATTCGCGGCCTATGGCCCGGAGCGGATGTTCTGGGGGACGGACTTCACCCGAATGCACATCACGCTGCGCGAGTGCATCGAAATGTTCACCGACCATTTGCCGTGGCTGAAGGGAAACGACCTCGACATGGTGATGGGCCGATCGATCTGCGACTGGGTGAAATGGCCGGCTTGACGCCACGAGCGACGTTCCGTCGGGCGGCCGCCTGTATCGAGGCGTGCGCTCCCCGAATAGCATTCCTCACCTGTGCGGCATCACCAGATATATGGCATTGGTCGCGCGGCGGGTGATTTTCGCGATCGCGTCGAGATCGGGCAGGTGTTCGAGCTGGGCGCTATCGATCGAATGTCCCTGAGTACCGCTTCTCTATCCGCTCCTGGGCTTCCGCTCCCGGCTTTTCGAGAACATGAGGCAGAAGGAAACACCCCGCGCTCCAGGTGATGCCGCAGTTCCGCATGACTTCGCGCGAGCCGGTAACGGAGGTGCTGTCCGAGCATCACGCTCATCGCTGCCTCGATCCTGATAAGGATTTCGTCATCGGCGAGGCAAGGACGGACGCGTTGCAATGCGACGTGGAGCACGCCATCGCTCGCTATTGTCGACTCCAGGCGACCAGGTCGGCCATCGACATCGGCTTTGCTCTCGCTAGTCCCGCGTGCGCCGGCGGGGGGTGTCACGGCCGCGGAATGTCATTGATCCAGACGGGGACGTCATAGCCGCGCTGGACCGCCGGCCGGTCGGCGAGCGAAACGTACCAGCGGCGCACGTTGGGAAATTCGTTCAGGTCGATGCCCTGCCAGTCGAACCGCGAGATCCAGGGCCATGCCGCGATATCGGCGATCGAATAATCGTCGGCGATAAAGTCGCGGTCTTCCAGCCGCCGGTCGAGCACGCCGTAGAGTCGCTTCGCTTCCGACAGATAGCGTTCGCGCGCATAATCCGACGCATCGGGACTGTAATGGACGAAATGGTGGACCTGGCCCAGCATCGGCCCCAACCCGCCCACCTGCCACATCAGCCATTCGATCGTGCGCATGCGGCACTCGTGCTCGGTCGAGAGCAATTTGCCGGATTTCTCAGCGAGGTAGATCAGGATCGCTCCCGACTCCATGAGCGTCGCGCCGGTTTCGCGATCGACGATCGCCGGGATGCGATTATTGGGCGCGATTTTCAGAAATTCTGCACCGAATTGCTCGCCCTTGCGGATGTCGATCGGATGAAAGGTGTAGGGCAGGCCCATTTCCTCTAGCGCAATCGAGATCTTGCGGCCGTTCGGCGTGGGAAAGCTATAAAGATCGATCATGACGGGAACCTCAATCCTGGGGGCGAACGACGACCTTGATCGCATTGTCGACACGATTCCGGGCATAGCGGATCGCCTCGGGCAGGTCCGCCATGGCAAAGGTGTGCGAATGAATCAGCGCGGCATCGAAGCGCTTCGCCGCCATCAGTGCCATGGCGCGGCGGACGGCGCTCTTTCCTTCACCGCGAATGCCGTAGAGATAGATGTTGTTGATCACCGCATGGGCGAGGTCGATGTTCGAAAGCCCGTGCGGGAACGCGGCGAGGCAGATCTTGCCGCCGCGGCTGCACATGTGGATCGCATCGTTGATCGATTGCTCGGTGCCCGCGCAGTCGATCACATAATCGGCGCCGACGCCGCCGGTCAGCGCGCGTACGCGCGCCACGGCATCCTCCTCGCGACCGTTGATGAGCGCATCGGCCCCGAGCTTGTCGCCGATCGCTAGCCGGTTTTCGCGCGTGCCGATAAGGATGGCCGGCGCGGCGCCGAGCGCCTTGGCGACGCCGACCGCCAGCAGCCCGATCGGCCCGGGGCCGATGATGGCGACGCTTTCGCCGGCGACGAGACCGCCTAGTTCGGTCAGGCCATACATCGAGGTGCCGGCGGTGACCGCGAGCGTCGCGACCTCGTCGCTCATGTCATCGGGAACGCGCACCAGCGTGTTGACGTGGTTGACCGCATATTCCGCAAAACCGCCGTCGGTCGTGAAGCCGTTGGCGCGATGCCCCTTGTCGTGGTCGCCATAATTCTGACCATAGTTGAGGCAGGAGGTGTACATGCCCGCGCGGCACCGCCGGCATTGCCCGCACCCGGCATGGACCTCGACCGAGACGCGATCGCCGACCTGATAGTCTCCCACGCCCGGACCGAGGGTCGCGACGGTACCCATATATTCATGCCCCGGCGTGAAATCCTGACGGAACGGCAGTTTCCCGTTGATCAGCGCTGGCGGGCCGTTCGCGATGATGTCGAGATCGGTTGCGCAGATCGCTACGGCGTCGATACGGACGAGGACCTCGGCAAAGCCCGGCGTCGGGATCGCTTTACGACCAAGGCGAAGCTCGTTCGGCCCGTCGAGCACCCAGGCGCGCATGCCGCCGTTGGCTGAATCTTCCTGTCGTTCCGTCGCCAAATCCATCTCCTCGCCCTCTTGTTCGTGCCAAGATATCAGCCGAGGTATCGGTGGTATAAACCAATGTCAACCAATTCAACCCTTTCAGGGTGACGCGAGACATTGTGCGCGTCAAGGCGTGAAAGCGACATTGATGGCTCATGTTCCGCTTTATGTTTGCCCTTGCTATCCCGTATCGGTCCAATTACGCAACCGTATTGGTTGAAGAAGCGACCGGCGCGCCGGCGGCGAGACTGGTTTGACTGACTGGCTCGATGGGCAGCTATGCCGCTCAAGTCTGACAGTGGCCGGAGAGGAGCAGGAAGAACGGATGCCGGGGAGGTGGGACCATGTCATCATTGGGGGCGGCACTGCGGGCTGCGTTCTTGCGAACCGGCTTTCTGCCGATCCGGTGAGAAAGGTGCTCCTGATCGAAAGCGGGATCGACACGCCGCCGGACGCGATGCCGGCGGACATCCTTGATCCCTATCCACTTTCCTATGTGAACCCGAAATACCGCTGGCCGCTCCAGGGATTTGCATTGAACGCAGCCGGTTCGGGCCCGGTGCCCCTGCTGCACGCCCGCGTCATGGGGGGCGGTTCGTCGATCATGGGCATGATCATGCTCCGCGGACTCCCGCTCGATTATGACGGTTGGGAATCGTCAGGCGCGAAGGGGTGGGGATGGCGCGATGTCCTGCCATTCTTTCGGCTGCTCGAAAACGATCTCGATTTTGATGGCGACGCGCATGGCAAGGAGGGACCGACCGAGATTCGCCGGCACCAGAGCCGGGACTGGCCGGAACTCGCCCAGGCTGCCGGCAGATACGCCGAGGCACGGCAGGTTCCTTTCATTGCCGACATGAACGCCGACTTCCGGGACGGATATGGGGCGTTGCCGATCGCCGGCACGACCGAACGCCGAAGCACGAGCGCTATGGCCTATCTGACGTCCGAGGTCCGGCGGCGTCCGAATCTGCGCATTCTTGCCAATGCGACGGCGACCGGGTTGCTGTGGGATGGTGCCCGGGTCGCTGGGGTGCGGGCGAGTGTCGGCGATCTCGAGGAAACGTTCGACGCCGCCGAGGTCATTGTCAGCATGGGGGCGCTGCTGAGCCCGCATTTCCTGTTGCGCGAGGGGTTGGGCGATCCTCAGGCGCTTCTTGACGCCGGCGTTCAGCCGCGCGTCGCGGTCCCCGCCATGGGCGCGAACCTACAGAACCACGCGGCGCTGCTGACGCTTGCGCATCTGAAGCGGCGGGCCGTCCAGCGCCGGCCGCAGCGCAATCACAACAATTCGATGTTCCGCTATTCGTCCGCCGTCGCCGGCGGCACGCGGAGTGATATGGCCCTGATGATCGGCACGCGCGTCACCTGGCATGCGATCGCTCGCCGATTGGCGAACATCACGCCGATCCTCATGGCGCCGGCTGCCCGCGGCCGCGTATCGCTCGGCAAGATACCCACCGCGCCGTTGATTGAATATAATCTTCTCGGCGATCCCCTGGATCGCGCGCGACTGATCGAGGGGCTGGGCCATGCCGTGGCGCTGGGGACATCATCGGAGATGCAGCAGGTTATCGGTCCGCTGGTGGCGGCAAGCCGCCTGGCTAATGCGGCGCGCTTCAACGCGAGGACGCGATGGAACGATCTGCGTACCAAGGCCATCGCCACGCTTTTTGATCAAGTTCCGGGCCTCGGAGAAAGGGCCGTGCGCTCGATGGGCGAATACGATCTTGTCACTCTGCTTGCCGAGCCGGAGCGGCTCGACGAGTTCGTCGAAAGGAACGTCACCCCCCTTGCGCACCATTCTGGCACTTGCCGGATGGGAGCGGCGGACGATCCCCACGCGGTCGTCGACCCGCAATGCAGGGTCAAAGGTGTGTCCGGCTTGCGCATTGTCGACGCCTCGGTGATGCCGACGGTGCCCCGCGCCAACACCAATCTGCCTATGCTGATGATCGCTGAAAAGGCTGCCGCCATCCTGCTCGGGCGCGACTGATCCGCGAGCGCTTTGGATTGGGCGCGGCGAACTTTATCGCACAGCGGTAGACGCACGGCTGCGCAGTCGGTTATCCATGCCACCGGCCAGATCCCTCGGTGCTTCGCGATGAAGGCGAGCCTCATATCGAGTCCTTCGCGAAGTAGGCGGTGGCTTTTTTAGAATGTCGCGCTCCGCCTTGAGCTTGGCCACTTCCCGACGGAGACGATCAATCTCCATCTGTTTCGGCCTCATCTGGCCGTGCCCTGGAAATGCGTGTCCCGGATCGGCGGCAAACTCCCTCACCCACTTGCGCAGCACGTTCTCGTGCACGTCCAAATCGCGAGCAGCCTGCGCAACCGCGACACCGCGTTCGCCCACCAACTTTACCGCCTCGAGCTTGAACTCGCGGCTGAACTTCCTTCGTTGCATTCTGGACCTCCGATAGGCGGAAACATCCTATCTCGGTGTCCACCAAGCCGGCAGCAGTTCAAGAACCAGATTCTCCCGGATGAGGTGGTTCGGAAAATTATCCGCGCGGCTGCCAACTTCGACGAGGATGGCGAAGTCGGTCGAATGATCCTCGTGCTGGCCGCGACGGGCGCCCGCTTCTCTCAGATGCAGCAGATCATGGTCGGTGATGTCCAGGCTGATCGGCAGCGCATATTCGTCCCGAGCAGCCGGAAGGTCGCTAAGCAACTGGGCCACGCCGATCCCGCTGTGACCTTCAAATACTATGCGCGTTGGATCGTCGGATCGGCGGAGCAGGTGAGACCGCCAAGCTGAACCGAATCTTCTCGAATCAAACCTGATCAATCCGCGTGGAGTTCGGCAAATTGTCTTTCTGACCGCGTCAGTCCGCTGCCCCGTCGGGTTTTTGACACGAAATCACGAGCTGAATCAGTCATTTACCCGGCGAGCACGGGCCGCGTGATTCTATATGATGTATAAAGACGGTGCTATATCAATTACTTAGCGTGGTGACCCCTACGGGACTCGAACCCGTGTTTTCGCCGTGAGAGGGCGACGTCCTAGACCGCTAGACGAAGGGGCCATCTTGCAGGTGGAGGCGGGCGCTTACGGCCCGCCGGCGCCCACGTCAAGCCGCTGCTTTGCGGCGTTCCGCCATTTCCTCGTTCAGCATCTCCGCCAGCAGGAAGGCCAGCTCCAGGCTCTGGCCGGCGTTGAGGCGGGGGTCGCAGTGCGTGTGATAACGGTCCGCCAGCGTCTGCTCGGTCACGTCGATCGCGCCGCCGGTGCATTCGGTGACGTTCTGCCCGGTCATCTCGGCATGGATGCCGCCCGCATGCGTGCCCTCGGCGCGGTGCACGGCGAAGAAACCGCGCACCTCGGCGAGGATGCGCTCGAACGGGCGCGTCTTGTAGCCGTTGGCGGCCTTCACGACGTTGCCGTGCATCGGATCGCAGCTCCACACCACCGGATGCCCTTCGCGCGTCACGGCGCGGAGCAGGCGGGGGAAGGCGGCCTCGATCCTGTCGTGGCCGTAGCGGGTAATGAGCGTGACGCGCCCCGGCGTGCGCGCCGGATTGAGCGTGTCGAGCAGGCGCAGCAACTCGTCCGGCTCGAGGGAGGGGCCGCATTTCAGGCCGATCGGATTGCCCACGCCGCGCAGGAATTCGACATGCGCCGATCCCTCGAAGCGCGTGCGGTCGCCGATCCACAGCATATGCGCGCTGGTGTCATACCATTCGCCGGTCAGCGAATCCTGCCGCGTCATCGCCTGCTCATAGGGGAGCAGCAGCGCCTCGTGGCTGGTGTAGAATTGCGTCTGCGAAAGCTGCGGCACCGTATCGGGATTGATCCCGCACGCGGCCATGAACTCCAGCGCCTCGCCGATGCGGTCCGCCGTCTCGGCATATTTCGCCGCCCACGGGGAGCGCCCCATGAAATCGTGCGTCCAGCGATGCACCTGATGCAGATTGGCATAGCCGCCGCCGGCGAAGGCGCGCAGCAGGTTGAGCGTCGCGGCGGACTGGCTGTAGCCCTGCACCATGCGCGCCGGATCGGGCGTGCGCGCCGCCGCCGTGAAGGCGATGTCGTTGACGTTGTCGCCGCGATAGCTCGGCAGTTCCACCCCGTCGATCGTCTCGGTCGGGGCTGAGCGCGGCTTGGCGAACTGGCCCGCCATGCGGCCGACCTTCACCACCGGCAGCTTGGAAGCGAAGGTCAGCACCACCGCCATCTGGAGCAGCACGCGGAACGTGTCGCGGATGTTGTTCGGGTGGAATTCCGCGAAGCTTTCCGCGCAATCGCCGCCTTGCAGCAGGAAGCCCTTGCCCGCCGCGACATTCGCCAGATCGGCGGTGAGATTGCGCGCCTCGCCGGCAAAGACGAGGGGGGGATAGCTGCCAAGCTGGTCCGTCGCCGCCTTCAGCGCGGCGGCGTCGGGATAATCGGGAAGCTGGCGCGCTTCATGCAAGATCCAGCTGTCGGGGGCCCAATTGGCGGCCATGGCACACTTTCCGTCGATGCAAAGAGCAATGAAGCTGCGCGCGATAGCGCCGCAACGCAACGAAGGAAAGCTCCGGCTGCGTGAAGCTACATGATCCCGGCATAGTTGCCGCCGTCGATCAGCAGGCTCTGCCCGGTGATGAAGCCGGCCTGTTTCGAGCAGAGGAAGGCGCAGGCCGCGCCGAACTCGGCCGGGTCGCCGAAGCGGCGCGCGGGGATGCGCTCGCGGTTGCGGCGCTCGGCCTCGTCCATGTCGATGCCCTGCGTCTGCGCGGTGAAGCGGTTGACGCCCTCCAGCCGCCGGGTCGCGAACAGGCCGGGGAGCAGGAAGTTGATCGTCACGCCCGACGCGGCGACCTGTCGCGCGATCCCGGCGAGGAAGCCGGTCAGCCCGATCCGCGCGCCGCTGGAAAGGTCGAGGCCCGCGACGGGAGCCTTCACCGAGCCGGAGGTGACGCAGACGATCCGCCCGAAGCCGCGCTCGATCATGCCGTCGATCACCTGCTGCACCATGCGGATCGGCGCGACCATGTTGGCGTCCAGCCCGGCGTGGATCGCTTCGCCGTCGAGCTGGCGGAAATCGCGCAGCGGCGGGCCGCCGTTGTTATTGACGAGGATGTCGACGGTGCCAGCGGCGTCGATCAATGCGCGCTGCACGCCGGGGTCCGCGACATCGCCGGCGACCGCCTCCACCCGCACGCCGCTTTCGTCGCGGATCGCCCGCGCGGCGGCGGCGAGCGGCTCCGCCTCACGGCCGTTGATGACGAGATCGCACCCCGCGCGGGCCAGCTCGGCGGCGCAGGCGCGGCCGAGGCCGTGGCTGGATGCGCAGACGATCGCGGTGCGGCCGTTGAGTCCGAGGTCCATGCGCGGTTCTCCTGGTTTCGAAGGCCCGCGCATGGACCCGATCAGCCGCCTTGTGAAGTCAGCCAGCTGCCGTGGAAGCCCGGCGGGATGCGATGCGGCACGCGGACGCTGGCGACCGGCGGGCCGGAGAAGTTCCGCGCGTCGATGATCGCAAGGTCGGTGGTCTCGTGCGGCAGGTCGATGACGAGGCCGATCAGCCAGCCCTCGTCCTCCCCCGCGTCCGTCCCGGCGGGGACGAAGACGAACTCGCCGGGATAGCGGCCGGTGCCGAAATCGTGCGTCTCGCGCGCGCCGGTTTCCAGATCGTGCTTGTAGAGCCGGGTCGCGCCGAGGAACTGGTCCTCTTCGCTCTTGGGCAGCGCCATCGCATAGGCGTAGCGATAAGGCTGGCCGAAGCGCCGCTCGTCGGGGCGGGGGAATTCCTGCGGGCTGGCGTCGATCGTGCGGCGGGCGACGGTGCGGCCGACCGGGTCGATCGTCCAGCGTTCGAGGCCGAGGTTGCGGCCGTTCGGCCCCTCCGGCCCGCCGGCGAACATCGTCTCATAGGCGCAGACGTCCATCACCACGCGCCCGTCGGCATCGTCATAGGCGTTGGCGACATGGAAGACATAGGCGGGATCGACGTCGCACCAGATCACCTCCGCCGCCGTGCCGTGGCGCGGCAGCAGGCCGACGCGGGCGCGATGATCCGGGTTCCAGCGATACGGGAAGCGGTGCCCGCCGATCAGCGCCTTCATCGAGAAGGTGACGGGCAGGTCGAGGATCACCGCATAGCGCGCGGTGATCGCGCAATCGTGGATCGAGGGGCCGTTCTTCACCGCGATCGGCAATTCGCGCACCACCTTGCCCTCCGCCGAGATGACGACGTGGCGGATCGTGCCGGGGTCGGTCGCTTCATAGGCGATGGCGTGGTGCTCGCCGGTCAGCGGATCGAGGTGCGGGTGGGCGGTGAACGATCCCTCCAGCGTGCCGCCGAAGGGATTGTAGGTCTGCCCCTCCAGCGTCTCGTCCAGCTCGACCGGATAGCTGCCGGCCTCGACCAGCGCCCAGGTGCGGCCGGCGATGCCGACGACATTGGTGTTCACCGTGTCGAAGTCGCCATGGCGCGGGCCGGGGGCGGGCGGCTCGCCCAGCGCCGCGCCCACCGCGCGCGAGCGGATCCAGCGGTTGCGATACCACAGCGCCTTGCCATGCTTGAGCGCGATGCCGTGGACCATGCCGTCGCCGACGAACCAGTGATAGCCGGCCGGATCGGGCGCGACCGGGTTCGGGCCGATGCGCAGGTAGCGCCCGTCCAGCGCCGCCGGGATCGTGCCGGTGACGGGCAGGTCGACCAGCGTCATCTCGCCGCCGAGCGGCAGGTGGATGCCGGTGAGGAAGGGGTGGTCGGTCTTCGGCAGATGCTTGCGATTGAAGTCGGCGACGACCTCGATGCCCTTGGCGACGACCGAGCGGATCGTGGTTTCGACAGTTCCGGCCATGACGATTCTCCGATGTGATCGCTGTAAACATACACGCGATGTGATCGTTGTCAACATCCGGCTTGCCGCTACGGGCGGCGACGGGCTATCTCGGGTTGGTGACCAAGGCATATCATCATGGCGATCTGCGCGCGGCGCTGCTGGCGGCGGGGGTGGCGCTGATCGAGGAGCAGGGCGCCGACGACCTGTCGCTGCGCGAACTCGCCCGGCGCGTCGGGGTGAGCGCCACGGCGGTCTATCGCCATTTCCCCGACAAGGCGGCGCTGATGGCCGCGCTGGGGCGGGAGGCGTTGGCGAAGCTGGCGGCGGCGCAGCGCGAGGCGTCGGCGCGGGCGGGCGGCGGCGCTGCGGGGTTCAGCGCGACGGGGGCGGCCTATGTCCGCTTCGCGCGCGACAATCCGGGGCTGTTCCGGCTGGTCTTCGCGCATCAAGCGCCGGCGGGGCTGCATGACGAGGTGCCGGACGATGCGATGACGATGCTGAAGACGGCGGCGGCCGCGCTCGCCCCGGCCGGTACGGACCCGCGCATCTTCGCGCTCCGGGCATGGGCGCTGGCACACGGCCTCGCGATGCTGATGCTCGACGGTCAGGTCGAGGTGGATGACGCGGCGATCGACGCGGCGATCGACACCAGCGCGCTACGCGACTGCTGACCCCGTTCGCTCGCGGACGGCATTGACGATGGCGCGGCCGTAGGCGGTTTTGGCGAGGGCGTTGCCGCGCGCAAGGGCTTGGTCGGCGGAGATGAAGCCGTGGTGGAAGGCGATTTCCTCGAGGCAGGCGATCTGGATGCCCTGGCGGTGCTGGATGGTGCGGACGAACTCGGAGGCTTCGAGCAGGCTGTCGTGGGTGCCGGTGTCGAGCCAGGCATAGCCGCGCCCCATCTGCTCGACGTAGAGGTCGCCGGCCTCCATGTAGAGGCGGTTGAGGTCGGTGATCTCCAGCTCGCCGCGGGCTGAGGGCTTGAGGTCGCGGGCTAGATCGAGCACGCGATTGTCGTAGAAATAGAGGCCGGTGACGGCGCAGTTCGATTTCGGTTGCGCCGGCTTTTCCTCGAGGCTGATCGCGCGGCCGCTGGCGTCCAGCTCGACCACGCCGTAGCGCTCCGGGTCCTCGACGCGATAGCTGAACACGGTCGCGCCGTCCTTCCGCGCCACAGCGCTGGCCAGCAGGTCGGTGAGGTGCGCGCCGAAGAAGATATTGTCGCCCAGCACCAGGGCGACGTTATCGCCGCCGACGAAATCGCGCCCGATGGTGAATGCCTGCGCGAGGCCCTCGGGGCGCGGCTGCTCGGCATAAGAGACGGCAAGGCCCCAGTCGGCGCCGGTGCCGAACATGCGGCGGTAATTGTCGATGAACTCGGGGCTGGAGATGATCAGGATATCGCGGATGCCGGCCATCATCAGCACCGACAGCGGATAATAGATCATCGGCTTGTCATAGACCGGCAGGAGCTGCTTGTTGATCGCCAGCGTCGCCGGGTGCAGCCGCGTGCCGGACCCGCCGGCGAGGATGATTCCCTTCACTTGGGCGTTCCCATCAGTTCGTCGAGGATGTCGTCGAGCGCGTCCTGCCACGGGCGCGGCGTGATGCCGTAAGCCGTGCGGATCGCGCCGTGATCGAGCCGCGAGTTGGCCGGGCGGCGCGCGGGCGTGGGATAATCGGCGGTGGCGATCGCCTCGACGATGGGCGAGGGGCCGCCGCGCCGCGCGGCGCGTTCGAAGATCGCGCGGGCGAAGCCGCACCACGTCGTCTCGCCGGCGTTGCTGAAGTGGAAGGTGCCGGCCGGCGCGGCGGGATCGTCGGCCATGGCGAGCGCGATCGTCGCGACCGCGGCGGCGAGATCGGCGGCGGCGGTCGGCGCGCCATGCTGGTCGTCCACCACGCGCAACGTGCCGCGCTCGGCGCCGACGCGCAGCATGGTCCTGATGAAATTGTTGCCGTGCGCGCTGACCACCCATGAGGTGCGGACGATCGCATGGCGCTGGCAGCCGGTCGCCACCGCGAGATCGCCGCCGAGCTTCGAGGCGCCATAGACGCCGAGTGGCCCGGTCGGGTCGCCGGGCGCCCAACGGCCCGCTTTCGACCCGTCGAACACATAATCGGTCGAGACATGGACGAGCGGGATGTCCGCCGCGCGGCAGGCCTGCGCGAAGGCCGCCGGGGCGAGCGCGTTGACCGCCCATGCCGTGACGACATCCTCCTCCGCCCTGTCGACGGCGGTATAGGCCCCGCCGGAGATCACCGCTGCCCACGGGCGGGAAGCGACCATCGCGGCGATCGCGGCGGTGTCGGCGAGGTCAAGCTCGTCGATATCGACCGGCACGACGCGCCAGCCCGCCGGCCATGGATAGCGCTTCAGCTCGGTGCCGAGCTGGCCGTTGCCGCCGGTGACGAGGATCTCCCTCACGCCGCCAGCCCGCGTCGCTTGTCGGCCTGCCGCTCGTCGACGATCGCGCGCCACCAATGCTCGTTGGCGAGATACCAGCGCACGGTCTTCCCGATCCCGCTCTCGAACGTCTCGGCCGGCTCCCAGCCGAGTTCGTCGCGGATGCGCGTCGCGTCGATCGCATAGCGCGCGTCATGACCGGGACGGTCGGCGACGAAGCCGATCTGCTCCTTGTACGATTTGCCGTCGGCGCGTGGTCGCTCGGCATCGAGGATCGCGCAGACCGTCTCGACCACCTCGAGGTTCTTCTTCTCGTTGTTGCCGCCGACATTATAGGTGCGGCCGGGCGCGCCGCGCTCGAACACGCATCGCAGCGCGCGGACGTGATCCTCGACATAGAGCCAGTCGCGCACGTTGGTTCCCTGCCCGTAGACCGGCAGCGTCTCGCCGGCGAGCGCCTTGACGATCATCAGCGGGATCAGCTTCTCGGGGAAGTGGTACGGCCCGTAATTGTTCGAGCAGTTGGTGATCAGCACCGGCAGCCCGAAGGTATGGCCCCAGGCGCTGACGAGATGGTCGCTCCCCGCCTTGGACGCCGAATAGGGCGAGCGCGGATCGTAGGGTGTGTCCTCGGTGAACAGCCCGGTGTCGCCCAATGAGCCGTACACCTCGTCGGTGGAGATATGATGGAAGCGGAACGCGTCCTTCGCCGCGCCCTCCAGTGACTGCCAATAGCCGCGCGCCTCGGCGAGCATGACATAGGTGCCGACGAGGTTGGTCTGGATGAAGGCGTCGGGCGCGTCGATCGAGCGGTCGACATGGCTCTCGGCGGCGAGATGGGTGATGACGTCCGGCCGGAAGTCCGCGATCGCCGCGCGCACCGCCGCCGCGTCGCACACGTCGCCGCGCACGAAGCGATAGCGGTCGCTCCCCGCCACCTCCTCGACGGTGGAGAGCGTGCCGGCATAAGTGAGCTTGTCGAAGTTGAGCACCTCGTGCCCGGTATCGGCGATCAGGTGGCGGACCAGCGCCGAGCCGATGAACCCGGCCCCGCCGGTGACGAAAATGCGCATCACTCTACCTCAGGCAAGCGGCGCCAACGGGCGGCCGTCATAGGGGAAGGGGCTGTCGAAATCGGCCAGCGCGGGGAGCTTCGCGTCCTTGGCCGACAGTTCGGGCGCGGTGCCCGGCGGCAGCGGCCAGTCGATCCCGGCGCTGTCCCAGCGGATGCCGCCATCGCATTCCGGCGCATAATAATCGGAGACCTTGTAGGTCACCTCGCAATCGTCCTCCAGCGTCAGGAAGGCATGGGCGAAGCCGACCGGCACGAACAATTGCCGCCCGTTCGCCGCCGACAGTTCCGCCGCGACATGCCGGCCATAGGTCGGCGAGCCGCGCCGCACGTCCACCGCCACGTCGAGGATGCGGCCCCGGATGCAGCGCACCAGCTTGTCCTGCCCGTGCGGCGGGGTCTGGAAATGCAGCCCGCGCAGCGTGAACGCCGGCGCCGACAGCGAATGGTTGTCCTGCACGAACCGGCAGTCAATGCCGCGCTCGGCGAAGCGCCGCTCGGTGTAATATTCCGTGAACCATCCGCGCGCGTCGCCATGACGCACCGGCTCGATCAACTGCACTGCACTGTCCATCATCGGCATCGCGCATAGCCGCCGCGTGGTTTACGGACAATTGAGACGAGACGATGCGTCAATATCCGGCGTCCAGATCCGCGACATTTTCCATCGGCTTGCCTTCCACGAAGGCGGAAAGGTTGCGCAGGAACAGGGCGGCGGCGCGCTGGAACATCTTCGCGCGCCCGCTGCGCCCGGAAAGGTGCATGGTGATCATGCAGTTCGGTGCGGACCACAGCGGGTGATCGGGCGGCAGCGGCTCGGGATTGGTCGGATCGAGGAAAGCGCCGCCGATCGTCCCGCCGCGCAGCGCGGCGAGCAGCGCGTCGTCGTCGATCATGTCGCCGCGCGCGATGTTGATGAGCCACGCGCTGTCCTTCATCGCGGCAAGCTCCGCCGCGCCGATCATCGCCCTGGTGTCCGGGGTGGAAGGCGCCGCGAGGATCACCCAGTCGAACTGGCCGAGCCGCGCGCGCCAGCGGTCCGGCGTCAGCGTGCCGTCGCGGCCGGATCGGGTGACGCCCGTCACCTCGACGCCGAACGCTTCCAGCCGGTCGCCGACCAGTCGGCCGATCGCGCCCAGCCCGACGATCAGCGCGCGGGTGCCGTGCAATTCGGTCATCCCCGGCGCGTCAAGCAGCCATTCATGGGCGTCGGCAGCGCGGACGATCCGGTCGAAGCGCTTCGCCGCGACCAGCACGCCCATCACCGCATATTCCGCCACCGCCAGTGCGTTGATGCCGACGCCGTTGGTGACGATCGCCCGCCGCGCGCGCAGCACGTCGAGCGGGAAGGCATCCAGCCCGGCGTAGATCGTCGAGACCCATTTGAGATTCGGCCCCGAGGCGCGCATCGTCGCCGCGACGCTCGCGGGCTTCTCCATGTCGACCCAGGCGATATCGGCATCGGCGATCATCGCTTTCGCCTCCTCGACGCTTTTCCACCAGGCGACGGTGACGCCGGCGGGAAGATGGGGTTCGACGAGCGGGCGGGCGATCGCGGGAAGAACGGCTTTCATGGCGTCCACGATAGCGTCCCGATCCGCCGACGCCTATCGTCCGTGTCGTGAGTAAGTTCCGCATCGCCGCCGCCCTGTTCCCGCTCGCCCTGACCGCCGCCGCGCCGGCCGGGCTGTCGGTGGAGAGCCTCGAGGCGTTGCGCGCGATCGACCTGAGGCTCGGCACAATCGGCTATCGGCTGGCGACCGCCAACGCCGCCTTGTGCGAGCGGCAGGCGCCGGCGACCGGGGCGTTGCTCCACGCGATCACGCAATATGACCGGGCGAGCGAGGCGGCGGCGCGGCAGGCATTCGGCTTCGCCGCGCCGGTCGCGGTGGAGGCGGTGGTCGGCGATTCGCCGGCCGCGCGCGCGGGGCTGGAAGCGAACGACGGCGTGCTCTCGGTGAACGGCGAGGAGACGAGAGGGAGCGCTACGCCGCCCTCTGTCGCCGATCGCGACGCCGCGCTGGCGGCGATCGCGCGCGGCGGGATGCGGGTGAGGCTGGACACGATTCGCGATGGCGCGCGGCGCGCGGTGGATATCGCCGGGGTGGCGGGGTGCGACACGACCTTCGAGGTGGTGCTCGGCCCGGAGATGACCGCGCAGTCGGACGGCAAGGTGGTGCAGATCGGCGTCCGCTTCCTCGAACGCTATCGCGATGACGAGGTGGCGGTGGTCGCCGCGCATGAACTGGCGCATGTCATCCTGAACCATCGCGCGCGGCTGGAGGCGGCGGGAGTGAAGGGCGGCCTGTTCGGCGAGTTCGGCCGCAACGCCCGCCTGACGCAGCGCGCGGAGGAGGAAGCCGACCGGCTCGGCGTCCATCTGCTCTACAATGCCGGCTATGATCCCGCCTCGGCGGCGCGCTTCTGGCGCGCGCATGGCGGGGATGTCGACGGCGGCTTCTTCCGCAGCCGCACCCATCCGGCGACGAAGGTGCGCGTCGCCGCGATCGAGGCGGAGGCGGCGACGCTGGCGGCGGAGCCGGCGCGGCCGTCGATCCCGCCGATGGTGGCGGAGCGGGACCGGCCGATGCGGTGAACTAGGACGGATCGACATTCAGAAGATGAGGAGCCGAAAATGGTGGTTTTCCGTGACCCGGAGCGCAGCGGACTAAAGGTCCGTGAGCACCGGAAGCGCGGAAAGCCGCCATTTGCAGGCCGTCAGGGCTGAATGTCGATCCGTCCTAAACCGCCGTCCGCCAGTCCCATGCCAGCGCGTCGCCGTCCATCACCTCCACGCCGGCCGCGATCAGCTCGTCGCGGATCGTGTCGGAGCGGGCGAAATCCTTCGTCGCACGCGCCTCGCGGCGTTCGGCGAGCCGTTCCGCGATCGTCGCCTCGTCGATCGTCGCGTTCGCCGGGCGGACGCGCAAATCCTCGCGGCGCAGGCGGGAGAGGTCCAGCCCGAGCAGCGCGTCGAAATCGGCCAGCGCCAGCAACCGCTCCTGCGGCGCGATCTTGCGGTCGGCGAGCATCGCGTCGAGCACGGGCAGCGCCCTTGGCGTGTTGAGATCGTCGGACAGCGCCGCGTCGAGCTGCTCGCGATAGCCGACGGCCGATTGCGCCGACGGGGCGGGAGGACGCGCGCGCAAGCCCTCCACCGCCTGCACCAGCCGCTTCAGCCGCACCTGCGCCGCCGCGAGATTCTCCCACGAGAACTCCAGCTCGCTGCGGTAATGCGCCTGAAGGCACAGCATCCGGTAGGCGAGCGGGTGGAAGCCGCGATCGACCAGCGCGGCGAGCGTCAGGAATTCGCCGGAGGATTTGCTCATCTTCCCCGCGCGCTCGACGAGGAAATTGTTGTGCATCCACAGGTTCGCGCCGGTGTCCGGGCAGTCGCAATACGCCTGGTTCTGCGCGATCTCATTGGGGTGGTGGATCTCGCGATGGTCGATCCCGCCGGTGTGGATGTCGAATTGCGGCCCGAGATATTTCTTGCTCATCACCGAGCATTCGAGATGCCAGCCCGGCGCGCCGCGCCCCCACGGCGAATCCCATTCCATCTGGCGGTTCTCGCCCGGCGCGGAGGTGCGCCAGATCGCGAAATCCTGCGGATGGCGCTTGCCGGAAACCGGGTCGATCCGGCTCTCGCCCTCATCGTCGCGCGCGCGGGCGAGGCGGCCGTAATCGGGGACGGTGGAGACATCGAAATAAAGTCCGCTCTCCAGCCGGTAGCAATGCCTCGCTTCGATCGCCCGCCCGAACGCGATCATCTCGGCGATGTGATCGGTGGCGAGCGGGAAGCGCGCCGGATCGCCGATGTTGAGATCGCGGAGGTTCTGCCTGAACGCCTGCGTGTAATGCGCGGCGATCGCCCAGATATCCTGCCCCGCCTTCTTCGCCGCCGCCTCCATCTTGTCGTCGCCGGCGTCGGCGTCAGAGGTCAGATGGCCGACG
Organism: Sphingomonas sp. CL5.1; assembly: GCF_013344685.1. Classification (NCBI taxonomy): domain Bacteria; kingdom Pseudomonadati; phylum Pseudomonadota; class Alphaproteobacteria; order Sphingomonadales; family Sphingomonadaceae; genus Sphingomonas; species Sphingomonas sp. CL5.1. Next base: position 2,097,514 of record NZ_CP050137.1, read on the forward strand.
TCGGTGATGTTGATGATGTGGGTGAGGTCATAACCCTTCCAGCGCAGCGTCCGCGCCAGCGTGTCGGTGAAGACATAGGCGCGCAGGTTGCCGACATGGGCGTAGTTATAGACGGTCGGGCCGCAGGAATAGACGCCCACCTTCGGCGCGGCGATCGGGACGAACCTTTCGAGGTTGCGGGTCAGGCTGTTGTAGAGGGTGAGCGGGGCGCCGTGCATGATGCGCTCCTAGCGGGCAAAAGAAGCCCCCGCCAGCCGGGAGTCTGGCGGGGGCTGGCGTAGCGAGCGATCGCCATGCCATTCGTTGCGGCTTTCGCCGGATGGGGTGGCACGGCTGATCGGGTCGGAACGTCACGCGGATATTTCACCGCGCGACCGAACATTTCAGATTGTTTCAGCGCGCGAGCGGCAGGGTGACCGTGGCGATCGCGCCGCCGCGCTCGCGATTGGCGAGCGTGACATGCCCCTCATGCCGCATGACGATCGCGCGGGCGATGGCGAGGCCGAGGCCGGTGCCGCCGGTCGCGCGGTTGCGCGAAGGGTCGCCGCGCACGAACGGGTCGAACAGCCGCTCCGCCTGTGCGGGATCGATGCCGGGGCCTTCATCCTCGACGCGGATCGTCGTCTCGGCATCCGCCGTCGCCCAGTTTACGCGGGCCGCGCCGCCGTAGCGGATCGCATTGCCGATCAGATTGGCGAACACCCGTCGCAGCGCGCGGGGATCGCCGCGCACCACCGCGCGCGGCCCCGGCATCAGCGAAACCGCCGCGCCGCCGACGCTCATGTCCTCCACCACGCTGTCCAGCAGGCTGCCCAGCTCCACCAGCGAATGATCGCGCTCCCCCGCCTCGTCGCGCGCGAAGTTCAGCGTGTCGGCGATCATCGCGCGCATCTCGTCGATGTCGGCGGAGGCGCGGTCGCGCGCGCCTTCCGGCAATTGCTCGATCCAGAAGGCGAGGCGGGAGAGCGGGGTGCCCATGTCGTGCGCGATCGCGGCGAGCATGTTGGTGCGCTGCTCCGCGTGGCGCGCGAGGCGGTCGTGCATGTCGGCGACGGCGGTGGTCAGCGCGCGCACCTCCGCCGGGCCGCCCGCGGGGAACACCGGCCGCGCCGCGCCCGCCCGCGCCTGGTCCGCCGCATTGGCGAGCCGGCGCAGCGGGCTGGAGATGACCCGCGCGATCCACCACGCCGGGATCGACAGCAGCAGCACCGTGATCGACATCGCGATCAGGGTGCGGCCGTGCCAGTTGCTGAAACGGGGGCCGGGCCGCCCCTCCACGATCCGCCAGCCTTCCGGCGTGCGCCAGCCGAAGGCGAAGCCGCCGACGAACGCGCTGGGGATGCCGCGCGGGGTGCGCACGATCACCGCCACTACATCGTCGTGCGGCACATGCAGCGCATGGGCGAGGCGCATGGCGGCGTCCTTGTCGGCATGTTCCGGCCCGAGCGCGATCGGCGGGCGGTCGGCGATGTAGATGCGCAGCGGCGGGCCGGGGTCGCCCGGCTGCCTGCCGGTGCGCAGCGCATAGGCGATGCTGGCGACGCCGCGCGGCGGGTCCTTGGGCGGCGGGCCGTTGAAGGTGACGGCAAACATCATCACCGCCGTCAACACCACCGCGCCCAGCACCAGCACGACGATCGGCGCGGCGATCGACCGCACCGGGCGGCGTTCAGCGGTGGTCGACATCGGCCGTGAACATATAGCCTTCGTTGCGCACCGTGCGGATCAGGTCGTCGTCGCCGTCGCGGGCGAGCTTGCGGCGCAGGCGGCTGATCTGGACGTCGATCGCGCGATCGAAATGCTCCGCGTTCACCCCGCGCGACAGGTCGAGGAGCTGGTCGCGGGTCAGCACGCGGCGGGGATGCTCGACGAAGGCGAGCAGCAGGCGGAACTCGCCGTCGGAGAGGTTGATGACCACCTCCTCCGGGTCGATGAGCTGCCGCCCGACCGGGTCGAGCCGCCAGCCGCTGAAGCGCAGGTGCGGCCGCTCCCCCGGCGCGGCGCGCGATCCGCCCTGGTTGCGCCGCAGCACGGAGCGGATGCGGGCGAGCAGCTCGCGCGGGTTGGCGGGCTTGGCGACATAATCGTCCGCGCCCATCTCCAGCCCGACGATCCGGTCGATCTCCTCGCCGATCACCGAGAGGATGATGACCGCCGGCGATTTCGCGCGATCGAGCGAGCGCAGGATTGACAGGCCGTCCTCGCCCGGCATCATCACGTCCAGCACGATCAGCGCATAGCTCTCGGCGGCGAGCAGCCGGCGCATCTCAGCCCCGTCGGCGGCGGTGTCGACCATATAGCCGTGCGAGGAGAGGAATCCGGCGGTAAGTTCGCGGATGCCGGGATCGTCGTCGACGATCAGCAGACGGGTTTCCGTATCCATTTCGGCGGCGACATTTAGCATGGGCGCGCGATTAGGCGAGCCATGTCTCGCGCAGGTTTCAGCCTTGTAACATCCGCGTAATCAACGCGCGCCGTGACGGCGAGACGACATCCCGGTCAATAACGCACCGGGAACCTTGCCTTTGCGTCGCCGCGCTGATAGGGGCCTCCCGTTCACGGCGCGGACTTTGTTCGACGCCGTCTTGGCTATTTGGCTGTGCCAATCGATTCGGAGAAATGCGAGTTTATGCAGATCATCGTTCGCGACAACAACGTCGACCAGGCGCTGCGCGCGCTCAAGAAGAAGCTGCAGCGCGAGGGCGTCTATCGCGAGATGAAGCTGCGCCGCCATTATGAGAAGCCGTCGGAGAAGCGCGCGCGCGAGCGTGCCGCCGCCGTCCGCCGCGCCCGCAAGCTGGAGCGCAAGCGCGCGGAGCGTGACGGCGCCCGGTAAATAGCGTCGCGCCGCCCATTGGATGGGCGGCGCCGCCGTTTCCCCGAATCGCGACCAGGTCGTGTTCGGCACGACCCCGCCTCAGCCTTGAGGATCATCATGTCGACCGTCACCGCCGTCCCGATTCCGCCCGTCAAGCGCAGCTATGTCGTGTGGCTGGTGCTGGGCATCCTCGCCGCGCTGGTCGCGGCGACGGCGCTCGCCTTCCAGGGCGACGACTTCCTCACCCGCAACGCGCGCCACAAGGGCGTGGTGACGACCGCCTCGGGCCTGCAATATGAAGTGCTGACCCCCGGCAGCGGCGCGAAGCCGACCGACACCGACGTCGTGCTGGTGAACTATGAGGGCAAGCTGCTCGACGGCAAGACCTTCGACAAGTCGCAGCAGCCGACGCCGTTCCCGGTGACGGGTGTCGTGCCGGGCTTCAGCGAAGGGCTGAAGCTGATGCCGAAGGGCAGCAAGTACCGTTTCTGGATCAAGCCGTCGCTCGGCTACGGTTCCGAGGCGAAGGGGCCGATCCCGGCCAATTCGGTGCTGCAATTCGATGTCGAGCTGCTCGACTTCCTGCCCGAGCAGGTGCTGCGCCAGATGCAGATGCAGCAGCAGATGGGCGGTGCCGGTGCGCCGGGCGCGGGCGCGCCGACGGAAGGGCCGGGCGGCCGCTGACCGGCCGCGCGGATCGACGAATCGAAAAACCGGTCGGCGTGATGCCGGCCGGTTTTTTCTTGCGCGTTGAACGGTAAAGCTTGCGGTCGAGCGAAAGGCGCGCGGAAATCGCCGCTCCGCGCGACTTCAATAGCTTCCCGTCGGCCCGTGCGATTCGAGGATGCGTTGTTCCGGCCCTTCCAGCACCAGTGCGGTCAGCCGGCCGGTGGCGAAGGCGCCGGTGTCGATGCCGATGCGGTTGTGCCGGAATTCGGGCGCCTCGCTGATCGTATGGCCGTGGACGATCACGCCGTCGAAGCTGCCCTCGAAATTGAGGAACTCGCGCCGGATCCAGCGCAGGTCCGACGCCTGCTGCTCCTCGAACGGCACGCCTGGCCGCATCCCGGCATGGACGAAGCGATAGTCGCCCAGCGCCACGCCGTCGCCGAACGAATCGAGGAAGGCGAGGTGATCGGCCGGCACCAGCCGCCGGATCAGCTCCGCGAGCTGCTCGAAATCGCAGGCGTCATAGTCGCCCGGGTCCGCGCCGTAGCTCAGCATCGTCTCGCGCCCGCCGACGCGGTGGAACACCGTCAGCGCGCTGCGCTCGCCCTGCGCCGCGTGGAGCAGCAACTCCTCATGATTGCCCTTGATGAAGTCGCATCGCGGCGGCGCGGCGGCGAGCGTCATCGCGCGCTCCACCACGCCGCGCGAATCCGGGCCGCGATCGATCAGGTCGCCGAGGAAGATCAACCGGATTTCGCCGCTGAAGCCCGCGCTGTCGCGGTCGATCGCGGCGAGCAGCTCGTCGAGGCAATCAAGCCGGCCGTGGATATCGCCGATCGCATAGACGCGCACGCCGGCCGGCACTTCGGGCGGTGGAGCGGCTGGAGCGGGAGCGGGCTTACGGAAAAGACGCGAAAGAACCATTGGGATACAGCTACTGGAACGCGGCCGGTATAGACCCGCTGGCGCAAGGCTCAAGCCGCTATGGCGATCGCCGGCACCGTCCCGGCGAATCAGGCCGCGCGGCGCCGCTGATCCGAAGGCGCCGCGAGGTTCATGTCGCCCCAGATGCCGCGCGTATCGAGCACGTGCTTGCCCGCGCGCTCCTCGATCGGCACCGAGCGGAAGATGTCGTGATCGACCAGCACGATCATGATCGGGCAGTCGGCGATCGCGCTGTCGATATCGATCAGCCGCGCGCCGCTTCCCGCCAGCGACGTGGGGAGGGCGTTGGCATAAGGCTCCACCACCGCGATCCGCGCGCCGAATCGCGCGGCCAGCGCCTCCGCCACCTTCAGCGCGGGGCTTTCGCGGAAATCGTCGATATTGGGCTTGAAGGCGAGGCCGAGGCAGGCGACCGGCAGGCCGGGCAGCGCCTCCAGCAATTCGGTCGCACGGGCGATCACCCAGTCGGTCTTGCCGTCGTTCACCTCGCGCGCGGTGCGGATCAGCGGCGTGCTCTCCGGCGCGGCATGGACGAGGAACCACGGATCGACCGCGATGCAATGCCCGCCGACACCGGGGCCGGGCTGGAGGATGTTGACGCGCGGATGGCGGTTGGCGAGGCGGATCACCTCCCACACGTCGACGCCCATCTTCTCCGCGACGATGCTCAACTCGTTGGCGAAGGCGATGTTGACGTCGCGGAAGGCGTTCTCGGTCAGCTTGGTCATCTCCGCCGCGCGCGCGTTGGTGGTGACGCAGGCGCCGCGCACGAAGCGGCGGTAGAAGGCCAGCGCCTTGCGCGCGCAACGCGGGGTGATGCCGCCGATCACCCGGTCGTTGTCGATCAGCTCGACCAGGATGCGGCCCGGCAGCACCCGTTCCGGGCAATAAGCGATGGCGATGTCCGCCGCCTCGGCGGAAACGCCCGGCACGCGCAGGTCCGGCCGAAGCTGCGCGAGCAGGTCGCGCACCTGCTCCGTCGTGCCGACCGGGGAAGTGGATTCGAGGATCACCGTGTCGCCCGGCTTGAGCACCGTCGCGATCGTCGTCGCGGCTTTCAGCACATAACCGATGTCGGGCGCATGGCCCGCCGCGAACGGCGTGGGCACGGCGATGACGAACACGTCGGCCGGCTCGATCTCCAGCGAGGCGCGCAGGTTGCCGCGCGCGACGACGCCGGAGACGAGGCCGTCGAGATCGACCTCCTCGATATGCACATGCCCCGAATTGACCGTCTCGATCACCGAAGGTGTCACGTCGATCCCGACCACCTTCGCGCCGGTCCGCGCGATCACGGCGGCGGTCGGCAGGCCGATATAGCCAAGCCCGAGGACCGCGACCTTCAGCTCGTTATCCGGCACCATCGGCAATCACCCCTGCGATCCTTTCCGCCGCATGGCCGTCGCCGAAGGGATTGTGGGCGCGGGCCATTTCGGACCAGGCCGCCTTGTCGTCGATAAGGGTGAAGACTTCGGAAACGATGCGCGCGCGATCGGTGCCGACCAGCCTGGCGGTGCCGGCGGCGACGCCCTCCGGCCGCTCGGTGGTGTCGCGCATCACCAGCACCGGCTTGCCCATCGCGGGCGCTTCCTCCTGCACCCCGCCCGAATCGGTGAGCGCGAGGTGGCACAGGCGCAGCGCGCGGATGAAATGCGGATAATCGAGCGGCGCGATCCGCGCGATATTCGGCCGATCGCCGAGGATCGCGTCCATCACCGCGCCGACATTGGGATTGGGGTGCACCGGGAAGATCACCGCGACATCCTCGCGCGCGGCGATATCGGCGATGGCATGGGCGATATTCTCCATCCCGCCGCCGAAATTCTCGCGGCGGTGCGTGGTGACGAGGACGATCCTTTTCCCCGCGAAACGCGCCGCGATATCGTCCAGCCCGGCGGCGAGCGCGGGATCGGCGTCGATCCGCGCGCTCGTCCAGTGCAATGCGTCGATCACCGTATTGCCGGTGACATGCACGCCGGCGCGGATATTCTCGCGCGCCAGCGCCTCGGCGGCGGTGTCGGTCGGCGCGAAATGCAGGTCGGCGATCGGGGCGACGATGCGGCGGTTCACCTCCTCCGGCCACGGGTGATAGATGTTGCCGGAACGCAGCCCGGCCTCGACATGCGCGACCGGGATCTTGCGGTAATAGGCCGCCAGCGCGCCGGCCATCGCGGTGGCCGTGTCGCCCTGCACGATCACGCGGTCGGGCCGCTCGCGGTCCATCGTCTCGCCCAACCCGGTGAGCAATCGCGCGGTCAGCCGGTCGAGCGTCTGCCCCGGCTCCATCAGGTCGAGGTCGATGTTCGGCGTCAGCCCGGCGATCGCCAGCACCTGATCGAGCAGCCCGCGATGCTGCGCCGTGACGCAGACGCGCGGGGTGACGCCCGGCCGCCCCGCCAGCGCCCGCACCACCGGGAACAGCTTGATGGCCTCCGGCCGCGTGCCGAAAATGAGCAGGATCTTCATGGCTTCCCGCTCTATTCGTCGTGACTTAACGACGCGCTAACCGTTTCGGGCCAAGGAAGCGAATTGTCGCGCCGCGCGTCGCCGGATAAGGCGCGGAACGTCGCAACAGGGACGAGTGCATGTCGATCAAGCCGCTTCGCAAGGCCGTTTTCCCCGTCGCCGGGCTGGGTACCCGCTTCCTTCCCGCCACCAAGGCGATGCCGAAGGAGATGCTCACCGTCGTCGACAAGCCGCTGATCCAATATGCGGTGGAGGAGGCGATCGAGGCCGGGATCGAGCAGATCATCTTCGTCACCGGGCGCGGCAAGTCGGCGCTCGAGGACCATTTCGACATCTCCTATGAACTGGAGGCGACGCTCAAGGATCGCGGCAAGAGCCTCGCGGCGATCGAGGGCATCCGGCAGAAGCCAGGCTCGCCGGTCTATGTGCGGCAGCAGGAGCCGCTCGGGCTGGGCCATGCGGTGTGGTGCGCGCGCGAGATCGTCGGCGACGAGCCGTTCGCGGTGCTGCTGCCCGACGAGTTGATGGTCGGCACGCCGGGGCTGCTCGCGCAGATGTGCGAGGTCTATCAGCGCACCGGCGGCAATGTGATCGGCGCGCTGGAAATCGCGGCGGAGCAGACCGACAAATACGGCATCATCTCCCCCGGCGCGGTCGACGGCCGCGTGGTCGAGGTGGCGGCGCTGGTCGAGAAGCCGGCGCTCGGCACCGCGCCCTCCAACCTGATGATCCCCGGCCGCTACATCCTCCAGCCCGAGGTGATGCGGATCCTCGACAATCCGGTGCGGGGCGCCGGCGGCGAAATCCAGCTTACCGATGCGATGGCGCAACTGATCGGCAGGCAGCCGTTCAATGGCGTGATGTTCGACGGGCAGCGCTACGATTGCGGCGACAAGGCCGGCTATATCCGCGCCAATCTCGCGCTGGCGCTGGCGCGGGAGGATATCGGCCCCGCCGTCCGCGATTTCGCGCGGCAACTCATCGCATGACGATCCTCGTCACCGGCGTCGCCGGGTTCATCGGCCACGCCGTCGCGGCGGCGCTGGCCGGGCGGGGCGAGCGGGTGGTCGGGATCGACAATCTCAACGATTATTACGATCCGGCGCTGAAGCGCGCGCGGCTGGCCGATCTGGCCGCCCGGTTCGGCGGGGCGGTGGAGTTCGTCGAGGCCGATATCGCCGACGAACATGCCCTCGACGCGGCGGTGGCGGGGCGCGGCGTCGACCGCATCGTCCATCTCGCGGCGCAGGCGGGGGTGCGTTACTCGCTGGAGAATCCGCGCGCTTATGTCCGCTCCAATCTGGCCGGGCATGTCAATGTGCTGGAACTGGCGCGGGGGCTGGGCGCGCGGCATCTCGTCTATGCCTCGTCCTCGTCGGTCTATGGCGGCAATGCGAAGCTGCCGTTCAGCGTGGAGGATCGCGTCGATCGGCCGGTGTCGCTCTATGCCGCGACCAAGCGGTCGGACGAGATGCTGAGCGAAAGCTACGCGCACCTGTTCCGCATCCCCCAGACCGGGCTGCGCTTCTTCACCGTCTATGGCCCGTGGGGGCGGCCGGACATGGCGGTGTGGCTGTTCACCTCGGCGATCCTGGAGGGGCGGCCGATCAAGGTGTTCAACAACGGCGCGATGCGGCGCGACTTCACCTATATCGACGATATCGTCGCCGGCGTCCTCGCGGCGCTCGACCGGCCGCCCGCCGACGACGGGGCGGAGAAGCCGGGTGGCAGCATCACGCCACACGCCCGCTACAATCTCGGCAACAGCCGCGCGGAGGAACTGTCGCACCTGATCGCGGCGATCGAGGCGGCGTGCGGGCGCGAGGCGGTGCGCGAGATGCTCCCGATGCAGCCGGGCGACGTTTCGGCCACCTATGCCGATATCGCCGTCTCCACGCGCGACCTGGATTTCAGCCCGGCGACGTCGATCGAGCAAGGCGTCGGGCGCTTCGTCGACTGGTATCGCGCGCATCACGGGATTTGAGGCGCGCGCCCGCGCCAAACGCGGCGGCATTTCGATTCGCTGGCGAATCGATCCGGAACGGAGGCGATAGCGGCGATCACCACGAAGCCGGCCCCGGCGTTTCACCCCGCCGTCCCCGCGAATCGCGGACAAAAAAATAGCGGCCCGAAGACCGCTATTTCTTCCGAATTCTCGGGGAACTCAGTTGCTGCTGGACTTGCTGTCCGAGTCGGCGATCACGACGATGCCGGCGATGACAGCGGCCGCAGCGAGAACGGCAATGAGAACGCCGCCGCCAGCGAGCTTGTCCTTCGAAGCGGACGGAGTCGCGGCGCGCGACTGGCCAACCGAGAGGCTCGCGGCCGGGTTGGCGGGGGCGGCAATCGCCGGCGCAACCGCGAGCGACGCAGCAGCAGCGGCAGCAATGTACTTGGCAAGACGCATGTTAAACTCCCTTTCCGGTCCGTTGGCCTATTTGCATCAACCCCCGGGCATTGCAAGCCTCTAAAGCCGGTTCGTTAAGAAAGTTCCACCACTTGGGTCATGCAGTTGTAATTCTGCAACGACAGGCCGGGTCCTTCTCAAGTCGAATCGTGCGGACGCGAAAGTAGAGCATGTCGGCGATCAGCAATTGTCCCGCCGGATCGTCGCCGAACGGGGTAATGGAACGAATCGCCTCCAGCGCGGCGAGGCTGCCGATCATGCCCACCATCGGCCCGAGCACGCCGTCATCTGCGCAGGAGCCGCCGTCGCGCGACGGGGCGTTGCCGACCAGGCAGCGATAGCAGGGCTTGCCCGCCTCCCAGCCGCGATAGACGGCGAGTTGCCCCTCGAACTGTCCCACCGCCGCCGAAACGAGCGGAATGCGCGCGGCAAGGGCCGCGTCGGCGACGGCGAGGCGCGTGGCGAAGCTGTCGCTGCCGTCGATCACCACGTCGGCGCCGCCAAGCAGTTCGGCGGCATTGCCCTCGCCCAGCCGCGTGGCGCGCTGCTCGATCACGACATGCGGGTTGATCGCCGTGGCGGCTTCGGCGGCGGCGGCGGCCTTCGCCGCGCCGATGTCGGCCGTGCGGAAGATCGTCTGCCGCTGGAGGTTCGACGCCTCCACGCGATCGTCGTCGATCAGGACCAGCCGCCCGACGCCGGCGGCGGCGAGATACTGGATCGCGGGCGAGCCGATCCCGCCCGCGCCGACCATGGCGACAGACGCACGCTTCAGCCGCAATTGCCCCACCCCGCCGATTTCGCGCAGGACGAGGTGCCGGGCGTAGCGCGCCAGCTCATCGGGGCCGAGCGTCACTCCTTCCATGCGAAGGCGACGGTGATGCGATACCAGGCGCCGCCGGCCGCCGGGGCGAGGTTGGCGCGCGTCATGCGCGAGACGAGGCCGGCGGCATATTGCTCGACCGTCGGGCAGCCGATCGCGCGCGGCACGATGCGTCGTACTTCGCCGGAGCGCTCGACCAGTACCGCGAGGTCGACCGCCAGCGTGAAGCCGTCCGCGCCGCGCTGCGCGGCGGAGCAGCGCCCGGCCGCCACCTCGTCATGCACGAAGCGCGACAGTTCGGGCTGCTGCATCACCTCGCGCCGGATCAGCGGCAGATCGGCGAGCTTGCTCCACTCCGCCGGCGGATCGGGGGCGGGCGCATCCGCGGGCGCCGTCTGCGCCAGCAGCAGGGCGGCGAGCGCGATCACCGCCCGGTCGATCCGAAGCCGCCCGCGCCGCGCGCGGTGTCGTCCAGCGCCGCCACCTCGACCAGCGCCGCGCGCAGCACCGGGGCGGGGACGAGCTGGGCGATGCGCTGGCCGCGCGTCACCTCGAATGGCGCGTCGCCGAGATTGGCGAGGATCACCTTCACCTCGCCGCGATAGTCGCTGTCGATCGTGCCGGGGGTGTTGAGGCAGGTCACGCCATGGTTGAGCGCCAGCCCGGAGCGCGGGCGCACCTGCACCTCATAGCCTTCGGGAATGGCGATGGCGAAGCCGGTCGCGACCGCGTGGCGCGCGCCGGGCGCGAGCGTCACGTCCTCCGCCGCCACCACGTCCATCCCCGCCGCGCCCGCGGTGGCATAGCCGGGGAGGGGGAGGCCGTCGCCATGCGGCAGGCGTTTCACCTGGATCGGGATCGAGTTGCTCATCGGCGCTCATATAGTCGAACGCGGGCCGGTCGCCATCTCCTGAATGTCTTCAGGCCAGCGCCTCGGCGATCCGCTCGGCCAGCCGCGCCGCCACCGCTTCCTTGGGCAGCCGCTCCCAATCCTCCACCCCGTCGACGGTGACGATATGGATGGTGTTGGCGTCGCCGCCCATCACGTCGCCGGACACGTCGTTGGCGACGATCCAGTCGGCGCCCTTGCGCGCGCGCTTGGCGGCTGCATGGTCGAGCACTTTCTCGGTCTCCGCCGCGAACCCGATGACGAGGCGCGGGCGGCGCGTGCCGTGCGCCAGCGTGGCGAGGATATCGGGATTTTCGGCGAGGCGCAGCGTCGGGGTGCCGCCGCCAGCCTTCTTGATCTTCTGCGCGGCGGCGTCCTCCGCGCGCCAGTCGGCGACCGCCGCGACCATCACCGCCGCATCGGCCGGCAGCGAATGCTCGACCGCCGCCGCCATCTCGCGCGCCGTCTCGACATCGATCCGCTCGACGCCGTGCGGCGTCGGCAGCGCGACCGGGCCGGCGACGAGCGTCACCCGCGCGCCGAGCCGGGCCAGCGCCCCGGCGATCGCGAAACCCTGCTTCCCCGAGCTGCGGTTGGCGATGTAGCGCACCGGGTCGATCGGCTCATGCGTCGGGCCGGCGGTGACCAGCACATGCCGGCCGGCGAGCGGCGTGACATGCGGCGTAAGCAGCGCCTCGATCGCCGCGACGATCGCGGCCGGCTCGGGCAGGCGGCCGGGGCCGTATTCGCCGCAGGCCATCGCGCCCTCGTCCGGCGTCATCACCGTCACGCCGTCGGCGCGGAGCTGATCGATGTTGCGGCGGGTGGCGGCGTGCCGCCACATGCGCACGTTCATCGCCGGCGCGGCCAGCACCGGCTTGTCGGTGGCGAGCAGCAGGGTGGTGGCGAGATCGTCCGCGATTCCCCCCGCCATCCGCGCGAGCAGGTCGGCGGTAGCCGGCGCGACGACGACGAGATCGGCCTCGCGGCTGAGCTGGATATGCCCCATCTCCGCCTCGTCCTTGAGATCCCAGAGGGTGGTGTAGACCTTGTCCTCGGACAGCGCGGCGAGCGTCATCGGCATGACGAAATGGCTGCCGCCCTCGGTCAGCACGCAGCGCACCTCGTGCCCCGCCTTGCGTAGCAGGCGCACCAGCTCGCACGCCTTGTAGGCCGCGATGCCGCCGCCGACGATCAACAGGATGCGCTTCATCGCAATACCCTTGTCACGGTGATGCGCCGCGTGTCGAGGGCGGCGGCGATCAGGTCGCGCAGCCCGCAAGGCACGAACACCAGCCCGACGAGCATCAGCGGGGCGGGCAGCATCACCCAATAGAAAGTGTCCGCCCGGCAGAAGATGCCGATCAGCGTGGCATAGCCGGTGAGCGTGACGAGCACGCGCAGCGCGGTCGGATCGCGCCAGGAGGCCCAGCCGTAGAGGCCCATCGTCACCAGCAGCGCGGCGATCGCGCCCGGCACGGCGACGAGCACGGTGGCCGACGCGAGCGACTTCACGAAGAAACCGTAGCCCAGCATCCCCATCCAGCCGGGCGAGGGCGTGTCGAGCGGACGGACCACCATCGCGACCGCATGGGCGTGGAAGGCGACGACCACCGCCAGCACCGTCGCGGCGATGAACCAGCCCAGCGCCTCGCGCCGGTCACCCTCGACCAGCGCGAGCAGGAACATCAGCCCCAGATACAGCCCCGCCGTCTCGCGGATCAGCGTGGCCGCCAGCCCGATCGAAACCGATTCGATCCAGCGTCCCGGCCGCCATATGGCGAGGCTGAGCGCGATGAGCAGGCCCGCCCATATCTCGTGGAAAACCAGCAGCATCGGCTGCACACAGGCGACCAGCCCGCCCGCCAGCAGCAGCAGCGCCATCGCGGTGGGAAGCGGGCCGGTGAAGACCGTGCGCAATCGCACCATCCACGCCAGCACCACCGCCGCGACCAGCGCGTAGAGCAGGAGCGGAGAGAGCCATTGCGGCAGCCAAGCCTGTATCACCGCCAGCGCCGGCAGGCGGAAGGTGATGAACGGGCGCAGCGGATAATGGCCGCGCCGCAACTCGGTCGCGGTCGCGGTATAATAATTGTCGCCGTAGCGGATGTCGGAGACGATATTCTCGTAGAGCATCCGGTCGGTCATGCCGCCCGCCGCGCCGGATTCGCCGGCGGCATCCGACGCCAGCCTAGGCCCCGGCGCATCGATCACGCTATAGCAGGCGAGCAGCAGCAGGAGCGCTGCGAGCGCCAGCACGATCCGCGCGGCGCGGTTCGACAGCCCGGCGAACCGGGTCGGTGCCGCCAGCCGGATTCCCGCCGCCGCCATGATCTAGAGCCAGAGTGCGGCCAGCGCCGCCCCGGCGCCGGCCAGCGCGGCGACCAGCGCCACCGCCGCATAGCGCCAGCCGCCGCCGATCCGCACCACCTCGATCTGGCGCAGCGGCGGGGCGGGGGGCGCGCCGCCGGGGGCGGGAAAACGCTCCTCGATGCGGCGCACGAGTTCCGGCAGACGGGCGAGGGTGCGGAAATCGGCGATCAGCCGGTCGGCCACCGCCGCTTCCGGGCCGAGCTCGGTCCTGATCCATTCCTCCACCACCGGGCCGGCGGTGTCCCACATGTTGATGTCGGGATCGAGGCTGGTCGCCACGCCCTCCACCATCACCATCGTCTTTTGCAGCAGCAGCAGGTGCGGCTGCGTCGCCATGTCGAAGTCGCGGGTGATCGAGAACAGGCCGTCGAGCATCATGCCGATCGACATCTCCTTCACCGGCAGCCCGCGCATCGGCTCGCCCACCGCGCGCAGGGCGGTGGCGAACTCGGCGACATTGTGATGCGGCGGGACGTAGCCGGCCTCGAAATGGATTTCCGCGACGCGGCGGTAATTGCCGGTGATGAGGCCGTAGAGGATTTCCGCCAGCCATATCCGCGCGCGGCGGTCGATCCGGCCCATGATGCCGAAGTCGATCGCCACGATGCGGTTGCCGGGGACGGCGAACAGATTCCCCTGGTGCATGTCCGCGTGGAAGAAGCCCTCCGCGATCGCCTGCCGCAGGAAGGCGTGGACCAATGTGCGGGCCAGCGCCGGCAGGTCATAGCCCTGCGCGACCAGCGCGGCGCGGTCGGAGAGCTTGATGCCGTCGATCCACTCGATCGTCAGCACCTTGCCGGTGGTGCGCTGCCAGTCGACCTTCGGGACGATATAGCCCGGCTCCGCCGTCATCCCCTCGGCCAACTCGGAGGCGGAGGCCGCCTCGCGCCGCAGGTCAAGCTCGCGCGCCGTCCAGCGCTTGAACGTCTCGATGACGAGGCGCGGCTGGAGCCGGGCGATCTCGCCGCCCATCGGCTCGGCCTGCGCGGCCGCCCATTCATAGGTCTCGATCGCGCGGGCGAATTCCTCCTCCACGCCGGGCCGCAGCACCTTGACCGCCACCTCGCGTCCGTCGGTCGTCACCGCGCGATGCACCTGCGCGATCGAGGCGGCGCCGACCGGCACCTCGTCGATCCGCGCGAACAGATGGTCGAGCGGACGGCCGAAGCTCGCCTGAAGCTGCGGGCGGATTTCCGCGAACGGCACCGGCGGCAGCGCGTCCTGAAGCCGCAGCAGGTCCGCCGCCGCCGCCTCGCCGACCAGATCGGGCCGGGTCGCGAGCGTCTGGCCGAGCTTGATCGCCGCCGGACCGATCGCCTGGAACGCATCGGCGTAGCGCGGCACGTCCGGCGTGCGCGCGCCGAACCGCGCGATGCGCAGCAGGCGGCGCAGGCGCGGCGGCGTGTTCGGGTCGCGCTCGATCCCGCGCAGCGCCCCGTGCCGCGCGAGGATGCGACCCCATTTCAGGAGCCGCCAGCTATGGACGATCGGGGAGGTCAAATCTTCCAGCCGCTATGGATCGCCACCAGCCCGCCGAGCAGCGGCTCGACCTTCGTCTGGACGAACCCGGCGTCGCGGATCATCCGCTCGAACGTCGGCATGTCCGGGAAGCGGCGGATCGATTCGACGAGATAGCGGTAGCTGTCGCGGTCATCCGCCAGAAGCTGGCCGATGCGCGGCACCAGATGATGCGAGTAATTGTCGTAGATTTCCTTGAATCCCGGCCATTGCGTGGTCGAGAATTCAAGGCAGAAGAATCGCCCGCCGCGCCGCAGCACGCGGTGCGCCTCGCGCAGCGCCGCCGGGATGTCGGTGACGTTGCGGATGCCGAAGGCGATCGTATAGGCGTCGAAGAAGCGGTCGGGGAAGGCCAGCGTCTCGGCGTTCGCCTCGGTCCAGACGAGGCCGTCGATGCCGCGTTCCTGCGCGCGCTTCATGCCCACTTCCAGCATCGCCGGATTGATGTCCGCCACCGTCACGCTCGCGCCGTCGCGCTGGAGGCGGAAGGCGATGTCGCCGGTGCCGCCGGCCATGTCGAGGATCTGCTCGCCCGCGCGCGGCTTCACGCGGCGGACGAAGCGGTCCTTCCACAGCCGGTGCATCCCGCCCGACATGGCGTCGTTCATCAGGTCGTAGCGGCTGGCGACGCTGGCAAAGACCCCGCCGACGCGGGCGGTCTTTTCCTCTGGCGTCACTTCCTCATAGCCGAAGGAGACGGTTTCGCTCATGGCGTGCAGCCCTAGCGGGGGCGGTGCCTTCGGGCTAGTGGGGTTGCAGATGCCCGAGCTTCCCGAAGTAGAAACCACCGTCCGCGGCCTCGCCCCGGTGCTGGAGGGCGCGTCGATCGCCGCGATCGAGACGCGCCGTGCGGACCTGCGGCGGCCGTTCCCCGAGGACCTGCGCCAGCGGATGACCGGCGCGCGCGTCACGTCGCTCGGGCGGCGGGCGAAATACGGGCTGGTCGCGACCGATCGCGGCGACACGATGATCTTCCATCTCGGCATGTCCGGGCGCTGGCGGATCGATCCGGGGGAACTGCTGCCGCACGATCATCTGCTGATCGAGACGGGGGCGGGGCGGCGCGTCGCGCTCAACGATCCGCGCCGATTCGGCTCGGTCGACCTGTGGCGCAGCGACGCGCTGGCGGGCTTCCCGGCCTTCGCGGCGCTGGGGCCGGAGCCGCTGGGGCCGGAACTGACCGCCGCTTACCTCTACCGGATGCTCGCCGGCCGCCGCGCGTCGATCAAGCTGATGCTGCTCGACCAGCGGATCGTCGCGGGGCTGGGCAACATCTACGTCTGCGAGGCGCTGCATCTCGCGCGCATCTCGCCGAAGCGCGCGGCGGGCGACGTGTCGCGCGCGAAGCTCGGGCGGCTGGTCGAGGCGATTCGCGCGGTGCTGCTCTCCGCGATCGAGGCGGGCGGATCGACGCTGCGCGATTATGCCCGACCCGATGGCGAGCTTGGCTATTTCTCGAAGCAATTCCTCGTCTACGGGCGCGAGGGGCTGCCGTGCGCATGCGGCGGCGTGGTGGAGCGTTATGCCGAGGGCGGGCGCTCGACCTTCTGGTGCCCGGCCTGTCAGCGTGGTTGACCGGGAAGGGACGGCGCGCTAAGGGCCGCGCTTCCAGGGCGAAGGGGATACCCGGCGCCCTTTTTTCATCGACCATATTTCGAGGACGACAATGGCGAACACGCCGCAAGCGAAGAAGCGCATCCGCCGCAACCAGCGCCGGGCCGAAGTCAACGGTGCCCGCGTGGGCCGTATCCGCACCTTCGTGAAGCGGGTGGAAGCCGCGCTCGCCGCCGGCGACAAGACCGCCGCAGCGGCCGCCCTCGCCGAGGCGCAGCCGGAGCTGGCGCGCGGCGTCGCGCGCGGCGTGCTGCATCGCAACACCGCCAGCCGCAAGTTCTCGCGCCTGACCAAGCGGGTTGCCGGGCTGGCCTGACGGCCGATCACGGTTACTTCGATGTTAAGCCCGCCGGCCATCCCGGCGGGCTTTTTGTCGTTGCCGGCGCTGTAACCAAAGAGTCATGGATTTCCCGCGATTCGCGATGCTCCGGGTAGTGAGTGTTTCGGAATATCCTATATATTTCAGTTAATTGTGCGATTTTCGACGCATTTGCGCGAGTCAACCGTGTTTATTTCGGGATTGTGTCAGCTCCCGCTCTTGATCGACTCACCGGCTTGTTCCTAAACCTTGCCCTGTCGCGATGGCCGCAGCCGCGCGCTCAATGATACATTCTATTCCGACCGTGGTGGGGACCACATCGGGGGACTTTTTTTGTCGGTCAGGAAAATGGCCGCGACGCCTGTGTCGCAGCCGAGGGGAGAGATGTGCGTGGTGGCAACCGGTCGAGGTTCGGAGCAGATGAGCGAAGCGGCGCGTGCCTGGGCACGCGTGCGCTCGAATCTGCGCGAATCGGCCGGGGCGCGGCTGTTCGAGCAATGGCTGAAGCCGATCGAGCTGGTCGAGAGCGGCGACGCCGATTCGATTCGCCTGACCTTGCCGTCGGCGTTCATGACCAACTGGGTCCGCAACCATTACGCCGACCGGCTGCTGCATGAATTCCGCGCGCTGCTGCCCGAGGTGCGCACCGTCGCGATCGAGACCGCGCGGGCGCTGGCCGCGCCCGAAGTGATCGCGCCCGTGGCCGCGCCCGTAGCTCCGGCCGCGCCGGCGCGCGCGGCGGGCGAGCGGCCGGTGCTCGATCCGCGCTTCACCTTCGACCGCTTCGTCGTCGACGCCTCGAACAAGGTGGCGTTCAACGCCGGCCGCGCGCTCGCCGCGCCGGGGCCGGTGCGCTTCAGCCCGCTGTTCCTCCATTCGGGCACCGGGCAGGGCAAGACCCATCTGATGCACGCGATCGCGCATGAGTTCCTCGCCGCCCGGCCGGACGCGCGGGTGATGTTCATGTCGGCCGAGCGCTTCATGTTCGATTTCGTCGCCGCGCTGCGCGCGCGCGACACCTTCGCCTTCAAGGCGCGGCTGCGCGGCTGCGACCTGCTGCTGATCGACGACCTGCAATTCATCGCCGGCAAGGATTCGACGCAGGAGGAATTCTTCCACACCGTCAATGAGATCATGGCGGCGGGCAAGCGCCTCGTGATCTCCGCCGATCGCTGCCCGCAGGCGCTCGACGGGATCGAATCGCGTATCGTCGGCCGGATGGCGATCGGGCTGGTCGCGGACATCAAGGCGCCGTCGCTCGAGCTGCGCCGCGCGATCCTCGATCGCAAGCTGGCGGACCTGCCCGACGCGCGGGTGCCGCGCGAGGTGCTCGACATGCTCGCCGGGCGCATCCGCACCAACATCCGCGAGCTGGAAGGCGCGCTCAACCGCGTCGTCGCTTATGCGCAGCTCACCGGCGACGCGGTCGACCTGGATTTCGCGATCGGCGTGCTCGGTGACGTGCTGCGCGGTGGCCAGCGCCGGGTGACGATCGACGAGATCCAGAAAGCGGTGTCGACGCATTTCGAGCTGAAGCCGATCGACCTCGTCTCCGCGCGCCGCGCGCGCGCCGTGGCCCGGCCGCGCCAGATCGCCATGTACCTGGCCAAGCGTCTCACCACGCGCTCGCTGCCGGAGATCGGCCGCAAGTTCGGCGGGCGCGATCACTCGACGGTGATCCATGCGGTGCGGCGGATCGAGGAATTGCGCGACAGCGACCACGATATCGACGGCGCCGTCCGCGCCCTGATGCACCAGCTCGAAAGCTGACGCACAGGGCAGGTGGGGATCAGGCCGCCCGCGACAGCGCGGGGGCGGGGGTGTTGTTCTGCTCGGTCGCGGCCGCGGGGGCTTCGCTGGCGCTCGCGGTGGCGCGCTTCGGCTCCGGGGCGATCAGCCGGCTGACAACCACGATCGCCGCCAGCGCGAGATAGGCCGCCGCGACGCCCTCGATGCTCCACACCAGCCCGACCGCGAGCGCGACGCGCAGGATATTCGGGTGGAAGCCGAAATCGTCGCCGAGACGGCGGCAGACACCGAAAATCTCGGGCTTCTGGGCGGCGGCGTTGGCGTCGGTGGCGGGCATCTGGGTCGGCTCCATTCGGATGGCGGAGCGGCGCTCCGCGTTATATCCGGCATTAAGCAGGAGCCATGCCAGTTTTATAAGTTATTGAAAATAATGTGTTTATTAAGGAGGGCAAAGGAGGGACGCATCGGAAGCAGGTGGCGCACGCCAATAGTTGGCGAATTTCGCGCGCGCGTTTTCCCACATCGACGGCCCGGTCTTGCGCCAGCCACCAAGCCGCGATCGCGCCGGCCGGTCCCTTGATGCCGCGCCCGCAAATCCGTGGACCCCGGCACGAGGCCGGGTGGCGGAGCGGGCCGGGTCGGCCCGCTCCGTTCGCGCTTTACGCCACCAGCCCCATCGTCTCCTGCGCCGCGCGCAGCGTCGGCGCCGCCAGCGCGCGGGCCTTTTCGGCGCCACGCGCGAGGATCGCGTTGATCGCCGCGCGGTCGGCAAGCAGGCGCTGCATCTCGTCGCGGATCGGGCCGAGCCTGGCCACCGCGAGATCGGCCAGCGCGGGCTTGAACTGGCCGAAGCCCTTGCCGGCGAACTCCGCCACCACGTCCACCGGCGTGCGGTCGGCGAGCGCGGCGAAGATCGTGACGAGGTTGCGCGCCTCGGCCCGACCCTCCAGCGCCTCCCACGTATCGGGCAGCGGCTCGGGATCGGTCTTGGCCTTGCGGAGCTTGTCGGCGATCGTCTCGTCCGAATCGATCAGCTTGATGAGCGACATCTCCGACGGGTTCGATTTCGACATCTTGGCCGAAGCGTCGCGCAGCGACATGATGCGCGGCGCTTCCTTGCTCACCAGCGGCTCGGGCAGGGTGAACAGCTCGCGCTCGTAATCCATGTTGAACTTGGCGGCGATGTCGCGCGCCAGCTCCAGATGCTGCTTCTGGTCCTCGCCGACCGGGACGTGCGTGGCGTTGTAGAGCAGCACGTCCGCCGCCATCAGCACCGGATAATCGTACAGCCCGACCGACGCGCCCTCGCGGTTCTTGCCCGCCTTGTCCTTGAACTGCGTCATGCGGTTGAGCCAGCCGACCCGCGCGACATTGTTGAGCAGCCACGCCAGCTCGCTGTGCGCCGGCACGCGCGTCTGGTTGAACAGGATCGAGCGCTCGGGATCGATCCCGGCGGCGACCAGCGTCGCGGTCATCTCGATCGTGTTGGCGTTGAGCGTGGCGGGCGCGATCCACTGCGTCAGGCCGTGGAGATCGGCGATGAAATACATCGTCTCGCCGCCGGCCGCCTGCACCTCGTCCTGCATCGCCACCCACTGCTTCACGGCGCCGAGATAATTGCCGAGGTGGAGATTGCCGGTGGGCTGGATGCCGGAAACGACGCGCATGATGTCCTTCTATCCTATCGACGGATCAGCCTTCGCGCATCGGCGAGCCGGAACGCGCCGAACAGGAAGGTCGCCGCCACGTAGACCAGCCCGCCCAATGCCACCAGCACGAACATCGCGCCCCAGCGCTCGAGGCTGGGGCCGGTGGTGTAGGGGCGGAACAGGTCGTTGGCGAAATACATCACCGCGCCCATCAGCAGCGCCGCCGCCGCCAGCCGCCACGCGCGGCGGCGGAGCTGCGCGTCGGGCATGAAATGTTCGCGGCGGCGCAGCTCGCGCCACAGCATCCACACGTTGACGGTGGAGGCGAGCGCGGTCGCCAGCGGCGGCCCCATATGGCCGAGCGGCAGGATGAAGGCGAGGTTGAGGACGAGGTTCACCGCGATCGAGATCGTCGCGAAACGCACCGGCGTCTTCGTATCCTGCCGCGCGTAATAGCCGGGGGTCAGCACCTTCACGAGGATGTAGCTCGGCAGCCCGAGCGAGAAGGCGGCGAGCGACTGCGCGGTCGCCACCGTGTCGCCGGGGTTGAACTTGCCGTGCTGGAACAGCGCCGCGACGATCGGCTCGCCGCACACGATCAGCGCGATCGTCGCGGGCAGGGTGAAGAACAGCGCCAGCTCCATGCCGCGGTTCTGCGTCTCCATCGCCGCCGCGTCCTCGCCGCGCCCGAGCTGCGAGGAGATGGTGGGGAGCAGCACCGTGCCCAGCCCGATCCCGATCAGCCCGAGCGGAAGCTGGTTCAGCCGGTCGGCGAAATAGATGTAGCTCACCGATCCCGCCGAGAGCAGGCTGGCGGCAAGCGCGGTGGAGATGACGAGGTTGATCTGCACCGCGCCCGCGCCCGCCGCCGCCGGCCAGATCAGCGACAGCAGCCGCTTCACGTCCGGGTTGAGCGTCGGCCGGCGGATGCGCAGGCGCACGCCCGCGCGGCGGCATGCCCATGCCAGCCACAGCAATTGCAGCGCGCCGGACACCGTCACCGCGATCGCCTGGTTGCGCGCGGTGAACAGCGGCTCGTGTTTGTGGAAGAACAGCAGCGCGACGATCAGCGTGAGGTTGAGCAGGATCGGCGCCGCCGCCGCGACCCAGAAGCGGTGCAGCGAATTGAGGATGCCGCCGAGCAGCGAGACGAGGCTGATGAGCAGCAGATACGGGAAGGTGATCCGCGCGAGCTGCACCGCGAAGGCGAACTGCTCCGGCGTCGCGTCATGGAAGCCGCCCGAGAGCAGCCACGTCACCGGCCACGCCGCGACCTCCATGAGCACGGTCATGCCGATCAGCACGGGCAGCAGCACCGACAGCGCGTCCTGCGCGAAGCCCACCCCGTCGTCGAGGCCGCGCCCGTCCGGGTTCGCGACCTTGTGGTTGAACATCGGGATGAACGCGGCGGAGAAGGCGCCCTCCGCGAACAGGGCGCGGAACATGTTCGGCAGGCGAAAGGCGATCAGGAAGGCGTCGGACGCGAAGCCCGCCCCGACGAATCGCGCGAACAGCGAATCGCGCACCAGCCCGAGCACGCGGCTCGCCAGCGTAAGGCCGCCGACCGAGCCGAGCGCACGGGTCAGGTTCATGGGATCAGCCGGTCGCGGGCAATGTCAGGCGTTGCCGACGGTGCCCGCTTCCTGCGCGCGCGCCTCGGCCTGCTGCAAGTAGAGGCCGTTGAAGTCGATCGGCTCCAGCAGCAGCGGCGGGAAGCCGCCGTCGCGCACGGCATCGGCCACCACGCGGCGGGCGAACGGGAACAGCAGGCGCGGCCCCTCGCCGAGCAGGAACGGCTGCACCGCGTCGAGCGGCACGTTGCGCAGCCCGAACAGCCCGGCATAGGCGAGCTCGACGAGGAAGGCGACGGTGCCGGCGCTCTCGGCGCGGATCTCCACCTTCAGCGTCACCTCATGCACCTCGTCCGCCACCTGCTGCGAGCCGATGTCGAACTGCACGTTGATCTCGGGCGCCTGCTGGCTCTGGTAGATCGCCGGGGCGTTCGGATTCTCGAACGACAGGTCCTTCACATATTGCGAGATCAGCCCGACCTGCGGCAGCGTGTCGGCGCCGTTGGGCAGCGGCTCGTTGCCGGTCGTCACGCCATTGTCCTGTTCGGCCATCTCGAATCTTTCCCCAAATGATGCGATTAAGGAGCGTCGGCGACGCCCGGAAATTGTGTTCCGCGCGCCTAGCAGGCGTATTGCGCCGATTCAACGCCGCGAAAAATTGAATCGCGGGAGCTTAACGCTTATGTTGGGCGTTCAGCGTATTGGAGGCCGGGTGTTCTATATTGTCCTTCTAGCGATGGTTGCCGGGTTCCTGGCATTGCGTCTCTACTCGGTGCTCGGCAAGCGTACCGGGCATGAGCAGCCGTTGCCCAAGCCGGCTGACGATCGCGTTCCCGCCGCCGCGCTGCCGCGCACCATCGACGTGACGCCGGAAGTGCGCGAAGCCGCCGTCCGCCCGATCGAGGGCGGGGCGGAAAGCGGCCTGCGCGCGATCGTCTCGGGCGAACCGGGCTTCGACGTGCCGCGCTTCCTCGAAGGGTCGCAGGCGGCCTATCGCATGATCCTCGAGGCATTCTGGCGCGGCGACGAGAAAGCGCTGGCCGATCTGGTCGAGCCGGACGTCGCCAATGCCTTCGGCGAATCGATCGCCGCCCGCAAGGAAGCGGGCGAGGTGCTGGAGAACCGCCTCGTCTCGATCGAGCGCGCGACGATCGTCGGCGCGTCGCTCACCGGCCGCGACGCGCGGATCACCGTGCGCTTCGACGCCGACATCGCCGCCGTCACCCGCAATGCGGACGGGCAGGTGATCGCGGGATCGACCAGCGACGCGGTCGAGACGCATGACGTCTGGACCTTCGCGCGGACGCTCAAGAGCAGCGATCCGAACTGGAAGCTCGCCGACACCGACGAAGCCTGAGGGAGCGCGGCATGATCCGTCGGGGGGGACTGGCGCTCGTCGGCGCTTTCGCTCTGTCTGTCCTGCTGTCCGCCTGCGTCGGCGGCGTCGCGCCGCCGCCGCGTCCGGGCGGCCAGTCGCCGCCGTCGCGCGGGGGCGAGGTTCCGGTGCGCCAGCCGACTCCCGCCACGCCGCTGCCGCCGGTGGCGCAGGTCACGTCGCCCGGCGCGGGCACCGCCGCGAGCGCCGGGCTGACGCGCGGGCCGGATATCGCGACGCTGCCGATCACCCCCGATAGCGCCGCGCAGGCGCTGGCCGCGTTCAGGCTGAGCTGCCCCTCGCTCGTCCGGCGCGCGGACGTTTCGGGCCTGACCAGCGGCGCGGACTGGCAACCCGCCTGCGCCGCCGCCGCCTCCACCGCGCCGGGCGATGCGCAAGGGTTCTTCACGCGCTGGTTCGAGGCGGTGCAGGTAGGCGACGGCCGCGCCTATGCCACCGGCTATTACATCCCGGAAATCGCCGGCTCGCCGAGCTATCGCGACGGCTATGCCCCGATCTATGCCCGGCCCGACGACCTGATCGACGTCGATCTCGGCCAGTTCTCCGACAGCCTGAAGGGCAGGAGCATCCGCGGCCGTGTCGACGGAACGAAGCTCGTGCCTTATTACGACCGCACCGCGATCGAGCAGGGCGTGTTGCAGGGCCGGGCGCGCATCCTCGGCTATGCGGTCGATCCGGTCGAGTTCTTCTTCCTTCAGGTGCAGGGTTCCGGGCTGGTGCGGATGCCGGACGGGCGCGTGCTGCGCATCGGCTACGATTCGCAGAACGGCCGCGATTATACCGGCATCGGCGCGCTGATGCGGCAGCGCGGGCTGCTCGGGCCGAACCAGCTTTCGATGCAGGGCATCGTCGCGTGGCTGCGCGCCAATCCCGATCAGGGCCGCGCGATCATGCGCGAGAACAAGAGCTTCGTGTTCTTCCGCGTGCTCGACGGGCCGCCGGTCGGCGCGCTCGGCCTGCCCGTCGCCGGCGGGACGACGGTGGCGGCCGATCCGCGCTTCATCCCGCTCGGCGCGCCGGTGTTCCTGTCGATGGACCGCGCCGACGCGACCGGCCTGTGGGTGGCGCAGGATACCGGCGGCGCGATCAAGGGCGCGAACCGCTTCGACACCTTCTGGGGGGCGGGCAATGATGCGCGCGCCATCGCCGGCGGGATGAGCGCGCGCGGCACCGCCTTCCTGCTGCTGCCGGTCGGCACGCTGGATCGGTTGCAGGGAGGGGCGGCCGGTGGCCGGCCGGCGTCTCGACGCTGAGGAGGCGGCGCTGTGGGCGCGGGTGAAGGCCAGCGTCCGCCCGCTTCATCCCCGTCCGCCGCGCGCGGTCGCGAAAGCGCCGCCCGAGCCTGAGCCGGCGCCGCCGCTCCCCGGCAAGCGCCGCGTGGCCACGCCGTTGCCGCGTCCGGCGACGTCCCCGCGCGTGGCGGCCACGCCGGCCGCTCCCGCCCCGGCCACGCTCGACGGCAGCTGGGACCGCAGGATCACGCGCGGGACGGTGCAGCCGGACGCGACGCTCGACCTCCACGGGCACAATCTGCGCTCGGCCCATGCCCTGCTCGACGCCGGGCTGGAGCGGTCGATCGCGCGCGGCGACCGCGTGCTGCTGCTCGTCACCGGCAAGCCCCCGCGCCCCGGGAGCGAGCGGCCGCACGCGCGCGGCGCGATCCGCGCGGCGGTGGCGGACTGGATCGCCGCCTCGCGCCATGCGCCGCACATCGCCGCGCTGCGCAACGCCCATCCGCGCCACGGTGGCAATGGCGCGATCTACGTGGTTTTCCGCCGATCCCGACCTAAACATTAACCTTTATGTGCCAGCAGTAACCTGTGCTGGCGCGATCCCCGCGCCGCCTGGGCGGAGATCGGGAAACCATAATGGCAAGGGGCGAAACGCTGAAGGACAGGGCGGTGATGTTCGCGCTGTGCGCGGGCGGCGTCGCTTTTTTCCTCGCGTTGCTCGTCACTTCCCGCGACAATTTCGGCGCCGGCTCCTATGCCAGCGCGCTCATCCCGGCGATCGTCTGCGCGACGATGTGCTGGGCCGCGACTCAGCGCGCCGTCGCCACCACCGCCGAGGCGATCGACCGCGCCGTGGACCGGCTGGCCGAAGCCGCCAATGGCGAGATCGACCCGCGCGTGCCCGACGAGATCCGCGTCGCCGTCCCGCAACTGGCGACCGCGATGGATCGGCTATTCGCTCAGCTAGCCGACAACCTGGACAGCATCCAGCGGCTTGCGCTGTTCGATCCGGTTACCGGACTCGCCAACCGCACCAATTTCCGTACCGGCGCGGAGCGGCTGTTGGCTGAAACGTCGCGCGAGATGGGGGCACTATTCTTCATTGACCTCGATCGCTTCAAGGCGGTCAACGACACGCACGGCCATGCGTGCGGCGACATGCTGCTGGCGATGGTCGCCGATCGCCTGCGCGGCGTATCGGATCGCGCGGTGGCGGAGGCGGACATCTATCCTCCGCTGATCGGCCGGCTGGCGGGCGACGAGTTCACCATGCTGTTCCCGTTGCTCGCCGATCCGCGCGATGCCGGCTGGATCGCCGCGCAGGTACTCGACGCACTTGCCGCGCCTTTCCCGCTGATGGGCGGGGAGGCTTCGATAGGCGCCTCGATCGGCATCGCGCTGCGCCCCGATCACGGCATCACGCTGCACGACCTGATGCGTTGCGCCGATGCCGCGATGTATTGCGCCAAGTCCGACGGGCGCGGGCGGTTCGAGCTGTATAGCGACGAACTGGCGGAGCAGATGGCCAGCCGCGTGCGCCTCGACGCCGAATTGCGCGATGCGCTCGATCGCGACGAATTCACTTTGGTCTTCCAGCCCGAGGTCTCGCTGTCGGACGGCAATGTCGTCGCGGCGGAGGCGCTGCTCCGCTGGCGCCATCCGCGCGATGGGCTGCGCCTGCCCGGCACCTTCATCGGCCGCGCGGAGGAAAGCGGGCTGATGGTGGAGATCGGCGACTGGGTGCTGGCGCGCATCGCGCGGACGGTCGCGCATTGGGCATCGCTCGGCTTCGCCGGAAGGCTGGCGATCAACGTCAGCGCGCGCCAGATCGATCGTGTCGATTTCTTCACCCGGCTGCGCGCGGCGATGCGCGATGCGCGCGCGCCGGCGCGGCTGCTGGAACTGGAGATCAACGAGACGGTCGCCGCCCATGCCCGCGCCGATGCCATCGCGGCGTTGGCGCAACTGCGCGAGGAGGGCGCGAAGATCGCGATCGACGGCTTCGGCACCGGGCTTTCCAGCGTCGCCCGGCTGCGGCAATTGCCGATCGACCGCATCAAGCTCGATCGCGGCCTGATCGCTGCGGTCGCGCAGGATCATGCGGCGCGGATCATCACCGGCTCGCTCGTCGGGCTGATCCACGGCCTCGGCTGCGAGGCGGTGGCGGAAGGCGTGGAGACACCCGATCAGGTCGAGCTGCTGCGCATCCTCGGCTGTGACGCGATCCAGGGCTATGGTGTCGCGCGGCCGATGGGGGAGGAGGATTTCCTTGCCTGGTCCGCCGCGCTGGCAGATCTCGAACTGGAAATCGAGCCGGAGATCAGGAGCGTGTCGCTCGGGTGATGATGTCGGCGTAGATATCGGTCAGCGTCGCCAGATCCTCGATCGCCACCGCCTCGTCCAGCTTGTGCATCGTCGCGTTGGTCAGGCCGAATTCCACCACCGGGCAGATCGCCGCGATGAAGCGAGCGTCCGATGTGCCGCCGGTCGTCGACAGCGCCGGGGTGAGGCCGGTCCGCGCGAGGATCGCCGCCGAAACCAGCGCGGAGAGCGGTCCCGGTTCGGTCAGGAACGCCTCGCCCGAGATGCGCGCCTCCACCTTCGCCTCCGGCGCGTGGGAATGGACGATCGCCTCGATCCGCCGCGCAAGGGCGGGTCCGTTCTGTTCGTCGTTGAAGCGGATCGACAGCCGCGCGGTGGCACGCGCCGGGATGACATTGGTCGCCGGATTGCCGACCGTGATGTCGGTCACCTCGATATTCGACGGCTGGAACCAGTCATTGCCGTGATCGAGCGTGATCGCGTCGATCTCCGCCAGCGCGGCGACCAGCTTGGGGATCGGATTGTCGGCGAGGTGCGGATAGGCGACATGGCCCTGCCTGCCTGGCACGTCGATCCAGATGTTGACGGAGCCGCGCCGACCGATCTTTATCATGTCGCCCAGCCGGTCGACCGACGTGGGTTCGCCGACGAGGCACATGTCCGGCTTCAGCCCGCGCGCCGCCAGCCGGTCGAGGATCGCGCGGGTGCCGTGGATCGCCGGGCCTTCCTCATCGCCGGTCAGCAGTAGGCTCACAACGCCTTGCGCGGGTGCGCGGGAGACGGCGGCGATGAAGGCGGCGATCCCGCCCTTCATGTCCACCGCGCCGCGCCCGTGGAGCAGCCCGCCGCGCACCTCCGGTGCGAACGCGCCCGAGGTCCAGCCCTCGCCGGGCGGTACCACGTCGAGATGGCCGGCGAAGGCGAAATGCGGGCCTTCCGTGCCGCGCACCGCGATCATGTTCTCGACCGGGCCGTCCGGCGCCTCGCCGACGGTGAAGCGGTCGACCGCGAAGCCGAGCGGCGCCAGCATCGCCTCCACCAGGTCGAATACGCGGCCGGTCGCCGGGGTGACGCTTTCGCAGGCGATCAGCGCTTCGGCGAGCGCCAGCGGATCGAGCGTCACGCCTTGCCCGCCGGCTGCTCGAACTTCTCGATCACCCATTCCTCTTCCTGCGCGGCGGCGATCCAGTCCTGCATGAAGGGATGGTTGAGCACCGCCTCGATATAGCCGGTGGCGAAACGCGCGACGGGCAGCGAATAGGTGACGATCCGCGTGCAGACCGGCGCGAACATGATGTCCGCCGCGCCGAATGCGCCGAACAGGAAATCGCCGTCGCCGCCGAAGCGCGCGCGCGCCTGCGCCCATAATTCCATGATGCGTGTTAGGTCCGCGACCACCTCGTCCGACGGGCGGCGCGGCGGATAGACCTGGCGGATGTTCATCCCGCATTCGCGGCGCAGCGCGGCGAAGCTGGAATGCATCTCAGCCGCCATCGATCGCGCCATCGCGCGTGCGGCATTGTCCTCCGGCCAGAATTTCTCGCGGCCGACCTTGTCGATGAGATATTCGATGATGGCGAGGCTGTCCCATACCACCACGTCATCGTCCCACAGGATCGGCACCTTGCCGGAGGAGGGGGCGAATTCGTCGCCCTCGCGGCGCTTGTCCCAATCCTGATCGTAGAGCGGGACGACCATCTCCTCGAACGGCAGGCCAGACTGGCGGCACGCCAGCCAGCCGCGCAGCGACCACGACGAATAGGCCTTGTTGCCGATGATGAGCTTCATGCGCCGCTGCCCGCCTTCATGTGATGTCGCGGACAGGCGATAGCCTATTTTTCAGCTATCGCGAGAGGAAAGGCGGTCAGCCGATCGCCTCCATCACCGCCGCGCGCAGCTCGGGGATGCCAAGGCCGCCCTCCGACGAAGTGGCGATGATATCGGGATGCGCCGCCGGGCGCTTGCGCGCTTCCTCGGCGGTGCGCTCGGTGACGGCGGCCAAGTCGGTCGCCTTCACCTTGTCCGCCTTGGTGAGGATGAGGCGGTAGCTCACCGCCGCCTTGTCCAGCATCTCCAGTATCTCGCGATCGACGTCCTTGATGCCGTGGCGGCTATCGATCAGCATCAGCGCGCGCTTGAGCTGCTGGCGGCCGCGCAGATAGTCGTTCACGAGGAAACGCCACTTCTTCACCATGTCCTTCGGCGCCTTGGCGAAGCCGTAGCCGGGCATGTCGACCAGGCGGAAGGAGAGGGGATATCCGATGTCGAAGAAGTTCAGCTCCTGCGTCCGCCCCGGCGTGACCGATGTACGGGCGAGCGCCTTGCGCCCCGTCAGCGCGTTGATGAGCGACGATTTGCCGACGTTCGACCGGCCCGCGAACGCCACTTCCGGCACGATCGCTTCGGGCAGGAAATTGAGCGCGGGGGCCGATTTCAGGAACTCGATCGGGCCGGCGAACACCTTTCGCGCGGCCTCTATCTGATCGTCGTCGAACGTCACTTCGATGTCGCCTCCAGCAGCGCCGGGTGGCGCGCGTAGAGCACGCGCTGCTGGATGATCGTGATGATGTTGGTGGTGATCCAATAGACCTGAAGGCCCACCGCGAACGGCGCCATCACGAACATCAGCACCCACGGCATCAGCGCGAACACCTGCTTCTGCGTGTCGTCCATCGGCGTCGGGTTCAGCTTGAACTGGAAGAACATGCTGATGCCCAGGATGATCGGGATCACGCCGATCGCCATGAAATGCGGCGGGGTGAAGTTGAGCAGGCCGAACAGGTTGACGGGCGTGAGCGGATCGGGCGCCGACAGATCCTTGATCCACCCGACGAACGGCTGGTGCCGCATCTCGATCGTCAGCATCAGCACCTTGTAGAGCGCGTAGAAGATCGGGATCTGGAGCAGGGTGGGCAGGCAGCCCGCCAGCGGATTGACCTTCTCCGCCTTGTAGAGCGCCATGATCTCCTGCTGCTGACGCTGCTTGTCGTCCTTGAAGCGTTCCTGGATCGCCTTCATCTTCGGCTGGATCGCGCGCATGTGCGCCATCGACGCATATTGCCGCTGCGCGATCGGGAAGACGAGCGCGCGGATCGTCAGCGTCAGGATGATGATCGCCACGCCGAAATTGCCGACCATGCGGAACAGCCAGTCGAGATAATAGAAGATCGGCTTCTCGATGATGCGGAACCAGCCCCAGTCGATCGCATAGTCGAGCTTCGTCGCGCCCTCCTTGTCGGTGTAGCGGTCGAGCAGCTTCACTTCCTTCGCGCCGGCGAAGAAGCGCGTGGTCTGGGTGATCTCGCGGCCCGGCGGCAGCACCTGCGGCGCGGCGGTGAAGTCCGCCTGATAGCTGGTGTTCGCGCCGGCGCGGAACTGGCCGTCGAAGCTGCGCGCCTGATCGGGCAGCAGCGCGGTGAGCCAGTATTTGTCGGTGAAGCCGAGCCAGCCGCCGGTCGAGGTGAACTTCTGCGGCTCCTTATCCAGATCCTTGAAGTTCGGCGCATAATTGGCGCTGCCGTTGGCGACCGACATCGGGCCGGTGTGGATCGTCCAGCTCGCCGGGTCCTTTGAAACACCGCTGCGATTGACGAGGCCATAAGCGGCCACCGGCACCGCATTGGCACCGCCATTGGCGACCGTCTGCCGGATCGAGAACATATAATCCTTGTCGACCGACAGCTCGATCTGGAAACGCTGGCCCCTGGCGTTGGCGGCGGAGAGCGTCACCGGCTTGCCCGGTGCGAGCGTGTCGGACGAGGCGGCCCAGAGCGTATCGGCGGCGGGCGGCGCGAGGCCGTCGTCGCGCCAGCCGAACGCCGCGAAATTGGCGTCGGTCGTGCCGGCGGGGGAAAGGAGGCGGATCGGCGGCGAATCCTTCGCGATCGTCTCCTTGTAATTGGTCAGCACGAGATCGTCGATCCGGGCGCCCTTCAGGTTGATCGAGCCCTGCATGGTGGGGGTTGCGATCTTCACGCGCGGCGTTTCCGCGAGCACCAGCTTGCGGTCGCGGATCGTGCCGGGTGCGTCGACGGTGGCGGCGGCCTTGCCCTCCACCACCTTGGTCTTGCCGCCCTCGATCTTCGTCACCGCCGGGTTGGCCGGGAAGAAATGGCTCACCAGCCACTGCCCGCCGAACAGGATCAGCACGGCCAGCACCGCGAACAGCACGAAATTCTTGTTGTCTTCGCTCACGTCAGATCCTGTCTCTGGCGATTCGGGTCAGGGCACGGGGTCATAGCCATGCCCGCCCCACGGATGGCAGCGCGCGATGCGTTTGGCCGCGAGCCAGCTTCCACGCGCAGCCCCATAGCGGCGAAGCGCCTCGATTGCATAGGCGGAACACGAAGGTTGATAGCGGCAGGTGGGCGGCAGCACCACCGACGGGCCGATCTGCCACGCGCGGACGAGCAGCACGAGCAGCCGCGCGATCATCGCCGCTTCGCCTTGGCCAGCGCCTTCGCCAGCTCGTCGCGCAGCGTGGCATAGGGGCGCTCGACACCGGTTTGACGGCCGATCAGCACATGGTCCGCGCCGTTGATCCCCTCGGCCGGCATCAGCTCGCGGGCAAGCGCGCGGAAGCGGCGCTTCATGCGGTTGCGCACCACCGCGTTGCCGATCTTCTTCGTCACGGTGAAGCCGACGCGGATCGTCTCGTCGCCGTCCTCGCGCGGGCGGACAAGCAAGACAAAGCCGGGCATCGGCACGCGACGCCCGGCGTTGGCAGCCAGAAATTCCGATCGCCTGGTCAGCCGCGAGAGCGGCCGCCGGTTCAGGCCGACAGCTTCTTGCGGCCCCGCGCGCGACGCGCCCGGATCACCGCGCGACCGCCCACCGTCGCCATCCGCGCACGGAAGCCGTGACGGCGTGCCCGCACCAGGTTGCTCGGCTGAAAGGTCCGCTTCATCGCTCATTCCCGAATCTGAAAAACTAAAGGCCGTCACGCAGGGACGGCCCGAACGGTGCGGCGCATAGGCCAATGCCCGCACCAAGTCAACGTGATCGCGCCCGTTGCTCTGCGCGCCTGCGGGCGTGGCGGCGCAGGGCGCTCGGCCGGCGCATCGTGCGATCGACCAGATGCCCGGTGCGCGGCCAGCGTCGCTTCAGCCGCGCCCAGCGCACCTGCGCCCAGCGCGAGTTGCGCAGGATCAGGATCATGCCGCCAGCGAACAGGAAGATGCCGCCCGGCCCCGGCAACGGTCCCAGCAACGCGGCCCCGACCAGCAGCAGCGCGCCGAGCGTGAGCTGGATGATCCGCGAGACGGGATGGCGCTGGGACATGGGGGGCATTTGGGGCAGGTCGATCCGGTTCGCAAGGCGGTTCAAGAGAGGTTTCCGTTCGTGACGAATCCGGTATGAACGCTTTGTTACCGGGGGAAAAATGGCAGCAATAGTCGCGACGGTCGCGTATATCGGGCTGGAGGCGCGCGGGGTGGAGGTGCAGGTGCAGCTCATTCCCGGCCTTCCCGCGTTCAATCTCGTCGGGCTGGCCGACAAGGCGGTGGGCGAAAGCCGCGAGCGCGTGAGGGGCGCGATCGCCGCGATGGGGCTGGCGCTGCCGCCCAAGCGGATCGCGGTGAACCTGTCGCCAGCCGATCTGCCCAAGGAAGGATCGCATTTCGATCTGCCGATCGCGCTCGGGCTGCTCGCGGCGATGGGCGTGGTCGACGCGGAGTCGCTGGCCGATTACGTGATCGTCGGCGAACTGACGCTCGACGGGCGGCTGGCGTCGTCGTCTGGCGTGTTGCTCGCCGCGCTCCATGCGGCGGAGACGGGGAGGGGGCTGATCTGCCCCGCCGCGCAGGGGCCGGAAGCGGCGTGGAGCGGCTCGATCGAGGTGGTCGCCGCGCCGGACCTGATATCGCTCATCAACCATCTGAAGGGCCAGCAATTGCTCGCCGCCCCCGCACCCGGCGAGGTGGACGAGGCGCGGGCCGGACCCGATCTGCGGCAGGTGAAGGGGCAGGAGGTCGCCAAGCGCGCGCTGGAGATCGCGGCGGCTGGCGGGCACAACCTGCTGTTCGTCGGGCCGCCGGGGGCGGGCAAGTCGCTGATGGCTGCGTGCCTGCCGGGCATCCTCCCGCCGCTCGACGCCGCCGAGGCGCTGGAGGTGAGCATGGTGCAGTCGGTCGCCGGCACGCTGTCCGGCGGCCAGCTCACCCGCGCCCGCCCGTTCCGCAGCCCGCATCACAGCGCCTCGATGGCGGCGCTGACCGGCGGCGGGCTGCGCGTGAAGCCGGGGGAGGTGAGCCTCGCGCATCTCGGCGTGCTG
Organism: Sphingomonas sp. CL5.1; assembly: GCF_013344685.1. Lineage (NCBI taxonomy): Bacteria > Pseudomonadati > Pseudomonadota > Alphaproteobacteria > Sphingomonadales > Sphingomonadaceae > Sphingomonas > Sphingomonas sp. CL5.1. The sequence goes on from NZ_CP050137.1 coordinate 2,130,545, forward strand.
TTCCTCGACGAATTGCCCGAGTTCCAGCGCGCGGTGCTCGATTCGCTGCGCCAGCCGCTCGAATCGGGGGTGGTGAGCGTCGCGCGCGCCAATGCGCATGTCACCTTTCCCGCGCGGGTGCAGCTTGTCGCGGCGATGAACCCGTGCCGCTGCGGGCATCTCGGCGACGCGAGCCTCGCCTGCGCCCGCGCCCCGAAATGCGCGGCGGATTATCAGGCCAAGGTTTCCGGCCCGCTGCTCGACCGCATCGACCTGCATGTCGAGGTGCAGGCGCTGTCCGCCGCCGATCTGGTGATGCCGCCGCCCGCCGAAGGCTCCGCAGAGGTGGCCGCGCGGGTCGCGACGGCGCGGGCGGTGCAAGCCGGGCGCTATCGCGACGTGGCGGCGCGCACCAATGCCGAAGCCGACGGCGTGGTGCTGGAACAGGTTGCGACGCCTGACGAGGCGGGCCGCGCCTTGCTGGCGCAGGCGGCGGAAGCGTTGCGGCTTTCCGCGCGCGGCTATACCCGCGTGCTGCGCGTCGCGCGGACCATCGCCGATCTCGCCGGCGCGGAAGCGGTCGGCCGGGCGCATGTCGCGGAGGCGCTGAGCTATCGGCGGCAGGCGCCGCGAAACTGAGAGACGATTGCGATGCTGATCCGCCCCGCCACCGCCGCCGATGCGCCCGCCATCTGGCCGATCATCGGCCCCACGATCCGCGCGGGCGAGACCTATGCGCTCGATCCGGCGATGAGCGAGGCGGAGGCACTGGCCTATTGGCTGGGCGCGGACAAGGAGACGTTCGTGGCGGAGGAGGATGGCGCGATCCTCGGCACTTATTATCTGCGCGCCAACCAGGCGGGCGGCGGGGCGCATGTCGCCAATTGCGGCTATATGACCGCCGCGGCCGCCGTCGGGCGCGGGGCGGCGCGGGCGATGTGCCGCCATTCGCTCGATCATGCCCGCGCGCGCGGGTTTCGCGCGATGCAGTTCAATTTCGTCGTCAGCACCAACGAGCGCGCGGTGAAGCTGTGGGAATCCGAGGGCTTCGCGATCGTCGGGCGGCTGCCGGCGGCGTTCGCGCACCCGGCGCGCGGGCTGGTCGACGCGCTGGTGATGTTCCGCGCGCTCTAGGTCAGGCCGCCGTCACCGGCTGGCCGACGCTCAGTTTCTCGCCGTGCGTCACGATCACCGTGTCGCCCAGCTTCACCGCGTCGAACAGCTTCTTCGCGAACGGTTCGGGCACGCCGATGCAACCGTGGGTCATATAGCCGTCGCGCACGTTGCTGGCGTGGATCGAGATGCCGTCGTTGGTCAGTCGCAGCATGTATGGCATCGGCGCATCATAGATGTTCGAGACGTGATGCGCGTCCTTCTGCGTGATCGGATAGACGCCGGTCGGGGTGGGTTTGGCGTCCGCGCCGTAGAGGACGGCGGCGGTGCCGATCTCATAGCCGTCGCGGAAGATGCTGAGCACCTGCGCCGCGAGATCGACGGTGATGACGATCCGCCCCGCCTTGGGCGCGCCGTTTTCGTCCCAGTGGAAGTCGCCCATCCGCATCGCGCCCTTGATCGGGAGGACGTGCCGGATCGTATAGGCGCCCGGATCGGGAGTCGCCGCCGCCACCTGCGCCAGAGGCTTCGTCACCGGCGGCACCGCGCGAGAGACGAGGATATGACGCGGCGTCGGCCGGGTCGCCGCGACGGTCACCGACCCCGCGGCGCAGACCGCCGCCACGCCCAGCGCGATATAGGAGGGATGGATCATTCCCGACGCCATAGCGGGAAAGGCGTTGCCATTCCGCTACCGCGCGTCACGCTCCCGCGTCGGTGAGGCGCGCGAGCTGGTCAGGGGTGAGCGTGAGCGTCGTCGCCGGCATCAGCTCGGCGAGTTGCTCCACGCTGGTGGCGCTGGCGATCGGGGCGGTGACGCCCGGTTGCGCCATCAGCCACGCCAGCGCGATCTGCGCCAGCGTCGCGCCGCTTTCCGCCGACACCGCGTCGAGCGCGTCCAGCACCTTGCGGCCCTTGCCCTCCAGCAACTCCCCCAGCCGCCCGCCGCGCACGCTTTTGCCGAGATCGTCGCGTGAGCGGTACTTGCCGGTCAGGAAGCCCGACGCCAGCCCGTAATAAGGCACGACGCCGATATTGTGGTCGATGCAATAATCCTGAAGCTCGCCTTCGAATTTGTGGCGGCTGACGAGATTATATTCCGGCTCTAGGACATGGTAACGCGGCAGCCCGGCGGCCTCCGCCGCCTCGTTCGCGCTCTTGAGCCGTGCGGCGTGGAAGTTCGACGCGCCCAGCACGCGCACCTTGCCGGCGTCGACCAGCTTGCCGAACGCCTCCAGCGCGGCTTCCTGCGTGGTCGCCTCGTCGTCCTGATGCGCGAAATACAGGTCGATGCGATCGGTGCCCAGTCGCTTCAGCGAAGCCTCGCACGCCGCCGCGATTCGCGCCGGCGCCAGCTTCTCGCCGCCTTCGCCCGGCAACATGCCGACCTTGGTGGCGATCAGCACCTTGTCGCGCTTGCCGCCGGCGCGCAGCCATTCGCCGATCACGCTTTCGGATTCGCCGCCCTTATGCCCCGGCACCCAGGCGGAATAGACGTCGGCGGTGTCGATCATCGTGCCGCCGGCATCGACGAAGGCGTCGAGCAGCGCGAAGCTGGTCGCGCGGTCCGCCGTCCAGCCGAACACGTTGCCGCCGAATACCAGCGGCGTGATCTCCAGATCGGTGGCGCCGAGCCGTCGCTTGGTCATTGTCCGTCCTCATCGTTCCCGGCGACCACCGCCGCGCTGACGCTGTTGGCATCGAGCATCGCGGCGGCGTCATTCAACTGCCGTTCCTCGTCGGCGCTCACCGCGCCCGGCGCGGCCGGCTGCGAGGAGCAGGCGGCGAGGAGCGCCAGCGCGATCCCCGCCGCGAGTCTCCCGATCAATTCCTGTCGATCGCGTTGCCGGCATCCTTCAGCGCGTTGCCGGTGGCGTCGCGCGCCTTGTCGGCGCCGTTCCTGATCGCGTCGCCGGCCTTGTCGAGATGCTCGTCGAGCTTCTTGTCGGCCTTGTCCGCGCCGCTCTTCATCTTGTCGCCGGCATTGTCCAGCGCCGCGCCCGCGCTGTCCAGCGCCTGATCGGTCGCGGCCTGCACATCGTCCACCGCGTTGCGGGTGGTGGCGGAAACGTCCGCGCCGATCGCATTGGCTGCTTCCGCGCTCTGATCCTGCGCGTTCTTGCTGCACGCGCCGAGGCTCGCGGCGGCGGCGAGCGCGAGGAGGGTGGTGGCGATACGCTTCATCTCGTCATTCCCTATTCCCGGTAATGGGGCGCACAACGTGGCCCAGCCGCCTTTGCTCCGCAAGCATTGCTCGACGGATAGCGCGTTGACCTCATATAAAGATATCTTTATATCTTCATCTCCATGATCGATGCGCTCGAAATATTCCGTGCCCTCGCCGATTCGTCGCGGCTGCGCATCCTGCGCCTGCTGCGCACGATGGAGCTTTCCGTGGGTGAACTGGCGCAGGTGCTGGGGCAGAGCCAGCCGCGCGTCTCCCGCCATGTGAAGATCCTGTGCGACGCCGGACTGGCCGAGCGACGCAAGGAAGGAAGCTGGGTGTTCGTCGCGCTCGGCCCGGCGGAGGCGGTGGCGCCGGTCGCGGCGGCGCTCGACGGCTGGGAGGCGGCGGCGCCGGACCGGCAGGCGGCGGCCGACGTGGCGCGGCTGGCGGCGGTGCGCGCCGATCGCGCCGCCTCGGCGGCGGCGTGGTTCGAGGCCAATGCCGGGCAGTGGGATGCGATCCGCTCGCTCCATGTCGCCGAGGAGCAGGTGGAGGCGGCGATGCTCGCCGCGCTGGGCGACGCGCCGGTCGGGCGGCTGATCGACATCGGCACCGGTACCGGGCGGATGATCGAATTGTTCGCGCCGCGCGCCGACACCGCGCTGGGCATCGACCGCAGCTCGGAGATGTTGCGCCTCGCCCGCGCCAAGCTGGGCGAGCAGGGACTGGCGAATGTCGAGCTGCGGCAGGCCGACCTCTACGCCCTGCCGATGGGCGACGGCGAGGCGGACGTGGCGATCATCCATCACGTCCTCCATTTCGCGCAACAGCCGGGCGCGGCGATCGTCGAGGCGGCGCGGGTGCTCGCGCCCGGCGGCCGGCTGCTGATCGCGGACTTCGCGCCGCACGACCGCGAGGAATTGCGCGCGCAGGACGCGCACACCCGGCTCGGCTTCTCCGACGCGCAGATCGAGCGCTGGTTTGCCGCCGCCGGGCTGACGCTGGCGAAGGTGGAGACGCTGGCGGGGGGAGAACTGACGGTGAAATTGTGGCTCGGCGTCCGGCAGGGCGCGGCGCTCAGAGAGGTGAAGGCGGCATGACCCTGTCATTCAATCAGCTTGAGGAGGCGCGCCGCGCGCTCGACGCGCCGCTCTATGCCGACGTGGCGGGCGATATCGACGTAAGCTTTGAATTCTTCCCCCCCAAGACGGAGAAGATGGAGGAGACGCTCTGGCACTCGATCGGCACGCTCGCGCCGCTCGCGCCGCGTTTCGTTTCGGTCACTTATGGTGCGGGCGGATCGACCCGCGAGCGCACCCACGCCACCGTCGCCCGCATCGCGCGCGAGACGGCGATCCCGGCCGCCGCGCACCTCACCTGCGTCGAGGCGACGCGCGAGGAGATCGACGCGGTGGCGCGCGAATATTGGGCGGCGGGCGTGCGCCATATCGTCGCGCTGCGTGGCGATCCGCCGGTGCAGGGCGCGCGTTATCAGGCGCATCCGGGCGGCTATGAGAATGCCGCCGCCCTGGTCGAGGGGCTGCGGCGGCTGCATCCGTTCGAGCTGTCGGTCGCGGCCTATCCGGAGAGCCATCCGGATTCGGCCGACGCCGCCGCCGATCTCGATAACCTCAAGCGCAAGATCGACGCCGGGGCGACCCGCGCGATCACGCAATTCTTCTTCGAGCCGGAGACGTTCTTCCGCTTCCGCGATCGCGCCGCGGCGGCGGGAATCGCGGCGGAGGTGGTGCCGGGGATCATGCCCGTCTCCAATTTCGCCGCCGTCCAGCGGATGAGCGCGATGTGCGGCACCGCCGTGCCGCCGTGGATGGGGCGGCTGTTCGAGGGACTGGACGACCTGCCCGACGCGCGCCAGCTCGTCGCGGCGACGCTGACGGCGGAGCTGTGCCGCAAGCTCTATGCCGGGGGGGTGAAGCAGTTCCACTTCTACACGCTGAACCGCGCCGAACTCTCCTTCGCGATCTGCCATCTGCTTGGCCTGCGCGCGAAGATCGGTGCGCAAGCCGCTGCGGCGTAAGGATTTGTCATGAGTGTTCGTGAGCGTTTCAATGCCGAGGCTGCCAGGCGCATCCTGATCACCGACGGCGCGTTCGGCACCGAAATCCAGAACTGGAAGCTCGCCGAGGCGGATTATGCCGGGTCGCTCGGCCTGTCGCGTGACCAGAAGGGCAACAACGACATCCTCGCGCTCACGAAGCCGGAGGTGCCGGAATCGATCCACCGCGCCTATTTCGAGGCGGGGGCGGATATCGCGGAGACCAACACCTTCTCCGCCAACCGCATCAGCCAGGCCGATTACGGCGCCGAGCATCTGGTGCGCGAGATCAACGTCGAGAGCGCCAGGATGGCGCGCCGCGTCGCCGACGAATATCAGGCGAAGGACGGCCGTCCGCGCTTCGTCGCCGGGGCGATCGGGCCGACCAACAAGACGCTGTCGCTCAGCCCGGACGTTAACGACCCCGGCTATCGTGAGATCGACTTCGATTATCTGAAAGACGTCTATCGCGAGCAGATCGACGCCTTGGTCGACGGCGGCGTGGATTTCGTCCTGATCGAGACGGTGTTCGACACGCTGAACGCCAAGGCCGGCATCATGGCCGCGATCGAGGCGGGGGAGGCGCTGGGCCGCGACCTGCCGATCATGCTGTCGATGACGCTGACCGATCTTTCGGGGCGCAACCTCTCCGGCCACACGGTCGAGGCTTTCTGGCATGCGGTGCGCCATGCGAAGCCGATCACGATCGGCCTCAACTGCTCGTTCGGCGCGGAGCAATTGCGCCCGCACGTCAAGGCGCTGAGCGAGATCGCCGACACGCTCATCATGGTCTATCCCAACGCCGGCCTGCCCAACGAGCTTGGCGCCTATGACGAGGCGCCGCCCACCACCGCCGCCCTCGTCGGCGAATGGGCCGAGGCGGGGCAGGTCAATGTGCTCGGCGGCTGCTGCGGTTCCACGCCAGCGCATATCAAGGCGATCGCCGACGCGGTGCGGGGCCTGCCGCCGCGCGCGCTGCCGACCCCGCCGGTGCGGACGCGCCTCGCCGGGCTGGAGCCGTTCACGATGGCGGGCTGACCCATCCGCCGCCGCGACACGCCCCAGCCAAAACGGAATCGAATCGACCGCTCATGACCGCCACCGCATCCTCCACCTTCTTCGTCAACGTCGGCGAGCGCACCAATGTCACCGGATCGGCGGCGTTCAAGAAGCTCATCATGGCGGGCGACTATGCCCGTGCGGTGGAGGTCGCGCGCCAGCAGGTCGAGAATGGCGCGCAGGTCATCGACGTCAACATGGACGAAGGCCTGCTCGACGCGGTCGAGGCGATGACCACCTTCCTCAAGCTGATCGCCGCAGAGCCGGATATCGCGCGCGTGCCGATCATGATCGACAGTTCCAAATGGGAGGTGATCGAGGCCGGGCTGAAATGCGTCTCCGGCAAGCCGATCGTCAATTCGATCAGCATGAAGGAGGGCGAGGAATCCTTCCTGCATTATGCGCGCAAATGCATGGCCTATGGCGCGGCGGTGGTCGTCATGGCGTTCGACGAGACCGGGCAGGCCGACACGCAGGCGCGCAAGATCGAGATCTGCGAGCGGGCCTACAAGCTGCTGACCGGGATCGGTTTCCCGCCCGAGGACATCATCTTCGATCCCAACGTGTTCGCGGTGGCGACCGGGATCGAGGAGCATAACAATTACGGCGTCGATTTCATCGAGGCGACGCGCGAGATCAAGCGGCGCTGCCCGCACGTCCATATCTCGGGCGGCCTGTCGAACCTCAGTTTCTCGTTTCGCGGCAACGAGCCGGTGCGGCGCGCGATGCACTCGGTGTTCCTCTATCACGCCATCCCCGCCGGCATGGACATGGCGATCGTCAACGCCGGGCAGCTCGACGTTTACGACACGATAGACCCCGAACTTCGCACCGCGTGCGAGGATGTGGTGCTCAACCGCGATCCAGAGGCGGGCGAGCGGCTGGTCGCGCTGGCGGAGAAATTCCGGGGCACCGATGCGGCGGCGGAAAGGGCGGCGGAGGAATGGCGCGGCTGGCCGGTCGGCAAGCGGCTGGAGCACGCCCTGGTCAAGGGCATCGACGCTTATATCGTCGAGGATACCGAGGAGGCGCGCCTGTCGCTCCCGCGCCCGATCGAGGTGATCGAGGGGCCGCTGATGGACGGCATGAACGTCGTCGGCGACCTGTTCGGCGCCGGCAAGATGTTCCTGCCGCAGGTGGTGAAATCCGCCCGCGTGATGAAGAAGGCCGTCGCCCACCTGCTCCCGTTCATCGAGGCGGAGAAGGAGGAAGGCGCCAAGGCCAAGGGCCGGATCGTCATGGCGACCGTGAAGGGCGACGTTCACGATATCGGCAAGAACATCGTCGGCGTGGTGCTCCAGTGCAACGGCTTCGAGGTGGTGGACCTCGGTGTGATGGTGCCGTGGTCGACTATCCTCCAGGCGGCGAACGAGAATGACGCCGACATGATCGGCCTGTCCGGCCTCATCACCCCCAGCCTCGACGAGATGGTGACGGTGGGCGAGGAGATGGAGCGCGCCGGCATGACGATGCCGCTGCTGATCGGCGGCGCGACCACCTCCAAGGTCCATACCGCGCTGCGCATCGCGCCGGCCTATTCCGGGCCGGTCGTCCATGTGCTCGATGCGAGCCGCGCGGTTGGCGTCGCGACCACGCTGGTCAGCGACACGCAGCGCGACGATTATGTGACGAAGGTGGCGGAGGAATATGCCGCCGTCCGCCGCGCGCGCGAGGGCAAGGGACAGAACGAGCTGCTGCCGCTGGAGAAGGCGCGCGCCAACGGCTTCAAGGCGGACATGGCGCTGAAGCCGCCGGCGCCGCTCCAGCCCGGCGTCCACGTCTTCCGCGACTGGGATTTGAGCGACCTGCGCGACTATATCGACTGGACGCCGTTCTTCCGCGCGTGGGAGCTGGCCGGGGTGTTCCCCGCCATTCTCGACGATGCGATCGTGGGAGAGAGCGCACGCTCGCTCTACGACGATGCGCAGAAGATGCTCGATCGCATCATCTCGGAAAAATGGCTGACGGCGCGGGCGGTCGCGGGGCTGTGGTCGTGCGCGCGGCACGGCGACGACGTGATCGTGGACCTAAAGAGCGATTTCAACGCCGAGGAACTGAAGGGACTCGATCTGCTCAATCTGGTCGAGGGGACGGATGTGGTGCGCCTGCCGTTCCTGCGCCAGCAGATCGTCAAGCGCGAGGGGCGGCCGAACATGTGCCTCGCGGATTTCGTCGACCCGAAGGGCGACTGGATCGGCGGCTTCGCGGTGTCGATCCACGGCATCGAGCCGCACCTCGCCCGCTTCAAGGCGGCGATCGACGATTATTCCGATATCCTGCTGAAGGCGCTGGCGGACCGGTTCGCCGAAGCGCTGGCGGAGGCGATGCACCGGCACGTCCGCACGACCTTGTGGGGCTACGCCCCCGACGAGCAGCTCGACAATGAGGCGCTGATCCGCGAGCAATATCGCGGCATCCGCCCGGCGCCGGGCTATCCCGCCTGCCCGGAACACAGCCTCAAGACGCAATTGTTCGAGATGCTGGGCGCGCATCAGGCGACAGGCATCTCGCTGACCGAGAGCTTCGCGATGCTGCCGACGGCGGCGGTCTCCGGCTTCTATTTCGGACATCCGCAGGCCGAATATTTCGGCGTCGCGCGGATCGGCGAGGATCAGGTGGCGGATTACGCCGCGCGGCGCGGGGTTGACCTCGACCGCGCGAAACGGCTGCTGCGGCCGAATCTGGATTGAGGAGGGGGACTAGATCAGCCCTTTCGAGCGCAGGCTGACATGGCCCTGCGCGCCGATCACGATATGGTCGTGGACGGCGATGCCCAGCCCCTTCGCCGCATTGGCGATCGCACGGGTGATGTCGATGTCCGCGCGGCTTGGCGAGGGATCGCCCGAAGGATGGTTGTGCACGAGGATGATCGCCGCCGAGCCGAGGTCGATCGCGCGGCGGATCACCTCGCGGACATGGACGGGCGCCTGGTCGATCGAGCCTTCGCTCATCACCTCGTCGCGGATCAGCATGTTGCGCGTGTTGAGGTGGAGCACGCGGAAACGCTCGACGACGTGATGCGCCATGTCGGCGTGGAGATAGTCGAGCAGCGCCTGCCAGTTGGCCAGCACGGGGCGCGCCGCGACCTCGCCGTGGAGCAGGCGGAGCGCGGCGGCGTGCGCGATCTTGATCGCGGCGGCGGATGTCTCGCCCATGCCCGGCACGCGCGTCAGCGCCGCCGCGTCGGCGGTCAACAGCCCGCCGATCCCGCCGAACTCGCGCAGCAGCGCCTTGGCAAGCGGCTTGGTGTCGCGGCGGGGGATGGCGAGGGTGAGAAGATATTCGATCAGCTCGTGATCCAGCAGCGCGTCGCCCCCGCCGCGCGCCAGCAGCCGCTGGCGCAATCGCGCGCGATGGCCGGCGGCATCGGGGGAAGGTGGGTCGCCATCGGCCATCGCTGCGAAGCGTAAGGCGGCGTGCGGCTCCATGCAATTGCGCGCGCGTTATGTCGGTGGCTATGAATCGAACTCCGAACGAATGGAAAGGGTTGCGCGTAGCGGTGGAGGAGGAAGGTGAAACGCCGCGTCCTCGCCGCCGGGGGAGGCGCATCGGGGTCGCGCTCGGCGCGACCGCCGTCGCGGCGCTCGGCGCCCTGTGGCTGGAGCGGGTGCCGATCGCGACCGGCTTCATCGATCGCGAGCTGGGCCGCAGCGGGGTCGCCGCGCGCTATCGGATCGCCGATCTCGGGCTGGGGCGGCAGCGGCTGACGAATGTGGTGATCGGCGACCCGGCCGATCCCGATCTCGTCGCCGACTGGGTGGAGACGCGGATCGATCTCGGCGTGACCGGCCCCTATCTCGCCGCCGTACGCGCCGGCCATGTCCGCGCGCGGGCGCGGTTGGTGAACGGCAGGCTCTCGCTCGGCGCGATCGACCGGCTGCTGCCGAGCAGCGGGCCAAAGACCGCGACGTTCACGCTGCCGGCGCTCGATCTGGCGCTGGAGGACGGGCGGGTGCGGCTGGAGACGCCTTACGGCATCGTGGCCGCGAAGATCACCGGAGAGGGCTTTCTCGACAGAGGGTTCAGCGGAACGATTGCCGCGCTGAGCGAGAAGATGACGGTGGCGGGCTGCACGCTTGGCCGCCCCACGGCCTTCCTCAAGATCACGATCGGGCGCGCCGGGCCGCAACTCACCGGGCCGGTGCGCGTGGCGGAGGCGCGCTGCGGCGATGCCGTGGCGAGAGACGCGCGCGTCAACCTCGACATGCTGCTCGGGCCTTCGCTCGATCACTGGTCGGGGCGTGCCGCGCTTGCCGCCGGCGCGGTCGGCGGCGGCGGCGCGCGGGCGGCCGACGTGGGTGGGACGATCGACTTCGCCGGTGATGAGCGCCGGACCGAGGGACAGGCGGATATCGCCGGCGGCGTGTTCGCGCTGCCGGGCGCGGCGGGTGAGCGGATCGGCTTTCGCGGCAGATGGCGGCTGATCGAGGGCAGGCCGATCGTCGCCGGAACGATGCGCGCGGGGGGCGTGACGCTCGACCAGCGACTGCGTGAGCGCGTCGCCGGCGGCGCGGCGGCGGCGGCAGGCACGCCGCTCGGCCCGATCGCGCGCGGGCTGGCGGCGGCGGCGGATCGCGCCGCACGCCGCTTCGACGTGACGGCGCAGGCGGGCGTCACGAATGGCGGTCTCCTCGCCCTCTCCAGCCTGACCGCCGACGCGGCGAGCGGCGCGCGCCTGAAGCTCGGCGAGGGGAGCGGCATCTCGCTCGGCGATCCCGCCGGTCCGCGTATCGACGGCACCGCGTCCCTCTCCGGCGGTGGTTTCCCCGCGACGCGGATCACGGTGCGGCAGCGTGCCGCCGGTGCCCCGATCGTCGGCACGGCCGCGATCGCCCCCTATGAAGCCGGCGGCGCGCGGCTGGCGCTGTCGCCGGTGACGTTCGCGCGGACCGCGCGTGGGGCGATCACGCTCCGCACGACGGCGGCATTGTCCGGCCCGCTCGGCGACGGGCGGGTGGAGAATCTGCGCGTGCCGCTGGTCGCGACGATCGGCGCGGAAGGCGTGACGCTGAATCCTGGCTGCACGCCGCTGGCCTTCGATCGGCTCGCGGCCGGCGGCCTTGCGCTGCATCCGGCGCGGCTGACCTTGTGCCCGACCGGCGCGGCGCTGTTCCGTGCGACCGGCAAGGAGATCGATTATGGTGCGCGAATCGCCACCCCGCGCCTTGAAGGGGCGATCGGCGCCAGCCCCCTGACGCTCGCCGCCGATACGCTGATCGCGCGACGCGAAGGCTTTATCGCGACCGGCATGAAGGCCCGGATCGGGCAGGTCGGGCAGCAGACGCGCCTCGATTTCGCGACGCTCGACGGTGGCTTCCGCGCTGGCGGCCTCTCCGGCGCCTTCTCCGGCGGCGCGGGGCGGATCGGCGCGGTCCCGCTACTGCTCGGCGAGGCGGCCGGCCGCTGGCGGTTCGCCGGCACGGCGCTCGACGTCAACGGTGGACTGACGGTGAGCGACGCAGCGCCCGCTCCGCGCTTCCGCCCGCTCGTCGGGAGCGATGTGACGTTGCGGCTCGCCGCCGGGGTCATCACCGCCGGCGGCGTGCTGCGCGAGCCGAAGAAGGGGGTGAAGGTCGCGGATGTCACGATCCGCCACGCGCTTGGCAGCGGCGCGGGCGAGGCGCGACTCGCCGTGCCGGGCATTACCTTCGGCAAGGAGTTCCAGCCGGACGAGCTGACCCCGCTCACCTTCGGCGTGATCGCCGACGTGAATGGCACGGTGAGCGGCGAGGGCGATATCCGCTGGGGCGCGGCGGGCGTCACTTCCACCGGCACCTTCCGCACCGCCGGGACGAACCTCGCCGCCGCCTTCGGCCCCGTCACCGGGCTGAAGGGCGAGATCCGCTTCACCGACCTGCTCGCGCTGGAAAGCGCGCCGGGGCAGGTGGCGACGGTCGCCTCGATCAACCCCGGCGTGCCGGTGAATGAAGGGCGCATCGCCTATCAGACGCTCGCCGGCACCCGTATCCGCATCGAGGGCGCGCGCTGGCCGTTCGCCGGCGGGGAACTGACGCTCGATCCCTCGCTGCTCGATTTCTCGGTGCCCGAGGCCCACCGGCTCACCTTCCGCGTGAAGGGAGCGGAGGCGGCGCAGTTCCTCCAGCAATTCGATTTCAAGAACCTCGACGCGACCGGCACGTTCGATGGCGTGCTGCCGATCGCCTTCGACCAGTCCGGCGGGCGGATCGAAGGGGGGCATCTGGTGGTGCGCGAGGGCGGCGGAAGCATCGCCTATGTCGGGGAACTGACCGAGAAGGACCTCGGCACCTGGGGCAATATCGCGTTCCAGGCGCTGAAATCCTTGCGCTACAGGAGCCTCGACATCGTGATGAACGGCCCGCTGGCCGGGGAGATGGTGACGGAGGTGCGCTTCGCCGGCGTGTCGCAGGGTGCGGGCGCGAAATCGAACTTCCTCGTGCGCCGGCTCCAGAAGCTGCCGTTCGTGTTCAACGTCCGCATCAAGGCGCCCTTCCGCGGGCTGCTCGATTCGGTCGCTTCCTTCTACGATCCCAGCCGGCTGATCGAACGCAACCTGCCGACCCTGCTGGAGGAGCAGCAGAAGCGCGGCAAGCCGCCCGCGCCCGTTCAGCCCACCGTAAGCGAGAAGATGCCATGAGGACGATGGAATTGACGAAGTACGAAAGGCGCGCGACCCTAGGCACGATGCGACGAGCGATGATGATCCTGCTTGCGGGCGGCACGGCGGCGTGCGTCAACGTCACCGCGCCCGACAAGCCGATCGTCATCAATCTCAACATCAACGTGACGCAGGAAGTGGTATATCGCCTCGACAGCGACGCGAAATCGCTGATCAAGCAGAATCCGGGGATTTTCTGACCATGACGAACAGGGCTTTGCTGATGGTTGCCGGCGCGGTGGCTCTCGCCGGCCTTTCCGCCACCGCCTTCGCGCAGCGCGATCCGGCCTATGCCGCCGCGCGCGCCGAGGGGAAGGTGGGCGAGCAGCCGGATGGCTATCTCGGCATCGTCGGCGCCGCGACGCCGGAGCTCCGCGCTTTGGTCAACTCGATCAACATCCAGCGCAAGGCGGCCTATACGCAGAAGGCGCAGGCGGCCGGCGCGACGGTGGAGCAGATGGCCTTCACCTCCGGCTGCAACCTGATCCTCCAATTGTCGCCGGGCGAGAAATACAAGACGCCAGGCGGCATGTGGGAGACGCGCGGGGCCGGCGCGCCGCAACGCGATTCGCGCTGCATCTGATTCGAGGCGGCGCTCGTTTTCCCGCGTCGTCATTCCGCCGCGCGAGCGGGTGACGGTCGCAGGCGCCTTCCCCTGCTTCGACCATTACGGAAGGGTGACCAAGTGTTGACACCCCCGGACCCCCCGGCTAACCGGTCCCGGCCTTGGCGGGCTCGCCTTTCGGCCTGACAGCGCCTGTCCGTCGCACGGGAGAGCGCGAATGGCCGAAAACGAGTCCGGACCGGAAACCCTCGGCGAAGATGCGCGCCTCAAGTCGCTCGATGAGCGGCTGCGGGCGGCGCGGAACGACGAAGCGCTTCGGGCAGGCGCGGGCAAGGCGGCGGACGATGCGGGGTATCGCCTCGGCAATCGCGTGCTCGCGGAGCTTGTGGGGGGAATGGCGGGCGGCGCCCTGATCGGTTGGGTGATCGATCGGTTCGCCGGCACTTCTCCCTGGGCACTGTTGGTGATGCTCGCCCTCGGGACGATCGTCGCCTTCAGGAACATCATTCGGATTTCACAGCGCCCGAAGTGACTTCGGGCGCTTTGTTCAAGGATTGAGCGAAGTGGCAGCCGGCGGCAAGATCGATCCGATGCACCAGTTCCTGGTGGAACCGCTGTTCGGAACCCAGAACTGGTCGATCGCGGGCTACAACGTGGCCTTCACCAACTCGGCCGCGTGGATGTGCGTGGCGACGATCGCGCTGATCGCCTTCATGACGATGGGCACGCGCGGCGCGCTGATCCCCGGTCGCGGGCAGGTGATGGTGGAAGGCTTCGTCCGCTTCGTCGACAACATGCTGTCGGCAAACGTCGGGCCGGAGGGGAAGCGCTACGTCCCCTATATCTTCTCGCTGTTCATGTTCATCCTGTTCGCCAACGTCCTCGGCCTGTTGCCGCTCGGGCTGTTCGGCATCCATCCGTTCACCTTCACCAGCCATTTCACGATCACCGGCGTGCTGGCGATCATGAGCTTTTCGATCGTGCTGATCGTCGGCTTCTGGCGGCACGGTTTTCACTTCTTCAGCCTGTTCGTGCCGCACGGCACGCCGGTGTGGCTGCTGCCGCTGATCCCGCTGATCGAGTTCGTCTCGTTCATGGTGCGCCCGTTTAGCCTCGGCCTGCGACTGTTCGTCGCGATGACGGCGGGGCACGTGCTGCTCAAGGTGCTGGCGGGTTTCATCATCAATTCCGGCACCGCCGGGATCGCGCCGGGCCTGTTCGTCGGCGTCCCCTCGTTCATCCTGATGGTCGGCATCTCCGCGCTCGAGCTGCTGGTGGCCGGTATCCAGGCCTATGTCTTTGCGCTGCTGACCTCGCTGTATCTCAACGACGCGGTCAACCTGCACTGAGTTTTTCCAAGCGTTCCAACCCTTTCAACACTGGAGTTAAAATTATGGATCCCGCAGCCGCCAAGCTCATCGGTGCCGGTCTCGCCGCGATCGGCGCCGGCATGGCCGCCATCGGCGTCGGCAATGTGTTCGGCTCGTTCCTCGAGGGCGCGCTGCGCAATCCGGGCGCGGCCGACGGCCAGCAGGGCCGCCTGTTCATCGGCTTCGCCGCCGCCGAGCTTCTCGGCCTGCTGTCGTTCGTCGTCGCGATGATCCTGATCTTCGTCGCGTAACGAACCTCGCAGCTTTTCCTTGGGCGGCCCGGTGCGCGCGTAGGCGCGCCGGTCCGCCGAGGCAGGACGAACATGCCACAGATATCCCAGCTCGCCGCCACTTATGCGTCGCAGATCTTCTGGCTGCTGCTGACGTTCGGCATCGTCTTCTTCATCGTGGGTCGCGGGATGCTGCCCAGGGTGCAGAAGACGATCGATTCGCGCGACAGGTCGATCGCCGACGATCTCGCCGCCGCCAGCCGTGCGCGCGACGAAGCCGACAAGGCGGAGGAAGCGTGGCGCCAACGCGACCATGCCAATCGCGAGAAGGCGCAGGCGCTTGTCGCCGAGGCGCGCGCCCGCGCCGCCAAGGCGACCGAGGCGACGCTCCACGCCGCCAACGAGGAGCAGGTCGCGAAGATCGCCGCCGGCGAGGCGGAGGTCCGCGCGGCCACCACCCGTGCGCTAGACGAGATCGAGGCGGTGGCCGCCGAGGCCGCGCAGGATATCGTCGCCCGCGTCTCCGGTGCTAGCGTGACGGTGGACGAGGCGAGGGGGGCCGTGAAGGCGGCGATGGCGAATGGCTGATCTGGTTCTTCTCTCCGCTGCCGCCGAGGGCGCGGAGCATGCCGCCGATCCGGCGCTGTTCGGTGTGCTGAACGGCACCGTCTGGGTCTCGATCGCGATGGCCGCGTTCCTCGCGATCGTGATCTGGAAGGGCGGCATCCGCGCCGTCACCGGGATGCTCGATCGCCAGATCGCCGACATCCGCAAGCAGCTCGACGATGCGAAGCAACTTCGCGCCGAGGCGGAGGCGCTGCGCGACGAATATACGCGCAAGATCGCCGACGCCGAAAAGAACGCCGCCGAAATGGCGACGCAGGCGGAGCATGAGGCCGAGGCGGTCGTCGCGCAGGCCAGGCTCGACGCCGCCGAACTGGTGCAGCGCCGCGCCCGGATGGCGCAGGACAAGATCGCCGCTGCCGAGCGCGCCGCGATTGCCGAGGTTCGCGCCAGGACCGCTGACGCTGCGGCGAAAGCGGCGGCTGCACTGATCGCCGAGCGCCACGGCAAGGACGCGGACAAGGCGCTGATCGACCGCACCATCGCCGGGCTGAGCCGTCCGCACTGAGCGTTCTCCCGAACGACTGACTCGAACGGGGCGGCCTGCGGGTCGCCCCGTTTCGTTTGGGGCCGGGAGGTGGCCGGGGTGCCGAGGCCCGGTGACGGACGAAGGTGTCCGCTATCACCGACCAGTTGTCGCGATCGCGATTGCCCCGCTAGACCGGCGCATATGAGCGACCCACGCGAATCGGGCCTTGCCCTCGATCCGAAATATGATGCCAACGGACTCGTCACGGCGGTCGTCACCGATCGCGTCGGTGGCGGGGTGCTGATGGTCGCGCATATGAACGCCGAGGCGCTGGCGGCGACGCTCGCCAGCGGCGAGGCGACCTTCTGGTCGCGCAGCCGAGGACGGCTGTGGAAGAAGGGCGAGACCTCCGGCAACGTGTTGCGCGTCGCGGAAATCCGGATCGATTGCGATCAGGACGCTTTGTGGCTGATCGCCGATCCCGCCGGCCCGGCCTGCCACACCGGCGCGCCGAGTTGCTTCTATCGCCGCATCGCCGATGGCGCGTTGGAGCGCGTCGATTGAGGCGAGCCGTGCTCGTCGCGTCGCTGGGCGTGCTGCTGGCGGGATGCGGACGGGCAGCGCATGAGCCGGAGATCGATCGCAACGGCGCCGGCGCGCGGCTCGAACGTGCGGCGATTTCAGCGGGTGTGGTGGCCGATCCCGCGCTGCTCGATCCGATTGGCGCTTACGGCAAGGAAAACGACCGCGCCTGCATCGTCCGTGCCGGCAAGGATTATCGCATCGGCGCGAGCGTGGATTATGGCGACGGGCACGGCTGCCTTGCGCGCGGTTCCGCGAAGGGGGCGGGCAAGCTCGCCGTCACGCTGGGCGAGGGATGCCGCTTCGACGCGCGGTTCGACGGGCGCCGGCTAACCTTCCCGCCGGTGCTGCCCGCTGGATGCGATGGTTTCTGCACCGGCCGGGCCTCACTCACCGCCCTGTCGGTCGAATGGCTGAGCGGCGCGGAATCCGAGGCGGCGGCGCTGCGCGGGACCGATGGGAAGCCGCTGTGCGGCGAATGATCGCAAGTTGACGTTCACGTAAGGGTGAGCTAACTTCCCGGCATGTCGAGCGTCTCCGCCTACGCCCCGATACCGTCGCTGCCCGATCGCACCAGCTTCACGATCACCGATCTCGCCGCCGAGTTCGACGTCACGCCGCGCGCGCTGCGTTTTTACGAGGACGAGGGGTTGATCGCGCCGGAGCGGCGCGGCACCGCGCGCATCTATTCGCATCGCGATCGCGCGCGGCTGGCGTGGATATTGCGCGGCAAGCGCGTCGGCTTCAGCCTCGCGGAGATCCGCGAGATGATCGACCTCTACGACATCGACGACGGCCGCCACACCCAGCGCGCCGTCACCATCGAGCGTTGCCGCGCGCGCATCGCCACGCTGGAAGCGCAGAAGAAGGACATCGACGCCGCGATCGACGAACTGGGCGAATTCGTCGCCTTGCTCGAAACCGGCGCAACCAGGGAAGCCTGAACAATGCCGCAATATACGCCCCCCGTGCGCGATACGCGCTTCGTGCTCGACCATGTCGTCAGGCTCGGCAATTATGCGAACCTCCCGCCCTTCGCCCCCGCGACGCCGGACATGGTGGACGCGGTGCTGGAGGAAGGCGGCCGCTTCGTCGCCGAGGTGCTGTTCCCGATCAACCAGTCGGGCGATCTGGAGGGCTGCACGCGCCATCCGGATGGCAGCGTGACGACGCCGAAGGGGGTCAAGGAAGCCTATGCGAAGTTCGTCGAATCCGGCTGGGGCACGCTTTCCGCGCCGGAGGAGTTCGGCGGGCAGAACATGCCGCATGTCGTCTCGACGGCGTTTCAGGAATATATGATCTCCTCGAACATGGCCTTCGCCATGTATCCGGGGCTGGCGCATGGCGCGATCGCGGCGCTGATGGTGAAAGGCTCGCCCGAGCAGCAGCGCACCTATCTGCCGAAGATGGTGTCCGGCCAGTGGGGCGGCACGATGAACCTGACGGAGCCGCAATGCGGCACCGACCTCGGCCTCATAAAGACCAAGGCAGAGCCGCAGGCCGACGGATCGTACAACGTCACCGGCACCAAGATCTTCATCTCGGCCGGCGAGCACGACCTGACCGAGAACATCATCCATCTCGTGCTCGCCAAGACGCCGGGCGCGCCGGACAGCTCCAAGGGCATCTCGCTGTTCGTGGTGCCGAAGTTCCTCGTCAATGCGGACGGCTCGCTCGGCGAGCGCAACGCGGTGTCGTGCGGCTCGATCGAGCACAAGATGGGCATCCACGCCAACGCCACCTGCGTGATGAACTATGACGGCGCGAAGGGCTGGCTGGTCGGCGAGGAGATGAAGGGCCTCGCCGCGATGTTCATCATGATGAACGCGGCGCGGCTCGGCGTCGGCTTGCAGGGCCTCGCGGTGGGCGAGACGGCCTATCAGAACGCGGTCGTCTATGCCGGCGACCGGCGGCAGGGCCGCGCGCTGACCGGCCCGGCCGAGCCGAACGAGAAGGCGGACCCCTTGTTCGTCCACCCGGACGTGCGGCGGATGCTGATGCACGGCAAGGCGTGGACCGAGGGGCTGCGCGCGCTGTGCCTGTGGGGCGGGCTGCTGGTCGATCTGGAGCATGGCGCGGCGACCGAGGAGGAGCGCCAGTCGGCCGCCGACCTGATCGGGCTGCTCACCCCGGTCATCAAGGGCGTCGGCACCGACAAGGGCTATGAGATCGCCACCAATGCGCAGCAGGTCTATGGAGGCCACGGCTACATCCAGGAATGGGGGATGGAGCAATATGTCCGCGATGCGCGGATCGCGATGATCTACGAAGGCACCAACGGCGTGCAGGCGATGGATCTCGTCGGCCGCAAGCTGGCGATGAACGGCGGTCGCGCGGTGCAGGCGTTCTTCGCGCTGGTGGCGGGCGAATGCGCGGCGGCGAAGGGCGATGCCGCGACCGCCGATCTCGCGACGCGGCTGGAGAAGGCGCTGGGCGAGATGCAGGCCGCGACGATGTGGTTCATGGGCAACATGGCCAACCCGAACAATATCGGCGCGGGCGCGGTGCCCTATATGCACCTCACCGGGCTGGTCGCGGTCGGGCTGATGTGGCTGCGCATGGCGAAGGCAGCGGTTGATCTGAAGGCGGCGGGGGAGGGCGATGCGGCGTTCCTCGACGCCAAGCTCGTCACCGCGCGCTTCTTCGCCGAGCGGATGCTGCCCGACGCCGGCTCGCTGCGGCGGCAGATCGAGGGCGGGGCGGATGCCGTGATGGCGATCCCGCCGGAGATGTTCCGGGCCGGGTGAAAAGCGAACGAGAGACTCCCCCTTTCTTTCAGGGAGGGGAGTTGAAAGTGCGCGCTCAGATCGCCCCAGAGAACGTATCGCACTGCGCCGGGTCGCCGCTGTCCAGCCCGCGCTTCAGCCACGCCTGCCGCTGCGCCGAGGTGCCGTGGGTGAAGCTGTCGGGCACGACGCGGCCCTGCGCTTCCTTTTGCAGCGTGTCGTCGCCGATCGCCTGCGCGGCGGTCATGCCCTCCTGCACGTCGCCCGGATCGAGCCGGTCGCGGTTCTGCGCGGCCCACACGCCGGCATAGCAATCCGCCTGCAACTCCAGCCGCACCGACAGATGGTTGCCCTCCACCTCGCTTGACCGCGCCTGCTGGCGCTGCACCTGCTCCGAGGTGCCGAGCAGGTTCTGGATGTGATGGCCGAATTCGTGCGCGATCACGTAATCCTGCGCGAAATCGCCGGCGGCGTGGAAGCGATCCTGCAACTCGCGGAAGAAGCTGGTGTCGAGGTAGATGCCCTGATCGGTCGGGCAATAGAACGGCCCCATCGCCGATTGCGCCGCGCCGCAGCCGGACTGGCCCATGCCGGAATAGAAGACGAGCTTCGGCTGCTGGAACCGCTCGCCCGAGCGGGAGAAGATCGCCGCCCAGGTCTTGTCCGCCGAGCTGAACGCATTGCAGGCGGAGCGGCTCGATGCGTCGACCGAGCAGGCCGCCGTCGCGCCGCCCGCGCCGGGCGGCGGGCGCTGGCCGGTCTGCACCTGCGGCGTGTTGCCGGTCCCGCCGCCGAGCATCGACCCGAGGTTGCCCAGCCCGCCGAACACCGCCAGCAGCAGGAGCACGACGACGATGCCGCCGCAACCGAAGCGGCTGCCGATCAGCGGCAGCAGCCCCAGCAGCATCCCGCCACCGCCGCCAAAGCCGCCGCCGCCGAAGCTCTGGCCGCGCTGATCCTCGACATTGATGTCCGGGTCGAAATCGTCGAGCCGCATCGCGCTATCCCCTGCCGCCGTGCATCACGCGTACCTGAATGCGCGAAGCGAGCGGGCGGTTGCAAGGGGCGAACTTGATCGCGGGCCTCCACCCGTGCAGGAACGGCGCATGGCAGATGTAGAACCCCGCCGCCGCCGCTCCCGCGCGCTGCCGTTGCCCGATACGGTGGCGCTGGTGCTGCAAGGCGGCGGCGCGCTCGGCAGCTATCAGGCCGGCGTGATCGAGGCGCTTAGCGCCGCCGCGATCGAGCCGGACTGGGTGGCCGGAATCTCAATCGGCGCGATCAACGCCGCGATCGTCGCGGGCAACCCGCCGGAGCGGCGTGTCGAGCGGCTGCGGCAATTCTGGAACCAGGCGACGAGCTGGCTGCCCAGCTTCCCGATCCTGCCCGACGACATGGTGCGCGAGTTCGTCCACGAATGGTCGGCCGGCTTCGTCGCGATGGCGGGGGTGCCGGGCTTCTTCGGCCCGCGCTTCATCCCGCCGTTCATGGCCGTGCCGGGGACGCCGGGGGCGCTGAGCTTCTACGATTCGACGCCGCTGCGCGACACGCTCGACGAGATGGTCGACTGGGATCTGCTCAACGACGGGCCGGTCCGGCTTTCGGTGGGCGCGGTCGATGTCGAGAGCGGCAATTTCCGCTATTTCGACACGCATGACGAGCGGATCGACGCGCGGCACGTGATGGCGTCCGGCGCGCTGCCGCCGGGCCTGCCGCCGGTCGAGATCGACGGGCGCTGGTATTGGGACGGCGGGCTGGTCTCCAATACCCCGCTCCAGCATGTGCTCGACAACCAGCGCGCGGAAATGATCGTCTTCCAGGTCGATCTGTTCTCCGCCGCCGACGAACGGCCGCGCACGATCATGGATGTGCTGGCGCGCGCCAAGGAGATCGCCTTCTCCAGCCGCACTCGGCAGGTGACCGACCAGATGATGCGCCTTCGGAAGGAGCGCGAACTGGTGCGCCGCGTGCTCGCCAAGCTGCCGCCGGAACTCGCCGCCGATCGCGAGGTCGAGACGCTGTCGGCGATGGCGGCGGAACAGCCGGTCAGCCTCGTCCACCTCATCTACCGCGCCAATGCGTGGGAGGGCGGCGCGCGCGACTTCGAATTTTCCACCCGCACGATGCGCGAGCATTGGGCGGCGGGCCGCGAGGCGGTGGAGGCCACGATGGCCAATGCCGAGCTGGTCGCGGAGAATATCCTCACCGGCCGCACCGCGGCCTTCGACCTGGCGAGATAGGAGTGACCATGTTTCTCAAGGGCAAGAGCGCGATCGTCACCGGTTCGACCTCCGGCATCGGCCTCGCGCTCGCCAAGGCGCTGGCGGCCGAAGGCGCGGCGGTGGTGATCAACGGCTTCGGCGATGCCGATGCGATCGAGAAGGAACGCGCCGGGCTGGCGGCGCTGAGCGGCGCGCAGGCGCTGTACGATGCGGCCGACATGACGAAGCCCGATGAGATCGAGGCCATGGTCCGCCGCGCGCATGATGAGCTTGGCGGGCCGGATATCATCATCAACAACGCCGGCATCCAGCATGTCGCGCCGGTCGACCAGTTTCCGATCGACAAATGGAACGCGATCATCGCGATCAACCTGACCAGCGCGTTCCACATGATGCGCGCCGCGGTGCCGTTCATGCGCGCGAAGAAATGGGGGCGGATCATCTCCACCGCCTCGGCGCACAGCAAGGTCGCCAGCCCCAACAAGTCGGCTTATGTCGCCGCCAAGCACGGCATCGACGGGCTGACCCAGACGGTGGCGCTGGAGACCGCTACCGACGGCATCACCGTCAATTGCATCTCGCCCGGCTATGTCTGGACGCCGCTGGTCGAGAACCAGATCCCGGACACGATGAAGGCGCGTGGGCTGACGCGCGAGCAGGTGATGAACGACGTGCTGCTCGCCGCCCAGCCGACCAAGCAGTTCGTCACGCCAGAGCAGGTCGCGGCGTTTGCGGTGTTCCTTTGCCGCGACGAGGCGGCGCAGGTCACCGGCGCGAACCTCTCGATCGACGGCGGCTGGACGGCGGCGTGAGCCTGTTGTTCGGTCTTGCCGCGCTGGCGGCGTGTCAGGCCGCCGCGCCCGACGCGGCCGCCGCCGTGGTACCCGAACATGCGGCCTCCGAGCGCGCCGACACCTGCGGCGGCGCGGAGGTGGCGTGGCGCCGCGCGGCGACGCAGAACGATCGCGTGCGGCTGCGCAACTGGCGTACCTCATGGCTGGACGCGGTGGCGAAAGCCAAGAGCGACGGCGGGGCGGAGGCGATCGCGCGGGACGATGCGCTCTACGATCCCGATCGCGCGCTCGATCATCCGATCCCGCCCGCCGGCGATTATCGCTGCCGGATCGTCAAGCTCGGCGCGAAGCGGGCGGTGAACAAGGATTTCGTGGAGCTGCCGGCGAGCGCCTGCACCGTGGGGCGCAACGGCGACGAGACGTGGTTCACGATCAACGAGGGAAAGCAGCGCCCGATCGGCCGCTTCTTCGCCGGCCCGCCGGGGCGCGGCGTGTTCCTCGGCACGCTGGAGCTGGGCGACGAGCGCCTTCCGCTCGAATATGGGCTGGATGCGCGGCGCGACATGATCGCCTATCTCGATCGCGTAGGTGACGCGCGGTGGCGGCTGATCGTGCCGCAGCCGCATTTCGACTCGATCGCCGAGCTGGTGGAGATCGTCCCGGCGCGCTGACGGGCGGAAGGACTTATTGCCCGAAGTCCGCCGCGCTGGCCTGCGCGATCGCCTCGCGCGCGGCGGCGACGAGCGCGCTGGCCTTGGCCTCGCATTCGCGCTGCTCATAGGCCGGGTCCGAATCCGCGACGATGCCCGCGCCGGCCTGCATGTGGATCGTCCCGTCCTTCACCACGGCGGTGCGCAGCACGATGCACGAATCCATCGACCCGTCCGGCGAGAAATAGCCGACGCCACCGGCATAGGCGCCGCGCTTCTCCTGCTCCAGTTCGGCGATGATCTGGCAGGCGCGTACCTTGGGCGCGCCGCTGACCGTGCCGGCCGGAAAGCCGGCGAGCAGCGCGTCGATCGCGTCGTGCGACGGATCGAGCCGGCCGACCACGTTCGACACGATGTGCATCACATGGCTGTAGAATTCGACCATATAGCTGTCGGTCACCGTGACGCTGCCCGCCGTCGCGACGCGGCCGACGTCGTTGCGGCCGAGATCGAGCAGCATCAGATGCTCGGCGCGCTCCTTGGGATCGGCAAGCAGGCTGGCGCGGTTCGCCTCGTCCTCGCTGGCGGTCCTGCCGCGCGGGCGGGTGCCGGCGATCGGGCGGATCGTCACCTCGCCGTCGCGCGCGCGGACGAGGATTTCCGGGCTGGAGCCGATCAGCGCGAATCCCGGCAGATCGAGGTGATAGAGGAACGGCGACGGGTTGATCCGCCGGAGCGCGCGGTAAAGCTCGAACGGCGGCAGCGCGAAGGGCGCGGTGAAGCGCTGCGCCAGCACGACCTGGAAGATGTCGCCGGCCGCGATATATTCCTTCGCCCGCGCGACCATCTCGCCATAGCGGCCGGGCGCGAGCACGGGCGTGAGCGCCACTTCCGCCGGTTCGCCCGTCACGCGCGGCGGCAGGCCGGCGGTGGCGAGGCGCGCCTCGACCGCATCGAGCCGCTCCTCCGCCTCGGCGACGATCGCGGCGGCGCCGCGCGCCGCGTCCGGCCAGACGGGCGCGACGAGGAACAGCGCATCGGCCAGCCGGTCGAACACCAGGATCACCGTCGGCCGCACGAACATCATGTCGGGCAGCCCGAGCGGATCGGCTTCCGGCACGGCGAGGTTTTCCGCCAGCGCGATCGTCTCATAGCCGAAATAGCCGACGAGGCAGGCGAGCGCTCGCGGCAGCTCCGCCGGCACATCGGCGCGGCAATCCGCGACCAGCCGGCGCAGCGCCGCCAGCGTCGGCTCGGGGCAGGGGGCGAAAGCGTCGCGGTCGGTCAGCCAGTGGCGGTTGATCGCGGCGCTGTCGCCCCGCGCGCGGAACACGAGATCGGGCGCGAGGCCGATCAGGCTGTGCTGCCCGCGCACCGACCCGCCCTCGACCGATTCGAGCAGGAAGTCGCCGCGCCCCGGCTCGATCAGCTTGAGCGCGGCGGCGACCGGCGTCTCGGTATCGGCGACGCGCCGCCGCCACACCAGCGCGGGGCGCCCGGTCGCGAGCGCGCCTTCGGCTGGATTACTGATTGCCCGCATCCTTGCCCGACAGGTCGGCCTTGATCCGGGCGATCTCGGCGGCGTTGCGCACTACTTTCAGCTCCGCCTTCACGGCATTGGTGAACTGCTCGGCATATTCGCGGCCGACCAGGCTGCCGATCTGCTGGCGAGTGGAGGCGATGAGCTGCGGCGTCTTGGCCGCGTCTCCGCCGACGATCGTGTCGACCTTGACGATCATCCAGCCGGCATTGTTCGGTGCCTCCAGCAGCCGCGCGCTGCCGCCCGGCAGGCTGAACATCAGCGCCAGCGCAGGGTCGACACCCTGCCGCGAGGCGATCTGCCCGCGCATCCCGTCGATCGGGCGCACCGCCGCGCCGCTCACGCCCGCCAGCGCCTGCGTCAGCGGCGTGCCCTTCTGCACCTTGGCGAGCGCCGCCGCGGCCACCTGACGCGCCGCCTTGCGCGCGCGATCGGCGGCGAAATCCTTCGCCACCGTCTCGCGCACCTTGTCGAGCGGGCGCGGCGCGGCGTGGACCACGCGATCGAGCGCGACCAGCGCGAAGCTGCCGTCAGGCCCGAGCTGCACCATCGTCGGCGAATCGCCCTCTTCCGCTGCGAAGCCGGCCTTGACGATCTCGGCCAGCGCGGGATCGGGCCTGGCGGCGGGGTCGTCGGGGTTGAGGCCGGTGGCGGTGAGCGCGGGAGTGGTCGCGGCCGTCAGCTTGTTGTCCGCCACCAGCTCGCTGAAATTGGCGTTGTCGGCGATGGCGTCGTCCAGTTTGTCGTGGACCTTGCTCAGCGCCTCGACCAGCTTCTGCTGCGTCAGCACCTTGACGATCTCGTCACGCGCTTCGGCGAGCGACTTGGCGGGCACCTGCTCGATCGAATCGATCCTGGCGACGACGAAGCCGATCCCGCCCTTGACCGGGCCGATCATCGCGCCCTTCGCGGCGCCGAACGCGGCGTCGGCGGCGGCGGCGGAGGTCTGCGCGGCATAGGCCGATTTCTCGATCCCGCTGATCGTGCGCGGCTCCAGCCCGGCGGCGCGCGCGGCCTCGGCGATCGAGCCGGCTTTCGCCTTGGCGGCGAGCGCCTCGGCGGCCTTCTGGTCGAGCACGACGACCTGCGTCAGCGAACGCTTTTCCTTCGCGGCATAGCGGGCGCGGTTGTTGTTATAGGCCTGCGCGATCTCCGCGTCGCTCGGCTGCGCCTGCGCCTTCATCATTTCGGCGGTGACGCGGGCGTAGCGGATCACGCGGCGCTCCGGCACGGTATAATTGGCGACGTTGCGCTTGTAGAAATCCTGCACCTCGGCGTCGGTCGGCGCGGGGCCGGCGGCCATCGCGGCGGCGGGGATCAGCGCGACCTGACCGGTGCGCCGCTCGAGCAGCAGCGAGGCATAGGGCAGCGCGATCGATTCCGGGAGCTGCGCCGCGCCGACCGTCGAGGCGAGCAGGAAGCGCGCCATCGTGGTCTGCGCGATCTCCCCCTGCACCTGCTTGTCGGTCATGTGGCGCTGCTGGAGGATGCGCTCATAGGCGGCCTGATCGAACTTGCCGGTCGGGCCGATCAGCGCGGGGATGCTCTGCAACTCGCTGCCGACCAGCGCGCGGCTGACGGCCATACCCTGATCCTGCCCGAACTTCTCCAGCGCGATGCCGGTGATGAGCTGGTCCAGCACCCCCTCCACGCCGCCGTTGGCGACGAAGGTCGGCATGTCGACGCCGGGGTTCTGCTGGTGGATCTCGTTGAGCTGGTCGCCGACGCGCTGCTTGAGCTGCGCCTCGCCGATCGTGACATTGCCGATCCGCGCGACGGTGGTCTTGGTCATGCCGCCGCTGCCGGCGCTCAGCCCGGTCACGTCGCCGGCCGCGAAGGCGAGCGCGATCATGCCCAGGGTGACGAAGGTGATGACCAGCCCGATCTTTGAATTGGTGATCCGCCGGAAGAAACCGAGCATGCGCGTTGAAATCCGTGAAGTTGCAGCTTGCGGCTTTAGGGACGCGGCACGGTGGCATCAAGCGCCGAGCGCGGCTATCGACCGATCATCCGTGATTGTGGTTGCGCAAGGGGAGGGACATGCGTCGTAAGCTGGTTGCCGGGAACTGGAAGATGAACGGGTCGCTGGCGAGCCTCGTCGAGCTCGACGGGATCGGCGCGGCGCTCGATCCGCGCGTCGACGTGGCGATCGCGGTGCCCGCCACGCTGATCGCGCCGGCGGCGGCGCGCGCCTCCTTCCCGATCGGGGCGGAGGACGTCCATGCGGCGGACAGCGGCGCGCATACCGGCTGCATCTCCGCGCCGATGGCGAAGGAGGCGGGCGCGACCTTCTCGATCGTCGGCCATTCCGAGCGGCGGCAGGGCCAGTGCGAAAGCGACGCGGACGTGAAGGCCAAGGCGGAGGCGCTGCGCCGCAACGGCATGCAGGCCATCCTGTGCGTCGGCGAGACGCTGGAGGAGCGCGAAAGCGGCCGTGCCGGGGCGGTGGTGACGGGGCAGGTCCGCGCCTCCCTGCCGGAAGGGGCGGACGGCGCATGGCTCGCCATCGCCTATGAGCCGATCTGGGCGATCGGCACCGGGCGCACCGCGACGGTGGCGGATGTCGAGGCGATGCATGGCGCGATCCGCGCGACCCTGGCCGAACTGCTCGGCGCGGACGGCGGCGCGGGCGTGCGGCTGCTCTACGGCGGATCGGTGACGGCGGACAATGCGGCATCGCTGCTCCACGCGCGCGACGTGGACGGCGCGCTGGTCGGCGGCGCGAGCCTGACGGCGGCGAAGTTCGCGCCGATCATCGCGGCGGGGGCGGGGGCATGACGCTCGCGCCGCTGCCGCGGGTCCGCCGCGTGCTCACCGCGATCGACGCGGAGGGGCGCTCGCATATCGCGGCGGACGGCCCCAGCCCGGCGGGCTTCGCGCTGCCCGGCTCGCCGTTCCGCAGCGACAATATCTGGCATACCGCCGCCGCGCCGGCGCCGGTCGAGGCGCCCGATACGATCACCGCGCACAAGGGCGTGCTGCCTCCGCCGGGCGGCACGGTGCTGCGCGTGATCGACTTCCCGCCGCAGGCCGGATCGCGCGCGGAACAGGCGGCGCTGGCGGCGCAGGTCTTCGCCTTGCTCTACCCGGATGCCGACCATCACGCCGGCAGCGAGCGCAGCGCGGGGATGCACACCACCGACACGGTGGATTATGCAATCGTGCTGGCCGGCGAGATCTGGGCGGTGATGGACCGCGACGAGACGCTGCTCAAGGCCGGCGACATATTGATCCAGCGCGGCACCGCCCATTCGTGGGAGAATCGCGGCGTGGCGATGGCGCGCGTCGCCTTCGTGCTGATCGATGGCACGCGTGGGGGCATGAGCCGCCGCTAGGGGCCGGATATCCCGATCACTATCGCGATCGTGTCGCCGATGGCGATGTCGGCCTGCGCCCGCACCGCCTTCTTGAGCGGCACCATGTAAGTGTCGCCGCGCGGAAACAGGGAGGTGGTGAAACGGACGCCGTTCGCCTCCGCCGCCACCGGCACGCATCCCCAGCCGTAGCTCGCGATGCGCGCCGCCTCGCGGATCGCGGCGACATGGCGCTCGGGCACCGCCGCGAAGATGAAGGGAGCCGGCCCGCGCCAGTGGATCACCGCCGCGTCGAAGCCGATCTCCAGCAGCGGGCGGCCGCTCATGCGTAGCGCGCCTTGAGCACCTCCCACGCCGCGCGCAGGCCGAGCGCGTCGCCGCCCTTCGGCCGGCCCGCCTTGGCCGCCGGCCGCCACGCGAAGGTGTCGACATGCGCCCAGGGGATCGTCGCGGGGACGAAGCGGCGCAGGAACAGGGCGGCGGTGACCGCGCCGGCGAAGCCGCCTTCGGGCGAGTTCACCATGTCCGCCACGTCGGACTTGAGCATCTCGTCATAGCCGTCCCACAGCGGCATCCGCCACAGCGGGTCGCTCACGCGCTCCGCCGCCGACAGGAACTCCGCCGCGAGCGCATCGTCATTGGCGAACAGCGGCGGCAGGTCCGGCCCCAGCGCCACGCGCGCCGCGCCGGTGAGGGTGGCGAAGTCGAGGATCAGCGCCGGCTCCGCCTCCACCGCTTTTGCAAGCGCGTCGCCGAGGATCAGGCGGCCTTCGGCGTCGGTGTTGGTGTTCTCCACCGTCAGCCCTTTTCGCGTCCTGAGCACGTCGCCGGGGCGGAAGGCGTTGCCGGCAATGGCATTCTCCACCGCCGGCACGAGCAGATGCAGCCGCACCTTGAGCTGCGCGCCCATCACCAGCCCGGCCAGCGCCAGCATGTGCGCCGCGCCGCCCATGTCCTTCTTCATCAGCCGCATGCCGGCGGCGGGCTTGATGTCGAGGCCACCCGAATCGAAGCACACGCCCTTGCCGACCAGGGCGACGCGCGGGTGTGCGGGATCGCCCCATTCCAGCTCGATCAGGCGCGGCGCGCGCTCCTTCGACGCCGCCTGCCCGACCGCATGGATCATCGGACAGCCGGTGGCGAGCGCGTCGCCGCGCGTCACCGTCAGCGTGCCGCCGTGCTTCTTCGCCAGCCCCTCCGCGATCTCCTCCAGCTCCGCCGGGCCGAGATCGGACGCGCCGGTGTTGACCAGATCGCGCACCAGCGCGGTCGCCTCCGCGACGCGCAGCGCTTCCTCGATCCGCGCCGGCTCGCCCGAGAGCAGCACGCGCGGCTCTGCGGGGTCGGCGCGGTAACGCTCGAAGCGATATTGGCCGAGCAGCCAGCCCAGCATTGCCGCCCCCGGCTCGCCCGAGGCGAGGCGATAGGTCCCCTCGGGCAGCGACGCGCCGAGCGAGGCGATCCGCCACGGCGAGCTTTCCGGCTCGGGGCAGACGAGCAGGTACGACCATTCCTCCGCCGCCTCGCCGGGCAGCACCGCGCGCTCGCCCGGCTTGCCCGCCACGCGCCCGGCGGCCACCGCCGTGCGCACGCGCGGCGGCTGGCCGGCGAGCCAGTCGGCGAAGGCATCGGGGTGGACGACATGGATCGCGCGCGCCGGCTGGCCGCGATCGGGCTGGAGCATCGGGGTAAAGTCCGTCATGTCGCCACCAAAGCAGGACTTGCCCGGCCGCGCAACGCGAGCGGTTTGCAAGCGCGAATGCACAATCTACATCACGGGCATGACCACGCACACCACCCGCATGCTGATTCTCGGTTCCGGCCCCGCCGGCCTTTCCGCCGCCATCTACGGCGCGCGCGCCGGGATGCAGCCGATCGTCGTGCAGGGCATCCAGCCCGGCGGCCAGCTCACCATCACCACCGATGTCGAGAACTATCCCGGTTTCGCGGACGTGATTCAGGGCCCGTGGCTGATGGAGCAGATGCAGAAACAGGCCGAGCATGTCGGCACGCGGCTGATGTGGGACACGATCGTCGAGGTCGATCTGTCGCAGCGCCCGTTCCGGCTGACCGGCGACGGCGGCGACATCTATGAGGGCGAGGTGCTGGTGATCGCTACCGGCGCGCAGGCCAGGTGGCTCGGCATCGACAGCGAGGAGCCGATGAAGGGCAAGGGCGTCAGCGCCTGCGCCACCTGCGACGGCTTCTTCTATCGCGGCAAGAAGGTGGCGGTGATCGGCGGTGGCAACACGGCGGTGGAGGAGGCGCTCTACCTCACCAATCATTCCGACGACGTGACGCTGATCCACCGCCGCGATTCGCTGCGCGCGGAGAAGATCCTGCAGGAGCGGCTGTTCGCGCATCCCGACATCAAGGTGCTGTGGAACAAGGAGGTGCGCGAGTTCGTCGACGGCGGTGGCACCGCCGGCCTCGTCGCGCTCGACCTGCGCGATACCGTGACGGGCGAGGCGTCGCGGCTCGACGTGCAGGGCGGCTTCGTCGCGATCGGTCACCATCCGGCGACCGAATTGTTTCGCGGGCATCTGGAGCTGGACGCGGACGGCTATGTCGCGGTCCAGCCCGGCTCGACGCGCACCAGCGTCCCCGGCGTGTTCGCCTGCGGCGACGTGATGGACAAGGTCTATCGCCAGGCGGTGACGGCGGCGGGCACCGGCTGCATGGCCGCGCTGGATGCCGAGCGGTTCCTCGCGGAAGCGGACTTCGAGAAGCTCGCCGAAGCCGCCGAGTAGGGTTGCGCCCGCCCCGGTCGTGGCGCAAACCTCGCGTCACGCAACCGTAACCGGGGGAAATAATGAAGTTTCGTATCGCGCTCGCGCTGTCGGCGGCGAGTATCGTGCTGGCCGCGCCCGGCTTCGCGCAGGACAGGAAGGCCGAGGACGCAAAGACGACAGACAGGGCACCGGCGGAAAAGAGCGGCGATCCGGCGATCCCGCCGCCGGTCGTCTCCGTCACGCATCACAGCGGCACGTTCGGCGGGGTGAAGATCGCCTATCGCGCCATCGCCGGCGAAACCTATCTCAAGGACAAGGACGGCAAGCCGCTCGCCGCGATCACCTCGTACAGCTATATCAAGGAGGGGCCGACCGATCCCAACCGGCCGGTGACCTTCCTGTGGAACGGCGGCCCCGGCTCCGGCTCGCTGTGGCTCCAGATGGGCGCGTTCGGGCCGAAGCGCGTCGTGCTGCCCGACGCGAAGGACGACGGCGCGCCGCCCTATCGCATCATCGACAACAACGCCTCGCTGCTGGATGTGACCGATCTCGTGTTCATCGATCCGGTCGGCACCGGCTTCAGCCGCGCGCTCGGCAAGACCGATCCCAAGGACTATTGGGGTGTCACCAAGGACGCCAAGTCGATGGCGCGCTTCATCCGCCTGTGGCTCGACGCCAACGGCCGCTGGAACGCGCCCAAGTTCATCGGCGGCGAAAGCTATGGCACGACGCGCTCGGCGGCGGTCATCAACGAGCTTGAGGGCAGCTATACCGACGTCGCGGTCAACGGCATCATCCTGATCTCCTCGATCATGGATTTCAGCCAGGCGGCCGACGCGCCGGGCAACGAGCTCGGCTATGTCACCAACCTGCCGTCGATGGCCGCGACCGCCTGGTATCATGACAAGGTGCCGAACAAGCCGGCGACGGTGGAGGAGTTCGTCGCCCAGGCGCGCGCCTTCGCGATCGGGCCTTATGCGTCGGCGCTGCTCAAGGGCAACAATCTCTCCGCCGAGGAACGCGCGCAGATCCTGCCGCAGCTTTCGCGCTTCACGGGCGTGTCGCAGACCTACCTCCAGAATGCCGACCTCAGGCTCTCGCCGGGCCGCTTCTACAAGGAGCTGCTGCGCGATCGCGGGCTGACGATCGGGCGGCTCGACACGCGCTATACCGGCAAGGATTACGACAATGCCGGCGAGGAGCCGGACAACGACCCCAGCTTCTACGGCATCGACGGATCTTACACCGCCGCGATGAACCAATGGGTGCGCGAGGGGCTGAAATATTCGCCGGAGCTGGTCTATTCCTCGATCGGCGCGGTGACGAGCTGGGACTGGGCGCTCGGCGGAGAGCGCGGCGGCGAGACCTATGTCAATGTCGCGCCCTATATCGGCCGCGCGCTACGCGAGAACAGCGGGCTGCGCGTTTTCGAGGGGCAGGGCTATTACGACTTCGCCACCCCATTCTTCGGCGCGGAATATGCCTTCTCGCGCACCGGCATGCCGACCGACGGGCGGATCGAATGGCATTATTATCACGCCGGGCACATGATGTATGTGCACGAGGAGGATTTGCAGAAACTTTCCAACGATATCCGGACGTTCATTCGCAAGCGGTGACAAGATCGCGGATCGCCGCCGCCAGCGCGGCGGCGTCCGCCTCGCGCGCGAAACTGTGCGAGTTGGTGGCGATCGTGACCGTTCGCGGCGCGATCCCCGCCCGGTTCGCGGCATCGGCACAAGCGATCGCGGTCGCGTCGCCTGCCGCGAGGATGACGGTGGCGTCGGCGCCCCAACCGGCGATCGCGGCCAGCGCCTCGGCCGCGAGCGGTTCGGCGGTCGGCGGCTTGCGGACGATGCGCGCCAAGCCCCGGATCAGCTTGCCGGGCGAGATGCCGCCGCCAAGCGCCCGCCGCCACGTCGCGGGATCGCGCAGCCGGGCGGCATAATGCGCGCGGATCGCGGCGGGCGGGGGAAGCTCGTCGACCGGCTCCACCACCCAGGGATTGGCGAGCAGCACGCGCGCGATCCCCGCGTCGCGACCGTGGAGCGCAAGCGTCGTCGCGGCGTCGCAATTGCCGAACGCGACCAGTCGAGCGACCTGCGGCGCTTCTGCCCGGAACGCCTCGCACGCCGCGAGCAGGTCGGCGCGCGCCGCGCGGAAGCCGCGATTGACGCCGCCCGAATCGCCGACACCCCGGCGGTCGTAGCGGAATACCGGCACGCCCTCCGCCGCCAGTTCCGCCGCCAGCAGCGCCATGCCGCGATGCGCGCCGGCACGGATCTCGTTCCCGCCTGAGACGATCAGCAACCCCGTCGACCCCGCGCCCTCGTCGAGCGAGCCGATCAGCGTCTCGCCCGCGCAGGGGAAGGCGATCAGCCGGCGCATGTCGCGATCCATGCCGCGAGGTCTTCCGCCACTGCCTCCTGCAAGGCCGGATCGACCCCCGGCTCGCTGGCGCGCCACAGCGGGCGGCCGGGCAGGCGGATCGCCGCCTCGCGCGGGTCGCCGTCCAGCCGCGCGATTCGCAACGCGCCTGCTTCCAGCGGCTCGGCGGCGTCGAGTTCGTCGAGCAGCGCGGGGGACAAGCGGTTGCCGGCATAGTCCGCGCCGCCGCCGAGCTGGCGGATGCGTTCAAGCTCGCGATATTGCGCCGCGCCGGTCAGCGGGGCCAGCCGCCAGCGCCCGGCCAGCGCGGCCTCGCCATCGACCAGCGCGCCGCCGCGCCACGCCATCGCGAACACCGGCCCGGCGAGTGTCCCCGCCGCCGCCGCAAACGATTCTCGCCAGTCGCCCAGCGACGCCTGCGCGGTCGGGACGAGGCTTTCGCCGGTGCCGGGCAGGTCGGGCAGCGCCCCGCCGATCCCGCGCGCCGCCAGCCGCCGCAGCACGTCCACCACCGCCGCGCGGGTGCGGTTGGCTTCCTCGAACAAGGGGAGCGCGGCGATGACGGTGGGGCCGTGATCCGGCCCGAAGCGCGGCATCGCCTCGCGGCCGCCGCGCCATTCGTAATGAGAGAGGCGCGGGGCGCTCAGGCCGCCACCTTGTCCGCCGCGAAACGGGCGAGCGCGCCGAACGTTTCGAGCATGTCGCCATCGACTTCGTCGTCGTCGATCGTGATGCCCAGCCGGTCCTCCAGCTCGGTCAGCATGCCCGCGACCGCCATCGAATCGAGTTCGGGCAACGCCCCGAACAATGGCGTATCCGCTTCGAAGGCCGCGACCTGCGCCTCCGGCAGCCCCAACGCATCACGCAGCACCGCGCGCACCGCCTGCTCGATATCGTTCACGCTTCGCCGCTCCATGCACGATCCCTTGCCGTTGCGAGCGCCGTTAAGCCGGGGGGATGAAATCCGCAACGGCTTCGGTCATGGAGGGATCATGGTGCCGCTCGACCCCGTTCCGCAACCGATCGACCGCGTCCTTGCCGGGGAGGACGATGCGCCCGCGCTGATCGAACGCGCGGCGACGCTCAGCTACGCGCAAGTGGAGCAGGCGGTGGCGCGGCTCGCGGGGTGGCTCGCCGGCTTCGGCTTCGCGCCGGGCGATCGCGTGGCGAGCTGGCTGCCCAAGACGCGCGAGGCGTGCCTGATGCCGCTCGCCGCGCCGCGCGCCGGCCTCGTCCATGTGCCGGTCAACCCTTTGCTCAAGCGCGCGCAGGTGGCGCATATCATGGCCGACAGCGGTGCGCGGCTGCTGCTCACGCACGGCCCGCGCGCCGCGACGCTGGAGCCGGGCGACCTGCCGGGCGACGCGCGGATCGAGGTCGCGGCGGGCGAGGGGGATGCCCTGCCGCGCGCCGCCGGCGATCCCGATGCGCTGGCGGCGATCCTCTACACGTCCGGCTCGACGGGGCGACCGAAGGGCGTGATGCTGAGCCACGCGAACCTGTGGCTCGGTGCCAATTCCGTCGCGCATTATCTTGAGATCGCGGCTGAAGATCGCGTGCTGGCCGTGCTGCCGCTGAGCTTCGATTACGGCCAGAGCCAGCTTCTCTCGACCTGGGCGGCGGGCGCGGCGGTGGCGCCGCTCGACTATCTCACCGCGCGCGACGTGGTGAAGGCGGTGGAGCGGGTCGGCGCGACGACGCTGGCCGGGGTGCCGCCGCTGTGGGTGCAGCTCGTCGAGGCGGAATGGCCGCCCGAGACGGCCGCGCGGCTGCGGCGGCTGACCAATTCCGGCGGCGCGCTGACGCCCCGGCTGGTGCGCGCGCTGCGCCAGACGTTCCCGGCCGCGCGTCTCTATCCGATGTACGGGCTGACCGAGGCGTTCCGCTCGACCTTCCTAGATCCGGCGCTGGTCGATTCGCATCCCGAATCGATCGGCCGCGCGATCCCCCATGCCGAGGTGATGGTCGTCCGCGCCGACGGCACGCGCGCGGCGGCGGGGGAGCCGGGCGAACTGGTCCATGCCGGGCCGCTCGTCGCGCAGGGCTATTGGCGGGACGCGGAGCGGACGGCGCAGCGTTTCCGCCCAGCGCCGGCCTTCTCGCGCTATGGCGGGACGGCGGTATGGTCCGGCGATACGGTGGCGGCCGATGCGGACGGGCTGCTGCGCTTCGTGGGTCGCGACGACGAGATGATAAAGAGCGCCGGCAACCGCATCAGCCCGGCCGAGCTGGAGGAAGCGGCGGTTTCCGGCGGCGAGGCGGCGGAGGCGGTCGCGGTCGGCGTGCCCGACGCGCGGCTCGGGCAGGCGATCGTGCTGGTGCTGCGTGGCGACGCTGCCCGGGAGCCGGGCTTGCGCGAGCGGCTCAGGCGCGACCTGCCCAATTTCATGCAACCGGCCCGGATCGAGTGGCGCGACGACCTGCCGCGCAACCCCAACGGAAAGCTCGATCGTGCCCGCATCCGCGCGGAGGTGACGCCATGAAACCGATGGGGCCGATCCCGCCCGAATTCGCCGGCCAGCGCGGCGCGCTGATGATCGGGGAGCGCACCGCGCAGGATTGGGTGGCGGAGGCCGGTTCGCCGTGCTTCGTCTATGACCCTGCGATCGTCGCGGCCCGCGTCGCGCGGTTCCGCGCGGCCCTGCCGGGGATCGACCTGCACTATGCGATGAAGGCCAATCCGCACCCGACGCTGCTCGCCGCGATCGCGCCGCTGGTCGACGGGATCGACGTCGCCTCCGCCGGCGAGCTGGCGATCGCGCGCGCGGAGATGCCGGCCGCGCGGATCAGCTTCGCCGGCCCCGGCAAGCGCGACGCGGAATTGCAGGCGGCGATCGCGGCGGGGGCGACGCTCAACGCCGAATCGACCGGCGAGGTGCGGCGCGCGCTGGCGATCGGCGAGAGGTTGGGCCGGCAGCCGCGCCTCGCGGTGCGGGTCAATCCCGATCTGGAGCTGAAGGGATCGGGGATGAAGATGGGCGGCCGCCCGTCGCCCTTCGGCATCGACGCGGAGCGCGCCGCCGATGCCGTGCGACTGATCCGCGACGGCGCGGCGGACTGGCGCGGCTTCCATATCTTCGCCGGCTCGCAGGCGCTCGATCCACAGGCGATCATCGAGACGCAGACGGCGACCGTCGCGCTCGCCGCGCGGCTGGCGGAGGAGGCGGGCGCGCCGCCGCCGCTCGTCAACCTCGGCGGCGGGTTCGGCGTGCCTTATTTCTCGGGCGACGTCGCGGTGGATGTCGAGCGGATCGGCGCGGCGCTGGCCGAAACGCTGGCGGCGCGCCCGGCGATCCTTGCCGGCGCGGGCTTCGCGATCGAGCTGGGGCGCTGGCTGGTGGCGGAGGCGGGCGTGTACCTGACCCGCGTCGTCGACCGGAAGGAAAGCCGGGGCGAGACCTTCCTCGTCGTCGATGGCGGGCTGCATCACCAGCTCGCCGCGAGCGGCAATTTCGGCACGGTGGTGCGGCGCAACTATCCGGTCGCGGTGGCGCACCGCATGGGCGAGGAAGCGGGGCTGGAGGAGGTTTCGGTCGTCGGCTGCCTCTGCACCCCGCTCGACCGGCTGGCCGACCGCGTCGCGCTGCCGCGCGCGGAGCCGGGTGACGTCATCGCGATCTTCCTCGCCGGCGCCTATGGCCTCACCGCCAGCCCGACGGCGTTCCTGGGGCATCCCGCCCCCGTCGAATGCGTCGCAGGTCTTTCCTAACGCTATCTTCACCTCTTTGCCCGATAGCCGGATGCAAGCGCCTCCGTCGGGGAAGACGTCACCCGTGACGCCGGACGCGCGAAGGAGATCGGTATGCGTTTCGGCAATGGTTCCCGTGGCCTGGCGATGATGGCATTGGCGTCGTTGCCGATGGCCGCCTGCGCGCGGGAAAAGGCGCGCCCGGCGGCGACGCTGCCGTCCGCCGCTTTCGTCGCCAAGGCGGAGCAGCCGGGCGAGGAATATGTCATCGGCCCGCTCGATTCGCTCCAGATCTTCGTGTGGCGCAACCCGGAGCTGTCGGCGAAGGTGCAGGTCCGCCCCGACGGCCGCATCACCACGCCGCTGGTCAACGACATGCCGGCGGTGGGCAAGACGCCCGCGAAGCTCGCGGA
The DNA here is from genome assembly GCF_013344685.1 of Sphingomonas sp. CL5.1. Lineage (NCBI taxonomy): Bacteria > Pseudomonadati > Pseudomonadota > Alphaproteobacteria > Sphingomonadales > Sphingomonadaceae > Sphingomonas > Sphingomonas sp. CL5.1. The sequence goes on from NZ_CP050137.1 coordinate 2,167,863, forward strand.
GGACATGAAGGCGGCACTGGCCGAATATATCAAGGACCCGATCGTCTCCGTGATCGTGGAGAATTTCTCCGGCACCTACAGCCAGCAGGTGCGCATCGTCGGGGCGACGGAGAAGCCGGCCTCGCTGCCCTATCGCGCGAACATGACGCTGCTCGACGCGATGATCGCGGTCGGCGGCCTGTCGCAATATGCCGCCGGCAACCGCGCCCGCCTGATCCGCTACGACCGCGCGACCGGCAAGCAGCACGAATATCGGCTCAAGATCAATCGCCTGCTCAAGAGCGGCGATCCTTCCGCCAACGTGAAGCTCGAACCGGGCGACGTCATCATCATCCCCGAAAGCATGTTCTGAGGGAGCGCGCGTGTCGGGATTGTTTGAAGAGATACGGATCGCCGGCCACATGATGTGGACCCGCCGCTGGCTCGCGCTGGCGGTGGCGTGGGGGATCTGCATCCTCGGCTGGCTGTTCGTCAGCCAGATACCCAGCCGCTACGAAAGCCATGCGCGCGTCTTCGTGCAGATGCGGCAGGTGCTGCCGGGCGGCCCGAACGGTGGCGGGCTGGGCGATCAGGCGCGCGATATCGACACGGTGCGCCAGACGCTGACCTCGGCGGTCAACCTCGAGAAGGTGGTGCGCGGCACCGATCTGGCGCAGCAGGCGACGACCGACCGCGCCGTCACCGATCGCGCCGCCAGCCTCCAGAACGCGATCAAGATCACCGCGCAGCAGGACAATCTGTTCGAGATCGTCACCACCGCCTCCACGCCGCGCCTCGCGCGCCAGATCACGCAGAAGCTGATCGACCTGTTCGTCGAGCAGAACCTGTCCGACGATCGCAGCCAGAGCACGCAGACGCTGCAATTCCTCGATTCGCAGCTCCAGTCGCTCGGCGCCAAATTGCAGGACGCGGAGGCGAAGCGCGCCGATTTCCAGAATCATTATCTCGGCTCGCTGCCCGGCACCGGATCGGTCAGCGACCGGATCGGCGCGGCGCGCGCGCAGATGGGGCAGGTGGACAGCGACCTTGCCGCCGCGCAGGCCAATCTCTCGGCGTTGAGCGGGCAGATGGCGGGCACGCCGCGCAATATCCCCGGCGCCGGCCCCGCGCCGGGCATCGGCCCCGCCCGCGCGCGGCTGGCGGCGATCCAGGGCCAGCTCGCCGATGCGCGCGCGCGCGGCTATACCGACAACCACCCCGACGTGGTGGCGCTGAAGGCGCAACTCGCGCAGGCGCAGGCCGATGCGCGCAACGAACCGGCATCGAGCGGGGCGGCATCGGCGGACAATCCCGCCTTCCTGTCGCTCCAGTCGATGCGCGCCGACCGGCAGGCGGCCGTCACCGCGCTGCTGGTGCGCAAGCGACAGCTCCAGTCCGACCTCGACGCGCTCAACGCCAAGCTGGCGCAGGACCCGGCGGTCGCCGCCGAGCAGGGCGGGATCGATCGCAATTACGGCGTGCTCAAGGACCAGTACGACCAGCTTCTCGCCCAGCGCCAGCAGGTCGCGCTGCACAGCCAGGCGCAGACGCAGACCGATGCGGTGAAGTTCAGCGTGATCGATCCGCCGACCAGCCCGCGCACCCCGACCGCGCCGAACCGTCCGCTGCTGCTGACCGGGGTGCTGGCGGCGGGGCTGATCGGCGGGCTGGGCGCGGCCTTCGCGCTGGGACAGGTGCAGGCCACCTTCCCGACGGCGCAGCGGCTGGAGAAGGCGTCCGGCATGGCGGTGATCGGCTCGATCGGCGAAATGGTGACGCGCGCGCAGGCCGAGGATCGCGTGAAGAAGCTCAAATGGCTGGCCGGCGGCACCGCCGCGCTGCTGGGGAGCTATATCGTCCTGCTCGGTGTCGAGATGCTCCAGCGGGGGATGGCGGCATGAGCAGTCCGTCCGTCCCTCGCGACGAATCGCTGATCGAGCGCGCCGCGCAGATCTACGATTTCGACGCGCAATTCCGTGTGCGCCGTGCCGCGCCGATCGTCACGCGGCCGGAACATGCGGTCGCGCCCGCCCACACCTTCCTCGACGACGCGCCGCCCGCGCCGCCGGGTGCCGAAACCATGTCGCCCGAAGCGGCGGCGACGCTGGCCGCCATCCCGCTCGAGCTGCGCGATTTCACCGTGCAGCCGGAGGAGGCGGATAGCTGGGCCGCGCCGTCCGGCCTCGCGCACATCGATCGCGTGATGCTGGCGGAGAAGGGGATGCTGGTGCCCGGCGCGCCGATCGGGGCGCTGGCCGAGGAGTTCCGGCTGGTGAAGCGGCAGCTGCTGCTCAACGCCCGCGCGATCGCCGCCGCCACGCCGGAGCGCCGCGCGCGCACGATCCTCGTCGGCTCGGGCAAGCCGGGCGAGGGCAAGACCTATTGCGCGATCAACCTCGCGATCAGCCTTGCCGCCGAGCGGGATATCGAGGTGCTGCTGGTGGATGCCGATTTCGCCAAGCCCGATATCATGCCGTCGCTGGGGCTGGGCGAATCGACCGGACTGCTCGACATCCTGAGCGACCATTCGCTCGATCCCGAGGCGTTCGTGCTCAAGACCGACGTGCCCCAGCTTTCGCTGTTGCCGTCCGGCGCGCGCACCCATGCCGATACCGAGCTGCTCGCCAGCGCGCGCACCGCGCAGGTGCTCGACCGGCTGCTCGCGGCCGATCCGCGCCGCATCATCATATTCGATTCGCCACCCGCGCTCGCCGCCTCGCCCGCCTCGGTGCTGGCGCTGCTCGTCGCGCAGGTGATGCTCGTGGTACGCGCCGACCGCACGACCGAAAGCGACGTGCGCGAGGCGGTGGGGCTGCTCGACGGGTGCGAGCATATCAGCCTGGTGCTCAATGCGACCTCCTATGAGCCGCATTACGGGCGCTTCGGCAGCTATTACGGACAGGGAGAGCGCGGGTGAGACGACCGCTTCTCGCGGCCGCGCTGGGCGCGGCGATGACGGCGCCGCCGGCGCTGGCCGACACGCGCTATATCGCGCCCTATGTCGAACTGGGGCAGGCGGTCGGCGCGGACCTTACCAACGACGATGTCGTGACGTGGACGCAGGTTGCGGTCGGCGTCGATGCCGGCGTGTCGAACGGCCGTGCCGAGGGGCAGATCAGCGCGCGCTACGAGCGCCGCATCCCGTGGGGCGGCAACCTGACCGACGTGGACATGCTCTCCGGCCTCGCGCGCGGGTCGGTCAGGCTCTCGCCGGCCTTCTCGATCGACGCGGGCGCGCTGGCGTCCCGCTCGCGCATCGATATCCGCGGCGCGGCGCCGGGGCTGTTCAGCGACGATTCGGCGAATGTCTCGAACGTCTATTCGCTCTATGTCGCGCCGCAACTGGCGACCAATGTCGGGCCAGCGCAGGTCACGGCGGCCTATCGTTTCGGCTACACGCGCGTCGACGCCCCCGATTTCACCGGCATCGCGCCGGGCGCGCCGCGCCTCGATTATTTCGACGACGAGACGAGCCATCTCGCGATGGCCTCGATCGGCGTCGGCGCGGGGCGGATCGCGCCCTTCGGCATCACGCTGAGCGGCGCGCTGGAGCGCGATTTCGCCAGCCAGCTTTCACAGCGCTACGAGGGGGAGTTCGCCCGGCTCGACGTGGTGCAGCCGGTGAGCCGCACCGTCGCGCTGCGCGGCGGCATCGGCTATGAGAAGATCGAGGCGACGCAGCGCGACGCCTTGTTCGACGTGAACGGCAATCCGGTGCTGGACGGCAACGGGCGTTTCGTCACCGATCCCGCCTCGCCGCGCCGCATCGCCTATCACACCGACGGCCTGATCTATGACGCGGGCGTGATCTGGCGCCCGTCGCCCCGGCTGGAGCTGCAGGCGAGCGCCGGCTATCGCTACGGCGGCGCGACCTATTTCGGATCGCTTTCGTGGCGCTTGTCGCCGGACAGCGCGGTGCGCGCGGTGGTCTATGACGGCGTCACCACCTTCGGCCGCCAGCTTCGCGATGGCCTCGCGACGCTGCCGACCAGCTTCCAGACGCAAGGCGACGGCTTCGGCCAGCAATTCACCGGCTGCGTCTTCGCGTCGCAACCGGCGACCGGCGGCGCGGGCGGATGCCTCAACAGCGCGTTCCAGTCGGTCAGCACCGCCGTCTATCGCACGCGCGGCGTGGACGTGATCTACACCCGGACGGAGGGGCGGACACGGATCGGCCTCGGCGCGGGCTATGCCAACCGCCGGCTGTTCTCGCCGCCCAGCGCGCCGGGCATCACCGTGTTCGGCACCAACGACGAAAGCTATTACGCGCAGATCTTCTACGCCCGCGCGCTGAGCCGGGTGTCGGAGGTGGATGCCAACCTGTTCATGAACTATTATGACGCCGACCTGCCGGGGATGCGGGGCGTGCTCGGCGCGGGGCTTACGGGCGCGTACCAATATCGCTTCGGCCGGATCGGCACGATCGCGTCGCTCGGCCTCTACACCTACGACCAGCGCGGCTACAACAGCCAATGGTCGGCGCAGGGGCTGCTCGGGGCGAGGTACACGTTCTGATGGCGGCGCGGCACGGAAAACAGGGAACATCGCGAGATGTATGAGGATCATTTCGGATTGCGCGAGCGCCCGTTCCAGCTCACGCCCGACCCGAAATACTGGTTCGACAGCGCCACGCACCGGAAGGCGATGGCCTATCTGGGCTATGGACTGGCGCAGGGCGAGGGCTTCATCGTCATCACCGGCGATATCGGCGCGGGCAAGACGACGCTGGTCGGGCATCTCACCTCGCGGATCGACCCGGCGAACCTCAACGTCATCTCGCTCGTCTCCAGCGCGATCGTGGCGGACGACCTGCTCAGGATCGTCGCGACTGGGCTGGGCGTCGCCGACGCGCCGCGCAACAAGGCCGAACTGCTCACCGTGATCGAGCGCGGGCTGAACGCCGTCGCGCGCACCGGGCGGCGGACGCTGCTGATCGTCGACGAGGCGCAGGCACTGGACATCTCCGCCGTCGAGGAACTGCGGATGCTGTCCAATTTCCAGGCCGGCGGGCGCGCGCTGCTCCAGATATTCCTGCTCGGCCAGCCGGAGTTCCGCGAGCGGCTGCACGGATCGCAGGCGCTCGAGCAGCTCCGCCAGCGCGTCATCGCGATCCACCACCTCGATCCGATGGGCGAGGACGAGATCGCCGAATATGTCGGCCACCGGCTCCAGGTCGCCGGCTGGCAGGGCAGCCCCGATTTCGCGGAGGACGCCTTTCCGCTGCTCCACCGCATCACCGGCGGCGTGCCGCGCCGGGTGAACCAGCTCATGGGCCGGGTGATGCTGCACGCCGCGATCGTCGGCGCGACGCTGATCGACGCCGCGCTGATCGGCGAAGTGCAGGCCGATGCCGCGCGCGATCTGCCGACCGCGTCGCCCACCGTCGCTGCTCCCGCCGTCACGGGCGAGGATGCCGCCGCGCTCGCGCAACGCATCGCCGCGCTGGAGGCGCGGATTGAGGAGCAGGACGCCGCGCTGCGTCGCGTGCTGACCCTGCTGGTCGACTGGGTGGAGAATGAGGTCGGCCCGCCCGCCTCGCGGCTGGAGGCGGTGCGCGGCGCCGCTGCGTGAGATGAGCGTCGTCAACGGCCTGTCGGTCGATATCGAGGAATGGTTCCAGGTCGGCGCGTTCGAAAAGACGATCGCGCGCGGCGACTGGGAAAGCCTCGAATCGCGCGTCGAGCGCAATACCGGCATGGTGCTGGACCTGTTCGCCGAAGCGGGGGTGAAGGGCACCTTCTTCACGCTTGGCTGGGTCGCCGCGCGGCATCCCGCGCTGGTCCGCCGCATCGTGGCGGAGGGGCATGAGATCGCCAGCCACGGCTGGGACCATGCCCGCGTCTTCACGATGGACGCCGCCGCCTTCCGCGACGACCTGCGCCGCGCGCGCGCCGTGCTGGAGGATGCCGGCGGCGTCGCCGTCACCGGCTATCGCGCGCCGAGCTTCTCGATCGACGCGCGCACGCCCTGGGCGCATCGCGTGCTGGCGGAGGAAGGCTATGCCTATTCCTCCAGCGTCGCGCCGATCGCGCACGACCATTATGGCTGGCGCGACAGCCCGCGCTACGCATGGCGGCCGCTGGCCGACGCCCCGCTGATCGAGTTGCCGGTGACGGTGGCCGAGATCGCCGGGCGGCGGCTGGCGACGGGGGGCGGTTTCTTCCGCATGCTGCCCGCCGCACTGACCGATTTCGCGGTGCGACAGGTGAACGACGCGGGGCAGCCGGCGATCTTCTATTTCCATCCGTGGGAGGTCGACCCCGGCCAGCCGCGTGTCGTCGACGCGCCGCTGCGCTCGAAGCTGAGGCACTATAGCCGGCTCGGCGCGATGGCGGGCAAGCTGGGCGGGCTGGTCCGGCGGCATGACTGGGGGCGGATCGACGCGATCACGGCGGCGCGATGACAGCGACGGTGCGCGAGGCGGAGCCGGCGGACCACGCGGCGATCACGGCGTTCGTTCGCGCGCAACCCGATGCGACGCCCTTCCACCTTCCCGCATGGAGCCGCGCGGTGGAGCGTGGGTGCGGCCAGCGCGCGCGTTATCTCGCTGCGGAGCGCGGTGGCGCGATCGTCGGCGTGCTGCCGCTGACCGAGATGCGCTCGCCGTTGTTCGGCAATGCGCTTGTCTCCGCCGGGTTCGCGGTCGATGGCGGCGTGCTGGGCGAGGAAAGCGAGGCGCTGGTCGCCGCTGCGCAAGCGTTCGGCCTGCCCTCGATCGAGCTGCGCGGCGGACCGGCGCCGGCCGGATGGGTGGTGGACGACACGACCTATCTCGGCTTCGTCCGCCCGCTCGCCGCCGATGACGAGGCGGAGCTGAAGGCGATCCCGCGCAAGCAGCGTGCCGAGGTGCGCAAGGCGCTGGCGGACGATCTGGAGGTCGCGACCGGCGGCGCGGAATGCGGGGCCGAGCATTACGCCGTCTATGCCGAATCGGTCCGCAATCTCGGCACCCCGGTATTCCCCCGCGCCTTGTTCCGCGCGGTGCTGGAGACGATGGACGCCGATGTGCTGACCGTTCGCCACAAGGGCCGCGCGGTGGCGAGCGTGCTCAGCCTCTATTTCAATGGCGCCGTCTATCCCTATTGGGGCGGCGGCACGGCGGCGGCGCGCGAATTGCGCGCCAACGACCGGATGTATTTCGCGCTGATGGCGCACGCCCGCGCGAGGGGCTGCGCGCATTTCGACTTCGGCCGGTCTAAGGCCGGGACGGGCGCGGCGGCGTTCAAGAAGAACTGGGGGTTCGAGGGGCGGCCGCTCGCTTACGCGCGGTGGAGCGAGGGCGCGGCGCGCGAGGTCAATCCGCTCAACCCGAAATATGCGCTGATGGTGCGGACGTGGCGGCGGCTGCCGTTGCCGGTCGCCAATCTGATCGGCCCTTGGATCAGCCGGGGGCTGGGGTGAGCGAGATATTGTTCATCGCGCATCGCGTGCCCTTCCCGCCGGATCGGGGGGACAAGATCCGCGGCTTTCATGTGCTGCGTCATCTCACGTGCCGGGCGCGGGTGCATCTGGTCGCCTTCGCCGACGATCCGCGCGATCTGGTTCCGGCGCCGGAATATCGCGCGTTGGTCGACGAATGCGTGATCATGCCGCGCGCCAAGTCCCGCGCCCGCGCGGCGATCGAGGCGCTGGCGACCGCGCAGCCGGTATCGCTCACCGCCTTCGCGCATCGCGACGTGGAGCGCGCGGTGCGCGACATCCTCGCGCGGCGGCCGATCGACGCGATCTACGTCTTTTCGGGGCAGATGGCGCAATACCTCCCGGTCGCCGGGCCGCGCGCGATCATGGATTTCGTCGATCTCGATTCGGCGAAATTCGCCGCTTACGCCGGGGACGCGCACGGTTTCACCCGCCATATGATGCGCCGTGAGGCGCGCCTGCTCGCCGCATTCGAGCGCGAGGTAGCCGGGCGCGTCGACGCCAGCCTGTTCGTGAGCGGGGCGGAGGCGGCACTGCTCCCCGGCAGCATCGCGATCGAGAACGGCATCGACACCCACTATTACGATCCCGCCGCGCGCCATGTGCCGGTGGTGGGGCAGGGGCCGCTGATCGTCTTCACCGGGCAGATGGATTACCGGCCGAACATCGACGCCGTGACATGGTTCGCGCGCGACATATTGCCGCGCATCCCCGGCGCGCGCTTCGCGATCGTCGGCCGCGCGCCCGCGCCCGAGGTGCGCGCGCTGGCGGGCGAGCGGGTGATCGTCACCGGCGAGGTGGCGGACGTGCGCGGCTGGCTGGCGGCGGCGAGCGTGGTGGTCGCGCCGCTCAAGCTCGCGCGCGGCGTGCAGAACAAGGTGCTGGAGGCGATGGCGATGGCCCGCCCGGTTGTCGCCTCGCAAGCGGCGGCGGAGGGGATCGACCATGACGGCACGATCCGCGTCGCGCCGGATGCCGATGGCTTCGTCGCGGCGGTGGCGGCGCTGCTCGCCGATCCGGCGGCGGCGCGGGCGCTCGGCGCGGCGGCGCGGGCGCGGGTGACCGCGCGCTACGACTGGGCGGCGGCGCTCGCCCCGCTCGACGGCCTGCTCGGGCTGGCATGACGCTCGCGATCGCCGATCCTGTCGCGATGCCGGCGGCGGCGCGGGATTGGCGGCGCTCGCTGATCGTGCTCGCGCTGGTCGCGGCGCTGATCCTCGCCGCTTTCCATGACGATCTGATCCATCTCGTCTCGATCTGGTGGACCAGCACCACCTTCGGTCACTGCCTGTTCATCCCGCCGGTGATCGCATGGCTGGTGTGGACCAGGCGGCGCGAGCTTGCCGCGCTGGAGCCGGCGGCGTGGTGGCCGGGCCTTGCGATCGTCGCGGCGGGCGGTTTCGGCTGGCTGCTCGGCGATGCGGGCGGCGTGGCGTTCGCGCGGCAGTTCGGGCTGGTGATGATGCTTCAGGGCGCGGTGGTGACCTTGCTCGGCGCGAATGTCGCGCGCGGGCTACTGTTCCCGCTCTGCTACGCCGTGTTCCTCGTGCCGTTCGGCGAGATGCTGGAGCCGCCGTTGCAGCGCGTGACGGTGGCGATCACCCTGCCGCTGCTCCACCTGTGCGGCGTGCCGGCCGAGGTGGATGGCGTGCTGATCCACGCCGGCCGCTATTATTTCGAGGTGGCGGAGGCGTGCTCGGGCGCGAAATTCGTCATCGCGATGCTGGCCTATGGCGTGCTGGTCGCCAATGTCTGCTTCACGTCTTGGCGGCGGCGCGCGGTTTTCCTCGCCGTCAGCATCGTCGTGCCGGTGATCGCCAACGGCATCCGCGCCTTCGGGACGATCTACGCCGCGCACCTCACATCGGTGGAGCGGGCCACCGGGTTCGACCATATCGTCTATGGCTGGCTGTTCTTCGGCCTCGTCATGGCGCTGGTGATGGCGATCGGCTGGCGTTGGTTCGATCGCGCGCCGGACGATCCGGCGTTCGATCCGGTGACGCTGGCGCGGCCGGTCCGGCACCGCCTCGCGCTTCTCCCGGCGGCGGCGCTGGTGCTGGCGACCGCCGGGCTGTTCGCCGGCTGGAGCGCGGCGATCGCCGCGCGCACCGCCACGCTGCCCGATCGGATCGCGCTGCCGGACGTGCCGGGCTGGCAACGTGCGCCGCTCAGCCGACGCGCGCCGTGGCAACCCTATTACCCCGGCGCCGATCATTATCTGTTCGGCCGCTACATGGATGCGGACGGGACGGCGGTGGACATGGCCGTCGCCGTCTTCGCCAGCCAGCGCGAGGGGAAGAAGCTGGCCGCCTTCGGCACCGGCGTATTGCGCGAGAACGACGTGTGGGTGCGCGTCGCCGACGAGCCGGGCATCGCGGGCGGCAGCGCGATGCGAATCACCGCGCCGGGGCCGGTGGAGCGGATCGTGGCGTCATGGTATCGCGCTGGCGGAATCGTCACCGGGGAAGATGCCATCGTGAAGCTCGCCACGCTCAAGGCCCGGATGGTGGGCGGCGATCAGGCGGCGGTGGCGATCCATCTTTCGGCGGAAGGGCCGCGCGCGCGCGCAGCGATCGAGCGCTTCCTCGCCGCGTTGGGGCCGATCGACGGCGTGGCGGACCGCGTGACGGCGACACGCTGATGTGCGGGATCGCCGGGCTCTACTATCCGGGCACGCCCAAGCCGGTCGATCCTGCGCGCGTCCGCGTCATGGCCGACGCGATGGCGCATCGCGGGCCGGACGGCTCTGGCGTGTGGACCGCGCCGGGCGTCGGCCTGGGGCATCGCCGGCTCTCGATCATCGACGTGGCAGGCTCGCCGCAACCGATGGCGAGCGCGGACGGCGCGCTGACCATCGTCTTCAACGGCGAGATCTATAATTACCGCGAACTGCGCCGGGAGCTTGCCGCGCGCGGCTGGGCGTTCCGCAGCGACGGCGATACCGAGGTGCTGCTCGCCGGCTGGGCGGCGTGGGGCCCGGCGATGCTCGACCGGCTGGTCGGCATGTTCGCCTTTGCGATTCACGACGCGCGGGCCAATGCGCTATTCCTCACCCGCGACCGGCTGGGGGTGAAGCCGCTTTATTATGTCGAGCTGGCCGATGGCGCGCTCGCCTTCGCCTCCGAGCTGAAGGGGCTGCTCGCCCATCCGCTGCTCCGGCGGGTGCCGGACGTGCGCGCGGTCGAGGATTATCTGGCGTTCGGCTATGTCCCCGATGATGCCTGCATCGTCTCCGGGGTGAGGAAGCTGCCGGCGGGCCATTTCATGCTGGTCGAGCGCGGCAAGTCGCTGCCCGCGCCGCGCCGCTGGTGGGACATCTCCTTCGCCGATCGCGCAGGCGGCAATGTCGCCGCGCTGGAGGAGGAATTGCTTGCGCACATGCGGGAGGGGGTCCGCTCGCGCATGGTGGCGGACGTGCCGCTGGGCGCGTTCCTGTCGGGCGGGGTGGACAGTTCCTCGGTGGTCGCGCTGATGGCGGAGGCGTCGCCGCAGGCGGTGAAGACCTGCACGATCGGCTTCGACGTCGCCGATTTCGACGAGCGCGCTCATGCCGCCACCGTCGCCGCGCGCTTCGCGACCGACCATCGCGAGCGGGTGGTGGACGCGAGCGACTTCGGCCTGATCGACACGCTGACCCATGCCTTCGACGAGCCGTTCGCGGACGCCTCCGCGCTCGCCACCTGGCAGGTTTGCGCGCTGGCGCGGGAGCAGGTGACGGTCGCGCTGTCGGGCGATGGAGCGGACGAGGCGCTGGCGGGCTATCGCCGCTATCGCTTCCACGCGGCGGAGGAGCGCGTGCGCAGCCTGCTTCCCGCCGGGCTGCGCGCCGGCCTGTTCGGGACGCTCGGGCGCTTCTACCCCAAGGCGGACTGGGCGCCCCGGCCTTTGCGCGCGCGGACCACCCTGCTCGAACTCGCGGCCGATGGCGGCGAGGCCTATGCCCGCGCGGTGGGGGTGACGACGCCCGATCTGCGCCGCGCCCTGTTCACCGACGCGGCGCGACGCGCGCTGAACGGGCATCGCGCAGAGGACCGCTATGTCGCGGCGATGCGCGACGCGCCGGCGCGCGACGGGCTGGATCGCGCGCAATATGCCGACATGAAGATCTGGCTCCCCGGCGATATCCTCACCAAGAGCGACCGCACCAGCATGGCGGTGAGCCTCGAGGTGCGCGAGCCGCTGCTCGATCACCGGCTGGTGGAATTCGCCGCGCGCCTGCCGGCGGCGATGCGGCTCAGGCATGGCGAGGGCAAGTGGCTGATGAAGAAGGCGATGGAGCGCTATCTGCCGCGCGACATCCTCTACCGGCCGAAGATGGGCTTCGTCACGCCGGTCGGCGCATGGTTCCGCGGCCCGCTGGCGGATCGCGCGGCGGCGCTGGCGACGTCGCGGGTGCTGGCCGACACCGGCTGGTTCGACCTCGATCGCCTCGCCCGGCTCGCCGAGGCGCACCGCGCCGGCCGTGAGGAACACGGCCGGACCCTGTGGCAGTTCGTGATGCTGGAACGGAGCCTGGCGCGGGTGTTCGGGTAGGGCGGCGAGCGCGGCCAATGGCCGCGCCGGCCGGCCATTCGCGGTCTCGCGGCCAGCTTGCGCTGGTCGCGTGCCGCTCAGGCGAACAGCTTCGCCCAGCGGCGCTCGGGCCGATCCTTCCACAGGCCGCGATGATAGGCATCCGACGCCAGCAGCGGCATGACCGAGCCGGCCTCGGCGAACACCATCTGCTCGATGCCGGTGTTGACCTTGCCCCAGCTCGCCGCCTCCTGAAGCGTCGAGGATGAGCAGGCGCCGTCGCGCACGTCGGCGACGGTGATCTGCACGGCGTATTTATGCACCTCGACATCCTCGTGGCCGAGGATCTCGGCGCAGACCACCGTGTCCTGGATGAAGTTCTTCGGCACGCCGCCGCCGATCATCAGCAGGCCCGTGGTGCCGGCCTGAATCTTGATCTCGGTCAGCTCGCGGAAATCGGCCACCGCGTCGATCATCAGATAGGGTTTGCCCTCCTTCGCGCGATCGACCTGATGCTTCACCAGCCCGAAGCCCGCCGACGAATCGACGAACGCCGGGCAGAAGATCGGCACGTCATGCTCATAGGCGAGCTTGACGAGGCTGTTCTCCTTCTTGCCGTGCTCCGAAAGGTAGCGGCCCATCTCGCGGATGAAAGCGCGGCTGGAATAGGCGCGCGGCTCCAACTCGTTGGCGATCTTGTTGATCGTGAAGTCGCAGTCCTGAAGCTGCTCCTCGTCGATATAGGTGTCGTAGATGCGGTCGATGTAGAGCGAACGCAGCGTGTCGTCGTCGGGGATTTCCTGCGCCTGATAGTGTTTGTGGCCGAGGCCCTCGAAGAAATCCATGTCGACGATCGTCGCGCCGGTGGCGACCACCACGTCGACCATCCTGTTGCGGATCAGCTCCGCATAGAGGTCCATGCAGCCGCCCGCCGAGGTGGAGCCGGCGATCACCAGGCAGACGGTGCAATCCTTGTCCGCCAGCATCTGGTTGTAGATCTTCGTCGCGCGGCCGAGATCGCGGCTGGTGAAGCTCATGTCCGCCATTGCATCGACGATCGGGCGCGCGTCGAAGCTTTTGATGTCGATATGCTTCACCTGCTTCGACAGCAGTTCGGCCTTGCGCGTGTCGTTGATCGGCGCGTGGGCGGCGGCGGTCTTGTTGAGCGTGTCGGTCATGGGAAACTCCCGCATGCGATGCCGTCGTCATTGAAGGGGACGCGGAAACCCCAAGGGCGACGGCGCGCGAAGCGCACCGTCGCCCGAAACCCTGTCCTGCGGACGTTACAGCGTTACGACGTTGTTCGCGACCTCTGGCTCCACGACGGTGTAGAGCGAGACCATCGGCTCATCGGTCGCGACGATCGTCTCGTCCGAGCCGAAGCCGTTGAAGGCGGTGCGCATCGCCGCGCCATAGGCGCCGAGCATGCCGATCTCGATATAATCCCCCGCCTGCACGTCCGCCGGCAACAGGAACGGCCCGACCATGTGATCAAGGTCGTCGCAGGTCGGGCCGTAGAAGGAGAAGGGGTGATCGCGCACGGTCGATTCCGGCTCGCGCAGCAACGCGACCGGGAAGCGCCAGCCGATATGCGCCGCGTCGAACAACGCGCCATAAGCGCCGTCGTTGATATACAGTTCGTTCCCGCGACGCTTCTCGACGCGCACCACCAGCGAGCTGTATTCGGCGCAGAGCGCACGGCCCGGCTCCGCCCACAGCTCGGCCGAATAGCTGACCGGCAGGCTTTCGAACGCGCGATGGATCGTCTCGAAATAGCGCTCCAGCGGCGGCGGCTCCATCCCCGGATAGGAGGAGGGGAAGCCCCCGCCGACATCGATCACGTCCACCGTCACCGCCGCATCGACGATCGCGTGGCGCACGCGCTCCATCGCCTCGGCATAGGCTTCCGGCGTCATCGCCTGGCTGCCGACATGGAAGCAGATGCCGAGCGCGTCCGCCGCCTGGCGGGTCGCCATCAGCAACGCCTTCGCCTCATGCGCGGCGACGCCGAACTTGGCGGCGAGGCTGAGCTTGGAATGCTCCGACGACACGCGCAGCCGCACGCAGAGCGTCAGATCGTCCGCGCCCTTCGTCGCGCGAGTGATCTTGTCCAGCTCCTCGAGGCTGTCGAGGCTGAACACGCGCACGCCGTGCGTGAAATAGGCCTCGGCGATCGCCTCCTCGGCCTTCACCGGATGCATGAAGCACAGGGTGGCGCCGGGCGCGGTCCGCGCGACCAGCCGCACCTCGGCGATCGAGGCGACGTCGAAATGGGTGATGCCATTCTCGAACAGCGTCGCGATCAGCTCGGGGCTGGGGTTCGCCTTCACCGCATACATCGAGCGGCCCGGAAACTTCTCCGAAAAGAAGCGGGCGGCCCGCGCGGCTGCGTGCGGACGAACAAGCGTCACCGGCTGGACCGGCTTCTGCTTCGCAATGTCAATGGCTCCGCCGACAGTGTTGGCGGGAACGATCGAGGGGGCAGCTAGCCCCAGCGCGCTATGATGCTGGTGCAACTCAAGGGACCTCCAATTGCCTTTCGGCGTCGAGCGAAAAAAGCTGCCTTGCGGTTGGAAGTCCCATGGGGCAGCGGATGGGCGAGTTAGGGTCGCCGGACCCGAATGTAAAGTGGATTCCAATGACGCAGGATCGATCGTGACAATTGTACGACAGCCAACCCGCGCCGGCGTGCGCGACGCCGCGGCGAAGGTGGCGGCGATCCTGCCGCCGACGCCGCTTTTCGTCCATGAAATCAATCATGTGCCGATCGCCTTCAAGGCCGAGTCGCTGCAGCCGATGGGGGCGTTCAAGATTCGCGGCGCATGGCATCGGCTGACCGCGCTGGACGCGGAGGCGCGGGCGCGTGGCGTGGTCGCTTTCTCCTCCGGCAATCATGCGCAGGGAATCGCCTGGGCGGCGAAACGGCTGGGCATCGCCGCGACCATCGTGATGCCGGCCGACGCGCCACGCGCCAAGCGCGAATCGACGCTGGCGCTGGGCGCGGAGGTGGTCGATTACGACCGCGCGACCGAAAGCCGCGAGACGATCGCCGGGCGACTCGCCCGCGCGCGCGGCGCGACACTGGTGCCGAGCTTCGACGATCCGTGGGTGATCGAGGGCCAGGGCAGCGCCGCGATCGAGGCGGCGCGGCAGATGGAGGAGGCGGGCCTCGGCGCGCCGGTCCATGCGGTCGTGCCGTGCGGTGGCGGGGGGCTTGCCGCCGGGATCGCGCTCGCGCTGCCCGACGCGCGGATCACGATCGTCGAGCCGGAGGGCTGGGACGACATGACGCGCAGCCTGGAGGCGAGCTGGATCGAGCCGGTCGGCCCCAATCCTCCGCCGACCGCCTGCGACGCGCTCCAGACCAGAGAGGTATCGCCGCTCACCTTCGAGGTGCTGGCGCGGCGCGATGCGAAGGGCGTGGCGGTCAGCGAGGAGGAGGTGGCGGCGGCGCAGCGCTGGGCGGCGGAGCATCTGAGGCTGGTGGTGGAGCCGGGCGGCGCGGTGGCGCTCGCGGCGGTGCTGGCGGGCAAGGCCCCGGCGGAAGCGGGGATGCTGGTGATCCTGTCCGGCGGCAACGTCGATCTTGATGCCTATGCCCGCGCGCTGGCGGGCGCGGGGGGGCTCATAACGGCGGATGCTCGTTCAGAAGCGGTATGAGCACGGCGTTGAGCGTATCGAGGTCCAGCGCGCCAGCGCTCGCGTATCGCACTACGCCGGCGCGATCGATCACGTAATTGGTCGGCACGCCGCCCATCACCGCATACGGCCCCTTCACCCGGCGCACCGCCGGAATGGCGAGCTTCTCGAACAGCGGCTTGAGCTTGTAGAGCGGCACCGAATCCTCGGTGGTCACCGCGAACACGAGCAGGCCGTGCTTCCGGGTGACCTGATAGAAAGCGTTCAGCGTCGGCAGTTCGGTGCGGCATGGCACGCACCATGTCGCCCAGAAATTGAGCACGACGACATTGCCGCGCAGTTCCGACAGCCTGACCTTGTCGCCGGCGAATAGCGTCAGCTCGAAATCGGGCGCCGGCTCGCCGACGCGCGGCGCCTTCTCCGCCAGCGCCAGCGGGGCGGGCGTGGCAAGCGCCGCGCCGGCCAGCGCCAGCAATACCATTGACGCTCGGCGCATCCTCATTCTTCCCCGGTTCCCTGCGCGAGAAGGAAGCCCGCTCGCCTCGTCGCGGTCAATACCAATCCCTACTGGCGCCGCGCGGCCCCCCCGGCTAACAGGCTCTGGAATATGTTGGTTGCACTCAGGGGTAAGCGATGACGCCGACGGTCAAGGCCATTCTCGACAAGTATGAATCCGATTCGCCCGCCACCAAGGCGAATCTCGCCCGCATCCTGATGCAGGGCAAGCTGGGCGGCACGGGCAAGCTGATCATCCTGCCGGTCGACCAGGGCTTCGAGCATGGCCCGGCGCGCAGCTTCGCGGTCAACCCGCCGGCCTATGACCCGCATTATCATTACCAGCTCGCGATCGACGCCGGCCTGTCGGCCTATGCCGCGCCGCTCGGCATGCTGGAGGCGGGGGCGGAGACGTTCGCCGGCCAGATCCCGACGATCCTGAAGTGCAACAGCTCCAATAGCTGGGCGACCAGCATCGACCAGGCGGTGACGGCGGGCGTGGACGATGCGCTGCGGCTGGGCTGCGCCGCGATCGGCTTCACCATCTATCCCGGCTCGGACCATGTGTTCGAGCAGATGGAGGAATTGCGCGAGCTTTCGGCGCAGGCCAAGTCGGTCGGCCTCGCCACGGTCGTGTGGTCCTATCCGCGCGGCGGCAAGCTCTCCAAGGAGGGCGAACTGGCGCTCGACGTCGGCGCCTATGCCGCGCACATGGCGGCGCTGCTCGGCGCGCATATCATCAAGGTGAAGCTGCCGACCGACCATATCGAGCAGGCCGACGCGAAGAAGGCCTATGAGGGCGGCGACTGGTCCACGCAGGCCAAGCGTGTCGCGCACGTCGTGCAGTGCAGCTTCGCGGGGCGGCGGATCGTGGTGTTCTCCGGCGGTGCGGCGAAGGGCGCGGACGCGGTCTATCAGGACGCGCGCGACATCCGTGATGGCGGCGGCAACGGCTCGATCATCGGCCGCAATACCTTCCAGCGCGAGCGCGGCGAGGCGCTGGCGATGCTCGACAAGCTCGTCCGCATCTACAAGGGCGAGGAGTAAGCCCGATGGTCGAGCGCACCCAGCCGCAGGACGCGCGCTGGGCGGCGGTCGACCGTTACATCGGCGAAAAGCTGCTCGGCGCGGATGAGGCGCCGGGCGCGACGCTCGCCGCCAACGCGGCGGGCGGCCTGCCGGATATCGACGTCTCTCCGCCGCAGGGGAAATTGCTCCAGCTTCTCGCGCTGATCCGTGGCGCGCGGCGCGTGCTGGAGGTGGGGACGCTCGGCGGCTATTCGACCTTGTGGCTGGCGCGCGCGGTGGGCGAGGGCGGCCGCGTCGTGACGCTGGAGATCGATCCGCATCATGCCGAGGTGGCGCGCGCCAATCTCGCGGCGGCGGGGGTCGGCGATCGCGTCGAGGTCATCACCGGCCCGGCGCTCGAATCGATCGCGCGGCTGGAGGGGCCGTTCGACCTCGCCTTCATCGACGCCGACAAGGAGAACAACGTCGCCTATGTGCGCGCGGCGATCCGCCTGTCGCGGCCAGGCACGGTGATCGTGGTCGACAATGTGATCCGCGAGGGCGGGGTGCTCGACGCCGCCAGCACCGATCCGCGCATTCGGGGCACGCGGGCGCTGTTCGATTATGTTTCGAGCGAGCCGCGCCTCACCGCGACGGCGATCCAGACGGTCGGGGAGAAGAAGTGGGACGGCTTCCTGCTCGCGGTGGTGGACGCGGGCGAAGGATAGGTTTCGTCGGTCGGGCGGATATTTATCCCGCCACCGGCAGCTTCACCGTGCCGTCCGACTCGCGCTCCAGCGGGCCGTAGGCGATCACCGTTTCCAGCAGCAGCGGTTCGTAGAGATGCGGGAAATCCTGCCCGCCGCGCGACTTCTCCCATTTCAGCGACGCGCCGAACGAGGTGAGGTCCACCGCCGCGACGTGCAGGTCGTCCTGCCCGGCGAAATGCCTGTCCACCGTTTCGGTGAGCTGGCCGGAGGTGGAGAGATGGATGTAGCCGTCCGCCACGTCCACCGGCGCGCCCGCGAAACGACCGTCGCGTTCCAGCGCCGCCATCTGGTCGGCGGTCAGCACCTTGTACGCGACGGACGGGCGGGCGGTCATTCCGTCTCGCCCGTCGCTTCGGTTTCCGGCGTTTCGCCTTCCTCCTCGCTTTCCTCGATCCGCGCGGCGGAGACGACATGCTCGTCGTTCGCCACGTTGAACAGCCGCACGCCTGCCGATCCGCGCCCGATCACGCGCAGGTCGCCCAATGGGATGCGGATCATCTTGGCCTGATCGGTGACGAGCATGAGCTGCTGCGCCTTGGTCGCCGGGAAGCTGGCGACGACGAGACCGTTACGGGCGATATTGTCGATATTGGTGATGCCCTGGCCACCACGGCCGGTGCGGCGATATTCATAGGCCGACGACATCTTGCCATAGCCGTTGGCGCACACCGTCAGGATGAACTGCTCGTGTTCCGCCAGATGGGCGAAGCGTTCGTCGTCCATCGCGCGCGGCGCGCGTTCCGAATCCTCGCCCTTCCACGGCGCGTGGCGGAGATAATCCTCGCGCTCGTCCTGATCGCGCACGCCGACCTTGTGGAGGATCGAGAGCGAGATCACCTCGTCGCCCTTCGCGAGCTTCATGCCGCGCACGCCGGTGGAGTTGCGGCTCTGGAACTCGCGCACGTCGTTGCCGGGGAAGCGGATCGCCTTGCCGTGGCGGGTGGCGAGCAGCACGTCGTCCTCCTCGTCGAGCAGCGCGACACCGATCAAGCGGTCGTCCTCATCCTCGCCCTCGAACTTCATGGCGATCTTGCCGTTCGAGGGAACGTTGGTGAAGGCGTCCATGCTGTTGCGGCGCACGTTGCCCCTGGCGGTGGCGAACATGACGTGGAGCTTGCCCCATTCCGCCTCGTCTTCCGGCAGCGGCAGGACGGTGGAGATCGTCTCCCCCTCGGCCAGTGGCAGCAGGTTGACCATCGGCCGCCCGCGTGTCGCCGGCCCGCCCTCCGGCAGCCTCCACACCTTGTAGCGATAGACCTTGCCGAGCGTGGAGAAGAACAGCACCGGCGTGTGGGTGGAGGTGACGAACAGCTCCGTCACCACATCCTCGTCCTTGGTCGCCATGCCGCTGCGGCCCTTGCCGCCGCGCGCCTGCGCCCGGAACGCTTCCAGCGGGGTCCGCTTGATATAGCCCTGCATGGTCACGGTGACGACCATGTCCTCGCGCTCGATCAGGTCCTCGTCCTCGATCCCGTCGGCGGCGGCGGCGATCTCCGTCCGGCGCGGGGTGGCGAACAGGGCGCGCACCTCGGCGAACTCCTCGCGCATCACCGCATAGAGCTTCACGCGGTTGGCGAGGATCTCCAGCAGCTCCGCGATCGAGGCGGCGAGCTGCTCCAGCTCCGCGCCGATCTCGTCGCGGCCGAGTGCGGTCAGGCGATGCAGCCGCAGGTCGAGGATCGCGCGGACCTGGATCTCGCTCAGGCGATAGGTGTCGCCGGTCACCTCGGCGTCCATCGCCTCGACCAGCCGGATATAGGGCGCGATCTCCGCGATTGGCCATTCGCGCGCGAGCAGCGCCGCGCGCGCCTCCGCCGGGCTGGGGGAGCCGCGGATGATCCGCACCACCTCGTCGAGGTTGGTGACGGCGATAACGAGGCCGAGCAATATGTGCGCCCGATCCCGCGCTTTCGCCAGTTCGAACTTGGCGCGGCGGGTGATCACCTGCTCGCGGAACTGGACGAACGCCTGGATGATGTCGCGCAGGCCCAGCATCTCCGGCCGCCCGCCACGGATCGCGAGCATGTTGGCTGGAAAGCTCGATTGCGCGGGCGTGTGCCTCCAGAGCTGGTTCAGCACCACCTCCGGCGTCGCGTCGCGCTTAAGGTCGATGACGATGCGCACGCCCTCGCGGTTCGATTCGTCGCGGATGTCGCTGACGCCCTCGATGCGCTTGTCCTTGGCGGCCTCGGCGATCTTCTCGACCAGCGCGTTCTTACCCTGCTGGAAGGGGATTTCGGTGAGGACGATCGAGCGCCGGTCGCCGCGCCCTTCCTCGACCACATGGCGCGAACGCACCATGATCGATCCGCGCCCGGTGGCATAGGCGGAGCGCGCGCCCGCGCGGCCGAGGATGATCGCGCCGGTCGGGAAATCCGGCCCCGGCACGATCTCCATCAGTTCTTCCGTGGTGATCGCGCCATTGTCGAGATAGGCGAGGCAGGCGTCGATCACTTCGCCGAGATTGTGCGGCGGGATATTGGTCGCCATGCCGACCGCGATGCCGCCCGCGCCGTTAACGAGCAGGTTCGGGAAGCGCGCGGGCAGCACCTGCGGCTCGCTTTCGGAGCCGTCATAGTTCGGCTGGAAATCGACCGTATCCTTGTCGAGGTCGCCCAGCAGGTAATCCGCGATCTTGGCGAGGCGCGCCTCGGTGTAACGCATCGCGGCGGGCGGATCGGGGTCCATCGAGCCGAAATTGCCCTGGCCGTCGATCAGCGGCGCGCGCATCGACCAGTCCTGCGTCATGCGCGCGAGGGCGTCGTAGATCGCGGTGTCGCCGTGCGGGTGATATTTACCGATCACGTCGCCGACGATGCGGGCCGACTTGCGATACGGCCGGTTCCACGCGAATCCGCTCTCGTTCGCGGAGAACAGGATGCGGCGATGCACCGGCTTCAGCCCGTCGCGCACGTCCGGCAGCGCGCGGGCGACGATCACGCTCATCGCGTAATCGAGATAGCTCGTCTTCATCTCCTCGACGATGGAGATGGGGGCAATGTCCGAAGGGTCGGCGAGGAGAATCTCGTCGGTCAAGAATCAGCGCTTTCGGGTTGTGTCGTTTCGATGACGAACCCTAGCCGACCGCGAAAGCGCTGACCACCCCCGCGCCCGCGTATGCGCGCGTGGGGGTGGCGTGGCGACCCCGAAGGCTCGGGGGATCAGATGAGGATTATTTGCACGCCTTCTTGTTGGCGTTGCCCGTCTTCGAGCAATTGTAGGTGATGGTCTTGCCGGTCGAGGTCTTGGTGGTGACCATGCGGCCGGCTGGCGTGGTGGTCGCCTTGCGCGCGACATGCGTCGTCCTGGCGACGGTGGCCCTGGCGGTGGTCGCCGCCGGCTTCGTGACGGTGGTGGTCTTGGTCGCGACGGTGGTCTTGGCGGCGGTGGTCGCCTTCGCGGCCGGGGCCTGCGCATAGGCCATCCCGCCCGAAGCGAGCGCGGCGGCGGAAATGGCGGCGAGGATCGCGGACTTCATCATTGCATCACTCCGTTTCGTGCGACGTCTGTCGGCGTCGGAGCCTGTAATGCACGAGAAAGAATCGCTGCGGCGTGACGCGAAGATTAAATATCCGTCAGGGAGCGATTTCCGTCCCGTCCCAAGAGAACAGCCGTCCGCTGTCCTTCGGCGCGAGACCGTCGATGACGTCGAGCAACTGCACGGCGGCACGGTCGGCGGCGAGGATGTCGCGGCCGGATTGCAGGTAAGGGCGCGACAGCCGCGTATCGACCGTGCCGGGATGCAGCGCGACGACGATGCCGCGATCGTTGCGCCGCCGGTCCTCGATCGCCAGCGTGCGGACGAGCTGGTTGAGCGCCGCCTTGGATGCGCGATAGCCGTGCCAGCCGCCCAGCCGGTTGTCCGAAATGCTGCCGACCCGCGCGGACAATATCGCGAGGATGCTGCGCCCCGCCCTGGGCATGACCGGCAGGAAATGCTTCGCGACCAGCGCCGGGCCGATTGCGTTGACGGTATATTGCCGCGCGAGCCACGCCGGATCGAGATCGCCCGGCGCCTTTTCCGGGCCGCGCCCGTCCTCGTGCAGAATGCCGGTCGCGACGATCACCAGTTCCGGCGAACCGGCGCGTGCGGCCGCCGCGGCGATCGTCACCTCGTCGGTCACGTCGATTTCGGGGCGCGAGAGGCGGAGGACGATCTCTCCTTCCTCCTCCAGCGCGTCGGCCAGCGCGCCGCCGATCCCGCCGGATGCGCCGATGACGACCGCGCTCATCGCCGGCGGAAGGTCCAGCTGTCGCGCTCGCTCGCAGCGGCGTCGAAGGCGTAGCCGTCGCTGTCGAACCCGCGCATCGCGTCCGCGTCCGCGATGCGATGCTCGACCAGCCAGCGGGCCATCATGCCGCGCGCCTTCTTCGCGTGGAAGCTGATGAAGCGGTCGTTCGCCTCGCGGAAATCGACATTGATGACGCGGATGCCGTCCGGCAACAGCCCGTCCACCGCCGCCCAATATTCCTGGCTGGCGAGGTTGAGCAGCACCGCCGATCCCTCCGCCGCGATATCGCCCGCCAGCGCGTCGGCGATGCGCCTGCCCCACCAGTCGGTCAGCTTCTTGCGACGCGGCGACCAGCGCGTGCCCATCTCCAGCCGATAGGGGCGCATCCGGTCGAGCGGTCGCAGCAGGCCGTATAGCCCGGACAGCATCCTGAGATGATCCTGCGCGAAGTCGATCGCCGCCTCGTCCAGCGTCGCGGCTTCCAGCCCGGTATAGACGTCGCCGGCGAAGGCGCGGATCGCCGGCCGCTCGGGCAGCGTTTCAAAGGCGCGGAAGCGCTCCGCATTCAGCGTGGCGAGCTTGTCCGAGATGTGCATCAGTTCGCCGAGCCGCCTGCGCGACATCCTCGCCGCCGCCTTCGCCAGCGTCGCCGCCTCCCCCGCGAAACGCGGCGCGGTGGTCGCCATTGCGGGCAGGGGCGTTGCATAGTCCAGCGTCTTGGCGGGGGAAATCACGGCGATCATGGCGCCAGCGCCTATCGGGGGAACCGAAGGCGTTCAATCCATGTTCAGCGGATTGACGTCAGGGAACACCGGGTTTCTTGAACCTGCAGGGGCAGGAAGGTAGAGCGGCGCGGAGGCGCCCGCGCGCCTTCCAGAACGGAGAGAATAACGCGATGAAAAGCATCTACCGGGCCGCGATCGCCGCCGCCCTCCTTTCCGGCGCAGGCGGCATCGCGCTCGTGACGCCGGCCGCCGCCAAGGAAAAGAAGGCGGAGGAATCCAAGACGCCGCCGCTGAAGCTCAGCAAGGACGTCCAGCCGCTCGCCGCCAAGGCGCAGGCCGCGATCCAGGCGAAGGACTACGCCACCGCCGCGCCGCTGGTGCAGCAGGTCTCCGCCGCCGCCAAGACCGATGACGACAAATATATCGCCTCCGTGTTCGAGCTCCAGCTCGCGGTCGGCCAGTCACCCAGCGGGCAGATCGACGACAACAAGATCAAGGGCCCGCTCGACGCGCTGATCGCCAACCCGCGCACGCCGCAGGCCGATCAGGCGCGCTTCAACTATCAGCGCGGCATCATCGCCGCCAACGCCAAGCAGCCGCAGGAGGCGATCGCCTTCTTCCAGCGCGCGCAGCAACTCGGCTACAGCGATCCCAACCTTCCGCTCCAGATGGTGAAGATCAAGATGGAGAGCGGCGACATCGCCGGCGGCTCCGCCGATCTCCAGAAGGCGATCGACGCGCAGATCGCCGCCGGCCAGAAACCGGACGAGCAGCTCTATCGCTATGCCATGGCCAAGACGCTGCAGAAGCGCCTGATCCCGGATTCGATCGGCTGGATGAAGCGCTATATCACCGCTTATCCGAGCGCGAAGAACTGGCGCGACATCGTGTTCGTCTATGGCATCCAGCAGGGCAGCGCCGTGACGCTCGACAAGGCGCAGAAGGTCGACCTGTTCCGCCTGCTCCGCCGCGAGAAGGCGCTGGCAGACCAGTTCGATTACGAGATCTACGCGCAATATGCGATCGATCTCGGCCTGCCGAACGAGGGCAAGTCGGTGATCGACGAAGGCCGCGCGGCGGGCAAGCTGCCGGCGGATTCGGTCACGGCGAACGATCTCTATCGCGTCGCCAAGCAGTCGATCGCGAACGAAGGCTCGCTCGATCCGCTCGACGCCAAGTCGAAGGCCGCCGCCAACGGCAAGCTCGCCGCCGGCACCGCCGACGCGCATCTCGGCGCGGGAAATTACGCCAAGGCGATCGAGCTTTATAAGGTCGCGCTGCAGAAGGGCGGCGTGGACGCCGATGCGGTCAACACCCACCTCGGCATCGCGCTCGCCAATTCCGGCGATACCGCCGGCGCCAAGGCGGCGTTCGAAGCGGTGAAGGGCGCGCCGCGCGCCGACATCGCCTCCTTCTGGCTCACGGCGCTGTCCACCCCGGCGGCCTGACCGACGCGACGGGCGAAAACGAAAGGGCGGCCGTCGCGCCGCCCTTTTTGTTGCCCGCCGCCGCGAACCTCAGTCGACGATCGGCACGCCCGAGGCGGACTTGGCGCTGCGGATCGTCAGCGAGGATTTGACGCTGGCGACGTTCGGCGCGGTGGTGAGGTGGGTCGTCAGGAAGCGCTGGAAGCTCTCCAGATCGGTGGCGACGATCTTCAGCACGAAATCGATCTCGCCGTTCAGCATATGGCATTCGCGCACCTCGGGCAGCGCGGCGACATGCGCCTCGAACGCGGCGAGGTCGGCTTCCGCCTGGCTCCTGAGGCTGACCATCGCGAACACGGTGATCGGGAAACCCAGTTGCGCGGGATCGCAATCAGCGTGGTAGCCGCGGATCACCCCGGCCTGCTCCAGCGCGCGGACCCGCCGCAGGCATGGCGGCGCGGTGAGGCCGACGCGATCGGCGAGCTCGACGTTGGTCATCCGCCCGTCTTCCTGAAGATAAGCCAGTATCTGCCTGTCGATCCGATCGAGCACGTCATTCTCCGCCTGTCGCCACGCACGTTCATGGCGATTTGGTTGAGGTATCCATAGGAATATTGCGCGCAAACGCAATTGTCCCACATTGCGACGTGCCAAAATCTACTGTTTCGCGAAGACGGGATGAGGATTAATCAGGCGATCCCCGGCGACGGAAAAGTCGCCCGCCGGCAAGGATGACAGCGGTGCGATTCGACGACAGCCTGAAGACCGTTCTCGCCGCGGACGCCTCCACGCCGTTCGGCGCGCAGGCGGCTTTCCGGCAGATCGCGGACCTTCTCGCGCGCGGGCGAATCGAGGAAAGCGGCGAGGTGCTCGATCACCTGCGCGGCTTGCGCGGGCGCGTCCCGGTGGCGGTGCGCGCCGCCACCGCGCGCGCGCTGGCGCTGGCGACTCCCTCGGCCGGGCTGGTCGCGATCTTCGCGGAGGACGAGCCGGCGGTGGCCGCGCCCGTGTTGCGCGCGGCGCGGCTCGGCGATGCCGAATGGCGCTCCCTGCTCCCCGCGCTCGGCCCCACCGGGCGCGCCGTGCTGCGTCATCGCGACGATCTCGGCGCCGATGTGGGCCGCGCGCTGGAGAGCTTCGGCGCGACGGATTTCGCGCTCGGCTATGACGGCGCGGAGATCGCGACGCCGGAGGTCGAGCCGACCGTTGCGGAGGCGCCGTCGCCCGTCGTCGCGCTGGTCTCCGATCCGGTCGCCGATGTGCTCGACGACGAGCCTGCTGCGGCGCCCGGCGGCGGCTTCGAGATCGCGGCGCTGGTCGATCGCATCGCGGCGTTCCGCCAGCAGCATCGCGAGCAGCCGCTGGCGAGCCGCGAGGAGGCGGATGAGGACCGCGCGATCGACCGTTTCAGCTTCGAAACCGATTCGACCGGGGTGATCCGCTGGATCGACGCGGCGCCGCGCGCGGCGGTGATCGGGATCGGCTTCCTGCTCCCTGGCGCGGATGGCCAGCCGCAGGTCGACGGCGTGGCGAGCGGGGCGTTCCGCCACCGCACCGCATTCCGCGACGCGCGGCTCAGCATCGGCGGGCGATCTGCGCTGGCCGGCGACTGGCGCATTTCCGGCGTGCCAATGTTCGATCCCGCGACCGGCCGCTTCATCGGCTTCCGGGGCGGCGCGCGGCGCCCGCGCGTCGACGAGGGCGCGATCGGGCGCGGCACCGAATCGGGCGGCGTCGAGGGATTGCGGCGGCTGGTGCATGAATTGCGCACGCCGACCAATGCGATCGCCGGTTTCTCCGAACTGATCGAGACGGCGATGCTCGGCCCCGTGCCGGAAGTCTATCGCCAGCGTGCGGCGACGATCCGGGGCCATGCCGGCGATCTCGTCGCGGCGATCGAGGATCTGGAGCTGGCCGCGCGGATCGAGGGTGACGCGCTGGACCTGCGCGAGGACAATGTGGCGCTTGCCCCGCTGCTGTCGCGCACGCTGGACGATCTCGCACCGCTGGTGCGGCTGCGCGGCTGCGCGATCGACCTTGCGCCGGTGTCGCCGGATATCGCGCTCGCGTGCGACGCGCGGATCGCGGAGCGGCTGATCGGCCGGCTGGTCGCCGCGCTCGTCGCCAGCGCCGCGCAAGACGAGAAGCTGGCGATCGCCGCGCGCGCGGAGGAGACGGTGGTGGCGATCGACATCACCCGCCCGCGCGCGCTCGCCGCCGTGCCGGAGGCGACGCTGCTGACGCTCGACGCCGAGCGTGAGGTGGAGATGCCGGGCGCGCCGCTGCTCGGCACCGGCTTCGCGATCCGGCTGGCGCGCAACCTGGCGACCGAATTGCGCGGCGCGCTGGTGATTGGGGCGGAGCGCTTGACTCTCCGCCTGCCGACGGGCCTGATCGGCGACATGGGGCAGGCATCGACGAACTGACGACGGTGACGGCGCCCGCGATCGTCCCGCAACGCTGGCGCGTGCCGCCGCCCGATGCCGCAGCATTGGTGCGCTGGCCGGCGGATTTCGGCCCGCGCTACACGATTTTCGTCGATACCGAGGAAGAGTTCGACTGGTCCGCGCCATTTGCGCGCGCGGCGCGGGATGTGACCGCGCTGGCCGCCTTGCCCGGGGCGCATCGCCGCCTGTCGGACGGGGGGGCGGCGCTCACCTTCTTCATCGATCACCCGGTCGCCGCCGATCCGGCCGCAGTCGACCTGCTGCGCGCGGTGGTCGCCGCCGATCTGCGCGCCGCGATCGGTGCGCAGCTTCATCCCTGGGTCAACCCGCCGTTCGAGGAGCCGCTGTCACCGGCTGCTTCCTTCGCCGGCAACCTGCCGTCCGCGCTGCTGGAGGCGAAGCTCGTCGCGCTGACCGACACGATCGCGGCGAGGTTCGGCGCGCGGCCGATCGCGTTCCGCGCCGGCCGCTACGGCGTATCGCCGGAGATGCTCGCGCTGCTGGCGCGGCACGGCTATCGCCTCGACAGCTCGATGCGTCCCGGCTTCGACTATCGCGCGCAGGGTGGGCCGGATTTCACCTTATTGGGCGGCGCGGCATGGCGCGAGGCCGGGCTGGTCGAATTGCCGCTCTCGACCGTCTTCACCGGCGCGCTGCGCCGCCACGGCGCGCGGCTCCACGCCCGGCTCGGTGCGATCCCGCGCGCGCTCGGGATCTGCGCCCGCGCGCGCCTGCTCTCGCGCGTGCCGTTGACGCCGGAGGGCGTGCCCGTCGCGGAGGCGCTGGAGGCGATCGCGGTTGCGCTGGGGGAGGGGGCGGAGGTGCTCAACTTCGCCTTCCACTCGCCATCGCTGGTGCCTGGCAATACGCCTTATGTCCGCGATGCCGCCGATCTCGCGCTCTTCTGGCGCTGGTGGGATCGCGTGCTGGGAGAGCTCGCCCGGCGCGGCGTCGGGCCGGCATCGCTCGCCGATCTGCTCGCCGCCGCCGGGTGAGGTCAGCGCCGCTCGCCGGGGCGGTATTGCCGCTCGACATGCCCCTTCAATTCGTCGGGATGGAAATAGACCGGGCGTAGCTGCCCGTCGGCATAACGCTGGATCTGGTCCGCGAAATGCGGCGATCTGGGATCGCCGCTTTGGCCGCCGGCCATCACCGCCGTCGCCTTCACGCGCGGGCCGAACTCGACGATCGCGACGAAGCTGTTGCCGCTGGTGCCGTAATAACGCTTCGTCCCCGGCCACGGCTTCGCCCCGAACGAGGCGAGGCTGCCCCATTGCGCGGAGGTGAAGGGAACCGCGATCGACGGCGCGCTATCGTCGAAATGCGAATTGATCGCGTCATCGAGCCGCTGGAAACGGTTGATCTCGCGCCATTTGATCCGCCAGCCGCCGAAATCGCCGGTCAGCCGCGCCACCGCCGCCGCCAGCGCATCGAGCCGCACGTCGGGCGAAACCTTCATTGCGATATAATCGGGAACGTTCATCCGCTCGACCTGCGCGAAGCTGCCGACTTCGCGCCACAGGTGATCGCCCCAGAACACCGCGAGGCTGGTCGCGGTGGAATCATAGCCCCAGCGATAGTCCCAGCCGCGCAGCAGCGCGATTGGCCCGGCAAGGCGCGCGCGGCGCGGATCGGCGGCGGGGAGCGCATCCCATGCCGCGACCAGTTGCGGGATCAGCTTCGCGAAGGCGGGGAGGTAGCTGTCGAACGCCGCGTCGCGCAGCTTCGCCGCCGTCCAGCCGCTCTTGCCGGTTAGCAGCAGGTCGGCATGGGCGCCGCGCGCATTGCCGCCGGTCTGGTCCATGTAGCGCGGGAAATCCGCTACCTTCGGGCTGTCCGCCCCGGCCGCGCTCCACGGCCAGTCGTTGGTGTTCTTCACCCAGCCGGTGCCGGGATTGAGCACGTTGGGCAAGGAAGGGAGCGCGTGCAGCCCCTTCCAGTCGGTCGCGGGATCGCTGCCGTCCACCGAGCGGGTGTAGTCGAAGCGATTGTCGCGCAGCGGCATGAACTGCGGCATCAGGAAGGCGATCTCGCCCTTGCTGTCCGCGAACAATGTGTCGTTGGAGGAATTGGCCTTGCGCTCGGCGATCCGCATGAAGCTCGCGAGATCGGTCGCTTTCGTGCGCAGGTAGCTCTGCTCAAGCGCCGGCACCGGTTTCCACATCAACGCGGTGGCGATCCACCGCCCGCCGCGCGTGGCGACGATCGGGCCGTGATGGGTGCGCCAGATGGTGAAGCCGCGCTCGCCGATCGAGCCGTCCGCGCGGCGGTAGCGCAGCGTCACCCGCTCGCTTTTCACCGCGCGGCTGGCGGCGCCATAGGCATAGACGTAGCCGTCCCCCGCCTTGCGCACCTTCTCCGCGAACTCGTCGACATTATCGACGGTGGAGGAGGTGTGCATCCACCCCGCTTTTGCGTTGAAGCCCTGATAGATGAAGAACTGGCCCCAGGTGCTCGCGCCATAGGCGTCCAGCCCGGCGTCGCTCGTCATCTGCGCTTCGGAGCGGAAATAGAAGCTGGTGTGCGGGTTGATGAGCAGCAGCGCATGGCCGTTCGCGGTGACCTTCGGCGCGATGGCGATGCCGTTCGATCCCGAAGGCTCGCGCGGCACGCTGCCGTTCTCCTCCGGCGTCGGCGGGGTCGGGTCGCCGTAGAAGGTTTTCAGTTCGCTGAGCGAGACCCGTTCGATATCGCCGCCGATGCTGCCTTCGGTGAAGGACAGCGCCATCCACGGCTCGAACCGGGTGAGCACCTTCGGGCGGACTTGCGGGTGCGTCGCGAGATAATAGTTCAGCCCGTCGGCCCAGGCGTCCATCAGCGCGCGCAGCCACGCCGGGCTGGCGGCATAGTCGCGCTTCAGCGCCGCCGGATCGACCCACAGCCGCTGGCGCAGATCGGCCCAGATCGCCTCCTCGCCATCGGCCTCCGCGCTGCGGCCGAGCGCGGTGAGATAATTCGCCTCGACGCGCGGGAAATCGTCCTCCGCCTGCGCGTAGATCATGCCGAACACCGCGTCGGCGTCGCTCTCGCCGTGGATGTGCGGGATGCCCCAGTCGTCGCGCGTGATCGTCACCCGCGCCGCTTCGGCCCGCCAGCGCGCCATGTCCGCGTCCACGGGAGTGGTGGCGGCGGTCAGCGAGAGCAGAAGCGGGGCTAGGAGCAGGGGACGAAGGCTTATATCCATGCGCGAACGGGTAACGAAATAACGGGGGAAAGACCATGCGCCTGATCGCGCTGATGATGGCGGCGCTGCTCGGATCGGCCGGCGCGAACGCGATGGCCGAAGGCTCCGGCGCGGCGGTGCTCATCAAGCCCGATGCGGTGTTCGATCCGGTCGACGGCAAGCGCCATCCCGGCTGGCAGGTGCTGGTGCGGGGGGAGACGATCGTCGCGGTCGGCCCCGATCTCGCCGCGCCGGCGGATGCCGAGGTGCTGGCGCTGCCCGGCGACACGCTGATGCCGGGGATGATCGAGGGGCACGGCCATCTGTTCCTCCATCCCTATAACCAGACGAGCTGGGACGATCAGGTGCTGCACGAGCCGCTGGCGCTGCGCACCGCGCGCGCCGTGGCGCAGGCGCGCGCGACCCTGCTCGCCGGCTTCACCAGTGAGCGCGATCTCGGCACGGAGGGCGCCGGCTATGCCGATGTCGGGCTTAAGCAGGCGATCGAGCAGGGGATCGTGCCCGGCCCCCGGCTGTCGGTGGCGACGAAGGCGATCGTCGCGCTCGGCGCTTACGGGCCGAAGGGGTTCGAGCCGGGCGTCGCGATCCCGCAGGGCGCGGCGGAAGCCTCCGGGGCGGATCAGGTCGTGGCGGAGGTGCGGCGGCAGATCGCGGCGGGCGCGGATTGGGTGAAGCTCTATGCCGATTATCGCTGGCGGCCCGGCGAGGACAGCCGCGCGACGCTGAGCGCGGAGGAGATCAGGGCGGCGGTCGCGGCGGCGCATGACGCCGGGCGGCCGGTGGCGATCCATGCCGCGACCGCCGAGGGGATGCGCCGCTCGATCGCCGCCGGGGTCGATACGATCGAGCACGGCTATGGCGGCACGCCGGAGATCTTCGCCGCGATGGCGGCGAAGGGCATCGCTTATTGCCCGACGCTCGCCGCCTCGGATTCGGTCGCGCGCTATCGCGGCTGGAACGGGGCCGAGCCGGCGCCGGCCAGCGTGAAGCTCGCCCGCGAGGCGTTCCGGCTCGCGCTCAGGGCGGGCGTGCGCATGTGCATGGGCGGCGATGTCGGCGTGTTCGCGCATGGCGAGAATGCGCGCGAGATGGAGCTGATGGTGGCGGGCGGCATGACCCCGGCGCAGGTGCTGACCGCCGCCACCTGGGGCAATGCGCGCTGGTTCGGGCTGGACGCGAAGCTGGGCGCGGTGAAGCCGGGGATGTTGGCCGATCTGGTCGCGGTGCATGGCGATCCGACGGCGGATATCGGCGCGGTGCGGCGGATCGGGCTGGTGATGAAGGGCGGGGTGGTGGTCGCCGGCCCGGCACGACAGTAGCGGAATCGGGGCGGGGCCTTTATGGCTCCGCCCGCCATGCCAGCAGCAGACCACAATTCCCGCGACCTGCCGATCTGTGTCGCGGCGCTCTATCGCTTCACGCCGTTCGAGGATTGCGTGGCGATCCGGGGGCCGCTGCTCGATCTCTGCCGGTCGCTCGACGTGGCGGGCACGCTGCTGCTCGCGCGCGAAGGGATCAACGGCACGATCGCCGGCGGCGACGCGGCGATCGCGGCGGTGCTGCGGCACATCCGCGCGCTGCCGGGATGCGCCGGGCTGGAGCCGAAAGTCTCGCGCGCGGCGGCGCTGCCGTTCCATCGCATGAAGGTGCGCATCAAGCGCGAGATCGTGACGATGGGCCAGCCGGACATCGACCCGCTCGGCGACGTCGGCCAATATGTCGCGCCCGAGGCGTGGAACGAGTTGATCGCCGCGCCGGACACGATCGTGATCGACACGCGCAACGATTATGAAGTGGCGGTCGGCACCTTCCGCGGCGCGGTCGATCCGCGCACGCCGACCTTCCGCGACTTTCCCGCATGGTTCCGCGCGCAGCGCGACGCCTTGCTCGGCGATGGCGCGGCGCCAAAGGTCGCGATGTTCTGCACCGGCGGCATCCGCTGCGAGAAGGCCACCGCCTTCCTGAAGGCGGAAGGGGTGGACGAGGTCTATCACCTCGAGGGCGGCATCCTGAAATATCTCGAAACCGTGCCGGCGGCGGAGAGCCTGTGGGAAGGCGAATGCTTCGTGTTCGACGAGCGCGTGACGGTGGTCCACGGTCTGGAAACCGGCAGCCATGCGCTGTGCCGTGGCTGTCGCCGTCCGGTGAGTTCGGCGGATCGCGCCTCGTCGGGCTATGTCGAGGGCGTGAGCTGTCCCGCCTGCCATGCCGAGCGCAGCGACAGCCAGCGCGCCGGCTATGCCGAGCGGATGCGCCAGACCCGCTTCGCCGAGGCGCGCGGCGAGCCGCATGTCGGCGCGAGGATGGGCTGACCCGGCTATCGCTGGCGCGGGCGGTAGAAGATGTGGCTCTCGACCTGCGCGATCTTGTCCAGCGAGCCGATCCAATAGGGCACGATCCAGTCGGTATGGTAATGGGTCGCGGTGCCGACCGGGCGGAAGACATAGCCGGATAGCGCGCGCTGCGCGGCCCGGCGCGCGGCGGCCCAGCCGGCACGTTCGGGGCGGCGCGTCCGCGAGCCGTCGCAGGTGAAGGAGAACTGGCAGCCGGTCGGCCGCGCCGCGCCCTGATAGACCACGCCGCAGACCGTCCCGGGATAGCCGCCAAGCCGGACGCGGTTGAGCACCACCTGCATCACGGCGCGCTGCCCGCGCCGGTCACCGCCCGCCTCGTACAGCGCGGCGGTGGCGAGGCATCGCACCGCCTGCTCACGCGCGGCGGGGCCGCCATGGAAATGGAACGGCTTCGCCGGCGTCGGCGTGTCGGTGACGAACGGGATCGCGGCATTGGCGGCGCGCGCCTCATCCATCGTCAGCTTCTTCGGCGCGGGCTTGTCGGGCCGGCTCGCCGTGGCGAACCACAGGATGAGGACGAATAATGCGAAACCGCCCGGAATCAGGAAGTCGATGAGCGGCGTGGCCTGCCGTTTCCTTCGCCCCACGACCCGTCGTCGTACCTGCTTCCGCCGCGTCATGCCGCGCGGATATCGTCTGAAGCGGTGGCGGGCCAGCCCCGCTCGGCGGCGATTGTCTCCGCGGCATGACACAGCGGGAACCGGCTCCTGCCCGTTTGCCGGAAAGGCGGCTGTCCCCTGATCTGATGCTGGAATGGTCGGGGAGAGAGGATTCGAACCTCCGGCCCCTGCCTCCCGAAGGCAGTGCTCTACCAGGCTGAGCTACTCCCCGACGGAGTACCGGTCGTCGGCCGTTTCTCGGGGGCCTACCGGTCGCTGGAGGCGCGCCTATAGCCAGCGGCTTCGTGGCGCGCAAGCGGTCTATTTGCGCGCCGCGAGCATCGCATCGAGCGAGGTGAATTTTTCGCGCGGCGCGCCGTCGCGCGCGTTGGCGATCTCGGCCTGCTCGATGCCCTGCCAGTCGCGAAAGGTGACGACATCCACCCCCCGCGCCGAGAATAGATCGTCCAGCCCGGCGCGGCCTTTCTTTGCGCTGTCGGCGGCGGTGTCCGCGCCGATCCGCTCGGCGATCAGGAAACCGTCAGGCCGATTGGTGCCGATCGTCCCGGTCGGCCCGCGCCGCGCCCAGCCGACCGCATAGAGACCGGGCGCGATCCGCCCCTCGTCATTGGCGAAGCGCCCGAGCTTCGCGTCATAGGGCACACCCTCGATCGGCGGGGTGCGATAGCCGATGCAGCTCACCACCAGACCGGCGGGAATGGCATAGGTCTCCCCGGTGCCCGTCGCGCGGCCGCTATCGTCGAGGCGGGTGCGCTCGACGATCACCCGCTCGACCTTGCCGTCGCCCTCGATCGCGACCGGCATGGCGAAGAAATCGAAATGAATCGAGACCGGCGCGGCAGGCGCGTTTCCCGCGAAGGCGCGCAGATGGCCGACCGACTTGCGCAGCCCGGGATCGAGTGCCGCGTCGGCATCTGCCGGGGGAAGGTCGGCGGGATCGACCAGCGGGGTGGCGCGGCTGAGATGACCCAGCTCGCCCAGTTCCTTCGGGGTCATCGCGATCTCGTGCGGGCCGCGCCGGGCCAGTATGGTGATGTCGCGGATGCCGTGCGGTTCCAGCGCGGCGAGCGCATGGCCGACGATATCCGAGCCGGCGAACTCCTCGCCCGTCTTGGCGAGGATGCGCGCCACGTCGAGCGCGACGTTGCCCGCGCCGACGATCACCGCACCGGGGCCGCCCAGCGGCGGATCGAGGCGCGCGAAATCGGGATGGCCATTATACCAGCCGACGAACGCCGCCGATCCGATCACGCCGGGAAGATCGTCGCCGGGGATGCCGAGCGGGCGATCGTGCGGCGCGCCGGTCGCCAGCACCACCGCGTCATAGAGGTCGAGCAGCTCGGGGATCGACACGTCCTGCCCCACCGTCACATTGCCGACGAAGCGGACATTGTCGCTGAGCGCGGTCGCCTCATACCGCTTCGACACGGCCTTGATCGACTGGTGATCGGGCGCGACGCCGGTGCGGATCAGGCCATAGGGCACCGGCAGGCGATCGATGATGTCGACGCGCACGCCTTCTCCGAACGCCTTCTGGCAGGCCTCGGCGGTGTAATAGCCCGCAGGCCCCGAACCGATCACGGCGACGTGGCGCATATGGCGTCTCTCCTTGCTGTACCGGATGCTAACCGCTTGGCGAGTGAGGGCAAGCCGCTTATCGCGGAGCGATGTCGATGCTCGAAACGGTCGCGACGGTGCTGGGGGTGGCGTGCGTCGCGTTGGCGGCGCGGCGCAGCGTGTGGACGTTTCCGGCCGGGATCGGCTCGGTCGTGCTGATCGGCTTCGTCGTGTTCGAGGCGCGGCTTTACAGCGATGCGCTGCTCCAGTGCTTCTTCGTCGCCGCCAATGCTTATGGCTGGGTCAACTGGCTGCATTCGCGCGAGCGTAGCGGGGAAGTGGTGGTCGAGCGGATGAGCGGCGCGGCGCGGATCGCCTGGGCGACCGGCTGCCTCGCCGCGACGCTTGCCTGGGGGGCGGCGATGCACCGTTTCACCAATGCCTCCTATCCGTGGTGGGATGCCGCGATCGCCATCGCCAGCGTCGCCGGGCAATTGTTGATGGCGCGGCGGCGGATCGAGAATTGGGTGATCTGGATCGTCGTGGACCTCGCCTCGGTGCCATTGTATCTGGCGAAGGGCTTGTATCTATTTGCGGGGCTTTACGTGATCTATCTGGCGCTGGCCTGCTGGGGCCTGTTCGACTGGCGCCGCGCCGGGAATCGCGCCACCGCGACCGTGCCGCTGCCCGCATGACGCTGCGCACGGTCTGCCTGCACGGCCCGGAAAGCACGGGCAAGTCGACCACCACCGCGCGGCTCGCGCGGGAGTTCGGCACGCCGGTGGTGGCGGAGTTCGGGCGCACCTATTGCGAGCGCTACGGCATCGATCTCACCATGTCCGATCTGGTGATGATCGCGCATACGCAGGATCTTCAGGTCCGCGCGGCGTGCGACAAGGGGCGGTTCCCGGTGATCGTCGACACCGATGCGCTGATGAGCGCGGTGTGGGCGGACATGATGTTCGGCCGCCGCGACCCGTGGTTCGCGCGGTGGGACAATCCCGCCGACCTCTATCTGCTGTTCGATATCGACCTGCCGTGGATCGAGGACGGCACGCGCATGTTCGGCAGCGCGGCGGATCGCCAGCGTTTCTTCGATCTGTCGAAGGCGGAGCTGGACCGGCGCGGGGTGCGCTGGGAGATGATCAGCGGATCAGGCGAGGCGCGCTACGAGGCGGTGCTCGCCGCGATCGGCATGGCGCAGGCGGCATAGCTCCAGAGCGTCGCCCGATCATTGCCGGGCAACGCTCCGAAAGACTTTACTTCGACGGCGCCAGCCTGGTGTTGAGCACCCAGCCGACATTGTCGTTCTCGTCGGCGACTTCCCACCACAGGCCGTTCTTGTTGCCGGTGGGATAGACGATCGCGCCCGCCGGCAGCGTGCGGATCGTCTTGGCCGAGGCGAGTGCGCTGGCGTGCATCGCCACCGGGCCTTGCGCCGTATAGGTCTTGGTCGGCGAGGCTTCCGCAGTGCCCTGCTGGCCGGGCTGGACGAGACCCAGCTCGTTGACCATCTTCGAATAGGCCTGGATGAACGACAGCGTCACGATCCGGCCGATATCGGTATTGTCGTAGCCGCCGCCGACCGCCGCGATGCCGCCGCCGAAGAAGCCGGACCCGCCGCCGGCGCCGAATGTCAGGTTGTTCTTCGCGGCATAGCCCTCGGCGGTCGCGATCGTCTCGGTGGTGCGGACGTTGGTGATCGAGAGGACGGTGTTCGCCTCCATCTTCTTGCTGCGCAGCCCGCCCGCGAGCGCGCCGAAGCGGCCGCCGATCAGCCCGCCGATCGCGCCCACGCCGCCGCCGCCGGAGACATTGGAATTGGCGCCCTGGATTTCTGCGACCAGCACGTAATCGGCCGCCTTGATCTGGCCCTGGCCGACGTTCGAGCGGCGCTGGAGGCCGAGATCGGAGCCGATGTTGCGCTCGAGCTGCGCCGCCTGCAGGCCGCTGCCGCGATCGACGAGGTTGAAGCAGCCCGAACGCTGCACCAGCACCTTCAGCAGCTTGGAGGGCGCGGCGAGGCTGTATTGCGTCCACGGGCGCGGATCGTCGCCGTCGACGATCGAGATCGTGCCGAGCTTGCGCGAGCAATGCGGCACGTCGTTCGCGGTCTGCTCCTGCAGGCGCTGGCCGGCGGATTCCTTGGCGAGCTTCTGCGCGTCGGCCGATGACGCAAGCAATGCGATCGCCGAACCGGCGGCAATCAAGGCGAACTTACCCAACATTTTCAACTCCCCCGAAGGCGCCATTCCCACGGCGCGGCCAGAACGATGCGGCCCGTAATGTTCCCATCGGCTTAACACCACCCGAAACGAGTCGCCAGCGTCACCTTTGACGCCCGTCGCTACCCCGCCTAGAGGCGCATCCGTTATGACCACGCCGCTCGACCGCATCCGCAATTTCTCGATCATCGCGCATATCGATCATGGCAAGTCCACGCTGGCGGACCGGCTGATCCAGCGCACCGGCGGCCTATCCGACCGCGAGATGTCCGCGCAGGTGCTCGACAACATGGAGATCGAGAAGGAGCGCGGCATCACCATCAAGGCGCAGACCGTGCGGCTTGAGTGGAAAGGCCATGTCCTCAACCTGATGGACACGCCGGGGCACGTCGATTTCGCCTATGAGGTGTCGCGCAGCCTCGCCGCGTGCGAGGGCGCGCTGCTGGTGGTGGACGCGGCGCAGGGCGTGGAGGCGCAGACGCTCGCCAACGTCTATCAGTCGATCGAGCACGACCATGAGATCGTGCCGGTCATCAACAAGATCGACCTGCCCGCCGCCGAGCCGGAGAAGGTCCGGCATGAGATCGAGGACATCATCGGCCTCGACGCCTCGAACGCGATCCTCGCTTCCGCCAAGTCCGGCATCGGCATCGACGAGATCCTCGATGCGGTGGTCGAGCGCATCCCCGCGCCGAAGGGCGATCCGAACGCGCCCTTGAAGGCGATGCTGGTCGATAGCTGGTATGACCCGTATCTTGGCGTCGTCATCCTCGTGCGCGTCGTGGACGGCGTGCTGCGCAAGGGCCAGCAGGTGACGTTCATGCAGGCCGGGACGCAGCATCTAGTCGATCGCGTCGGCTGCTTCCGCCCGAAGATCGAGCAACTCACCGATCTCGGGCCGGGCGAGATCGGCTTTATCACCGCGCAGATCAAGGATGTGGCGCAGGCCCGCGTCGGCGACACGCTGACCGATGCGAAGCGCCCGGCGGCGCAGGCGCTGCCCGGTTTCAAGGAAGTGCAGCCGGTGGTGTTCTGCGGGCTGTTCCCGGTCGACGCCAACGATTTCGAGAAGCTGCGCGAATCGATCAGCAAGCTGCGGCTCAATGACGCCTCGTTCAGCTTCGAGATGGAGACCTCCGCCGCGCTCGGCTTCGGCTTCCGCTGCGGCTTCCTCGGTCTGCTGCATCTGGAGATCATCCAGGAGCGGCTGACGCGCGAATACGACCTCGATCTCATCACCACCGCGCCGAGCGTGGTCTATCAGATCGAGCTGACCCATGGCGGCGGCCATATCGAGCTGCACAACCCCGCCGACATGCCCGATCCGAACAAGATCGAGACGATCGCCGAGCCGTGGATCGAGGCGACGATCTACGTGCCCGACGAATATCTCGGTTCGATCCTGAAGCTCTGTCAGGACCGGCGCGGCATCCAGAAGAACCTCACCTATGTCGGCGGCCGCGCGCAGGTGACATATGAACTGCCGCTCAACGAGGTGGTGTTCGACTTCTACGACCGGCTGAAATCGATCAGCCGCGGCTATGCCAGCTTCGACTATCACCAGATCGGTTATCGCGAGGGCGATCTCGTCAAGATGTCGCTGCTGGTCAACAACGAGCCGGTCGATGCGCTTTCGATGATTGTCCATCGCGGATCGGCCGAGACGCGCGGGCGCGGCATGTGCGAGCGGCTCAAGGACCTGATCCCGCGCCACCTGTTCAAGATCCCGATCCAGGCGGCGATCGGCGGCAAGGTGATCGCGCGGGAGACGATCGCCGCGCTGCGCAAGGACGTCACCGCCAAATGCTATGGCGGCGATATCACGCGCAAGCGCAAGTTACTGGAAAAGCAGAAGGAAGGCAAGAAGCGGATGCGCGAATACGGCTCCGTGCAGATTCCGCAGGAAGCCTTCATCGCCGCGCTGCGCATGGGCGACGAGGGGTGAGAGTGATGCGCGGGCGCTGACTGTTGTGTCTCATTTCGGGACGACGAGCTTGGATTCCGCCCGCCGATTTATCTCCGTTGATCCCTGCCTTTCCGGTTAATTTTGCGCTAAGATCGACAAAAGCCAGACTCGGAGGATGAAATGGTCAAGGGGATGATGGTCGCCGGCGTGGCGCTTGTAGCCGCCGTGACGATCGGTGGCGCGGCCTCTGCGGCCACGACGGTCAATTGGGCCGATCTCACCAGCACCGACAACAGCACCTATGCCAACGGGACGATCACCGTAGGGTCGGACACCGTCGGCGTTTCGATCAATGGCACCGGCTTCGCCACGGCCCAGGTCAACGGCGCGGGCACCAATTACTGGACCCAGGGCACCCCGGCGCCCTATACCGGCGGCTCGGTCGCCAACGCGCCGGGAACCACCGATATCGTCGAGTTCAACCAGGGCGGGACGAAGACGATCACCTTCAGCAAGGCCGTCACCGATCCCTATCTCGCGCTGGTGAGCTGGAACGGCAATACGTTCACCACCAGCGACCCCTTCACCGTGATCAGCGAGGGCTGCGGCTATTGGGGCTGCGGGACTTTCGCGAACGTCACGTCGACCGGCTTCACCGGGAACGGCGAGCTTCACGGCATCGTCCAGTTCACCGGCACTTTCACCAGCATCAGCTTCACCGACACGACCGAGAACTGGCACGGCTTGACGGTCGGCATCGCTGGCATCGCCGGGAGCGTGCCGGAACCGGCGACCTGGGCGATGATGATCGCCGGCTTTGGTCTGGTCGGTGCCACCATGCGCCGTCGCGCGAAGCGGCCGCTCGCCGCCGCCTGATCGGATTTCGGAGGGGACCACGGCCGGGAAGCAAAGCCTGCTTTCCGGCCGTTCGCGCGTCCGGATGACGCGGTGCGCCGGGAAATCGTCGGATTGCGGTTGTGCCTGCGGTGACGGGATGCGATCGGTTGGTGATGCGCCGCCTGATCGCCCTTGCCGCCCTGTTTCTCGCCGCGTTCGTCTTGCCGGCGGCGGCGCAGGACCGGGGGCCGCTGGTGCTCGCCGCGGCCTCGCTACAGGAATCGATGAACGCTGCCGCCGATGAATGGGCGCGCGCCGGCCATGCGCGGCCGACGGTCTCCTTTGCCGCTTCCTCCGCGCTGGCGCGGCAGGTGCTGGCCGGCGCGGCCGCCGACCTGTTCGTTTCGGCGGACGAGGAATGGATGGATGCGCTAGCGGCGAAGGGGCTGCTTGCGAAGGGTACGCGCGCAGATCTGGTCGGCAACCGGCTGGTGGTGGTCGAGCCGGCGCGCGGACGCACCCGGCTGACCGTGGGCTCGCTGGGAACCATGTTGGCGCGGGGACCCGTTGCGATGGCTGATCCCGCCGCCGTGCCGGCCGGGAAATACGGGCAAGTGGCGCTGGAGAGGCTCGGCGCATGGGCGGCGGTCGCGCCGCATGTCGTGCGCGCCGAGAATGTCCGCGCGGCGCTGGCGCTGGTGGAGCGCGGCGTGGCCCCGTTCGGCATCGTATATGCGACCGACGCACATGCTTCGGCGAAAGTGCGGGTCGCCGGCGTCTTTCCGGCGTCGAGCCATCCGCCGATCCGCTATCCTGTCGCGCGGCTCGCCGCGTCGCTCAATCCGGCGGCGGAGAGCTTCCGCCGCTTCTTGTTGAGCGCGCGGGGCAGGGCGATCTTCGCGCGCTTCGGTTTCACGCGGCCCTGATGGCGGAAAGTGTCTGGCCGATCGTCCGCCTCTCGCTGCTGGTCGGCGGGGCAGGGACATTGGCGGTGCTCCCGGTCGCTTTCGTGCTCGCCTATGTCCTCGCGCGCGGGCGGTTCCCCGGGCGGACGCTGCTCGACGCGCTGATCCATCTGCCGCTGGTCGTGCCGCCGGTGGTGACGGGCTGGGTGCTGCTGCTGGCCTTCGCCCCGAGCGGGCCGCTGGGCGAGCCGCTCCAGCGCTGGTTCGGCGTCACCTTGCTGTTCCGCTGGACGGGCGCGGCGGTGGCGGCGGCGGTGATGGCGCTGCCGCTGGCGGTGCGCGCGATCCGGCTGTCGCTGGAGGCGGTCGACCGGCGGCTGGAGAATGCCGCGCGCACCCTGGGGGCGGGGCGCTGGCGCACGTTCCGCACGGTGACGCTGCCGCTGTGCTGGCCTGGTGTGCTGGCCGGCGCGACATTGGCTTTCGCCCGCGCGCTGGGTGAGTTCGGCGCGACGATCACCTTCGTCTCGAACGTGCCCGGCGAAACGGAGACGCTGCCGCTCGCGATCTATGCCGCGCTCCAGCGGCCGGACGGCGACGCGATCGTGTGGCGGCTGGCGGCGATCTCGGTTGCGATCAGTCTTGTCGCGCTGTTGGCATCGGAATGGCTCGCGCGACGGGCGGGGCGGGGCGTGCATGTCCTTTGACGTGGACGTGACGCTGCGGCGCGGCGAGGCGATGGTCGGCGTGACGTTCGCGGCGGAGGAGCGCGCGGTGGCGCTGGTCGGGGCATCCGGCGTGGGCAAGACCAGCGTGCTCGATATGATCGCCGGCCTGCTGCGGTCCGATCGCGGTCATGTCCGCGTCAACGGCCGCCTGTTGCTTGATCGCGTGGCGCGGGTGGAGGTGCCGCCACATCGCCGGCGCGCGGGCTATGTGTTTCAGGACACGCGGCTGTTTCCGCATCTCGATGTGCGACGCAACCTGCTTTACGGCGCGAGGGACGAGGCGCGGTTGGCGGCGATCGCGGAGTCGCTCGACATCGCGCATCTGCTCGATCGCTGGCCACGCGCGCTGTCCGGTGGAGAGGCGCGTCGCGTCGCGATCGGGCGGGCATTGCTGTCCGGGCCGGATTTCCTGCTGCTCGACGAGCCGCTGTCCTCGCTCGATCCGGCGCGGCGCGAGGAGGCGATGCGACTGATCGAGCGTGTCCGCGACGAAACCGGGCTGCCGCTGTTGCTCGTCACGCACGACGAGGCGGAGGCGGAGCGACTGTGCGCGCGGATCGTCAGGATGTAACCCGCAACGAAAAAGGCGGCCCGTCGCCGGACCGCCTCAATCTTCCGTGGCAAATCTTCGGATCGCTTGTCGCAATCCGAAGCCGCCGCGCCTTAACGCTTCGAGAACTGGAAGCTGCGACGCGCCTTGGCGCGACCGTACTTCTTGCGCTCGACCGCGCGGCTGTCGCGGGTGAGGAAGCCGGCGGCCTTCACCGGCGAACGCAGCGCCGGCTCATAGCGGGTCAGCGCCTGGCTGATGCCATGCTTCACCGCGCCGGCCTGGCCGGACAGGCCGCCGCCCTTGACGGTGCAGACCACGTCATACTGGCCTTCGCGCTCGGTGATGCCGAACACCTGGTTGATGACGAGGCGCAGCGTCGGGCGCGCGAAATAGATTTCCTGATCGCGGCCGTTGATCGTGATCTTGCCCGAACCGGGCTTCAGCCACACGCGCGCGACCGCATCCTTGCGGCGGCCGGTAGCATAGGCGCGGCCCTGCTTGTCGAGCTCCTGCGCGCGCAGCGGCGCACGCTGGACCGGCTCGTCGATCTGGCCGGCGAGATACGCCTCGGCCTTGTCTTCGGCCGTGTCGGCGGCGGCTTCGCCCTGCTGCTTCAGCGCGGCGCCGAGATCGGCGAGGGACTGGCGATTGTCGGACATTATGCGCCCACCTTGTTCTTGCGGTTCATCGCCGCGATGTCGAGCGGCTCGGGGTTCTGCGCGGCGTGCGGATGTTCGCTGCCGGCGAAGATGCGCAGGTTGCGCATCTGCTGGCGGCCGAGCGGGCCGCGCGGGATCATGCGCTCGACGGCCTTCTCGAGCACACGCTCGGGGAAGCGGCCTTCCAGCACCTTGGCGGCGGTGACGCCCTTGATGCCGCCGGCATAGCCGGTGTGCTTGTAATAGATCTTGTCCGCCAGCTTGTTGCCGGTGAAGCGGATCTTGTCGGCGTTGATGACGATGACATTGTCACCGCAATCGACATGCGGGGTGAAGCTCGGCTTGTGCTTGCCGCGCAGGACATTGGCGATCACCACCGCCGCGCGACCGACCACCAGGCCATCGGCATCGACGATGTGCCACTTCTTCTCCACCTCGTGCGGCTTGGCCGACTTGGTGGTCTTCATCAGCGCCTTCATGGCTGTTCGACCTCATCAAAACGAAAGGACGCCGTGCCCGTAAGGCACAGCGCCGACGCGCGGCTAATGCGGCAGGGCGCGCGGGAAGTCAAGATTTCCGCGCGATCCGTGACGGGTATTATTTTACCGCCTCGGTTGAAGCCGTAATCCACTCGGCCAGCTCGGGCGCGGTTTCGGCGGGCCAATGCTCGATCGCGGGAAGCGCATAGGGATGGAGTGCGGCGATTCGGGCCATTGCCGCGGGGGCATAGGTGGACATGGTCTTGAGTTGCATCACCACCTCGTCCGCCTCCTCGATCACGCCTTCCCAGCGATAGATCGAGCGGCACGGGCCGATGATATTGGCGCAGGCGATCAGATGTTCCTCAAGCAATGTCCGCGCGATCGCCTCCGCAGCCGCCCGGTCGGGGCAGGTGAACTGGACGATCGCGATCACCGCCGCCGCATGCCGATCGCATGCGCCGCCGCGACCGAGGCGATCAGCAGCAGCGCGGCGTTCGCCTGATGCGCGACCGCGATGCCGATCTGCACACCACTGAGCAAGGTGGCGATGCCGAGCGAGACCTGAAGCACGACGAGCAGCACCACGACCGTCCCGGTCGGTCGCCCGGCGCGCAGCGCGAGCCAGAACAGCCCGCCGGCGGCGACGAAGGCCAGCCAGCGATGAATGAACTGCACGACGATCGGGTTGTCGACCGCGTTGCTCAGCGCCGGGGTCAGCATCGGCACGTCGGCGGGGAACAGCGAATCGCCCATTAGCGGCCAACTCGCGAAGGCATAGCCGGCGTCCAGCCCGGCGGTGAAGGCGCCATACATGATCTGCGCGGCGAGGAGCAGCAGCGCGAGCAGAGCGAATGGCCGCAGTCGCGCGGGCCGCGCGAGCGGATCGTGGGCCAGCGCGCCGAGGTCGAGCGCCGTCCATGCGATCGTCGCGAGGATCAGCAGCGCGGTGAGCAGATGCACCGCCAGCCGGATATGGCTGACATCTGTGCGGACCGACAGGCCGGAACTGACCATCCACCAGCCGATCGCGCCCTGCAGCCCGCCGAGCGCAAGAATCGCGCTCAGCCGCCAGCCATAGCCGCGCGGCACGCGGCGCTTCACCGCGAACCAGACGAGCGGCAGCGCGAAGGCGAGGCCGATGAGCCGCCCGAGCACGCGATGGATATATTCCCAGAAATATATCGCCTTGAACCCGGCGAGCGTCATGCCGCGGTTGAGTTGCTGATATTCGGGGATCTTCTGGTAATTGGCGAACTCCGCCTGCCATTGCGCCTGATTGAGCGGGGGGATGACGCCGCTGATCGGCTTCCACTGCGTGATCGACAGGCCGGATTCGGTGAGGCGGGTGATCCCGCCGACGACGACCATCGCGACGATCAGCGCGGCGACGCACCAAAGCCAGCGCGCGAGCGTCGCCGGGCGAGCGGTGGAGACATATCCCGGAGTGGGGTGCAACATGGCTCCGGCCCTAGCCCACCCCATACACACTGCCAAGCGGAGCGATTTTATCAATGTGATATTGTAACATGACGCGGGAGGCGCTAAATGGCTCGCGAATGGGAAACACGACTCGCCTTGGCCGCTTCGCGCTGCTCGACCGGCTTGCGATCATGCTATCGGGTCTGTGCGTCGTGCATTGCCTGGCGAGCGCGGTATTGGTGGCGATGCTTTCCACCGTCGGCGGGATGCTCGGCAACCCGATCTTCCACGAGGTCGGGCTGACGCTGGCGATCGGGCTGGGCGGGATCGCGCTGGTGCGCGGCGTGATGCATCACGGCTATCTGATGCCGCTGGCGATGGGGTCGCTGGGGCTGGGCATCATGATGGGCGCGCTGTCGCTGCCGCACGATGGCGGCCATGCCGAGGCGTTGTGGACGGTGA
Organism: Sphingomonas sp. CL5.1; assembly: GCF_013344685.1. NCBI lineage: Bacteria > Pseudomonadati > Pseudomonadota > Alphaproteobacteria > Sphingomonadales > Sphingomonadaceae > Sphingomonas > Sphingomonas sp. CL5.1. The sequence goes on from NZ_CP050137.1 coordinate 2,212,407, forward strand.
TCGGCGTCGGCATCCTCGCTTTCGGGCACGACTTGAATCGGCGCGCGGAAAACTGACGCGCGCGGCGGGTTGTCCCGCGCGGCGGGCGAGCCTATTTTCGGATCATGCCCGGCCATGCCCATCATCACCATGAGCCGCGCGGCGAGGATCTGGTCCGTGCCGCGCAGCATACGCTGGAAAGTTCCGGCGAGCAGTGGACCGCGATGCGCGCCAGCGTGTTCGATGCGCTCGCCGGCTTCGACAAGCCCGCATCCGCCTACGATATCGCCGATGCGGTGTCGAAGCGCGAGGGGCGGCGGATCGCGGCCAACAGTATCTATCGCATCCTCGACCTGTTCGTCGGCGCGAACCTCGCGCGGCGGGTGGAGAGCGCCAACGCTTATGTCGCCAACGCGCATCCGGATTGCCGGCACGACTGCATCTTCCTCGTCTGCGATTCGTGCGGGCAGACGACGCACCTCGATGACGACCAACTCACCCGCGCGGTGCGCCGGGCGGCGGAAGGCGCGGGTTTCTCGCCGGAGCGCCCCGTGATCGAGGTGCGGGGCATCTGCGCGGCATGTGCGCGGGCAGCGGGTTGATCCACCGGCCGCTGCAATCGACACCGGTTTTCGCGTAGGTTAGGAACGCCGGATGACAGACTTTCCCGAGACGCCATTGCTGGACACGGTTGGGACGCCTGAGGCGTTGCGTGGTTTGCCGGTGGATCGTTTGCGTCAGGTGGCGGACGAGTTGCGGGCGGAGGTGATTTCGGCGGTGGGCCAGACGGGGGGGCATCTCGGGTCTGGTCTGGGCGTGGTCGAGCTGACGACGGCGATCCATTATGTGTTCGACACGCCGCGCGACCGGCTGGTGTGGGATGTCGGGCACCAATGCTATCCGCACAAGATCCTGACCGGGCGGCGCGACCGGATCCGCACGCTTCGGCAGGGCGGGGGGTTGTCGGGGTTCACGAAGCGGAGCGAGAGCGAGTACGACCCGTTCGGGGCGGCGCATTCGTCGACCTCGATCTCGGCGGCATTGGGGTTCGCGATCGCGAACAAGCTCAGCGGCGCGCCGGGCAAGGCGATCGCGGTGATCGGCGACGGGGCGATGTCGGCGGGCATGGCCTATGAGGCGATGAACAACGCGGAAGCCGCCGGCAACCGGCTGGTGGTGATCCTCAACGACAACGACATGTCGATCGCGCCGCCGGTGGGGGGCTTGTCGGCATATCTGTCGCGGATCGCCTCGAGCCGGGAGTTCCTGTCGCTGCGCGAGGTGATGAAGCGGATCGCGCGGCGCTTGCCGCGTCCGTTCCACAATGCCGCGCGCAAGACCGACGAGTTCGCGCGCGGCATGACGATGGGCGGGACGCTGTTCGAGGAGCTGGGCTTCTATTACGTCGGGCCGATCGACGGGCATAACCTCGATCATCTGATCCCGGTGCTGGAGAATGTCCGCGACGCGGAAGAAGGGCCGATCCTCGTCCATGTCGTGACCAAGAAGGGCAAGGGCTATGCCCCGGCGGAGGCGGCGGCGGACAAGTATCACGGGGTGCAGAAGTTCGACGTGATTACCGGGGCGCAGGCCAAGGCGCCGCCGGGGCCGCCGGCCTACCAGAACGTGTTCGGCGAGGCGCTGGCGGACGAGGCGGACAAGGACCCGCGCATTGTGGCGATCACAGCCGCCATGCCGTCGGGCACCGGGGTGGACCGGTTCGCGAAGCGCCACCCTACCCGTGCGTTCGACGTCGGCATCGCCGAGCAGCATGCGGTGACCTTCGCGGCGGGGCTGGCGGCGCAGGGGATGCGGCCGTTCTGCGCGATCTACTCGACCTTCCTGCAGCGCGCCTATGACCAGGTGGTGCATGACGTGGCGATCCAGAACCTGCCGGTGCGGTTCGCGATCGACCGCGCGGGGCTGGTGGGAGCGGACGGGGCGACCCATGCCGGGAGCTTCGACATCACCTATCTCGCCTCGCTGCCGAACTTCGTGGTGATGGCCGCCGCCGACGAGGCGGAACTGGTGCATATGGTGCACACCTGCGTGGCGCATGACACGGGGCCGATCGCGGTGCGCTATCCGCGCGGCAACGGCACGGGGGTGGCGCTGCCGGCGGTCCCGCAGGTGCTGGAGATCGGCAAGGGCCGGGTGGTGCGCGAGGGCAAGACGGTGGCGATCCTGTCGCTGGGTACGCGGCTGGCGGAAGCGTTGAAGGCGGCGGACGCGCTGGAGGCGAAGGGGCTGTCGACCACGGTGGCGGACCTGCGGTTCGCCAAGCCGCTGGACGAGGCGCTGATCCGTCGGCTGTTGTCGACGCACGAGGTGGCGGTGACGATCGAGGAGGGGTCGATCGGGGGGCTCGGCGCGCATGTGCTGACGCTGGCGTCGGACGCCGGGCTGATCGATGCCGGCCTCAAGCTCAGGACCATGCGCCTGCCCGACCGCTTCCAGGACCACGACAAACCGGACACACAATATGCCGACGCCGGACTCGATGCACAGCATATCGTCAATACCGTGCTCAAAACACTGCGGTGGAATGACGCCGGGAAGCTCGGCGCGACGGCATGAGCGGCTGGACCAGGGTGATTCTCGCGACGGTGCTGATGATCGTCGCGCTGGGTTGCTTCAACCTCTCGCTATGGCGCAGGCTGCGTGCGGCGCGGGAACGCGCGGCGGCGGAAACGGACGATCCTTCCGGCCAGACCTGATCTGATCGGAACCTCACGTCCCCGGAAGATGATGGGGGCCGGCGATGCTCTGTCGTGTCAGGATTCCCGCGCCTCGCCGTGCGGGCCGCTTGCGCCTCGACCACGCGGGCCATTGGCAGGGGCCGCCCGCGCTCGATCGAGATACACAAGTCATCGCTGTTTGCCGTGACGAGCGAGGGGAGGAGAGCGAGTGCGCAGCATCGTCGCGAAGCCGGCGATTTCGGACGCCTGAGCGTCGTCCATCATGCGGTCGCGATGCAGACGAGAATGGCCGCACGGCGAGCACTTCTCGCCGCGTGGGCGAGGCCGTGGACCGCCGCTCTAGGGGACGGCCAGCCCACGACCTCGCCTGCGAACATATTTCCACTAAATTGATAGGCAATATACCGTGATCGCCACAGCGTCCGGCCGAAGGTGGCTTGCGACGAGCCGCACGAGGCGCGATAGCGGGGCATGGCAAAGGTGCGTGCGGATCAATTGCTCGTGGATCGCGGACTGGCCGAATCGCGCACGCGCGCGCAGGCGCTGATCATGGCTGGGCTGGTGTTCACCGCCGATCGCAAGGTGGAGAAGCCGGGGCAGCAGCTCGTTCCCGATGTCGCGCTGGATGTGCGCGGGCGCGATCATCCCTGGGCGTCGCGCGGCGGGATCAAGCTGGCACACGGCCTCGACCATTTCGGCTGGAACGTGACCGGCGCGGTGGCGATCGACGTGGGATCGTCCACCGGCGGCTTTACCGACGTATTGCTCACCAGAGGCGCGGCGCGCGTCTATGCGGTGGACAGTGGCACCAATCAGCTTGCGTGGAAGCTCAGGCAAGACCCGCGCGTCATCGTCCACGAACAGACCAGCGCGCGCATCCTCACCGCCGCGCATGTACCCGAGCCGGTGGACCTCATCGTCTGCGACGCGAGCTTCATTTCGCTGGCGAAGGTGCTGGACGTGCCGCTCGGCTTCGCGGCGCCCGGCGCGCGCGCGCTCGCGCTGATCAAACCGCAGTTCGAGGCCGGGCGCGACGAGGTGGGGAAGGGCGGCGTCGTACGCGATTCCGCGATCCACGCGCGCGTCTGCGACGAAGTGGCGGCGTGGTTTGGCGGGCGTGGCTGGCATGTTGTCGGAATCGAGCGCAGCCCGATCACCGGGCCGGAAGGCAATGTCGAATTCCTGATCGCCGCCGTCCGGGAATGATCCACCTCCACTTGCGATAAATGGTTTACGCCGCCCTCCGCGCACGGCACGTTATCCGGGCCGAAAACAGGGAGGCGATGTGGGAGGATTGGCGTCGAGGGCGCAGTTGCGCCTGTCATTTCTGCGATGGGCGGTGGTTACCGTCCCGTTGATACTTCTGCTCGGTTTCCTTTCCGGCCGCAGCGTGCCGGTTGGGTCGCAGAGCATATGGTATCAGGGACTGGTCAAACCGTCGTTCACGCCGCCGGACTGGGTGTTCCCCGTCGCCTGGAGCTTGCTCTATCTTATGATCGGGCTGGCGCTGGCGATGATCCTTCACGCGCGGGGAGCACGGGGGCGAGGGCTGGCCATTGCCTTGTTCGTTGTCCAGCTCGTGCTTAACCTCGCCTGGACGCCGCTGTTCTTCGGCGCGCATCATATCTGGGGCGCGCTCACGGACCTCGTCGCGCTGCTATTGGTCGCGATCGTCACGACGCTGCTGTTCGCCCGCATCCGCAGGATGGCGGCGTGGCTGATGCTGCCCTATCTGCTGTGGATCACCTTTGCCGGCGTGCTCACGTTGCGCATCGGTGAGTTGAATCCCGGTGCGGAAACACTTGTGCCGGGCGCGCATACATCCCAGGTAATCGGCTGAGTTCCAGCCGGAAGGTTATGTTGATGCAGTCCGAAAACCGGATGTTCGATGATTTCGTGAAGTTCGTGAACGGCGCGGCGGGCACGTTCGCCGGGATGGGGCGCGAGGCGCAGGCCGGCGCCCGTGAACGTGCGCGGGAGTGGATCGGCGGACTGGATTTCGTCAGCCGCGACGAGTTCGAGGCCGTCAAGGCGATGGCTGTCGCCGCACGCGACGAGGCGGACGCGCTGAAGGCGCGGCTCGACAAGCTGGAGGCGGCAAAGGCCAAGGGCTGATAGAGCGCCCGGCCAGACAACCCACAATTTTAGCGCGACCCGGCCGTCGCGGGCTTTGCGTCCGCGGCGGCCTTCGTGCGATAGGGACGCGATGATGCTTGACGAAGCCGAAGACGATCATGAGGCGGCCGCGCCGCTCGACATGCTGGAGCGCTATTACACGGCGCACGGCTGGCCATGCGAACGCCATGACGATGAGATCAGCGCCACGGTAAAGGGAAGCTGGACCGAATATGAGGTGCGTGCCCTGTGGCGCGAGGAGGACAGCGTCCTGCAATTCCTCTGCTTTCCGGACGTCAAGGTAGCCGAGGAGCGCCGTGCGGCGATCCACGAGGCGCTCACTCTGGTCAACGAGCAATTGTGGGTCGGCCATTTCGAGCTTTGGTCGTCGAGCGGAATCCTGCTCTATCGCCACGCGATGGTGATCGACGGCGATGAGGACGGCGAGCGGATCATGTCGCTCGGCGCGACCGAACTGCTGGTCGAGACGGCGATCGACGAATGCGAGCGTTTCTATCCGGTGTTTCAGTTCGTGCTATGGGGCGGCAAGACCCCGCGCGAGGCGATCGCGGCGGCGCTGATCGAGACGCAGGGCGAAGCCTGATGCGACTCTGGTTGATCGGGTGCGGCAACATGGCCGGCGCGATGCTCGCGCGCTGGATCGACAGCGGCACGGTGCGGGCGGGCGACGTGCATGTCGTCAATCGCAAGGATCGCGCGCTGCCCGCCGGCGTCCATCAGGCGCGCGAGCTGCCGGCGGAGGGGGCGCCCGATGTCGTCGTGCTCGGGGTCAAGCCGCAACAGCTTGCCGATGCCGCCGCGCGCTATGCCGCGCGGCTGCGCGAGGCGCCGATCCTGCTTTCGATTCTCGCTGGCGTGGACGAGGCGGTGCTGTCGCGGGCCTTCCCCGGGCCGACACCGGTGCCGGTGATGCCCAACCTGCCGGTCGCGCTGGGGCAGGGGGTATGCGTGGTCAACGCGCCTTCGGCTTCCGCCGCGACGCGGGCGACCGTGGATGCGCTGCTCGCGCCGCTGGGCGAGGTGATGTGGGCGCGGGGGGCGGAATATGCGGCGGCCTCCACGCTCTCCGGGTGCGGTCCGGCCTATCTGTTCCGCTTCATCGACGCGCTGGCGAAGGCGGCCACGGCGCTGGGGTTGGGCGAGGCGGATGCCGCGCGGCTTGCGCTCGCCACGGTGCGCGGCGCGGCGTCACTGGCGGAGGCGGACGGCCGCTCGCCCGCCGTGCTTGCCGATGCGGTGGCCAGCCCCGGCGGGATGACGCGCGCCGGATTGAACGTGCTTGACGAGGACGGCGCGCTCGATCGACTGGTCCGCGCAACGCTTGCCGCCGCCGCCGCGCGTGGGGAGGAGATGGCGGCAGCCGCGCGCGGCTGACCGCATGGATTTCAGCGGCGCAGCGCCTCGACGCGCGCACGCTCGTCTTCCGGGATCAGTCCTTCCAGCACCGCCCAGAAGCCGGTCACCGCTTCCTGTCCGGCCTTGGAATAGGCGCCCGACAATTTCTCGCGCAGCGCCTCGTAGAGATCCCCTTCGAGCGCCCGGCCGGCGTCGGTCAGCCGCAGCAGCCGCTGGCGACGGTCGCGCTCGCCGGGGCGACTTTCCACCAGCCCGCGCTCGGCCAGATCGTTGAGCACGCGGCCGAGCGATTGTTTGGTGATCGCCAGCAGCGTCAGCAGGTCGCTCACCGCCATGTCCGGGCGGCGGGCGATGAAATAGAGCGCCCGATGGTGCGCCCGTCCCAGTCCCTGCCGCGCCAGCCCGCGATCGATCGCGCGGGTGACGTGGCTATTGCCGAAATAGAGCAGTTCCAGCCCGCGGCGGATTTCCGGTTCGCGCAGGAAGAGCGGGGAGGCGGATTGGATCGAGGCGGCCATGTTGACCGGCATTGCCATCGGGCCTACCCGATCGCAACCGTCAAACCGCGCCTTTCCGCGCACCGTATCGACAGGAGGTTACCCTGGACTTCGCGTTCGAGCCGAGCCCCAATCCCGTGCCTGCCAACGAGCGTGCCGCGCGGCTCGTCGACCCGGTGTTCGGTCGTGTTCATACCGATCACATGGCGATCCTGCGCTGGTCGCAGGACAAAGGCTGGCATGACGCGAAGGTGACGGCGCGCGTGGCGTTGACGGTCGATCCCGCGACCGCCGTATTGCATTACGCGCAGGAGATTTTCGAGGGGCTGAAGGCCTATCGCATGGAGGACGGCTCGGCGGCGCTGTTCCGCCCGGACGCCAACGCGCGCCGCTTCCGCGATTCCGCGCGCCGCATGGCGATGCCGGAACTGCCCGACGAGTTGTTCCTCGCCTCGGTCGAGGCGCTCGTCCGCGCCGATCGCGATTGGATACCGACGAGCGAAGGCGGCTCGCTCTATCTCCGCCCGTTCATGATCGCCAGCGAGGCATTCCTCGGTGTGAAGCCATCGTCGGAATATCTCTATATCGTCCTCGCCTCCTCGGTCGGCTCCTATTGGAAGGGGGGGGTGAAGCCCGTCTCTTTGTGGGTGAGCCACGAATATACACGCGCTGCGCCAGGCGGCACGGGGGCGGCCAAGTGCGGCGGCAATTACGCCACCAGCCTCGTCGCGCAGGCCGAGGCGACGCGGCGCGGTTGCGACCAGGTGGTGTTCCTCGACGCGGCCGAGCGCCGCTGGATCGAAGAACTGGGTGGCATGAACATCTTCTTCGTGTTCGACGACGGCTCGATCCTCACTCCGCCGCTGACCGGCACGATCCTGCCCGGCATCACCCGCGATTCGATCCTCACGCTGGCCCGCGACCAGG